>DIWS01000019.1 GCA_002423585.1 Actinobacteria bacterium UBA6100
CAGCGGTGTCCGCATACGCCACACCACCCAACACCGCGACCAGCGCAAGGGTGAGTGCTACCAGGAGCATGAACCGAGAACGCATACGGATCGCCACCTCTACTTCGTCGACTCCCCAACCTGACGAAGCCCTCACGGGCGGTCCGGCCGCATCCCCCACTTGCCCCTGAGCGAGAAATGAAAAACCGGCCGAACATGATCAGCCGGTTGCGCCACTGGCTCCCCGCCACCCAGGCGCCCAAATGAAGGGTGACGCGTCATCGCCTCGGATCATATCGCGGGTCTTCGAACATACCCGCGAGTATCTGTGAATTATGAACGGTCGATGAGTGGAGGTCAAGCCTCGGAACAGTGATCACCATCACAATGTAGACCACGAACGGCATTTCACTGCCCGGCACCGTCGGACAACAACCGACGCGATCCGCCGCCAGGAGCCACGCGCATCAGCGCCGTGGGGTCGCCCTGGATGGCATTCCCCTCGATGAACAGGAGTCCCGCGCCGTCGGCTGTCCATCGCACCGGATAGCAGTCGCGTCGCACGGTGAGCGCCGTCGCTCCTCCTCCCGCCACCGGCACCACGAACATCCGCGAGTAGCCATCGTCACTGCGCTCGGTGTACGCCAGATGCGTGCCGCCTGGCGACAGCAGAAGATCGCCGAAGGTAGCCACGCGCGTCGCCGCCGGGTGCGGGACCAGAACTCGCGCACCGCCGCCGTCCGTGCCCACCACACGCACGGAGACATCCCCATCCGGCAGCACGGCCACCGCGTAGTAGACGCTCGCACCGTCGGTCGCCAGCCCGGTGACCGTGCCCGCCGCTAACAGGCGCGAGATCGATCCTTTGTAGACCACGATGTCACCGGACACTCCGAGGCCCACAACGGTCCCATCGGCCGCCGAGACGGACGGCATGCTGCCCGGGAAGAGCGCCGTGGCGCCCACGCCCGAACGATCGACTCGTGTCACCTTCGGCCCTGCGGCCGTGTACACGAGCCATGTCGAGTCGGATGCCCACGACGGGACGTCTTGCGTGGCAGGCCCCACCGCAACACCCGCACCGGAGGCGGTGTCGACGATGATCAGCGTCCCCGCCGCTGCATCCACGAAAGCGAGCGCCCCTCCGTCCGGTGAGAGCGAGTACACACCTGCGGTGGAAGCGGCGAGCTGGCGCTCGCCCGTGCCATCCTCGGCGGCGATACACAGCACACCCGCGCGGCGGTACGCCACCACCGGCGCGCGGGCGGGACCCGGTGTGGCGGTCGATGGTGGAGCGGCGACCGCGCCAGGCGCGTCGGCCTCGTTCGTGGGTGCCTCGCCGTACGATGGCGGCGTGATCGTGGTCTCGGTCGTCTCCTCGGCGGGGATGATCGTGCGGCTCGTCTCCTCCGAACGCTCATCGGCGGGCGGACGAGTGGCGGACAGCGCCAGCGTTCCCGCCACGCCGAGCACCGCCACCGCCAGGCCCGCGGCGATGCCCGCCTTCCGGCGGTTGTCGATCGACCGCCAGTAGCTGACGCGCTCCACCTCGTGCTCGGGACCCTCGCTCACAGGCGCGCCTCCGCTCGATGCGCCGCTAGAGCCGCTCGATCAACGCGTCGGCGTACGCCTGCGTCCCGACGCACCCGTCGGTGCTGCCCGTCACCGAGCGCTTGATGTCGTAGGTGACCTTATCGCCCTCGCCGATGACCGTGCGCACGGCGTTCAGGACCCGGTCGGCCGCGTCACGCTCGCCTAGGTGCTTGAGCATGAGCACCGCGGAGAGGATCTCAGCCGTGGGGTTGGCCATGTCCTTGCCGGCGTACTTCGGCGCGCTGCCATGCGTGGGCTCGAAGACCGCACAGTCAGCGCCGATGTTGGCGCCCGGTGCGATGCCCAGTCCGCCGATGAGTCCGGCCGCGAGGTCGGAGAGGATGTCGCCGTACAGGTTCGGCAGCACGAGCACGTCCCACCACTCGGGGTGCAGAACGAGCTGCATGCAGGTGGCGTCCACGATGTAGTCCTCGAACTCGATGCCCGAGTCCTTGTACTCCTCGGCCACCTCACGCGCGACCTTCAGGAACAGACCGTCGGAGTGCTTGAGGATGTTGGCCTTGTGCACGGCGGTGACCTTCTTGCGGCCGTTGGCGATCGCGTAGTCGAACGCGTATTTCACTATGCGGCGGCTGCGCGTGACCGAGATCGGCTTGAGCGAGATGCCCGAGTCGGGAAGGATCGTGCCCGCGCCTTCGGCGGCGGCGAACTCGATGAGCTTGCGCGCGCCCTCGCTCCCCATCTCGAACTCGATGCCGGCGTAGAGGTCCTCGGTGTTCTCACGGACGATCACGAGGTCGATGTCGTCGTAACGCGCACCGTTGCCCTTGATGGAGAACGCCGGGCGCAGGCACGCGTACAAATCGAGCTCCTTGCGGATGGAGACGTTCACGCTGCGGAAGCCCGTGCCGATGGGCGTGGTGATCGGGCCTTTGATGGCGACCTTGTTCTTACGGATCGACTCGAGCACGTGCTCGGGGAGCGGCGTGCCGTACTTGTCCATCACGCCGGCGCCTGCCTCGGCGATCTCCCACTCGATGTCGACGCCGGTGGCTTCGACCACGCGGGTCATCGCTGTGGTGAGTTCCGGTCCGATGCCGTCGCCGGGGATGAGGGTCACGGTGTGCTTGGCCATTCGGTAGTACCTCCATGATGTCGCGGTGTGTCCCGCGATTGTACGCGAGTGGATGGGGAGACGTCAGCGGTTTAGGTTTTGGTGATACATCGGTATACTTTCGGTAAGTACATTCCTCTACGCTCAGGCGTGGAGGTGAGGCCGATGGGATGTGCGACCGCGATGCGCAAGAAGCTCGTGAAACACGGCAACAGCAGGGCACTTGTCATCGACAAGGCGATCCTGGAGCTGCTTTCGATGGAGGACGATGAGGACGTCATTGTAAGCACCGACGGGCGTACGCTCACTATCACCCCGGCCAGGACCGTGGACTCGAACCGCGCCAGGCTCGACGATGCGCTGGATCGGGTCAACAGCCGATACTCAGAGACGCTCGATAGACTAGCCAAGTGAGCGAGATCCGGTTTCTCTCCGTCGAGGAGGTGGAGTACCTCCACGCCGCGCAGGTCGATCTGCGAGGAGGGTCCCACGGGCTGCGAGACCCGGGCATGCTTCAGTCGGCTGTCGCGATGCCTGAAGCCGGCTTTGGAGGAACCTACCTGCACGCGGACATGTTCGAGATGGCCGCAGCGTATCTGTTCCACATCGTGATGAACCATCCGTTCATCGACGGGAACAAGCGGGCGGGCTTCGTGGCAGCCGTCGCGTTCCTTGACCTGAACGGATTCCAGCTGATGATGCACCAGGCGGACGCCTACGACCTCGTCATCGGCGTGTGCGAGGGCACCGTCACTAAGAAGCAGCTCGCCGTCGCACTCCGCGAGAACTCCGCGCCGTTCGCGGAGTAGGACGCTACAGCCACCCGAGTCCGCGAAGCGTACCCGCATGGTAGGCGACCAGGCCGCCGAACAGCGCAACGGCCACGAGCGACAGCACGAGGATCGAGTGCCTGTGGCGGCCATGCCAGATCACCGTGCTCACGACCACCATCGCGCCGAACTTGACCGCGATCGCGACCAGCGGACCCTCCCGGTTGGCCGCAGCAAGCACAGGATTCCCCTCACGCGCGATCCCCAGACCAAGCTCGGCGGCGGTGAAGTAGCCATCGATGAACGACAGCACGTTGATCAGCAGGATCGTGAACACGACTATCCAGCCGTGATCGCGCATCGTGTCGAACACCGGATACCGCTTGCGCCGATCGAAGCCGTGCCGCCGCTCAAGGAACCGGTACCTGTGATGCTGCCGCCGCCGCGCGACCCGCCGCTCAACGCCGTCCCACGCCGGTGTCTCAGGCTCGGGCATGCGACCGGTGGGCCCGGCCGTCACCGGACCGCGAACCCGCCGTGCTTCTTGAAGTGCTCCACCAGCCCGCCATCGGCGAGCAGTTGTGCCATCACCGGCGGCAACGGTGCGAACGGGATCTCGGTGCCCTGCGTGAGGTTCTTGAGCACGCCGGCCTCCAGATCGAGCTCGAGCGAATCGCCATCGGCGATCAGGTCGGTATCGCACTCCACCACCGGCAGGCCGGTGTTGATGGCGTTGCGGTAGAAGATGCGCGCGAAGGTCTTGGCGAGCACCGCCTTGGTGTTGGAACCGAGGAGCACGAGCGGCGCCTGCTCACGGCTCGAGCCCATGCCGAAGTTGGTACCCGCCACCAGGAAGCCGCCTTCGGGGCTCACCTTCTCGTGGTAGTGCGGGTCCAACTCTTCCATCGCGTGCACGGACATCGCGGCCATGTCGTTGCTCTTGAACTTGTACTTGCCGCTGATGATGTAGTCGGTGTTGATGTCGTCTCCGTACTTGAACGCCTTCGCGGTGATCGCCATCTCTAGACCTCCCCTCCCGTGAAGTACTTCCGCGGATCGGTGATGACGCCCTCGATGACCGAGGCGGCCACGGTCGCCGGGCTGCCGAGGTAGATGAACGCGTTGCTGTTGCCCATGCGGCCCTTGAAGTTGCGGTTCGCGGTTGAGATCACGTTCTCGCCGTCACTCGGCACGCCGTTGTGCGTGCCCACGCATGGGCCGCAGCCCGGAGTGACCATTACGGCGCCCGCCTCCACGAGGTCACGGATGTAGCCGGCCTCCATGGCGTCGAGTAGGATCTGCTTGCTCGCCGGTGCGATGATGAGGCGCACGTCGGGGTGCACCTTCCGCCCGCGCAGGATGTCCGCCGCGATCTTCAGGTCCTCGAGGCGGCCGTTGGTGCAGGTGCCGATGTAGCCCTGCGCGATCGGCGTCCCCGCGACCTCTTCGATCGGCGAGACGTTACCCACCGCGTGCGGCTTGGCCACCATAGGTCCGATTGCCGAGGCGTCGAAGACGATCTCCTCGGCGTAGACCGCGTCGGCGTCCGGATCCACCGGACGGGGTGCGCGGTCGCCGCGGCCTTCGTACCACTTGAGCGTCTTGCTGTCGGCCTTCATGAGGCCGGCCTTGGCGCCCACCTCGATGGCCATGTTCGAGATCGTCATGCGCGCGTCCACGGAAAGCGCATCGATAACGGGCCCGTGGAACTCCAGCGCCATGTACGTGGCGCCGTCCACGCCGATCTTCCCGGCGAGCGCCAGGATGAGGTCCTTGCTGAACACGCCCGGCTGCAGTTCGCCGTCGTAGGTGACCTTCATGGTGTCGGGCACCTTGAACCACAGCTTGCCCGAGGCCATCGCGGCCGCACCGTCGGTGGAGCCCACGCCGGTGGAGAAGACGTTCACCGCGCCGTACGTACAGGTGTGGCTGTCGCAGCCCACCATGAGGTCGCCCGGCACCACGTGCCCGTTCTCGGGGATCAGCTGGTGGCAGACGCCGCAACCCACGTCGTAGACCTTGGCGCCGGTCTTCTTGCCGAACTCGCGCATCAGCGTGTGAAGTGCCGAGACGCCCTCGATGGGGCTCGGGCTCGAGTGATCCATCACCACGGCCACCTTGGCCGGGTCGAAGACCTTCTCGACGCCCATGTTCTCGAGCGCGCGGATGGCCAGCGGCGTGGTGCCGTCCTGCCCCATCACGAAGTCCACGTCCGCCACGACGATGTCGCCGGCATGCGCGTCGGTGCCTGAGTGTGCCGAGAATATCTTCTCGGCGATCGTCTTACCCTGAGTCACTTCTTCTCGGCCTTCCAGTCGTTGTAGATGTAGATGAGTTCCTTGTCGAAGAGGCTGCGCTTGAGTTCGATGGCCATCGTCCGGACACGCGGCAGCAGCTCGGTGGCCTCAGCCTTGGTGACCTCGATGCCGTACTCGTTGAACTTCAGCTCGAGTGAGCGAGAGCCCGAGTGCTTGCCGATGACGATCTGCCGCTCGAGGCCCACCTCGGCGGGTGCGAACACCTCGTACGTGCTCGGGTTCTTGATCACGCCGTCGGCATGGATGCCGCTCTCGTGCGCGAACATGTTGGTGCCGATGACCGACTTCCACACCGGGATCTGCCGGCCCGCCGCCTTCATCACGTACTCGGCCACCTCACGGAAGCGCGCGGTGTCCATGTCCAGATCGAAGCCCTCGATGTACTTGAGCGCCATGGCCACCTCTTCAAGCGCGGCATTGCCCGCGCGCTCGCCGAGGCCGCCGACCGTTACGTTCACCCAGTTCGCTCCCGCATGTACGCCGGCGATCGCGTTGGCCACCGCCATGCCGAAGTCGTTGTGCGTGTGCATCTCGACCTCGAGCCCGCTCTCCTCACGGAGGTGCTTCACGACCTCGTAGGTGCGGAACGGCTCCATGAGCCCGATCGTGTCGCAGAAGCGGATGCGGTCGGCACCCTCGGCCTTGGCGGCCTTGGCGTACTCGATCAGGAATCCGATCTCGGTGCGCGACGCGTCCTCGGCGTTCACCGAAACGTACAGGTCCGGCTTCTCGGCCTTGGCGAACGCGACGCTCTCGCGGATCGTGTCGAGCACCCACGCGCGGTCCTTCATGAGCTTCGTCTGGATGTGGATATCGCTGGTGGCGAGCGAGATGGCGATCGCGTCTACACCACAGTCGATGCTCGTCGCGATGTCGGTGGTGTTGGCACGGTTCCAGCCGAGCACCGATGCCTTGAGCCCGAGGTGTGCGATCTCCTCGATGGTGTCGCGCTCGTCGCCGCCCATCGCGGCGATACCCGCCTCGATCTGGTCGACGCCGATCTCATCGAGCAGTCGCGCGATGCGGATCTTCTCGCGGTTGGCGAACACCACGCCCGCGGTCTGCTCGCCGTCGCGCAGCGTCGTGTCGTCGATCTTGACGCGCACTGCGCCGAGCTTGCTCTCGAGCGGGAAGTTCTTGGCGAGCTGGTTCTCCACGAGTGGCCCTCCCGGACACCGTACATGAACGGCGACGGCGCCCGCATACATGGCGCCCGACGCACGCGAGACCACCCAAGGCGGCCCCGGCAGAGCCAACAGTGTACGGCACGACCGTGCATGCGTCCACGCGCATGCGAAGCTCGATTGCTGACAGAGCGCTCGTCCGAGGCGTACCGTGTATGCGATACAGCCTCTCCCGCGAAAGGACCGCCGCATGCTCATCCGGACAGCGACCGAGACCGATGTCCCGGCGATCACCGCCATCTACAACCAGGCGGTCACCGACACGACAGCGAGCTTCGATCTTGTGCCGAAGACCGCGGAAGAGCGCATGGCCTGGTTCGCCGACCACGGACCGCGACATCCCGTGCTCGTGGCCGAGGTCGAGGGCGTCATCGCGGGATGGGCGTCACTCTCGCCTTACTCGGAACGTCCCGCGTACGACGACACCGCGGAGATCTCGATCTACATCGACTCTGCCTGGCACCGTCGCGGTATCGGCGCCGCGCTCGGCATGGACCTGCTCGCTCGCGCACGCGCGGCCGGCCTCCACTGCATCATCGCGCGCATCTGCACCGAGAACGAGGCGAGCCTCAATCTCACGCGCAATCTGGGCTTCGCAGACGCCGGAACACTCCACCAGGTGGGCTTCAAGTTCGGCCGCTGGCTGGATGTCGCGCAGCTCGAGTTGGTGTTGTAGGCGCCGCATGTGGGCACACTCCTCAATGCGGCACCCGTTTGACGGCACGCGAGGAGGTGCGCGATGAAGGCAGTCGTCGACCGTGATCTGTGCATCGGTTGCGGGCTGTGCGAGCAGGCCTGCCCCGAGGTGTTCCGCATGGGCGAGGACGGCATCGCCTACGTGATCGACGATGATCCGCCCATCGAGACCTATCCGGACATCGAGGGCTGCGTGGAACTCTGCCCCGTCGCCGCGATCAGCGTGGCCTAGCGAAGCACGCTGCGGTAGAGGCCCTCTAGACGGGTGACCACCGACTCCAGCGCGTGCGGCTTCACGTCCGCCATGCCCGCCGCGCCGAGCCGTTCCCGGAGCGCTTGATCGCCGACCAGCCTGCCCATCGCCTCGGCCAGAGCGCGCTCGTCTCCCGGCTCCACGAGCAACCCGTCACGCCCCTCGACCACGAGTTCGGGGATCGCGAGTGCCCGCACGCCTGCTATGGGCAACCCGGCGGCCATCGCTTCGAGCAGCACGATGCCCTGCGTCTCGATGGTGCTCGCCGTCACGAAGGCGTCGTACTCGCAGTACGTCCTCCCCAGCGTCTGGCGGTCCATGAAGCCGCCGAGGTGCACGCGGTCCGCGATGCCGAGTCGCTCCGCGAGACGCGCGAGACTGTCGCGCGCGGGCCCATCACCGAGGATGTCCAGCCGGTAGTCGGGATGCTGCTCGAGCATGAGCGCGAACGCCCTGACCACCACGTCGATGTTCTTCTCGTGGCCGAGACGCCCGGCATGCAGCAGCCGGCCCGTCGGCGCGTGCGACGTCTTCTGCGTGACGATGGACAGGTCGATCCCGTTGCTGAGATGCTCCACGGGCACCGTGACGCCGTGCTCCACGAGCTCCCGCTGGAGCGTCGCCGAAGGCGTGAGCACGAGGTCCGCGCGGTTGTAGATGGTCCGCGTGAACTGCCAGGCGAATCGCGTGGTGAGGTCCGAGGGCCCCTCGGCAGCGGACTCACTCAAGGCGGCGCGTGCGACATCGGAGACCTCCGGCACGGCGCGTTTGCCCTTCTGCTCCAAGCTGGCGAGGCCGTGGAACACACCGGTGGAGAACATCTGCTCGAAGATGATCGAGTTGAGCACCCGGTCCTGCAGGTCATCGAGCCTGAGCAGTCGATGGGGCTCCACGTACTGCATGAAGTCCGGGATGTACGTGTGGTAGGTCTCCACGATCGGGAGACGCATCATCCGGGCGGTGGCGAGCCCGATCACGCCGATCGACAGCGGTGTGTGGACGTGGACGAGGTCGGGCTTGAAGTGCCGCAACTTCGTTGCGACCGAAGCCATCGTGGGTAGAGCGATGCGCGTCTCCTTGTTCGAGACGAAGCTGAAGCTGCGGTAGCGCTGGATGGTGACGTGGGGAACCACATGCAGGATCGGCTTGCGGTACCGCGGGCAGATGATGAGGATCTCGTGTCCGCGGGCGCCGAGCAGGCGCGTGTGCGAGTCGATGCTCGTGACCGCGCCGTTGACCTCCGGCAGGTAGGTGTCGGTGAAAAGGGCTATGCGCATGTGCGAACGACGCCGCCTATCGCTTCTCAGCGAACCCCGAGACCACCCAGGTGCCCGAGCGCTGGTCGGTACGCAGGGTGATGATGCCGAGCCGCTCGGCATCCTGCAGGAAGTCCGAGAACGAGCGATAGCCGTAGCTGGACTCCGAGAACTGCGGCTGCTTCCTGCGCATCGTGTCCTTCACCATAGAGGCGAGGATGATGTCCTTGTTCTCACGCTGCAACGCCTGGACCGATTCGATCATCAGGTTCATCGCGGGTCGCTTCGTGGCCGGGATGTCCGCCACCGGCACCGGCGGCTTCGCCGGTCCGCTCACGATGTCCTCGTAGTAGATGAACTCATCACAGCTCGCGGCGAGAAGGTCACTCGTGGAGTCCTTTATGCCGAGTCCGATCACGGACTTGCCGTTCTCCTTGAGCTTGGAGACGAGCGGGGTGAAGTCGGAATCGCCCGAGACGATGACGAACGTGTCGATGTGCTCCTTGGAGTAGCACATGTCCATGGCGTCCACGCAGAGCTGGATGTCAGCGTGGTTCTTGCCCGTCTTGCCGCGCTCGGGGATCTCCATCATCTGCACGCCCGCGTCATGCATGGCAACCCGGTACATCTCGAACCGGCCCCAGTCGGCGTATGCGCGCTTGACGATGACCTTGCCCTTCTCCACCAGACGCTCGAGCACGAGCTTGATGTCGAAGGTGCCGGTGGTGGACTTGGCCCGCGACGTGCGCCCCGATGCGGTGCGCCCGCTCGGTCGCTCTATGCCGAGGGCGAGGTTCTCGAAGTCGATCAAGACAGCGATCGAATGTGCGTCTTCTGCCATGAGCAGACACTACCTTCCGGTGTTGTGGTGCACTCCCCTGGCAATCATGCCACACGCACGACGATGCGGCACGCCGGATGACGAACGGGCGGCCCGTGGAGGACCGCCCGTCGTTGGTGGTTCCCGGCCTGTCGACCGGAGGTGGTGCTGCTACTGGGTGACCGTGCAGGAACCGTCACGCGCTCCCTGGCCGCCACCGCTGCCGCGGCCCGACCCGCTGCCGGCGCCGGCCCAGCTCGGGCGGCCCGACTCCTCGGTGGACACGCGCTCGGTCACGCGCTCGGCCATGCGCTCGTAGGCGGCATCCGCCTGTGCCTGGGTGATCGTGCCGTCAGCGACCTTCGCATCGAGGATCGTCTTGCGGGCCGCCAGGGCCTCGCTCACGACCTCTTCGGTGGAAACGCCGTTGGCCTCGGCGATCTCGGCCGCTGAGTTGCCTGCGGCACGCTCGGCCTGGACTTCCTCGACCGAAAGACCTGTGAGATCGGCGACGATGTCGACCAGACGGGCGCCCGCATCGCGGATGGCCTGACCCATGCGGGCCCCGGTGCCGTACAGCGGACCGGTTGTGTCCGTGGCGGCGTACGCCATACCGGCGGTTCCGAGAACCATGGCGGCGACGAGGCCGGCGCTAGCGAGTGAAACGATCTTCTTCTTGTTCACGTACGCACCTCCTTGAAGGTGTCTTGTGGGTGACGCTTCTGACATGACCGATGATGCCGCGCGCGTGTGGAGGAGTTGTGTGCACACGGTGGGATGACGGTTAAGGCGCCGAGCGCGGCCTGGGGCGGGGTGACGCTCCGGTGGCGCACCACGGTCGAACGCCGAGAAGTGACCGTTGCAGTCCTCCGGCGATGAGGTACGCTCGTAAGGCCGTGTGACGCACGGCGATTCAGGGGAGAATGCATAACGCAAGTGCGATTCCGTATAGATGATTGGAGCCGACATGGCCGAGCGTCGCATCGTCATCATGGGAGCAGCCGGACGTGACTTCCACGACTTCCTGACCCGCTATCGCGATGACGAGTCCGTGCGCGTGGTGGCGTTCACCGCGACGCAGATCCCCGGCATCGACTCCCGCACCTTCCCCGCCGCGCTGGCCGGCCCCCGCTATCCGGAGGGCATCCGCATCGTTCCCGAGAGCACGCTGCTCGAACTGATCGCCGAGGAGAAGATCGACGAGGTCGTCTTCGCCTACAGCGATGTCAGCCACGATTACGTGATGCACCAGGCCGAGAAGGTCATCGCCGCCGGCGCCGACTTCGCGTTGCTCGGCGCGGAGCCGACCATGATCACATCCACCAAACCGGTCATCTCCGTGTGCGCGGTGCGCACGGGCGTGGGCAAGAGCGGCATCAGTCGCCACCTGTTCAAGCTGCTGCGTGAGCGAGGCATCAAGGCCGTGGACATCCGGCACCCCATGCCCTACCGGGACCTTGAGGCGATGGCAGTGGAACGCTACGCGTCGCTCGAGGACCTCGACCGGCTCAACACCACCATCGAGGAGCGCGAGGAGTACGAGCCGCTCATCGAAGAGGGCGCCGTCGTGATGGCCGGCGTGGACTACGAGAGGATCCTGCGCGAGGCAGAGAAGGAAGCCGACGTCATCGTCTGGGACGGTGGCAACAACGACCTGCCGTTCATCAAGTCGAACCTTGAGATCGTCGCGCTCGATCCGCACCGGGCTGGCCACGAGCGCCTGTACCATCCCGGCGAAGCGAACTTCCTGCGTGCCGACATCCTCGTGATCAACAAGGTGGACAGCGCCGACCCCGACGATGTCGCCGCCATCCGCGCGACCGCGCTCGAGTACAATCCGGCCGCACTCATGATCCAGACGAACTCGATCATCGACGTTGACGAGACTGCCCTCACCGGCAAGCGCGTACTGGTGATCGAGGACGGTCCCACCGTCACGCACGGCGGCATGCCGTACGGCGCGGGTGCGATCGCCGCGAAGCGTGCCGGCGCGGCTGAACTCATCGACCCACGACCGTTCGCCGTCGGCAGCATCAGCGACACCTTCGAGAAGTTCCCGCATCTCACGGAAGTCCTCCCCGCGATGGGCTACTCGGATGAGCAGCTCGCGGACCTCGCGGCGACGGTGCAGGCGTCCGATGCGGACGTGGTGCTCGTGGCGACACCGGTCGACCTCTCGCGCCTCATCGACCTCGGCGACAAGCCCGCCGTTCGCGCGACATACCGCATCGAAGAGCACGGTGGCGGCATCGGTTTCACCCAGGTCCTCGACATGTTCTCCCAGAAGTACGGATTCACCGAGCAGACCGACTACCGTATGCGACGACGTGACGTGTCGGGCGCTGCGGGGCGGGATGGCGGCGCCCGGCGGTAGTCTCGGCGCGAGGCGTCTCTAGAGATCGCCCATCCAGTCGAGCATCGTCCGCGTGAGCGGCGAGGTGCCGAAGAACAGACGTGTCATGTCCGAGTGATGAGCGTCCGGATCCGCCATGAACACGGCGTGGTCGCCCTCGGTGCCGTTGGCGCGCAGCACGAACGATGCGGCCACCTCGACAGGCACCAGCGGGTCGCGCGATCCGTGCAGGCACAGCGTAGGGATGCATGCCGCTCCGTGCACGAAGTGCGCGGGGTCTGCGCGCTCCCATCCCTCGCGGCCACCCATGAGTTGCTCGATGAGCGGACAGACCGAGCGCTCGGGACAGAGCACCGAGAAGTCGAGGACACCGCTCACGGCAAGCATCCCGGCGATGCGAAGGTCGCCGAGTCCGGCCGCTTCGCGCGCCTCCTCATCGAACGCCGCGAGTGCCGCGAGGTGGCCGCCGGCCGACTGCCCGGCGAGCAGCACCGAACCGTCACACGCGTCGGTGAACCATCCCCCGCGCATCACCGCCGCGATACCTGCGAAGACGTCATCGCGCTGCGCCGGGAAGTGATGGTCCGGCACGAGGCGATAGCCGCCGAGCGCGGTGATGTAGCCGTGACGGGCGAAGAAGCGGCCGATGGCGCGGAAGGACTCGGGTGAGCCGTACTTCCAGCTGCCGCCGTGGAGGAAGTACACGAGCGGGCGCACGCCCGCAGGGTGCTCAGAACGGACGATCAGGATGTGTTGCGCCGGGTCGGGCCCGAACTCGATGCGCTCCTCGATGAGGCCGGGCGCGCTGCCGGAGCCACGGGACACCAGCCTGAGCCACAGTGGCAGCAAGGAGAGGCGCTCGGCGATCTCCCGGGACCTGCGGCGCATCGCTACTGAGTCGCCCCCCAGAAGACCACTGCGAGCATGCCCGGTCCGGTGTGCGTGCCGATCACCGGCCCGACCTCCATCGTGATGACGTCCTTCACCGCGACGCGGTCGGCTATGAGCTCGCGGAGCCTCGCCGCGTCCTCGGCGCAGTCGCCGTGCGCAACGGCGATCGTCTGCGTCTCCGGCGCTTCAGCACGCTCGGCGACCAGGTCGGCGAGCGTGCGCATCGACTTCTGGCGGCCGCGGATGCTCTTGCGCACCTCGAGCTTGCCGTCGTCGGCCACGCGAAGCAGCGGCTTCACGTCGAGCAGCGAGCCCGCCGCCGCGACCGCACCGTGAAGCCTGCCGCCACGGCGCAGCGTCTCGAGGTCATCCACGATGAACCAGCCGTTCAGGCGCGGGCGCTGGGCGGTCGCCCAGGCCTCGATCTCGGCGAGCGGCATGCCGTCACGCCAGCGCAGGGCCGCTTCGTAGACCAGCAGCCCCTCGGCCACTGCCGCCGCCTTGGTGTCAACGAGCCTGATCTCGGCATCGGGGAACTCGGCGAGCACGTCCTGGCGCGCGAGCCAGCCCACGTCGAACGTGCCGGAGAGCGCCGACGAGAACCCGAGGTACAGCACAGGCTCACCTGCGGCAGCGTGTGCGCGGAACGTCTCGAGGAACACAGCGCGCGGGATCTGCGCCGTGGTGGGATGGTCGCCCGCGCGCATGGCAGCGTAGAAGTCGGCGTGCGACTGACTCCGGCCGAAGTCATCGAGGTGCTCTTCGCCCGCGATCGTATACGGGAAGTTGAGGACCTCGACACCGAGAGCCTCGACGATCTCGGCCGGGAGATCCGAGCATGAATCGATGATGAGTACGGGCTTGCCCGACACGTGTACTCCTTCGTGGTGAGTCAGCCGGCGTCAGCCGGACTTGTTCATGAGGCCGTTCGTGTAGTAGACCACCGCGACCGTGCCCGGACCCACGTGCGTCCCCACTGCGGGGCCGACATCCAGCAGCTCGACATCGCGTCCGGCCACTTCGGCGATCCTGGCACGGAACCTCTCACCGGCCGCCAGGTCGTGGATGTGGTGGGCGTACGCCTCGCCGAGGCCGCCCTTGTCGCGGATGTCGGCGGCGAACGTGTCGACTATGAGATCGTGCGCCTTCTGCAACGTACGGACCTTGGCGAACGTGTCGGTCACGCCGCCCTCCACCGTGAGCACCGGCTTGATCTGCAGCAGCGTGGCCAGCAATGCCTGGGCGTTGCCGATGCGGCCTCCACGCTTGAGATACTCGAGTGTCATCGGGGTGAACAGGAAGCGAGTGTGCAGTGTGCGCTCCTTCGCAGCGGAGACACACTCCTCGACCGTCCCGCCCTCGGCGGCCTTCTCGGCTGCAGCGAGCACCGCGAAACCGAGCTCGATGGAGTTGCTGCGACCGTCCACCACCTCGATCACGGCGTGCGGGTGGCTCGCACGCACCAGGTCGCGGGCGAGTAGCGCGGTGGAGTACGTTCCGCTCATCAGCTCCGAGATGAAGACTCCCACGACCTCGTGCCCCGCCTCAACACGCTCGGTCATGAGATCGACCACGTCCTGGACGGAGGGCTGCGACGTGGTGGGCCAGTTGGGAGACGCGGCGAGCGCGTCGTAGAAGGCAGCGTAATCCTCGGCGTCGTCCATGTAGGTCACACCATCGAGTGTGGAGGAGAGACTGACCGTACGGATGTCGAGCGATTCACGCCGCAGACGCGGGATGTAAGAGGTGCTGTCGGCGATCACTTTCACACTCATGGCGAGATCCTTCCGGCGACGCGTACACCCCTGTCATACTCGCCGTTATCCGGTATCGCGTCCACCCTTGGCAGTAGCGGGCAGCGGGCGGTTAGCCATAGACTGTTCGCACGCTGACGAATCCAACTGGAGGAACCGATGGCCAACGCCCCGGAGCGCACTCGCCCCTCTCGTCACCCCCTCATCGACCGGCTCCTGCCGGTCATCGCGCTCGCCGTCTCGCTCGGCCTGTCCTATGGCGCGTACACCCTGGCCTCCTACTCCTGGGACCAGGTGGTGTCGTACCAGAGCCCGTACACCACGATGAGCGGCGCCGACTTCTCGGGAGTGCGCCCGGCACTCACCGACCCGATCCCCGGCGCCCAACCGCGACGTGTGGTGGTCGTGCTCATCGACGGGCTTCGGGACGACGCCTCGCGGACAATGGCATCCATCTCGGGTCTGCGCGCGCGGGGAGCGGACGTGCGGCTCACGGTGCCTCAGCCGAGCCTCTCCTACCCCACATGGACGACGATCATGAGCGGCGCGCCGCAGCAGATCAGCGGGGTGACCACCAACTGGTTCGAAGGGCCGGTGAAGGTCGAGACACTGCTCGACGTGGCGGCGGGTTCCGGCCGCACGGTGGTGGTCTCCGGCCCGAAGGACCTCGACGAGATGTTCAACGCCTCCGAGGTGGCCACGGCCTCGGTCACGATCGAATGGCCCGAGGGTGAGTACGTGAGCGACACGGTCGTGGACAACGCGCTCGCCCTGGATGCCGAGGTGGGCGGCGCCGACTTCCTGTTCGTGCTGCTGCCCGACGTGGACAACACCGGCCACGACTTCGGCGGAGCGTCACCGGAGTACGACGAGGTCGTGCGCAAGATCGACACGGACCTCGCGCGACTGATCGAGGGCCTCGATGACGGCGCCACCACGTTCGTCGTGCTGCCCGACCACGGCCACATCGATAGCGGCGGGCACGGCGGCTGGGAGGATCCGGTCATCCACACGTTCGCGGCGTTCGCCGGGCCCGGCGTGAAGCAGACGGAGGCCCGGGCGGACCTGCAGGATATCGCACCGACGGTTGCCGTTCTCGCGGGACTCCAGGCGCCGCAGCAGGGAGTGGGCACCGCGATCGACGCCGTATTGGCCGACGGTAACGGCAGTGCCCGTGACGCCGAGTTCGTGCGCGCGGCTGGCGTCTCGCTCGCATACATCCGCAAGGTGCTCGGCGATGACGGTGTCCGCGGCATCGATTCGATCGGATCGCCCGCCGATCTGGCAGCCCTTCGTGCCGACGCCGATTCCGAACGGCTCGCCGAAGAGCGCGACGCTCGTTTCGCGCTCTTCGCGGGAGTGGCCTTCGCCGCACTCGTGGCAGCCGTGATCATCGGCATCGCCTCGTGGCGCGCGCTCGTGGCCGCGCTCGTCGGGACGGCGGCGTACGCGGCCCTCTACAACGGGCTCTTCTTCGGTCTGCACGGATTCGCCTGGTCGCTCTCCACGTTCAACGAGGAGACGAAGATCGACGCTTTCTTCAACGGGCGCATGCTCGAGACGGTCATCGCCGGGCTAGCCGCGTGCGTCGTAGCCGCACTCGTCTACACCGCACTGCGAAGGCAGCCGCGTGGACCGCAGTCGGGCTACACGGCGGGGTGGCTCGCGCTCGGGAGTGCCACGGTGCTCATGGTGCAGGCCTCACTCGCAGTCCAGGTTGCCTACTTCCTGTGGCAGTGGGGCGCCGACGTCACGTGGATCCTTCCCGATATGCAGGCTGCGTTCAAGTACGACCTGGACCTGATCCAGCTCACCGCACTCGGCGCGGCCGCGGTTCTCGGGCCACTGCTCACGTGGCTGGTGGGCCGCCTCCATCCGCGCACCCGCAGGACCGCACAGGCCGAAGTGTAGGCCGCACACCAGGGACACCGAGGACCGGGACCCGTTGCGGGCCCCGGTCCTCGGGGGTCGCCTGCCTCATCCGACTACTCTTCGGCAGGCGCCTCCGACGGTGTTTCCGAGCCGGCGACTGCTTCGTCGTCTTCTTCTGCCGGCTCCGGCTCGACGGTCCCGCTCGTCTCAGTTGAGCCCTCGTCTGTGTTCTCGGCTTCTCCAGAGGCGGGATCGATACCGAGCCATTTCATGAACTTGGCGATGGTGGCCTGCAGACCGGACGGCAGGCCCTTGCGTGTACCGGCCTCGAGCTGCGCTTGCATCCGCTCCATGTTCCGCTGCAGCCGGGAGAGCGCGTTATCGACACCGGTGAGCTTGGGCTCGGCGGTTGCCGATGCCTCGTCGCTGCGGCCGCGGTCCTTGTCCTGACCGTGGTTCGCGGCGGTCGTCTCGTCGTCCTCCTCCGCGTCGCTTGAATCCGCCTTGTCCCTGCCCGGCGCGTCCTGCGCATGCTCGGCCGCAGCACTCGCCGCATCCGGCCCACCTTTGTCGTTGGCCGGGACGCCGCCTCGCTTGGCGAGCGCCATCGCGGGAAACGCGAGGGACAGCGCCAAGACAAGAACCAGGACGATCGCGAGTGTCCGCCTCATGTGATACCTCCGGGTAGACGCGCCTCATTCGCACGAGGCCCTACACACGGAATATCGGGCTTCTGAACTGCGGTGATTAGCCTCACCTGACGGACGGTGCCATCACGCACGGACATAGCGCGGGTGCGGTGACCGCAGGCACGGGCATGCGATGGGCGGAGCCTACCGTGCCGGAGCGGTGAGCTTCAGCAGCCAGGCCATGTTGCCGCCGAGGTTGTCCATCGTGGTCAGGCCCTCATCGTCCTCGTCGACCGCTCCCGGAAGCCCACCGATGCCGAGGTTCCAGTACGTGGAGCCCGGAACGATCATCTGGCGGATCATGAACAGGTGCATGATCGAGTCGAACGCGTGGACCGCGCCGGCCCGCCGCTGGACCACGACCCCGGCGCCCACCTTGCGCTCCAGCATGCCCGGGTTCGCACCGGCCACGTAGCCCAGGCGGTCGATGAGCGCCTTGGCCTCGGGCGAGATGTCGGCGAAGTACACCGGCGAGCCGATGATGATGCCGTCGGCCTCGTCAGCCTTGGCGATGCACTCGTTGATGGCGTCGTTGCGACCGTGACATTTCCGGTCCTTGAGCTCACGGCACTTCAGACACACCGTGCAGCCCTGAACCTTCTGGCCGGCAAGCTCAACCAGCTCCGTCTCGATACCTTCCGACTCGAGTGCGTCGAGCACGCGTTGCAGCATGATCGCCGTGTTGCCACCCTTGCGTGCACTTCCCGAGAACGCGACCACCTTCATCCCAAGACCCCTTCCCTACGTCAGTTCCGCCGAGGGTATCACTCGCGCACCTGCGGACCGCATGTCCTTGAAGGCGCGCTCGCCGTCGCCTTCGGCGATCTCCACCGCCCGGCAGCCGTCACGCACGACCGTCACGCCGAAGCCGAGGCCGAGCGCGTCGAGCACGGTGGCCTTCACGCAGTAGTCGGTGGCCAGACCGAGCACCACGAGATCCTCGGCGCAACGCTGCTCGAGGAAGGCGGCGAGCCCTGTGTCCTTCGCGTGACCGTTGTCGAAGAACGCGCTGTAGGAGTCGATGCCGGGATCGGTGCCCTTGCGCACCACATGGTCGATGACGGCCACGTCGAGCACCGAGTGGAACGAGGCCCCGGGCGTGCCCTGCACGCAGTGGTCGGGCCAGAGCACCTGCTGCGCGCCGCCGAGGTCGACGACCTCGCCCGGCGCGCGTCCCGTGTGTGCAGAGGCGAAGCTCCCGTGCCCGGCGGGGTGCCAGTCCTGCGTGGCCACCACGAGGCTGAAGCGGGGCATCAGCGCGTTGGCGACCGGCACGACGGCATCTCCATCGGGCACCGCCAGCGCCCCTCCGGGGCAGAAGTCGTTCTGAACGTCCACCACGATGAGTGCACGCATTCGGCGCCTCCTATCCCTCGGCGATCCCGCGGGCCACCAGTATGAGCGCGGTCTTGCGCTCGAACAGACCCAACTCGACGCCGACCTTGTAGACGTGCGGGTTGAGCAGCCGCACATGGCTCGGATCCAGGTGCCCGATCTGCTCGATCGCCCGCTCGCGGCTCGCGGCTATGGGCGGGACCTCGTAGACGAGTCGCCCGCCGTCGAAGACCGGCACCAGCAGTTCCTCGGCCTCGTCCGTCCCGCAGTACGAGGTGCGGCGCGTGGCATCGGCCGGATCGACCATGACGCACGGGCTCGCCGGGGCCACCAGCTCGTCGTAGATCATGTCGCCCGAAAACACCCCGTCGGCATCGGTGTAACGGCGCACCCGCAGCAGTCCGGGCGTCGTGACCTTCGCCGTCTGCTCGGACACCTTCACCCGCGGCTCCCACTCGCCTCCCGGGGTGCGGATCGCGGAGAGCTTGTAGACCCCGCCGAGGGCCGGTTGGTCGTAGGCGGTGACCATCTTGGTGCCGACACCCCACACGTCGATGCGGGCGCCCTGGTCTTTCAGGCTCTCGATCGTGTACTCATCGAGTTCGTTGGAGGCGTACACCCGCGTACCCTCGAAGCCGGACGTGTCGAGCAGCTCGCGCGCCCGCTTCGAGAGCCAGGCCAAGTCGCCCGAGTCGATGCGGATGCCGACGAGATCGTGGCCCAGTTCGCGCAGCCGGTGCCCGGCGCTGATCGCGTTTCGCACGCCCTCGAGCGTGTCGTAGGTGTCCACCAGCAGCACGGCGTTGTTCGGCATCGCCTCGGCGTACGCCATGAACGCCTCGAGCTCGGAATCGAACACCATCACGAGGCTATGGGCGTGCGTGCCACCCACGGGGATGTCGTGGACCGCGCCCGCGAGGACGTTGGACGTGGCAACGCAACCGCCGATATACGACGCGCGGCTCGCCGAGAGCGCGCCGTCGGGACCCTGTGCGCGCCTGAGGCCGAATTCGATCACGGGATCGCCCTGGGCCGCAAGCCTGACGCGCGATGCCTTCGTGGCCACGAGCGTCTGGAAGTTGACGATGTTGAGCAGCGCCGTCTCCACGAGCTGACACTCGGCGATCGGCCCGATCACCCTCAGCAACGGCTCCTGTGGGAAGACGACCGTGCCTTCGGGGACCGCGAGCACGTCCCCGGTGAAACGGAAGCCCGCCAGCCACTCGAGGAACGCATCCGGGAAGAGCGGTGCTCCGTCGCTGCCGGTGAGCGTGGCGAGGTACGCGGTGTCCTCGGCCGTGAAACCCAGGCCTTCCAGATACTCGACGACCTGCGCCAGACCGCACGCGACAGAGTAGCCGCCATCGAACGGGTTGCCGCGGAAATACAGGTGGAAGCACGCCTCGGTGGTCGTGATGCCCGTCTTCCAGTACGCGTATGCCATCGTGATCTGGTACAGATCGGTCAGCATGCCTGACGGCGTCTTGGGGCCTGCACGGTGTGCCACGGGCGCCTCCTTCACACGAGCGTGTCACCCAGGATAGCAGGGAGCCCCGACAGGATGCCGCGGTGTACGATGCCGTCATAGAAGAGAAGCCAACGCGTCGCCCGAGCGCCACGGAGGGATCCGCATGCCAGACCGCCCGGTCTACCTGGACTACGCCGCGACCACACCCACCGACCCGCGGGTCGTCGAGGCGATGCTCCCCTACTTCACCGAGGTGTTCGGCAACCCGAACAGCCTCTACACACTCGGCCGCGAAGCCATGCGCGCCCACGAAGACGCGCGAGAGCGTGTGGCGGCCAGCATCGGCGCCGGACGCCCGGACGAGGTCATCTTCACCTCGGGCGGCACCGAGTCGGACAACACGGCGATCATAGGCCTCGCCACCGTGGGCGGCAGAAGCAGCGGACACCTCGTCGTCTCCGCGTTCGAGCACCACGCGGTGCTCGATCCCGCGTCATGGCTGTGCACGCGCGGCTTCGAGATCACCGAGCTCAAGCCGCGCGCCAATGGAGTCATCCACCCGGACGACCTGGCTGCCGCGATGCGGGACGACACCGTGCTGGTCTCGGTCATGCACGGCAACAACGAGATCGGGACGCTCCAGCCGCTCGCCGAGCTCGCCGTCGTCGCACACGAGCGTGGCGCGCTGCTGCACACGGACGCGGCGCAGACCGTGGGCAAGGTGCCGTTCGACGTACGCGCGCTCGGCGTGGACGCCGCAACGCTCACCGGGCACAAGTTCTACGCACCGAAGGGCACGGGCGCCCTCTACGTGCGCGAGGGACTGCCGCTCATGCCGTATCTGATGGGCGGAGGCCAGGAACGCAAGCGCCGCAGCGGCACGCAGAACGTCGCCGGCAGCGTCGCGCTGGCGACCGCGCTCGAGCTCATGGATGCCGAACGTGCCGAGGAAGCGCCGAGGCTTGCCGCCCTGCGCGACCGGATCGCATCGTTCATCCTCGCGACTGTCACGGACGTGCGCGTCAACGGTGCTGATGCCCCCGAGCGGCTGCCACACATCGTGAACCTGGCGTTTTCCGGCGTGAGTGGTGAAGACATCCTCCTTCGGCTCGATCACGCCGGCTTCGAGGTGGCCACGGGCTCGGCATGCCAGTCGGGCTCCCCCGAGCCGAGCTACGTGCTGCTCGCGATCGGCTGTCCCCGCGATCTCGCGCTCGGCGCCGTACGCGTGAGCCTGGGACGCTACACGACGGAAGAGGATATCGAGCGCTTCCTTCCGGCGCTCGTCGACGTGGTCACGCACCTGCGCCGATGGAACGCCTGACGATGTCCCGGACCGCCGTGGCACTCAGTGGAGGCGTGGACTCCTCCGTTGCCGCCGCCCTGCTCGTCGAGGCAGGCCGGGACGTCTTCGGCATCACCATGGACCTGGGCGTCGCGACCACCGGCGCCGGCGAAGGCCCCGTGGCGCTGGCACGGCGCGTGTGCGACACCCTCGGCATCCCGCATGTGGTGATCGATCTGGCCGATGCCTTCCGCGCCGAGGTAGTCGAGCCCTTCGGGGACGCCTACGCGGCCGGACTCACGCCCAACCCCTGCGTGCGCTGCAACGAGCGCATCAAGTTCGGCGCGCTGGCCGACCGCGTGCGGGAGCTCGGAGCCACGACGCTCGCGACCGGGCATTACGCGCGCCTCGCGCATGAGGGCGGCCGGACGTGGCTCGAGCGGGCGGCCGACCTCACGAAGGACCAGTCGTACTTCCTCTACCGCATCCCGCCGCACGTCCTCCCGATGCTGGAGTTCCCGCTCGGCGATCTCACGAAGACCGCGGTACGGGAGATGGCCGCCGGGCGCGGGCTGCCGACCGCCTCGGCGCGTGAGAGCCAGGAGGTGTGCTTCACGCGCGACCACGTGGCGCTCGTGGCCTCAGCGCACCCGGAAGCGCTCGAACCGGGACCCATCGAAACGCTCAACTGCACGGTGCTCGGCCAGCATCGCGGCATCGCGCGCTACACGGTGGGCCAACGCAAGGGCCTGGGCGTGGGCGGACCGGAGGGGCCCTTCCGTGTGGTGCGCATCGACGCCGCGCGCAACGCCCTCATCGTGGCGCCCGAGCGCGAGGCGGTCCCCACCCGGCTCACGCTGGCCGACGCCATCTGGGAGACGGGCGCCGCACCCGGAGCTGTGCTCGCGCAGATTCGCTACCGGTCCAAGCCGCTGCCCGCGGTGGCCGCGCCGCTGCCGGATGGCGTGGACGTCGAGTTCCGGGCACTCGCCGAACCGCTCGCACCCGGGCAGTCGGTCGTGCTGTACGCTGGTGACCGGGTCGTCGGCGGCGGGATCGTACCGGCCGCGTAGATCGAAGGAGACTGGCATGCCCGGCGTGTATCCCTGTGTGGACGCCACCATCGGCTCGACACCACTCGTGCGGCTCAACCGTCTCGCGGCCGGGCTCGGCGCCGCGGTCTCGGTCAAACTCGAGTCGCGCAACCCGGGCGGCTCGGTCAAAGACCGCATCGCGCTCGGCATGATCGACGACGCCGAAGAGCGCGGGCTGATCGCACCCGGCCGCTCGGTGATCGTGGAGCCCACCTCGGGCAACACCGGCATCGCACTGGCGATGATCGGCGCCGCCCGTGGCTACCGTGTGATCCTCACGATGCCCGAGAGCATGTCTGCCGAACGCCGCAGACTGGCCGCCGCCTACGGCGCGGAGCTCATACTGACCCCGCGTGCCGAGGGCATGGCAGGTGCGGTCGCGGCAGCCGAGCGCATCGCCGCCGGAACCGAGGGCGGCTTCCTCACACGGCAGTTCGACAACCCGGCGAACCCGGCGGCTCACTACGCCACGACCGGCCCCGAGATCGACGCGGCCCTCGGCACCGAGACGCTCGGTGCCTTCGTCGCCGGCGTGGGCACCGGGGGAACGGTCACCGGCGTGGGTCGCTACCTGCGCGAACATCGCCCCGACGCGCTCGTGGTGGCCGTCGAGCCCGCCGAGTCGCCCATCATCGGCCAGACGCTCGCCGGCGAGCCGCTCACCCCGGGTCCGCACGCGATACAGGGTATCGGCGCGAACTTCGTGCCCTCGGTACTCGGCCTCGACGTGCTCTCCGAGGTGCTGCGTGTGACCGGGGACGAGGCCATCGCGATGGCTCGCCGTCTCGCGGCCGAAGAGGGCCTCCTCGTAGGCATCTCCTCGGGCGCGAACGTCGCGGCGGCGCTCCGGCTGGCGGCCCGCCCGGAGCTTGCGGGGACCACGATCGTGACGGTGGCGCCATCCACCGGCGAACGCTACCTGTCGACGCCGCTGTGGGCGGGGTATGGCGAGTAGCCCGGGACGCCGGGTGTCTGGCACGCCCGTTGCTCACTTAGCCCGTACGAACTCCCGTCCGGACCGGAGCAGCATGACCCGCAGGCTCGACATCGTGAAGCTGATCGCGGTGGCGCTCGTCGCCGTCGCGGTGCTCGGCGTGGTCACGCCGGTCTGCGCGATGCCCGGCTGCGACGATGTGGCCGCCGGTGCGTGCACGGACTTCATGCCCGCGTGCGATGACTGCCCGGACCGGATCCTGATGAAGCACACGCACGATGACGCGGTCGGCTCGGCTACCGTGCCGGTAGAGCCACCGGTCGCCATCGCTGCGGTCGACGCCCTGCCGGAACCCGCGACCGCGGGAGCCGCGTTCACGGTGCCGGAGGCCACGGCCTCACCGCCACCGCTCGACCCGCTCGGGGTCCGCCTCACCATCTAGACCGCACTCCTCGCGTGACACGCACGGGCACCCGCCCGCTGCGTGAGTCGTTCGTGCTTCGGCTGAGGAGTGACATCGATGGACCTGTTCTTCCCCATGCTCGCACTGGGGCTCGTCACGAGCCTCCACTGCGTCTCGATGTGCGGCCCAATGGTGGTCACCTATGCCCTCAAGGGCACCGAGGATGGCACCACCTGGCAGCGCGTCGCACCCAATCTCGCCTACCAGGCCGCCAAGATCGTGAGCTATATGGCAGTCGGCCTGGCCCTCGGGCTCGTCGGCTCGGCGTTCGACCTCGCTGCGATCCGGCCGTATGTGCTGGTCGCCGCGGGCCTCTTCATGATCGTGCTCGCGCTCGGCATGACCGGCCGCGTGCCGTGGGCGAACAAGCTCACCCCGCGCCCGCCGAAGTTCCTCCTGCGCGCGCTCACCTCGGTGCGTCACAGGGCGGTCTCCGATGCCGAGGCCGAGCGACCCTCGCTCGCCACGCCGGTGAGCTTCGGCCTGCTCACCGGGCTGATGCCGTGCGCGCCGCTGATGGCCGCCCAGCTCAACGCGGCCGCCAGCGGGAGCGCGCTCGACGGCGCGCTCGCGATGTTCGCATTCGGCCTGGGCACGGCCCCGCTCATGCTCGGCTTCGGCACCGCCTCGAGCCTGATCCCCCGGCGCTTCAAGGAGCGCGCGATCATCGCGCTCGCACTCGTCGTCCTCGTCTTCGGCGTGACGTACTTGAACCGCGGGGCGGTCCTCCTCGGCTCGCCCGTCACACTGCAGGCAGCGCGCGATGCCGTCTTCGGTGGCGAAGCGTCGGCCGGGACGTACACGCTGGCCGCCGACGGCTATGCCGAGGTGCCGATCGTGATCGAGAACACCCGGTTCGTGCCGGCGACACTCGACCTGCCCGCCGACACTCCGGTACGCCTCATCGTGGAGCGCCGGGAGTCCAACCCGTGCTCCGACCAGCTCGCCGTTCCGCAGCTCGGCGTGCTTGCCGACCTGGCCGACAACGGCACCACTACCGTCGAGCTGCCGGCAGCTCCCGCAGGCAGCTACACCCTCACCTGCGGGATGGGCATGATGTCCGGACGGCTCGTGCTGAGTGACGGCACCGATGCGGCCGGCAACGCTGCCACCATCTCGGCGACGACGACCGGGGACGGCTCGCTTCCGTGCGCCTGCTGCAACGGCGCGACGAGCGCCGAGACGATCGAGAAGTCCGCAGCCATCGAGGGCGACGTTCAGCGCATCACGGTGGACACCTCGAAGGGCTACTACGACCCGAACGTCATCCGGCTTGCAGCAGGCATCCCTGCGGAGATCACGTTCACCCGGGCATCCGGCTGCCTCGCGCAGGTGGAGAGCCCCGACCTCGGCTTTTCCGAAGACCTGACATCAAGTGCTGTGACCATCCGCATAGATGCAGCGCGGCTGACACCGGGTACGTATGGCTTCAACTGCGGCATGCAGATGGTCTTCGGCACTATCATCGTGGAGTAGTGATACAGCGATGGAGACGACAGTGACCCGCACCTACAAGATCGCTATCGACGGCATGCACTGCCACGCGTGCGAGCGGCTCGTGACCGCGAATCTCTCCGAGATCCCGGGCGTCACGGTGCTCGCTGCCGACGCCGGGGACGGATTCGCCATCATCAGCGTGGACAGCGAGCCCGACACCGGCTCGATCGAGCGCGCGATAGCCGCAGCAGGCTTCACGCCTGCGGGCGGCACCGTCACGCTCGAGCCTGTGGAGTGGACCGAGCCCGAGCCTCCGGCCGAAGCGCTGCAGCCCGCACCCGCCCCGGATGCCGGACCCGAGGTCTGCGACACCGAGGCGTGTCCGGTCGTCCCGCCCGCGCCCGACCCCGCCGTCATGGCGGTGAGTGCGGCAGCCGCCACGGCTTCGGCCACCCTCGGCATCATCGGCATGACGTGCTCGTCATGCCAGGCCGTGATCGAGCGGACACTCCAGCGCACGCCCGGGATCGGCAGCGCGGTGGTGAACCTCGCCGCCGAGACCGCCACGGTCACCTACGACCCGCAGACACTCGGCGTCGACGGCATCGTGCGCGCGGTGCGCGACGCCGGCTACGACGCCGTCCCGCGCGATGAGGACGCCGCGCCCGGCGAGGGAGGCGACGCCCAGCGCGAGGCGCAGCAGGCGCACGTCCGCGGACAGAAGCGGCTGTTCCTCTTCTCGCTCGCACTCTCACTGCCCCTGCTGGTGCTCATGATCCCGTCGCTCATGGAGGCCGTGCCGCTGGCGGTGGCCACGTGGCTTGCCGAGACGTTCGGCGGTGCCTGGGATCCGATGATGGTCTTCAAGTACATCAGCTTCGCACTCGCCACACCGGTGCAGATCATCGCCGGAGCACAGTTCTACCGGGGCTTCTGGCATGCGCTCAAACGCCGGACGGGCAACATGGACACACTCGTGGCCATCGGGACCTCATCGGCGTACTTCTACTCGCTCGCGGCCACGTTCGTGCCGGCGCTCATGGCCGAGCCGGTCTTCTTCGAGACGAGTGCGCTCCTGCTCACGTTCGTGATCCTCGGCAAGCTCCTCGAGGCGCGCGCCAAGGGCAAGACGGGTGACGCCATCCGGAAGCTCATGGGGCTCGCCGCCAAGACCGCACGCGTGGTACGCGACGGAGCCGAGGTGGACGTCCCCGTCGAGGACGTCTATGTGGGTGACATCGTGGTCGTCCGGCCCGGCGAGAGGGTCCCGGTGGACGGCGTCGTGACGGACGGCTCCTCCGCCATCGATGAGTCGATGCTCACCGGAGAGTCGATACCCGTCGAGAAGCGCGAAGGCGACACCGTCATCGGCGCGACGGTCAACAAGCTCGGCAGCTTCCGCTTCCGGGCCACCAAGGTGGGCGCGGACACCGCGCTCGCCCAGATCGTGAAGCTCGTGGAGGAGGCGCAGGGCTCCAAGGCGCCCGTGCAGCGCTTCGCCGACCGGATCTCGGCCGTCTTCGTGCCGGTGGTGGTCGGACTGGCCATGCTCACGTTCCTCGTGTGGCTGTTCGTGGTCCCGCGCTTCGTCGACCCGGCCTTCTATACCGGCGTGACGCCGTTCATCAAGGCACTGCTCGCCGGCACCGCGGTCGTCGTGATCGCCTGCCCGTGCGCGCTCGGCCTGGCAACGCCCACGGCCATCATGGTGGGCACCGGCAAGGGTGCCGAGAACGGCATCCTCATCAAGAGCGGCGAGGCGCTCGAGACCGCCTACAAGATCAGGGCGATCGTCTTCGACAAGACCGGCACGCTCACGCACGGCAAGCCTGTGGTGACCGACATCGAGCTTGCCGGGGGGCACGACGTGGAGCGTGTCTTCATGCTTGCGGCAGCGCTCGAGCGCGGGAGCGAGCATCCGCTTGCGGAGGCGATCGTCGGACGTGCGAAGGAGCGCGCGATCCATCTGCCGACCGTCGACGGGTTCGCCGCGATCCCCGGTCACGGCGTCGAGGGCACGGTCGAGGGCACCCGTGTGGCCTTCGGCAACCGCCGCCTCATGGCGAGCGAGGGCATCGACATCTCCCGCTTCGAGGACCGGATCGCCGCGCTCGAGGGCGAGGGCAAGACGGTCATGCTCGTGGGCGTGAACAAGGCCACGCTCGCAGGCATCATCGCGGTGGCGGACACGCTCAAGGACGATTCGAAGGAGGCGGTCGAGCGTCTTGCGGCCATGGGCGTCGAGGTCTTCATGATCACCGGCGACAACCGTCGCACTGCCGAGGCGGTCGCCCGGGCAGCCGGCATCCCCGCGGACCACGTACTCGCCGAGGTGCTCCCCGAGCACAAGGCCGAGGAGGTCGCGAGACTTCAGGCGCGCGGCCTGACGGTGGCCATGGTCGGCGACGGCATCAACGACACGCCGGCGCTCGCGCAGGCCGACGTGGGCATCGCCATGGGCGCGGGTACGGACATCGCCATGGAGACCGGCGGCATCGTGCTCATCAAGAACGACCTGCGCGACGTGGTGACCGCCATCGAGCTCTCCCGCGCCACCATCAGGAAGATCCACCAGAACTTCTTCTGGGCGCTCGGCTACAACTCACTCGGCATCCCGGTGGCAGCCCTCGGACTGCTCAAGCCCGAGCTCGCCGGTGCGGCGATGGCGCTCTCCAGCGTCAGCGTCGTCACCAGCTCGCTCATGCTGCGCCGATTCAAGCCGAGTCTCGCGAAAGGAACGACACGATGAACCGCACACCCCTACGCGTGCTGGCGGCGATCCTCGCCGTCGGCGCGCTCGTGCTCACCGGCTGCACCACCGACATCGCGGCGTCACACCCCACGGACGGCGTGTGGGGCTACGTCGCCGCCGCCGACGATGCGCAGCTCGAGGTCTCCGGCGCCGCATCGGCCGACGAGTTGGTGGTCGACCGGGTGCTCTCCCCCGGCGAGGCGTGGCTCGTAGTGCACCTCGACGATGACGGCAAGCCCGGCATGCGCGTCGGCCTGCAGCACATCCCCGCAGGCGAGTCGCTCGATGTCGCCGTCGCGCTCGAGGACGTCACCGGCGACACGCTGATCGTCGCCGTGCACGCCGACAGGGGCACGACCGGTGAGTTCGACTTCTCGATGGACGACCCGGCCGGCAGCCCCGATCGCCCGTACTTCGTGGACCGCGCGGAGCTCGCGGTCGTGGTGGACGTGGAGTAGACGAAGCCGGACCGGCGAGGGAGACCTACGCTGAGCCTCCGCAGGCGCGATCTGCGCGCCGAGGGCAGCGAGCGTGGTCGACCCTCGCCGGGGCCGGCATCCTACTCGACGACTCTCAGCCTGAACACCACGGGGTTCGCCGGGTCGGGGCAGCACACGAGCGCCTCACCTTCGGCCTCCCAGGGGAAGTTGCCGCCGAATCGCAGCGGCTGAAGGAACGGCAGCATCGCGGCGTACGCCCAACCGCAGATCCCGGTGGGCACGAGCGCCGAGTCGACCGCCCACGTGTCACCCACCACGTGGCCGATCGAGCAGACGCCGGCGCCCTGGATCTCGACGATCTCGATCGTGGCGTGCGCACCCTCTTCAGGGACGCTGCTCACGAGCCGCCACCGCTTGCCACCACGATCTCCTCGTACGGCTGCACGACCACGAAGCCCTGGCCGTCGAAGCGCATCTGGAACGTCTCGCCGCTCGCCCGGCCGAGCATCGTCTTCAGGTTCACATCGGTCTTGACCGACGTCTGCATTCCGTCCGACCAGGCCACGGTCGCGTTCGGGTCGGTGAACAGTGGCTGGCCCTGCCCCACACCGAGCACCAGCGGCTTGCCGTGGGTGGTGATGGCCACGTAACCGGTCCCGGTGAGCTTCAGGCTGAACAGCCCGCCCGCCATCATGCTGGCGCCGCCGGTGAACACGATGTCCCAGGCGAGCGAGTCCGAGTAGGCCAGGCAGTCGGTACCGTTCACGAAGATGGACTCGTTCTCCAGATACAGGATCGAGATCTCCTTGCCCTGATCGGCGCAGTACAGGATGCCCGAACCGGTGACCTTCGTGGTCGCCGCCTTCTCGCCCGTGGCCATCGTCTTGAGGAACTTGCCCGCGCTTCCCGCACCCGCGCGCTCGAAGGTGAGATTGCCATAGTAGGCCACCATCGCGCCGAGCTTGGTGAAGACGTTGCCCCCGGCGAGGTGGATCTCGAGCATCTTCTTGCTCTCGAGCTGCCACGTGCCCCCGGTGTCCGTTTGAGCGTGCGCACTCACGAACTCGCCCAGCCGCGTCGCCACTCCGGCGCCCACGCTGTCACTCATCGTCGTCCCCCTTCCTCAGAACCGCTTCCGCAGCGGCGACGTGCCGCTACTCCTGTTCTCCCCGTTCGTAGAGCAGCCACAACGCCTGCGTGCCAAGCTCGGCACCGTCGGCGTCCTGAAGACGGGAGTACAGCTTCTCGGCCAGTTCGAGACCGGGCAGCGCGAGACCGAGCGCGCGCGACTCATCGAGTGCGATGCGTAGATCTTTCACGAAGTGCTTCACGAAGAATCCGGGCTCGAAGTCACCCGAGATGATGCGCGGGCCGTACGCGCCCCACGACCACGAGTTGGCGCCGCCCCCTGAGAGTGCGGCGTGTGCGCGCTCGAGGTCAAGACCGGCAGCCTTGGCGTACTCGAGCGCCTCGATCAGGCCGAGCATCGTGCCGGCGATACCGATCTGGTTCGCCATCTTTGTGTGCTGTCCGGCGCCCGGCCCGCCCATGAGCGTCTGCGTCTTGCCCATCACATAGAAGAGTGGCTGTGCGCGGAGGAAGGCGCCGTCCGAGCCGCCGACCATGATGGTGAGCGTGGCATTACGCGCACCTACGTCGCCGCCCGATACCGGTGCGTCGACCGCGGACAGTCCCGCCGCCACCGCGGCCTCGGCGATGCGCGCCGCGAGCGTGGGAGTGGATGTCGTCATGTCGATGAGCAGAGCGCCCCGAGGCGCACGCTCGATGATCCCGCCCTCACCGAGGTAGACCTCCTCGACGTCGTGAGGGTAACCCACCATCGTGATCGTGATGTCCGCCTGTGAGGCCGCTTCGCCGGCGGTCGACGCCCACCGAGCGCCACGGTCGAGCAGCGGTTGCGCCTTGGCGGTCGTCCGGTTGAAGACCACCAGCGGGTAACCCGCGTCCAGGAGGTGACCGGCCATCGAGGCACCCATGACCCCGGTGCCCACGAACGCGACGGTAGGACGATCGGACATCGGTGGCCTCCCCGGGGTTGCTGACACTCGTTCGAAGTATAGCCGAGCACAGTTCACTGACGCTGCGGCTGCTCCAGGCTCACGCGGGTGTACGCCACCCGGAACCCCGCGCGGAGCTGGTTGCGCTGGGATGTCCCGCCCGGCGACGCCTCGATCACCGCGAGATCGCAGTCCGCGGCGCTCGCATGGCGAAGACGCTCGGCGAGGATCGAGCTCTGTACGCCCCGGTTGCGCGCGGCCGGAAGCGTCGAGTCGCCGTTGAAGAACGCGATACCCCCGGCGAACGTCAGCATGCCGGTGCCGGCGGGCTCGCCGTCGAGGTAGCCGATGAAGGGCAGCGCGTCCGTGCGCCGGGAGATGGCCCGCGCGAGCTCGTGATCCGCGGGTGTGGCCTTGTCCTCGGTGAACCCACGCGCCTCAAGGTCGGCCCACACCGCACGCTCCTCGTCGGTCGAGGCGATGCGGACCTCGACACCGTCGGCCACCGGAGCCGGATCGACCGCAGGCAGCGGCTGGCAGAGCACCGTCTCGAAGTCGGTGGCCACGAAGCCGGCCTCGGCGAGCCAGCGCAGGAGCGAGGGGTCCGCGTGCGGACAGACGTCGGTCTTGGCCTGCATGCCGCGTTCCGCGAAGAACGCGATCATCGCGGCCACTTCCTCCTGCTCGACCGCACGATCCAGGCCGAGGCCGAACGAACCGTTGACCACGTTGCCCGGTGCGAACCACACCGCCGCGCCACCGCCCACCCTGAACGACGCGGCATCCGGATACACACCGGTCTCGCGGGCGTCATCGATCCATGCACAGAGATCGATGACCGTGGTCTGCTCGATGCGGCGCGCAAGGAGAGTGTCAGCGAGCGGATAGCGGGACATGCAGGTACCTTTCGATCGTCAGCAGGCTGCCGGACAAGTGTAGCGCACAGCCGACCCGGAGACGCCCGGTGCGGGTTCCTACCCGAAGGTGGCATCCGGCATCGGCTGATCGTCCCGGACCCGGTGCAGCACGATCCGCGCCGCCACGATGAACAGCCCGAGCGATGCCAGCGCCGCAGTCCTGCCCAGGCCAAGGCCGTCTGCCACGAGCGCCCAGGTGAGCGGCCCGAGGACGGTCGCGAATCGCCCGACCGTGGCATACAGGCCGAAGAACTCCCCGAGCAGGTGATCGGGTGTGAGACGCGTCATGAGCACACGGTCCGAGGCCCACGCCGCGCCGATACCCACGCCGCCACCCACGGCCACGAGCCAACCGACGCTCTGAACGCCGGTCACCCCCGCGAAGACCGCCGAGACCAGACCGCCGATCTGCGCGTAGAGCGCGAAGTCGAGCACCTTCTTCGGCCCGACCGTATCGACCACCCGCCCGGCGATCACCGCTCCTAGTCCCGCGCAGACGATACCCAGAAGAGCAAGCCGGTCGGTCTGCGCGTCGGTGAAGCCCATCTCCAGCTTCGCGAACACCGCGTTGAACAGGAACACCGTGTTGATCGCATCCGTGTAGAGGAAACGCCCGATGAGGAACCGGACCACACCAGGGTGGCCCGCAGCCGTGCGCCATGCGCTCACCATCGTGGCAGGAGAGTCAAGGATTCCCGGCGCCCGACCGTCCCGCCTGGGCCGGGGCCGCTCGCGCACCCACAGGAACGCCGGCAGCGCGAAGACCAGGAACGCGATCGCGAGTGCGCGGAAGACCGCGGCGTAGCCGTACAGCGGAAGCAGCCACATGCCGAGGCCGAGTGCGATGGCTGAGCCCGAGTAGCCGATCGCCACCCCCAGCCCCGAGATCCTGCCTGCCGACTCCGGCGTGCTCACATCAGGCAGCATAGCGTCGTAGACGACCGCACCGCAGTGGAATCCGACCGTTGCGATCGCGTAGAAGACGAGGGAGGGGATCACGCCCCAGGTGGCCAGCAGCGCCGTCGCGCCCACGCAGACGAGTGTCGCACCCACGAGGTATGGTCGACGGGTCCCGAGGTGGTCCGAAAGTGCCCCGATCCACGGACCGAGCACGATCACCGCCGCCATCGCCACGATGATCGTGGCCGAGAGCTGCCAGTCGGCACCTCCGCGGTCCTCGATGAGCCAGGGCCCGAAGTACCTGCTGCCAACGCCGAGTGCGAACGTGGTGTTCGCCAGGTCATAGAGGAGCCACGAGGTCACGCTGCGCCTGCCGGGCGACCACGGCTCCGGCGTGTCCTTCGGCTCCACTCGGCCCCCTTCCCGCACGTCGTCGGGCTGAGTGTACCGCACGTCGCGCGATCATCCTGCGAGAGCGAGGTCGACTTCGGGAACATAGGCTGGAGGATGGCCGACGAAGGGACTGCGTGATGGATGTCAGGAACACTATCGAGGAGTGGCGTGAGTCGATTCCCGGCAACGTCCGCTCAGAAGGCGGCGCCGGCGCTGCGATGATCGCGGTCGGCATCGTGGCCGGAGCGATGATGCTGCTCCGCGGCCGTCGGGGGTTCTTCGCGTGGGCCGTCCCGGGCGCACTCATCGGCGCGGGGCTCATCATGCTCGCCGACGTGGGACTCGATGTCCGCCAGGACCGGATCGCCGAGACCGAGGAGCTGATCCACGCGGAACTCGCCTCACTGGATCCCATCGCACGCGCGCAGGTGCTCAAAGGCGTGAGTGAACGCCAGGTGCAGTCGCTGATCCCGGGCTAACGGCGACGAGACTCGCCCACGGCACACGCTTGTGGCACCCGGACTCCGGCTGCAAAACGACCCCGCGTCACCGGACGGTGACGCGGGGTCGTTCAATGCCAGGATGTCGTGATCTCATAGGACGGCAGTCCCGGGAATAGAGATGCCCCGAGAGACCTCGCCGACGATCCTCTACTCCGCAGCTTCCCATTTCACACCGTTGGAGCCTACGAGCCTCCGGCCAGCTTGCGCGAAGCCTTCCGCCTGTACACCCCGCCGGCAGCTACTGGTACGCTACCTTTCGCGGTTCGCCCGCTCAACCTCTCGGGACATCTGTGACTCTACGCCATGCCACACACGCCTGCAAGGGCGATTTCGCGAAATGTTCTATCTCCCGCTGAACGGAACATTTGTGGCGATGTACGGTAGATTATGGCTGTCAAACGGATTCATACAGGGACCAGCGGAGAACTGCACACGCTGCGGGGCGTTCGCGGTGCTGTGAGCCCCCCAGCCTGCGATGCAGCTATCCCGAAAGCATGCGTGTGAGGACCTCGTTGATGACCTTCGGGTTGCCCTGGCCGCGCATCTCACGCATCACAGCGCCGACGAAGAAGCCGATCAACCCGGTCTTGCCTGCCCGGTAGCTCGCCACCTCGACCGGGTTCGCTTCGAGCACCCCGCGTACCACCGACTCGATGGCCTCGGTGTCCGAGACCTGTCTCATGCCGCGCGCCTCCACGATCGCACCGGGGGCGTCGCCGCTCGCGGCCATGTCACCGAAGACCTCTTTCGCCTGCTTGCCCGAGATCATCCCATCCTCGACGAGTCCCACCAGCTCGGCGAGCATCGCCGGTGAGACACGCGACTCGGGCAGTTCGATGCCCTCGGCGTTCAGCAGTGCCGCCAGATCGCCGAGCATCCAGTTCGCCACCGGTTTCGCGCGAGCCGCACCGGCGATCGCGACCGCTTCCTCGAAGAAGCATGCCTGAGCGAAGTCCGCGGAAAGCAGCCCCGCGTCGTGCTTGCGCAGCGACAGTTCGGTCATGTACCGAGCGCGGCGCGCATCCGGCAACTCCGGCAGCCGTTCTGCGAGTGAGTCGATCCATTCGGGGTCGAAACTGAACGGCACCATGTCGGGCTCGGGGAAGTACCGGTAGTCGTGCGCCTCCTCCTTGCTGCGCAGCGCGCTCGTGCGCTTGGCGCCGGCGTCCCAGTGCCGCGTCTCCTGCACCACACGATCGCCCGCATCGAGCAGGTCGGCCTGGCGCACGATCTCGTAGGCGAGCGCATCGTGCAGCGACTTGAACGAGTTCATGTTCTTGACCTCGCTCTTGGTGCCGAGCTCGCTCTCGCCGCGACGGCGGATGGACACGTTGCCATCCACACGCATCGAGCCCTCCTCCATGCTGCAGTCGCTCACACCAAGCGCGAGCCAGATGCTGCGGAGCTTCTGCGCGAAGCGTCGCGCCTCCTCGGGAGTGCGGATGTCGGGCTCGCTCACGAGCTCCATGAGCGGTGTTCCGGCACGGTTGAAGTCCACGAGCGAGTGCGTGGCGCCGGCGATGCGGCCCTCACTGCCACCGACGTGCACCATCTTGCCGGTGTCCTCCTCGAGGTGGATGCGCGTGATGCCGATCGTGGTGCGGTAGCCACCATCGTCGGCGACGGCCTCCGGTCCTACGGCCGCGACTCCGCCGCCGAGGTCCACGCGCTGGGCCACCCCGTCGCCATCGACCTCCACCTCCAAGAGACCGCCCGAGCAGAACGGCAGGTCGTACTGGGAGATCTGGTAGTCCTTGGGCATATCGGGATAGAAGTACTGCTTGCGATGGAACTGGCTCCACAGCGCGATGTCGCAGTCGGTGGCCAGACCGGCGAGCACGGTCCACTCGATGGCAGCCTGGTTGGGCACCGGGAGCGCACCGGGCAGGCCGAGGCAGACCGGGCATACCCGGGTGTTCGGCTCGCCGCCAAAGGCCACCGGACAGCCGCAGAACATCTTGGTGTTCGTCGCCGTGATCTCGGTATGGATCTCCAGGCCGATGACGGCCTCGTAGCGCTCGAGCACCTCGGCAAGACGGTCCTTCGCCACGCTACTCACCACCTTCCGTGCCGGTGAGCGCACGCACGAGCGGAGGCACCGGCTCGAAGTGGGTGGCCTCCTCGAAGGCGGCCGCCGCGCGCAGCAACGTCGATTCGGCGAAGTAGTCGCCGATGATCTGCAGGCCCATCGGCATACCGGCAGTGGTGCACAGACCCGACGGAACGCTCACCGCGCAGTTGCCCGCGAGGTTCACCGGGATGGTGTAGTAGTCGTTGAGGTACATGGTGTAGGGGTCGGACTTCTCGCCGAAACGGAACGCCACTTCGGGTGTGGAGGGCGTGAGCAGCACGTCGAAGCGCTCGAACGCGGCGCGGAAGTCCTGGATGATGCGCGTTCGCGCCTTCTGCGCCTGCCCGTAGTAAGCGTCGTAGTAACCCGCCGAAAGCGCGTACGTGCCGAGCATGATGCGGCGGATGGTCTCGGGACCGAACCCTTCTGCCCGCGAGCGCATGTACAGGTCCAGCACGTCGTCGGCGTCAGGCACGCGACGGCCGTAACGGATGCCGTCGAAGCGCGCGAGGTTCGAGGACGCCTCGGCAGGACCGATGATGTAGTACGCGGCAAGGCCGTGCTGCGCACTCGGGAGCTCGACCTCCCCCACCTCGGCGCCGAGGGCGGCGAAGGTCTCAGCCGACGAGTTCACGACGCGGCGGATCTCCTCGCCACAGCCCTCCATCGCGAGCATGTCGCTCACGATGCCCACGCGCAGACCCTGCGCACCGCGTCCGAGCGCCTCCGAGTACGGATCCACAGGCTCGACAGAGGACGTGGCATCCATCACATCGGCGCCGGAGATGGCCTCGAGCGCGAGTGCGACATCGTCCACCGTCTTACCGAAGGGGCCGATCTGATCGAGCGAGGAGCCGAACGCGACCACGCCGTAGCGGCTGACGCGCCCGTAGGTGGGCTTGAGGCCAACGGTGCCGGTGAGCGCGCCGGGCTGGCGGATGGAGCCGCCCGTGTCACTGCCCAGCGAGATGCTCGCCATGCCCGCGGCCACGCACGCCGCACTGCCACCGCTCGAGCCGCCCGGGACACGCTCGAGGTCCCACGGGTTGCGGGTGGGGCCGTACGCCGAGTTCTCGGTAGAGGATCCGAACGCGAACTCGTCCATGTTGCACTTGCCGATCGGCAGCGCACCGGCCTCGAGCAGTCGGCTGACCGCCGTGCAGTCGTATACGCTCTCGTAGTTGCCGAGGATGCGGCTCGCACAGGTGGTGCGCGTACCGATGAGGTTCATGTTGTCCTTGATGCCTGCGGGGACACCCGCGAGCGGCGGCAACTCTTCGCCCGCAGCGCGTGCCCGGTCGACGCGATCGGCAGCCGCGAACGCCAACTCCGGCGTGAGCTGCAGGAAGGCGTGCACCTCGCCATCGAGCGCCTCGATGCGCGCATACGCGCTCTCGGCCACCTCACGTGCGGAGAAGTCGCCCGATGCGATGCCGCGGCGCACCTCACGGGCGGTGAGCGCGGAGAGGTCGATCGTGCTCACGACTCCTCCCCTGCGCCGGCGAACGCGGGGATGAGGAACGCCGTGCCGTCGGTGTCCGGGGCATTGAGCAGGGCGAGTTCACGCGAGAGCCCGGGGACGACCACGTCGGGTCGCGTGCGGTCGGTCATCGAAAGCGGGTGCGCCGTAGGCTCCACACCCGCCAGATCGAGCCGCTGCAGCTCATCGATATGGCCGAGAACAGCGCCGAGCTCGGCGGTGAGCGTGGTGACCTGCTCATCGGTGAGCGCAAGCCGGGCGAGTAGGGCGACGTGGCGCACGTCGGACTCGGTGATTGCCATGCGGTGTGCCTCCATACAGTGTCGCGATGCGGTGACGACCCTCGCGGGAACGGGTTACATGATACCCGACACGGCGGCGATGACGGGGGCGTTCGCGGCCGTCAGTCGCGATACACCGAGGCGTGGACGCGCGGAATGCGCAGCCGGAACGTGGACCCCGACCCGAGGGTGCTGGACACCGTGAGTTCTCCGCCGAGCGCCTCAGCCATCCGCTTGCTGATCGGCAGACCCAGGCCGATGCCGACGGGCTTGGCGCCTTCGGGATCGAGCACCTGATGGAACTCGTCCATCACGCGGTCCAGCTCATCGGTCGCGATGCCACGGCCGCTGTCCGAGACCTCGAAGAGCACATCATCGGGGCCGTCGAGCTGCACGCCGAGCTGGACGAAGCCGGCCTCGGTGTACTTGATCGCATTCGAGAGCAAGTTGAGCACGATACGCTCGACCATGTCGCGATCGGTCTCGAGCTGTATCGGCTCACCCTCGTGGACGAAGCGACACTCGAGTGACTTGTGCTCGGAGAGCGGACGCATGGCCTCGGTGAGTGCGGTGGCCACTTCCAGTGAGGTGAATCTGCTGGTGCGTACCCGTGCGTCGTGGTCGCGCATCCTCTCAAGGTCGAGAACGTCGTCCACAAGAGCAAGAAGGCGCCTTGATGATGCGTCCATCATGCTCAGCTGGCGCGCCTGCTCCTCGGAGACCGGGCCCGCAAGACCGTTCAGCATGATCGATGTGAACCCCATGATCGACTGCAGGGGCGTGCGCAGCTCGTGGCTCATGTTACGCATGAACCGGTCGCGGGCGTCGAGCGCCTCGCGGATCTCAACGAGCGCAAGGTGCTCACGGTAGCGCTCCCACCGCATGCGCCACACGATGACCATCCCGAGCGCGAACGCGACGACAGCAAGCGCCGCGACGGAACCCACGAGCATCGCGTATCTCACCACCGGCTCTTCGATCTCCCGGATGTCAACGCGTGACGCGACGAGCCATTTCGTCCCGGGGACACGCTGCGCGGCGGCCATGACCGCCACTCCTGTGTCATCGGGGCCCGTCCGGATGACGGAGTCCTGGTGCTCGATATCATCCGCGAGCTGCACGTGCAGCTGCCCGCCTCGCTCCAGCGTGACCGGCTCGAAACCGTTCGCCGAACCGATGATGTCGAAACCACGGTCGTGAGGCCCGACGAGCGCGCTCTCGGCGGAGTCGTACGGAAGCGGCTGGTCCTCGAGAACGCCTGCCACCCCGTCATGCACCTGAACGGTATAGATGATCACACCGATCGCCGGGCTGTCGGCATTCTGCCGCACCGGGCTGCTCCATGCCACACACCACGCACCGGCGCCATTATGGATGTGATCGCAGAACTCCGGCCCCTCCGCCGTCAGGACCTCGCCTGCGATGTCCGCGCACTTGAACGGTGACTCGAGGCAACGCTCGCCGCCACTGGTGGCGAACGGCCACTCCTCCGCTGTGAAGATGCTGATGCAGTCGTATCCCCGGATGTCGCGCTCGGCGGTGAGCCGGTCCGCGAGCATCCGCGGGAAGTCCGGGTCGGCCCCCGTCTGCCAACGCAGGTAGCGCTCGGCGACGCCGGACTGCGTTGCCATCACCGCCGCGTCCGTGGACCCCTCCTCCAGCCAACGCTCGAGTTCGGTCGCATCGTCGTCCGCTGCGCGTGTGAGCAGCTCGCGTGCACGCTCGTACCGCTCGGTGCGATACTCACTCACTGCATAGACCGCCATCACGGCGACAGCGACCGAAACGAATGCTACGAGTGCGACGACGCGCCAAACCGGCCCGGGCGGAGAGGGGACCTCCTCGCGCGCCGACATGCCCGCCTCATCAAATTCGCGTTCGGTGCTCATCCCCACCTCCCGCGGCCGCCCCGCTGCAACCGCCGAGCCTGCGCCTGAAGCTCCCCGGGGTCTACTCGCCGGCAAGTAACGCTTCGGCGCGCGCCAACTCGGACGGGTACAGATCACTCGGAACGCCGTCGCGACCCCTCACGACGAACACCATGTGCCGGGCACACTTCATGTTGTCCGCACGGTCGCCCGAACAGTACTGAGCCTTGACCATCTCGGCCATGGCCGGCATCGATTCCATCTGGTCGTGGAAGAACGGGCATCGGGGAAGGCATTCGCACTCTGCCACCGGAACCTCCTCATGCTGGGGACTTCTGGTATGTAGCTACCCGTTCGGTTCGCCCGAGATACGGGCAGCGTGACCGAAAGTCGGCACGCGCGCGGTGTGCGTAACGGTCAGATGCCCGCGACGAGGAACGCGGCAGCCACGGTGATCGCGTTGTAGAGCGCGTGCACGGCGATCGGCGGCCACAGCCCCTCGCGCGAATGCGCGAGCCAGCCGAGCGCCGCGCCAAGCACGAACATCGGCAGAAGCGACCAGAGGCTGCGGTGGAACGCGGCGAACAGCAGCGCCTGCGCGACGATCGCCGGCCATACCCCGAACCGCGCGGTGAGGCCCTCGAGCAGCGCACCCCGGAAGACCGCCTCCTCCACGACCGGCCCCACCACGACGACCATCAGGATGGCGAGCACCAGGCCGGACGTGTTGGCGCCAAAGAGCGTCGTCAGGTCGGTCGGCGCCGACGGCATCAGGCCCATCGCCCGAGTGGCATACGCGTAGAGCGACGCGAGCAGACGGGTGACAACCAGCGCAGCGACGACGAGTCCCGCCGAGGTGAGCGCGTGTCTGACGCTCGCGCCGGGTATCCGCAGTCCGAGCGCCGAGGCCGGATCGCCGCCCCGCCGGCGGACGAGCCACACGAGCACGACGATCTGAACCCCGTAGTACAGGGCGAGCATCCCGATACGCAGCGGTATCTCGAGGTCGTCCGGCATCGCCTCGAACACCGGCAGAAGCGCCGCTGTCTCCTTGGCGGTGAATGCCGAGAAGGTGACCGAGAGCATCGCCGCAGCCTCCAACAGCGTCCACTGGAAGCCTCCGCGCTTGCCGCCCTTCGGCTCGAGCACCGGTCGCACAGGCTTCACCTTGGGCGCCGCGGCCGCGGCACTACGACTCCGCGGCGTCTCCGTACTCCGGCGCGGGACCGGTTTGGCGTGAGCGGGCTGTGCGGCCGCTCCGGTCACACGCCTGCCGCCGTCGCGCAGCACGATCGCCCTGCGACCACACACGCGGGCACACGCGCCGCACCCATCGCAGCGCTGCCAGTCGACCTTGAGGTACGTGCGGCCGACCTTGAGCGCGCCGTGCGGACATGCGGTCTCGCACGCTCCACACCGGTCGCACGCGCGAGGATCGAGCTTGAGAGGCGGCCCCTGCTTCATCGTCCCGACACCTTCACGCCGTCGCCCGGGCACCGCAGCGTCACTGGCCGGCCTCCGGCGCGGCTCCATGCTCGAGCGTCGCGGCAAGCTCGGCCTCGGAGAGCACGCGCACGCCGAGTTCGAGCGCCGTGGCGTACTTGCTGCCCGGATCGGCGCCCACCACCACGTACGACGTCTTCTTGCTCACACTGCCGCTCACCTTGGCGCCCAGCGCCTTGAGCGCCGCACCCGCCTCGTCACGCGTGTAGCCCTCCAACGCGCCGGTGAGCACCCAGGTCGTACCTGCGAGCGTCTGCTCGCGTTCGGGCGCCCGCCGCTCCTCGGCCGTCCGCACGCCGACCGCCTGCAGGCGCCGGACGATGGCGAGGTTCTCGGGGTTCCCGGCGAATGCGCGCACCGACCCGGCGATCTTCGGGCCCACCTGCTCGACAGCGGCGAGTTCGGTCTCGGAAGCCGCCAGCAGGGCATCAAGCGAGCCGAACGCAGCGGCGAGCGCCTCGGCCACCGTGGCGCCCACGTGACGGATGCCGAGGCCGAACAGCAGCCGCGCGAGCGATCGCTCCTTGCTCGCCTCGATGCTCGCCATGAGCTTGGCCGCCATCGTCTCGCCGAGCAGCACGGGCGTGCCGTCCTTCTTAACCCGGCCGAGGTCGAGCGCCGCGAGCTGCTCGTGCGTGAGCGAGTAGTAGTCGGCGACGTCGTGGAGCAGCCCCTGCTCCACGAGGCGCGTCACGATCTCGACCCCCATACCCTCGATGTCGAGCGCTCCGCGCGACGCCCAGTGGCCGAGGCGCTCGAGCCGCTGCGCCGGACAGCCGGCATTCGTGCAGCGCGGCACGACCTCCCCCTCTTCACGCCACACGGCACTCCCGCAGCTCGGACACCCGGCGGGCATGCGCCACTCGCGCTCGCTGCCGTCGCGCAGCCGCTCCACCGGGCCGACGACCTCGGGGATCACGTCGCCCGCCTTGCGCACGATGATGGTATCGCCGATGCGCACGCCCTTGCGACCGATCTCATCTTCGTTGTGCAGCGTGGCGCGGGCGATGGTCGAACCCGCCACGAGCACCGGGTCGAACTCGGCCACCGGCGTGAGCGCACCGGTGCGGCCCACCTGCACGCGGATCTCGCGAAGCACGGTGGTCTTCTCCTCGGGCGGGAACTTGAACGCGATGGCCCAGCGCGGCGCCTTGGAGGTGAACCCGAGCTCGTCTTGCAGGGCGAACAAGTCCACCTTCGCGACCACGCCGTCGATCTCGTACGGCAGTGCCCCGCGGCGCTCGATCGCCCGCTCGCAGTACGCGTGCACCGCTTCGGGCGTGGCGCAGTACGCCACATCCGGGTTCACGCGGAAGCCGGCGTCGCGCAGCCACTCGAGCGCCTGGCTCTGGCTCGAGATGCCGAGGGCTCGAGCCTCGACCACCTGGTACATGAACGTGGCCAGGTCGCGAGAAGCGGTCACGGCCGGGTCCTTCTGGCGGACCGCGCCTGCCGCCGCGTTTCGCGGGTTGGCGTAGGGCGGCTGGCCGGCCGCCTCCTGCTCCTCGTTGAGGCGCTCGAAGCTCGCCTTCGGCATGTAGACCTCGCCGCGGACCTCGAGGCGGGAGGGCGGCGAGGCATGTCCCAGCCTCAGCGGCACGCTCTTGATGGTGCGGACGTTGGCCGTGACGTCCTCGCCCGTCACGCCGTCACCGCGCGTGGCAGCCCGCACCAGCTCCCCGTCCTCGTAAGTGAGCGCGAGCGAGCTCCCGTCGATCTTGAGCTCGCACATGAACCCGATGTCGCGGCCTGCCCCTTCACGCGCCACCCGCTCGAGCCATGAATCGAGCTCGGCGAGGTCCATGGCGTTGTCGAGCGAGTACATCCGCCGCGCGTGCGCGACCGGTGCGAACGCCTCGAGCGGCGGCGCACCGACGCGTTGCGTGGGCGAGTCGGAGGTGACGAGGTCGGGATACGCTTCCTCGATGGCCTCGAGCTCGCGTACCAGCGCGTCGTAGGCCGCGTCCGAGATCTCGGGCGCGTCGAGCGCGTAGTAGCGCCACGCGTGATGACGGATCTCCGCGCGCAGCTTCTCAGCGCGAAGGTCCGCCTCGTCGTGCGACCCGGGGCCGGGCGCGCTCTCGGCACACATCGGCAGCGCTACTCCTCGGCCTTGAGCATCTGGACGTGCACGTCGTTGACCGAGTAGATGACGGTCTCGGGGACGAATCGGTTGATGCGCTCGGCCTCGTAGATCCACACGTCCGTGAGGGTCACCTTGAAATAGGTGCCGCCCGGCGCGGCCACCGGCTCCACGTTCACGCCGTTGGCGAGATACGCGCGCAGCTCGGTCTCGATGTAGTACCGGAACAGGCCCGCGGCGTCACGATACTCGTTGTACAGCGCGAGCCGCCTGTCGGCCTCGAACATGTCCAGTTCGTCGATGCTGTCCACTATGGTCCCCTCTCCTCAAGCGCTGCGAGACTCAGGAGTCGCGCGCATGTCCGACATCATAGCGGCACAGAAGGCCGCTCACTGTCCACCGGAACGAGCGTCACATCGCCGAGCGCGCCGACGGTGTCTCCCGCTATGACCACAGCACCCCGCACACCGGGCACCGCAAGCGCACGCTCGAGTGCCCGCTCCACATCGGCCGGGCCGTGTACGAGGTTGCCCGCGGCGGTCGCTGCAGCGTCTGCGATGGCGCCCTCGGCGGCGAGCACGGTCACCGCATGTGCGACGCCGAGGCTCACACTATGCCCCACTTTGCCCGATGACGTGCAGACCGCGCACGGGAGCGATCCGGCGGAAAGCGCGATCGCAAGGCGCCCGGACAGCGGCGAGTCACCCGCGAGCAGCAGCACGTGGCGCTCGACCGAGCCCGCGACGAAGAGATCACCGCCGTTCTCCACCAGGACCTCCGGGGAGACCGGTGCCAGCGCACGGGCGACGCGCTCGGCCACCGCGCCGGCGACCGCCGCCATCGGACCCACTCCTGCGGCTGCACCCGCAGCCGCCATGGCACGCACGATCTCCGGGGCGTCGGGGGTGACCTCCACCGGCGTGAAGCTCTCCGCGAAGCGCGGGTGGACGCCGATGTACGCCTCAAGATCGGCGCGGATCTCCGCAACCGCGGCGGCCGCCTCGGCCGAGCAGTCCCGAAGCGCGCTCACCATGAGGTCGGTCTCGCCGTGGACGATCTCGAATGAGACGAGATCCGACGAGTGCGCACCCTGGCGATATCTGCGAGGCTCCCATACCATAGGCTCATGGTAGCAGTCCGAACGGGCGTGCTCCCGTCACCGTGCGGCCGTCGGCCCGTTCGAGGGGAAGAACGTATCGGGTGACAAGGGGGGCAGCGTGATGCGCGAGATCCTGAGGCTCTGCGTGAAGATGGACGAACACGCCGAGCGGCTCTATGGCGAGTTGGCCTCCGTCTGCCCCGAGCCCGAACTCCGCACGACGTTCGAGCAACTCGCACGTGATGAAGGCGAACACACCGGCTGGTGGCAGCAGCTCGTCGAAGCCTGGGAGCAAGGACTGCTCCCCGATCTGGTGAACGACACCGACGAACTCACCGAACGCCTGGAGAGCCTTCACGAGGAGCTGGAGTCGCTCGACATCGCGGACCTCGAGGGCCTGTCGATCGACGGCATGCTCGCGCTCGCCGCCCGCCTTGAGTTCTACATGATCGACCCCGTCTTCAGCGAGCTCATCGAACTCACCGAGCCGGCGCGCGCGGACCGCCGCCGGACCTCGTATCAGGCGCACCTCCAGCGACTCGTCAGCGCCATCGGCAATCACTACACACCCGACTCGCTCGCCGGCCTGCTCGCAACCGTGCTCTCCCGCACCTGGCGCGACAACCTCCGGCTGGCGGTGTACGCCACGCACGACGTGCTGACCGGCCTGTACAACCGCCGCGCGCTCGAGACGCACCTGCCGCAGTGGGCGGCGTGGTCGGCGCGGTACGGACACGCGCTCACGGTCCTGCTCCTCGATGTCGACTACTTCAAGTCCGTGAACGACACGTTCGGCCACACCGATGGCGACAAGGCGCTGCAAGCGGTGGCGAACGCTCTGCGCAAGGCCACACGTGCCTCCGATCTCGTCCTGCGCTATGGCGGCGACGAGTTCGCGGTGATCGCACCCGAGACGGATCTGGCCGAGTACGCGGAGCTGTGCGAGCGCATCAACACCACCGTGCGCGAGATCGACGTGCGCGGCTCGGACGGTTCGCGCATCCCGCTCAGCGTGAGTATCGGAGGGACGGTCGTGCGCGATCCGGCTGGAGAGCCCCCGCGGCGGATAGAGACCCTGCTCGCCGCCGCCGACCGCTCGCTGTACGCGGCGAAATCGGCCGGGCGCGACCGCGCGGCGGCGCCCATCGTCCCGGAAGCCTAAGCGCGCGCTCCGCCTTCGGCCAACTCCGCGGCGTGGTAGCTCGAACGCACGAGCGGTGCACTCGCCACGCCCGAGAATCCGAGCGCGTACCCCTCACGCGCGAGCGCCGCGAACGCCTCGGGTGTCACGAACTCGGCGACCGGCAGGTGCTTCACGCTCGGCCGAAGGTACTGCCCGAGGGTGAGCAGATCGCAGCCGATCGCCCGCAGGTCGCGCATCACCGACACGACCTCGTCGTGCGTCTCGCCGAGGCCGAGCATCAGGCCCGACTTCGTGGGCATCTCAGGCGCCCGCTCCTTCACGCGTGCGAGCACGCGGAGACTGCGCCCGTAGCTCGCACCTGGTCTGACCTCGGCGTACAGGCGCGGCACCGTCTCGAGGTTGTGGTTGAAGACGTCGGGCGTGGCATCTGCGACCGTGTCGATCGCGGTCTCGTCCCCGCCGAAGTCGCTCACCAGCACCTCCACCGCAACGCCCGGCGCGGCTTCGCGGATCGCCGCGATCGTGGCCGCCACATGCGCCGCTGCGCCATCGGCGAGGTCGTCGCGCGTGACCATCGTGACCACCGCATGCCGCAAGGCCAGTCGAGCGACCGCCTCGGCCACGCGCGCGGGCTCACCGGCATCGAGCGGTTGCGGCACGCGCGTCTCGACCGCACAGAAGCGGCAACCGCGCGTGCACACATCACCGGCGATGAGGAAGGTGGCCGTCCCGCTCGCGTAGCACTCGCCGCGGTTGGGGCACTTGGCCTCCCGGCACACCGTCGAGAGGTGCAGCTCCTCGAGAAGCCCCTCCACCGCGCGGTACTCCCCGGAGTGCGCTATCGGGCGGCGCAGCCACGCGGGCAGGCGCTGCGCCGTGCGCCCATGCTCGTAGGGCACTAGCAGCCGCACTTCCCGGCGGCGTCCGCACACGCCATGCGGATCACCTCGGAGACGGTCGGGTGCGCGTGCACCGTCTCGGCCAGCTGCCGCACGGTCACGTCATGCTTCATCGCCACCGCGATCTCGTGGATGGTCTCGACAGCATGCGGCCCCACGATCTGGCAGCCGACGATGCGCCCCGTGCCGTTCTCGGCCACCACCTGCACGAAGCCGTCGCTCTCGCCCTCGCCGAGCGCCTTGCCGTTGGCCGCGAACTTGGCGACGGCCTGCACGGCGTCGATGCCGCGCTCCCTGGCGGCGTCGCGCCCGCTGCCTACGACGGCCACCTCCGGGAACGTGTACACGCACGCGGGGATGCAGTCGTAGCGCACGCTCTCGAGGTGCGCCTCGGCGCCCACCGTGGAGAACTCGGCAACGGCGTTGCGCGCCGCAACCACGCCCTCCTCCTCGGCCACGTGCGCGAGCATCATGCCACCGATGAGGTCGCCGATCGCGTAGACGCCGTCGATGTTGGTGCGGAAGTGCTCGTCCACCTTCACGGCCGCACGGTCCATCTCGATGCCGGCCTCGGGGAAGCCGAGGCCCGCCGACTTGGGGATGCGCCCGACGGCGCTCATCACGATGTCGCTCTCGAGCGTCGTGCCGCTGCGAAGCATCGCATGCATGCGCCCGTCGACACGCTCCACGCGCTCCACCGCGTCGCCGAGGTGGAAGACCACGCCCATGTCCTCGAGGGCGGCCTGCGTCTGCTTCACCACGCGCTTGTCGTTGCCGGGCAGGACCTGGTCCATGAGCTCGACCACGGTCACGATGCTGCCGAAGGCGGCGTATGCGCACGCGAACTCGAGGCCGATGACGCCGCCGCCGATGATGACGACGTCCTTCGGGAGCTCGGTGAGCGTGACCGCGTCGTCGCTCGTCCACACGCCCTCGAGGTCGTGGTCGATGTTGGGGAGCTTGAAGACAGCCGAGCCTGTGGCGAGAATCAGCGCATCGCCCTCGATCGTCTCGGTGCCGCCTTCCGCGAGCGTGACCTCAACGGCCTTCGGGCCCGTCAATCTGCCCGCACCGTAGACCGTGCGTACCTTCAACCGCTTGGCCGAGGACTCGACCTGCCCTACGAGCTCGTCGACCACGCTCTCCTTGCGCGCCCGGAGCGCGGGGATATCGACGGTCGCTATCGAAGCGCTCAGGCCGAAGGTGGCCGCGTCACGGGTATCGGCGACGATGTGCGCGGAGCGCAGGATGGTCTTGGTGGGGATGCAGCCCCAGTTGAGGCACGTGCCGCCGAGCCGCTCGCGCTCGATAAGCGTGACCTGTGCGCCGAGGCGGGCCGCTTCGAACGCGGCGCCATAGCCGCCGGGGCCGCCGCCGAGAACGACGATGTGCATGGTACTTCCTCCCCTTACGGCATCACCGGGTCGCCTAGACCTCAGGGCGAAGCTCGACTTCGGTGACGACCTCGGACTTGATCATGCTGACAAGTGCCGTGAGCGCCTCGATCACGTTGGGGCGGATGTCGCCGCCCACGAGCACGTACATGATGTCGTCGCCCACCTCGAGATGACCTTCGTTCAGCCACGCACGAACGACGGAGACGCCCTCCATCAGCTCGGCGGTCGTGAGCAACTCGGTGAGGCGCTCGCGGTCCACGCTGAGCTCCATACCGGTGACCGGCCTGCCGTCACGGGAGAAGGACCGCACGACGCCGTTGTGACACAGATACATGCCCGCGTCAGCCGCACCCGGCTCTCGCTTCACTTCGGCCAGCCAGCCATCAAGACTGGGCCGTTCGGGAACGCTCATGATCCGACCCCTTTCTCCGGCGGTGAGGCATGGCGGCATGATAGCACGCGAGCGTGACCGCCCACCCTACGGACGACGCGCCTGCAGATAGCATCGCGTGGGCAACGCATGGCGGAAGATCGAGCTTTCGCAGGTGAGGAACTTGTCGAGTGCCAGCCCCGCGAAACGCATAACCGGCTCACGCGCCTGCTGGCCCACAACGACGGCAAAGAGCATCACCCACTCGGCGAGATGCTTGCGGAAGAAGTCGTTCGCGCGATCGAGCGCCCGATAGTCGCCGGCCGCGGCGCCGCGCAGGCAGAACGCCATGAAGTCGAGCTCGGTGGAGATGTGGCCCGGCGGGTGCATCCCGCCGGTGACCTCGGGAGCATGGAAGACCGACTCGGCGTAGGCCGCCTCGATCGATGCCATGTGCTCCCTGATGTCGCCCGAGAGGTAGGTGACCTCCTCGGGTGACAGCACATGCGTGAACGGGTCGAAGCCCGAGCGCTGCCCGTAGAGGCGTTCACGCTCCGCCTCGAAGGCAGAGCGTCCGTCAGCGGTCCGAAGCGCCGTGTCGGCGGCCTGGAAAGCGTCGAGGATCGCCTCCTCGTTGACGTTACGGTTGATGCGGCAGCTGCGCATCGCGAGTCGGAGCCGGCGAACGGCTGGCGACACCTCGGCGAGCCCTCCACGATAGATGCGTGCGAGCGACTCGTACGCGGCGATACGGTCCTCCAGCGGGCACATGCAGTGATCCGTGAACTCGAGACCGCAGGCAAGCCCCTCCTCGATGGCCGAGATCACCTCGGCCATCTCGCCGACGGGGACCGACGCCTCATCGGCACGCCGCACCATCCCGGGGATCACATCGTGCTCCTCGAGCCCGACCCTCAGGCCCGCAGCGAGCGTCATCGGCAGACCGCGCCGGACCATGTCCCGGACGACCGCCTCGGTGTCGTACGCGACTCGGTGGATGGTCGCGCCGAGCCACACGTCCGTCTGGCCGACCCTGCGGCTCGCAGTATCCGCCGGCGCGTTGTCCATCACCTCCTGCTTGGTACCCAGGACCAGCTCGACCCACGCGGCGCGCGCATCGCCGTCGCGCGGTCGCCCGACCGATCCGACGTTCACCCAGTGCACCACGCCGTCCTCTGCCGGCACCGAACGATGCACCGGTATGTGCGTATGCCCGCAGCACACCACGTCGGCGGACACCTCGCGCGCGATGGTCGTGAGCAGCGGCGGCGGCGCGTCCGTAGTGACGACCTCGCTCGGGAACCGCGGCGTGCCATGACACAACTCTATGCGGACGTCACGCTCCACGATCGCATGGCCTCTCGGCAGTGCGTACAGGTAGTCGGCCGAGGCGCGGCCGGTCTCGGCGATGGCGAACGCATAGGCCTCGGCGCCGTCGAGCGCCTCCTGCGGCGTGGGAAAGTCGCTGCCGGGATGCCGCAGGTGCGCACCTATCGCCCGGTCATAGTTGCCCTGGATCACGGTATCGCCATAGGATCGGACGAGCGCGACCGCCTCTCCGGGCCGCGGACCCAGCCCGACGAGATCGCCGAGGCAGTAGCGCTCGGCGATCCCTTTCGCCTCGATCGCGGCATGGACCGCCTCGAGCGCGACGGTGTTCGCGTGCACATCGCTATACAGTGCGATGCGACGCATGGCTCCCTACCCTTCGCCCAGGATGCGACCGATGGCCAAGTCCAGGCCGAGCGGCATGACATGCACGCCGTCGGCGATCTGCCGGATCTCTCGCACCTGCTCGGCGGCAAGGAGCACCGCCTCCTCGGCGGGGTCCGCCGCGCTGCGTATCCGGTCGGCGATCGCGTCGGGGATCATCAGTCCGGCGAGATGCTCGTTCACGAACCTGATCACGCCCGGGCTCTTGATCACCAGCACGCTCGCGATGATCTTGGCGCCGAGCGGGCGCACTGCCTCGACCGCGCGTTCGAGCTTGTCCATATCGAAGACGGCTTGCGTCTGGAAGAAGCGGATACCCGCCTCGATCTTCTGTTCGGTGCGCGCGAGCTGCACGTCCCACGGCTCGGCCTCCGGGAACATCGCTCCGCCGATATAGAAGCCGGTTGCCCCCTTGAGCTCGTGCCCCATCATGTCGCGACCCTCGTTCATACCCACCGCCACCTGCGCGAGCTGCGTGGAATCGAGGTCGAAGACGCCCTTCGCGTTCGGGTGGTCGCCGGCGCGCGGATCGTCGCCGGTCACCATGAGCACGTTCTCGAGGCCGAGCGACCACGCCGCGAGCAGGTCGCTCTGCAACGCAAGGCGGTTCCGGTCGCGGCACGTCTGCTGGAAGATCGGCTCCACGCCCCGGTCGAGGATGGCCTTGGATGCGGCGAGTGAGGACAGGTGCAGCGTCGCGCCCTGGTTGTCGGTGACGTTGAGCGCATCGCAGTGCGGGGCGAGGATGTCCACTGCCGCGTGCATCGACGCAAGATCGGCGCCCTTCGGAGGAGCCACCTCGCCGGTCACGACGAACTCCCCGGCCTCGAGCTTGTCCCGAAGTCGGCTCACCGTTCGTCCTTCCGGTCGCGGATGTTCACAGCGCCCGGCTTGAGCGCGGTGCTGAAGTCCTTCGGCGCGAGCGTGCCTTTGCCCGTGCGCCCCTGCTCGGCGAGGCGCTTGCGGATGCGCACATGCGTGCACTCCCGATCGGTGAGCACCTCGCACATGCCGTTCCACATCCCGCCGCAGGGGCCGTTCAAGAGCCCCTTCGGGCACGTGGTCACCGGACAGATGCCGGCGGTCTTATCGAGCACGCAGTCGCCGCACGTCTGGCAGCGCTCCTCGAACACGCCGTTTCTGATGACCGTGCCGAGGAAGAGCGACTCCAACCCCGGGAACACCGGCTTGGCGATGGCATCGGCGGTGGTCTGCACGCCGGCCCCGCACGCGAGGACGAGCACCGCATCGGCGGCGTCGATCGCCTCCTGGTGCTTGCGCCGCTCGAGCTTCGTGCCGTTGAGGTGGCAGGTGACCTCGCCCACGGTCCAGCCCGTCACCTCGTAGCCCGCCTCGCCCAGGCGCTCGGCCGTCTCCCGCAGTTCGGGCTCGCCACCGGTGTGCGCCACGGTGGCGCACTGGCCGCAGCCCATGAGGAACACCCTCCGGGCGCCGATGCTCTCCAGGTTCTCGATGATGCGCGACCAATCGCGCGGTCTGGTGATGATCATCCGATGGACTCCCTGCTGCGCGCTATGGCGTCACGGACCGCGCTCACGCAGCCCGGCGCATCCTCAGAATACCCTGCACCGATGCACTCGGCGAAGTCGCGCGTCACCACCGCACCACCCACGAGCACCGGGATGGCACGCACCTCGCGGATCGCGCCGCACGCCCGCTCCATGTTGGGCAGCGTCGTGGTCATGAGCGCCGAAAGGCACACCGCATCGGCATCGCGTGCGGCTTCGGCGAACGCTTCGGCGGGCACGTCCACACCGAGGTCGTCGACGAGGTAGCCCTGGCTCTCGAGCATCGACACGCAGATGTCCTTGCCGATGGAGTGGATGTCGCCCTTGACCGTGCCGAACACCACGCGGCCCTCGTGCGCGGCGCTGCCCTCGGGTAGGTGCGTCTTGGCGCGCGCGACGGCGGCCTTCATGGCATCGGCGGCCGCGATCAGCTGCGGCAGGAACACGTCGCCGCGGCCGTAGGCGTCACCGAGGCGCTGGATCGCGGGCGTGAGCACATCTGCGATCACCGACTGCGGCTCCTGACCCGCGGCGACAAGGTCGTCCACCAGCCCCGGCGCCGAGTCCGCGTCCCCGCGCTCGATCGCACCACCGAGCCGTTCGGCGGTGGTGCCGGGAGCGGACGGGACCTCAGGGGCGCTCGCGCCCTCGGATTCGGCAACACGCGCGATCCAGCGCTCGGCACGCACATCGCGGCCGAGCAGCACGTCGGATGCGGCAGCGGCCGTGGCATTGTCGAACTCCACGCGCTCGGAGGGGTTCACGATCGCGGCGGTGAGACCTTCCCCGACCGCGAGCACGAGGAACTGCGCATTGAGCAGCGCGCGCCCGGGCAGTCCGTGGCTGACGTTGCTCACGCCTGCGAGCGTCGCCAGCCCGAGCTCGTCGGTCACGGTGCGGATAGCGCGGAGCGTTGCGGTGGCGCCCGCCTCCTCGGTGGCCGCCGCCAGAACGAGCGTGTCCACCAGCAGGTCGTCGTCGCCGAGTCCGGCCGCGTGCGCGGCCTCCCTCACGCGGCGTACGACGTCAACGCGTGCCTCGGCGGCGTGCGGCACGCCCGAGTCGTCGAGCGCGAGCACCACGACCGCGGCGCCGTAGCGCACGGCGAGCGGCAGCACGGCCTCGATCGAGGCGGACTCCCCGCTCACGCTGTTGATGAGCGCGCGGCCCGGATACACCCTGAGGGCGGCTTCGAGCGCCACGGGATCGGTCGTATCGAGCACGAGCGGCAGATCCACGAGGCCCGAGAGCGCGAGCACCGCCTTCGGCAGCACTTCTGCCTGGACCACGCCGGCCGCGCCCACGTTCACGTCGAGCAGGTCCGCACCTGCGTCCTGCTGCTCGATGGCGTACTCGCGCACCACGTCGAGCGCGCCTGCGCGCAGTGATTCGGCCAGCCGCTTCTTGCCGGTGGGGTTGATACGTTCGCCGATGCGGGTGAGCGGAGCGCCGGCACCGATGCGCGCCACGCCACGCGGGCCCGCGACGGCCACGCCAGCGGGCGGTGCGGTGCGCTCCACGGGATCGCGGTCCGAGACGAAGTCCGCGATGGAGCCGGTGAACGACGGTGTGGAGCCACAGCACGAGCCGATGAGCGAGGCGCCGGCATCCACGAAGCGCGCCGCGTACTCCCCCATCTCAAGAGCCGTGCCCGGGAACACGGTCTTCCCGTCCACGAGCTGCGGCAGGCCGGCGTTGGGCCGCACGATGATCGGCAGCGTGGTGGCGCACGCCATCCGCTCTACGAGCGGCAGCATCTGCTCGGGGCCGAGGCCGCAGTTCAGCCCCACCGCGGACGCCCCGGCGGCCTCGAGGATCACCGCCGCCGCCTCCGGGCCGGTGCCCGAGAGGTCCATGCGGCCGTTCAGCCCGAAGGTGCACGTCACGAAGACCGGCAGGTCCGTGACCGAACGCGCGGCGAGCACGGCGCAGCGCGCCTCGGCGATGTCGGTCATCGTGGCGATCTGGATGGCGTCCGGATGCTCGAGCGCGAGCGCCGCAGCCTGCTCGGCGAACACGTCGAACAGCTCGTCGAAGCGCGCGCTGCCCAGCGGCTCGAGCACGTGGCCCGTGGGGCCCAGCTCGCCCAGGATGTGCGTGGCGCCGCTCGCCCGCGCCACGCGCACGGCGGCCCGGTTGAGCTCCTCCACCTGGTCGCCGAGACCGTAGGCCTCGAGCTTCAGGCGCGATCCGCCGAAGGAGTTGGAGGTTGCGCAGTCCGCACCGGCGAGGTTGTACAGACGGTGCACCTCGATCACGATGTCCGGCGCGGTGACGTTGAGCTGCACGAACGACTGGTCCGAAGGCAGGTCGTGCTTCTGCAGCATCGTCCCCATGGCCCCGTCGAGCACAAGTATGTCGCGGCCGAGCCGCAGCGCGATGTCAGGCATCGGAGGCCTCCTTCAGCTTGTCCGCCACGTACGCGGACGCGAACCGGTAGCCCGTCAGGTACACCATGGCGAAGAACGCGCCCATCTGGAGCCACGCGTCCCAGCCCATGCGCGCGTTGAAGCGTGCGAGATCGCCCGTCGAAGCGCCCCAGACGAAGCAGCCGCCGACCACGAGCAGCACGCCGATAAGACTTGCGCGCAGCAGCACTCGTCCCGCACGCGGGCTGACTCTCGCTGCCAGCGGCATCGATGCCACGACCGCCAGGATCGCCACCAGGGCCGAGACCGCCATGACCTGCACGAATGCGTACTGTGGCACCTGCGTCTCCCTGTCTAGAACGTGAGCGTGATCGCCCTGCGCGGACAGGCTATCACGCACGCTTCGCAGTACACGCACTTGTCCTTGTCGAACCTGAGGGTCTGCGTCTCGGGGTCGAGCGTGAGCGCGCCGGGCTTGCACACGGCGGTGCACAGTCCGCAGTCCACGCAGCGCTCTTCGTCGAGCACGATGTCGCTCGCAGCCTCGTTGACGGTGAGGCCCTGCGCCTCCAGGAACGCCACGCCGGCGGCGTAGTTCTCTTTGCTGCCGGTGACCTCGAGGACCATCCGGCCCTCCTGCGCGGGATGGATCTGTGCTCGAAGGATGTTCGGCACGAGGTCGTAGTCGCGCACCAGGTGGTAGATGATCGGCTTCAGTGACTGCCGGGGCGGGAACGTGAGATCGAGTCGCTTGCGCGCCATGACTAGATCGCCTCCCTTGTGGTGATCTCGAGCGGTTTCTGCGCCTGGCTGCCCGGCTGCGGGAGCAGCTCCACAGGCTCGGCGATCGCGAACCGCTCCTCGGTGATCCAGCGCTTCAGCTCGGTGGCGATCCGGCGCGCCCTGGGAAGCGAGCTGATCGGGCCGGTCGGCACCTTCTTGCCCTCGACCTCGATCGACCCGCTGCGCAGCTCGGCATACGTGACCGTGCCGAGCGACGGGCGCGAGCGGCCTGCCACACCGTAGTCGTAGATGGTGGCCGTGAGGTCGGCGTCGGTGAGTGCGAGCGTGGCGGCGATGTCCTCGTCCAGCACGGGCACGGGCACGCCGATGCCCACGAAACTCGAAACACCGTAACCGGTGAAGGTCGCCGCCGAGTAGAACTCGGGGCTGGCGGCCTTGAGATCCGCGATCACCGCGAGCGTACCGGCCGGCCGCACGGGCACGCCGTGTGAGTCGCGGTCGGTGTGCGGGTTGTGCTGGGTGCCCTGCCACGCCACGTAGCCGGGGGCCCCGGCCACGAAGATGCGCGACCCCACCCCGATCGTCCGGTAGGTCGGGTCATTGAGCAGCGGCGAGAGCACTCCCGCCGAGCAGTATGTGGCATTGCCGAGCCTCGGCAGCAGCGTGCCCAGGTAGGTGTGCAACACCGAGTCGGTGGTGTTCACCGCCACCGCGTAGTTCTGGTACGCGTTGCGCGGGTTGAAGAAGTACGCCTGGTTGAGGTCATCGAGCGTCACCCACGTGTCGATCTCGGTGCGCGGGTAGCAGTCGGTGCCGGGGCTCGTCGCGCGCAGGCGCACGGCCTTGCCCCGCAGCAGGTCCTCGATAACGTGCGCGCCGCCATACTCGATGCCGCGAGTGCTGCTCGGCTGCGTCACGCCGAGGTACGTGTCCACCGCGGCGAGACCGCCGTAGGCGGCAACGTCGTTCAGCCAGATCTCGGCCATGCGGATCGGCGGGTCGGAGTGGCCGAAGTTGAGGATCACCCCGGTGGAACACATCGGGCCGAACGTCCCGGTGGTCACCACGTCCACGCGCCTGGCGGCCGCCTTCACGCCCTCGTCAGCGGCGAGCGTGGCGAACTCCTCGGCAGTGAACACCACCGCCTCGCCGCTCGCAATGCGCGCGTTGATCTCTTCCCAGCTCTTCGCCATACGATCTACCTCCGAACATGAAAAAACACCTCCCGCCCGGACTGTTCGTCAGGGCGAAAGGCGCATCTGCGCTTTCGCGGTACCACCCGACTTCGTCACGAGTTCTCGTGACCTCTTCTCGAGCACAGGACGGTGGTGGTTGCCGACGGGCGGGAGATCTTCGCCGAACATGTCCGATGCTCTCAAGCCTACGGTAACGGGGGCGTCCGTCCGGCATTACTCCGCGAGAAGCGCGTTTCCTCCGGAAGCCTCGGGGGCCATGTTCCGCGTTCTTTCGGGCGCCGGTTCTCAGCTGCTCCGGCTCTCTGGAGCCCTACTCGAGTGCGCGTACTCATCCCCTTCACAGGCACTGTGAAGTTGTCGCACCACGGTACGAGGCGAGGCGGCGAGTGTCAAGCGTGGGCGTCCGGCCGATAGGTCGGCCTTGTCCGCGCGGACTGACCACCGAGCCGGGCGTTGTATAATGGCGCAAGTGCCCGGCCTGATGCGCCACGACCCCTGGGAGCGATACATGATCCTCAAGACGCGGTGTTGGCTGGCGGCGTTCGCTGTTGCGTCACTCGTTGCGGGCTGGGCTTCTCCGGCGTTCGCACTCCCGTCTGATGACGTCATTCCGGGAGTCACCCTCCCGCCCTCCATCGTTTCCGGCGACCTTGACCAGGCCACCGATCCCCGGGACGTGTACAGCGTCTCACTCATCGCGGGTGAGACGCTCGTGCTGAGCCTCACGACGGACACCGCAGCCGCGTCGCTCTACTGCGACCTGGATATCTATCTCTATGGCCCAGGTGTCGCGCCCGGAACTCCCGTACATTCAGCGGCCGTGGCCAGAGCGGCGCTGCCCACCTTCTACCCCGAGACGATCACCTACGCCGCTCCGGTCAGCGGGACGTACTACATCGAACTCTACGCAGCGGAAGGCGCAGGCCCCACGCGACTGACGTGGTCGATCGTTCCCGAGCCGCTCCTGCCCGTCTTCCGGTTCTACAACGTGCGGACCGGCACCCACTTCTACACGGCTTCGACGACTGAAGCTGCGATCGTTCGGCAGACCTGGCCTACCGTCTTCGCCGACGAGGGCATCGCCTACCACACCAAGGCGTCGAAGAACCCTGAGCCCCTCTACCGCTTCTACAACGTGCGTACCGGGAGCCACTTCTACACCGCCTCGCCGGAAGAGAAGGCGATCGTGCTCGCCACGTGGCCGAACGTCTTCGCATACGAGGGCGAGACATACCGGGTGTCACGCTACAACGATGGCACCAAGACCGCCGTCTACCGGTTCCTCAACGTACGCAACGGGAGTCACTTCTACACGGCCTCGGCCCACGAAGCCGACCTGGTCCGACAGCACTGGCCGACGGTGTATCGGGACGAAGGGGTAGCGTTCTACGTAGGTCAGTAGTCGGAAGACCCGTCGTCAGCGCAGCGCGAGCGCCGCGGCGATCACCTCGTGATGATCGAAAGCGAGCGGCGGCAACGCATCGACCGCGTACCAGGCCACCCGTGCGGCATCATCACCCGCGACAGGTGACACCTCGGCGGCGTCAAGGTGCGCGAGGTAGGCGGTGGCCACTGTCCACCCGCGGGGATCCCGACCACGCTTGCTGAACAGTCCGACGAGCGCAAGCTCGCCGTCCCACGTCACGCCCGTCTCTTCGGCAAGCTCCCGCCGGGCAGCGGACTCGGGCAGTTCGTACTCGTCGACGAACCCACCGGGCAAGGCCCATCGGCCCTTGAACGGCCCGCGTCCGCGCTCGATCAGAAGCACCTCGCAGGCAGCACCCGCGCCGCGAACAGCGACGACATCGGCGGTGAGGGCGGGTCTTGGAAAGGGATATGTGTACATGCGTCGAGTGTAGCGCAGTGTCCGGAGGACGACGCTTCCGAGTCTAGGCAGGCAGGCGTATCCTGGCATGACATGCCCTCCCAAGGAAGGTGCCCGGTGCCCCTCAACCCGCTCCGTTGGTCACACCGCGTGAAGCTGATCGCGGCCTTCGCCGCGCTCTACATAGTCTGGGGCTCCACCTACCTCGGCATCCGCATCGGGCTTGAGTCCGGCATGCCGGTCACCCTGTTCGCAGGGATGCGCCTCGTGCCGGCGGGCGTACTGCTGCTTGCCTTCGCAGCTGCTCGCGGCACCCGGCTGCGTATCCCTTTCGATGAGTACCGGCTCGTGGCGACCGTGGGCATCTTGCTGCTTGTGGGCGGCATGTACTCCACCTTCCTTTCCGAACGTTACATCCCCTCGGGCCTGGCGGCGCTCATAGTCGCGCTCCTACCCTTGTGGGTCGCTCTCGCGGAGTCTTTCGTTCCCGGGATGGACCGGCCGAGCGCCCGCGGATACGTCGGGCTCGTCGTTGGCTTCGCCGGTCTTGGTGTGTTGATGGCGCCACGCCTGACAGGCATCAGTGGCACCCCAACGGAACTCCTCGGCGTGGCTACTCAGATTCTCGGCACATGGTTGTGGACCGGTGGGTCGATCCTCTCGAAACGACGCCCGGTCAAGACCGATGCACTCGTCGCTACCGGCTATGAGATGCTCACCGCAGGCGCGGTCCTGCTCGTGATCGGCACCGTGAACGGCGAGTGGGCAGGCGCAAGGATCACGGTGACGGGTGCCGCAGCGCTCGCCTACCTCATCGTCTTTGGTAGCTGCGTGGCGTTCACTGCGTTCGTGTGGCTCCTGCGCAACGCACCGGCGTCCAAGGTCATGACCTACGCATACATCAACCCCGTCATCGCCGTCTTCCTTGGCTGGACCGCAGGTCGACTCGGCTGGGTACCTCCAGAACCCGTCGACGGCTGGGTTCTCGCCGGCATGGCCATCATCGTGGCCGGAGTCGCGCTCACCACAAGCGCCCCCACCAGACCCGGGATGCTGCCCGCGCCGTCCCCGGAGGCTGAGTCGGCGGTCGCCGCGCCGCTGCGGACGTCGTAAGCCGGGATCAGCAAGCTCCATCACATCTCCATGCGGGCCGCACAACGCCCGCACACGCGCTGGAGATACTCATCGTGTGCCCCAGGAAAGGAGACACGACATGTATACACAGTTCGGACACGGCATGGTCTCAGGCGGTCAGCGGATGATGGACGGCGGCCTCGGCTTCGGTGGTTTCGGGATCCTGTCCACCGTCGGCTTCATCATCGTCGCCGCTGCGGTGGTCGGCCTGATCATCTGGGCCCTCGCACGCAAGTCCACGCGTCCCGGCGCGGCCGTCCCCGGTCCCACCGCTGCTGACACCGCGCTCGCGATCGCTCGCGAACGGCTCGCTCGCGGCGAGATCGACCCTGAGCAGTACACCGCCATCGCCACTGCCCTCACCGGCCCGCCATCTGTACCGGTGACCAGCGGATAGCCCTCTCTCTCCCATCCCCCTCCCCCCCTCGCGATCAGGGCGGGACCGGATCCCCGGTCCCGCCCTGAGCCGTGCAAGAAGAAGACGGTGGTGCGATACGGCCTACTTGGCAAGGGCGACGTAGTACGCGACACCTTCGTATGCGTACACGTCCGGCCATCGCGCCATCACCACATCGCGCTCGGCCGAGGACACCGTGTAGAAGTGGCTCCCGTTCCGCACGTTGTAGAAGCGGAAGACGGGCACACAGCCGTCGGGCGTAAGGGACACGTTGTACGCGGGGCCTTCATAGGCATAGACCTTCGGCCACTTGGCCATGACGATGTCACGCTCTTCTGGCGATGCGGTGTAGAAGTGACTCCCTCTCCCGGGATTGTAGAACCGGTAGAGGGGAGCGTTGTTCGCGGTTCCCGTGGTATCGAGTGAGTACGCCGGTCCTTCGAACGTGTACGTGCTGGCGTACCGGGTGGTGACCGTCTGCGCCTCCTGAGGAGAAGCCGTATAGAAGTGGGTGCCGTTGAGTCGGTTGTAGAAGCGGTAGACGCGCCCGCCGATCGGGTCGATGCGAGGATCGCCGAAGAACTTGGTGTAACACTGCCACACACTGAGCTGGGGGTAGTAGGGCGTGTAGGTGTAGAAGTTCCACGTCGGCTGGTTCGAGGGCGTGACAGTGATATAGGCGGCGTGCTCGTAGCTCCAGACGGTCTTGCTCTTGCCCGGGTACCACGCGTACGGACCGTCGGTCCGGCCGAGCGCCCGGGCGCCCTCCCAGACTTGATCGCCGAAGCCGGGATGCCTGTCAGGACTCCCCGTGTAGACTCCGGCCCCCATCGCGTTCGTGAGGTGATACTCGGTGCTGTAGTTGTGGGTCGAGGTCGGGTCGATATCTCGACCGGTGTGCCACGGTTGCGAGATGAGCGACTGCTCCTTCTCGAGCGTCGCGATGATCAGCTTCGGACTGACATGGTAGTACTGGGCCGCCTCGAAGATGATCTGCGATGCCGGCTTGACGACGAGACTGTGCGTATCGTGCGGTCCGCCCTCTGCACACGAGTACGACTTGAGTACCGTGGGCTTGCCCTCTAAGAACGCCTGGATCTCCCCCTGGCTCATCGAGGTGCTGTCACGCCAGTTGAAGTCGCTGATGACCAGCATCGGATCGTAGTTGGGCGGATACTCGATCGCAACAGCTGGTGCGGGGACTGCTGTCGCGAAACCAAGCACCAGGGCCCACGAGAGGGAGACACGGGCACAGAGACGGATCACGGCGGATGCCGGATGGCTCGCGAGCGTTCGCTTCGGCATGGAGTCAGTCCTCCAGGTGTGGGCCGCGCGTATGGGCCACAAGACGACAGTATAGCAGCCACACGCCCTCGAGACCTCGGCGTATCCGCCGGCCCGGGGGCATCACTGCCCGATGTAGTAGGCGACACCCTCGAAGGAGAAGACGTTCGGCCACTGGGCCAGGACTACGTCGCGCTCATCGGCAGACGCGGTGTAGAAGTGGCTGCCGTTCTTGTTGTTATAGAAGCGGTAGACCGGAGTGTTGCCCTCCGACGTCGACGCCACCCGGTAAGCAACGCCCTCGTCGGTGTAGATCGCGCTCCACCTGGCGTTCACGATGGCACGCTCTTCGGCAGAGGCGGTGTAGAAGTGGCTGCCGCTCTTCTTGTTGTAGAAGCGGTAGAGCTCGACGGAATTCGCGGGATTCGCTGAATTCACGCTGTACGCGGGACCCTCGTAAGTGTAGGTCGAAGACCACTTGCGGATGACCGTCAGACGCTCCGCCTCGGATACCGTGTAGAAGTGGCTCCCATTCTTCTGGTTGTAGAAGCGGTAGACCGGCCTCATCGCCGGATCGGCCAGCGGCCCCTCATCGAAGAACCTCCAATAGGTGGTCCAGAAGAGGTAGTTGCCGCCGTAGATGTCCGGCGTGGGGCCGTGGGAATGCGGGGTATAGACGTAGAGCTTGTACGTCGCGAGGTTCTGCGCGACGAAGTGATAGTCGGGGGTGTACGACGCGGTCACGCAGTTGGTGCAGATCGTGCGCTCCAGACCGGGCTTCCACGTCGTCTCCGCGTAGCTGTTGAGCGCACGTGCCGCATACCAGATCTGATTACCGAGACCCTTGTAGGACGGATCACGCAACTCTACCGGCACGCCATCGGGACACCCGAATCCGAACGCCCAGTCCAGCGCATACTGCGTCGGCGCGGTCTTGGTGATCAGGCTCTGCTCCTTCTGGAGCATCACCAGCATGACCTTGGGGTTGATGCTGAACTCCTGGGAGACCTCCCAGATCAGCAGCGAGACCGGCTGCATCGTCCCGTCGGAGTGTCGCGGCGCAAGCGTGGTATCGAGCACACCTGTCTGCTTCTCGAGGAACGCCTGGATGTCCGTGGTCGACAGCGAACTGGACGCACGGAACACTTCATCACTGATGATGAGCTGAGGTACGAAGGGTGGCGCGGTGGCTGCCAGGGCGACGCCAGGCGCCAACAGTGCGTACGTCAGCACCAGCGCAGCTGCGATCCGGGAGGGGCGCAGAACGCGCATGATGAATTCCGCTGGAGACGGCTGCGACATGGCTACGAATACCTCCAGGGCGATGGGCACAACTACTCAGTGAGAAAGTATAGCAGCATCGACACGCCCCTGCTCCGCGGGCAGACGAGCGGCGCTCCCGGACCGTCGCTCACACCCCGTCGACGAGCGGCAGCTTCCGGTCCGCGGCAATACCGAGGGCACCCGCGATCGCCGCAAGCTCGATGCTCGCTTCGGCATACCCTGCCCACGGGTCGGCGCCGAGTGCGGCCAGCCGGTGAGGCACGCTGCGGATGTCGTACCCGTCGCTGCGCACACCCGCGCGCAGTTCGTCCCAGCGGATGGGCAGCGAGACGGGCGCCTGACCGCGCGCACGGGTGGAGTACGCGGCAACCGCGGTGGCGCCGCGCGTGTTCCGCATGTAGTCGACGAAGATGCGGCCCTTCCGGTGCTTCTTGAGCGGGTTGGTGGTGAAGTGGTCCGGCGCGGCGGCGGCCACACGCTGGGCGATGGCTCGTGCGATGTCGCGAGCCTCGGTCCAGCTGCCCGTGCGCACGAGCGGCGTCACCACATGAAGCCCCTTGCCACCGGTCGTCTTGACGAACGCCTCCGCCCCCAGGCCCGCAAGGTGCTCCCGCACGAGCAGCGCCGCATCGCGGACCGCATCCCATGTGACGTCCGGACCCGGATCCAGGTCGAGCACGATCCGGTCGGGGCGCTCCACGTCATCGGCGAGCGAACCCCACGTGTGGATCTCTAGCACGCCGAGCTGTACGAGTGCCACGAGCCCTTCGGCCGAATCCACGAGCGCATACGAGACCGGGCCCTCCTCGTGCTGCACCACCACGTGCCCGATGCTCGTGGGGAAGCCCGTCTCGGTGTTCTTCTGGTAGAAGCACTTCGTGTCGGCGCCGTGCGGGCAGCGCACGAGCACGAGCGGCCGGTTTTCGAGATGCGGGAGCATCCACCCGGCGACGCGCTCGTAGTACTGCGCGAGCTCACGCTTTGTCACGCCGAGGCCGGCGAAGAGCAGCTTGTCGGGATGCGTGAGCTTCACGCCCGCCACGGTGTCGGCCCCGGGCGTGAGCGACGCTTCGAGATCCTCCCGCACGCCCTCGAACGAGGCGTGACGGACCACACCCGTGGCAGTCCACTCGGCGAAGGCGACCTCCACGGCGAGCTCCGGGCGGACCCAGCGCACGCCCGCGCTCTCGGCGGGCGGCACCTCGAACGCGGGGCCGTCTGTTGCGAGCGCCTCGAGCCGGGCGCGGAGAGCGCGCGACTCCTCCGCGGTCCAGCCGGTGCCCACGCGTCCCGCGTAGGCGAGCACGCCCGTGGCCGAGCGCGCCGCGAGCGCGAGTGCCCCCACGCCCCGTGTGCCGTCGGCAGGCTCGGTGTAGCCCACCACGACGAAGTCCTCGCGGTCGGTGCACTTCCGCTTGCGCCAGTCGCGCCAGCGCCCGGAGCGGTACACGCTATCCGCGCGTTTGGCCACCGAGCCCTCGAGCTCGAACGCGCAGGTCTGGCGGTGGAAGGCCTCCCCCATGCCGGCGACATGGTCGACGTAGCGTACCCGGGGCCCCGCACCCACGATGGCGTGCTCGAGGACCCGCTTGCGCCCGACCAGCGGCGTGCCCCGCAAGTCGTGGCCATCGAGGTACGGCAGATCAAAGACGTGGTAGGTGAGATCGGCCGCCGCGCCGCGCTTGAGCTCGGCCTGCAGGGCGCCGAAACTCGTGCGACCCTCCGGCGTGAGCACGGTGACCTCGCCGTCGAGCCACGCGGTGCCGAGGCCGAGCGCGCGCACGGGTTCCACGAGCGCCGCGAATCGCTTCGTCCAGTCGATGCCGTTGCGGGTGAAGAACCGCACCTCTTCGCCGTCGATGCGCACGAGCGCGCGATACCCGTCGAGCTTGATCTCGTGCAGCCACCCCTCGCCCGCCGGCACCTCGGCGACCTTCGTGGCAAGCTCGGGCGCGATGGCCTCCGGCAGCGGCGCCCTCACAGCGCCGGGCGCGTGTGACGGGTCGGCTTCGTCCCCTTCGGCGGTCGGCTCGGCGCCGACGGCTGCGATCTGCTCCATGCTGCGGCCCGTCCTGGCCGAGAGCGGGAGCGCCGCAAGCACGTCGTATTCGGCGTGAGGGCGGACGTGCGCATCGCGCTCTTTGATGAGGAGCCAGTTGTCCTTGGTCTCCTTTGGACGGCGCTTCATGCGCACGAGGGCGAAGCCGCCCTCGAGCTTGGTCCCGTGGAGGTCGAACTTGAGGTTGCCGTCCCGGTACATCGCCACCACGTCGCCGCGCGGCGTGTAGGTGCCTTCGTCCCACAGCATCACCGTGCCGCCGCCGTACTCGCCTGCCGGGATCACGCCCTCGAAACCTCCGTACTCGATCGGGTGGTCCTCTACCTCAACGGCGAGGTGCTTCTCGGCGGTATCGAGGCTCGGGCCTTTGGGCACGGCCCAGCTGCGCAGCACGCCCTCCATCTCGAGCCTGAAGTCGTAGTGCAGCCGTGACGCGGCATGCTTCTGGATCACGAAGCGCGGCGCATCGGCGGCCGGCGCCTCTGTGCCTGCGGGTTCGGGCGTCTTCTCGAAGTCACGCTTCTCGCGGTAGCGGTCGAGCGGCATCGCCTGCTCATGCCCCCTTGGCCTGATCGAGGCTGCGCTTGAGCAGGGCCATCATGTCGATGACCTCGCCACCTTCGGCAGCCGGCGCCTCGGCGGGCACCGGCGCGACCGCCACCTCGCCGGTCGTGACCTTGCGATCGATCACGCCGAGCACGTCGTCGCGGTAGCTGTCCGTGAGCGTGGAGGGGTCGAACGGCTCCACCATCGCCTCCACGAGCTGCCCGGCGAGCGCGAGCTCCTTCTCGGTCACGCCGAGTTCGGCCAGGTCCGCCGACGGTAACTCGATGTCGGCCGCCGAGCGCAGCTCATGCGGGAACCGCAGGATCTCAAGCATGAGCGCATCACCCGCGGGCACGAGCGCGGCCGCACGCTGACGCGTGCGGATCACGATGTAGGCCAGCGCGACGTAGCCCGAGCGAGCGAGCGTCTCGCGCAGGATCGCGTACGCCTTGCGTGCGGCGGGCGTTGCCGGCGTGAGGAAGTACGGCTTGTCGAAGTAGGCGAGCGGGATCTCCTCGGCCTTCACCATCGCCACGATGTCGATCGTCCGGGTCGCTTCGACGTTCGCGGCCCGCAACTCATCGTCGGTGATCACCACGTAGCTGCCGGGATCGTACTCGTAGCCCTTCACGACCTCTTCCCACGGCACCTCCTCGCCGGTGACCGCGTTCACGCGCTGCTGCTTCACCGGCGCCATGTCGCGGCGGTCCAACTGATGGAACGCGAGATCGCGGGGCTCCTCGGCAGGGCGCACCTCGACGGGTATGGTGACCAGACCGAAGCTGATGTCGCCGGTCCAGATGGAACGTGGCATGAGCGAACCTCCCGGGTCAGGGACCTGAGCAGGTCATACCCGAGGAGGCCGTGAGGGTCACGCGGACGGGCAGCCGCTAGCCCAGCAGCAGATCGACCACGCCGCGGCCCGGATCGACCAGAAGGCCGGTAGCCGAAGCCGCAGTCTCGCGGAACTCCACCCCGCTGTTCACGCCGATCCCGGGGCCCGCAAGCACGAACGGCACCGGCTCACCCACGTGCGTCTTGAGTTCGATGGGCGTGGGGTGGTCGGGCATCGCCAGCACGCGGATCTCGCCGAGACGGTCACGCAGCACGCTCACCATCTCGCGGTCGATCGCCTCGATGGCTGCCACCTTGCCCGCGACGTTCCCGGCATGCCCCTCTTCATCCGGCGACTCCACATGCACGATCACGAGATCGTGGTCCTCGAGCGCAGCCAGCCCGCCCTCGATCTGGGCGCGGTAGTCGTTGTCCGGCCCGTCGCTCACCCCGGGGATGTCCAAACGGTCGATACCGAACAGCACGGCCAGACCGTTGAGAAGGTCCACGCCCGAGGTCATGGCCGCGCGCACGCCCCGCAACTCGCTGAACGGCGCGAGGCCCCTGGGCGCGGCGCCGGGCCAGAACGGCCAGATGTCGGTAGCGGGCAGGTAGCCGCGGTCTGCGCGTGTGCGGTTGACCGCCGAAGCGGCGAGCACCGGCCGCGCGCGCTCCATCAGGTCCTCGAGCTGCGCGGCGCCCTCACCGTGCGGCGTCTTGCCGACGATCGGCTGATCGCTGATGTCGTGGGGAGGCGTGTACGCGAGATCGAGCAGTTCCGGGTGCCCCTTCACCACGAGGATGTGACGGTACGCCACCCCGGGGTAGAACCTGAACGTTTCGTCGCCGAGCGCCTCGCCGAGCTCGGACACGATCGCGCGGGACTCCTCCGTCTTGATGTGCCCGCACGCGTACGACGTCATGATGCCGTCGGTGATGGTGACGGTGTTCAGACGCAGCGCGATCTCGTCATCGGCAAGGGCGATGCCCATGCTCGCGGCCTCGATCGCGCCTCTGCCCACGTAGTCGGCCACAGGATCGTAGCCAAGGATCGACGTACATGCCGCCGAAGACGACGGCTCCGTACCCGGCGGCACGGTCTGTGCGAGTCCCACCATGCCGGTGGCCGCCAACGCGTCGAGGTTCGGCGTGTTCGCATAGCCGAGGGTGGTGCGGGAGCCCAACTCGTCGAGGGGCCAGCCGGCCGCACCATCGAGGATCAGGATGACGTGCTTCACGGAGCTCCCCCTTCGATCGCGGTGCGGGCGCTAGAATCGTACCTGCATGCACGCCATCCACACAAACCGACACCCGGGAGCCCCATGGACGTCAACACCGGATCACCCACCCTCGTCGGCGAGGGTTTCGAGCTCCGAGCGCTCGTGCGCCCGGATGCCGACGCGCTGCTCGCGCTCCTCCTCCAGCCGGGCGTGGCGCGGTGGTGGGGCGCGTACGATGCAGGGAAGGTCGAGCGGGACTTCTTCGGCCAGGAATGCGCATATACCTACCTCATCATCGTGGACGGCGAGATCGCCGGCGTGTTGCAGTTCCACGAGGTCACGGACCCCGACTACAAGAGCGCGGGCATCGACATCACGCTCGGCGAGGTGTACCAGGACCGCGGGTTGGGAACGAGGGCGCTCAAGCGGCTCATCCGCTACCTCATCGATGAACGCGGTCACCATCGCATGACGATCGACCCGGCCACCGACAACCGCCGCGCGATCCACACCTACGAGAAGGTCGGCTTCCGCACGGTCGGCGTGATGCGCGACTACGAGCGTGACATCACAGGCGCGTGGCACGACGGCCTGCTGATGGATCTGCTCGCGCGCGAGTTCGGGGCCGAGTAGATGGAGGAGGACCGCGAGCAGATCGCGCGCTGGCTTGACGCGCTGTACGCCGGCACGAAAACGGTCACGCAACTCGATGCGATCATCCGCGCCGAGACGTTCGACCTGCCGACGGATGCCATGGACGTCGTGAACGGGCTGCCGCCCGGCCGCTACACCCGGACGCGCCTCTGCGACCAGCTCAACAGCGCGATCGTCGGCCGGGGCCTCTCGGCGTCACTCGGCACGCACGACTGACGCGCTAGGCGTTCGGACGCGTGGCAGTGGCTATCAGGTGCCACACGAGTGTCGTCTCGTCGATCGCCACACCCACGAAGCCCGCATCGCGCAGGAGCGCAGCGAGATCCTCGCCGCTCACGCGGACCTCCTGCGGCGGGCCCTTGGGGGTATCGCGGAGCGCCCAATCCACCACGAGCAGCCGACCGCCGGGCTTGAGCAGGCGCAGCGCCTCGGCGTACGAGGCGGGCGGATCCGCGAGTTCGTGATGGATGTTGATCATGTAGACGACGTCGGCGATGCCGTCGCCGAGCGGGACGCTGGTCTCCTCGGCCTTGACCGGCGAGATGCGGCCCTGGGCCACCTCGTGGCGGTTCACGCGCATCCAGTCGAGCATCTCGACGGCGGTGTCGGCCGCGTAGACGATGGCCTCCGGGGCGCGCCGTGCAAAGGCGGCCGCGAACAACCCCGTACCGGCGCCGATCTCCACGATCGTGCGAGCGTCATCGAGCCCGCCGAGCACCGAGAAGAAGATCTCGGGCGGCAGGCTGTCGAAACGCCCGGGATCGTTCAGGCGCTCGAGCCTGGCCATGTCGAACTTGAGGTGCGCCATCGAGAGTACCTCCTCCGTCTATGCGGCCGATTCTCGCATACGCCGCACCATTTGGTACGATGCGTCTCACCATGCAGCCCGTCACGTACATAGACAGCCGGGACCTCGACGCCTCCCGGCCTACGTTCAGCGAGGTCGTTGTGCGCGGCATCGCGCCGGGCGGCGGCCTGTACGTTCCCGAAGCGCTGCCGCTCTTCACGCTGCCCGAGATCCTCGAGCTCGCCGCGTGGCCCTACTGGCAGCGCGCCGCGTGGATCTTCCAGCATTTCGGCGTGGACTTCGACGAGGCACGCATCGCGGAGCTTATGCAGTCCGCATATGGCGCCCAGTGGGACGACGAACGCATCGCGCCCGTCGTTGAGGTCGTGGCCGGCACGCACGTGCTCGAGCTGTGGCACGGGCCCACCAGCGCATTCAAGGACATGGCGCTCCAGTGCATGCCGCTGTTCTTCTCGGCAGCGGTCGACCGCATGCAGGCCGAAGGCGAGCTCGCCGACGACTACCTTGTGCTCGTGGCGACCTCGGGCGACACCGGCAAGGCGGCTCTCGAAGGGTTCGCCGACCGCGAGCACACCGGCATCGTGATCTTCTACCCCGCGGGCGGCGTCTCCGACATCCAGCGGCTGCAGATGGTCACGCAGCGCGGCGCCAACGTGGGCGTCTTCGGCGTGCGGGGCAACTTCGACGACTGCCAGAACGCGGTCAAAGCCGCCTTCAACGACGACGCCTTCGCCTCTGAGCTGCACGCGGAGCGCAGGCTCAAGCTCTCCTCGGCGAACTCCATCAACTGGGGCCGCCTGCTCCCGCAGATCGCTTACTACGTGAGCGCCTATGCCGACATGGTGGCCGAAGGCGGCGTGAAGCCCGGCTCGCCGATGGACGTGTGCGTGCCCACCGGCAACTTCGGCAACATCCTGGGCGCGTACTACGCCAAGCGGATGGGCGTGCCGATCGGGCGCCTGCTCTGCGCCAGCAACGAGAACAACGTGCTCGCCGACTTCATCGCCACGGGCACCTACGACATCTCTGACCGCGCGTTCGTGACCACGCCGAGCCCGAGCATGGACATCCTCATCTCGAGCAACCTCGAGCGGCTGCTCTACGAACTCGCCGGCGCCGAAGCGGTACGCGGCTGGATGGCCTCACTTGCGAGCGAGCGGCGCTTCACCGTCGACCGCGAGACGTTCGCGAAGGTGCGCGAGCTCATGACCGCCGACTGGGTCACCAACGACGAGAGCCTCGTCACCATCAAGCGCGTGTACGACGAGTACGGCTACCTCATGGACCCGCACACCGCAGTGGCATGGGAGGTGGCCGAGCGGCTTCGCGCCGAGGACCCGGTACTCGTGGTCTCCACCGCACACTGGGCGAAGTTCGGCGCGGACGTCTACCGGGCGCTTACACAGACCGCGTATGCCGCGAACCTTCCTGCCGGGGCCGCCGCGCTCACGGGCCTTGAACTGCTCGACGAGGTGCGCACGCTTGCCCCCGGGGCCGGCCCGGTACCCGCCCCGCTGGCCGAGATCGCCACGCTTCCCGAGCGCTTCGGCGCAGTGGTCGATGCCGGGCGTGAGGGCATCGAAGGGGCGGTCCGGGAGTGGCTCGCGCGATAAGCGCGCCGCCGCATCGCGTCCTATCGGGTACACTCGCCCACAGCCGGTTGGCGAGGGCCGGGTGGCTTGCTTCTTCGTCCAATCTGCTGCGCCATGAGCCAGGGCGGCGACAGTGGCTCGGCGATCGTCGACTTGGGGAACAAGATCGTAGAGCAATACTCTTCGCAGGCAGCGCCGCGACGACTATCATCAACCGTATCGAGCACGTCTTCGCCGCACTCGACATAGGGCTGTGACATGACACGCACGAGCATCTTCGCGGTTGTCGCCGGCTGGTTCGGCTCCAGCCCACCCCCCGACTCACAACACACCGTCGACGTGCTCAACCGCAACGCCGAGCGGCTCATGCGGATGCGCGGGGTGATGAGCGTGGGGCTCGGCCAGACCGATGACGGTCGCCCGGCCATCACGCTCGGCCTCGAGAACCCTCTCGCCGTGCCTGCGGACCTGCCTGCGGAGATCGAAGGCGTGCCAGTGGTGCACGCAGACGTCGGTCGGCCCGAGGCGCTGGACTGATAGCCCAAGAAGGGCGCCCCCTGGGGGCGCCCTTCTCTCATCTCGAACCGCGCACGCCGCTACAGCAGCGGCAAGTACTCCTCGAGCTCGTAGGGCGTGACACGCGTGTGGTAGTTCATCCACTCGGCCCGCTTGTTACGCAGGATGTACTCGAACACCTGGTCGCCGAGCGCCTCGCGGACCATCTGGCTCTTCTCCATCTCCACGATAGCCTCGTCCAGATCACCCGGAAGGGTGCCGATGCCGCCGAGGTCACGCTCGGCCTGCGTCATCTCGTAGACGTCGTCGGTGACATCGGGCGCGAGCTCAAGGCCCTGCTCGATACCGTCGAGGCCGGCGGCGAGCATCACCGCGAAGGCAAGGTACGGATTGCACGCGGGATCCGGCGAGCGGAGCTCGACGCGGGTGGCGTTCTCCTTGCCCGGCTTGTACATCGGCACACGCACGAGCGCGGAGCGGTTCCTGTGCGCCCAGCAGATGTACACCGGCGCCTCGTAGCCCGAGACGAGACGCTTGTAGCTGTTGACCCACTGGTTCGTGATGAGGCAGGTCTCGCGCGCATGCGCCAGGATGCCGGCGATGTAGCTCTTCGCGATCGCCGAGAGATGGAACGGGTCGTTCGCGTCGTAGAAGGCGTTCTTGCCGTCCTTGAAAAGCGACTGGTGCACGTGCATGCCGCTCCCCGCCTCGCCGAACATCGGCTTCGGCATGAACGAGGCATACACGCCGTTCTGCTGCGCGACCTCCTTCACGACCACGCGGTAGGTCATGACGTTGTCCGCCATGTTGAGGGCCTCGGCGTAGCGTAGGTCGATCTCGTGCTGGCTCGGCCCCACCTCGTGATGGCTGTACTCCACCTGGATACCAAAGCGCTTGAGCGCGCGAACCGTGTCCTTGCGCAGGTCCACGGCAAGGTCGCGCGTGGTCTGGTCGAAGTACGTGCCCCGGTCCAGCACCTCGGTGCCCCGGTCGTCCTTGAAGTAGTAGTACTCAAGCTCGGGACCCACGAAGAACGTGTAGCCCATCTTCGCGGCGCGCTCGAGCTGGCGCTTCAGCACGTAGCGAGGATCGGCCTCGTACGGCGTACCGTCAGGGTGCACGATGTCGCAGAACATCGTGGCCACGGCCTGCCCGCTCTGCCGCCATGGAAGAATCTTGAGCGTCTTGGGGTCGGGGTAGGCGATCATGTCCGACTCCTGGATGCGCGCGAATCCCTGGATCGAGCTACCGTCGAAGCCCATGCCCTCGGTCATGGCCATCTCGAGTTCCGCGACGTCCATCGTGAACGCCTTCAGAAAGCCGAGCACGTCCGTGAACCAGAGGTGGATGAACTCGATCTTCTGATCCTTGATCTGCTGGATCACATCGTGCCGTAACTCCTGTGGCATGGTCCCTCCTCCATGCGCCGTCACCGGCGCAAGATCACATCCCTCAATGCGAACACAGTACGATACACTAGCCGAAATTCAAACGCGTTTCGTATGTATGAAGGGGGAGTTTCCATGTCAGGGTACGCTGCCGAGTTCATGGACGCCGTGCGATCCAAGAATCCCGGCGAACCGGAGTTCCTGCAGGCCGTGGCCGAGGTCGTCGAGTCATGCAGCGTCGTCCTCGATCGTCATGCCGACTTGCGCGAGGCCAAGATCCTCGAGCGCATGGTGGAGCCCGAGCGCGTCATCATGTTCCGCGTGCCCTGGCAGGGCGACGACGGTGAGTTCCACATCAACCGCGGGTTCCGGATCGAGATGAACAGCGCGATCGGGCCCTACAAGGGCGGCCTGCGCTTCCACCCCTCGGTCAACCTCGGCATCCTGAAGTTCCTCGCCTTCGAGCAGGTCTTCAAGAACTCGCTCACCACGCTGCCGATGGGCGGCGGCAAGGGCGGCAGTGACTTCGATCCCAAGGGCAAGAGCGACGGCGAGGTCATGCGCTTCTGCCAGAGCTTCATGACCGAGCTCCAGCGCCACATCGGCCCCGATACCGACGTTCCCGCGGGCGACATCGGCGTGGGTGGACGCGAGATCGGCTTCATGTTCGGCCAGTACAAGCGCCTGCGCAACGAGTTCACGGGCGTGCTCACGGGCAAGGGCCTCGGTTGGGGCGGCTCGCTCATCCGTCCGGAGGCCACCGGCTACGGCTGCGTGTACTTCGCCGCCGAGATGCTCGCCACACGCGGGGACTCGTTCGCCGGCAAGACCTGCCTGGTCTCGGGCAGCGGCAACGTGGCCCAGTACACCATCGAGAAGATCCTCGACCTCGGCGGCACCGTGGTGACGGCATCGGACTCCGCCGGCTTCATCCACGACCCTGCCGGGATCGACCGCGCCAAGCTCGCCTACCTCATGGAACTCAAGAACGTGAAGCGCGGCCGCGTCTCCGAGTACGCCGAGAAGTATCCGTCGGCCACGTACCACGCCGTGGATCCCTCACTCGACCACAACCCGCTGTGGGCCGTGCCGGCCGACTGCGCGTTCCCGTCGGCGACCCAGAACGAGATCAACGCGGTCGATGCGCAGAACATGCTCGCCAACGGTGTGATGCTGGTGGCCGAGGGCGCCAACATGCCCTCGAGCCCTGAAGCAGTGCACGCGTTCATCGAGGCGGGTCTTCTCTTCGCACCCGGCAAGGCGAGCAACGCAGGCGGTGTGGCCACCTCCGGTCTCGAGATGTCGCAGAACAGCATGCGCCTCGCGTGGACCCGCGAAGAGGTCGACACCCGCCTGCAGGGCATCATGCAGTCGATCCACCGGTCCTGCGTGGATGCGGCCGACACGTACGGCACGCCCGGCAACTACGTCAATGGCGCGAACATCGCCGGCTTCCTCAAGGTGGCCTACGCGATGAAGGACCAGGGCCTCGTCTAGCAGCGAACGGCCGAGTAACGGTTCACGCCGCCCACGCGGTAGAGCCGTCGGCGTAGGTGTAGACTGTGCCTCTGGCGCTCCAGGCGCCGCTCCCGTGATCGGGGGCGGCGCTTGCGCGTTACTGCCGCCCACCACGAACGGACCAGCGAGTGAGCACCTCCACCAAGCGACCCGTCGAGCCGCAGGCCCCGCTTCCGGCCGACACGCCCACGTTCGAAGCCGACACCACTGTCCCGCCGCGCCGGATCCTGCGCGGGATCCGCACGTTCGAATCCTTCGGCTACCGCGACTACCGCTACTTCTTCGCCGGTGCGCTGCTCTCCAACGTGGGCACATGGACGCAGACGGTCGCTCTGGGGTGGGTCGTCTACTCGCTGACGCGATCGTCCTCCGCGCTCGGGATCGTCAACTTCCTGTCGGGCATCCCGATCATCTTCCTCACACTCTTCGCAGGCTCGCTGGTGGACCACACCGACCGGCGTGTTCTCCTGTTGTGGGCGCAGGTACTCCTCATGATCCAGGCCCTCGCCTTCGCCTACCTCAACCAGTCGGGCAGCATGACGATCCCGTGGGTATACGCGCTGACCCTTGCGGGCGGTGTGGTCGGAGCGCTGGCTATGCCCGCCTGGCAGGCCACCATTCCCAATCTCGTGCCCCGGGAGTCGCTGCTGAACGCGGTCGCCCTCTCCTCGGCGCAGTTCAATGCCGCGAGACTGCTCGGGCCGATGGTCACCGGACTCATCATGGCGATGTTCACGAGCAACGAGTCCCTCGGCATCACGACGGTCTTCGCGATCAACGCGGCGAGCTTCCTCTTCGTCATCTACGCACTCGCCGTCATCCATCCGAAACAGGAGATCCTCGAGCGCGGCAGCCGCTCGTTCCGGGAGACGATCGGCGCCGGCGTGATGTACGTGCGGCGCCATCCACACGTCGGGTATCACCTGCTCAGCGCCTCGATGCTCACCGTCTTCGGCACGCCGTTCATGACACTCCTGCCGGCGATCGCCGTCGAGCGTCTCGGCCTGGGAAGCACCGGGTACTCCGGCCTGATGGTCTTCAACGGCATGGGAGCGCTGATCGGCGCGCTCGCGGTTGCATCGCTCCCCCGCACGGTCCGACGTGAGCGGATCATCCGAATGAGCTTCATCGTGATGGCCGCGGGCCTGATCGCGCTGTCGTTCTCACACAGCTACGCCCTGTCGTGCGCGCTGCTCGTCGTGCTGGGCGCCGCGTTCCTGGCCTCAGTATCGAGCATCAACACGAACGTCCAGGTGGCCGTGCCCGATGAGTTGCGCGGCAGGGTGATGGCGCTCTTCGTCCTCTCCTTCATGGGCATGATGCCATTCGGCGCCCTCGGTTTCGGCTGGCTGGGCGACCGGATCGGGGCAAGCGAAGCAGTCCTCGCGGGAGCCGTCGTGTTGCTCGGCTGGGCGATCTTCCTCTCCTTGCGCCCGAAGATGCTCTGTCCCCGGGAGACCCGCGACAGCTGATCGACGCCTCGAGATGCCGCCGCTAGCACGTGACAGCATTCACTTGTAACCATTGTTACTATATGTCTGTCCGTTCGTCTCTCTAGGGTAAGGGGTACGGCATGGGTGGATTCGAAGGTAAGGTCGCACTCGTCACCGGCGGCGGGTCAGGCATCGGCCGCGAAGCAGCACTCGGCTTCGCGCGCGGCGGCGCCCGCGTCGTGATCTGTGATGTGGACGAGGCCGGCGGCAACCAGACCGTCGCACTGATCGGTGAGACCGGCAGCGAGGCGATCTTCATCAGCGCCGATGTGTCCAAGCCCGAGCAGGTCGAGGCTGCCGTGGCGGCGGCTGTCGACACGTTCGGCGGGCTCAACATCGTGGTCAACAACGCCGGCATCGGCGGGGAGGCCAACCCCACGGGCGACTACTCGCTCGAAGGCTGGCACAAGGTCATCGACATCAACCTGAATGGCGTGTTCTACGGCATGCGCTACGGGATCCCGGCGATCCTCGCCTCCGGCGGCGGCTCCATCGTCAACGTCTCAAGCATCCTGGGCCTCGTGGGCTGGGCTACCGCCCCGGCATACGTGGCGGCCAAGCACGCGGTCTCCGGCCTCACGAAGGCGGCGGCCACCGAGTACGCGCAGCAGGGCATCCGCGTGAACTCCGTGCACCCCGGGTTCATCGAGACCCCGCTGCTCACCAAGGCCGGGATCACACCGGGCACCGACGGCTACAACTTCATCGCGAGCAAGCACGCGATGAACCGCCTCGGTCTGGCCGATGAGGTCGCCAGCCTGATCGTGTGGCTCGCGTCCGACGAAGCCTCGTTCGTCACCGGCTCTCAGATGGCGGTCGACGGCGGCTACACCTGCCAGTAGATCGTCTCAGGGGGAAGCCCCGCTCGGCCTCAAGACCCGGCCGATCTACGGGGCTTCCCCCTGTTTTGGCACACATGTTGCATTAGCCTGCACGAGTAGTGCGACCCGCTATCCCTCCCCCCCTCGGACGCGGGGAATCGCCGCTCATGAGAGACGAGGAGCGCCCCCCACGCGACTCGCTCCTTTTCCGGGCCCCCCCGCCCGGAAGAGCGAAGGCCCGGCTTTCGAGCCGGGCCTTCCTATTGCTCCCAACCGGATGTCGGCGAATGACCTAGCCGAACCGTCCGGTGATATACGATTCCGTGCGAGTGTCCTCGGGATTCGTGAACATGCGCTTCGTGTCGCCCATCTCAACGAGGAACGCCGGCGCCTCGAGACTCTCCCGAAGCATGAACGCGGTCTTGTCCGAGATGCGCGCGGCCTGCTGCATGTTGTGCGTGACGATGACGATAGTCACCGACGACTTCAGTGCTGCGATCGTGTCCTCTATCTGCTGCGTCGATATCGGGTCGAGCGCGGAGGCAGGTTCGTCCATCAAGATGACCTCCGGCCTGGTGGCGAGCGCTCGCGCGATGCACAGCCGCTGCTGCTGTCCGCCCGACAGCTCGAACGCGTGCTTCTTGAGGCTGTTCTTCACCTCGTCCCACAGTGCAGAGCTCCTGAGGGTCGCTTCCACCAGATCACTCAGCTCCGTCCGCGAGCGGATGCCCTGTGTGCGCGGACCATAGGCGACGTTGTCGAAGATGGACATCGGAAACGGGTTCGGCCGCTGGAACACCTGACCGACGCGCATCCTGAGTTCCACCGGGTCCATCGCCTTGCCCATGATGTCCTGACCGTCGAGCGTGATGCGACCGCCGACGTGGACGTTGCCGAGCTCGTCATTCATGCGATTGAGGCACCTGAGCAGCGTGGACTTGCCACAGCCTGAAGGCCCGATGAGCGCGGTGACCGCATGGGCGGGAACGTCCATCGTGACACCCTCGATCACGCGGTCGCGGCCGTACGCGACCGAAACGTCCGTAAGCGAGAAGGACCCGATCGCGCCCCCGGTCACCTCCGCCGTGTACTCGGCGTCGCGAACGGCCGTGATGACCGCACCCCCATCGGCGGACAACTGCATCGGGATCACCATGTGACCTTCCTCCTCTGAGCCGATCGCCAGATGCCGGCGGCGATGCTTGCGGCGCTGATGCCCGCCACGAGCACGAGTGCGGTGCCCCAGACGAGCGTGGGGTTCCACCCCGGCACGGACGTGACCTGCGCGTAGATGTGATACGGGAGTGCCATGAACTGGGAGAGCGGCCCATCGGGCGTTCGGCGCATCTGGAAGACCGCGCCCGTGAAGAGGATCGGCGCGGTCTCACCGGCCGCGCGCGCGAGACCGAGTATCGAGCCCGTGATGATGCCGGGCGCCGCCGCCGGGAGCACGACACGGTAGATAGTCCGCAAGCGTGTGGCGCCGAGAGCGAGCGATGCCTGCCGCAGGTCCTGCGGGACCTGCCGGAGCGCCTCTTCGGTGGCCGTGATCACCACAGGCAGTGTCATGCAGGTGAGCGTGAGCGCGGCGGCAAGTATCGAGCGCCCGAAGCCCGCTGCCAGCACAAAGGCGGCCAGCCCGAACAGGCCATAGACGATCGACGGTACGCCGGCCATGTTGGTGATGGCAAGCCTGATCGCGCGCGTGGTGTAGTTCCTCGGCGCGTACTCCGAGAGGTAGACACCCGCGAGGATGCCGATCGGCAGTGTGAGCGCGGCCGTGCCGAGCGTCGTGTAGACCGTCCCCACGATAACCGGGAAGATGCCGCCCTCGCGCCCCCGGTCTTTCGGGATCTGCGTGAGGAAGGTCCAGTCGATCGCTCCGATGCCGTGGAAGACGATGTAGCCGAGCACGAAGAGCGCAACGGCCACGACGCTCGCGGCCATCGCCCCGAGCACCATGCGCGCGACGAATTCGGCCGCACGAGCCTGTCTGATCCGAGCCGTCCCGCTCATCGGCGCCACCGCTTCCGCTGGCGCTCGAGCACGAGGTCGGCCGCCAGGTTGATCGCGAACGTGATGATGAAGAGCACGAGGCCTACGGCGAAGAGCACCGAGTAGTGCAGTCCGCCCTGAACGACCTCGCCCATCTCGGCGGCGATCGTCCCGGTCATAGTGCGCACCGACTCCAGCACCGAGGCCGGCATCACCGCGGCATTGCCGGTGAGCATGAGCACGGCCATCGTCTCACCGATGGCGCGTCCCAGCCCGAGCATGCTCGCCGCGAAGATGCCCGAGCCCGCGGCAGGTAGCGTGACTTTGTAGGTGGTCTGCCACCGGGTGTTGCCGAGCGCCGCCGAGCCGCGCCGAAGATCGGCCGGGACCGCGTGGAGCGCGTCTTCGGAGATGGTGATGACGGTCGGGATGGACATGATGCCGAGGACGACACCGCCCGTGAGCGCGGTCATGCCGCTGTCGAGTGCGAAGATGTCCTTCACAAGCGGGATGAGCACGGCCACGCCGATGAGCCCGTAGACCACCGACGGGACCGCCGCCATGAACTCGATGATCGTCTTCATGACATCTTTGACCCTGCGCCCCGAGAACTCGGAGATGAAGACAGCCGCACCGACGCCGACGGGCACGGACACGAGTAGCGCCACGCCGGTCACGTAGAGCGAGCCTACGATGAGCGGCAGCAGTCCGAACTTGCCCGGACTCGACGTGGGATACCAGGCGGTGGTGCTCAGCATCGTCCCGATACCGGCCTCCTGGATCGCCCTCACCGAGTTGTGGATCAGGAAGGCGGCGATGGCGCCGAGGATGATGATGGCAAGCCACCCGCATGCATAGATGAGTCCCCGCACAGCGGCCTCGGCCGCACGACGTCGTGTCGTGCGGCCGAGTCTGCGCCCGGAGATGGAGGGTTCCGTCGTCACCGTCTACGGCAGCGGAACGAAGCCCTCGTCCTCGACCAGCTGCTGACCCTCGTCGCCGAGGATCCAGTCGAGGTACGCCTTCATGACACCGTCGACCTCGCCGTTGCTGTACATGTACAGGAAGCGGCTGATCGGGTACGAACCGTCGGTGGCGGTCTCCACAGAGGCCTTCACACCGTCGATCGCCACGACCTTCACGTCGTCGGTGAGGTAGCCCAGGCCGATGTAGCCGATGCCGGCCTCGTTGGCCGCGACCTCATCCGCGATGGCCTGGTTCGAGGGGAGGAGCTTGGCGCTCGCCGCATACTCGGCATCCTCGTTCTCGGCGGCCACGACCTCCTCCTTGAAGTACTCGTAGGTGCCCGAGGAGCTGTCACGCGAGAGGAGCACGATCGCGGCGTCGGCACCGCCGACCTCGCTCCAGTTGGTGATCTCGCCGCGGAAGATCGCGCCGAGCTGCTCCATGGTGAGCTCCTCGACCTCGCTCGCAGGGTTCACGACCACAGCGATGCCGTCGATGGCGACCTTGTGCTCCACCGGCTCCACGCCGTTGGCCTCGGCCTCGGTGATCTCCTCATCCTTGATGCCACGGGAGGCGTTGGCGAAGTCAGCCGTGCCGTTGATGAGCGCCGCGATGCCGGTGCCCGAACCGCCGCCCTGGACGGAGATGTCCACGCCGGGATTCTCGTCCATGAACGCCTCGCTCCACGCGGTCGCGACGTTGAGCAAGGTGTCCGAACCCTGGACTGTGATGGAGCCCTCGAGCTCCGCTACCTCTTCGGTGGTGACTTCTTCGGTCGTCTCGGTGGTCTCCTCGGTGCTGCAGCCCGCGAGTGCCGCGGTGCCGGCAAGCATCGCGATCGCTGTGCCGAACGCCAGGTACTTCCTGAGATTCACGCCGCGCTCCTTCACTTGGTGACGGGTTTGTTGTCAGCACTAGCGCCGACGGGACTCACGGTAGTCGCGGCAGGCGGGGGATTGGTTGCACGGGTGTTACAACAATGGCCCGTATGTGAATTGATTATGAAATCCATTTCACATGAAGGTCCGCGCTGTCAGAATGAGCACACAAGCCAACGAAGGGATCATTGCCGTGGCTCGCATACTCGTGGTCGAGGACGACCCGATCATCAGACAGACGGAGGAGTACGCGCTCAGGCGAGCCGGCTTCGACGTTTCAAGTTCGGCGGATGGCGTCGAGGGCCTTGAGATGGCGCTCGGCAGTGAGCCCGACCTGATCGTGCTCGACCTCATGCTGCCGGGCCTTGATGGCTACCGGTTCGCGACCGAGGTGCGCCGGACCAACACCGATGTCGCGATCATCATGGTCACAGCGCTCGACTCCGAGCGCGACGCCGTCAAAGGCCTCGACGCCGGGGCGGACGACTACATCGGCAAGCCGTTCTCGATGGAGGAACTCCTGGCCCGGGTCCGCGCAAATCTCCGGCGGGTCCGCACACGGGCCGTAGTGGAGAGTACCGAGACGATCGAGATCGGCGACCTGGTACTCGAACCGCACGAGCTCAGGGCGACCGTCGCCGACTCGCCTGCGACACTGCGCCTCAAGGAGTTCCAGCTGCTCGTCGCGCTCGCGCGCAACGCCGGGTCACTCATGTCGCGCCAGCGGCTCGCTAGCGAGGTCTGGGGTTACGATCACCTCCCCTCGTCCCGGACCATCGACGTGCACATCAGGCGCGTCCGGCAGGCCATCGAAGACCCGTCGGCCTACACCTACATCCAGACGGTGCACGGCGTCGGTTACCGCTTCGAGGCGGTACTCAAGGAGAACGGCGGACGCCCGTGAGCCTCCCGCGCATACCCGCGCACTCGGCGTACCGCGCACGGGTCATCGTAAGCGTCACGCTCGTCGCAGTGCTGGTGGCCGGCGCGTGGCTGTGGAGCCTCAGCGCTCCGGTGACCCGGGCCGTGATGGCACAGGAGGAGCAGCGGCTCGTCGATCTGGCCGCCGCCGGCGTGGTGTTGTTGGGACACACCGACCTCGCGGCACAGGAGGCTGCCGACGGGCTCGCGGGCACGAGCGGTGTCCGCACGACGATCATCGCCGAGGACGGGACCGTGCTCGCTGACAGTGAAGAGAACGCGGCCGAGCTCGAGAACCATGCTGACCGACCGGAAGTCCGCGCTGCGCTGGCGGGTGAGCCCGGCAGCGACATCCGCCGCTCGGATACCCAGGGCGTCGACCGCATGTATGTCGCACTGCCGGCTACCTACGATGGCGAGACGGTGGCCCTCAGGGTCTCGGAGTCGCTCGAGCACGTCGGTGCCCTATCCGCCACGATGCGCAGGTCCGGACTGCTGCCGTTGGCGCTCGTGCTCGTCGTCGCGGCGATCGCGGTGTGGTTCGTCGCCCGCGCGACGGCCGATCCCGTCGAGCGGCTCGCACTCGCCGCCCGTGCCATGGCCGATGGCGACCTCACCTCACCGGTCCCCGGCGACGACGGCGTGCTCGCTCCGCTCGCGGGAGCCCTCTCAGACCTGCGCGAGCAGTCGCGTGCCCGTCTCGAGGCCCTCGAGACGGAGGAGCGCACGCTCCGTCTCGCCCTCGACGGGCTCTCCGACGCGGTGCTGCTCTTCGACGGACCGTCCGTCCGCCTGGCGAACCGGGCGCTCAAGACGCTGTTCCGGACCCCACCCGGGGATGTCCGCGGACGCGCACTCACCGAACTCGGGCTTACCGCTCCGATCGAGGCGGCCATAGCCACGGGCCTCGGCGGCAACCGGACAGTGGCATCCGAGCTCGGACCGGACCCGTACCACCGCTATCACCGCGTCCTCACCGTACCGCTCGGCGAGAGCGACGGCATCGCCCGCACGCTGGTGGTCGTCGCCGACGTGACCGACCGGATGCGGCTGGACTCTGTGCGGCGGGACTTCGTCACCAACGCATCCCACGAGCTCAAGACGCCCACGGCCGGGATACTGCTGCTCGCCGAGTCCGCGCGGGCCGCTGCCGGCGACGGCGACACCGACACCGCGCTCGCGTTCGTGTCCCAGATCCACGACGAAGCGACGAGGCTCAGGCGACTGGTCTCCGACCTGCTCGATCTCTCCCGACTCGAGAACGTCCCCAACACCGAAGAGGTCGCCGACGTGCGGCGGGCCGTCGAGCTCGCGCTTGCGGGTCACCGCCGGGCGGCCAACGCCGGAGGCCTCGACCTCTCGGCCGATATGGACGCGGTCGCCGGCTCAGACGTGGCGGTGCGCTGTGGCGCCACCGACCTCGCGGTGATGCTCGACAACCTGCTCTCCAACGCCATCGCCTACACTGAGACGGGCGCAGTCTCGGTGCGCGTCGAGGCGAGCGACAGCACCGTCATGCTACGTGTGATCGACACCGGGATCGGGATTCCCGCCGAGGATGTGGAGCGGGTCTTTGAGCGCTTCTACCGTGTCGACCGCGCGCGCTCCCGTACCAGCGGGGGGACGGGCCTCGGGCTCTCTCTGGTGCGCAACATCGCGCAGCGCGCAGGCGGCTCGGCGAGCATCGCCTCACAGCCCGGTACCGGCACAACGGTGACGATCACGCTCCCGCGGGCCCGCTAGGACTGTTCGTCGACCGAACTCGCTCCCCATCGTGCCGAGACCAGCACGACCACCGACAGCCAGCCCGCACCGAGCAACCACGAGCCCACGACGTCACCCAGGTAGTGGACACCGAGGTAGACACGCGCGAGTGCGATCGTGAGCGCCGCGACGACGCAGAGCACCGCCACCGCGATTCCACGGCGCAGGCGCCTGTCATGCAGCAGCACCAGAAACGCCAGCGTGCCGAAGAAGAGCAGGCTCGTGAGAGCGTGTCCCGATGGGAAGCTGTACGTCTCGGGGAGCGGGATCCGTGCGACCTCCAGCGCCGGCCGGGCACGCGCGAACAGCAGCTTCAACGCCCAGCCGAACGCCGACCCCGACAGCACGGCGAGCACGAGGGTGACCGCCGAGGTGCGGTTGCCGCGAGCGTAGAACAGCGCGGCGGTGGCGACGGTGAGCAGAAGCATCGGCAGGAAGTCGCCCAGTCTGGTCGCGTACGTGCAGAAGGCTCTGAGCCCCGGGACCTCGAGCGAGCGGATCGACTCCGACACGGCGAGATCGATCCTGATCCACGCCGGGAAGACCAGCAGAGCGACGCCGAGCAACACGAAGGCCGCGAAGGCGCTGCCGGCGATGATCACCAGCATGCCCACGCGCGGGTCGCGCTGCCAGCTCTCCCTTCGGCCCGGTAGCATTGCTTCAGGCACCCGCCGTCTCGAGCAGTCGCGATGCGACCTGCTTCTTCCGGGAGAGAAGGCCATCGACCCATCCGGGACCGTTCGCGAGGTCGATCGACAGCGCGCGCTCGGCGATGCGTGTCTTTCCCGTACCGAACACGTAGCTGCCCTCGCGGACGACATCGGTCACGAGAAGCATGGCGAGGTCGAAGCGGCGGTTGGCGGCCATCTCGGCGAGCGCCGAATCGAGCTCGTCCGCCCTGCCGAGGTACTCCGCGGCGTCGACGGTCTCCACCTGCGCTACGGCGATCGACAGGTCGCCCACCCGGTACTCCTTGAGGTCCCGGCTGACGGCGTCGGCAGCCGAGAATGCCACGAGGCCGGCGCGTGCCCGGAACATCTCCAGTCCGAACTCGACGGCGTCGAGCCCGAGCTGTGCGGCGAGGCGGTCCGCCACCTCGTGGTCGAGCGGTGTCGTGGTCGGCGACTTCAGCAGCACCGTGTCGGTCAGTACGGCCGAGAGCAGGATGCCGGCGATCGGATCGGGCGGCGTCACTGCGAGCTGCCGGAAGCGCTCGGCCACGATCGTGGCGGTCGAGCCCACCGGCATGTTCAGGAACAGGATCGGGGCGGTGCTCTGCACGTCGCCTACGCGATGATGGTCAACGATCTCCACCACGGCCGCGTCCTCGACTCCGGGAGCCGACTGTGAGAGCTCGTTGTGGTCGAGCAGGATGACCCGCCGGCGGAATCCGCGGGCGAGGTTGGTCCTGGTGATGATCCCGACCAGGCGCGTCTCCTCGTCGACGACGAGCGCCTCCCGGTGCGGGCTGTCGACCAGGTCCTCGGCCACTTCGGCGAGCAGGGCATCGGGACCGACCATGAGCGGCGAGGTGTCCATCACGCCGGTGACCGCATGTCCGAGGTTCACGAGGCGGGCGGTGGCGTAGGTGTCGTGCGGGCTCGAGATGATCGCCGCCCCGCGCTCCCGGGCGAGCGCCACGGCGCCGGGCTCGGGGTCCGCGCCGCCGCTCACGATGAGACACCTCGCTCCCGCCTCGATCGCGCGCGGCTGCGTGCGCACGCGGTCACCGACGATGAGCGTGTCGCCTTCGCGGATGTACGACGCCATCGTGTCGGGCTCCATCGCGCCGATCAGCACGTGTCCGTCGAGGAGGATGTCACCCGTGCCCGCCAACAGCCGGCCGCCGAGGACACCGACGATCTCGCCCACGCTCATCGGCAGCTTCTCGAAACCAAGCATCTCGGTCTCGTCGATATAGAGTTCGGCGAGATTGGCCTGGTTCACCAGCCCGCGAACGATACCGCCCGGCCCGACCACCGGCAGCGCGCGCACGTTGTGCTCGCGCATCATGCGTCCGGCGGTGAGCAGATTGTCCTCGGGCGCCACGGTAACGGTCTCGGCGCTCATCGCGTCGCGGACGCGCGTGCGGACGTGGGCGATCTCCTCGGGCAGGTCCACGCCGAAGCGCTCGAACACCCAGGCGGTCTCGGGCGGGACGGGCCCCAGCCGCGCGGGCAGATAGACCTCGTCCGGGTCGGAGACGTTCTTCAGATGCGCGTAGGCCACCGCCGAACAGATGGAGTCGTTGTCGGGGTTGCGATGTCCGAAAACGAGGATCGGTCCCATGGCTCCCTCTCGACGCTCGGTGACGATCAGTCCTCGACCTTGCGTATCGGAGCGTACCCCAGAAGGAGGTTCTTCGTCCCGCCTCCGGGGAAGGTGATGGCCACTTTGTCGCCGGTCACCGACTGCACCACGCCCCGCCCGAACACCTTGTGGTCGACCGTGTCGCCCGCGGCGAGCACGAGCTTCTGTGGCACCTCACGCCGCGCAGGCGTACCGGACCCGAAGACGCGACCGCCATCGGTGTTCTCGGGTGCGCGATCGCGCGCCCAGCGCACCGAGCCCCCGCGATCACCCCTGCCGCGCCCCGGCGCGGACGTCCCGAAACCGGCCGAGCCCACACCCTCCTGGCGCACGTGCTCATCGGGGATCTCCGAGATGAACATGCTCGGCTGGTTGTACTGCGTGGAGCCGAACAGCTGGCGCATCGAGGCGTGCGCGAGGTACAGCCGCTCGCGCGCCCGGGTGATGCCCACGTAGCACAGGCGCCGCTCCTCTTCGAGTCCGGCGTGGTCGAACATCGAGCTCGCGTGCGGGAAGAGTGCGTCCTCCATGCCGAGCATGAACACGACGGGGAACTCGAGGCCCTTCGCCGAGTGGATGGTCATCATGGTGACCGCGCGGTCACCCTCTTCGATATCGTCGAGATCGCTGCGCAGCGCCACCCACTCGAGGAACGCCTCGAGCGTGCGTGCCTCAGGCTCCTCGTGCTGCTGGTCATACTCGTCCACCACACCGAAGAACTCCCGGATGTTCTCCACGCGGCCCACGGCCTCGTGCGTACCTTCCGCCGCGAGCGCCGAGAGCAGCCCGGCGATGCGGACGATCTCCTCCACACCGGCCCTGAGCGAGTCCAAGGCCACCTCCCCCGCGGCCGCCAGGTCTCCGGCGAGCGCAGCAACCTTGCGCGCGGGCGCCGTCGAGAGCCAACCCTCGTCCGCCGCACGCGCGACGGCGTCCGCGAGCGAGATCCCCCCGGCGATGGCGTGTGCCCGCAGCGTGTCGATGGTGGTCTTGCCGATGCCCTGCCGCTTCTCGAGCACGCGCACGAGCGACTGCACGTCGGTCGGGTTCACGGTCACACGCAGCCAGGCCATGACGTCTTTGATCTCCGCGCGCTCGAAGAAGCGCGTGCCGCCCACCAGGCGGTAGGGCACTCCGGCACGGAGGAACGTGTCCTCGATGACACGCGACTGCGCGTTGGTCCGGTAGAAGACCGCGAAGTCCGCGTACGAGCGATGCTCGTCGCGGAGCAGCCGCTCGATCTCGTCGGCCGCGAAGCGGGCCTCGTCGCGTTCGTCGGTGGCGCTGTAACGAACGATGGCCTCCCCGCCGACGTTCGCGGTCCACAGCGTCTTCGGCTTGCGCCCCCGGTTGTTCGCGACGACCGCGTTGGCGGCCGCCAGGATGGTCTCCGTGGAGCGGTAGTTCTGCTCCAGGCGGATCACGGTGGCATCCGGGTAGTCGCGCTCGAACTCCAGGATGTTGGTGATGTCGGCGCCGCGCCACGAGTAGATCGACTGGTCGTCATCGCCAACGACCATGAGGTTTCGGTCGCGCGAGGCGAGACGGTTCACTATCTCGTACTGGGCCTTGTTGGTGTCCTGGTACTCGTCGACAAGCACGTAGTGGAACCGGTCCTGGTAGAACTCGAGGACGTCGGGGCACTCCCTGAGCAGCCGTTCGGCGTTCACGAGCATGTCGTCGAAGTCCATCGCATTGGCCTCGGCGATCCGCTGCTGATAGCGGCGGTACACCTTCGCCGTGATCTTCTCCGGCGGGATGGTCGCACGCTCCTCGTAGACCGCCGGGCTGACGAGGTCGTTCTTCGCCGTGGAGATCCGGGAGGCGATGCCTTTGATCGGATACTGCTTGGGATCGATGTCGAATTCGGCCGCCACGCTCGTGAGCAGCCGTCGGCTGTCGTCCTCATCGTAGATGGTGAAGCACCGCGTGAAGCCGAGACGCGTGCCGTCGGCCCGAAGCAGTCGCCCGCAGAACGCGTGGAACGTCAACACCCACATCGCCCGGGTCGCCGGTCCGATCAGACCCCCGAGACGCTCACGCATCTCCTGCGCGGCCTTGTTGGTGAAGGTGATCGCAAGGATCTCGGATGGCGACACGCCCTTGTCGCGCACCAGATGCGCGATGCGATAGGTGAGCACGCGTGTCTTGCCACTGCCCGCGCCGGCAAGCACGAGCAGAGGGCCTTCGGTGGTGTTGACGGCGTCGCGTTGCGCCGGATTGAGGTCGTCGGGAGTGAAAGTCATGGGGTCACAGTGTAACCGCCGGAGGGCGGAGATTGAAGCACGAACGAGCGCTACTTCACGAACTTGATCATCGAGAAGTGCTTGTCGGCGTGCTCCCTCAGGCAGCTGTCGTGCATGACCTTGCGCTCGTTCAGGGAGATCTGCGTGTTGCCGCACTTCTCACACACCGCGGTGCCGCACTCGTCGCAGTACCCGATGCGCTCGGCGCCGACCGAACCGCAGTGCATGCATATGCGTGAGAACGACGACTCGGGCATGTGCCCTACCTCCGTGACGAGACCATCCCGGCGGAAGTGCTCGCAGCAAATTCCTGGCCGAGTCGCCGCCTTGCGACTATTCTGACAGCTACATTCACTCCGCGCAAGGTTTCCTAAGGCTTCTTCCGATGGGCGGCGCCCCTCAGCCGATGGTCCTACCCACTGCCCGTGCGACCGGCTCGAGTTCGGCGACCAGCGCGCGCAATCCGGGCAGATCGAGGGACTGCGGCCCGTCGCACAGAGCCGTTCGGGGGTCGGGATGGACCTCCACCATGATACCGTCCGCACCCACGGCGACTGCCGCGCGCGACACGGCCGGGACGAGGTCCGCCACACCGGTAGGGTGCGACACGTCCACGATGATCGGCAGCAGCGAGAGCTTCTTCACCACCGGGATCGCACTGATGTCCAGGGTGAAGCGCGTGGCCGTTTCGAACGTGCGGATGCCGCGCTCGCACAGGATCACGTTCTCGTTGCCGAGGGTGGTGATGTACTCGCTCGCCTGGAGCCACTCCTGGATGGTGGCCGCCATGCCCCGCTTGAACACCACGGGCTTGTGGCTCTCGGCGGTCACCTGTCCGATACGCTTCAGCAGGCTGAAGTTCGCCATGTTGCGCGTGCCGATCTGGAGCATGTCCGCATATGCGTCGACGACCTCGGCATGAGCGGAGTCCGTGACCTCGGTGACGAAGAGGAGACCGTACTTGTCCGCGGTCTCGCGCAGGATCTTCAGACCCTCCTCTTCGAGGCCCTGGAAGGAGTGCGGGCTGGTGCGCGGCTTGTACGCGCCGCCGCGCATGACCCGGATGCCGAGCTCCTTGAGTTCCGCGCCCACCTCGTCCATCTGCGCGCGCGTCTCCACTGAGCACGGGCCCGCGATGATGGTGACCGCCCCGTCACGCACCACCGAATCCCCCGCGATCGCCCGCTCGGCGCTCATCCTCGCATCTCCTTCATCACGTTCAGGATCGCCGCGAAGATCTCGCGCAGATTCTCCGCGTACAGCGGCCCAGTGTTGCACTTGCCGAGATTCTCGAAGATCTCCTCCTCACGCTTCGGGTCGTAAAGACCCCAGTGCACGCGCGGTTTGAGCGCACGTATCGCGAGCGACTCGGTGGCGCGTTCGTTCAGCAGCCGTACGAGCTCGCAGTCGATCTCGTCGATGCGTGCACGGTGCGCGGCGATCTCCTCCGCGGCTTCCGCGGGTATCTGGTCGGACATCGGAGGCCTCCTCGAACGTCGTGTTACGCGAAGCGCCGGTCTCCCGGCGCTGTGCGGCTACCTACCTTATTCCCACTCGATCGTGCCGGGTGGCTTGCTCGTGATGTCATACGCCACACGGTTGATGCCCTCGACCTCGTTGATGATGCGGTTGCTCATCTTGGCCAGGAGCTCGTGCGGGAGGCGCGCCCAATCGGCGGTCATGGCGTCCGCCGAGGCGACGGCCCGGATGATTATCGGGCGACCGTAGGTGCGCTCGTCACCCATCACGCCGACGCTGCGGATATCGGGGAGCACGGCGAAGTACTGCCAGACGCTGCGATCGGTGTCCCACTCCCCGATCTCCTCCCGCACGATCGCGTCGGCGCGGCGGAGCGTCTCGAGCTTCTCGTGCGTGATGTCGCCGATGATCCTCACGGCGAGCCCCGGACCGGGGAATGGCTGCCGGTGAACGATCTCGTCGGGAAGACCCAGCTCGGAGCCGACAGCCCGCACCTCGTCTTTGAAGAGCGCCTTCAAGGGCTCGATGAGATCGAAGTGGACGCCTTCCGGGAACGGGATGAGATTGTGGTGGCTCTTGATCTTGGCGGCCGTCTTGTTGCCGCTTTCGATCACGTCCGGATACAGCGTGCCCTGTGCAAGCCACTTCACGCCCTCGAGCGTGGTGGCCTCCTCGAAGAACACCTGCCAGAACTCCTCGCCGATGATCCGACGCTTCTGCTCGGGATCGGTGACACCCGCGAGGAGGGAGAGGTAGCGTTCTTGGGCGTCCACATGCACGAGGTTGATGTGGAACTGGTCGCGGAACGTCCGCACGACCTGCTCGGCCTCGTTCAGGCGCATCATGCCGTGATCCACGAACACGCAGGTGAGCTGATCGCCGATGGCGCGGTGCAGGAGCGCAGCGACCACGCTCGAGTCGACGCCACCGGAGAGTGCACAGATCACGCGATCACTACCCACCTGCTCGCGCACGCGCGCGACCGTCTCATCGATGATGTTGAGCATCGTCCACACCGGCGGAATGCCCGCGATGTCGTGCAGGAAGCGCCTGATGATCTGCTGGCCGAACTCGGTGTGCGCCACCTCCGGATGGAACTGGGTGGCGTACAGGCCGCGCGACGCGTCCTCCATCGCCGCCACCGGCGTGATGGCCGTGCGTGCGGTCACCAGGAAGCCCTGAGGCGGTGCTCCGACGCTGTCCCGGTGGCTCATCCAGCACTGCGACGTATCGGGCACGCCGTCGAGCAGGCGGCACTCCGGCTCCATGACGGTGAGTTCCGCAAAGCCGTACTCGCCGATGTCGGTGTGCGGCACATCCCCGCCGAGATCGAGCGCCATGAGTTGCATGCCGTAACAGAAGCCCAGGATCGGCACGCCGAGATCGTAGATGCGCGCATCCATCTTCGGCGCTCCGGGCGCATAGACGCTCGCCGGACCGCCCGACAAGATGAGCGCCGCCGGGCGGCGACGCTCGATCTCTTCGGCTGTGATGTCGTGCGGCACGATCTCCGAGTACACCCTCGCCTCGCGCACGCGCCGTGCGATCAGCTGCGCGTACTGCGCGCCGAAATCGAGGACGAAGACCGTGGGCTGATCGCCGTGGTAATCGGTCACGACCGTCCCCTACCGGCCCATGCCGACGCCCTGCGCCTGCTGGAGGGTCTTGCCCTCCGTCTGCAGCGCGGGCGCCACCATGACCTCGGCCTTCTGGAACGCCTTGAGGTTCTCGTAGCCGCAGGTGGCCATGGAGGTGCGCAGGCCGCCACACAGATTGAGCGTGCCGTCGTTCTCGTGCGCGGGGCCGATGAGGACATCGGCGAGCGAGCCCTTCTGCCCGGCGAAGACGCGGGTCCCGCGCGGCAGGTCGGGATGGAATGTGGCCATCCCCCAGTGATACCCGCGGCCGGGCGCCTCGGCGGCCGCAGCGAGCGGCGAGCCGATCATCACACTGTCGGCGCCGCAGGCGATCGCCTTGGCAAGGTCGCCACCGGTGCGCATGCCCCCATCGGCGATGACGTGGCAGTACGTGCCCGTCTCGTCGAGGTGACGCATCCGGGCCGCGGCGGCGTCCGCCACGGCCGTGCACTGCGGGACGCCGATGCCGAGCACGCGGCGCGACGTGCACGCGTGGCCGGGGCCCACGCCCACGAGCACGCCCACAGCGCCGGTGCGCATCAGGTGGAGAGCACCCTGGTAGCTGCAGCACCCGCCGACGATGACGGGGATGTCGAGGTCGGCGACGAACGCGTTCAGGTCGAGCGGCTTGTCGAAGCTCGAAACGTGCTCCGCGGAGATGACCGTGCCCTGGATGATAAGTATGTCCAGCCCGCCTTCGAGTGCGGGGCCGATGAACTTCTCGACGTTCTGCGGGGTGAGCGAGGCGGCGGCAAGCACGCCACCGGCCTTGATCTCCTGCACCCGCTGCTTCACGAGATCGGCCTTCACGTCCTCGGCCGCATAGATCTCCTGCATCCTGCGGGTGGCCTCTTCACGCGAGAACGACGCGATAGCGTCGAGCTGCGGAGCCGGGTCCGCATAACGCGTCTGGATGCCTTCGAGGTTCAGCACGGCGAGACCGCCGAGCTTGCCGAGGGTGATCGCGAACGCGGGATCCACGACACCGTCCATGGCCGAGGCGAGCACCGGCAGGGGGAACGCATAGTCGCGACCTTTGTACGAGAACTCCCAGTCGATGTTCACGTCTCGCGGATCGCGCGTCCGGCGACTCGGCACGATAGCGATATCGTCGAACCCGTACGCCTGCCGCGCGGTCTTGCCACGTCCGATCTCGATTTCCATAAGCGCTGATTCCTCCCGGTCGACTCGCGCCATACGCTCCTGCATACACTGCCCCTCGATACGCGAAGGACCAGGGCCGCGCCACGACGCGGGATGCCTGGTCCGAAAGATGCTGCGGCGAAGAGGTTCTTCGGTCAGTGCGTGGTCTGTCTATGCTACGCCAGCGCACGAGGGGGGTCAAACCATCCTGACGTGCGTCACGATCGGGCGGGGATCCCCCCGATCACCGAGCACATGATCGAGAAGACGATCCGGTAGCTGCGCTAGACGTTGAACCGGAAGTGGCAGACGTCACCGTCGGCCATCACGTACTCCTTGCCCTCGATGCGCAGCTTTCCGGCGGCTTTGGCCGCAGCCTCGCTGCCGAGCGCATCGTAGTCGGCATATGAGATGACCTCGGCCTTGATGAACCCGCGCTCGAAGTCCGTGTGGATCACGCCCGCCGCTTCGGGCGCCTTTGCGCCCACCCGTACGGTCCAGGCACGCACCTCCTGCACGCCGGCGGTGAAGAACGACTGCAGGCCGAGAAGACGGTACGCCTCGCGGATCAGAGCGTTGAGGCCGGGCTCCGCGAGCCCCTCCATCTCCAGATACTCCTGAAGCTCCTCCGCTTCCAACTCGGCCATCTCCGACTCGATCTTCGCGCAGATGGGCACCGGTGCGATCCCGTCGATTCCGGCGAGCGGCGCGCCGATATCCGCCTCGTCGACGTTGGCGACGTAGAGCATCGGCTTCATGGTGAGCAGATGGAGGTCGCGTACCGAAGCGCGCTCGTCATCGGTCATCTCCATCGTTCGCGCGCGATGCCCCTGCTCCATCCAGGCGTTCAGACGGCGAGCGACGTCGAGCTTGCGGGCGAGTGACGCCTCGCGTTTGGCATCCTTCTCAAGCCGTGGCAGCGCACGCTCGAGCGTGCCGAGGTCGGCGAGGATGAGCTCGGTCTTGATGGTCTCCACGTCGCCGGCGGGATCGACCTTGCCCTCGACGTGGATGACATTGGGATCGCGGAAGTACCGGACGACCTCGGCTATCGCATCGGTCTCGCGGATGTTCGCGAGGAACTGGTTGCCCAGGCCCTCCCCCTCGCTCGCGCCCTTGACCAGACCGGCGATGTCCACGAACTCGACCGTCGCAGGCACCACGCGTTCGGGCGCCACGAGCGCCGCAAGCCGGTCGAGCCGGCTGTCGGGCACCGGGACGAGGCCGACGTTGGGCTCGATGGTGGCGAACGGGTAGTTCGCCGCGTCGACCTGCTTGCGCGTCAGTGCGGTGAACAATGTCGACTTCCCCACGTTCGGAAGGCCGACGATGCCGATGGAAAGCGCCACGCGAGCTCCTCTCGTCGCGCGGATGGCCGCGCGGCCTGCGATACTATACCACCATGGTCACCCGTGAGAACGCCGTCAGATTCCGCCTGCCTCGCAGGGCCGGCCGGCCGTGAGCGACGCCCTGATCCAGGCGCTCGCGCTCGGCGGCAGCGCCTTCCTGATCGGGCTCACAGGGGCCATGTCCCCGGGCCCGTACCTGACCGTGACCATCACCCGCACGGTCACCAAGGGGCCACGCTCGGCGGCGCTGATGCTGGTGGGACACGCGCTGCTCGAGGGGCTCTTGCTCGTGGGCTTCGCTTTCGGCCTGCAGGAGATCCTCCGCAACCTCCATGTCGCCCGCATGCTCTCCGGGGTGGGTGGCATCTTCCTCGTCTGGATGGGCTGGGGGCTGCTGCGCGGTGCCATCGCCGGGACTATCAGCCCGAATGCGACACCGGGTCAGCCGGAGCCGCGGTTCGGCCCGGTGCTGTCCGGAGCAGCGGTGAGCCTGGCGAACCCCTACTGGACGCTGTGGTGGGCGACGATCGGCGTGAAGCTCGCCGCCGACGGCCTGGCCATCGGCCCGCTCGGCGTGGCGGCGTTCTTCATCGGTCACGAACTCGCTGACGTGAGCTGGTACGGGCTGGTCATCCTCGCAACATCGCGGGGCCGCACGCTGCTCGCCGACCGACCATACCGCATCATCATCGGCGCGTGCGCGCTCTTCCTGCTCTACCTCGGCGCACGGTTCGTTCTGAGCTCGCTCGACTTCCTCTAGCTGAGGGATGCGTACGGGTCAGCGAGGTCGAACGCCTCGACGTTCCAGTCGATACCGAACGCCCTGAGCTTCGCGTAGTACTCCTCTTCGGTGTGCTCCTTGTTGAGGATGTGGAAGCGGGCACCGTTGAGCCCGACACAGTAGGCGCAGTCGCGGCAGTCGACGCACTGCACGCACTCGACCACGCTGTCACAGTTGTGGCAGCTGATGCATGCGCGTGCGTTGTAGATGTAGTTGGAGTTGCGGCACGCCTCCACGTTGAAACACCCGTAGTTGTTGGCGTTGTCACGATCGTGCGTGTGCTCGTTCTTGAGCCTATGCCACTCGGCCAGGAAGTGCACGTTCTCGGTCATGTCATCCTCTCTTCGCTCAGGCCGGGTCATTGTAGCGCGTCGGCTACCGAGCGCGACAGAGTACGGGCGACTTGGTGGGACGCGATCGATCCGACCTGTGTTGAGGATGGCGCCACCCCGCAGATCAGGTGGGCTCTAGCGCGATTCGCGAGATCCGGCGGACCCCGGGTCGACGGCCGTCAGAGCCTGACGCTCGAGCACGCGTTGCGGGACCGAGGCGACCACCACCCTGTTGCGGCCGTCACCCTTCGCCTCGTACAGCGCCGCATCAGCCGCCGTGAGCAGGCCTTCCGCACTTTCACCGTGCTCGCCGAGGAGCGCGATGCCGATCGACAGCGTCACTCCTCCCAGAGGTTCGCCATGGAACTCGAGGTGAAGACCTGCGACTCCTTCGCGCAGACCTTCAGCGCGCGTGAACGCGCTGGCCAGATCGGCACCCAGCCACACCGTCACGAACTCCTCGCCCCCGTACCGGGCCACCAGGTCCCCGGCCCTCGTGTGGTCCCTGAGGTACCCTCCGACCTGCTTGAGCACGTGATCCCCCGCCTCATGCCCGTACGTGTCGTTGAAGTCCTTGAAGTGGTCGATGTCTATGAAGCCCACAACGAGCGGAGTCGATTCGCGTCCGGCCCGGGCGATCTCGCGCGAGAGTCCCTCTTCAAGGATCCGGCGATTGTACAGACCCGTGAGCGGATCGCGGAGAGCCTGCTCGCGCAGCCTCTCGCGCAGCTGCATGTTGGAGATCGCCAGCGCAACGCGACCGGCGAACGAAGCCAGGGTGGCGCGTTCGTGCTCGAACGAACCGGATTCGGCACACGGGTCCCACCCGCTGCGCCCCACCAGCACGATCGTGCCGAGCCGCTCCCCGTGCGCCACCAACGGGATGCACGCCGAGCATGCGTCCGGAACGTGTACGTGCTGGCACGGAGGGAGATCCGGCTTGTCTGAACGGGTCCAGTGGGCACGCGCGGTCCTGAGCGACCAGCACTCGCCCTGTTCGTAACGCTCCACCAGTGGCTCGTCGTCACCCCATCCGACCGCACGCGCGAGACCGGGGCCATCCCCCTCGAACAGGTAGAGCGCACCCTGGAACCCTGCGAACAGCCTTTGCCCGTAGCTCGCGATCACGGAATACGCCTCGGACCACGACAGATCGGCCTGCAGCAACTCGTCCATCTCACCGGCGAGCTCCATCTCGGTGCTGGAGTCCTGCGCCTGCTGGAGAAGCCGGTGCAACTCACCATTGACGGCAGCCAGGTGCTCCTCGGTCGCGGAGTGCTCCTCGACCCGGTCATGCAGGGAGCTCAGAGCGACGCGGAGGTTCACGCGCATCGTCTCGAACACGGCAGCGAGGTCGCTGATCTCGTCGCGACCCACCTGCGGGATCTCGCGGTCCAGCTCTCCGTCCGCCAGGCGCTGCACCGCCTCGTCCAGGATCGCCAGGGGGCGGGCCACCGAACGCGACGTGAAGATCCCGATCCACAGGATGGTCGCCAGCATCAGAGTCGCCAACACGAACGTCGCGACCCGGGCACGGGCGACTCTCACGTTGAGAGCGTCCAAAGCGTCCGCGGCTTGCATGCGCTCATTCTCCGCGAGCTCGTCCAGCGGAACGAGCATCCGGTCGAGGGCGCCGGTGAGTCCGGACGTTCGTCCCCGAACCGCGACACGCACCTCAGCCCACGCCGCCCGGATGCGCTCAAGAGAGGCGCTCTCGCTCTGTCCGATCGAGCCCGGGGAGTCCCCGTAGTCGGTGACTGCGCGGTCGAAGCGCGTGGCGGCGGCCTCGAAGGCGATCTGATCCTCATACTGGCCCGAAATCACGTAGATCGTTGCCAGGCGCCCCGCTTCCTGCGCGCGTGATGTCATCTGCTCGCTCAGCGAAGCGGCCTCGAAGTGCACGTCACGGACGCTCTCACTCCCCGCCTGGATAGGGGTGAGCACAGCGTAGGCACTGATGATGACGCTGGCCGCACCGACGGCGGCAAGCATGGTGATGCGATGTCTGGTCTTCAAAGAGTCAACGCCCCTGGGTTCACGCAGTGGATTTGGAGCTGGATACCGTCTACGGGTCTTATCGGCACATATCCCCGCGTTCATGAAGGCCCGTCGGTCTGTGCACACACGCCACGCGTCCGGACGGCAGGCACCAGAAGAGCAGACAGGGCCCCGGCGGTTCGGCCGGGGCCCTGCAGAATGCGTTGCAGACGTTGCAGCGCGAGCGTTACATCATCCCGCCCATGCCACCCATGCCGGCCATTGCCGCTGCAGCGCCATCGTCCTTCACGGGGATGTCCGAGACGGTGGTCTCGGTGATGAGGATCAGGGCCGCGATCGACGCCGCGTTCTGCAGCGCGGTGCGGGTGACCTTCACCGGGTCGATGACACCCATCTTCGCAAGGTCACCGTACTCGCCGGTGGCCGCGTTCAGACCCTCGCCCTTGGCGAGCGCCTTGACCTTCTCGACCACGACCGAGCCTTCGAAGCCTGCGTTGGCGGCGATCTGCTTCAGCGGCTCGTCGAGCGCCTTGCGGATGATCGTGACACCGATCTGCTCGTCGCCCGGGAGCGTGAGCGCGTCGAGTGCCGGAGCAGCGTCGGTGAGCGCCACGCCGCCGCCGGCGACGATGCCCTCTTCAACGGCCGCACGGGTCGCCTGGAGCGCGTCCTCGATGCGGTGCTTCTTCTCCTTGAGCTCGACTTCGGTAGCCGCGCCCACCTTGATGACGGCCACGCCGCCGGAGAGCTTGGCCAGACGCTCCTGGAGCTTCTCGCGGTCGAAGTCGGAGTCCGAGTTCTCGATCTCGTTCTTGAGCTGCGAGATGCGGGCCTTGATCTGCTCTTCGGCACCCTTGCCGTCGATGATCGTGGTGTCGTCCTTGGTGATCTTCACCTTGTCGGCACGACCGAGCATCTCGAGCGTGACGTTCTCGAGCTTGTGGCCGAGCTCCTCGGAGACGACCTGGCCACCGGTGACGATGGCGATGTCCTCGAGCATGCGCTTGCGACGGTCGCCGAAGCCCGGGGCCTTGACGGCCACCGAGGTGAACGTGCCACGCAGCTTGTTCACGACGAGCGTGGCAAGCGCCTCGCCCTCCACGTCCTCGGCGATGATGAGCAGGGCCTTGCCGGCCTGCATGATCTTCTCGAGGACCGGCAGGAGGTCCTGGATGTTGCCGATCTTCTGGCTGACGATCAGGATGTACGGATCCTCGAGCACGGCCTCCATGCGGTCCGCGTCGGTGATCATATACGGGTTGATGTAGCCCTTGTCGAACTGCATGCCCTCGACGGTGTCGATGTCGATGCCAAAGGTCAGCGACTCCTCGACGGTGATGACGCCGTCCTTACCCACGACCTCCATCGCCTCGGCGATCTTGTTGCCGATGGTCTCATCGGCGGCCGAGATCGAGCCCACGTGGGCGATCTCTTCCTTGTCCTCGATCTCCTTGGCGTTGCCCTTGATCTCGGCGACGACGGTCTCGACGGCCTTCTCGATGCCGCGCTTGATGGCGAGCGGGTTCGCGCCGGCCGCCACGTTGCGCAGGCCCTCACGCACGATGACCTGGGCGAGCAGGGTGGCGGTGGTGGTGCCGTCACCGGCGACGTCGTTGGTCTTGGTGGCGACTTCCTTGACGAGCTGGGCGCCCATGTTCTCGATGGGATCGTCGAGCTCGATCTCCTTGGCGATGGTCACGCCGTCGTTGGTGATGGTCGGCGCGCCGAACTTCTTCTCGAGCACCACGTAACGGCCGCGGGGGCCGAGGGTCACCTTGACCGCGTTGGCCAGCTTGTTGACGCCGGCCTCGAGGCCGCGGCGGGCCTCTTCATCGAAACGAATATCCTTTGCCATATCGGGTGATTCCCCTCCTTCTGAGTGTGAGGTGGCGGATACTGACTAGTCCTGCACGACCGCGAGGATGTCGCCCTGCGACATGATGAAGTACTCCTCGCCATCGACCTTGATCGAAGTCTTGCCCCACTCCTTGTAGATGACGACGTCGCCGACCTTGACATCCATCGGCAGGCGCTTGTCGCCCTCGTCTTCCCAGCGGCCATCGCCCACGGCCACGATCTCGCCCTTCTGGGGCTTCTCCTTGGCCGTATCGGGAAGGAATATCCCGCTCTTGGTCTGCTCCTCGGCCTTGGCCGGCTTGACGACGACGTTATCGAACAGCGGCTTCAGATTCATGCTCTACCCTCCTACTCCAGTTGACTGACAGCGGACGTGCGCGACGCCTCGCAGCGCCGCGACAGATACCTGTATACCCGTATCTGAACGCGGTTGGCACTCTAGAGCGCCGAGTGCCAGCGAAGGTGATTCTATGCCGAGCGCATGCGCAATGCAAGGGCACCGCCCGCGAAATCTGATAATCAATCACTCAGATATCTGCGGCTCCGCTCCCAGCCGCAGATTCGGCACCGCGTCGGCGCTCAGGCCGAGGACCCGGCCGGCGGCAAGGTGGTCGTGGGCAGCAGCTGCGATCATCGACGCGTTGTCCGTGCACAGGCCGAAAGGCGGCACCGACAGCGCGATCCCCTCGGCGGCGAGTGCGGCACGCAGGCCCTCCCGCAGGGCCGGATTCGCGGCCACGCCACCCGCAAGCACAACGGCCTTGACCCGGTGTCCCGTGGCCGCACGCAGCGTCTTGGCCACCTGCACGTCCACCACCGCCGCCTGGAACGAAGCGGCGATGTCGGGAACACGGAGCTCCCGCCCCGCGGCGCGCTCGGCCTCCACGTACTGGATGACGGCGGTCTTGAGACCCGAGAGCGAGACGTCGAGGTTCCCGCTTCGCAGCATCGGGCGCGGGAACGCGATCGCCGCGGGATCCCCCGAATCGGCAAGTCGTGAGATCACGGGGCCGCCGGGATACCCAAGCCCGAGCAGTTTGGCGACCTTGTCGAACGCCTCACCTGCCGCGTCGTCGAGCGTGCGGCCGAGAAGCTCGTATCGGCCCCATCCCGGAACGTGCACGAGGAGTGTGTGGCCTCCCGACACCAGCAACGCCACCAGCGGCGGCTCCAGATCACCGTCGAGTAGGCGCGCGGCATAGATGTGACCCTCGAGATGGTTCACCCCCACAAGCGGCAGACCGGTCGCAAGCGCGAGACCCTTCGCATAGGCGAGCCCCACCACGAGTGCGCCCACCAGCCCGGGGCCCTGCGTCACCGCGATCGCGTGCAGATCGCCGAAGCCCACCCCGGCCTTCCCAAGCGCCTCCGCGACGACCGCCACGACCGCCTCGGTGTGCTTGCGCGACGCGATCTCGGGAACGACGCCGCCGAAGCGAGCGTGAAAGTCGATCTGACTCGCCACCACCGACGCGAGCTCTTCGCGCCCCCCGCGCATCACCGATGCCGCGGTCTCGTCGCACGATGTCTCGATCGCGAGGACAAGATCATCGCCGGCGCGAGCTGCCGCCACCGCACCGGCCTGCGTCACGAGCGGCCGCGACCAGAGCACCAGCGCGTCTTCGCCCGTCTCCGGGTAGTAGCCGATGCGGCGACCGGCCACATCGAAGCCGCACGACGCGTACAGCGCCAGAGCCTCGGCGTTCGACTCGCGGACCTCGAGAGTCATGCGTGCGGCACCACGAGCGACCGCATCGGCCATCAGCCCCACCAGCAGCTCGCGCGCGTGGCCCTCGCGGCGATGGTCGCACTCGACAGCGATATCCATGACGTGGGCCTCCGACGAGACCACCATGATGCCGCCGAACGCGACGACCCGTCCGCCGCTCTCGGCCACACGCCACACCCGGTCGGAGCGCGCCAGATCGTCGCGAAGCATGCCTTCGCTCCATGGCAGGGCGAAGCTCGCGCGCTCGATCTCGAGCACGCGAGGCAGGTCGGCCTCCAGCATCGGGCGGATCACGCCGTCGCCCCCGGTCCCGCGACGCCCCCGTGCGGCAGCGTCCCGGCACGACCGGCGCGCACGCGCTCGGCCTCCTCCGCATCGGACAGCCGTGTGTAGATCGGGAGCAGCGTCTGCGGGTGAGCAGCACCGCAGGCGTCCGGGCGCGAAAGCCCCGCGACCGCCGACAGCGTGCCCTCCCCGCTCTCGGCCCACGCCGCCGCCACGAGCGATGCGCCATCGGGTCTGCGCCGGCCTTCCGGCACGAACGTCGCACGAGCGCCGAGCGCGGCGATGAGGACCTCGGCATGCTTGATCAGTCCGTTGCCGGTGAGCATGATGGGCTCGTCGAGCGCCGCCCACTCGGCCGCCACATCACCCGGGTGCGCGACCCGGTCGGGCGCGACTCGCGCCGCCGTGCCCGCGTGCGCACGGAACAGCGCCGGATAGACCTCACCGCGCATCGCATCGCCGAGCACGCCGACGAGCCCCTCGGCCCGTGCGGCCAGCGCGACGGCGTCAAGCGTGCCGAAGCCGACCAGCGGGACGCCGAGCCCGTGAGCGAGGCCCTTGGCGGTGGCGACACCGATGCGCACACCGGTGAACGAGCCCGGACCCCGGCCCACGGCGATCGCCGCGAGGTCGGCCGGCGCGAGTGCGATCGTCGCGAGCATGCGCTCCGCCATCGGCAGCACCACGGTGTTGGCCGCTCGCGGCGCCGGCATGTCCCGGGCGATGAGCACCTCACCGGGAGCATCCAGATCGCCCACGGCCAGCGCAAGATGGTCGGTGGCGGTGTCGAACGCGAGGAAGGGCCTCACCGCGGCGCCCCATCCTCGCGCACCGCAGCAAGCCACGCGGCCGCAAGGTCCCCGGCACGCCTCCCCGACGGCACGAGCTCGAAGCGCCGCTCCTGATCGCCGGCGCGGTGGACCACCACGAGCAGCCGGTCGGCCGGCAGCGACGCGGGGAACCGGTCGCCCCACTCGACGAACGACGCGCCGTCGCCTTCGATCGTCTCGTAGAAGCCGATGTCCTCGAGCTCGGCCTCATGCTCGAGGCGGTAGAGATCGAAGTGGTAGAGCGGCAGCGTCCCGGGATGCACCACGAGCAGGTTGAAGGTTGGGCTCGTGACCGGCCCGTCCACGCCGAGGCCGTGCGCGACCCCCTTCACGAGCCGCGTCTTGCCCGCTCCCAGATCACCCGCCAGTGCGACCACATCCCCGGGCACGAGGAGCGGCCCGAGCAGCGCGCCGGCGCGGCCGGTCGCGTCAGGATCGGATGTGGAGAACTCCAACGTCACGCTGCACTCCCTCTCAGAACAACGTCGGCGGAGCGGGGTTCCGGTCGCCGTCGGGTGACCCCGCCGACGTGTCGAGCACCGCGCGGAGCCGCTTGAAATCGTCGAGCAACACGGCGCGCTTGCTCTGGTCGTACAGTGCTGCGGCGGGGTGGAAGATCGGTACGACGCGGCGACCCTCGGTATGAAAGAGCCGGCCGCGCAGCGCCGAGATGGGCCGCTGCGTGTCCAGGACGTGATGCGTCGCATGATTGCCGAGCGTGGCGATCACCTCCGGCGCGATCAGCCGCACCTGTTCGTTCAGGAACGGAGTGCACATCGTCACCTCCTCCGGCTGCGGATCGCGATTGCCGGGCGGCCGGCACTTCAACACGTTGGCGATGTAGACCTCCGAACGATCCAGACCGATACTCCCCAGCAACTCGTCGAGGAGCTTGCCGGCAGCGCCCACGAAAGGCTCTCCCTGCAGGTCCTCGTTGCGCCCGGGCGCCTCGCCCACGAACATCAGCCGCGCGCTCGGGTCGCCGGTGCCGAAGACGAGCTTCGTCCGCGTTTCGCCGAGCGGGCACCGGTGGCAATCGCCGATGTGGAGCCTCAGCGCCTCGAGGTCCGCGCAGGCCAGCGGGAGGGGTTCTCCTGAGGACACGCCGTGCACACACGCCCCCTAGAGCCAGGTGGTCACTTCTTCGAGCGGACGGCGAGCCGGTCTGCCGGCCGATTCGGCGGAATATCCGATCGGCAGCACCGCGATAGGTGTCACCGGAGCGACAGCGCCCACGGCCTCGGCGACCGCCTTCTCTTCGAACGCCCCGATCCAGCAGCCTGCCAGCCCGCGGTCGACGGCGGCCAGCAGGATGTTCTCGACGGCGGCCGCGGTGTCCTGTAGGGAGTAGAGGTACTCGCCACGATCTCCGTAGCGCGCCGCACACGGCCGCGGATCAACCGCGACCACGATCACCAGCGGTGCGGCTGCCGCCCAGCGCTGGTGCAGAGCCGCCGCGAGGCGCTCCCGCCCCTCGGCCGAATGGACCACGAAGAAGCGCCACGGCTGGATGTTGCCGGCACTCGGGGCGGCCACAGCAGCCTCGAGCAGGGCGCGCGCGTCTTCCTCGCTGACCGCGAGCTTCGGATTGAGGTGCCGGACGCTCCTCCGCTTGGCGATGACCTCGCTGAACTCCATCCCGATCCCTTCCCACACCCGCCGGGCACCTCCCGACACGCGCTCATTCTAGCCGAGTCCGCGAGGCGCGGCGATGAGCGTGGCAGGAACTCGGATGCAGGGTGGCGAACATACCAGCAGGAGGTGGAGCCCATGAGCAGTAACAGACCTGATGTCAGGGACGAGGATATCGGCATGCGGGCCTTCCAGATGCGCAAGGCCAAGGCCGTCGAACGCTCGATCGACCGCATCCGCCAGGGCATCAAGACCGACTGGCCGATGTTCACCCAGCGGGATCTGAACGATCTCAACTGGATGCTCGGCGAGCTCTGGGCATACGAGAAGCGTGCTGACTGGGAGGACCTCAAGTTCAGCAAGCTCACGCCGGAGGATGTCACCCAGATCATCGAGATCGCCCGCAGGCTGCGCGAGGATCCCCACAACACGGTGGAGACGCTCGAGAACGTCGGAGACATCATCCGCGAACGCAGCGCGTAGGGTTCTCCACGCCCACATCGGATCAACGAGAACGGCCGCCTTCGGGCGGCCGTTCTTCGTGCGTGGCGCCCCTCTCATGCAGGCGCATGGAATAGCGGTGAGGCGGCGCCTGGATACCCCCCGGTAGGCAGCACCGCCTCACAGTATGCAAACCGCGAAACGCTAGGTGTGTGCGGCCTTCTTCTGTTCGATCTTCCGCTTGACCTTCTTGAGCCGGAACAGGTCCTCACGGGCACGCTCATCGAGGGCCTGCCGGATGTAGGAGACCTGCTCCTTGAGCTGCGGCACCGTGATCTGCTCGAGGGCGTTCACGCGGCGGTTCGTCTTCTGGATCTCCTCGCCCAGCCGCTTGAGGCGCGTCTCGATGTCGGCGTATTCGATGATGACATCCAGGATGCGCTCGAACTTGTCCGCCGTCTCGTCGATACGGGAGGAGACGCCCGTGATGGCGTACCCTCGCGTGAACGACGTACGTAGCGGGCTCTCGCCCTTGGTAACGACCGGGACCGAGATACCCATGATCTTCGTACCGGTCATGTCGATCGTGATCTCGCCGCGCGTGGCGAACGCGGCCGAGCGGACCGAGACGGTGCCGTCGACGGCCTTCGCGATCGCGAGGCTGTACTGCGCCTCGTTGGTCGTGCGCTGCAGGTCGTTGCTGAGCCTCAGCGTCTCATCCATGACGGACATGAACTCGATCAGCAGGGCGTCACGCTTCTGCTTGAGCAGATCCATGCCCTGCTCCGCAAGCGTGATCTGCTGCTTGCGCTCGAGTAGCTCGGACCTGGTGGGCCTGACTTCTTCCACGTCTCACCTCCTCGCGTCGGTCGCCGGTGGCGATGGTTAGATGTCGCCCATCTCGGCCGCCTGTGCGATGGCGGTGGGGTGGTACTTGTCGATGAAGTCACGTACGCGCTTGAGCTCGCCCATCGGCAACTCGCTCATGAGCTCCCAGCCGATGGTGAGCGTCTCCTCGATGGACCGGCCCACGTCGCCCTGTCCGACGATCTGGTGCTCGAACTCATCGGCGAAGTGCAGGAAGCGGCGGTCTGTGTCGGAGAGCGCTTCCTCGCCGACGATGGCCACCAGGCGGCGCAGGTCGCGGCCCTGCGCGTATGCGGCGTAGAGCTGGTTGGCGACGGCACGATGGTCGTCACGCGTCTTCTCGTCGCCGATACCCAGGTTCATCAGGCGCGACAGGCACGGCAGCACGTCGATCGGCGGGAAGAGGCCGCGGCGGTGCAGGTGACGTGAGAGCACGATCTGACCCTCGGTGATGTACCCGGTGAGGTCGGGGATCGGGTGCGTGATGTCGTCGTCGGGCATGGTCAGGATCGGAAGCTGCGTGACCGAGCCCTTCTGGCCCTTGATACGGCCGGCACGCTCGTAGATTGTCGAGAGGTCGGTGTACATGTAGCCGGGATAGCCACGGCGTCCCGGGACCTCTTCACGAGCGGTCGACACCTCGCGAAGCGCCTCGCAGTAGTTGGTCATGTCCGAAAGGATGACGAGGACCTGCAGGTCCTTCTCGAACGCGAGATACTCGGCGACCGTCAGCGCGCACTTCGGGGTAAGCAGTCGCTCGACCGTGGGGTCATCGGCGAGGTTCAGGAAGAACACGACTCGCTCGAGAGCGCCCGTGGTCTCGAACTGATTCATGAAGTACGCGGCTTCGCGGTGGGTGATACCCATCGCGCCGAAGACGATGGCGAACTCCTCGCCCGACTTGACGCGAGCCTGGCGGATGATCTGAGCCGCGAGCTCGTTGGCCGGCAGACCGGAACCCGAGAAGATCGGGAGCTTCTGGCCGCGGACGAGCGTGTTCAGCCCGTCGATGGCCGAGATGCCGGTCTCGATGAAGTCGGCCGGCTGCGCCCGGCGGTACGGGTTGATCGGCGAGCCGGTGATGTCGAGGCGCCGCTCCGGGATGATCGGGGCGCCACCGTCGATCGGCTTGCCGGTGCCGTTCAGAATGCGTCCGAGAAGCTCGGGTGCGACGTCGATTTTCGCCACTTCCTCGAGGAAGCGGACGCGCGTGCCATCGATGTCGATACCCTGCGTGCCCTCGAACACCTGGATGACGGCGGTCGTGCCCGCCACTTCGAGGACCTGACCGCTGCGCTCGCTGCCATCGGGCATGAGCACGGCCACCATCTCGTTGTACGCGACCTTATGGACGTTCTCCACGAAGATCAGAGGACCGGTGACGTACGTGAGCGTCCGGTACTCGGTGGAGAGCAGCGAACGGTCGAGTGTTGCCTCGGCGGCCATCTACAGCACCTCGATTCCGGCGATCTGTTCACCGATCTGCTGGACCAGTTCGGGCATGCGCTCGAGTGCCTGGTCGTGCGGTGTGGTCTTGAGTGTCGAGATCTCGTCACGCGAAGGAAGCTGCAGGACCTGCCTGAGCGACACGCCGCGAGACATCGCCTGAGTCGCTGCGTCGTTGAACGCGAGGATGGTCTTGAGGATCCAGTACGCCTTCTTGGGCGGACAGTAGGCGTCGATGGCGTCGAACGCGAACTGCTGCAGGAAGTCCTCGCGGATCATGCGCGCGACCTCGAGGATGATCTTCTCGGTCTCAGGCAAGGCATCCGGACCGACCAGCTGCACGATCTCCTGCAGCTCGGTCTCCTTCTGCAGGATGAACATCGCGCGCTCTCGAACGGCGCGCCAGTCATCTGCGACCTCGCTCTCGAACCAGTCCTGTACCTGACCGAGATACAGGGTGTACGACTTGGTCCAGGAGATCGCCGGGAAGTGCCGGCGGTGCGCCAGAGAGGTGTCCAGCGCCCAGAACGCGCCGGTCACACGCAGGGAGTTCTGGGTCATCGGCTCGGACATGTCGCCGCCGGGAGGTGAGACGGCGCCGACCATGGTGACCGAGCCGACCCTCTCGCCGTCACCGAGCGCCTCGACACGGCCGGAACGCTCGTAGAAGCTCGCGAGTCGGGTGGCGAGATAGGCCGGGTAGCCTTCCTCGCCGGGCATCTCTTCCAGACGGCCGGAGACCTCGCGGAGCGCCTCGCCCCAGCGGGAGGTGGAGTCGGCCATCATCGCGACGTTGTATCCCATGTCACGGTAGTACTCCGCCAGTGTGACGCCCGTGTAGATCGAGGCTTCACGTGCGGCCACCGGCATGTTCGATGTGTTGGCCACCAGCACGGTACGATCCATCAGCTTGTGGCCGGTGCGCGGGTCGTCGAGCTCGGGGAACTCGGCGAGGACCTCGGTCATCTCGTTGCCGCGCTCACCGCAGCCCACATAGATGATGATGTCCACGTCCGCCCACTTGGCGAGCGACTGCTGGGTCACGGTCTTCCCGGTACCGAAGCCGCCAGGGATGATGGCGTTGCCGCCGAGGGCGACGGGGAAGAACGTGTCCAGGATGCGCATACCGGTCATGAACGGCGTGGTCGGGTCCAGCTTGCGCTTGTACGGCCGACCGTACCGGACCGGCCACCACTGGCTCATCTTCAGCTCGGTGCCATCGGTCAGCGTGGCGATCACATCGTCGATCGTGTACGAACCCGCCTCGACGATGGACGCGATCGTCCCCTGCGTGTTCGGTGGCACCATGACGCGGTGCAGCACCGTCGCACCCTCGGGAGTGGTGCCGAGCACGTCGCCGCCGGTCACATCCTGACCGACCACGGCCACGGGCGTGAAGTCCCAGAGCTTCGTGCGGTTGAGTGCGCTCGCGACGGTACCACGGGCGATGAAGTCGCTTCCCGTGTCCTCCGCGATCACCGGCAGCGGACGCTGGATACCGTCATAGATCGACGTCAGCAGTCCGGGGCCGAGCTCCAGCTTGAGCGCGCCCTCGGTGGACTCGACCGGCTCGCCGATGAGCAGGCCCGACGTGTCTTCGTAGACCTGGATCGTGGCGAGTTCGCCTTCGAGCCTGATGACCTCGCCCATGAGGCCGGCATCGCCGACCCGGACGACGTCGTACATCTTGGTCCCGTTCATGCCGTCGGCTACGACGACAGGACCGGTGATCTTTGAGAGCTTTCCGACAATCATCAGCCTCGCCTCAGTGTAATGTCGAATCCGATGGCCCGTCTGATCAGGCGTGAGAGATACGCCCGATGGTCCTCGTCTGTTGCCAGCTTCTCGCGTATCGGGAGTGAGATCACGATCGGCCGGTAGGACTGGTTGATCTTCTGCTGCGTGCGCTCGTCGATGTCGGCCATGAAGGCCTCGTTGACGGCCACGATGCCGCTCTCGTCGTCGTCGATGAGCGCCGAAAGCTTCCGGCGCGCATCCTCGGGCGACTCGGCGACCCTGACTGTGACGCCCGCGAGTCCGAATCCATCGGCGGTATCAGGGTCGGTGAGGACGATGAGCTTATACAATGATGAGCTCCTCTCGCATCCTCTCCTCGGGCATGCCTACTGTCACACCCTTGACCACGATACGCAGGTTCGTGATCTCGTTCGCCTTCGCCCACAGGTAGCTGATGGTGAGTCCGATCCCCAACGGGTCGCCCTTGCTCGTTTCGAATGCGATCCGGAAGAGATAGTCTTCCAGGGCCCGCTCGAAGACCGAGACCGAACCCTTCTCCATGAACAGGAGTGCGACCTCGTCCAGCGGCTTGCCGTAGGGCGTCTTCTTGATGCGGTTGAACACCTCGTCGACGTCGGACATGCCCGAGAGCTCAAGGAACAGCGGCTCGTCCACCACGTCGCCGCCCGGGAGGAAGAAGCGTGAAGCGTCTTCTTCCCCAAGATCGGCGTTCAGCAGCCTGATTGCCGTGAGCAGGTTCATCGTGTCGACCTGCGCCGAGAGGAACGTGCGCGCGATCTCCTTGTTCGCCCGCCAGCCACGGAGGCGCTTGCTCGCCCACTCGTAGTAGTAGCGGTCGAGCGCGAGCTCGAGCAACGACAGGTCCTCTTCCTCCTCGTACTGTGGCAGCACCTCGCGCAGGGGGACCGCGAACGGAAGACCCCAGGTCGCCAGCGTATCCACCACTCTGCGGATGTCCGACTGCTTCAGCAACTCGTCAGCATCGACCTGCGTCAGCTGTCCCACCGCGATCAGGCTGTCGGCTACCTCTTCCTCGTCAAGCTTCATGTGCTTGGCGCGGATGATGGTCTTGACGTTGAACAGGTCCCATCGTCCGAGGAGCGTGGTCACCAGCGTCGTCGCCTCGTCGTTGCAGTGGCTCAACACCTTGCGGAACGTGCGCGTCATATTGTCCTTGAGCGCCTCGTCCACCTGGGTGGCGTTCCGCCCGTGCAGGAGTCGACCCTCAAGGTCCGGGCCGTACTCCGTGTCCATGATCTTCTGGATGATCGCGCCGATGTCCTTCGCCGTCATCAGTTCATCGAAGAAGGACTGCTTCAGCAGACGCGAACGCATGCCGCGGATGCGGGCGTTCGTGTAACCGTAGTCCCGCCCTCGCGGACGGTACGTGGAGACGACTGCTGTTTTGCGATCACTCATGAATGCAGGACCTCTGCGACTTGGGCTCCGGCCACGCTACGGGCCTTGAGCATGCGGCTCTCGAACGTATTGCGACGGACCACGCGGCCTCCGTGTGCCGAGATGATTACCCCGCCGATGGTGTCGAGCGTGGGCACAACGGTGCCCGCGATCCCCAGATCGGCGATGACCTTCTTCGCCAGCTCGGCATCTGCCGGCGCCACCTGTACCTCACACTCACTGTCGATCCCGACCAGTGCCTCTTTCGCAAGCGCGCCGAAGACACGCTCATACTCGGCCGTGCCCCGCATCGCGGCAAGCCGCTCCTTCGCCTGAGCGAAGACCGCGTCGACCGCGTGATCGCGCACCTCGGCCAGGTCGCGCTTGACCTGCAGACGTGCGGCATTGACCGCTTTGGTCGCCTTGGTCCTGACCGCGTGATCCGCGGCCTCGATCTTGGCTCCCGTGATGCGCTCCGCCTCATCCCGCGCCTCGTGCTCGACCGCATCCGACTGCACCGTGGCAATGTGCAGGATGTGGTTCACCTCGGCGTCGGCCTGCTCCTCAAGCGCTTTGAAGATGTCTTCGATCGCCATGCGTCAGTCCTTCCATGAATCCTGAATGGTGGTGCGACGAGCCACCAACACTACGCAGTCATCATGAACGCGATAACGAAACCGAGCAGGATGATCGTCTCGGGGAGTGCCTGGAGAACGATCAGGGTCGTGCCGGCCTCAGGACGCTCGGCGAGCGTACCGGCGCCAGCGGCACCGATCTTGGACTGCGCGAACGCGGTAGCCATGGCAGCGATGCACAGCGACGCACCAGCAGCCGCGTACATGGCGATGTCCACTGAGGGATCACGTGGTGCTGCGGCTTCCTCGGCGAACGCAATCGCCGGGACCATCATGGTAGTCAGGAATGCACTCCCGAACACCATCTTTGCGAGCCTGTTCTTGATCATGCGCTCTTTTCACCTCCGGTTTTGTGGAACGGCTTGTACTCTGCCTTGCTCGCCTCGTAGTACTTCCCGCCGAACTCCAGGAAGTTGAGACGTAGGGCATGAACTGATGGCGTGAAGACCGCCAAGGCAAGGTGGATCGTGTGGAACAGGAGTGCTGCGATGATGCCGATAGCGACCGGCATGTCTGCAGCCATCTCGTTGATGGCGCTCGCGAAGATCGCGTCGGAAAGACCGATGGCCATGATACGCAGGTAACTCGCGCTGTGAGACATCAGCTCGATGATCTCGACGACACCGATCATGCCGCCGAACCAGATGGTGGCGACGGCACCGCCGGCCATCGCGACCGCTCCGATCGCGCGGACCACGGGGTTCGCGTTCAGCAGCACCATCGCGATGATCAGGATGACGAGGCCGATCATGAGACTGGCCAGACCACCCTTAACCCACGCGTGCTTCTTATGCTTCGTCTTCACTGCGTTCACCAGGCCGAGAATCAGGCCGAAGGTGATCTGGATGACACCGAGGCCGAGCGCCGCATACATCAACGGCTCCACGACCATCTCCCGGTTGTACGGAAGGGTGATGCCGAAGATCTTGATCATCGGGAACATGAACTCCGCATGATTCCAGAGCAGCCCACCGAAGAACTCGCCGTAGAGGATACCGAACAGGATGGCTGCGGTGGCCGCAGGGCCGAGCAGACCGGTCGCCAGCTGGACCGATTCGTTCTCCTTGAACTTGAACCGCATCCACAGGATGATCGCGAGCATCACGGCGCCGTAGCCGATATCGCCGACAATCATACCGAAGATGAGCGGATAGCTGAGCGCCCAGATCATCGACGGATCAACCGTGCCGTACATCGGCTTGCCGCCCATGAAGTAACTCATGACCCACGAGGACGGCTGGACCCACTTGGGGTTGTTGAGCGCGACCGGTGTGTCTTTGTAGTCCTTCTCGTCGATCTCGAGCTGGTTGACGATGACATCCAGGCCGAACTTGCTCTGGATGAGGTCCCGGAACTCCTTGATGCCGTCCACGGGCAGCCAGCCGGTGATCACGAACGCGTACTCGGTCTGCCCGAACTTCGGGATGGCCGAGGTCTCGTCGATCTTGTCCACAAGGACGTCGCGGATCGTGGTGAGCTTCATGTACCACGTGCTCGACATCGACTCGAGTTCTTCCTTGACCTTCTCCAGCTGCATGGGCAGGTCGATCCTGCGCTGACGGAGCTGGTCGTACGCCGAGTCGAACGGCATGTCCTGGAACTCGGACGGCAACCGGACCTGGTTGACGTTCTCGACCGCGAGGAACTTGTGTACGGCCTCGGAGTACTTCTTGCCGAAGACCATGATGACCGCGGTCGTCTCGTCGTCCACGTCGGTGGATACGATCTCGCACTGATTGTCCGTGATGCGGTCGAGTTCCTTCTTGAGGCCCTCGAGCGCACCCTTGTAGCGGCGCTCGACCAGCAGCGCCACGGAGTCATACGCCCCCGTGGTGACGATCTGCTTGGCCAGCGGCTGGATCTTCTCAAGGATGGGCTCGTAGCGCGCCAGGAGGCCCATCTCGGCCTCCATCGAGAACTGCGCCTGCGCCAGGCTGGAGGTACGGTCCTCGACCTGATCGATGACACTGGTCACCTCAGCGGCGAGTTCCTTGGAATCCAACTGCCACAACTCGAGGTAGTGCTTGTGCCGCGCGACTTCGTCGACAGCTTCCGAGGGGAGGTGCAAGGCCTTGATGATCGAGCGCAGACGGATCAGCAGTTCTTCCATGCGCTCCTGCTCGGCGAGCTGGTTCTCGACCACTTCCATCTGCTCGAGCGGAAGCTCGCCGGCATTGATCTTCTTCGTGAGGTCCTCGATATGCAGCGTTCCTGCCTCATGGAGCAGACTCAGCACGTCGAAGAAGATATTCTTCGGGCCGATCAGCTCCATCCGTGCCATTGGGACCAACATACGCGCCCTCCCCCCCGATACATCGGGATATGACGAGCTCTGCGAGCGTCAGACCGCCGTAACGAGCTTCACCACGAAGTCCGCTGCGTCGCTCTGCCGCGCCGCTAATTCCTGCGTGAGCGTTTCAACCTCGACGACACCCTTCGCCTTGACCTCGGCGATGTCTCCGTCGACGCCGGCGAGCACCTTGTCGGCATGCTCCTTGCCGAGCCGCTCGGCGTCAGCGTGAGCGGTGCGCACGATCTCGAGAGCGCGCTGCCGCGCATCGCTGACCATCTTGTCCGCCTGGTTCCGTGCAGCGAACACGCGACCGGAGATCTCCATCTCCTTCTCGCGGATCTGGAACAGCGGCGAGTTCGCGTCCTTGGTGACCGCGTCCTGATGGAATCTGATCTCCTCCAGAACCTTCTCGTCCATCGAGCTCTCCTTGATAGCGGCACACGAGCGATCGTCACGAGCGAGCCGGATCCCGGCCCCGTCCCTGCGGCATATCCAAGCACCCGGGGGGCACTCACCACCGCAACAGGCGGGCGGGAGCGCTCACGCGTTCCCGTCTCAATGGCGTTGTTCGCCAACCTTCGGGCGAACTCCTGCTACGGTCCGACACAAAATCTCAAAGGAATCCGATGATGACCACCGCGCGCCACGCGCACAGGTGCTCACGGCGACCCGTCACGCCCGGTAGATACGCTCCATGCGCAGCGCGAAGCCGCACGCCATCTCGTAGTTGATGGTGCCGGCCAGACCCGCCACCTCGTCCATTGTGATGGATCCGGCACCCTGGGCCCCCACGAGGACGGCCTCATCACCGGAGCTGACCGCCACACCTGCAGGGACCCGCACCATCAACTGGTCCATACAGATGCGGCCGACCTGAGGACAGCGACTGCCGCCGATGAGAACGGACATCGTGTTGGAGAGCACGCGGTGCACGCCGTCGGCGTAGCCCAGGGGCAACGTGGCGATCGTCGACGGGCCGTCGGCATGCCAGGTGAGACCGTAGCTCACACCGTCACCGAGACCGATCTGCTTCACGAACGAGACACGGGCCTTCACCGACATCGCCGGTTCGAGCGGCATCTTCGAGATGGTCGCCTCCGAGGGGGGCAGCCCGTAGATGGCTATGCCGCACCGCACCATGTCGAGATGCGTGTGGGGGTGCAGGATGGTGGCAGCACTGTTGGCGGCATGGACGATCGCCGGCCGGACACCCTCGGTGCGCATGGCATCGATCGCCGAAGTCAGGCGGGCGACCTGCCGATCGAACTCCCAGTCACCGGGGACATCGGCGGTCGCGAAGTGCGTGAACGCGCCCTCGAACACCAGACCGGGCAGGTCGCTCAACCGCCTGCCGAGGGCGGCCGCGTCCTCCGCGCGGACACCGATGCGGTTCATACCCGTGTCGATCTTCAGGTGGCAGACAGCCTGCGCCTGCGCGAGCATCGCGGCACGGCTCAGGGCGACAGCTGCCTCCCCGCTCGCGACCGTGGCGATGATTCCATGCCTGACGACGAACGGCGCGCCCTCGGCAGGAACTTCGGCGAGGATCTGCAGGGGTGCGGTGACGCCGGCCTCGCGCAGGGCGACCGCCTCTTCGAGCGTCGCCACGCCGAGGCGGTCGGCGCCGCCGGCCAGTGCCGCTTCGGCGATCCGGAGCGCACCGTGGCCGTAGCCGTCCGCTTTGACCACCGCCATGAACCGCGTCGAGGGGGGCGTGAGCGCTTTGAGCGCGCGGACGTTCCGCGTGATCGCGCCAAGGTCGATCTCGGTCCAGGCTCCGCGAGGCAATGACATGCGCTAGCCCTCGGCGATGAGCGACCGTACGATGTCCGACTTGCTGACGATGCCGACGAGTGTCTCGCCGTCCAGGATCGGAACGCGGCTGACGTCACGGTCGACCATCAGGGTCGCAAGATCGGGGACGCTCATCGTCGCGTCGGCGGTGACCGGATCGGAGGACATGACATCGGCGACCGTGGCGCCGACCGCCTTCTTGAGCTCCGACTCGAAACGCGCCGTCGCCGGCGGATACATGATGAAGCCGTCCAGCAGGTGCAGGTACGTGGGGAACTCGACCTTCACGTCCCGCATGATCAGATCGCCCTCGGTCACGATGCCGATGAGCCGGGTGCCGTCCAGGACCGGCAGCGCGCCGACACGGTTCTCGACCATCAGCCGCGCGGCATCGGTCACCGAGAGATCGTCGGATACGGTGAGCGGGTCGGGCGTCATGATGTCGCGTGCGGTGAGGTCAGCCATGGTGCCTCCGTCGTCGTCCGGGCCGACGAGCATCGTCGGCGGTGCATCCAGGATACTACCCTCTCTCGACCTCGCGCACAGCGTCGGGAAGGAAGCCCGCGATGTCCGCCGAGGTGAAGCACATCTCGGTGAGACGGGCCGTGCCGAGTTCGGCCGCCCTCCCGTGCAGATGCGCGCAGAGCAGCGCCGCATCGAACGACGGGAGCCCTCGACCCAGCAGGCCACCGAGCATCCCGGTGAGCACATCACCAGAGCCCGCACGCGCCAACCCCTCGTTACCTGCGAGCACGAGGGCGGATCGGCTTCCCGGACCCGCGACGATCGAGCGCGCGCCCTTGAGCAGACAGACACGTGAGCCGCCCGCGATCCCGGCGGCGGCGGCGAGGCGATCGGCCTGCACTGCGGCCGTGTCCGTCTGCAACAGCCGGGCCGCCTCTCCCGGGTGCGGCGTGAGCACGAGCGGGGCCGCGCGCTCCATGCGAAGCGCGTCATCGCGCAGGACGTTCAACGCATCCGCATCGAGCACGAGGGGCACACGCACGCCCGCGAGGAGAGCGTGCACCACCTCGCCGATGCCCGGAGCGGTGGTGAGCCCGGGACCCGCCACCACCACGTCCGCGTCGTCCACGGCCGACATCACCGCATCCACCCGTGCGATCGATCCGTCCGGCGCCGCCGGCACGGAGCGGACTATCACGCCGGGGAGCGACATGTGCAGGACGTTCGCGATCCCCTCGGGCACGACGACGGTCACGTAGCCCACGCCCATCCTGATGGCGCCCTGGGCCGCGAGCACAGCCGCACCGGCGTATGCGCGCGAGCCGGCCACGATCGCCACCCTCCCGCGTGTGCCTTTGTGATCGTCGGGACGCGCGAGCGGCAAGAGCGCTCGCATGTCGGCCACTTCGGGGACCTCCAGCACGCCGGTGGCCTGGATCATCGATGCAGGGACACCGATCTCGGCGACCGAGACCGTTCCTGCGTGTGCGGCGCCGGGATAGACGAGCAGGCCCGGTTTGAGCGCCGAGAACGTCACGGTCATATCGGCGCGCACCGCGTGCTCGCATGCCCACCCCGTGTCCGCATCGACACCCGAGGGCACGTCTGCCGAGACCACGTACGCGTCAGTCGTCGCGATCGCCCTCGCCGCGCTCGCGGCCGGCTCACGCATCGGCCCATGGAACCCGATTCCGAAGAGCGCGTCTATGATGACCGCCGCATCGCCGAACGAGACGGGAGTGCCGGCGGCGCCCGCCACCTCGAAGGGCACTCCCGCAGCAAGCGCCGACTCCGCGGCCTCGGCGGCCTCGGCACGCAGTGCCTCCGGCGGCACGAGGGAGTACACATGCACGGCCCGGCCCGCTTCGTGCAGCGCGCGGGCGGCGACCCATCCGTCCCCGCCGTTGTTGCCGGGTCCGCATGCAACGACGACCGGACCCGGGGCTGCATGTCCCGAGACCGCCGCAGCCAGCGCGGCGCCGGCGCGGCGCATAAGTTCCCCGAGCGTGGCCACACCTTCGGCGACCACCCGCTCCTCGACCGCGCGCATCCGGGCACCCGTGAGTGCGAAGCGCATCATTCTCCCCCTGCCGGCTCGGACTGCGGCGTCTCGAAGCGCGGCCCCGCCGGCATGATCCGGCGGTCCGCCCTTAAGACTCTTCGTTCCCCACCTCGTCGAGCAGTGCGCGCGCGCCCTTGAACGACGCGGCGAGACGCTGCTCGGGTGTCTCCTCCTCGGGCTCCTTGCGCGGTCGCATCTGCTCGGTGATGGCGACCGCCGAAGCCACCGCGTTCGCATGCGTGAACGACAGAGACAGGTGCATCTCCACCACGCCCGCCGCCTCGGCGACCTCCGCCGCACGACCGGTGAGTCGCGGCACCGGGCGCCCGCTGTCGTCGCGGACCACCTCGACATCGCGGAACCGCATACCCGAGAAGCCGGTACCGAGCGCCTTCAACACGGCCTCCTTGGCCGCGAAACGCATCGCATAGTGGATCTCCGGCTTGTTGCGCTTCTCGCAGTACGCGCGTTCGTCTTCGGAGAAGAGGCGCTCTTTCATGCGCGGGCGTCGTGCCAGCGCATCCCGCATCCGGTCGATCTCGACGATGTCCACGCCGAGGCCGGTGATGGTCTGTGGCTCTCCACTCATCAGTCGTCCGTCCTTGCCCTCTTGTAGATGCGTGACATGGTGCGCCATGGTGCGCCACTCGCTTCGCGCGTATCGTCGGCCCGAGACGATGCGGACCGCCGGGAACACGGGCATAACCTTACACGGCAACCGTACGCCGCGAAAGGCGACAGCCGACGGGCCCACCCCCTCCCTGTACGCCTTGACAGCACGGGCCGCGCTGCGGGAATCTGGCGCGAACTCGGCGTTCGGGCGTAGTGTCGAACGAACTCCCAGTGATCGAACCACCCAGTGAGGAGACACTATGGATCTGCAGCCGCGAAACACCGACAAGATCGCCCGGCTCATCCAGAAGGGGGTCTCCATCCCCAACCCGCTCAGCATCGACCTCGACGATGCCGTCGACCCGGAACGCATCTCGGGTGACGGCGTCGTGCTGTTCCCCGGTTGCCGCGTGTACGGCGCGAAGACGGTCGTCTCGGCAGGATCGAGACTCGGAGCTGAGGCTCCGGTCACGCTCGACGACTGCAGACTGGGCCCGGGCGTTGAGCTGAAGGGCGGCTACTTCAAGAAGTCCGTGTTCCTCGAGGGCGCGAACATGGGCCTCGGCGCACAGGTGCGCGAGGGATGCCTGCTCGAAGAAGAGGCGAACGGCGCGCACTGCGTGGGCCTCAAGCAGACGATACTGTTCCCGTTCGTGACCCTCGGCAGCCTGATCAACTTCTGCGACTGCCTCATGGCCGGCGGCACCAGCCGGAAGGACCACAGCGAGGTAGGCAGTTCGTACATACACTTCAACTACACGCCTGATGGCGACAAGACGACAGCTTCGCTCTTCGGCGACGTGCCCCGGGGCGTGATGCTCGACCAATCGCCGATCTTCCTCGGCGGTCAGGGCGGCGCGGTGGGACCCGTGCGGGTCGGCTACGGGACCGTGATCGCCGCCGGATCGGTGCTCCGCCACGACGTATGCGAGGATGGAAAGCTCGTCTTCGACGCTCCCACCAGCTCGCCCGACAAAGACCACCAACCAAGGAACTACCGCAACATCCGACGCATCGTCCGGAACAACGTGTTGTACCTGGCGAATCTGGTAGCGCTCGAGCAGTGGTACATGCAGGTGCGACGGCCGTTCTTCGCCAGGCAGGAGTTCGGGGACCTCGTGCATGCGGGAGCGCTCGAGATGCTCGTCCTCGCACGTGGCGAGCGGACCAAGCGGCTCATCGCCATGGCCGCGAAGGTACCGGCCGCCGACGACGCCTGTCGCCAGTTCGCCACGCACGTGGACGACGTGTGCTCCCTGTTCGAGCACGAGGGCGGTCTTCCCGACGGCGCCGCGTTCCTCTCGGCGCTGGAACCCGTGATCGCGTCTGCCACGGGTAACTACACGGAAACGATGCAGTCGCTCTCTCCGGAAGTGCGGGCGGCGGGAGTACAGTGGCTCGGACGGATCGTCGAGACGCTCTCGATGAGGGTCGACCGGCTGCTGGGGTCGATGCACCTGTTCGACGAGTACAAGTAGATCCTTCTTTGATGGGAGTGCACATGGGCACGCTTTTCGGAACCGATGGGATCAGGGGCGAGGCGAACCGCTACCCCATGGACGCTATGACCGCGTTCTCCCTGGGCCAGGCGGTGACCAGGGTCCTGAGCAAGTCGCAGCACACCACCCGGGTGGTCATCGGCAAGGACACGCGGATCTCCGGCTACATGCTGGAGAGCGCCCTTGAGGCCGGCATCACGTCCATGGGTGGTGTCCCGTATCTCGTGGGGGTGCTCCCCACGCCCGGTATCGCATTCATCACCGAGAGCATGCGCGCCGATGCCGGCGTGGTCATCTCCGCATCTCACAACCCCTACCAGGACAATGGCCTCAAGGTCTTCTCCGGCAGCGGCTTCAAACTCTCCGACGAGCAGGAGGCGGCCATCGAGGCACTCATGCTGGGCGGCGAGCTGCCGGGCATGGTCCCCGCGCCACACGACATGGGCCGCGCGTACCGACTTGAGGACGCGGCCGGTCGCTACATCGTGTTCCTCAAGAACACCTTCCCGCGCAGCCTCTCGATGGAGGGCATGAAGATAGTCCTCGACGCTGCGAACGGAGCCTCGTACAAAGTGGCGCCGGCGGCGTTCCAGGAGCTCGGCGCTGACGTGACCGTGATCCACGATGAGCCGAACGGGCTCAATATCAACGACGATTGCGGCTCGCAGCACACCGATGACCTCAAGCGCGCGGTACTCGAGCGCGGGGCCGCGATCGGCCTGGCGTTCGATGGAGATGCAGATCGCCTGATCGCCGTGGACGAGAAGGGCCGCGAGATCACCGGTGACCAGATCCTCATCATCTGCGCGAAGATGCTGAAGGATGAAGACAGGCTCGCCAACGACCTGGTCGTTTCGACGATCATGAGCAACCTGGGCCTGCGCATCGCGTGCAAGCGTTACGGCTTTCAGAATCACGCCTCCAAGGTGGGTGACCGTTACGTGCTTGAGGATATGCAGCGCCTCGGCGCCGTGATCGGTGGCGAGGAGTCCGGCCACATGATCTTCCTCGAGCACCACACCACCGGCGATGGCATCCTCACCGCGATGCAGTTGCTCGCGGCCATGCTGAAGTCGGGCAAGCCGCTCTCGGAACTCGCCACCCTCATGGACGTCTTCCCCCAGAAGCTCATCAACGTCGATGTGAAGAGCAAGCCGCCGATCGAGTCCGTGCCCGCGATCGTCGAGGCCGTCTCGCAGGTCGAAGCGGAGCTCGGTGACGAAGGTCGCGTACTCGTGCGGTACTCGGGCACGCAGAACATGTGCCGGGTGATGGTCGAAGGACCCTCCGCCGACGTGACCGAACGTTACGCGGAGCAGTTGGCCGACGTCGTCAGAACCTCGATCGGATAGGACCGCTCATGCCGTTCACCATCACTGTCACGCGCGACTTCGCGCACATGAGCACAGTGGCCGCTGACATCGTCGCGGCCGACATCGCGGCGAAGCTTGCAGCCGAAGACGAGTACGTTCTCGGACTCGCCACCGGCAACTCCCCCACCGGCCTGTACAAGAACCTCGCGGCCGCCTTCAATGCGCAGAGCATGGACGCCACGCGGGTCCGCAGCTTCAACCTCGATGAGTACGTCGGCCTCCCGGGTGACAATGCCCAGCAGCGGGCCCTTCATCCGGAGTCGTACAGCTACTTCATGATCAAGGAGTTGTTCTCGCTCCTCGACCCCACGTTCGCCGAGACCAACGTGCCCTGGGGCACGCTCATCGACCAGAACGAGCTCATCGCCGCGCTCGAGCAGCAGACGGGCGACTATGAGCTCCAGGGTACCGACCAGGGCAAGGCCGTCGTCATCCGTGACGGTGCCCCGGGGGTGCTGGGCTGGATCAAGGACAACGTCCTCGACGCCTATGAGCGGAAGATCGCGCACTCCGGCGGCATCGATCTGCACGTCGTCGGAGTGGGTGGTCGCGGCCATGTCGCCTTCCACGAGAGTGGCATACCCTTCGAGGACAACCGGATGCTCCTGGTCCGGCTCGACGACAGCACCGTCGGCAACGCGGTGGCTGACGGCCACTTCACCTCCGTCGACGCGAGTCCACGCTATGCGATCTCGATGGGTGCGGAGCTCGTGTACAAGGCGAAGACCGTCGTTCTCGTCGCTAACGGTGCGCGCAAGACCGGGCCCGTGGCCGAGTCGGTCCTCGGCGCCGTCACGGCAGACGTTCCGATCAGCTACGGTCAGAAGTACGTGGCCGAGGGCGGGACCTTGCACTACGTCCTTGATGAGGCTGCAGCGGCCGAGATCCTCGCCCGTCGCACGGATGTCGAGGTCCGAGGATACGAGGTCATCGACCTCCGCTAGGAGCGACACGACACGCGGCCCCACTTCTGGTGGGGCCGCTTCGCAGGCAGGGCCCCGCCGGGGCCAGACCGAGAGAAGGATGTGCGTATGTGCGGGATCATCGGCTACGTCGGCAAGAAGCCGGCTTCGCCCGTTCTCCTCGAAGGGCTTCGCCGGCTGGAGTACCGCGGCTATGACAGCGCCGGGGTAGCCGTGCAGAGCGGCGGTGAGATCCTCGTCCGCAAGAAGAAGGGCAAGATCGACGAGGGCATCGCCAGGGAGCTCGCTGCCGATCCGGTGCACGGTGAGGTCGGTATCGCCCACACGCGCTGGGCGACGCACGGCCAGCCTTCGGACGAGAACTCCCACCCCCACCTCGACCAATCGGGTCGCATCGCAGTGGTCCATAACGGCGTGATCGAGAACTACGAGCAGATCAAGCAGCGTCTGCTCAAGGCCGGACACGAGTTCCTCTCCAGCACCGACACCGAGGTGCTCGCCCATCTCATCGGCGTGCACTACGACCGGTGCCGCGCCGAAGGTGTGACCGAGGGCGCGCTGACGCAGGCGGTGGCGGCGGCACTGCGCGAGGTGATCGGCACGTACGGCATCGCCGTCCTGTCGAGCGAGGAGCCGGGGGTCATGGTCGGTGCGCGCCGAGGCTCGCCGCTGATCATCGGCATCGGAGATGGCGAGAACTTCCTCACGAGTGATGCCAATGCCGTCGTGGCGCACACCAGGCAGGTCGTGTTTCTGAACGACTACGACGTGGCGACGCTGACCGGCGACTCCTTCGAGGTCGTGAACCTCGGGACGGACACCGCCGACGTCCAGATCAGCAAGCTCGAGTTCGACGCCGAGGACTCCCAGCGCGGCGCGTACGAGCACTTCATGCTCAAGGAGATCCACGAACAGCCCAGGACCGTCGAGAACGCGCTGCGGGGCCGCGTTGACCATGATGGCGCGACCTCGATCCTCGGTGGCCTCAACATGACCGCCGCAGAGCTGCGCAACGTGCAGCGGATCGTGATCGCGGCCAGCGGCACCAGCTGGCACGCTGCGCTCGTGGGCGAGTACATCATCGAGGGGCTGGCGCACATACCCGTCGAGGTGGAGTTCGCCCATGAGTTCTGCTACCGCATGGCGCCGGTGCGGCGCGACACGCTCGTGCTGGTCATCTCCCAGTCCGGTGAGACCGCCGACACGCTGATGGCGCTCCGCGAGGCTCAGCGTCGAGGGCACAGGGCACTCGCGATCGTGAACGTCGTGGGCAGCACGATCGCCCGCGAAGCCGATGGCGGCATCTACATGCACGCCGGTCCGGAGATCGGCGTGGCCTCCACCAAGGCGTTCATCGCCACGCTCGTCTGCCTCATCCTGCTGGCGGTGCATCTCGGCCGCATGCGGATGCTCTCGGCAGGCCGCGCCACGGACATCTTCAAGGGCCTGGAGGCGATTCCCGCGCAGATCGAGGGCCTGCTCGCCCAGACCGACGAGATCAAGCGGATCGCGCTCAAGTACTCCGACGCCGAGGACTTCTTCTTCCTCGGCCGTGGTTACAGCTACCCGACCGCGCTCGAAGGCGCCCTCAAGCTCAAGGAGATCTCCTACATCCACGCCGAGGGNNGCCGAGATGAAGCACGGTCCGATCGCGCTCATCGACGAGAAGACGCCCACCGTCTTCCTGGTGCCACAGGACTCCATGTACGACAAGACGATGGCGAACCTCGAGATGATCCGGGCGCGCAAGGGGCCGATCATCGCGCTCGCCACCGAAGGCGACACGCAGATCGGCAAGCTCACCGAGGACGTCATCTACCTGCCGAAGCAGCAGGAGGAGCTGACCCCGATCCTGGCCAGCGTGCCGCTCCAGCTCCTCGCCTACCATCTCGCGGTCGCGCGCGGCTGCGATGTAGACAAGCCGCGCAACCTCGCCAAGAGCGTGACCGTGCTCTGAGGTCGGGAGCGCTGAATGAAGAACGCCCCCTCGGCCATACGGCGGAGGGGGCGTTCGTGCGTTCTGGCTGGTCTGCCGCCGCCCGAGGCGGCGCAGATGCTAGCGCTTGGAGAACTGCGGGCGCTTGCGGGCCTTCTTGAGGCCGTACTTCTTGCGCTCGACCATACGCGGGTCGCGGCGCAGCAGGCCGGCACGCTTGAGCTCGCCGCGGTAGTCGTCCCCCGCCTCGAGCAGCGCGCGGGCGATGGCGTGGCGCATCGCGCCCGCCTGACCCGAAAGGCCGCCGCCCTTGATGTTGGCGAAGACGTCGAAGTGGCCGACGGTCTCGGTGGCCTTGAAGGGCTGCTCCACATAGCCCTTCAGCACCTCGCGACCGAAGTAGTCGGCGAACGCCCGGCCGTTCACGGTCATCTCACCGGTGCCGGGGACGAGGCGGACGCGCGCGACCGAGGTCTTGCGGCGACCGGTGCCCCAGTAGACTGCCTTGCTCTCAGCCATGCCTAGACCTCCAGGGTGATCTGACGGGGATTCTGGGCCTGATGCGGGTGCTCGGCGCCGCCGTACACCTTCAGCTTCTTACCCATCGCCCGTCCGAGCGTGTTCTTGGGAAGCATGCCCTTCACGGCACCCTCGATGACCCGCTCCGGGCGCTTTGCGAGCATTTCGGAGATCGAGGTCTCCTTGAGGCCACCCGGGAAACCGGAGTGGCGGTACTTCATCTTGGTGGCGAGCTTGTTGCCGGTGAGCTTCACCTTCGAAGCGTTGATCACGATGACGAAATCACCGGTGTCGACGTTCGGGGTGTACTTCGGCTTGCGCTTCCCCTTGAGGATGGAAGCCACTTCGCTCGCCAGACGGCCGAGGGCGATATCGGTGGCATCGACCAGCAGCCACTCGCGTTCCACCTCGCCGGGCTTGGCGTAATAGGTCTTCAAAGGTTCCTCCGTAATGATGCTGGACGTTGTCGTTTTCCGAGTTCACGGGGCTCTCGAAACGAACCCTTGCAGTTTATCCGCGCACAGGTGGAGTGTCAACAAACGCCACCGGGCGTATCCATACCCTCGGATGAAGTCGGGCTCCGCTCAGAGCCAGCACTCGTCCGGGTACGTCACATGCCACAACGTCAGCCCGTGCGCAGGGGCCGAAGGACCCGCCGCCGCGCGATCACGCGCGGCGAGTGCGTCACCGAGCCAGGACGCCGCCCGACGGCCGTTCCCCACCTCCACCAGACTCCCGACGATGGTGCGCACCATCGAATGCAGGAAGGCGTTGCCCACCACGCGCACGCAGATCGAGTGTTCGCCCAGAAGCGTCTCGGGAGCGATGTCGATGACATCGAGCCTGCGATGCGTCCGCTTGCCTTCGGCCGAGGACGCCACGCAGAACGACTTGAAGTCATGCTCGCCGATCAGCATCCCGGCAGCCTCACGCATCGCACCGAGGTCGAGCGGACCCTTCACCCACCACGCGAGCGGCGCCAGGAACAGCGGCGGCACCGGCCCGGGCACGATACGGTAGCGGTACTCGCGCTCCACCGCCGAATGACGCGCACTGAAGTCCCCGGCGGCGGCTCGCGCGCCCGTCACCACGATCCCCTCGCCCACCAGCGCGTTGAGAGAGCGCAGGAGCCCGGAGTGATCGGCCCCGTCATCGCCGGCGTCGAAGCTGACCACCTGGCCGAGCGCATGGACCCCCGCGTCGGTACGCCCCGCCCCGACGATCTCGACCTCACGCCGCAGGATGGTCGCCAGAGCGGACTCGATCTGACCCTGCACGGTGCGCTGCCCGGGCTGCCGGGCAAAACCCGCGAAACCCGCACCATCGTACGAGACCGTGAGCGCGATCATCGACGACATGTCCGTCCCTTCTAGAGAACGACGCCGACGGCGATGAGCGCCGCCGCAACCGACAGGAGTACGAGCCAGTCCCGACCGGTCATGGCCGAAGCGTTCAGGCGCGTCCGTCCCTCGCCACCCCGGTAACAGCGGGACTCCATCGCCACGGCAAGGTCCTCGGCACGACGGAAGAGGTTCACGAACAGTGGCACCATCACCGGGACGAACGCCCGTGCGCGCTTGACCGGACCGCCCTCATCGAAGCGCGCGCCACGTGCGGTCTGCGCCACCAGGATCTTCTCGGCTTCCTGCGCCGTCGTCGGGATGAAGCGCAGCGCGATCGTGAGCATCATCGCCACCTCACCCGCGGGGAAGCCGAGCGCCGCCAGGGGACGCATGACCCGCTCGAGGCCGTCGGTCAGCTGGACAGGTGTGGTGGTGAGTGTGAGGAGGGACGTCCCGACCACGAGCAGGACCACGCGCAACACGAAGAAGACGCCCTCGCGCAACCCCCCCGCATCCACGGCGAGCGGGCCGAGCCGCACCAGCGCCACGGTCGCCGGATTCCATCGCAGCGCGTGAGCGATCAACGTGAAGCTCAGCAGGACCGTGAGCGCCTTGATGCCACGGAGCGCGATCCGCGCGGGCACCCGTGAGATGCGCAGCCCGAGCGCGACGCCGAGCGCCATCACCGCGAGCCCCGGGAAGCCGTCAACCAGGAACACCGCCGTCGTGAATGCGGCGACAAGCCCCATCTTGGTCTTGGCGTCGAGGGAGTGCACCGGCGACTCGGCGGGCACGTACTGCCCGAAAGTGACGGGGACCCTCATCGCTCCGCCCTCCGGGCCTGAGCGAGCACGCGCGCGGCGGCGAGCGGCTGGAGCTCCACGCGGTCGATCACCGCGCCGCGTTCTCGCGCGAGGACCTGCGCCTGCACCACGTCGGGCAGCCGCAGTCCCGCGGCCAGGTATCCCTCGGGACGGTCGATGAGGTCGCGGACGTCGCCCTCGAACACCACACCGCCGGCGTCGAGCGCGAGCAGGCCGGTGGCGTCGCCGAGGAACTCGTCCGGGTCGTGCGTCACGACCGCCACTCCGGACGTGGCCCGCTCGCGGCCGATCGCAGCGAGGACGTCCCTGCGCCCGCTGTCGTCGAGCCCCGCCGTGGGCTCGTCGAGTAACAGATAGGGAGCCCGCATCGCGAGTGCGCCCGCGATCGCCCCACGGCGCGCCTCGCCACCCGAAAGCGTGAACGGCGAGCGCCCCCCGTATGCCACAGGATCGAGCCCGACCGAGGCCAGGGCCGCGGCGGCGACGTCTTCGGCAGCGTCGATCCCGAGGTTGCGCGGTCCGAACGCCACGTCGGCCATGAGGGTCTCGGCGAAGAACTGCGACTCCGGGTTCTGGAACACGATGGCCACGCGACCGCGCGCAACCCGGGAGCGGGGCGCGTCACCATCCACCTCGACGTCCCCCGTACCCGGCTCCAGCAATCCGGCGAGCAACCGCAACAGCGTCGACTTGCCCGAACCGGTCACCCCGGCGATGACCAGCAGGTCGCCTCGCTCAAGCGTGAGCCTGACGCCCCTCAGCGCCTCTATGCGGTACTCGGCGCCTGCGCTGTAGGTGTAGCCGAGATCGCGCGCTACGAGGGCCATAGCGACTCCACGACGCCCTCGGCGGTCACCGCATCGCGCGGGACGGCGATGCCCTCGCGTCGGAGCGCATCGGCGAGCACGACGATCGGCGGGACATCGATCCCGAGGCTCCCCGCACGCGACGGATCGCCCACCAGCTCGACCGGGGTCCCGTCGTAGGCGATACGTCCATCGGCGAGCACGATCACCCGGTCCGCACCCAGCACGTCCTCGAGATGGTGTGTGATGTGCACGATCCCCACGCCGCGCGCGCGGAGTGCGGCGAGTGCTGCGAGGACGTCGGCGCGTCCGGCTCCGTCGAGCATGGCGGTGGGCTCATCGAGCACGAGGTACGATGGCTTGAGCGCAAGCGCGCCTGCGATCGCGAGACGCTGCTTCTGCCCCTCCGAGAGCAGGTGCGGCTCGCGTCGCTCGAGCCCGGTGAGACCGACCGCGGCCAGGGCATCGTCCACGCGGACCCGCAGTTCCGCCGGTGGCACGCCGAGGTTCTCCGGTCCGAAGGCGACATCCTCCTCGGCGACGGTCCCGACGATCTGGTTGTCGGGGTTCTGTTGCACGAACCCGACGCGGGAGCGGATGGTCCAGACGGAGGCGTCATCGCCGGTGTCGATGCCGTCGACGCTCACCGTGCCGTCGGTCGGGAGCAGGAGTGCGTTCATCAGACGGACGAGCGTCGATTTGCCCGAGCCGTTCGGGCCGAGAAGGCCGATGGTGCGGCCGGGCTCGACACGGAGCGAGACGCCGTCGAGCGCCGGACGCCTGGCGCCCGGATAGACGAAACGAACATCGCGCAGCTCGATCACACAGTCCCCTTGACGACGGAGGGCCCCGCAATCGCGAGGCCCTCGGTATATCGTGCGACCCTCGCGGGCCGATACTAGTCGACGAGCTCCATGATGACCATCGGAGCAGCATCGCCCTTACGCGGACCGAGCTTGAGGATGCGCGTGTAGCCACCCTCCCGCTCCTTGTACCGCGGTGCGATGTCGTCGAACACCTTCTTCACCAGTGCCTGGTCGCCGAGCTCGGCGAGTGCCAGACGGCGGGAGTGGACGTCGCCACGCTTGCCCCAGGTGATGATGCGGTCCACGAGGCTCCGCACCTCCTTGGCGCGGGTCTCAGTCGTCTTGATGCGCTCGTTGGCGAGCAGGGCACCCGCCAGGCTCCGGAGCATCGCCTTGGTGTGGCTCGCGTCGGTGCCGAGCTTGCGCCCTTTCTTCGCGTGTCTCATCTCGTGCGTTCTCCTAGCCTGCGAGACCCAGGCCCATGGCCTGGAGCTTGTCTTTGACTTCCTCGATCGACTTGGCGCCGAAGTTCCGGATGTTCAGCAGGTCGGCTTCGCTGCACTCGGTGAGCTGGCCGATGCTGTTGACACCCTGTCGCTTCAGGCAGTTGTACGAGCGGACGGTGAGGTCCAGCTCCTCGATCGGCGTGTCGAGCACGCGGTCCTTCTCGTCCGGGATGGCCTCGAAGATGCCACCCTCGGGAAGTTCGCCCTCGGCCTGCTCCATGAACAGCTGCGTGTGCTCGTTCATGATGTGGGCGGCACGGGCCACCGCATCAGCGGGCGTGATGGAACCGTTGGTCTCCACCTCGAGGATGAGCTTGTCGTAGTCGGTGCGCTGGCCCACGCGCGTGTTCTCCACGACATACGTGCAGCGGATCACCGGGCTGAAGATCGAGTCGACGGTGATGACACCGATGGGATCATCGGCGCGCTTGTTGCGGTCGGCGGACACGTAGCCGCGATCGACGCCGACGCGAATGCTCATCTCGAGCTTCGCACCCTTCTGTAGCGTCGCGATAACGTGCTCCGGGTTGGTCAGGTCGAACTCGGCGGGGACCTTGAGGTCCGCTCCGGTCACGACACGGGGGCCGCTCGCCGAGAGCGTCGCGACCGCGTCGCCCTCGCCGATGCCTGTGTCGCTGAAGACCAGGCCCTTCACGTTCAGGACGATGTCGGTGACGTCCTCGCGGACACCCTCGATCGTCGAGAACTCATGCTGCACGCCCTCGATGCGGATCGACGTCGCCGCCGCACCCGTGAGCGAAGAGAGGAGCACCCGGCGCATCGAGTTGCCGAGCGTGTAGCCGTAGCCACGCTCGAGCGGTTCGACGACATAGCGCGCGGTCCGCGCATCGATCTCGTCGACGGTCACCTTCGGCCTCATGAACTCGGTCATGCTTTAAGCCTCCTTGGCTGGCAAGGCGTGGTTACTTCGAGTACAGCTCGACGATGAGCTGCTCGCGGATGGGTGCTTCGATCTGCTCGCGGGTCGGCAGCGAGAGCACGCGGCCCTGCAGCTTCTCCACGTCCACCTCGAGCCAGCCCGGGACCTCGATCTTGGAGGACGAGATCAGGGCAGCCTTGATGGCGGTCAGTTCCTTAGCCTTCTCGCCGACAGCGATCACGGCGCCGGGACGGACCCGGAACGAAGGGATGTCCACCTTGCGGCCATCCACGGTGAAGTGGCCGTGGCGGACCGTCTGGCGCGCCTCGTCACGCGACGATGCGAAGCCGAGGCGGTACACGGCGTTGTCCAGCCGCGTCTCGAGCAGGCGCAACAGGTTCTCGCCGGTGATGCCCGGCTGGCGGCTGGCCAGCTTGTAGTACGTGCGGAACTGCTTCTCAAGCACACCGTAGATGCGCTTGGCCTTCTGCTTCTCACGGAGCTGCAGGCGATACTCCGAGTCGCGCGGACGCTTCTTGCCGGCCTGGCCCGGCGGGTACGGGCGCTTCTCGATGCCACACTTGTCGGTGTAGCAGCGATCACCCTTCAGGAAGAGCTTTTCACCTTCGCGGCGGCACTGCCTGCAGTCCGCCCCTGTGTAACGTGCCATAGAGGTCGATCCTTCCGGAAACTACACGCGGCGGCGCTTGCGCTGCCGGCAGCCGTTGTGCGGGACAGGGGTGCGGTCCTGAATGCTCGCCACTTCCAGGCCAGCGGCCTGAAGCGAGCGGATCGCGGTCTCTCGGCCGGAGCCGGGACCCTTCACGAACACCGTGACCTTGCGGACACCGTGCTCCTGGGCGAGCTTCGCGCACTGCTCGGCGGCAAGCTGCGCCGCGAACGGGGTCGACTTGCGCGAGCCCTTGAAGCCCACCTGGCCGGCGGACTTCCATGCGATCACGTTGCCCGAGGGGTCCGTGATGCTGATGATCGTGTTGTTGAACGTGCTCTTGATGTACGCCTGGCCCACAGCGATGTTCTTGCGCTCGCTGCGGCGTACGCGGGTCTTGGCGGTCTTCTTCTTGGCAGCCATCTGCTACTTGCCCTTCTTCTTCGCGCCGATCTGGCGACGCGGGCCCTTGCGGGTACGCGCATTCGTGTGCGTCCGCTGCCCGCGAACCGGCAGTCCCTTGCGATGGCGAAGGCCACGGTAGCAGCCGATCTCCATCAGGCGCTTGATGTTCTGGCTGACCTCGCGACGGAGGTCACCCTCGACCTTGAGGTTGCGGTCGATGTACTCACGGAGACGGACCACTTCCTCCTCGGTGAGGTTCCGAACCCGCGTGTCGGGGCTGATGCCCGTCTCACGCAGGATCTGCTGCGAGGTGGTGAGGCCGATCCCGAAGATGTAGGTCAAGCCGATCTCGACGCGCTTCTCGCGCGGGAGGTCGACACCTGAAATGCGTGCCAAAGCGCGCTCCCTCCTAGCCCTGCCGCTGCTTGTGGCGCGGGTTCTCGCAAATCACGAGCACCCGTCCATGACGGCGGATGATCTTGCACTTCTCACACATCTTCTTAACGGAAGGTCTGACTTTCATTGAATGGTCCTTCTGTTGTCGATCGAAGCTTCTATCTTATCGCCCAGCCGCAGGCGTGTTCTTTCGTACTGATGACTCTAACACGGTACCGGGTGTCTCCATGACCCCCCGGCACGCACCGACTACTTGAAGCGGTACGTGATCCGACCCCTGCTGAGGTCGTACGGAGAAAGCTCGACGACCACCTTGTCACCCGGAAGGATACGGATGTAATGCATCCGCATCTTGCCCGAGATGTGAGCGAGCATCTTATGCCCGTTGTCGAGCTCCACCCGGAACATCGCATTGGGTAGGGCCTCGAGAACGGTACCTTCCATCTCGATGGCGTCATCGCGCTTGGCCAAGTAGCAGATTCCCTTCAAGAGCCGTGAAGTCGCAAAACCGCAGTATATCCAATACCGATGCCCGCGTCCAGCACGCATGCCGGAAACGAGGCTCGGATCACTCGACCGTCAGGATCGCCGGTCCATCTTCTGTGATCGCCACAGTATGCTCGAAGTGCGCCGACAAGCGTCCGTCGGCAGTCACCACAGTCCACCCATCATCGAGCGAACGCACGTCCGGGCGACCCGCGTTGATCATCGGCTCGATGGCGAGCACCATGCCCACTTTGAGCGTCGGCCCCGTGCCTGCCTGTCCGTAGTTGGGCACCTGCGGATCCTCGTGCATCGCCCGTCCGATCCCGTGCCCCACATACTCGCGCACGACGCCGAACCCGGCGCCCTCGGCCACCTCCTGGACCGCGGCTGAGATGTCGTGCAGCCGCATACCGGGAAGGCAGCGGGCGATACCGGCCTCGAGCGAGCGACGGGTGACGTCCATCAGGCGTCGCGCCTCGTCGGACACCTCCCCCACCGCGAAGGTCATCGCCGAATCACCGTAGTAGCCGTCCACGATGGCACCGCAGTCGACCGACACGATCTCCCCTTCGTGCAACACGCGCGCGCCCGGGATGCCGTGTACCACTTGCGAGTCCACCGAGGTGCAGAGCGTGCCCGGGAAGCCATGATAGCCCTTGAACGCGGGGACTGCGCCCGCACCGCGGATCGCCGCCTCGGCGATCGCGTCGAGTTCGCCCGTGGTGATGCCCGGACGTACCGCATCCCCGACCACGCGCAGCGCCATCGCCGTGATACGACCCGCCTCCCGCATGACAGTCAGCTCTGCCGGTGATTTCGTGATGATCACGGGGTGCTAGCCGATCCCGCGGAGGATGTCGGAGACCGATCGGTAGACCTCGTCCGGGGTCCTGTTGCCGTCCACCGTGAAAAGGGTGCCATGCTCGGCGTAGTACGGGATCAGCTTGCTGGTCTGCTCGTCGTAGGCGGCAAGCCGCTTGCGCACGGTCGCCTCGGTGTCATCGTCGCGCTGGTAGACCTCGCCGCTACACTCGGTGCAGATGTCGAGGTCGCCATCGGTGACCACGTTGAATATCTTGCCGCACGCGCGGCACTGCCGGCGGGACGTGATGCGCGCGACGATCGCCTCCGGATCGACCTCGACACTGACGACAGCATCAAGTGCCAGGCCGCTCGAGGCCAGTGCCTCACCGAGCGCGTCCGCCTGCGGGATGGTGCGCGGGAAGCCGTCGAAGAGCACGCCACGCTCGATCGCGTCGGGGCGGGTGATGCGCTCCTGCACCAGGCCGATGACCACCTCATCGGGAACAAGGCCACCTTCGTCCATGTGGCGCTTCGCCTCGAGACCGAGCGGCGTCTGATCCGCGACGGCCTTGCGCAGGATGTCGCCGGTCGACAGATGGAGGAGCCCGAACTCCTCAACGATGCGGGCGGCCTGCGTGCCCTTGCCGGCGCCCGGGGCGCCCAGAAGCATGACGTTCATAGTGTCCCCTCCCGTCTATCGTCGGTGCCCCGACACCGGCTTCACGCCGATGCCGGGGCCACATACGATCACACCATCGGGCGTGCGACGCCCGCTTCTACTTGAAGAACCCATCGTAATGGCGCATCTGCAGCTGGCTCTCCAACTGACGCATGGTCTCCAGAGCGACACCCACCATGATAAGGATGGACGTCCCGCCGAACGCCTGGACCAGCGGGTCGTTCGTGAACTGGAAGAGGATCTGCGGGACGACCGCGATAGCTGCGAGGAACAGAGCGCCCGGCAGCGTGATGCGGTTGAGGACATTGGCGATGTACTGCGCCGTCGGGTTGCCCGGACGGACACCAGGGATGAACCCGCCGTTCTTGCGCAGGTTGTCCGCGGTCTCGATCGGGTTGAACACGAGCGCCGTGTAGAAGTACGCGAAGAACACGATCAGGATCGTGTAGAAGGTGAGGTAGAGCCAGCCCTCGGACAGGGCGTTGGAGAAGTCCTGCAGCCACTTCACGTCCGTGAAGAACCGCGCGATCGTCGACGGGAACAGCAGGAGCGACGAGGCGAAGATGATCGGTATCACGTTCGCGCCGTTCACCTTGAGCGGGATGTACGTCCCGACTCCGCCGTAGACGCGACGGCCCACGACACGCTTGGCGTACTGGACCGGGATGCGCCGCTGACCACCCTCCATGAACACGACCGCTGCGACGACGAGCAGTGATATCGCGATCACAAGGATCATGAACCAGGGGTGGACCCTGAACGAGGAGACGATGGTGGTAGGGAAGCGGGAGACGATGCTTGCGAAGATCAACAGCGACATGCCGTTGCCGATACCGCGCTGTGTGATCAACTCGCCCATCCACATGATCATCGCGGTACCGGCGATGAGCGAGATGATGATGATGACCTCCGTCAGCAGATCGAAGCTGACGCCGAGGCCGCCGGCCGAAGCCGGGGCCTGGAACACGGTGAGCAGGCCGATCGACTCCATGAGCGCGATGCCCAGCGTCATATAGCGCGCCGTCTGCGTGATCTTCCGCTGACCGGCCTCGCCTTCCTTCGACCAACGCTCGATCGTGGGAATGACCGCCTGCAGCAGCTGCATGATGATCGTGGACGTGATGTACGGCATGATGCCGAGTGCGAAGACCGCGAAGTTCTGCAGCGCGCCGCCGGCGAACAGGTTGAGCAGGCCGAGTGCGCTGCCCGACTCGGTGACCAGGCTCTTGACCGCCGCAGGGTCGACACCCGGGACCGGTACGTGCGCCCCGATACGATACAGGGCGATGATCGCGAGCGTGAAGATGATCTTCTTGCGAAGGTCAGGGATGCGGAAGGCGTTCCTGATTGCTTCGATCACGAGAGATCGACCGTCCCTCCAGCCGCCTCGATCTTGGCACGAGCCGGACCTGAGACCTTGTCGATCTTGACGGTGAGCTTCTTGGTGAGCTCACCGTCACCGAGCACCTTGACCGGCGTGGTCTTCGATTTGATGACGCCCTTGTCGAAAAGGCTGTCCACGTCGACGATATCGCCCGCGGAGTAGAGATCCTCGAGGCGGTTGACGTTCACGACAGCGTACTCGACGCGGTTGCGGTTCTTGAATCCGCCGAGCTTCGGCATACGCATGTGCAGCGGGTTCTGGCCACCCTCGAAACCGGGGCCCTTTCCGCCACCGGCGCGCGAGTTCTGGCCCTTGTCGCCGCGACCGGCGGTGGAACCGTGTCCGCTGCCGTTACCGCGGCCGACCCGCTTGCGGTTGGTCCGTGAGCCGGGTGCGGGGAAGAGGTCGTTCAACTGCATGTCATGACTCCTTATCGCTTCGTCCCGGGAGGGTCTCCCGGGCTGCCGGCCGCTCGCCGCCGGCTGACTTCATCATCGGAGCGCGTGCGCCCCGTCCTAGACCTCGTCAACACGGACGAGGTGCTTCACCTTGAACACCATCCCGCGGATCACCGGCGTGTCCGCCTGCTCCACGGTGTCGTTCATACGCTTGAGGCCGAGAGCGCGCACGGTGGCTTTCTGGTCCTTCGGAAAGCCGATGCCGCTCTTGATCTGCGTGATTCTGAGCATCTTGTCTGCCATCGCGCGCTACCCCTCCATGCCGTAGATCTCGGCTACCGTCTTGCCGCGGCTGCGCGCGACTTCAGACGAGCTCTTCAGTTGCTGCAGGCCCTCGGCTGCGGCCTTGACGATATTGAGCGCGTTGCTCGTTCCGAGGGACTTGCTGAGGACATCCTGCACGCCGCCGAGCTCCATGAGCGCACGGACCGGACCGCCGGCGATGACGCCGGTACCGGGAGCCGCTGGCTTCAGGAGCACCTTGCCGGCACCGTACTCGCCGGTGACGGTGTGCGGGATGGTCGTCCCGTTCAGCGGGAACGTGAACATGTTCTTCTTAGCGTCCTCGATGCCCTTCTTGATGGCCACGGGGACTTCGGCTGCCTTGCCCATGCCCACACCTACGCGACCCTTGCCATCGCCCACGACCACGAGCGCGGTCAGGGAGAAGCGGCGGCCACCCTTGACGACCTTGGAGACACGGTTGATGTAGACGACGCGCTCCTGGATCTCGGAGACCGGAGCGTTGCTGTCATGCGCCATTACTCGATCCTCCTCTTAGAACTTCAGGCCGGCGTCGCGTGCACCCTCGGCGAGGGCGGCCACGCGACCGTGATAGAGACGTCCACCGCGGTCGAACACGACCTCGGTGATGCCGGCCTCCAGCGCGCGGCGCCCGAGGGCGTCGCCCACCGCTTTGGCGGCGTCGATGTTGGCGCCGGACTTCAGCGCCGGCCGCAGCTCAGGATCGACCGATGACGCGGACGCCAGGGTCACCCCGGCCACATCGTCGATGAGCTGCGCGTAGATGTGCAGGTTGGTGCGGCTCACCCGCAGGCGTGGACGCGACGCAGTGCCGCTCACCTTCCCGCGGACACGGCGCTGGCGGCGGGCGAGACCTGCTGCCTTCGCTTTCGTCTTATCCATGATCCCTCTCCGACTCCTTCGTGTGCGCGCCCGTCTCGACCAGGCACGATCAACAGATTGCCTACTTGGCTGCCTTGCCGACCTTACGACGGACATGTTCGCCCGCGTAACGGATGCCCTTGCCCTTGTACGGCTCCGGCGGACGGATCTTGCGGATCTCAGCCGCCACCTGACCGACGCGCTGCTTGTCGATGCCGATGACCGAGATCCTGTTGGGTGCCGGGACCTCGAACGTGATGCCCTCGGGAGCCTTGACCACCATCGGGTGGCTCAGGCCGAGCGACAGGTCGAGATCCGAGCCCTTGAGCACCGCACGGTAGCCGACGCCGACGATCTCCATGTCCTTGCGGAAGCCCTCGGACACGCCGATGACCATGTTGGAGACGAGCGTACGGGTGAGCCCGTGCAGGCTGCGGTGCTGACGTGCGTCGCTGGGACGGCGCACCACGACGGTGCCCTCCTCCAGCGTGATCTGCATATCGGGGTTGAACGTCTGCGCAAGGGTGCCCTTCGGCCCCTTGACCGTCACGTCCGAACCCTCGATGTTCACTTCCACTCCGGCCGGAACCGGGATGGGCTGCTTGCCGATACGAGACACGGCGTTGGCTCCTTTCTCTCCGGTCCGATTACCAGATGTAGGCGATGACCTCGCCACCGACACCGGCGGCGCGGGCCTGCTTCTCGGTCATGACGCCCTGCGACGTGGAGATCACCGCGACGCCGAGACCGCCCAGAACGCGGGGCAGCTCGTCCTTCTTCGCGTACACGCGCAGGCCGGGCTTGGAGATCCGGCGGATGCCGGTGATGGTGCGCTGCTTCTTCGGACCGTACTTGAGGCTGACCGTGAGGGTGGCCTGCGGCTCACCCGGGGTCACCTCGAAGTCCTCGATGTAGCCTTCGCTCTTCATGATCTTCGCGATCGCGACGAGCTTGTTCGACGACGGCATCGACGTGGACGTCTGGAACGCGTTGTTCGCGTTCCGGATGCGCGTCAGCATATCTGCGATGGGATCGGTCATGCTCATGTTCTCGTATACCTCCTATGATTCAGGACTGTCCGCGCCCGTTGGTTCGCTCCGGCCCATGACCGGCGCGCCTCCCGGACCCGTCTACCCGGGCCGATTCAGGCCTACCAGCTCGCCTTACGGACACCGGGCAGCTCGCCGCGGCTGGCAAGCTCGCGCACACACACGCGGCACAGACCGAACTGCCGGTAGTACGCCCGGGGCCGACCGCAGCGGTTGCAGCGGTTGACCGCACGGACACCGAACTTCGGCGTACGCTTGGCCTTGGCGATCATCGACTTCTTTGCCACTTCGTGACCTCCTCGAAGAGGGTCGTCCTCACCGGGACGTTCCCTTAGGTCGTCTACTTCTTGAACGGGAAGCCGAACTGCTCCAGCAGTACCTTGCATTCCTCGTCTGTTTTCGCACTCGTGACGAACGTGATGTCCATGCCCCGGATCTTGTCGACCTTGTCGTAGTCGACTTCCGGGAAGATCAACTGCTCGCTCACACCGAGCGAGTAGTTGCCGCGCCCGTCGAACGCCTTGGCGCTCACGCCGCGGAAGTCGCGGATGCGCGGAAGCGCCGTGGACAGCAGGCGGTCGAAGAACTCCCACATCCGGTCACCCCGGAGGGTGACCTTCGCGCCGATGGCCATGCCCTGGCGCAGCTTGAAGCTCGCGATCGACTTCTTCGCCCGGGTGATCGCCGGCTTCTGACCCGTGATGATGGTCAGGTCCGCTACGGCGGACTCGAGCAACTTGGCGTCCTGGGTCGCCCCGCCGACACCCATGTTCACGACGATCTTCTCGAGCTTCGGCACCTGGTTCACGTTGTCGTAGCCGAAGCGCTCCATGAGCGCCGGCGCGACCTCCGTGCGGTACCTTTCCTTGAATCGTGGTGCCACTGACTACCTCCAGTTGGTCTCGCGCCCGACGGATTGCCGACCCGCCGGGACTTTCCAAGCGGTCGCGAGGCGACCGCGTCGGTTCTACTTGTCGATGTCCTTGCCGCACTTCTTGCAGGTGCGGATACGGACCCCGTCATCGCGACGACGAGCGACGCGTGTGGGCTGTCCACAACTCGGGCAGACCAGCATGACATTCGAGACGTGGATCGTGCCCTCCATCTCGATGATGCCGCCCTGCTGGTTCTTCTGGCTCGGACGGGTGTGCTTCTTGATCATGTGCACGTTCTCGACGACCACGCGCTCCTTCTCCGGCAGCGAGCGAAGGACCTTGCCTTCCTTGCCCTTGTCCTTGCCGGCGATGACCTGCACGCGATCGCCCTTGCGGATGGTAAGCGACTTCGCCATAGCTCCTCTGGTCCTTCCTACAGCACTTCGGGTGCGAGCGACACGATCTTCATGTACTTGCGATCGCGAAGTTCACGCGCGACCGGACCGAAGATGCGGGTGCCGCGGGGGTTGCCCTGCGCGTCGATGATGACAGCGGCGTTCTCGTCGAACCGGATGTAGCTGCCGTCGGGACGACGTACTTCCTTCTTGCAGCGGACGACGACCGCCTTGACCACGTCGCCCTTCTTCACCGTCCCGTTGGGGGTGGCTTCCTTGACGGCGCAGACGATCGTGTCGCCCACGTAGGCGTACCGACGCTTGGAGCCGCCGAGCACCTTGATGCAGGCCACTCGCCTCGCCCCTGAGTTGTCGGCCACCTTCAGCCGGGTCTCCACCTGGATCATGTTGCTTCCTCCATCGTTCGACCGGTCATCGGGCCAACAGACTCCCGAGAGGACCGCGGTCTGCTACCTGCGGTCGTGCCTACTTGGCCTTCTCGACGATCTCGACGAGACGCCAGTGCTTGAGCTTGGAGACCGGACGGGTCTCCATGATGCGGACCACGTCGCCCACACCGCACTCGTTGTTCTCGTCGTGCGCGTGGAACTTCGTGGACCGGGTGATCATCTTTCCGTACAGCGGGTGGCGCTTGCGGGCCTCGACCATGACGACACAGGTCTTCTCGCCTGCGGTCGATACCACGACACCCTGACGCTCCTTGCGGCTGTTACGATCGGTGCTCATCTACCGTCCTCCTACTTACGCCTGGGGCTTCGCGGCCGCGATCTCGCGGGCACGGAGCTCGGTGTGCAGGCGTGCTATGTCCTTCTTGACCACGCCAATACGGCCGGGGTTGTCGAGCTGCCCGGTCGCGAGCTGGAACCTGAGGTTGAACAGCTCGGTCCGGCGCTCCTTGAGCTTCTCGGCGATCTCGGTCTCGGCGAGGTCTCTGATCTCTGTCGTCTTCATCTATGCTTCACCGCCACTGTCAGCACGGGTCACGAACTTGCACTTGATCGGAAGCTTCTGAGCCGCGAGGCGCATTGCCTCTTTGGCGACTTCCTCACTCACACCCGCGATCTCGAACATGATTCGGCCGGGCTTGACGACCGCGACCCACTTCTCCGGGTTGCCCTTACCGGAACCCATACGGGTCTCGGCCGGCTTCTGCGTCACAGGCTTGTCCGGGAAGATGTTGATCCAGACCTTACCGCCACGCTTCATGTAACGCGTCATCGCGACACGGGCCGCCTCGATCTGCCGGTTGGTGATCCACGCCGGCTCGAGAGCCTTGAGGCCGAAGTCGCCGAACGCGATCTCGGTCCCGCCCTTGGCGACACCCTTGCGGGAGCCGCGCATCACCTTACGGTGCTTGACTCGCTTGGGAAGCAGCATCTAGCCTCTCCTTCCTGCCCCGGCACCCGCGCCGGCGCCACGGCGGTTGCCGCGGGGACGGTCGCTGCGCTCCGGACGGGAGCGCTCGACGAGCGCGGCCTCTTCGGCAGCGGTCATCGTGGAACCGGGAAGCTTATCGCCACGGTAGACCCAGACCTTCACGCCGACGACGCCGAACGTGGTCACGGCGTCGGTCGTGCCGTAGTCGATCTTGGCACGCAGTGTGTGCAGCGGAACGCGACCCTCGCGGTACCACTCGCGGCGGCCCATCTCGGCACCGCCGAGGCGGCCGGAGCACTGGATCCGGATGCCGAGCGCGCCGCTCTTCATCGCGCTGGTGACGGCCTTCTTCATCGCGCGACGGAACCCGACACGCGCCACAAGCTGCTCGGAGACGCTCTGCGCCACCAGGGTGGCGTCGAGCTCAGGCCGCTTGATCTCGACGATGTTGACCGCGACGGGGTGACCCGCCAGACGCTCAAGGTCCTTACGGAGCACGTCGACCTCGGCGCCCTTCTTGCCGATGACGATGCCCGGACGTGCTGTCCAGATCTCGACGAAGACCTTGTCGCCCTTGCGCTCGATATCGATGCGCGAGACGGCGGCGCGACGGAGCTTCGCCTGCAGGTACTTCCTCAGACCGAGGTCCTCGGCGAGCGTCTGTGCGTAGCCCTTGTCCTGGTACCAGCGGCTGCGCCACTCCTCGGTGATGCCGAGGCGAAATCCTGTTGGATGGACTTTCTGGCCCATGGCCTTATGCCTCCTCTCGCTGCTTCACGACCACCGTGATGTGGCTCGTACGCTTGTTGATGCGGAACGCGCGACCCATGGCACGGGGGCGGATGCGCTTGATCGTGGGACCTTCGTTCACGAAGGCCTCCGACACGTACAGCGTCTCCGGCTTGATCCGCAGGTTCTTCTCGGCATTCGCGGCCGCACTGTGCACGACCTTGCCGACGATCTCAGCCGCGGCACGCGGGGAGAACTTCAGGATCGCCTCGGCGTCCTGAACGGACTTGCCCCGAACGAGGTCGATGACCTCGCGCGCCTTGCGCGGGCTCACCCTCACGAATCTCGCTGTGGCTCTTGCTTCCATCTACTCAAAACCTCCGACCGTTCTTCTGTCCCGGCGCATGTGCGCGCGAGACCGTGTCAGCGACTGGCTAGCGCTTGCCCTTCTTGCGATCGTCCGCGTGACCGCGGAAGGTACGCGTCGGGGAGAACTCGCCGAACTTGTGGCCGACCATGGACTCGGTCACGTAGACCGGCACATGCTTCCGGCCGTCGTGCACCGCGACGGTGTGGCCCACCATCTCCGGGAAGATCGTCGAGGCGCGCGACCACGTCTTGATGACCTTCTTCTCGCCGGCTGCGTTCATGTCCTGAATACGCTTCAGGAGCCGCGGCTCGACGTAGGGACCCTTCTTGAGGCTTCTGCTCATTGCTTAACTCCCTCTCCCGCTACTTCTTGCGGCGACGGATGATCATGCTGTCGGACGTCTTATGCTTGGCACGCGTGCGATGACCCTTGGTGGGGACACCCCACGGAGTGACCGGGTGACGGCCGGCGGTCTTGTTCTTGCCCTCACCACCGCCGTGCGGGTGGTCGACCGGGTTCATCGCGGTACCACGCACCGTCGGGCGCTTGCCGAGGTGGCGATTGCGGCCGGCCTTACCGATCGAGATGTTGGCGTGATCGCTGTTGCCGACCTCGCCCACGGTGGCGCGGCACGTGAGCCGCACCATGCGCATCTCCGAGGAGGGCATGCGCAGGATGGCGTTCGGTCCGTCCTTGCCGATCAACTGGGCCGAGGTGCCGGCCGAGCGTGCGATCGCGGCGCCCTTACCGGGCTGCAGCTCGATCGCGTGCACCACGGTACCGGTCGGGATGTTCTCCATCGGAAGCGTGTTCCCGGGCCTGATGTCAGCGTCGCGGCCGGACATCACCGTGTCGCCCACATTGAGCTTCTCGGGGCACAGGATGTAGCGCTTCTCGCCGTCGGCGTAGTGCAGCAGCGCGATACGAGCCGACCGGTTCGGGTCGTACTCGATCGTCGCGACCTTGGCCGGGATGCCGTCCTTGTTCCGCTTGAAGTCGATCTTGCGGTACTGGCGCTTGTGGCCACCACCCTGGTGACGGGTGGTGATGCGCCCATTGTTGTTGCGGCCGCCCTTCTGGGGCAACGGCTCGACCAGCGACTTCTCGGGCGTCGTCGACGTGATCTCCGCGAAATCGGCGACCGTCTGGAAACGACGACCCGGTGAGGTCGGCTTGTACTTTTTCAGTCCCATTGTTTCTCCTTCGTTCCGATTGCCGGGCCGCTTGGGACTCGGAGTCCTGTTCCCTCCGAACGGTCCGACGCCGGACGTTCCTACCACGGTGCCGGGTGGCTCCATCTACCCGCACACTCCCGACGATTTGGGAGCCTACGGGATCACCTGCCGGCGTACAGATCGATCGCGTCGCCATCCTTCAGGGTGACGATGGCCTTCTTCCACGAGCGCGACAGCCCCTTATTGTAGCGGAGTCGCCGCGGTTTACCAGAGACATTCATGGTATTCACGCTTGTGACCGTCACGCCGAATACCTCGGAGACCGCAGCGGCGATCTGTTCCTTCTTCGAATCCTTGGCCACCTCGAACGTGTACCGACCCTGCTCCATCAACTCGAAGCTCTTCTCGGACACGACAGGGCGGATGATGATGTCATGTGCATTCATCAGCTCAGCACCCCCTCGAGCCACTCGAGTGCCGACTTGGTGAACAGCACGGAGACGTTGTCAACGAGATCGTACGTGTTCGCCTCGGATGCGCTGATCACGCGCACCTTATCGATATTGCGCAACGACAGGTACGCGTTAACGTCGTCGTTGTCGATCACGACGGTCACGCGACGATCGATGCCCAGGGCCTTCAGCACAGCAGCGGCCTGCTTCGTGTTCGGCTCGTCCAGGCCGAAGCTGTCGATCACGAAGAGCTGATCGTCAGCGCGCTTGGCACTGAGGACGCTGCGCATCGCCAGCTTGACCACCTTGTTCGGCACCTTGAATGCGTAGCTGCGGGGCGTGGGCCCGAAGATCACGCCACCGCCCTTCCACTGCCCGGCGCGGGTCGAACCCTGGCGGGCGCGGCCGGTGCCCTTCTGACGCCACGGCTTTGCGCCACCGCCGGACACATCGCTGCGTCCCTTGGTGCTCTGCGTGCCCTGACGGCGTGCGGCCATCTGGCTCCGCACCACCTGATGCACGGCGAACTGGTTCGGCTCGATCGCGAACACGGTGTCCGCAACGTCGGCCTTCCCCACCTTCTTGCCCGTGCTGTCCTTCACTTCGACAGTTGCCATCGTCTCTACTCCTAAGTTAAGCACCCGACGCGTCCGCGCTCGTCTAACCGAGGCGGATCGTCAGAAGGCTGTTCTTCCCACCAGGAACGGCACCCTTCACCAGCAGCAGGTTCTGCTCGGTGTCCACCCGCACGATATCGACGTTGCGGATCGTGACGGTGTCTCCACCCATCCGGCCCGGCATCCGGGAACCCTTGAACACGCGGGATGGCGTGGACGCCTGACCGATCGAACCCGGCTCGCGGTGTGCGTGCGAACCGTGACCACCGGGACCGCCCTTGAAGTTATGGCGCTTCATGACGCCCTGGAAACCCTTGCCCTTGCTGGTGCCGGAGATATGCACCTGCATGCCGGGCTCGAAGCCCTCGACGGTGATAGTCTGGCCGAGCTTGTACTTCTCGCCCTCGACGATCGGGACCTCCGCCACGAACCGCTTCGGGGTCGTCCTGGCCTTGGCGAAGTGGCCGGTCATCGGCTTGTTCGAACGTGACTCTTTCACATCGCCGAACGCGAGCTGAACGGCACGGTAGCCGTCACGCTCGTCGGTACGAATCTGGGAGACGACGCATGGGCCGGCCTCGATGACGGTGACCGGGATCAACCGGTCGTCATCGGACCAGACCTGGGTCATGCCCAGCTTCCTTCCGAGAATCGAATGAACCATTGTCGGTGCCTTTCGTCCGTGCGGTCTGTGGGGCCTTGTGCGTCGCCGTATGCGACGCCTCCCAGAGGACCGCGCTTCTCTCTACCGGCGACACGCGTCACCGGGGGTTGCCTAGAGCTTGATCTCGATGTCGACGCCGGCCGGCAGGTCGAGTCGCATGAGCGAGTCGACCGTCTTGGGCGTGGGCTCGAGGATGTCGATGAGGCGCTTGTGCGTCCGCATCTCGAAGTGCTCGCGGCTGTCCTTGTTCACGTGCGGCGAGCGGATCACGCAGTAGAGGTTGCGCTCGGTGGGAAGCGGGATGGGGCCTGCCACCTTTGCGCCGGTCTTCTGCGCGGTCTCCACGATCATCTTCGTGGACTTGTCCACGATCTCGTGATCGTACGCCTTGAGCCGGATGCGGATCTTCTGGTTCGCCAACTTCTCTTACCTCCGTTTTGGTACGGACGCTTCTCGCTACTTGATGATCTTCGTGACACG
>DIWS01000005.1 GCA_002423585.1 Actinobacteria bacterium UBA6100
GGCGGCATCGGCATCATGAACATCATGTACGTGGCCGTCACGGAGCGCACCCGGGAGATCGGCGTCCGACGGGCAGTGGGTGCAACTCGCGCCCACGTGCTGCTCCAGTTCCTGCTGGAGGCCGTGATCCTGAGCGTCGGCGGCGGCACGCTCGGCGTCCTCATCGGCCTCGGCATGGTCCCTGTAGCGGAATCGTTCGACGTGCGGGCGATCGCATCGCCATCCGGCGTGCTTCTCGCCTTCGCGTTCGCGGTCCTCACCGGCGTGGTCTTCGGATACGCCCCCGCGCGGAAGGCAGCGGCGCTCGATCCCATCGAGGCGCTTCGATACGAGTGAGTGTTGCGGCCGTGACCGGTCGCTCAAGAAACAAGGAGACCGAAATGAAGAAGATCGTGTTCATAGCCCTGGCAGTGGTGCTTCTTGGAGCCGGCGCCTACTTCGGCGCAAGCGCCCTGGCCGCAGGCAGCAACACCAGCACTGCGGACGGCAGCGGGAGCCAGACCGGCGCCACAGCCGACCCGAACCAGCCCGACCGCACCGCCGAGGTGAAGGGCCTTGTGCTCTCGATCGACGGCACGGACGTCGTGATCGAGCGCTACGTGAAGGACCCCTCCGAGGAGCTGACGGACGAGGAGAAGGAAGCCAAGAAGGCGGCGCGCGCCGAGCTTACCCAGGAGGAACGTCAGGCGCTCAAGGCAGCCGAGAACGCCGGCCTTGAGACCGAGCGCGTGACCGTCTCCGTGCCGGTAGGCACCCCGATCGTTCAGATGGTGCTCGAAGGTGACGACCCGGTCGCGCAGGCCTCCACGCTAGCCGAACTCCGCAGCGGCATGGAGATCACCGTGTGGACCGACGGCGGCACCGACGGTGCCCTGGCCGAGTACGTGAAGCTCGCGAGCGTGAAGTAGCAGGTGACCACGATGAAGACAACCAAGAAACGCACGATACGGTCGGTTGCGATCGCGCTCACCGCGCTCGCGCTCGTCAGCGGCTCGGCGTACTACGGCTACGCCGCCTCGGCAAGCGAGGACACAGCCCCGGCACCCACCGCAGTTGTGGCGTCCGGCACGATCCAGTCGAGCATACCCGCCGAGGGCCGCATCGAGGTCACGCGCTGGGAGCTCACCTTTCCCACGCAGGGCACGGTGGCAACCGTGAGCGTGAAGGCGGGCGATACCGTGGTGGCCGGGCAGGTGCTGGCCACGCTCGCCGGTGACAAGACGGACACACAGGTAGCGCAGGCACAGGCAGCGCTCGCCTCGGCAGACGCGAAGCTCGACGGAACGCTCGCCGGACCGGCGGCAACCGACGTTGCGGTGAAGCAGGCCTCGCTCGACGCGGCGAACACGAGCCTCGCGAGCGCGCGAGCCGCATACGACCTTCTGGTGGCGGAATCTCTCGTTTCGACCGTGTCGCCAGCCGAGCTGCAGACGAAGGAAGCGGCAGTGAGCAACGCCGCCTCCGCCGTCCGCGTCGCTGAAGCGAACCTCGCCGCCGCGCGAACCGGCGCCACGTCTGCGGAGATCGCCGCGGCCCGCGCCGCGGTGGCGCAGGCCCAGGCATCGGTGGATGCCGCAGTGCTCGGGGCGGGCGACCTTGTGCTGGTGGCCCCGGCTGACGGAACCGTGCTCGACGTGAACGTCCAGGCAGGGAGCTTGATCGCTACCAATGGCGGCCCCGCGATCGTGATCGGCGATCTTGCCCATCCGTTCGTGGAGGCGGCGCTCGACGAGAACGACTACGTGAAGGCCGAGGTCGGGCTGCCGGTGGACGTGCTCGTGGACGCGCTCGACGGCGCCTCCCTCGAGGGCACGGTGACCGTGCTGTCACCGGTGGGCGCGATCGACCAGAACGGCATCGTCACCTATGCGCTCACTGCAACGATCGACACGTCTGGCACCCGGGCCGCTGCAGGCATGACGGTCCGGCTCGACATCATCACCCAGCGCGCCGAAGACGTGCTGGTCATCCCCAACGAGGCTGTCCGCCTCGTGGATGGTAAGCAGGTTGTGAGCGTGCTCGGCGAAGACGGCAGCACGAGCACTGTCACCGTTCAGCTCGGCATGACCGACGGCAGCCTGGTTGAGGTTGTGAGCGGCCTTACCGCCGGACAGCGCGTGGTCCTGCCGAAGGCGGTGCAGTGAGATGGACCTCGTGCTCGCGCTCACCGATGTCACCAAGACGTACCAGCTCTCGGACCTCGCAGTGCCGGTGCTCCGGGGCGTGAGCCTCGAGGTCGGCCGAGGCGAGTACGTGGCGCTCATGGGCCCCTCGGGTTCGGGCAAGTCCACACTCATGAACATCATCGGCCTGCTCGATGAGCCCTCGTCGGGCGAGTACATCCTGGACGGCGAGGATGCATCCTCGCTCGGCGATGTGCAGCGTGCGGCGCTGCGTAACCGCACGATCGGCTTCGTGTTCCAGACGTTCAACCTGCTCCCGCGTATTAACGCGCTGCAGAACGTGGAGCTCCCGCTCACCTATTCGGACGCCACGGACACGCGCGCCCGGGCGGCGGCGCTGCTCGAACGCGTGGGGATGAGCGACCGGCTGGACCACCTGCCGCAGCAGCTCTCCGGCGGACAGCGCCAGCGAGTGGCGATTGCTCGCGCGCTGGTGAACGACCCGTCACTTCTGTTGGCCGACGAGCCCACCGGAAACCTCGACTCACACACCGGGTTCGAGATACTCGACCTCATCGATGAGCTTCACGAACAAGGCCGGACGATCGTTCTCGTGACCCACGATGCCGAGGTCGCGGCCCGGGCGGACCGCGTTGTGCGTCTGAGAGACGGGCTCGTGGAAATGGACGGGGCTCTCAGCGTGGCGTAGGTGATGTCGAAGAGCGATCGGAGCTCCTCGCGAGTGCACCGGGATACCCGCTAGTCGCGTGTCCAGAACCTGGAGTTCAGGTACAGCTCCTCGACCTTCTGGCGCGCCCAGGGGGTCTTGCGCAGGAAGTTCAGCACCGAGTTGATCGTCGGATCGTTCTTGAGGCAGTTGATCCGGATGCGCTTGGCAAGACCGTCCCAACCGTACTTGTTGACCAGCCGGCTCAGCATCCTCTCCAGCGTGATGCCGTGCAGCGGGTCGTTCGGGTGTTCGTCCGTCATGCGGCCCTCACTCCCTCGCACCTACTCGCACATCACCCGAAGGTAGCCCGCGAGGGTCTCGTAGATGTCCCACGGCCCTTCCATGGGGACCGTCAGGATCGTCAGGGTTCCGCGACCCTTATGCAGCTTGCGGACCTTCTCGACGGCTTTCTCGTTGCGCGCCAACTCCAGAAGATAGCGGTCGCGGAAGAGGTCCCCCTTCCGCGGATTGATGCGCATCCACTCTCGAAGGCCCTGGCTCGGGTACAGCTCGCGCATCCAGTCGGCCCCCAGCGCCTTCCCCTTGGGCAGGTCCCGGGGCCAGGTGGGCTCGATGAAGACCCTGTAGCCGTCTTCGGGGCTCTTGGGCTCGTATGCTGACTTCGTGCGTATCACGGCTGACTCCTCGGCGGAAGCGCGGATGCTGGGCGGGTATGGGGGACGCCCACCCACAGATGCGGGGGACTCAAGTCCTCGTAGCGGAGGATACTCCACAGATGGTCTTCGAGGGATGTTCGGTACGGATCCGCGGGTGGTGAGCACTGCGGCCGCAGCCGCACGCCCCACGTGTCGACCCTCGACGGGCCGCGCTCTTTATGCGGTCCTCACCGGGATGAGCACCTCGTTGTGCCGAACGAACCCCGGCATCCAGGGAGCATCGTATTGAGCCGCCTCGGGCTCGCCGACGATCACGAGCCCCTCGTCCTCGGCCCACGCCTCGAGCCGATTGGTCGTATCGGCGACCGCCTCCTCGCTGAGCCGGCCGCTGAAGCGCGCGGCAACCGCCAGATGCTCGGGCACTGCCTCGAGGACCACCCGCTTGTCGTTCGGCGCGGGCAGGTCCTCCAGGAACGCGAAATGGGACGGCATGGTGAACCGCACCACGTACTCGCCCGCGCACGACACGGTGCACAGCGGTGCCGCCGACTCGAGCTCGTCGTTCCGGACGCGCTCGGATGTGACCGGGGCAGTCATCGCGATCTTCGTGCCGGACGTCCGGCTTGCGGTGACGGGGGCCGTCATGGGGATGCTGCCTGACGATCGGTTGTCGCCGAATATGTAGCTGGCCAGCGCACTGAACCCGGCGTAGGTCGCCTCGTTGTAGCCCTCCGCACTCACCGTCACAGTCGCGGTCAGATAGGCGGGGTACCTGCGCAACTCCAGGGGCCCATCTTGTCGCACTACCTCGAACGCCCGATGCTCCGCTGACATCGCAGTCTCCATTCACCCGGTGACAGAGTGTACGTTCCCGAAGGTGCGGGGAGTTGAAGCGGATGTCACCTACGGCCGCGCCGGGAGAAGCGCGGTCCGAGGGATCACGCGAGGCGTCGGGACATGCAGAGAGGCCGCCGGTGGGCGGCCTCTCGTGACATCACGTGGCGGAGGGGGAGGGATTCGAACCCTCGTAGCGGGGGATACCCGCTAAACAGTTTTCGAGACTGCCGCATTCAACCACTCTGCCACCCCTCCGGGTGGGTGCCGCCTGCGCGAAGGCGGCAATTGCGCAGTATACCGAGGCGCGGACGCATGGGCAACGCGAGCGGCCTCGCGCACGAAACCCGTCCCGGTCGCGTCGCGGCGCTGGAGCGCTACCGGGGTGATGCCCGGTGCGCGGAATCCCGGGCCTGCGCCTCGATCTCGTTCGCCTCGGCCTGCGCCTCGACCTCGTTCGCCTCGGCAAGCTCGGCGGCCCGCTCGCCGGGCGAGTACACCACCGCCAGCGTCCGCACGACGCCGAGCGCGAGCACGAGACCGGCCAGCGCGAACATGCTCGCCGAGTCGAGATGGCCCCCGTACATCCCCACCCAGACCTCACGCAGCACGAAGGCGAGTGACGCGTCGAGCAGGTGGGTCACCCGGACCCGCTGGAAGCGCATGTACTCGGAGAGCGAATGGAACAGCTCGATGAAGACGAAGACTGTCAGCAGCTCTATTGAGAGCGACTTGAACCCCTCGGGTGAGCGCGTGGTGATCGCGACCCAGACGTCCCACCCAACGCCCAAGACGACCCACACCAGTACGATCAACACCAACACCACAAGCGCATCCACCAGCATGCGGATCACGAACGCCTGGATCAGGGCGACCGAGACCCACGACAGCCTCGCGCGACGGGGCTTTCTGTCCGGGCCTGTCGGATTCAGCACGGTGTGCCCGGGGTCGTGGTGTCGGTCAGCGCGCTCATGACCGCATCATCGCGCAGCGGCATGCGCGGTCGGTGTCACCGACGTTGCGCGCTCGCAAGGATCCCGTGACACCGTGGGGCCGGACAACTCGTCTTCAGAGCGAGCTGTGAACAAGAGGGCTCGCGGGGGTGCGACATCTCCGCATGTCACCGGCGTGCGTATACACGGGTGTAACCACTCATCCACGTTATCCACAGCCCTATGCGTCCGCGGTCAGCGCGTTCTGAATCGGATATAGCGCATGATCTCCGCGGCAGTGTTGATGCCCGTCGCCTTCTCGAAGCCCTGGAAGCCCGGAGCGGAGTTCACCTCGATGACCGAGTAGCCGCGCTCGCCTCTGACAACATCCACGCCGGATAGCTCGAGGCCGAGCACCTCCGTGGCTCGAAGCGCCAGCCACTCGAGCTCCTCGTCCATCGGCTGCTGTTCGACGTGCGCGCCCTGATGGACGTTCGCGCGGAAGGAGCCGAGTTTGGCGGTCCGCTTCATGGCGCCCAGAACGCGGCCGCCGACCGTGATGACGCGGATGTCTGTTCCGCCGCACTCGATATACTCCTGGATCAGGAGCGTTTCGTTGAGTGCCCACACCGTCTCGAGCGACGCCTGGATCTCATCGAAATCCCTGCCCAGCATGACGCCCTTCCCGTGCGTGCCGCTCATCAGCTTGAGGATCGCGCGGGGGCCCCCGACGAGCCTGACCATCTTGGCCACGTCCGAGGGCTGTCGGGCGAGCACGGTGCGCGGGAACGGGATGCCCGCCTCGGCGAACACCTGATGGGCAAGCAGCTTATCTCTCGCCGCCATGATCGCGGCCGAGGAGTTGATCACGACCGGCCCACCGGGCCGCTCCATGTGCCGGAGGACGGCACGCGCGAACAGCGTGGTGTCGCTCCCGGTCCGTGGGACAAAGGCCGCAGGCTGCCGGAATGGGCGCGACTTGTAGAAGGCGCGCGGACTCTCCGCATCCACGAGCAGGTCGAATCCCTGCGGATCGAGCCAGGCGACCCGCATACCGAGCGGCCCGGCCTCCTCCTCGAACCGGGAGCGGCCATACGAGCGCTTCTCCACAGAGAGGAATGCTACCGTCAGCGACACATCCGATTCACTATGCGGCATGGCTACACACGCAACATCTGGTCGGCCAGCTGAGACAACGTAGTGGAGTGTCGCTCCAGGCTCGTGACCACATCGGTCAGATGGTCGCCGGCGTTCGGCGTGAGATCCCGCACCGATGCCGCTCCGGCGGTCACGTCCGCCGCAGTGACGATCACCGCGCCCGCAAGCTCTCTCATCACGTTGACGTGGCCGACCACCGTGTCGCGCATCTCCTCCACCGCGTGCACGAGGGCTCCGATCTCATCGTCCCTCGTCTTCGTGAAGGATGCCGAATGGTCGCCTGCAGTCACCTGTCGGGCGACTTGCTCGGCGGCGATGAGCGGTCCCGCGATGGTCCGGTAAAGCCAGACTGCGGCGATCACGGCCACGATGACACTGAGGGCGATCGCGGCAACAGTCACCGTGAAGGCGGTATCCCGCGCCCGCGACGCGGCACGACCGGCGGTTCGTGCGTCGCTCTCGGCATCGCCGAGAGCGGAACGCAGCTCCCCCGCGATGAACGACTCGACTTCGCTGCGAACGGCGCGCCTCATCATTGGAACGTCGAGCCCTTCGAACTCCGCGGGCACCTCGATCGTTGAACTCGTGCTGGCGCGGACCTCACCGGCATCGCCGAGGGTCAGGCGCAGTGTAGAGTCCGCCTGTTCGGCCTCCGCGTTCACCCAGGCGAAGACCGCAGGCCGTAGCGCCTCCCACCGCTGCGCGATGTCCACCGCCATACCCGGGTCCAGGTCGTCGGGAGTGCGACCGATCAAACGCGATGTGGCGGCATCCGCACCCACCAGATCACCATACTCAGCGGAGGATTCCGCACTCTCCCCCTTCGCCACGCCTATGGCGATATCCGTCGCCTCACTGGCAAAGGCGAAGACCTTCTCCGAGACCGCAGCCACCCATTGCGAGCGAGCCGCTGCGTGTTCCGAGGCGAGTTCGAAGTCGGCGGCGCGCTCGTGCAGCAGCCAGCTGAACCCGCCGGCCACCAGGTTCACCAGCACCACCAGGGTCATTGCCACACCGATTCGCGTCTTCACGCTAAGGGTCATGCCCGCTCCCGTCCTAGACATAGATGCTTATGGCGGCGGCCGCTTGACGCAGCTTGCCGATCTTCTCGGGATCATCGGGGTCGGACCGCCCCACCAGGCCGGCGAGGAACCCTGTCTGTCGGGCCAGTTCGCCCTTTGCGAGCACCAGGGCCATCGGATCGCCCGCGTGCCTCCGCTCGAGCTCCTCGCTCACCGTCCGGCACATCTGGTACAGCTCCACGCACCGCTCCTCGTCCGATTGCCGACGCAGTCATTGTCGACAGGAAACGGGCAGCGTGAAGTCACTTCACCGCCTTCTAACACAGTGTTTTCGCTGCGATCACATCGCGTGGCACATGGGTCGTCGAGGCCGACGGCGAGGTTGTGCGGTTCGTGCCCGCGCCTCAGGCGTAGCGGCCCAGCACGGCCTCGGCGCAGCGTATGCCGTCCACGGCGGCGGACATGATGCCACCCGCGTAGCCCGCTCCCTCACCGCACGGGTACACGCCGCGCAGATTCGACTGCAGCGACTCGTCACGCAGCACGCGCACCGGCGACGACGAGCGCGTCTCCACGCCGGTGAGGAGCGCGTCGGGGGTGGCGAATCCGCGCAGGCGGCGGTCGAAGATCGGCGCTGCCTCGCGCAGCGACGCAGTCACGAACCCGGGCAGGCACTCCGCGAGGTCGGCGTACGTCACCCCGAGAGGGTACGTGGGCGGGACGCTCCCTGCGGCGGTCGAGGCGACTCCCTGCAGGAAGTCGCCGAGCAGCTGCGCCGGCGCGCGGAAGCTGCGCCCGCCCAGCTCGAAGGCCGCGCACTCCCACTGGCGCTGGAAGCGCACGCCGGCAAGGGGATCGTTGCCACCGAAGTCCCCGGGCCCGACGTTCACCAGGAACGCCGCGTTGGCGTTGGCGCCGTCACGGGCGAACCGGCTCATACCGTTGGTGACCACTCCCCCGGGCTCGCTCGCCGCCGCCACGACCTCACCGCCCGGGCACATGCAGAACGTGTACGCCGTGCGCCCCGAGGGCAGGTGCTCCGAAAGCTTGTAGTCCGCGGCGCCGAGTGCGGGGTGGCCGGCCGCCGGCCCGTACTGCGCGCGGTTGATCATCTGCTGCTCGTGCTCGATGCGCACGCCGATGGAGAACGCCTTCTGCGCGAGGCTCGCTCCCCGCTCCCGCAGCATCTCGAAGGTGTCGCGCGCGCTGTGGCCGGTGGCGAGGATGAGCGTCTCGCACGCGATCTCCTCGCGGCCCGCCGCTGCCTCGGTCACCACACCCTGCAGCGTGCCGTCCGGGCCGAGAAGCAGGTCGGTGAGGCACGTGTCGAAGCGCACTTCGCCGCCGAGCGACTCGATGTGCTCACGCAACCTGCGCACGGCGCCTGTGAGCCGGTCGGTGCCGATGTGGGGCCGGGCCTGCCACAGTATCTCCTCGGCCGCGCCCGCCTCCACGAACGCCTCGAGCACGCTGCGGCACCGCGGATCCTTGGTGTTGGTGGTGAGCTTGCCGTCCGAGAACGTCCCCGCGCCGCCCTCGCCGAACTGCGTGTTCGAGTTCGGATCGAGAACGCCCTCCCGGATGAAGGCGCTCCACGCGCGGATGCGGCCGTCAACTGCCTGCCCGCGCTCGAGCACGATCGGGCGAGCGCCGGCCCGCGCGAGCCTGAGCGCCGCGAACAGCCCCGCCGGACCCGTGCCCACCACCACGGGACGCACCGCGGGCGCGGTCTCCAGCCGAACAAGCGTGGGCAGCGGCCTCTCGGCAGCCACGAAGACATCGCTATCGCCCACGCGCTGCACCGCACCCGCCTCATCGGCTGCTTCGATCAGCGTCACGCCGAGGGTCACCACGAAGTGGACGTTGGCCTTTCGGCGGGCATCGACGGAGCGCTTGAGAAGCCGCACCGAGGCTATGTGCTCCTCGTCCACGCCCAGACGGCGCGCCGCAGCGCCGGTGAGGCCGTCCTCACCGGACGGAACGCCCGCCGAGAGCGGGAGCTCGAGGTTGCGTATCTCGATCATGCGGGATCGCCGACGGCACTCGCGGCGTGCGCGGCCGCACCGCGCCCGGCGACGATGCCGGACGCCCACGCCCAGTGCAGGTTGAACCCGCCGCAGCGGCCGTCGATGTCGAGCACCTCGCCCGCCGCGAACACCCCGGGCGCCACGCGCGACGCGAGCGTGGCGGCGTCGAACTGGTCGAGCGCGGCGCCTCCACGCGTCACCTGCGCCTGCTCGGGGTCGCCGGTTCCCGTGATGGCGAGCCGGAAGTCCTTCAGCAACCGCGCGAGCGCGGACACATCGAGCGACGTGCCCGGGGTGCCAGACGGGACCTCCGCGGCCCGCAGTATCGCCTGACCGACGCGCGTGTGCAGCATCCCGTTGAAGAACGTCCCCGCACTCCGCCAGCCGAGGTTGCCGACCCGCTCGGCGAGCAAGCGCTCCATGGCGAGCGCATCGACGTCCGGGAAGAAGTCGAGCGAGAGCGTGCTCCCCGGCTGGGCCACGCGGGAGAGATCGAGGACCATGATGCCGCTCACCCCGTAGTCGCGGAAGAGCAGCTCGCCGCGCTCGGTGGCCAGCACGGCTCCGGCGCTGTCCAGCACGCTTCCCGCACATCGCACGCGCACGCCCGAGAGTCCCCGGATCGAGCGGGTGTCGGTCGTAAGCGGAACGAGCGCGGGCCAGAGGGGGTTGCGGGTGTGCCCGAGGCTTTCGAGCGCCGACGCGCCACCGCCGCTTGCCACGATCACCGCGCCAGCTTCGGCCGCCTCGCCCTCGCGGGAGCGCACGAGCAGCGCGTTCCCGCCGCGCTCGATGCGCGCCACCTCGAACCCGAACCGCTCCTCCACGCCGAGGTGCGCGTACTCCAGACGCAGAACGTCCAGCACGGAGTTCGCCGCGTTGGTGATCGGGTAGACGCGGCCCTCATCGTCGGCGTACGTGAACAGGCCGAGTTCGCCGAAGAATGCGCGGATGTCCTCACACGAGACCTCGGCGAGCACCGGTGCTGCGAAGCCCGGGTCGTTGTACGCCTCCGGCGCCACGGCGATGTTGGAGAGGTTGCAGCGCCCGTTGCCCGAGGCGAGGATCTTGCGTCCCACGCGCGGACCGGCTTCGAGCAGCGTGACGTGCGCGCCCGCCCGTGCGGCCGAGATCGCGGCGCAGAGTCCCGCCGCTCCCCCGCCCACGATCGCCACTCTGCCTTCGCGCATCGCGCCCTCCACCCTGTCCGCCGTCACATGCCGATTGTAGCCGCCACACCCACGCCGCGTACCGCGTCCCTGCTAGACTCGCGCTGAGCCCCCCGACACCGCCGAGGAGTCCACCGCTGAGCCGTCACGACACCGATATCCGCGTGATCGAACGGGGCGCGATCCGCATCCTGCAGATCGGCAGGATGCAACAGTCCTCGATGTATCTCGACGCGCCGTTCGAGACCGACTTCGACTACCCCGGCTACCTGCATCTCACGGTGGCTGTGAAACCGGATGCCGGCCGCGTCTGCATGATCGGGCTCGGTGGCGGCACGGTCGCCAAGCGCATGTGGCGCGACTACCCCTGGATGCACATCGATGCCGTGGAGATCGATCCCCGGGTGGCGGACCTCGCGCGCACGAGCTTCGCCCTCCCGCGCGACGAGCGCATGCGCGTGCATATCGCCGAAGGCCGCACGTTCCTCGAGGAGTCGGCGGCCACCTACGACATCGTGATCGTGGACGCGTTCGACGATGACCGCGTGCCTGTGCCCCTCACGACCGAGGAGTTCCACCGGGTGGTGCTCGGCCGCCTGGCACAAGACGGCGTGCTCGCGTACAACATGCACGGCTCGATCACCGGCGACCACAGCCGCCCGTTCCGGCGGCTGTACCGCACGCTTCGGGGATCGTTCGCGCACGTCTGGCCGTTCGTGGTGCAACTCTCGCGGGGCGCCGACCCCGCCTCCCACAGCGAGATCATCGTGCTCGCGACCAACGCGCCTCTGACCGTTGACGAGTTGCGCGCCCGCATCGGCTCGCGGGTCGGCGGACGGGTCTCGGTCCCCGAGTTCCACGAGTTCGGGCGGGGCCTCTACGAGGGACCCATCCGCGGTGGTGATGTCGCGCCGTACGTAGACGGCACGACGTGAGACCATAGAGTGAGACGAGCCCGGCGCCCCCGATAGAGGAGTCCCGCATGCCCCTGAACACACCTCTGCCGCCCGGTGCGACCGGCGAGTGGTTCAACGCGATACCCCGCCGCATCTCGAGCCGCCGATTCGAGGAGGATCCCGTGGCGCCCGCCCTTCTCGACCGGCTCGCCGAGACCTGTGCGCGGATGACGGCTCCGATCGGACATGCCCGTGCGATCCTCGTCCGGGAAGCGCCGCGCGAGGTGTTCACGGGTCTCGTCGGCAGCTACGGCAGGGTCGAGGGTGCGCCGTCACTCGCCGCATTCGTCGGCCCGGACGACGCCGGTATGGCGGTCGGCTACATCGGTGAAGCGCTGATACTCGACGCTACCGCGGCCGGTGTCGACTCGGTCTGGATCGCGGCGGCGTTCGACGCCGGACACGCGGGCCGACTGGTCGACCTCCGCGAGGGCGAACGCGTCCACGCGATCGCCGCGCTCGGCCATGCCACGAAGACCGTCGGTGCCGGGGAGCGCCTGATGCGCGCGGGAGTGCGCGCGCGGCACCGGCTGCACCTCGATGCGATCGCCCCGGGGCACGCGGGTTGGCCCGCATGGGCGCGCGAGGCCGCGGCGGCGGCACGTCTCGCTCCTTCGGGCGCCAACAAGCAGCCCTGGCGGCTGCACATTGACGGTGATGCGCTCGTACTCACGAAGGCGCCCAAGACCTACTGGACCGCACCGCTCGACCTCGGGATCGCCATGCTGCATGCCGAGCTCGGCGCCATGCACGCCGGCGTGGGCGGCACCTGGACCGTCGGAACGGGTGCCGAAGTGGCCCGGTTCGTTCCGGGGCCGGAGGCGTAGCGCCGGCTCCCCTACTCGGCCACCACGACCGACGCGGTCGTGTCGAGAGGGTTCGTGCGCACCAGCAGCGAGAAGAGGTACGGGTACTCCTTCTGCAGGTGCTCCGCGTGATCCAGCCACTCCACCGCGGCGGCCGCGTAGGCACGCTTCACGTCACCCGTGAGGTGCGCGATGTCGCTCTTCGGCAGCGAGGGATAGTCCGTGCGGTGGTCGAGCTCCTCGGCAAGGTGGAACACCGCCCACAGGACGCTGGTGAAGCTCTCGTGTTCGAGGAGCGTCGGGTTCTGCAGCAGCCCGAGCAGGAACTGGCGCTTGGACACGATGAAGTCCCGGAGCGACTCCAGGTCGGCGGCGGTCATGTGCACGCCGTACTTGTGTGCCGCAGCGACCCGCCTCGCCTCGGCGTAGCGCCGCGCGTCCCAGGTGCCGTCCACAAGGAACTCCTCGCGGATCTCGGCCTTCTCATCGCGCGCCGAGACGCGGCGGAGCAACTCGTCGCCCACCTCGCTGAAGAACGCGCCGATCACCATGTTGATCTTGTGCAGTTTCTCCGCGCGCTCGCGTCGTTCGAGCAGCGAGTGGATCACGAGCGTGACCACGAGTACCTCGAGCGGCATCATCGCGATCTCGTGCGTGAGGAGGAACGGGCCGAACTCGTGCAGGTCGGAGTGGTGGAACGCGAGCGAGTGCGCGTAGAGCAGCACTGCGCTGATGGCGACCAGCACCAGACCGAACTTGACCCTCCAGCTGAGCCGCTTCATCGGGATGCTCCTCGTCGAGGCCGGAACCGATGGGCACATGATACCGTGCCACGGCGTGCCGCCACACGATACACTCATGCCATCGCAGGCAAACCGGGGGGTCGTGTCATGAGCGACGCAGATGGCGCCGATGGAGGGACACAGCGTAGGCCGCGCGCGGGCTGGCTGGGCTGGCTGCTCGCACACCGGCTGCTCTTCGCGGGCATCGCCGGCGCGCTCGCCATCGTCTTGCTCGTGACGTCGGTGTTCGTCGCCGGCCCGCTCGTCCGTTCGGGCAGGTGGGGCCTCATCCCCGACGTCATCGCCGGGACGTTCCGCGGCGCCAACGGCGACGCCCCCCGCCCCGCCGAGCGGGCCCGCTCGAACGCACCGGCCGTCCACGTGGAGCCGATGCCCGGCATCCGCATCGACGCGCCGGCCGGAGCGCTGGATCGCGAGCGCACGTTCACCGCACAGCCTCTGAGTGACTCGGAGATCGCGGCCATCGAACCGGCGCTCCAGGAGATGAGCCTTGTGGCGCTCGGCGGGTACGACATCGACGCCGGAATGACCGAGACCGACCTGTTCTACGAACCGGCCACCTTCTCCTTCGATCTTGAGGAACTCGGCATACCCGAAGCGCTGTGGGACAGCGTCGGCATGGTGGCTGTTGGCGAAGACGGCGCGCCAATCATGGTCGCATCCGAGCTCCATGGCGGGACCCTCGAAGTGGAGACCCGCCACAACATGTCGTGGCTGCCCGTGCTGCTCCCCATGCTCGCCGGCGTGAGCTACTGGGGATGGACGGTCGATCGTCAGGACATCCCCCGGGGCGAGTACAACAGCATCTTCTGGAAGACCGCGGAGAGCCGTTTCAGGATCTTCTATCCGGTCACCTGGAAGCCCGCAAACCCGGCGGCGGTCAAGCAGATGCAAGACGACGTCGATCGCCTCTGGACGAAGTACAAGATCCCGGAGCACCCCACAAGACAGGACCAGGGGAAGCTCGCGCAGTTTGCGGCGGATCCAGAGCTCCGCGCCCTCAGGGAGCTCGCCGGCAGCGAGAAGTGGCTCACCGAGAACTACCTGCCCGTCAAGGTCACCAACGCGCTGATCGGCCTGGATCGCGGCTGGGACTACCTCGACTCGCGCAACTTCAGGCACCCGGGCATCGCCCGCGTCGGCTGCATCACCAACGTGTACGTCGTGGACTACTCGCTCGGCGCGGAATCGTTCGGAGCGGCGCACAACACATGGACGACCTCCCCGTTCATCGTGCTCGACGGCACGAAGATCCCCGACGCCCGTGAGAGCTCGCTCACCCCTGAGCAGAAGGTCGCGTTCGATACGCTACAGGTCACCACGCTCCACGAGCTTTTCCACGTTGTTCAGGCCGCATACGTCTTCTACGACCGCAACACATGGCTATGGTTCAACGAGGCCGCCGCTCTCGTCCTCGAGCAGGAGGCCCAGTCGTACTACACGACCACGAAGAAGTTCGCGCAGACCTGGGATACCACCGAGCGAGCATACGACCCCTACATCAACGACATGGGCCACTTCTATCCCAAGGACTCCAAGCCCAACCAGCAGGAGGGCTATGGCCAGTCGTACTTCTGGGAGTTTCTCAAGAACTACTACTTCGCCACCGGCGGCTCGAAGGACGAGTTCCTGCCAAAGCTGTACGACGACGTCGCCTCCGTCAGGGGCGGCGGGATCGCCAGCCTCTACCGAACGACAGGCGGCACACCCGAGTCGCTCTCGCGAGTCTTCTACGCGTTCACATACTCGGCCGCGGACAAGATCCAGAACGCCCACAATGGTCTGCCGGCATCGTACAAGGACGATCCGACCGGGCCGGTGAAGACCGTCGCAACCGTCGACAAGACGGCCTCTCCCGTCTTCATCTGGCGCTTCGCGAGTGGCGGGCAGCCGCTCTCGGCGCAGATGGTGCAGGTGAACATCGCCGGCGCATCGGTGCAGCCGACCGCCTCCAAACCGACCGACCCGGTGTACGTGCTCTCCACCAACGGCATCGAAGAGCACGGCGCGATCGTCCGCCTGAGCATCCCGACCGCGGGCACCAAGGCCTGGGACGAGATACGCGGCGGGTGCGTGCTGCCCACGCAGGCCCGGTTCACCATCATGCGGGCGGAGACCTACGTCGAGACACCGAGCGCCATCAGCAACGCCGGCTCGGGCACCGACCCGCACGGCCCGATCGTCTTCGGCATGCATCCCGGCGAGGCGCCCACCGTAGCGGTGGAGAACCGGAAGGTGACCATCACCTGGAAGCCGAGCGCGGCCTTCCAGGTGAAGCACGAAGACGGCTCGCCCGCGCTGATCGCGAACTACCGCGTGACGCTCACCATGCCCGACGGCAAGACCACCACCTTCACCGTCAACGAACCTAAGGCCGAGATCACCACTGACCTGCTCGACAAGCTCCTGAAGGCCGACAAGCAGGCGAGCAAGAACCAGGTCTTCAAGGTGCTCCAGGGCATCGGCCAGCGCGACGCGATCACGCTCATCAACATCACCGAGGCACTGGGTGCCGGAGCCCGTCCGAAGATCAAGGTCGCCTACCAGGAAGTGGCAGCCGTACCGGGCTCTCCGCGTGGGCCGATAAGCGCGGTCGCCGAATTCGAGTACGGAGACGAGGAGCGCACCACCAAGGACATCACCGGCACGTGGGCAGGTCCGGTGCCGTTCAGCGAGGGCGAGCTGATGGCCATCGACATCATCCACAGGAGCAACGGCGACTTCTACGGCACACTGCACTGGGGCGAGGACATCCCGATTCGGGGCACCTGGAACGCCTCATCGCAGTCCTGGGCGATCGAGGGCCGCGAGGAGAACGTGTGGATGCCGATGTTCCTCGTCTTCAACGGCCACCTGCAGAAGTTGCCGGGCGACAAGCTCTACATGTTCGCGCCGCCCGCGCTGCTCTCGCGTCACAGCTCGGAGGCTCCCACCCTCGGCTGGCAGCCGGAGGAGGGCGACATGGAACTCGAGCAGCTCCTCCAGCAGCTGCAGCAGGAGATGAACCAGACGCAAACGCCGTCTCAGGAGGTGGCGCCATGACGTGCGCCAGATGCGGCGCGCTCATCCCCGTAGGTGACAGATTCTGTTCGAATTGCGGCGCGCCGGTGCAGCTTGCGCCGCAGCCGCAGCCACCGGCCCGGCCTCAGCCAGCCGTATCGCAGCCACAGGTATGGCCACAGATGCAGCCATGGCCCCAGGCCGCGCAGGTGTCCTATCCTCCGGCCGTCCGCTACGCCGGTTTCTGGCGGCGCTTCGCTGCAGCGCTGGTGGACGGCCTCGTGGTCGGCCCTCTGTGGTTCGTGCTCTCAGGCCTCTACGACTTCGCCGCCGCCGCATTACTTGAAGGTACCGCCTTTGCCCCCGACGGTGCCGCCCTCGAGCGGGCGCTGTGGCTGAGCGGGGCGGGGCGCTGGCTCCTGCTGGCACTCGTGGTCTTCGGGTACTTCGTGCTCATGGAGTCCACCACGCGTGGCGCATCGCTTGGCAAGATGCTGCTTCGGATTCGAGTTGCGCTACCGGACGGGACGCGGACGGGGCTCGTGCGGTCGCTCGCGCGCACGGCACTCAAGCCGGTCTCGGCGCTACCACTGATGCTGGGCTATCTGATCGCAGGCTGGAACCGCAAGAAGCAGGCGCTGCACGACCTCCTGAGCGGGTGCGTCGTCGTTCGCATCTGACGCCCCGGCGCCCGGGCACTCTACTTCTGATGCTCCTCCGGGACCTTACAGACCACGTTCGTTCCGGCCCGGCCCGCCACGATCTCGGCGATGTCCTCGAGCCTGCCGATCGCGGCGCGCCCGCACGTGGCCTTCACGAAGCGTACCGCGGCCTTCACCTTCGGCCCCATCGAGCCTTCGGGGAACGGGTACCGCTCGAGTTCCTCGGGCGTGATCCAGCCGATGCGCTCCTGGTTTTCCTTGCCCCAGTTCAGGTACACACCATCGGTGTCGGTGGCCATGACGAACAGCCCCGCGTCCACCTCACGAGCGAGCAGCTCGGCGGCGAGGTCCTTGTCGATCACTGCTTCCACACCCACGAGCGTGTCGGGCCGCTCCTTGGCGAACGCGGTGGGAATGCCGCCGCCGCCCGTGCAGATGACGACCGCTTCCTTCTCGAGCAGCCACTTGATCGGCTTGATCTCGAAGATGCGCCTGGGCTCGGGAGACGCCACCACGCGGCGCCACAACCCGCCGTCGCGCTTGAAGACCCAGCCCTTCTTCCCGGCGAGGGCTTCGGCCTTGGCCTTCACGTAGGTGGGTCCGACGAACTTGGTGGGATCATCGAACGCCGGATCGTCCGGATCGACCTCCACCATCGTGAGCAGGGTGGCGATGGGCTTCTCGGGAGGGAGCACGTTGCCGAGCTCCTGCTCGAGCATGTAGGCGATCATCCCCTGCGTCTGCGCGCCCAGGACGTCGAGCGGGTATGGCTCCACGCCGCGGTACGCCGCCGACTGCAGCGCGAGCAGACCCACCTGCGGGCCGTTGCCGTGAGCGAGCACGAGGTTGTAGTCGTCGATGAGCGGTGCCAGCGCGTTCACCGCAACCTTGATGTTCGCGCGCTGCACCTCGGCGGTCATGGGATCGGAACGCCGGAGCAGTGCGTTGCCGCCAAGAGCGACGACGATGGTCATCTTGGACATCGGGTGGTTCTCCTTTGCGCCGCACCGGCATATCTCCGGTCAAGGACATGATGATACCCGCGACACGCCACTACCGCTCGCGGTCTTGGGAACATAGACAACGGAACCAAGAGTAGAGTGTTCGTATGCACCCTGCTATCCGCTTTATGCATCTGACGATCGCTATGCACAGGGAGGAACCATGATCATCGGCGTGCCGAAGGAGATCCTCGAGCGCGAACACCGTGTGGCCGCACTGCCCGACGAGGTGGCGTCGTATGTGAGTATGGGCTTCGAGGTGCTGGTGGAGGCGGGCGCGGGCGAGGGCGCACTGCACACCGACGCCGAGTATGCGGCCTCAGGCGCCACGGTCGTCCCGGGCGCCGCCGACATCTTCGGGCGGGCCGACGTGATCCTCAAGGTCAAGCAGCCGCACTTCAACATCACGGAGGGGAAGCACGAGGCCGAGATGCTGCGTGAGGGCAGCATCATCGTCACGTTCCTGCACCCGGCCGCCCCCGACAACCACGACATCATCCGCACGCTGCGCGACCGGGGCGTCACCGCTCTCACGATGGACGGCATCCCGCGCATCTCCCGAGCCCAGGGCATGGACGCGCTGACCTCGATGTCCACGGTCACCGGCTACAAGTCGGTCATCATGGCCGCGGCAGCGCTCCCCCGCTTCATCCCGGTGATGGGCACCGCCATCGGCACGACCAAGCCGGCCGACTTCCTCATCGTGGGCACGGGCGTCGTCGGCCTGCAGGCGATCGCCACCGCCAAACGTCTCGGCGGCATCGTGCGCGCCGTCGACATCCGACATGCGGCACGCGAAGAGGCCGCGAGCCTCGGTGCGAAGGTCGTGGGCTACGAGGTGCCCGACGAGATCGCCATCGGCGAGGGCGGCTACGCCGGCGCGCTTCCCGCCGAGTGGATCGACAAGGAGCGCGAGCATCTGCGGCATCTGGTGTCCGAAGCCGACGTGATCATCCTCTCGGCGCTCGTACCCGGTGAGGTCGCTCCGGTGCTCGTCACCGAGGACATGGTGCGCTCGATGCGTCCGGGCTCGGTCATCGTGGACGTCTCGGTGGACCAGGGCGGCAACTGCGCCGCTACCGTCCACGGCCAGGAGACCCGCATCGGCACGGTGACCGTGATGGGTTACCTCAACATCCCCGGCTCGGTGCCGGTGCACGCGAGCTGGCTGTACAGCAAGAACATGCTCGCCTACATGCGGACCCTGTTCAAGAACGGTCCGGATGCCCCAGACTACAGCGACGAGATCGTGCAGCACACGCTCGTGACGCGCGACCACGAGATCGTACATACGGGTGCTCTGCACGCGATGTCCAAGCAGTGACCGCACCGGATCGGCCGAAGGGACAGCTGTGACCGACCTCCTGCTCATGCTGGGCGTGTTCGCGGTCACCACGGTGGTGAGCTACCTGCTCATCTCGCGGGTGCCGCAGCGGCTCCACACGCCGCTCATGGCGTTCACCAACGCTATCTCGGCGGTGACCATCCTCGGGGCGATGCTGCTATTCGCGACCGACATCACGCCGGTCGAGACGGCGCTCACCGGGGTGGCCATAGTGCTCGCCGCGTTCAACCTGGTAGGCGGATTCGCGGTCACCGACCGCATGCTCGGCTTCTTCAAGCAGTAGGCCACCCACGAACGGGGCGTGCATGGACACCTGGCAGGACCTGCTCATCGACCTCGTGGTGATCGCGGTCTTCATCGCGGGCATCGCGCAGTTCCGCTCACCCGCCGGCGCGCGGCGCGGCAACATCACCACCGCACTCGCCTTCTCCGCCGCGCTCGTGCTGCTGGTCGTGCGCAACACCATCGGCCAGCCGTGGCTCGTGGTGGCGGCGGTCGTGGCGGGCGGCCTTGCCGGCTGGCTCATCTCGGCGCGCATAACCATGACCCGCATCCCCGCACTCATCGCGCTGCAGAACGGCGCGGGCGGCGGAGCATCGCTGCTGGTCGCGGCCGTGGAACTCTCGCGCATGGGCGCGGACCCGGGGGTCCTCCCCGCGATCTTTGGCGTGGCGGGCGCCCTCGTGGGCGGCGTGGCGCTCGCGGGCAGTCTCGTGGCCGCCGCCAAACTCGAGAACCGGATGAGCCCGCGCCCGCGGACGCTCCCCGGGCACACGCTCATCCAGTTGATGCTACTCGCGACGGTCGTGGCCATGGGCGCGATGCTGCCCTCACTCGCCGGTGCCGAGCGGCTCGTCGCGGTGATCGTCCTCGCCGCCGCAACGCTCACGCTCGGCGTCGTGTTCGCAGTCCGCGTGGGCGGCGCAGACATGCCGGTCATGATCTCGCTGCTCAACGCGTTCTCCGGCCTGGCTGCCGCGTTCGTGGGGGTGACGATCGGCAACCAGATGCTGGTGGCCGCGGGTGCCATGGTCGGCTCCTCGGGCACGATCCTCACACTCGTGATGGCGCGCGCGATGAACCGCAGCGTCGGTGCCATCCTCGTGGGACGGCAGCTCGCCGAGGGCGCATCGGCCGCACCCGCGCCGACCGCCATGCCGGAGGAGACGGTGGCTCCCGCACGCTCCACAGAACCGCCGCTCACGCGCGCCCGGACCGCACTCGCCGGCGCCACCTCGGTGATCATCGTGCCGGGCTACGGCATGGCGCTCGCCCAGGCGCAAGGTGAGGTGGCGGCGCTCGCCGAAAAGCTCGAGGCAGCCGGTAAGTTGGTGCGCTTTGCGGTGCACCCCGTGGCCGGACGGATGCCCGGCCACATGCACGTGCTTCTGGCCGAGGCCGACGTGGAGTACGACAAGCTCTACGAGATGGACGCGATCAACGGCGACTTCGCCTCCACCGACGTGGTGATCATCGTGGGCGCATGCGACGTGGTGAACCCGGCTGCCATCTCGGCGGCGGACACGCCCATCTCGGGCATGCCGATCCTGAACGCGCACGAGGCCGGCGCGGTCATCGTCTGCAACCTCGACGAGAAGCCGGGTTACTCGGGCGTGCCCAATCCGCTATACGACGACCCCAAGGCGATCCTGCTCTTCGGTGACGCCAAGGAGACTGTGGCCTCGCTTATCGGCTAGTGTCTAGTCGCCGAGGATGATGTCGACCTCGATGAGCACGCCGTCGGGTTGGACGCGGAAGTCGTAGGTGTCGTCGAAGGTATCGTCGTTGTCGCCCTCGTAGACGCCCTCGCCGCCGGCCGCGTCCGAGAACACGTTCGCACTCACCGACTCGCCCTCCACCTTGTAGAGCGTGTCGGCGTCGGCGATAGAGTCGTACGTGGTCCCGTCGATCTCCCACGAGTAGTTGGACTTGTCGTTGAGAGATACGCGCGAGATCACGTCCACGTCCTCATATGTCCCGGCCGGGGCGGGGTTCTCGGCGGCCTCCACCTTCTCGGCCACGTTGCCGCAGCCCACAGCACCCAACGACACGATGACGAGAGCTGAAGCAATCGCGATCGTGCGCAGTGATCCCCTCATTCGAGGCTCCTCCCGGTCGACTGTATACAACCAGTGTATCCACGAACGTGGGCGCCGTCGCACCTTCGGGTACCAACCAACCAGCAGGTCCCCGGGGGGAGGAACGATGAAACGACTTCGGTCGCTTCTGTTGGTCGCGCTCGCAGTGATGCTTGCGCTATCGGGATGCGGGCCGACGTCATGCTCGAAGGACGGCGGTGGCGACACGACCGGTGGCGAGACCGAGGCGACGCTCACGCTCAAGCCCGGGGAGACCGTCGAGTTCGAGTACGCAGGCGAAACGCACACCGCCGAACTGGTGCGGGTGGTCGGTTCCTCGGCAGAAGTCGTGATCTCCTCCTCGCCCACGAGCTATGTGCTCACCGAGGGAATCTCCACCGAGGCCGATCTCAACGCCGACTCGCTTCCGGATGCTGTTGTCGCGATCTCGAATGTGAGCGATTCCGGCGTCACGTTCACCGTAACGCCGTTCGGCACGCCCGCGTACGACGAGACTGACTTCGAGACGCAGGGCGGACTCGCACCCTACAAGGTCACCGGCATCCAGATGACCGACCCGTCGCTCATCACACTCGACGACGGCTCCTACCTGCTCTTCTACGCCCGTGGCACCGCGCATCAGGTGCAGTGGGAGCGCTACCGCGCCGACGGAACCCAGGTCCTCGCGCCGCAACTCGGCGCTGGCCGGACCCCGTGGGTCCCCGGCGGCACGGCCGAGCAGTACGACCCGGTGGACGCCGTGCCGGTGGGCGATGCCATCTACATGTCGTTCCGCTCCAACGGCGAGACCTGGATCACGCGATACGGACTCGATATGCAGCCTCAGGGCGCGCCCACCTACCTCACCCCCTGGGACGACACCTGCTCGCTCGCCACCGACGGTTCGCGCTTGTGGATGGCCACCCAGGAAGCCTCACCGGCGAGCATTGCCGGCACCACCGGAATCCGCCCCGCGATGGCGATCATGGAGATCGCACCCGGCACACCGCCGCTGCGGGTCAGCAGCACGATCGTCGGCGATCCGCCCGAAGCGGCCGCCGAGGGCTCGTTCGACATCGCCTATGACGCCGAGACCGGGCTGCTCGCGGTGCCGTACATCCGGAACCTCCGGGGCGGCAACGAGTTCGAATCCCGCATCGCGGTGTACGACCCGGACACGAAAGAGGTCACGCTCGACGTGTTGTTGGCCGGCAACGACGAGTTCGGCAAGGCAGCTCCCCCCTGCCTCAGCGTGCTGGCCGAAGGAGGGCGCGCACTCATCTACTGGGAGGCCGCCGACGCGCTCGCACAGCGCATCTCCGTCGTGGACCTTCAGAGCGGCGAGATCACCCACACCTATGCCAGCGGCGAGACGGCCGGCATCTCCGGACTGACCGCCGAACTCCGAGACCTGGAGTTGGTCGAGCTCGAAAGCGGTCCGGCGATCCTGTTCCTCGACAAGACCCGTCATCAGGAACTCGGCGGAACACCCGCGGAACAGGCCCGCTTCGTTCTCCAGCCCATCGCCGAAGACGGTCCCACTGGCGACCGGATCGTGCTCGACGGCGGGCAACCGGTCCTCGCCGACGTCACGTTCGACCTCACCTCGCTCAAGAGCAACCCCAAGAAGGCCGTCTGCGGATCGCCCTGCCTGCTCACCGGCGCGATCGTGAACCGGGGCAGTACCGACGCGAAGAAGGTCATCCTCGAGACGAAGGTCGACGGCGAGACGATCGGCACGCTCGATCTCGGCACGATCAAGGTCGGAGAGACCAGCACCTTCGCGAAGGTGTGGGACGTGCCGGCGGACCTCACCGCCGAGACTGTTGACGTCTCCTATTCGCTCACCACCACGAGCGATCAGTACACAGCCGACAACGACACCGCCGCGAGCACCGTGCAGGTCATTCAGAAGGGCGTCGTGCAGGGCCGGGTCTCAAACGCCTCGGGAATGGCCGACCTCGGCTGGTGGACCGGCGGGCTCGCCGGCGTAGAGGTGAGCTTCGGCGCAAGGACCGTGCTGACCGACGCGAGCGGATGCTTCGCTATCGAGGATGTCGAGTTCGGCAGCGGCACGCTCACCGCTACCAAGGAGGGTTTCAACCCCGCGAGTACTACCGTGGAGACGACCCGCACCAAGCCGATCGCCTCGGTGGGCATCCGGATGGACAACCACGGCACGCTCGTGGTGCACGTGACCGATGAGGCGGGTGCAGCGCTCCCGGGCGTGCAGACGTACCTGGTGGGCTACGACCGCTCGGACACCACGGATGAGAACGGCGACCTCATCCTCGAGATGCCCTACGGCACGTACCGCATCGCGTTCAAGAAGAGCGGTTACCAGGGTCTGGCGCCCGTCGAGTTCGAGGTGCGGCTCGGCGAGGAGACCGCCGGGACGGTGACGATGAGGCAGGCCACGACCGCACAGCTCACCGGCCGCGTGATCGATCGTCTCGGCACGGGCGTGGCGGGTGCGCCGGTCACGATCGCCAACAACAAGGGCGAGACGGTCGCCACGCTCACAACCGACGCCGAGGGGCACTTCGACGCCGGTGCGCTTCCCGTCAAGCCGAGCGGCTCTTACGCGATCACGGCCACCGGAGCGGGACTCACGGTCACCGAGCCGATCGCGCTCTCCGGGGGCGAGGTGGCCTCGGTGATGATCGAGCTCGTACCCGACCGGGGCGAGCTTTCGCAGCGCGACGCAACCGAGGGCTACACATCGTGGATGCTCAAGGCCGCGTGGCCGGGCTTCCTCGACGTGGGCGGACAGTCCATCTACGTCTGGTACGGCAACTACGCGGTGCGCGTCGGTGCGCAGTACTGGGACGGCAGCCGCGATCTCAACCGCGTGCAGGTCACCACGTGGGGCGGCACGTACGAGACGCACGTGACCAAGGGCGAGATCGAGTTCCCCGTCTCAGGTGATGACCTCACGGGCAACTCCGGCAAGAAGTTGCCGACGGCGATGGCGCAGACCACGGACGCGGCGAGCCAGTCGTGGTGGAAATCGGCGGCCAAGAGCGCTTACAGCCTGTACAAGGAGTACGACCCCGCAATCAACCTCGCCAAGACGATCTACAGCGGAATCAAGGACGTCAAGGAGGCGTTCTCCGACGAGGACCAGTGGCTGGTCCTCGGCCAGGGCGCCGAGGTCCTCACGTGGAAGGAGTCGCTCGACGACTTCAACGTACGTCCCGAGTGGGACTGGGAACACCCGATCGACTCGGCTATGAGCGTGAAGGAGGCCATCCCCACGAGCTTCGCCATCCCGATCGTGATCGGCGGCTCCAGCGTGCAGGACACCGCCGTGCGCTGTGACGGCATCGACGTGGTGGACAAAGAGACCGGCGAGGTCTACTACACCGACCGCGCCCAGTGGTTCTCGTACACCGATGACCAGGAGGCTAACACCAGCATCCGCACGTTCGACATCGATCGCATGGGCGTGCCCGTGGAGGACGTTCGGATCTTCGTGTGGGTGAAGACGCAGAAGTACTGGAACGACGCGCCGGGAGGCACCTGCTTCGACCAGCGCGAGCAACAGGTGATCATCTTCGATCCGGGCACGGGCGGACAGAAGGCGTTCATCGCGCCGGGCGACATGTATCTCGAGCCCGGCAGGTGGACCACCGAGGACATCGCCCGGCTCACTGACTGAACCTACACGCTCAAGTCGCCCGTATCGCCTGCCGAAGTGCTCTCATATACTCGTGTCAGCACGGGTACTTCGACTGCACGCAACATGGGCAGGGGATCCTCGATGGCGATAGCAGGGTTCTGCAGTCAGTGTGGCGAGAACGCCTACCTCGATGCCAACTGGAGCTGCCCGCGCGGCCACGGCTGGAACGCCGTCTCGGGCTGGTACGACACCGACACCGGCCAGCAGGTGACCCCACCGTGGCTGCAGCAGACGGCCGCGCCCGTCGCACCCGCCGCTCCGGTCACGGAGCCGGTGCCCGAACCTGCGCCGGCCCCCGATCCCGCAGTGACGCTGCGCCGACTCATCCGAGACCGGCTCGAGAGCCTGAACCTCGCCATCACCGAGGCCGACGGTGTGTACTCCGCCAGCCGTGGCGACGAGTACGAGTGCACTGTGGCTGTCGACGGCACGAACGGGCGCATCCTGCTGTGGGAACGCCTGCGGGCTGGCCGCGATCCCGGCGTGCGCGACGCCGTTCGTGCGCTCGCGGGCAGCAACTGGGCGGTCAGGATCGCGCTCAGACGCAGCGACGTGGCGGGATAGGGAGGCGCGACGGTGCAGGCCATCTCCGTCTTCTTCATCGGGCTGTTCGTCGTCGGCGTGGTCGTCCAGGTCCTGACCTACCGCAAGGAGAAGGCGGTCAAGCCGAGGCGCATCGTCATCAGCCAGGCGGCGGCGCTCCTTTCGATGTTGGTGTTCTCGATCATCACGCTGCGTCCGCCGGGTCCCATCTGGTGGGTGGTCCTGCTCACCATCGGCTTCGCCGCCGGCATCGGTTACGGCACCTTCGTGAACGTGCGGGCGGGTGCCCGTGGCGTGACGATGAGCTACACGCTCCCCTGGCTCATCACCTGGGGTGCGCTCATGACGATCACCCAGCTCTCGTCGGTGGTCTTCAGGTCGGTTCCGGTGCTCATCTACGGACTCGCGATCCTCAACCTCGGCATCAACATCGGGATGAACGCCCGGATCCTGCTCGGCTACCGCACGGTTGCGGCCGTGGCCACCGCAGGCCTTGCACTCGCGCTGCTTGCAGGCGTGACGCCAGGGCCGGCCAACGCCCAGCAGGGCTACGACACCGCGCTTCCCGAGGTCATGAACGGCGAGGTCGACGGGCTCAGCGTTGAGGTCACTGGCAGCGGAGGCATCACCGGCGACTGCATCACAACGAGCTTCACCAACGAACTCGGCGAGGCCGTGACGGTGCTGATCCCGATCGGCACCCGGCTGCTCCCGGAGACGCCCAAGACGCAGATCATGGTAACCGCGGGTAACGAGGTTCTCGAGGTCGGGCCGGGCGAGAGCGAGTTCTACGTCAAGGGCTTCTGCTCGCTCCACTCCGCGGGTGCGCCGGGCAGCGGGGAGCGCTTCTCGTTCTTCGAGATGGCCGATGAGGACATGCTGCGAGTGTTGCGCAACATCTACGAAGCCGGAGCATTCGACTATACCGGCCAAGAGGCGCTCTGGTACGTCACGGACGGCGGCGACCTCGAGACGATGGACCCGGCCGTTCGAGAGCTGATCCCGGACGGCCTCGACGGCCCAACGAACGACTCTGACGACTACGGCGCGGTGGGCAGCGAGTACGACCCCGGCGCACTCCTCGATGCGAGCGGCCAGCAGCCGCTCCACCCCGTGCAGGGTGCGGCCGCGGTGGGCCTGTCGAGCCTCATCCTCGCGGCCGGCTCGCTCCTGCAGCTCACCGACAAGCTCGACCCCGCCGCCATCCTCGACGCGCTGCGGGGGCTCGCCGGCGAGATTCCCGGCGGTACGTCTGGTGCGCCTGCGGTGGTTCCGGCTAACGACCCGCTCGCCGGTCTCCCGCGAAGCGCGGACGGGCGCGTGTACATGCGCGTGCCCTGGGATGAGGCCGGCGAGGCGTGGGTGAGCGCCGAAGAAGCCGCGCAGACGCTCAAGATGCAGCGGCAGGGCTACACGTGGGACTCGCGCTGGGGCTGGGTGACCGGAGGCGAGCAAGCGCAGTACAACGCCACACTGGACGCCAACCGTCGGCAGAACCTGCAGCAGGACCCGGAGCTCGCGAAAATCTGCCGCCAGATCCAGCTCGCGCGCGAACAGAAGGCAGCACAGGACGCGTACTACAAGCGCATGGCCGAGACCGAGGCGCGGCGGGCCGAGCTGCGGACGCAGATCGACGCGCAACAGGCCGAGACCGACCGCCTCATGGAGGACGTGAGCAGCGCCGAGTGGAAGTACCGCGCCGTGATGGGCGTGCAGATCGCGGCCGACATGGCCGTGGGGACCATCGCCACGGTGCTGACCCCCACCCCCCTCGGCCCGCTCGCCCAGGGACTCCGCGTGGGCTACAACATGGCCAAGGGTGTGGGCACGGCCGTGGGCGAGAACATGGTGGGCATCACCGAGGTGGACCCGCTGACCGGCGAGGTCACCACCCGCCACGCGTTCACCGCGACCGACCTGGTGCGCGGCGCGAAGTACGGCACCGTGAACACCGCCCTCGACTTCACGCTGGATGCGGCCGGCAGGAAGCTCTTCGGCCAGCCACAACTGTGGAAGGAGCTCGCGCCGAGTCCGCCGGTGCCGTCCAACCTCCTCTCACCGCAGGGTTACCTGCGACAGGCGGTGGACGGTGTGGAGGAGATCGCGGCGCGCGATGGCATCGAGGCGGCCGCCAGGGCGGTCGACCCGAAGAAGATCGCCTACCTGTTCAAGGAGGGCGGCCGCGAGAACCTCGCGCAGCTCGAGGCGCTCGGCAAGATCACAAGGTCCGAGGCCGCGGTGATCAACCGCGTGATGGACGAGCAGGTGGGCGGCTCGATCCAGCGTGGCATGGCCGAAGCGGCCAAGCAGTGGGACTCCGCGGCAAGCGGCGTCCGGCTCGAGCGCGTCGTGCTCGGCGACTCCGGCTCCTCGGCGGCAAGCGCGCTCGGCAAGACGCGCTCGGTGCTCACCGACTTCGACCGCACCGTGGTGGGCGTCTTCAACCCGGATGATGTGGCCAAGTACGCGGCCGAGCGCGGGATCTCGCCCGCCGAGGCGTACAAGCAGCTGAACCAGCAGCTCACCGACTCGGCCACCGAGCAGATCGGCAAGCAGATGCCGGGCAAGCTCACTGCATCCGACGCGGACGTGAAGCTCTACAGCGGCATCGGCACGGGCGCCGGCCAGAAGGACGCGTACGCAGCCGGCTTCACGAGCACGCGCCAGGCCGTTCAGGGCAACGGCACCGTGTTCAAGCCCGACGGCCTCACCTACCGCACCTCGGGCCAGGCGGTCGTGGACGAGGCGGACCTCATGAAGGCGGCCGTAGGCGAGCAGGTCCCGTTCACGCAGCCGACCTTCCCCGCGAGCGAGTTCCCGCAGGTAGCGCAGCAGCAGGTGGCCTCGCTCGCCAAGTCCACCGACCCCAAGACGGTCGCCAAGGCCCTCGACCGGCTGATCGTGATGACCGGCCGCAACGAGGTGGCCTCGACCGGGCTCACGGCCAATCCGCAGCTTGCGGACCTGGCGCGGCAGATCGTCCGCAACCCGCAGATGGACAAGGGCACGATCGCGCTTCTCGCGAAGAACGGGTACACCCCCGAAGCGTTCGCGGCCGCCGTATCCGAAGAGGGCGGGCGGCTGGCCGAAGGCATCACACGTGCGGTCACGAGATAGGCGACGGCGAAAGGGCATGCCGTGAGATACGACAGCGACACAACACTACTGGAGCTCAGCCCCGCCGAGTTGGCGGGTGCGGTCTCGGCGCTCGGCCTGCGGCTCGGTCCGATCGCACCGGCCCGCCTGGGCGGTGGCGATGCCTCGGCGATCCGCGCCTTCGAGGACGGACTCGCGGTGCTGCCGGCGACGGCGCGTGACCTGCTGCAGCAGACGCTGGACACGATGGCCGACCCGAAACGCTCGCTCAAGCTGCACGCGCTCTCCGGCGAGGACTGGCTTCACCGCGCGGTCTACGCCTGGGGAGACGAGGGTATCGCGATGCTCGCCACGCGTGGGGGCACCAACATCCTCGGCAGGGCGACCGCCGACGACATCACGAGCGTGCTCACTACCCCGCTCTTCGGCGATGACATCAACGCAGGGGGCGACGTGCGCCTGGCGCTCGACGGGCGCGCCGCGATCGCGCTCGTGGGTGCGGGAGACGCGCTGCGCTTCGGACGCATGGCCGCGCTCGCACGCCACCGGCCGATGCCTGAAAGCGTCACCGCCGGTGAGGTCAGCGTCCGCCTCGCCGAGTCCATGCTCGACGACCCGCGCTGGAGCTCCAACCTATACGCCTCGGTACTGCCCTTCGACGCGAGCGCCTGGATGGATGCCCCCACCACCGAGGTCGCGATGAACCATCTCGTCGCGGCCGGACTGTTCGCGGTCACGGAACGCAGCGGCGCGATGCCCGCGAGCTACCACCCCACCGATGAGGGGCTCGTGGTACTCGACACGCTCGCGAACGCCGGAGGACGCGTGGCGCTCACGCTGTTCGAGCGGCCTGATGCGGATACGGTCGCGTACGAGTCGCTCCTGCTCGCGCGCGGGACGCATCTGCTCGCGATGCTCAGCGTCGCGCCGGAGGGCGGTGGGCTCGTCGCACTCTCGGCAGCGGCGTTCGCAACGGTCGTGGCACGAGTGGCCGGCGCCTAGCGTCGGATCCTACGCCACCGCGTACTTCTCGATTCCACCCCTGCCGAAGAAGGCGGGGTGTGACGCCGGCGTGCCGTAGGGCAGGAACGCCACCCGATCGCCGGCGTGCACGGTTGCTCCGAGGCCCACCAGCACCCCGTTCAGGAAGAGCCCCTCGATCTCTTCGACGGGCAAGCCGATGGAAGAAGCGAGGTCGAGGGCGCGGATCCCGCTCTCGGGGACATCGATCGTCTGAGTGGTGGGCATGCCGTGCTCGCGGCAGTAGCCATGCAGGAGCGCGAGCATGCGGACGGTGGTCGTCATCTGGTCGCTCATCGGAATCCCTCCGTACGGTTACGCCGGGTACTAGCAAGAAGCACGCCCGACGCCCACCGGAAAGAGGCAAGCGCTTCGCCTGCGGAGTCTCGCCCCTGTTCCTAAAGTGCGCGGGCGGGTACCCTTGAGTTAGCGAGCAGTGAGGGAGACCACCATGGACGCACACCGCACCTCAGAGAAGTGCAACGTTCTCGTCATCGAGGACTCGGCGACGCTCCGGCAGATGGTGACGATGGCGCTCGAGGAACGCGGCTACAAGGTATGGGGGGCGCCCGACGGCGTCTCGGCACTGCACTCGCTGGCCGAACACCAGCCCGATGCGATCATCCTGGACTTGAATCTCCCCGACATCGACGGCTTCGAGTTGTGCAAGCGTATGAAGAACGCACCGGGCAGTCACGACATCCCTGTGCTGGTGATGACAGGTCTCGACCAGCCTGGCTTCGAGATCATGGCGATCGAGGCCGGCGCAGACGACTTCATCGCCAAGCCGGTGGACCCGCTCGTGCTCGACGCGCGCATCGAGATGGTCGTGCGGCGGATGCGGCGGGAGCGCTTCGCAAACGCGCTCACCGGCCTCCCGAGCAACGCGCTCACCGAAGAACGTCTCGCATTCATGCTCGCCCGCAAGCGGTCCTTCGCGGCGATCTTCATCGATATCGACAACTTCAGGCCATTCAACCGCTGCTACGGCTACGCGCGTGGCGACCTACTGCTTCGCCATCTCTCGGAGCTCATACTCGAGTCGGTGCACTTCACCGGCTGTGACGATGCCTTCGTCGGCCACATGAGCGCGGATGACTTCCTGGTGATCTGCGATCCCGACAACGCCGAGCCGGTCGCACGCCAGATCATCGAAGCCTGGGACCTGAGCGTCATGGACTTCTACGAGGATGAGGACCGCGAACGAGGCCACTTCGCGCTCACCGACCGGTCCGGCGACTGCCGGCACTACGGTCCGCTCACACTCTCGATCGGCATCGTGCCGGTGCTCGAATCGTTCCCTGATTCGGTCATCACGCTCACTGATGCGGGCTCCGAACTGCAGGCCTTCGCTCGCACATCGGAGGGCAGCTCGGTCATAATCGAGCGCCGTGCCGAGCCGAGGACGCGCTAGGCTCCGCCGGGTCCGGGCCTGCCCGGGACCTCGTGACAATCGGGGCAGCGCGCCTCGTAGTAGTCGGCGCCACCGACGAGGATGAGCGGTGAGCTCCAGGGGGCCGGTTTCCCGTCGATCACACGCTGCGTCCGCGTGGCCACGCCGTGGCACTTCTGGCAGATGGCGGTGAGTAGCGTGAGCTCGTCGGCGAGCGCCATCAGCGTCGGCATCACACCGAACGGCTCACCGCGGAAGTCCTGGTTGAGCCCCGTCACGTAGACGAGCTTGCCATCGGCGAGAAGCTGCTGCACGACAGGCGCGAGCTCACCGCCGAAGAACTGCGCTTCCTCGATCGCCACGACCCGGCACCCGCTGCCGTCGATCTCGGCGGGGCTGCTCACCACCAGAGCCTCCATCTCGGTGCCCAGCCGGGAGCGCGCCTTGCAGCCGTCACGTGAGTCGACCGAATGCTTGTAGATCACCATCGTGTCGCCGGTGACCGAGTGCCGCGACAGCAGACGGATCAGCTCGCCGGTCTTGCCGCTGCTCATGCACCCTGCGATGACGTGGAGACGTCCCACCGAACGTGCCACTCGTCCTCCTCCGTATGTGCGGTTCGCGTCAAGGATACCGCGCGTAGCGCCCCGGCCCTACTCGGCCCCGAACGTCTCCTCGCATGAGTCCCTGCCGGGCACGAGGCATAGCGTGCGCCACGCGTAGGGCACCATGGCGAGTGCGAGCACGCCTGCCAGAAGTCCGGGCGACCACAGCGTCGCGCGTTCCAGCAGGAATCCACCGATGATGGGCGCCACCACGCGCGTGAGGCTCATGACCGACGTCTGCGCGCCCAGCACGCCTCCCACCTCATCGGCGCCGACCGCCTTTGACAGCGCGCTCGTCATCACGGTCGAACTCACCGCAAGACCGAGGGACAACGGGATGATCACCAGAACGAGCAGCACGACGTTCGGCACGAACGCCCATGCGAGAAGTGATGCGCCGGCGAGGCCCACGCCGGCGAGAAGCAGGGTGTCGTCGCTGAAACGCTTGGTGAGCCGACCGATGAGGCCACCCTGCACGATCACGCTGAGAACACCGATGTAGCCGAGGAACAGACCGGTCTGACTGGCCTTGAAGCCGAGAGCGGCCAGCGCCCACAACGAGAACATGGTCTCGAACAGCGCGAACGACACGCCTGTGACGGCCCGGATCGTGAGGATCGGCCCGACGCGCCGGTGCGCGATCGCGCGACGCAGTCCCGCCAGATCGAAGACCTTGCGCTTGAGGTCGACAAGGCGTGCGCGCGCCTCGGCGGACAACGACTCGGGCAGGAACAGCGTCACCGCTGCGAGGTTGAAGACCGAGATCGCCGCGCCGACCCACGCCGGCGTCGAGTAGCTGATGTCCGAGAGCAGACCACCGGTGACCGGTCCGATAACGAAGCCGAGCCCGAAGGCAGCGCCGATGAGCCCCATGGCCTTGCCGCGCTCATTGCGATCGGTCACGTCGGCGATGTACGCCTGCGCGACGTTGATGTTCCCGCCGGTCAACCCATCGATGATGCGGCCCAAGAACAGCAGCGGAAGCGAGTTCGCGAGTGCGAGGATCACGAAGCCCACCGCCGTGCCGAGGATCGAGAACAGCAGTATCGGCTTGCGGCCATACCGATCCGAGAGCCTGCCAAGAAGCGGCGCTCCGACGAGCTGCGCGAGAGGATACGACGCGGTGAGCAGGCCGATCTGGAACTCGGAGGCGCCCGTCTTGTCCGCAAGGTACGGCAACAGTGGGATGACGATGCCGAAGGCCAGCATGTTCACGAGCACGACGGCGAAGATGATCAGCAGGTGACGGTTCTTCATGGCTCCATCATAAGCGCGGACCGCCTGAAACGGCGGTCCGCGATAGGGATTCTGGCGGAGAGTCAGGGATTCGAACCCTGGGTACGGTTTAACGCCGCACACACGATTTCCAGTCGTGCTCCTTCAACCACTCGGACAACTCTCCATGGAGGCCGGCCGTGAGGCGGCCGAACGCATACGCGAGTATAGCTGCCTCAGCCGTGACGGGCAACGCACGCACCGCGTCGCCTCAGCGCAGGCAACGTACCTGCTGCGCGGCGGCCTCGGCCATCTCACGACCCACCAGCAGCCGAAGTTGAACGGCGAGGTTGTCGGCGATCGCCGGCAGATCGAGGACGCTCACCGTGTCCGGATCCTTGCCGATACGCTTCGTCTCGAGCTCCACCGACACGCCGGCGAGCACGACGCCCACGAGGGGGCCGAGCGTCTGCTCGATCGACTGGGCGAGCTCGTTGGCCATCGGGTTACTCCCCACCGCGGGTGTCCGTGCCCGACGCCGGGGCGGACGAGTCGGGATCGATGACCGCGGTGAGCAGTTGCTCCTCACCGGTGAGTCGGCGCAGATAGCGCGACATCGCGAGACGCACCCGCACGAAGTACACACCGAAGAGCGTCATCGAGGCCACGGCGAGCAGGTCCGCACCCAGGCGGGCGTGCTCGACTGAGAACGCCGGGGCCCACCGTGCGATCCAACCCATCAGCACTGAGGCGCTCAGGCAGACCACCGCGAGCACTGCGAAGTGGATGTTCTCGGCGATCGCGGCCCCATGAGCGATCCGCGCCACGGCGAGCATCGCCATCAGCAGTCCGACCGCCGCTATCAACGCCGCCGCGCCCGCACCGATCGATAGCGCCTCCGGCACCTCGCCTGCCGTCGCGTACGCGCAGCCCGGCACCGCGAGGAAGGCGATCGTCAGAAGCATGGTGGTCAGTCGGCGCATGATCGAAGCACTCTCTTTCAACGGACGGGCACGCAGACACAAGACCCGCATACGGGTACGCATCGGCTTTCGGCCAGCTCGACTTGAGATGAGCGGCGACAGTAAAGCGACGAACGGTTACCCCGCGCCGCCGCCTCCACCGCCGCCGCCTCCACCGCCGCCGCCCGAGAAACCGCCGCCTCCGCCGGAGGAGGACGAGTTGTGGCTCGCGGCCACCGAGGCCGCCGAAGCCATCCCCGTCGACAACGAACTCATCGGTGAGAGGCCGGACGCGTCCGGCGTGGCCATCCAGGCCCAGGTGCCCATCATCGGGTCGACCATTATCTCGGGCAGCTTGATCTGAAGGTCCTTCATCACCTGCTCGGCGATGCCGAAGACCACGGCGAGCGTGAGGAAGTGTCGCCACAGGACGATGGACGTCGGCGGCTTCTCCTGCATCCTGCCGAAGTCCAGGAGGTACTGCTTCACGCCTTCGTACTTGGCCGCGAGTTCGGCCGCCTCCGGGCTGCGCCGTTTCATACTCCCGCCGAAGATCGTGATCGCCAGACCGATCGGGATCGTCCAGACGAGGAACCACCCGGTGCCGGCGAAGATGATCGGGCCGATGCCGGAGAACATCACGAGGAAGCCGAGCGCCATGAAGCCCCCGACCGCGTTGCCACCCTTGGCCTCGAGGAAGCCGCGCTGCTCGATCTCCTTGGTGACCGCGGCCTCGTACTCACTCACACCCTCGAGCCAATCGTCAGCGCGGGACTTGCTCTTGTTGATCGCTTTGAGGTCTTCCATCGTGAAGCTGTCGGCGCGTGCCATGGTGTCGAACAGGAACGACACCAGCTTCTGCTCGCTGCGCGACGTCCCACCCATGTTCCCCGGCACGCGGGTCAGCCGGTAGGTCTCCACATCGGATTTCATCAGCCCGAGCAGCGCCGACTTCTCCTGCAGCACGCGCTCGATGGCGATGACACCCCGATCGATGAGATCCATCAGCGTCGCGGTGAGCGCCTCGTCGTCCGGCGGACCCATGTTGAGCAGCGCCGAGACCTGCGCGGGCGGCAGGTCGGCAGGCTCCTCGCGGAAGTACTGCCCCTGGAACTGCGGCGTGTACTCCTTGCCGTGCGTGCGCCAGTACCGGTACGCCCAGATGAGCGCCACCACCGGCCCGATTCCGAGCAGCAGCAGCCAGAAGACCATCTGCACGCGGGCGACCGTGCGCTCGCGGTTGGCGTCCGAGGACCACTTCGCCTCCTCGTCCACAACGGCCTGCCTCCGCGGCTCGCCGACGATCGCGGCCGTGTCGAGGGCGGCCGCCGGGAAGAGCAGGCGGCCCTCCACGAAGGTGTACGCGGGCAGTCGATCGAGTGTGAGGTCGACGGAACCGTCGTCGTTGAGCGTCACGTCACCGGTGAGCGGGCCGTGCGCCCACGCCTGCACATCGGCGCGGTCCACGCCCTCGGGCAGCACGATGTGCACGGACACATCACGGGCCTCGATCTCCCAGCCCTCGCCGATGAACTTCCAGTACAGCTCGGCCGTGTCACTCCAGCGGATCGCCGCACCGTGGACACGGTACGTGAGCGTGAGAGGGAGTTCGGTGTCAGACGCCCTGAAGAAGGCGCGCACGTCCACCGAGGAGCCGTAGTCACTGACCATGTACGTCTGTGGAGGGCGGGTCTCGAGCGCGTTGTAGTCGTCCGTGAGTGCGTAGTCGCCCTCCGGTCCCGCCATGCCAAGCACTTCGATGGTGGCGTAGCGGCCGTACTGCTGCGCGTCGAGCGGACCGCCGTTCAGGAGCTCCCAGTAGGCGAACGTGTAGTCGCCGCTGAAGTCGAAGGTGCGTTGCTCGGTCACGAGCATGGAGCCGTCCTCCGCCACCACCGCCTCGATGGCCACCCGGCTCACCCTGTACGACTTGGCGTGTGCGGGTGCTGCCGAGAACGCGAAGACCAGGGCCCCCGCCAGCATCACCGCAGCGAACCGTGCAGCTCGAGACCGCATGCGCGCCTCCTCGACGTCCGTCTTAGCGACGGCTCCTCAACCGCTGGAAGAACTCCTTGAGTATCTGCCCGCACTCTTCCTCGAGTACGCCCCCGCGCACCTCGAACGCGTGATTGAGCCGTGCGTCCGCCGAGAGGTCGTAGAGCGTTCCCGTGGCACCGGCCTTGGGATCGGCCGCGCCGAAGACCAGCCGGTCGATCCGCGCGTTCACGAGCGCGCCCGCACACATCGGGCAGGGCTCGAGTGTGACGTAGAGCGTGCACCCGGAAAGGCGCCACCTGCCGAGCCGATCGGCCCCCTCGCGAATGGCGATCATCTCGGCGTGCGCGGTCGGGTCGGCCGCCGACTCACGGGCGTTGCGCCCGTGGGCCACCACCGCGCCATCGCACACGAGCACAGCGCCGATGGGAACCTCACCCTCAGTGGCAGCGAGGCGCGCCTGTTCGAGCGCAAGCGCCATGTACAGCTCATCGTCGTTCATGCTCAGGATGCTACACCACGACGACATCACTGTGAGCGAGTCGCACGGGCCGCATGCGCCTCGGCTATAATCCACCTGCGCGGAGGGGTGGCAGAGCGGTTGATCGCCCTGGTCTTGAAAACCAGTAGGCCCGCAAGGGTCTCGTGGGTTCGAATCCCACCCCCTCCGCCAGCCCATACGCCGCGCCGTCGCCCGCAGGGAGCCGCATGCTCGCGCTCAAGGAACTGCTCGGCAGCAAGCTCAAGTTCACGCTGATCGCTCTGGTGATCGGTCTGGTGGTCTCGCTCACGATGGTGACCTCGGCCATGTCCGAGGGCCTTCTCACCGGCATGTCGGGGGCCAAGTCGTCGCTCGAGGCCGATGCTCTCGTGTTCCAGCGCGCCACCTACCCCACGCTCGAGCGCTCGATCCTGTCCGCCGACGACCTCGAGATCATCGCGCAGACGCCCGGCGTTGCGAGCGTCTACGGTGTCGGGCACACCTACGCGAGTGTGAGTTCCACCGCCGAGGCGTTCGACGTGCGCGTCTTCGGCCTCGGCGACCGCCTCGACCAGCTGCCCATCGTCGAGGGGACGGGCGCCATCGGGCCGTGCGAGACGGTGGTCGACATCACCGCCAAGCTCGAAGGCGTGGAGCTCGGCGACACCCTCACGCTCACGCCGGTCGATGCCAAGCTCACCGTGGTGGGCTTCACCGAGGACCGCCGCTACGTGATGGTGCCCACGCTGTTCGTCGACCTCCCCACCTGGGAGGGGCTGCACGTGGCCTCCGTGCTCGGGCGCATCGAGGAGGAGGGCGGCACGGATGCCGCGGCAACGGCGCAGATGGAAGACGACTTCGCCGGGAGCGCCTCGGTCGCTGCGATCACGCTCGATGAGGGTGTCACCCTCGAAGACGTTCAGGACGCCTTCGGTGACGACTACACGGCCGCGTCGCCCGATGAAGCGGCGCGCTCCGGCAACGGGATGCCCGAGATGATCCTCGCGGTCGGCGGTATCCAGTGGGTCTCGATCACCATCGGCGCGCTGCTCGTGGGCGTCTTCTTCTACATCACCACGCTGCACAAGACCGGACAGATCGCGGCGATCAAGGCGATCGGCGCCTCCAACGCCCACCTCTACCGCCAGCTGCTGCTGCAGATCACCGTCCTCGTCGCCGTCGCGACCGTGCTCGGCATCGTCGTCGCGCTGGGTGCCGGTGCCGGCATGCCGCCGATGATGGCGTTCGACCCCGATCCGGGGCGATGGACCGTCGCCGTGCTCGCGGTCTTTGCGACCGCGTACGTGGGGAGCCTCTTCTCGCTCAGGAGCATCCTCAAGACCGACCCGGCCACCGCGCTCGGCAGGAGCTCTGAGGCCTGATGTTCGAGGTCAAGCACATCACCAAGACCTACGGCACGGGTCGCACGCAGGTCACCGCCTTGGACGACGTCTCCTTCAGGCTCGACCGCGGCCGGCTGCTCGCCGTGCTCGGCCCGTCGGGCTCGGGCAAGACCACACTCGTGTCGATCATCGCTGGGCTGCTGCAACCCACCTCGGGTGAGATCATCATCGGTGGGAAGCAGGTGCACCTGCGGAGCGCGGCCGAAGCGGCGCGCTACCGCCGCACCGAGGTGGGGCTGGTGTTCCAGGAGCACCACCTCGTGCCGTACCTCACCGCGCGCGAGAACCTGCTGCTCGTCCCACACCTTTCGGGTCGCGTCACGCGAGCCCACAAGGAGCGAGCCGACACCCTGCTCGCCGACTTCGGCCTGACCGAACGCGCAGCGCACAGACCGTCGCTGCTGTCGGGCGGTGAGCGCCAGCGCGTCGCCATCGCACGGGCGCTCATGAACGAGCCGGAGATCATGCTCGTGGACGAGCCGACGTCGAGCCTGGACACCGAGCGAGGGCTGCAAGTGGTGGAACTGCTCAAGCAGCAGATCCACGAGCGCGCCATGACATGCATCATGGTCACCCACGACCCGCGCATGGCCGGTCACGCCGACGAGGAGCTGCACCTCGTGGACGGCAAGGTGGTCGATAACGGGGCGCGCGCCGCCGTTGAGGCCGGCATTCAGAAGTCGTAGGGTGAGGCGGTGACGCTCCACGCACTCCCTGCTACAATGGGCGGCGCTCCTCTCACGCGGAGAGTTGGCCGAGTCGGCTGAAGGCGCTCGCCTGCTAAGCGAGTAAGGGGTTAATTACTCCTTCGAGGGTTCGAATCCCTCACTCTCCGCCATTTGACATCTCTCGTGCGACCAGGCAGGATACTGAAGCCTCACGCACATGCGCGCCCTTAGCTCAGCTGGATAGAGCGTCTGACTACGAATCAGAAGGTCGCAGGTTCGAATCCTGCAGGGCGCACCACAGACACACCAGCTCGGAGCCCTGAACCGGCTCCGAGTTTCTTTATGCCCTCTTGCCCCTACAAGGCAGCCGGCAAGCAACTCGGCGAGGTCATCGCCGTGAGCGAGACCGGGGCGAGCGCACCCATCTACTACGGCGCGCGCTCGGAAGGGGTCGACATGGCCGCGGGTGTCGCGATCGAACCCGGCCAGTTGGATATCTCCGCGGCCGTTACCGTGGTGTTCGAACTCAAGTAACATGACGGCGAGGGGCATCGCTTTCGCACGCTGCCTGACTGCACGAACGGGGCGGCCCCTCTTTGGAGCCGCCCCTTCTCGTGCCCTATGCCGGGAGTGATGGTGGAGGAGTACCGAAGCCGCAGGCGAGGACGCAGCAAGGCCTTCCACGGTCGATACGGGACGATCGATCCGGCCCGTGTCGTGGCCGGTCGTAGCGCGCGCCACGTCAAGAGCGCGCGACGCTCCAGGCGCGAACAGTACGTCGCCCCGCGCGGCCACCGGCAGCGGGGCGGACGGGGCCCCCGACGCGCGCTCTCGCCCAGGGCACGACTCCTCCGGCTCGGGCTGATCGTGAGCGCGATCGCAGCGGTCGCTCTCACGGCCTTCCTGCTCACCCGACCCGCCTCGGCGGTGATCACCGTGGTCCCCGACGACGCGATGATCCTCTTCGACGGCTCGGTGGTGGGTACCGGCACGCTCGAGGTCGCCGACCTCGAGCCAGGCGCATACAGCGTGCAGGTGGAGCGCGCGGGCTTCGAGCCCGTGAACATCTCGGCACAGCTCAACCGCGGGCGAAAGACGAGGCTCGACTACGACCTCACGCCTCTTCCGCAAGCAGTCTCGATCGTCACGCATCCCGAGGGCGCACGGGTCACACTCACTCCCGCGGACGGTGAGACCCTCACCGGCGCGGCACCCTACTCGGCGGAAGTGCTCTCGGGGGCTGTCACGCTCACGATCGAGATGGACGGCTACAACACGTTCACGGGCGAGTACTTCATCGATGCCCCACTGAGCCTCGAGTACTACCTCGATCCCGAAGGCCAGGTCCTTCACGGCCTCGGGCTCATCACCACGCTCGGCGCACCGAAGGGCGTGTCCGTCACGCACGACGGCAGCGAGGCATGGACGAGCATCTTGGACGGACCGCCCTCGATCCAGATCTTCGACCCGCGCACGGGAGCGTCGCTCGGCGGCGTGGACATCGGAGAACACGGCGCGGTGGAGGTCATCTTCAACGAGGCCGGGACGCTCGCGTACACGAGCCAGATGGAGACCGCCAAGTGCTTCGAGATCGACGTGAAGACTCGGAAGGTGCTGCGCGAGTTCGACACTCAGAGCGCATGGACGAAGTGGGTGGAGCTCTCGCCCGATGAGAAGACGCTCTATGCCTCCAACTGGTCGGGAGACGACGTCTCCGTGATCGATCTTACCTCCGGTACGCTCGTGAAGCGCATCGGCGTCTCGAACACACCACGCGGCATGTACGCGACCGATGACGGGAAGTCGCTCTACGTCGCCGGATTCGACTCGGGCGACCTCGAGCGCATCGACCTGGCCACCGGGGAGGTGACCCCGCTGTTCACAGAGGGCGGAGCGCTCCGCCACATCGTGGCCGATGAGAAGACGGGACGGCTGTTCATCTCGGACATGAACAAGGATGTCATCTGGGTGCACGACATGGCGGCGGGCACGACGGTGAAGTTCCTCGACGTCGATGAGAAGCCCAACACGATCGACCTCACGCCCGACGGCAGGATGCTGTTCGTGAGCTGCCGGGGCGAGAACAACCCGAAGAGTTACTACATCCCCGGCCCCGAGTGGGGCTCGATCCTCGTGTTCGACACCACCGACGGCACGCCGCTCGACGCGCTCATCGCCGGCAACCAGCCCACCGCGCTCGATGTTTCCGACGACGGGAAGCTGCTCATCTTCAGCGACTTCCTCGACAACCGGTTGCGCGTCTACGAGATCCCGCCGTACGAGACGTTCGCCAAAGCCGGAGGCGGTCGATATCAAGCCCATCTTGCGGAGATCGCCAAGTGAGCGCGAACACGACAACGCCCGGTCCGCTCCTGCGCACGCTGCGCGTGGCCGCCGTCACCGCGCTCGCCGCAGCCCTCGCTTACCAGGCCGTGGGGGCGGCCGTGTTCCTTCCGCGCTTCAGCTCGGACGACCCGCGTGAGGTCGTGACCGCGTACTACGAAGCCCAGCGCTGGGGCTTCCGTTCCATCGCCGAGCGGGCGCTGGACCCGGATCTCCGGGACCGGTACCACGCGCCGAACGCCGTGCGCGGGCTCTTGGATGACGCCTTCCTGGCGGGGGATCTTGAGGTATCGGAGCCCAACGACATCGGCCTGTATGGCAAGTACCCGGATGAGGCGCAGGTCGTGGTCAACTACCGGTCGGTCCGGACGGACGATGTGGGTGATCCGCCCGGAGACCGGTTGTGGTTCGTCTACACGGGGCGTGACACGGAGGAGCCGTGGCGGATCCTGAGCATCGGCACCGGTCCGTAGCGAGGCGCATCGAGCGCCGCCGCGTGGACGGGACCCCGCTTCGGGAATACGCTTTCCATGGACCGGTTTCGGGGAGGAGACCAGATGAAGTGCCCTGCATGCGGTGCCGAGAACCCCGAAGGTAAGGAGTTCTGTGGCGACTGCGGTGCGCGCCTGCCGCACGAGGATGCGACCGCGATCCCGCACGAGCAGTACGCCGCCGCAGCCGTCCCGCCTCCGCCATCGATGCCACAGCCGGCCTCTCCGGCACAGCCGCCCGCACCACCGACATACACGACCACCCAGCCGCCCGCACAACCCGCCTACACTCAGATACCTCCCCCCGCGCCGCCGAAGAAGAAGACCGGCCTGGTCGTCGGCATCGTGGCGGGTGTGATCCTGTTGTGCGTCATGGGCTGCTGCATCACGCTCTTCTTCATCCCCACCGACGACGAGACGACCACCACTGACGGCGACGGGAAGACGACCGTTGTCGAGGCCGAGGGCGAGCGCGGCAAGATCGAGATCTCCGAGGAGCAGGGCTTCGCGGACTCGATGGATGCGCTCGGCGACGTGGCCGAGCAGTACTACCGTGGGGAGGACTGGTGGTACGTCGAGATCAGCCTCGAGGACGACTACGAGGAGTACTACATCACGCCTGACGAGACCACCTACGACAAGGGCGTGATCCTCGAAAAGCGCGGCGATGAATGGTTCGTGGTCGACGTGTACACCGTGGACATGAGCCAGGTGGCGGTCGAGGAGGGCAGCGGCGCCGACACCTCGGCGGCAACGAGCGACCTGGCGCCCGAGGACGCGGCGGCAATAGCGGTCGACGGCATGCTCGTGGCCATCATGGAGGGCCGGCTCGAAGACGCCTACACGTTCACGACCGCGCCGCTGTACGACTACGACCTCAGCGTCCTCACGGACTCGTATACCAGCTGGGAGTTCCTCGGGGCGGAGATCCAGGACGACGGTAGCGCTGTCGTCCTCTTCACGATGTACTGGTCCGACGGCACGACCGAGAACGTGGGAGCGCTCGTCCTTCAAGAGGGCGACGCCTGGCTCGTCTCGGACATCGGTTCCGCCGACGAGTAGGGCGCAGACGAAGACCGGCCCGGCGGTCGCGCACCGTCGGCCGAGATGAAGGGGGACCCAGGGTGGCGTACGATCCTACAACCGGCCAGCCCGCGCAGAAGAGCATAGCCCTGCCGGTGATACTCGCAGCGCTCGGAGCGGGGCTCGCCTCAGCGGTCTTCCTGTCGCTGATACTCGCGATCTTCGGCGCGTTCGGCGGTAGCTCGGACACTCCCTCCGTGAGCAGCGGCGGCGGCGTCAGCGCAGACTACGCGAAACGAGCCGTGGAGATCGCCGGACCATCGGTCGTGTCGATCATCTCGGGAGCCGAGCTTGTCGACCCGAACACCGGCTATGCCACCTCCTCTCCCGAGTCCACGGGCAGCGGCGTGATCATCAGCGAGGACGGCTACATCGTCACCAACAACCACGTCGTGACCCGGAGCGACCTGGTCACGCCGCAGGACGAGGTACTCGTGCAGCTCGGCATCGAGAACGTGCCCGCACGCATCGTGGGACGCGATGCGATCAACGACATCGCGGTCATCAAAGTGGAACGCGACGGACTCGACCCGATCGAGATCGGCTCCTCCGATGAGCTTCAACCGGGTGACCCGATCGTGGTCATCGGCAACCCGCTCGGATTGGGCATCTCTGTCTCCACCGGTATCGTATCGGCCACCGGGCGCACGTTCGGGCAGGAGCTCTTCACCGGCCAGCAGGCCGGCGAGTACGAGCTCGCGCAGCTCGCGGCGGCCATCCAGGTGGATGCGGCGGTCAACCACGGCAATTCGGGTGGCGCCCTGCTCAACGCGCAAGGCGAGTGGGTGGGCATCCCCTCGGCCGGACTCGGCGACTTCGGCACGCAGGGCCTGAGCTTCTGCATCCCCATCGGCGTGGCCGAAGGCATCATCGAGGACCTCATCGAGTTCGGGCGCGCATACCATCCCTACCTCGGCGCCAACACCGAGACTATCGACCTCGTCGTTGCCGATCTATACGGACTCCCGGTGGAACAGGGCGCCTTCATCGATACGATCGACGAGGGCTCGCCCGCTGAGGAAGCGGGCCTTCAGCCGTCGGACATCATAGTGTCGGTCGACGGTGAGAACATCACCACACAGCTCGATCTCGCGGGCACGATCCGCTCTAAGGACATCGGCGACACGGTCATCGTGACCGTATGGCGGATGGACGAGGACGGCGAGTGGGGGCAGTACGAGGGCGACGTCATTCTCGGCGAGCTCGAGGCCGTCCGCTAGAGACCGAGGAGACGACGTGCGCGCGCACGCACCGCTGACACCACTCGCACTCACCGCCGCCGCGTGGCTGGCGAGCGCCGCCCCTGCGTGGGCCAACGCCGTCTCCCCCGAGCTCAACCCCAACGCTGCCGAGGACTACAACCGAATGATGTACACGGTGTTCGGAACGGTGTTCGGCTGCGCCGCGCTGTTCGTGCTCGGCATGCTCGCGCTCGCAGTGCTGCTGATCGTCTGGCTCGTGCGACGCGACAAGCGCAAGCACGCCGAGATGCTGGCCGAAGGTGCTACCACGCCCGCAACCGGGCAGCCCGCCGAGACCCCGCAGGCGCCGGACGCGTTGTGATCCCCGCCGAGGCCGCCGCCCTCGCACTCCGCTGGCTACTGCCGGCGTTAGCACTCACCGCCGGAGTCGAGATCGTGACTGCTGCCCTGCTCGGCTTCCGCACGCCGAAGGATCTGTCTTTGGTGGTGCTCGCCAACCTCGCCACCAACCCTGTGGTGAACCTGCTCGTGACCGGTGCGATGGCACTCGCCCGCGCTCGCACGCTCGCGCATCCCGCTGTGCTGGTCACACTCGTCGTGCTCGAAGCCCTCGCCGTGATCGCCGAATGGCGGATCTACTGCGTCGCGCTGCCGCATCATCGCCAACGTGCTCTCAGGGTCACGGTGACCGCGAACGTCGCGTCGTTCATCGCCGGCCTCCTCGTCTTCGGCACGGGGGGTCCTGGCGTGTGACAGCGCACCGGCATGCGCCTAGGATGGAGCAGGGGGTGGTGTGGTGAGAACGGTCATCGGCGTGATGGGCTCGGGTCATCCACTCGACCACCATGCGCGAGAGCTCGCCTACCGGGTCGGCGCGATGATCGCCGACCGGGGCTGGGCCCTACTCACGGGGGGCAGCGCCACAGGCGTGATGGACGCGGCCTCCCGCGGCGCGCACGAGGCGGGCGGGCTTGTGGTGGGAGTACTCAAGAGTGACTCCGGCGCCGAGGCGAGCAGCTTCGTGGACGTGGCGATCCGCACCGGCATGGGAGATGCCCGCAATGTCATCAACGTGCTGTCGAGCGACGTCGTCATCGCGCTTCCCGGCGGGGCAGGCACGCTCTCCGAGGTCGCGCTGGCGCTCAAGGCGGGCAAGACGGTGGTCGCGATCGGTTGGGAGCCCGGTCAGTCGATGCGGCAGGCGTCCGACGGACTGCTCGCCTATGCCACCACCGCCGAAGAAGCCATCGCTATTGTTGCGACGGCTATTGCCCACCACCATCACTAGGAAACCCTTCGCAAGCCTTTTGTCATCTTAATGTGACGCCGTTCACTCTCTGAAGACAGCCGCTGAGCGATTCGGTCCCGCTCCGCATGCAGGAATCCCGCTCAAATCGAACGAATCCTGGTAATATCCGCTCTCATACGCGCGTGCGGGGGCATGCGGGATACCGAGCACGGGGGTACCATGGCTATCACACGACGGACGGATTACGCCCTTCGGCTCATGTACGAACTGGCGCAGCTTCCTCAGGGAGCGACGCTATCCATTCGCGACCTGTGCGAGGCTGCCGATGTGCCGGAGAACTTTGGCGCGTCGCTCGCCACCTACCTCATCGGTGCGGGCCTCGTGCGCTCCGAGGGCTACAACAGCCACCTGATGTCGCTCGGCAAGAGCGCCAGAGAGATCACGATGGGCCAGATCATCCGCGCGTGCGAGCCGGAGTTCTCGCTCGCGCAGTGCACGAACGAACCGGAGTCGTGCAGCCGGTCGCGGCACTGCGGTGTGCACCTGCTCTGGACGGAGCTCGATGCCGTGGTGTGGGAGCGGCTCGACGCCACGTCGCTGGCCGAGGTGGCCACAGGCATCTGCGGCTCCCGTGCCTCGGACCGCGTCATGACCGGCGTCACCGGGATGCTCGGTCGCGTCTGATCCCGCGAGCTAGATCCTGACCGATATCAACGATCCCCCGGGCGCGATCTCAAACGTCATCGTGCCGGCACCCTCGGCACTGTAGACGAAGCGATAGCCGTGGATGGAGACCGTGAACGGATCCTCCGGGAACGCATCGCGCATGGCGCTTTCCACTGCTGCGGCAGCGTTGATCTCTCCCGCGCTCACCGGCGCCGAAGTCCTCCCTTGCGACTCCTCTGCTGGTGTCCAGATGATCGAACCGCTGTCGAAGGCCCGCTGGTACTGGTAGATGTTGTGAGCGATCCCGTCAGCCCGCACCTCGAAGAGCGCCACCTGACCACCCAGGTCGACACGCACCAGGTACGCCACAAGCCGTGGGTCCGATGCCCCCAGGGCTTCGAAGTCCACATCCTCCCAATCACCGGACGCCCGCTCGACAGGCAGCAGCTCCCGCGCTTTGGCGAGCGCTTCAGCCTCGTTTGCGCCGTCCGTCGGCATCGGGTCGAGACCTTCGGAGGGCAGGCCGGACGCCACCGGCGTTGTGGCGGTGACCTCCTCGGCGTCCTCCGGATCGTCCCCACATCCGCCGAGCGCAAGCGCAAGCGCGAGCAGCGCGACGGCGATGAGCATCGTGCGCTTCATCACGCCTCCCCTTTGATGACGTCCTGCCCGCCCATGTACGGCCGAAGGACCTCGGGAACCACCACGCTGCCGTCGGCCTGCTGGTAGTTCTCGAGCACGGCCACGAGCGTCCGGCCCACCGCCAGACCGCTGCCGTTCAGGGTGTGCACGAACCGTGAGCCCTTGAACTCGGCGGGCGAGCGGTACTTGATGGATGCGCGGCGCGCCTGAAAGTCCCAGCAATTGGAGCAGCTGGAGATCTCCTTGTAGTTGTCGTAGCTCGGCAGCCACACCTCGATGTCGTACGTCTTGGCGGCGCCGAAACCCATGTCGCCCGTGCACAGCACGATGGTGCGGTACGCGAGGCCGAGCTGCTGCAAGATGAACTCCGCATCGGCCACCATGCCCTCGAGCGCATCCATCGACGTCTCGGGGGTGGCGAACTTCACGAGCTCCACCTTGTCGAACTGGTGGACACGGATCATGCCACGCGTGTCGCGGCCAGCCGCGCCCGCCTCCTCGCGAAAGCACGGCGTGTACGCGCAGTACTGCCGCGGCAGCGTGTCGGCCTCGAGGACCTCCTCGCGGTGCAGGTTCGTCAGCTGCACCTCGGCGGTGGGAATCAGGTACAGTCCCTCGTCGGTGTGGAAGAGGTCGTCGGCGAACTTGGGCAGCTGCCCCGTGCCGAGGAGCGTCTCGCTGTTCGCCATCGCAGGCACTGCCCACTCGCGGTAACCGCGGGCGCCGTGCGTGTCGAGCATGAAGTTGATGAGTGCGCGGTTGAGGCGCGCACCATCGCGGCCGAGCACGATGAAGCGGCTCTTTGCCAGCTTGACGCCGCGCTCGAAGTCGATGAGCCCGAGTGCGGGGCCGAGGTCCCAGTGGGCCTGCGGCTCGAAGCCGAACGCAGGTGGCGTGCCCCAGCGCCGCACCTCGACGTTGTCGTTCTCATCGGTGCCCACCGGCACGCTCTCGTGCGGGATGTTCGGGATGGTGAGCAGCATCTCGCGGAGGTCCGACTCGGTCTGCGCCAGCCCGCCGTCCAGTCCCGCGATCTCGTCGTTGATGACGCGCACCTGCTGCTTGGCGGCCTCGGCCTCGTCGCGCTGACCGGTGCGCATGAGCTCGCCGATGGCCTTCGATGCCTCGTTACGCTGCGCCTGCCTGCTCTCGACCTCGCCGATGAGCCGGCGACGCTCGTCATCGAGCGCGACGAAGCGATCGAAGTCCCACCCGGCCCCGCGCGCGCCCATGGCGGCACGGATGGCGTCGAGGTTCTCGCGAAGATAGCGGCCGTCGAGCATGGGGTCCTCCGGTTCGAGTGGCCGGTCAGATGCGGTTCACGGCCGGGTGATAGCACGTTGCACGTCGCCTGCGAGTATAGCCGAGGGGAGACTCACCGATTGCGAAAGGCGGCGTTGCGTGGGTAGTATCGTTTCGATACCACTTCGGCGAAGGAGGCCGAACACCGTGACGGACTTCCTCATCCGCGACATCGACCCGGAGCTGCTCGGCAAGCTGAGGCAACGCGCCGAGCGCAACAGCCGATCGCTGCAGGCGGAGATCAAGCAGACGCTCAAGCAGTCGGTCCGGCTCAACAGGGAGGAGTCGCTCGCGCTGCTCGATCGGATACGAAGTGAGCTGCCCCCATCGACCTCCGACTCCACCGTACTCATACGTGAGTTCCGGGATTCACGATGAAGGGGGCGATCTTCGACGCGAGTGCGCTCGTGAAGCTGGTCCACGCCGAGCCGGGGACGCCCGCCGCAGTCACAGCATTCGGGGAGTGCTCCTCGCAACCCATGGCACCCGACTGGGCGTTGCTCGAGTGCGCGCAGGCGTTGTGGCGCAAGACGAGAGCGGGGGACCTGACAGCCGAGCAGGCGCTCCGCCGACATGAAGCGCTCGAGACTATCGGTCTCAACCTGATCGAGTCCGCGGTGCACGGAGGAACTGCGCTTTCGCTCGCCTTGGCCCTCCGGCACCCCGTCTACGACTGCGCCTACGTCGCGCTCGCGCTCGCGGAAGACGCCGCCCTCGTCACGGCCGACGCGCGGCAGCGCGAAGTCGCCGAAGCCGCAGGTGTCGATGTGGTCTGGATCGACTCGAGCCGCTAGCCCTCGCCCGGCGCACTCTCCGCCGCACCGAACAGCCGCCAGAGTGCGAGCCCGACGAGGACCGCCTCCCCTACCAGGGTGACGGCGAGCAGGCCGGTGTCGTACTCCCAGCCGCGAACGACCTCGCCCGGGAACCAGCCGTCCGAGGTCGTGAGCATCTCGGCAGCCGTCAAGTAGACGATGTACCCGGTGGGCAGGAGGGATATCGCCGCCAGCACTCGCCGAAGGCACCCGCCGAGCAGGCCCGCTGCGATCAGGAAGAGCCCGGAGAGGACCACGAACCGCGTGCCGTCCTCGTAGTCGACCAGCCACGGCCATGCGGTCACCAAGATCGTCGCCACCACGGGCACGAGCACCGCGGCAAGCCACGAGTGCCACGGCCGGGACGCTCCGGGCGGTGTGTCGGCGGCCTCGGCAGCGCGCTCTGCCGCCCCCTTGGCCAGGCCCGCCGCCACCACCGCCCGCACCTGCTCGTAATTCCCGGGTGTACAGTGCAGCCGCAGCACCGCCCGCCACGAGTTGCGCAGCGTGATCACCCGCGGGCCGGGATACTCGTTCGCGCCGTGCAGCTCGGCCCAGGGGAAACCGCCCTCCTCCTGCGAGGAGGCGATCAGCCCGGCGCCTGCAGCGGTGGCACTGCCCGCGAGCACGCCCACGATGACCGCTGCCCGGTTCCACTTCTTCTCTCGGGGGCCCGACGCATACCCGACCCCATCCGGGCCCACGGAGAACTGCATCGTGAAGCGGTTGCCGAGCAGCAAGCAGGCGATCACGAAGAGCCCGACCATCGCACCGCCTGCGATAAGGAAGACCTGCGGCGGCATCCACACGAACTCGCCGTCGACGAACCAGCCCATCACCGCAACCAGCGCGTACATGATCAGAACCGAGATCACGATGACCTTCACGAAGTCGTACAGCATGAAACGGCTGGTTAGCAGCGGCACTCGGTACGTCCACTCGATGGTGTCCTGCGGTGTCACCTGTTCGTCGGTCATCGCGCCACCTCCTTCACGAAGCATACGTCAGCCGAGCAGCTGCACCCCTGGAAAACGCGCGTGCGCCTTCGCATCGGCGGAGTACAGCGTCGCGCCGAGGATCGTGGCAAGCGCGGGCGCCAGCGCGTCGTAGAAGTCGCAGCCAAGCACCCCGCACTGCTCGAACGCAGCATCAGCAGCCGCGTCATCGAGCGAAAGCACGGTCAGATCGGCGCTTCGCAAGAGCGACCACACCGCGCGACCGAGCTGAGGATCGCGGCGAGTAGCCACCGACACGACTTCGGCCATGAACAGGGCTGAGACGACGATCCTGAATTGCCCCATCTCATGCCTGGAGAGCAGGTCCCTGGCGGCGCTGCTCCCCGCTTCGTTCTTGAACCACTTCACCCCGACCGATGCGTCGAGCACGACGATCCGTCGCTCACTCATCGTTGATCGATTCCTCCCGGACCTCCCGCAGGAGCTCCACGGCGGTGCGGTCGTCTGGCCCCCACTCCTCGGCGAGGCGCTTGAACCCTTCGATCGCGCCGAGTATCCGTGCCCGTCGCTCCTCCTCGTAGGCGGTCGAGCGCCGTCTCGACACATACTCGGTCACGACCTCACGGATCAGGCCGCTCCGCGTGAGTGCGTCCTGATCGGCGAACTCATCGATATCCGCCAGCAGTTCCTCGGGAAGCGATATGGAGAACTTCTCGACCGCCATCGCAACCTCCTGGTCGTACCCACTGGTCGTACTCATGGTACGACCGCGCTCCGACACGGTCAACGCTCGCTCGCGATACAATCGCCGCATGCCGCAGACACTCGCCTACACGTCGGAGTCCGCCGAGGTCAACCACCTCTCGGCAATCGATTCCACGCTCGGCGCACTGATCGCGTACGTTGGGCCGCTCGAACAGCGCCTGGAGGCCGACGCGTACAGCTCGCTCGCGAGCGCGATCGTGGCGCAGCAGCTCTCGGACAAAGCGGCGACCACCATCTGGAACCGGCTCGTGGCAGCGCTCGACGGCGACCCCACACCCGCGCACATCCTCGCCGCTGACGACGCCACGTTGCGAGGCGCGGGCTTGAGCCGCAGCAAGGCCTCGTTCCTGCGCGATCTGGCCACGCGCGTGGCCGACGGCTCGCTTGACCTGGCGCACGTCGCGACGCTGTCCGACGAGGACGTGATCGCCGAACTCACGACCGTGAAGGGCATCGGCCGCTGGACCGCCGAGATGTTCCTGATCTTCTCGCTCGGCCGGCCCGACGTGCTCGCTGTCGATGACGGCGCCCTGCGCGCCACCATCGCCTGGCTCTACGAACTCAGCGAGGAGAACAGCCGAGACGCGATCACTCGTATCGGCGAGTCGTGGGCTCCGTACCGCACGTGCGCCTCGCTCTACCTGTGGCGGGGCCTTCCACTCAAGCGATCGGGAGCCTGGGAGCCGCCGAGATGAGTCGCGAACCACGCGTGAGCCCGGCGATGGCCGCCGCCATGCTCGGCCTGCAACAGCAGGGCACCGAAGCGGGCGCCTTCGTGATCGCCCTCGTCATGTACACGCTCTCCCCATGGCAGCCACCGTCGGCTGACGCGCTCGAGCGCGCGCGGCAGACGGCCACGCGCTTCAAGCTCTCCGGGGACCTCGCGATCTTCCTGCCGCCGGAGCCCGGTCGATTCGCGGGTCGTGCGCGCAAGGACGAGTACCGCGGTCTGGTGATCGCGCTCAAGCGCATCGACGAGATAGATGGTGAGCGCCGCGCCGAGGCGATCGCCGAAGTACACACGCTCCTCGGCAGGCGCCGCACGTAGCTGGCAGCACTACGCGCGCTTGAGCTCCCAACACACCCGGACGTCGCGGACGTTGAAGCCCGCGTCGAGATACATCGCCATCGCGCGCTTGCTGAAGGTGCTCACCGAGAGGATCACCGACGACCGGCCGTCATGCCCCGCCGCGAGCAAAGCCGCGCGCAGGAGTGCCCTGCCGAGCCCCACATGCTGGTCGGAGGGCAACACCGCGAGCGTCTCGATCTCGGCCTCGAACTGGTTCTCCGCATCGCCGACCGTCATCACCACGCCCGCCGGCGAGCCGCCGCGATACGCGATCAACGTCCCGTCCTTGATCACCTCAGGCCGCGCCAGCAACTCGGCTGCACGCTGGGGCGACAGATCGGAGTGTCCGGGGTAGCCGCGGTACGCGGCGTTCACCACATGCGCCCAGTCGGTAGAGACGGTGGGCAGTGCCCGGGCGAGCATCGTCTCGGCCGGAAGCTCCGGCTCGCTCACCGCCGTGGGGCTCGGGTGCAGCATGACGTACGCGCGCCGGCTCTCGACGAACCCTGCCGAGACGAGGACGTCGGAGACCTCGTCCGGATGCTCGGGCAGGAAGTGACAGACGCGCGGGACCGACGCGGGTACGCGCGCGAGGACCGCCTCGATGAGTGCCGGATACAGAGCGGGGTCGATCGCGTGGAGAACGCGGAACCGTGCGTGCCCGTCGCCGTTGAGCAGCACCGATGCCGCGCCGTGCGGCGCATCGAACTGGTCGAGCGCGAGGACCGCGGGCTCTGCGGCCGGATCGAAGCCGGCGAGTTCGTCGTGCGCGATGCCTGACTCCCCGTGCGCTGCCCCGAAGGTGCGCGCGTAGTCGAGGAAGGTACCGGCACATGCCGCATCGACACTCACGAGCCGGATGCCCTCGAGTGCGGTCATCGCTCCCCCCAGTCCACCTCGGCGCCCCTCAGCACCGAGGACAATCATAAGGGTGACGCAGCCCGCCGAGAAGAGGGTCAGGCGGCCGGCGTCCCCGCCACCGGCTCCCCTGCCACAAGCAGCTCATGATGTGATGCGTTCATGGCTGCGAGCCGCTGGGTCCAGAAGGCATTGTCAGTGAGCGGCGTCTGCGCCTCGTCCTCATCGAACTCGAACTGTGTCCAGCTATAGGCCGCCTCGAGGAAGACCGTCTTGGTGATGCCGGCGATCTCCTTGACCTCGACACGATGGCCGTCGACGTAGTCACGCAGCCGGAAACCGCCGTTCTCCATGGCCGAGTAGTGCAGCACGGTATTGCGGGTGAGGCGCGGTGTGTCGCGAACGATCTCGGGACAGTAGATGAAGGACCGCACCCGGGCGCCGGTCGACGGCGTCGCCCGCTTCGCGCGCGAAGCTGCGGTGTGCTCGGCGGCAAGCGCGCCGGCAAGGCGCCAATTGTCTCGCGGCGTGCAGGCGATCTTGCCCTGCGACTCGAGCTTACGGAGCGCCGCGTTGATCACGGGCCCGGTCACTTCCACACCTTCGGCGGTCAGCAAGCTCACGATCTCGCTCGCCTGAGCCGGTCCGTGCGCATCGATGACGGCGAGGATCGCTTCTCCGTCCATGGCAAACACCTCCAAGGGTCTCCCCCTGAGTATGCGCCCGAAACGAGGTGCGTGCCGGATGGGTCTTGGGCGGCCAGCGGCCGAGGACGATATCGATGCCGAACAGCACGAGATCAAGATCACATCAATCCATCCCCAAGGGCGTCAACCGCCTCCCTCAGCCGGCTCTGCATTCGCTCCCGAATCGGCTCGGTGATGTAGCGCGCCGCCCGAATCTCCCCGTCGTTCAGGCCGAGGAGTCGCGCCTGCTGCGGGCCCCTGTCGGTGCAGAGGATGAGTCCGACCGGCGCTTCATCGGCCGGCCCTCGTTCGTTGGCATCGAGCCACCGCAGATAGAGGAGCATCTGACCGTAGTCGCTGGGCTGCAACTTGCGGGTCTTCAGCTCAACCGCCACGAAGCAACGCATGCCGAGATGGTAGAAGAGCAGATCCAGGTAGTAATCGTCGCCGTCCACTGTGATGCGCTTCTGCCGGTCTACGAACGCGAAGCCGCCACCGAGTTCGACGATGAAGCGCCACATATCGTCGAGGATCGCGCGCTCGAACACCGCCTCCGAATGCGAAGGCGGCAATTCGAGGAAGTCCAACACGTACGGTTCGCGGAAGACGAGACCGGGGGCCAAGCCGGTGTGGCGCAGCGCGGCGAGCTCCTCCTCGAGTCCGTTGACGCCTCCCCGGGCCTCGATCGTGCGCTCGTAGAGCTTGTCGTCGATCTTCGCGCGGAGCGTGCGCTTCGACCAGCGTTCGTGCGCGGCGAACGTGAGGTAGAAGTCGCGTTTGTGCTGGTCGGATAGGCCGAGCGCGATGCAGATGCTGGTCCATGGCAATTGTTGCGCCACTGGCGCGACAATTGCCTCGTCGGGCCAAACCTCCGCGAACTGGACCATTCGGAGCAGGTTGCTCCTGCTGTACCCCCGCCCGTACCGCTCCGTCAACCGCTCCGCGAGCCGCTTCACCACCGCCTGACCGTACTCCGCCCGCTCGCCGCCGAGAACGTCCTCACGGATACGCTTGCCGATGCTCCAGTAGAGCATCACGAGCTCGCTGTTCACGGCCGCTGCGGCGCGCGTGCGGGCGGCCTCGATCAGACCGCTGATGCCGCCAAGCAGCGCCCGATCATCATCGGGCGACTCGAGCAGGTTCGCAGGCACGGGGAGCTCCTCTCGCAACAGACCAGAGGAGCGTACAGCCGGGACCTCAACTCCCCGTGCATCGGATCGTAACCGGACCTCACTCCGCCCCACGCGACGTCACGCTGAGCGTGTGCGCCGCCGAGAGTGGCTCCGGCACGCGGTGGCGCCCGCTCGACCACACGAGCGCAAGCGTCACGGAGCTTCCGAGATCGGCGAGGTGGCCGGGCGACACGTACACCGGCTTGGAGCCCGCCTTGAGGCGCACCGCCGCGCCCTCGGCGCCCCACTCCTTGGTGAGCACGTAGAAGTCGCCGCGATGCGGACCGGGCGCGTGGTCGATCGCATGGAACGGCGTCTTGGGCACGCCCACGGTGGGCACGTCGAGCAGGACGCCCACGTGCGACGCGAGCCCGCACCCGCGCTCGTGCACCACGCCGTGACCGTCGCAGAACACGAGGCCGGGTTCCAAGCCGAGACTCATCAGCGCTTCGATGGTGAGCCGCCCCTCCCGGAAGGCAAGGTAGCCGCGCTTGTACGGGATGTCCGGCTCGCCCTCGATAACGGCGGTGGCGAGCACGCGGAACTCGCGGTCCATCGCCACGGCCACGGCCCATGCGCGCGTGCCGTCCTTGCTGTACGCCACGTCCACGCCGGCGGCGATCGCCGGGCTGCCGGGGCCTTCGGCGGGAAGCGGGTGGAGGACCACGGCGGCGGCAAGCCGCTTCTGGACCGCGTCGGCCTCGCCGTGGGTGATGATCCACGGGTGCGTGAGGCTCGTTCTCAGGTGAAGCGGCATGGGCATTGCCTCCCGATGAGAACGTACCCGAGGAGGATGCGCCCGCTATCTGCCGAGGACGATGTCGATCCCGTAGAGCACCAGATCGAGCTTGTGCGCGGGCAGCACTCCGACGCGCTCGGTGAGCACGGCGCGATCGAGCGTGATCACCTGTGAGACGTTAGCGACGGAGTCCCTTGGCAGACCCGTGGCAGCCGCATCGAGCAGCACGTTTCCCGGCGCGTCTGCCCAGCGCAGGTTGCTCGTGAGAGGTACGCAGAACACGGTGGAGATTCGGCTGCGGTTGAACGAGTCGCCCTGCACCACCACGACAGGCCGGCGGAAGCCGGGAGCCGAACCAACGGGATCGCCAAGGTCGGCCCACCAGACCTCGCCTTGCGCGATCACCAGTCGGTCCGCTCGAGAGCACGCCGCGCCGCCTCCGTGCCGAAAGCGCGGTCTTCGACCTGCACGTCCGACCAGACCTCATCGAGCGCCTTGGTCACGCTGTCCGCCGAGTGACGCGCCACGTACTCACGAACCGCCCTGCTGTAGAGCTGGCTGCGCGACTGGCCAAGCTCGTGCGCGAGCGCATCTGCAACCGCGAAGAGGTCGTCGGGTATCGAGATGGCTGTCTTCATACCGAAAGTATAACCCATGGGCATCCCCAATGTCGGCTTGCGAGTGGTCAACGCCAACGAAGCTCCCTACTGGGCATCGCAGCTCCTCCGCCGAAGATGGAGCGAGCGTAGCGCCCGGATGCTAGCGGGAGCTGAACGGAATCCAAACGCCAGTTCAGAAGATGCAGGAATCGAGGATCGCGAGCGTCTCGGCCAGAACGGGGTCTGAGGCCTTCCCGATCTGCTTCATGCGCCGAGTGCGGTAGTCGATCGACTTGACCTGTTCGACCATCACACAGCCGTCCACGTCTTCGCCTGTGGGGATGCGTACGTGGAAGGGGAATGCGCGGTCCGTGCGGGTGATGGGACAGACGATGCACAGGCCGGTGCCCGAGTTGAACAGATCGTTGCTCACCACAAGCGCCGGCCGACGTCCCTGCTGCTCATGACCTGCCTGGGGGTCGAACGAGACCGCCACGTAGTCGCCCTTGCACGGAACGTAGGCGCTCATCTACCAGACCTCGCGGCCGGAGGGAGGCCCCCAGTCGACCTCGTGCGGCGTGTAGTCCTCGGGAATCTCGCTCACGAGCTGGGTGAGGTCGACGCCGCCGCGCACCCGCCGAGCGGGCACGATGACGATCTCGCGCTCGCGGACGCTCACGTCCACCGCGTCGCCCACGGCGATACCGGCGGCGGCAAGCACGTCCTTGCTCAGCCTAAGGCCCTGACTGTTGCCCCACTTCTGCACTCTGGTGATCACCGTGACTCCCTGGGTGGGCTATCCCGAGTATAGCCCCGTGGCGGGGTGCGCGCCACCGAGATGAGGGTAGCGGGAGGGACGAAGCGGAATGTCAGCGGAGGCTAAACGGAGGCCGGAAGTCCACTCTGAAGCGAAGGAAGAGCACGGGCTTCAGAGCAGGTTGCCGCTTGATCCGCGTCAGACCTAGCCGTACAATGTGAACATGTGTTCGCCCGAATGAGAGGCACCCTCCGTGACCGAATCCCCCAAGTTCCGAGTTGCCGAGCTGTTCGCCGGCGTCGGCGGCTTTCGGCTGGGACTCGAGAAGAGCGGGTGGCAGGTTGTCTGGAGCAACCAGTGGGAGCCATCGACCATCGAGCAGCATGCCTCGAAGTGCTACGAGGCCCGCTTCGGGCCGGAGGGACACGTATGCGAGGACATTGAGAAGGTGGTCACAGCTCCGAACGCGAAGTTAGCTATTCCTGACTTCGACCTTCTCGTCGGGGGGTTCCCTTGCCAGGACTACTCCGTGGCAAAGCCACTCTCCATGGCCGACGGAATCACTGGGAAGAAGGGCGTGTTGTGGTGGTCGATCTACGACATGCTCGATCTCAAGCGACCCCCACATGTCCTGCTGGAGAACGTTGACCGTCTGCTGAAGTCCCCCGCTGCGCAGCGGGGACGCGACTTCGCGATCATTCTCTCGTGCCTGGCGCAGCTTGGCTATGTGGCCGAGTGGCGAGTCGTGAACGCTGCCGATTACGGATTCCCGCAGCGACGTCGCAGGGTGTTTCTCTATGCTCAGCAACTGGACCACTGCGGGTATGCATGGAAGCCCCTGGACCGCATGTACGTGTCGGGCGTGATGGCCAAGTCGCTGCGTGTGTCCAAGGTGGGTGTCGATGTGGAGCTCAGGGCCGAGAAAGAGCGGACGCCCGAGCCTGACATGCCGCCGCTCGACCCGAATCCCTACGACGTCAGCGAGCGATTCGGGGTCGGTCTGTCCAAGTCCCCATTCCTTAGGGCCGGGGTGATGATTGAAGGTCGGGTCTGGACGCGAGATGTGACTCCGGTGCACACCGGCAAGAGGGTCTACCTGAGCGATGTCGTTTCAAGGACCGCCCATGTCCCGGAGCAGTTCTTCGTTTCGCCCGACCGCATCGGTCAATGGAAGCGTCTCAAGGATGCGAAGTCGGAGCCGCGCATCGACAAGAAGACCGGGCATGAGTACCGCTATTCCGAAGGCGGCATGTCCTTTCCGGACCCGTTGGATCGCCCCGCCCGGACTATCCTGACCGGCGAAGGCGGCACGTCCCCGTCCCGCTTCAAGCACGTGATCGAGGACCCCGCCACGGGACAGCTCCGCAGACTGGTGCCCGAGGAACTCGAGGAGCTCAACGGCTTCCCGCGAGGCTGGACTGACACCGGTATGACTGACGGAAAGCGAGCGTTCATGATGGGGAACGCTCTGGTTGTGGGTGTCGTTGCACGAATCGGCAAGGCGATCAGGGCCGAGGCCGTAACGTGCTCGGGCGAGAAGGCAACACACCGTGGCGAGTCAACTCGGACCGATTCCTGAACCCACCTCCCCCGCGGTCTCCAAGTCGATGCGGGGCAACCGGGGGAAGAACACCGCGCCCGAACTGACCCTACGTCGATTACTCCGAGAAGCCGGCTACCCAGGCTATAGACTCCACTGGAAGAAGGCGCCCGGACATCCCGACATCGCCTACCCAGGCCGCAAGGTCGCCATCTTCGTCAACGGGTGTTTCTGGCATCGCTGTCCGCACTGCCAACCGGCTGAGCCGAAGAGTCATTCGGAGTTCTGGCAGCGGAAGTTCGAGCTCAATCGCGAGCGCGACGCGCGGAAGCGGCGAGAGCTCGAGGATGCAGGATGGACTGTCGTGACTGTTTGGGAGTGTCGTCTCAAGCAGGCTGCCGAGGAGGTGGTCATCTCCTTGGCGCGAGTACTCGAACAGCGCTAGCTGTCCTGCGTGCCCACAAGGTGTCGGGCGACGTACGACTGGTTCAGCCAGAATGATTTGCGAACCGCCAGCCCCCCGCCGGGAGTGGGCACAAGGTCATGACTGTCGCGGCCGTGAGGTCGCACGTGGCAGACCTCGTTGTCGCTGCTTCTTGGCAGGTAGTCCGTCTTGTCCTCTCGAATCAGTTCAACCGTTCGCTCGAAACACTCGCGCGCGTGATACTCGACATCGTGCGTTGGCGGGGTCCAGAACTGAGTGCGAATCAGCGTCGGCACACCCTTCTCATCGAGCTGATAGACAACGAAGAAGAACCGGCGTGTCAGCTGACCGCGAAGGTCCGACGATTCCCACTGTTGCTCCACGAGATCACAGTAGTCGAAAGCGGGAAACGAGACCGCTTCCTTTGGAGTGCCGTTCGGTTTGAGTCTGATAGTGCGGACAACCAATCCCGCTTTCTCAAACTCGGCAACCTTCTTGTCTGCGGCGATGCCGAGGATCCGCTTCGTCAGGACTGCGTAGAAGTTCTTCGCGCCTCGCTTGATGCGAACGCCCAACCTCGACGCGATCTCATCGGCCGTCAGTCCGATGTAGGGCAGGAATCGGCCGTGCACAATGTCCTCGAAAGTCCCGCCTGAACGCAACTCGCTTGCAGAAACCGCGGCCTGACGATCAAGGCTATCCGCGATGATCGAGTTCATGTAGCTGGCCTTGAGCGAGAGTGCTCTGGGCTTAGCCGGCTCAGTGGAGAAAGGCTGCCCCCGACGGTCGGCACCGGTCGCGCCCTTAGTGCAGGCGGCCAGGTACAGGGTATCGCCCTCCGAGATTTCGTGGGCGCGGCCCTGGCGCACCTTGTCGACGATCTTCTGCCAGTCATCCCTGATGACTTCAAGATCAGCTTCCGGGAACTCCCACAAGCGAACGATCTTGACGACGAAGTCGCGCGGATCACAACCTTCTTCATGGAGGTAGAACACGAGCAAGAGGTGGGCGTTCTTCCGAAGGAAGGAGCTTCTCTCCCACTCCTCGGATACGATCGTCATGTAATCGATCATGCCGAGGACAAGTCGCTCCTTTGCGACAAGTCGCCTCCCTGAGCGGCGAAGCGGAGTGGCCTTCAGCTCGACTCCCGCCGCGGCGAAGTCAGGCTCAGGTCGGTTGTTGGGCTCATAGCCGAAGTAGTGTCGCTCTAAGGTGGTACCGAACCCGCCCTTGTGGCTGGAGAAGTCGATAACCTCGGGAAGGGTATCGAGGACCTCACGCAGCGAATGGCCGACCAGTTGCTCGGCGTACGCGACGATGGACGCGCGATTGGCTGGATCGTATCGCTGGCCTGCTTCTTCCATGACACCTCCGGAGACAAGGGTACACCAGTACTTCGCCGTGCCTGGGTACACACCCTTTCGGGGGTGGTTCGCATGCTTCGCCGTATCGCACTCATCGCACTCACACTCGTTCTCGCCCTCACCGCCTTCGGCTGTGCCTCGGAGCCCGAGCCCGCCGAAGAACCTCTGGCCACCGAACCCGCCGAGGCCCCGGCCGACGACTCCGGCTCCACCTCGGCAGAACCGCGCGACCTCTCCTACCTCACCGGCACCTGGACCGTCACGACCGAGCTCGTGGAGATCGACGAGTCGGCGATGACGCCCGCGGCCGACCAGCCGGGCGCCACGTGGTCGTGCGTGGTGGCGGGTGAGAGCATGACGCTCACCACCGACCGGCACGAGTACACCGGCTCGCTCACGCCCATGGGCAGCGACGGCTGGGTGTACGAGGCCACGGCCACCTTCACGGATGAGGACGGCTACACCTGGGTGAGCACCATCATGGTGAATGGCAGCTCGCCGGCCGGAGACGACGACACGTTCTCGGCGGCGATGACCGGCTCGATCGATTCGGACGCCGAGGGGCACCTCTATTCGGCGCGCTGGACCGTGGAGGGCGTGCGGCAGTAGCTGGCAACCGCTTGACCGTGTCAGACCTCGGTACTGCTCTCGGTGGTACCCGAAGTCGTACCACCGGAGCCCGCCATGGCCAAGCCCACCATCTCCATCCCTGACGGCATGCTGGAAGACGTCGACCGCCGCGCCGCCGAGGCGGGTATGAGCCGCTCGGCGTTCATCCATGAGGCGATAGCGCGCTACGGCGAGGCCGGATACGAGCGATACCTCGCAGAGTACTTCGAGCCGGTGGGGCGTGCGGTGATCGACGCCTGGCGCTTCGAACGCGACAGCGGCCCCGCCGCTGACTTCAATGCGGTGGTGCAGCACGTCTTCGAGTGGTAGGCGCGCGCTTGGGACATCGCTCAGATCCGGTTCGGATTCGGCTACGCACCCCTTGCGATGATGGCTTCATCGGCTCATGTGAGGGAGTGCTATCATTATGCAATCATCGGTCGTCCCGAGGAGCCGTGAGGTCATGCCCGACCTGCTCGTGCGCAACGTCCCTGCCCCGGTGATGGAGCGCCTCAAGGCGCAGGCGGAGCGCAACGGTCGCTCGGTGCAGAAGGAGGCGCTCGCGGTACTGGAGTCGGGGACGCGGCTCACCATGAAGGAGTGGCTGAAGCTGGCGGACGCGTCGCGTGAAGCCTCCCAGGAATGGGGACCCCTCGTCGACAGCACCGAGTTGATCCGCGAGGATCGCGACAAACGATGAGCGCACTAGTGCTCGATGCATCGGTCGCCATCAAGTGTGTGATCGAAGAACCGGGCTCGGTCCATGCGCGACGGCTTGTCGCTGCCGCAGGCACACTCCTCGCCCCTGAACTCCTGATCGCCGAGTGCGCGAATGTGGTGTGGAAGCGAGTTCATCGCGGCATCACGCCAGGCGCCGGCGTCCCTCGGACGCTCGCGGCGCTTGAGACGATCGCCGCGACCCTGCTTCCTCTGAGGGAGCTCACGCCGGCGGCGATGGTGGTCGCCCTCGAGCACGACCACCCGGTGTACGACTGCTATTACATCGCTGCGGCGATCCAGAACGACGCGGCACTGGCCACAGCCGACGAGCGCCTGTACGAACTCGCGCAGCGCGTCGGCTTCGGCAAGCGCGCCATCCTCGTGCGCTGACGCATGAAGGCCCGGTCAGCCTACAACGAGCTCGTGCACGCCGGGCACTTGGATGCCTCGAGCGCGATCTCGGTCTTGCAGTACGGGCACTCTTTGGTGGTGACTTCGGCCTCCTCTTCCTTGCGAAACCTGTTCACGGCCTTGACCAGGAAGAAGACCACGAGCGCGATGATGAGGAAGCTGATCGCCGTGTTGATGAACGCGCCGTAGCTCATCACCACGGCACCGGCCTCGGCAGCTGCGGCCGGAGTCGCGTACGGTGCGGCCGTCGCGCCCTCCTTGATGACCCACATCTTGCTGGCGAAGTCGACGCCGCCGAGCAGTGCGCCGATCGGTGGCATCAGGACGTCTTTGACCAGCGAGGTGATCATGCCGCCGAATGCGCCGCCGATGATGATGCCCACGGCCAGATCGAGCATGTTCCCCTTGAGCGCGAACTCCTTGAACTCCTTGAACATGTGCTCCTCCGTTCCCCGGGCACCGAACATGACAAGTGTGCCGCAATGCACGGGGTGTGTAGCACGGTCTCGCTCAGTCCCCGTAGTACGGCCGGTCAAGGTCACCGGTGTTGGAGTACCCGCGGTCTTCCCAGTAGCCGCCCGGGTCCTCCTCGGCGGAAAGCTCGATCCCCGCCACCCACTTGCACCACTTGTAGCCCCACTTCTGCTCGGCCACCACCTGGAACGGGAAGCCTCGCTCAGGGCGCAGCGGCGCACCGTTCATCGCGTACGCAAGGATGATGTCGTTGTCGTAGAAGTACTCCACCGGGAACGACGTGGTGTAGCCATCGACCGCGGTGAAGATCACGCTCTTCGCCCCGGCCTGAACGCCCGACGCGTCGAGGATGTCGCGAACGAGCACCCCGCGCCAGAGGACCTTGGCCCGCCAGCCCTCCACGCAGTCGAGCTGTACGACCTTCTCGTAGTTGGGAAAACCGCTCGTGATCTCGGAGTACGTGTAGGTGGCCGGTTCGTCCACGAGCCCGGTCACGCCGAGCTCGTACGTTGCGATATCCACATCCTGCGGCCCCGCGATCGAGTTCTCACGGAAAGCGTCTGAGGAGTCGAGCTTCTCGCCCTCGTACTCGGTGACCTCGACACTGTCGAGCTCGGTCACCTCGACGGGCGTGGTCTCGACGGGCGTGCTCTCGCGCGGAACGGCGGTGCAGCCGGCGAGCGCGAGCGCTGCGATCACGAACGCGTATGTCGCGAACCGCCTCATGCCAGCTTCCGTGCGAGCACGATCAGATGACGGTTGCGGAACGAGACGAGCTGGTGGTCGTCGTAGACCGGCTCGAGCCACCGGCGCATCCCACTCGGCGCCTCGGCCATCAGCTGTCGCAGCTCGGCGACGGTCGCCTCGTCGCAGTCCTGGCGCTTCGTCCACTCGACGAAGTCGTGCTGCTTGTCGACGATCTCGGTGCGCTCGACCGCAAGCCCGGCGCGCTCGATGAGTGTCGCCCAGCCATCGATGCTGTAGGCCTGGTTGTGGCTCACGTCGCGCGTACGCTCGAAGACGTCGGTGAGCACTGCCGAGGTACCCTCGGGCGGCAGCGTCTGGTCCTGGAATCCGAATCGGCCGCCCGGCTTGAGCACCCGTGCGACCTCCTCGAAGAACGCGAACGCATCGGGGAAGTGGTGCGCGGCGATGCGGCACGTGACGATGTCGAAGGTGCCGTCCGCGTAGGGCAGCGCCTCGGCATCGGCGACCGTGAAGGTGGCGGTGCAGTCGTGCTCGACCAGAAGCGCGGCGGCGACATCGAGCATCTCGGGCGTGAGGTCGCACGCGTCCACATCCGCACCGGTGCGTGCGAGTGCGAGCGCCACGTGGCCGCCGCCGCACGCTACGTCGAGCGCGTGCTCGGCCGGCCGCGGGTCGAGCCATTCGAGAAGGAGCTCGAGGTCGGGGCCAGACGCGTGGAGCGCACTCGTCCGGTAGCTTTCCGCACGCGAACCGAAGCGTGCCCGCGAAAGCGCCTTGCGTTCTTCTTCCGACAGTCCCGTCATGCGCTCCCCCCTCGTTGGCGGACCCCCTCTGACATACTAGCCCGAGGGGCAGCGGGCATGCACCAGTCGCCCGACGAACGGAGGCATGGCGCAGACCGAACCCCTCATGTCGTCTGCTACTGCGCTACGGGGTAGCTGCCGAGCACCTTCACTTCGCGCAGCTTGAGGCGGAGACAATCAAGCGCGAGGCGCACGTGCGGGTCGTCCACGTGCCCCTCGAGATCCACAAAGAACATGTAGTCACCGAGCTGGCGCTTCGTGGGCCGACTCTGGATCTTCGTGAGGTTGATGTCGCCGTAGGCGAACTCGGAGAGGATCATCAGAAGCGCGCCGGGTTTGTCCTGCTTCATGAACAGTGCGAGCGACGTCTTGTCGTGACCCGTTCGCTTCCGGAGGCCACGGCCGAGCACCACGAACCGCGTCTGGTTGCCGGCGTAGTCCTGAACGTTCTCCTCAAGGACCTCCGCGCCATAGATCTCGGCAGCGAGCGCCGGTCCGAGCGCGGCCGTGACGGGCGTACTCGCTGCGGTCTGCACCGCCTCGGCATTGCTGTTCGCCGCAGTCACCGGGCGTCCGGGGAGGTTGCGCTCCAGCCAGCGCCTGCACTGGCCGCCCGCCTGCGGGTGCGCTACCACCGAGGTGACGTCGGCGAGCGTCGTGCCGGGCGCGGCTACCAGCGCGAAGCGGATGTCGAGCACGAGCTCCTGCTGTATCTCGAGCGAGGAGTCGAACACGAGCGCGTCGAGTGTCGCCACCACCGAACCCTCGATGGAGTTCTCGATGGGCACCACGCCCATGTCGGCCTTGCCACGCTCGACCGCCTCGAAGACCTCGGCGATCGTCACGCACGGCAGCGGCGCGACATCGTCGAAGCCGAGCGAGAGTGCCGCCATCTCACTGAAGGTCCCTGCGGGGCCGAGATACGCGACCGTTGTCACGAGATGGCCTCCCCCGTCGTCCCCTCGGCAAGCGGCATCCGGCGCAGGCGAAGGCGCGGTGCGCGCACGCGGTCCTTGCCCGTCCCTTTGGCGTGGTAGACGGCGTCGTCCGCCGAGCGCAGCAGCGCTTCTTTGTCCGAGGCGTGAACCGGATAACTGGAGAGGCCGATGCTCACCGTGAGATGGATCGAACGGCCGCCCTCCGCATCGGGGAAGCGATGCACCGCAACCGCCTCCCGGATCTTCTCGGCGACGATGAACGCGCCGGAGGCGTCCGTCTCGGGCAGGATGATCGTGAACTCCTCACCGCCGTATCGCGCAACGATGTCCACCTCGCGCACGGTGCTCTTGAGCAGCTGGCCCATCTCGGCCAGGACACGGTCGCCGACGATGTGGCCGTACGTATCGTTGATGCGTTTGAAATCATCGACGTCGAGCATCAGGAGCGACAGCCGCTTGTCGTAGCGGACGGCGCGGCCCAACTCCTCATCAAGCCGCTGCTGCAGGTAGCGGTAGTTGTAGAGGTCGGTGAGCTCGTCGGTGATGGCGAGGCGTTTGGTCAGGCGGTACAACCGCGAGTTCTCCACCGCAACCACGAGCTCGGAGGCCACGGCCTGCAGCACGATGCGGTCATCACGCGCGAGCGCTTCGATTGCGTCAGTGTCCGAGCAGAACACCACGACCGTGTCCTTGTGGTCCACGAGCTCGATACACGAGAGGGCGCCGTCGGACGAACCCACGGGCATCGCGCCTGCAAGCTCAAGCCCCGAGTAGGAGCGGGCAGGTGCGCCTCCACCCAGACTGCTGGCAGCGAAGACCGTCTCCTGCTTGTCCTTGTCGATGACGTAGAGAGAGCCGGCGGGGATGTCGATCAGCTTCTCGAGGATGTCGAGCAGCGTCGGCCCGACGTTCTCCACCTCGAGGGTCGAGTGGATGAGCTCGGTGATCTCGGTGACGGCCCGCAGTTCGGCCACGCTGCGCTCGAGCTTCTCGTTGAGTGCGTCCGTCTCGGCACGCTGCGATTCCAGCCGGGCCTGGTTCTCGTCCTGTTTGCTCGTGACGAAGGAGATGATGGCCCCGAGCATGATCAGAACGCTTGCCTTCGTCAGCATGAAAGCGATGTGGACAAAGGTCGGGCTGGGTAGATCCCCCACATAGCTCAGCATCCATGAGACGGCCAGGAACCCTCCGGCGATCCATGCATCGCGCTTTCGCAAGACGGCGGCAGCGATCACGGCGTTCGTCACATACCAGGCATAGAGGGTCTCGCCGTGCTCGATCAAGACCGAGTTCATGAGCGCGAGCGCGAGCGCATCGCCGGCCACCGCCACCGCGATCATCGGGGTGAGTGAGCGCTGCGGCTTCGACAGCCCGATGACTATCATCACCAGGCTGGTGACGACCCAGATGACGGTTCCTGCTACGAGGTTTGCACGCCCGATAAGAGCGGGGTCGGCCCAGGCCCACATCGCACCCAGGAAGATCGCACCCGCTGCACGCCCGAGCAGGATCGCGCGCGCCCACACCTCGAGCTTCTGTATGCGTCCCCATGCCGACACGATCAGGCGACCTCCGCTTATAGTTCGTGGTGACAGTGTATAACCAACAGTGACCGGTTTACGATTCGTGGCCGCGTGTCCACGCTAGGAGGCTCCGTGCACCCTGACGCCCTGCGCCAACTTCTCGACGCCGTCGCAGCCGGACAGACGAGCACCGACAGCGCTCTCGAGGCTCTCTCGACACTACCTTTCACCGACACCGGCGAGGCGAAGATCGACCACCACCGGGCCCTTCGGTGTGGCTTCGCCGAAGTGGTGCTGTGCGAGGGTAAGTCGGCTTCGCAGGTGCGCTCGATCGCGCGCGAGATCCTGGAGCACGGTGAGGTCTTCTTGGGCACGCGCGCGAGTGCTGCCCAGTTCCAGAAGGTCGCGCAGGTGGCCTCGGACGCGCGCTACTTCGAGGAGTCGCGCATCTTGCTCGTCGACCGCCGGGCCGAGCGGCCCACCCTCGGCCATATCGTGGTCGCCACCGGCGGCACGGCCGACCAGCACGTGGCCGAGGAGGCCGCGATCTCCGCCGAAGTGATGGGCAACCGCGTCACCCGCCTCTACGACGTCGGCGTTGCCGGTGTGCACCGGCTCCTGGCACACGAAGACGTTCTGCGCAGCGCCAACGCGATCATCGCGGTCGCCGGCATGGAGGGCGCGCTGCCCTCACTCGTGACTGGACTCGTCAGCTGCCCGGTGATCGCCGTGCCCACGTCGGTGGGCTACGGTGCGAACCTTGGCGGAATCGCCGCGCTGCTCGGCATGCTCAACAGCTGTGCGTCGGGCATGGCGGTCGTGAACATCGACAACGGCTTCGGCGCCGCCGCCATGGCGAGCCGCATCAACCAGATGATGGCGCCGGCGACGTGATCGGCTACCTCGACTGCTCAACCGGCGTCTCCGGAGACAAGCTGCTCGGCGCGCTCGTCCATGCGGGTTTCGACCCCGTGACGCTGCGCAATGCACTGGCGTCGATGGGGCTCGACCGGGTCACGGTCGCGGTGGCCGAGCGCACATCGAATGGCGTTACCGGTATCGGCATCACGGTGACCGAGCCGGGCGCACCCCGGCGTCACTGGCGCGAGCTGCGCGGCCTGCTCACCACGGCCGACGTGCCCGAGGCCGTGCGGGAACGTGCGCTCGCGGCGCTCGGTGCGCTGGCTGCAGCCGAGGCCGAGGTGCACGGCGTACCCGTCGACGATGTGCACTTCCATGAGGTCGGTGCGGCCGACACGGTCACCGACGTGCTCGGTGTTGCGCTCGGGATGCACGATCTGGGCATCACCGAACTGGTGGCCTCGCCGGTGGCAGTGGGCGGCGGCACGGTCCAGACCGAGCACGGAGAGCTTCCCGTACCCGCTCCGGCGACGGCGCTGCTGCTGCGCGACATGCCCACGGTGCCCGGCCAGGCCGGGGGCGAGCTCACCACACCCACGGGCGCCGCGCTGCTCGCCACCTTCGTGACAGGCTTCGGCTTTCTTCCGCCGATGACGCTACGGCGCGTCGGCACAGGGCTCGGTACGCGCGACCTCGGCACGCCCAACATCTGCCGCCTGCTCATCGGCGAGACCGAGACCCCCGCACCCGGGCATGAGAACGTGGTCGTCATGGAGACGAACATCGACCACCTCACGCCCGAGGAACTCGCTGTGGCCGCCGGGCGCCTGCGCGACGCCGGCTCGCTCGATGTCTGGCAGACACCTGTGGTCATGAAGAAGGGGCGCGCGGGAACGCTCCTGAGTGTGCTCAGCTCAGCTGAGGAGGCGCCACGGCTCGCCGAGCGCATCATCACCGAGACCGGGACGCTCGGCGTGCGGATGATCGCAGCGCAGCGGCGGCTCGTCGACCGCGATGTGGCCGAGATCGCGACCTCGCTCGGCACCGCCCGGTTCAAGACGGCATGCCTGCCCGGTACCGGGCGCGTGCTCCGCGTTGAGAGCGACGATGCGGCGCGTATCGCCGCCGAGCGCGGGATGCCGGTGGCCGAGGCCACAGCGACCCTCGAGGAGGACGCGTCCCGGGCGACCGGCGTTCAGCCGATGCGCCAGCGGCCGTCTTCGCAGACCACGAACCCCTCGGACTGAAGCGCCGCGAGCGCCGCGTCCACACGCTCCGGCTCGAAGCGCACCGTCGTCGCAAGCTCGCAGGCATCGAGACCGTCGCCCCCGGCGAGCGCCACGAGCAACCGCCCGCGCAGCTGGCGGTTCGAGCCCTCGAACCGGCCCTGCCGCGTGTGGTGACGACTCCGCCGGGACGGGTTCGGCAGCGTGGCCTTGAGGTGCGTACCGTAGTCCATCAACGCCCAGAACCACTCGCGCGCGCCCTCGGCAGGCATCGTCGCCTCCACGATCGGCAGGATCGCGGCGTCGGGAACGTCTTCGGCATCGCCGAAGAACTCGTGCAGGTAGACGCTGCGGACGTTCGTCTCGATGAAGGGCACGCCGACATCGAATGCGAACGCCAGGACCTGCGCGGCCGTGGCGTGGCCGATGCCGGGAAGCGCCGTGAGGCCCTCGAGTGTGTCCGGTACGCGCCCGCCGTGTCCGGCGACGATCGCCTCGGCGGCACGCTTCAGACTGATCGCGCGGCGGTTGTAGCCCAGGCCGCTCCACATGCGCAGCACTCCGTCGAGCGGTGCGGATGCCAGCGCATCGACCGTGGGGAACGCCGCGAGGAAAGCCTCGTACTTCGGGACCACGCGCGCCACCTGCGTCTGCTGGAGCATCACCTCCGAGACGAGGATCGCGTACGGGTCGCTCGTGCGACGCCATGGCAGGTCGCGGCCGCACGCGTGGTAGTGCTCCCACACGCGCTCGACGAAAGCCGCCTGATCCGGACTCCGCACCTTCTCCTCCGCCCGTTGGCTCGCATCCTGCTACAGTGATGCCGCGTACCCCCGCATAAGGGTAGTATGACGTTTTGTGACCCCTCGACTTTCGAAGAACCGAGGTGACCGATGACCTCCGAACTGCCCGGACCATTACTCGTTATCGAGGACCTGCACGTCTCCGTGGGTGACCGCGAGATCCTGCGCGGTGTGGACCTCACGATCCAGGAGGGCGAGACGCACGTCCTTCTCGGCCCCAACGGCGGCGGCAAGTCCACCCTGCTCAACACCATCGTCGGGATGCCCGGCTACCGGGTGACCGGGGGCCGCATCCTATTCAAGGGTGTCGACCTTGCCGATCTCGAGATCGACGAGCGCGCCCGCATGGGCATCGGCATCGCCTTCCAGCGCCCGCCGGCGGTACGCGGCGTGAGGCTGCGCCAGATGCTCGAGGTGGCGGCGCGCGGCGAGGTCGCCGAGGACGCGATCGCCCGACTCGACGAGGAACTGAACCTCGGTCACATGCTTGAGCGCGATGTGAACATGGGCTTCTCGGGCGGCGAGGCGAAGCGTTCCGAGATGGCCCAGCTCCTCGCGCAGATGCCCGACCTCGCGCTGTTCGACGAGCCCGAGAGCGGCGTGGACCTCGACAACATCGCCGTCGTCGGCGGCGCAATGAACGCGCTGCTCAAGGGCGAGGCCCGCATCTCCGAGCGCACGCGCGCCGGACTCATCATCACGCACACCGGGCACATCCTGGAGTTCGTGAACGCCGATGTGGCGCACGTGCTCTACAGCGGCCGGCTCGCCTGCAAGGGCAACCCGCTCGACCTGATCGAAGAGATATCCAGCCACGGTTACGACGCATGTGTGGAGTGCAAACTATGCCAGACACTCAGCTGAGCCCCGGCGCCATCGCGCGCCTCGAAGAGATCCGCATCGCCGCGGAGTCTGCCATCGACAAGCAGGCCGCCCTTGGCCCCGACGTGGACATCACACGGTTCAAGACCGTCTCGGAGCAGCAGAAGATCGAGACGCTCGAGAGCCTCCAGAAGCAGGTCAAGGAGACGGTCATCCACTCGGGCTTCATGGCCGACGAGAGCGACCGCTCGGCGAGCTACTTCCAGATGGACCGCACGCCGATCTACGAGCGGGTCCAGAAGGCGTTCGACGACGCCATCGAGATCACGAGCACGGAAGACGCGCTTCGCCTCTGGCCCGAGGAGATGATCGAGAAGTACTGGTGGCGTGCCGTCATGCCCGACAAGGACAAGTACACCGCTCTCGTGGCGCTCCATCAGACCGAGGGCTACTTCATCCGCGTGAAGGCCGGCCGCAAGGTCGAGAAGCCCATCCAGGCCTGCCTGTTCGTGAGCGAGAGCAACGTCAGCCAGAACGTGCACAACATCATCATCGTGGAGGACGGCGCCGAGGCGAACGTCATCACCGGATGCAACGTGCACGTGGACGTCAAGGAGGGCCTGCACGCCGGCATCTCCGAGTTCTACGTCGGCAAGGGCGCCAAGCTCACGTTCACGATGGTGCACAACTGGGCGGCTGACTTCAGTGTCCGCCCGCGCACGGGCGTGGTGGTGGACGACGACGGCGTCTACATCAACAACTACGTGCTCCTCACCCCGGTGAAGTCGATCCAGGCCTTCCCGGTGGCCAAGCTCGTGGGCAAGCGCTCGACGGCGGTGTTCAACTCGATCGTCTACGGCCTGAAAGACTCCATCATCGACCTCGGCAGCGAAGCGCAGCTCATCGGTGAGGGATCGCGGAGCGAGGCGGTGGCTCGCACGGTGTCGATGGATCAGTCCACCGTGTACTCGCGCGGACGCCTCATCGGTCGCACGAACGACTGCAAGGCGCACCTCGACTGCCGCGGCATCGTGCAGTCCGCCGAGTCAACGCAGTGGGCGATCCCGGATCTCGCGAGCGAGGGCGCACCGGGTGCAGAGCTCAGCCATGAGGCGGCTATCTCGCCGATCGCCGCCGAGGAGATCTACTACCTCATGACGCGCGGACTACCCAAGGACGAAGCGGTCTCCATGATCACGCGCGGATTCGTGAACATCGACATCCCCGGCCTGCCCGACGTGCTTCGCAAGCAGATCGACAAGGCGATCGAGGAGACCAGCAAAGAAGCGATGTAAGCTCCGCGCCGCATCGCAATACGAGGCGCTCCCCCCGGGGAGCGCCTCGTTCGTTTCCGGCTTGCTGCGTCGCAGCTACATCCGGGGGGCTGCTATCCGTGCGAGCCGCTCGAGCTCCTCGGGCGTGATGGTCACCGAGGCGTCCCCGCCGGCGTCTGTGAGGGTGTTCGCCCACAGCATCCCCGAGTCGCCGCGGCTGCGGAAGATGGCGGTCGATCCGTAGACCATGCCGCCCTCTCCGACGTCGTCGAGGTATCGCGGCGCCTCGACGTCTTCGCCCTCGCCGAGCGCCCTGGCGTACTCGGCCTCGAGTGCCGCAGCCATCGAGTCGTACTCGGCCCCATCCACAACGGTGAAGATCGCGATGCGCGAACCTCCCGCCTCGTAGGCGAACTGGTAGCGCGCATCCTTGTTGAGGTCGAGGGCAACCTGAACGACCTTCGTGTCGCCACAGTCAGCACATGTGTACGTGAACACCTCCGGGGGCAACACCTCATGCGGCGTTTCCGCAGGCTCGGGAGGTGCGATATCTTCGATCGCTGATGAGTCGCCGCCCATGAGACCGGCGGTGAGATCGGTGCCGCGTCCGTAGAACGCGGAGACCGCCACAGTGATCGCGCATGCCAGCGCCAGGGAGAGCATCAGAAGCCCGATGGCCCACGGGTTCCGATGATGCGTCTTGATGGGATCCGAATCCGTCATCGTGCCGGGACTCACGAACCCGTTCGATCCGGTGTTCTCCGCCGCGCCTTCGGCTTGCCGAGCTTCGTCCACAAGCTCGGCGTAGCCCTCGAGCACATCGATGCGCTCCTCGAAGGCGGCCTGATCCTCCGGCGTGTGACCCACAGCGTCCTCGGGCCTTGACCCCCTGCGTCTGGTGTTGCGGGCGCTCATGCTACCCCCTCCGCGCCGACAGCCTCTGGAGGTAGTATGCCCGCAGCGCGGCCGATCGGCACGGGGCGGATCTGCGTTATCGGAGCAGTCCCGCAATCATCGCGCCGTGCAGGCCGATCCAGATGGCGTTGATCATCCAGATCGGTTTCTTGCGGTGGATGAGCCCGTATGCGGTCCATGTCAGCGCCGCGGCGAGTCCGATGCCGTAGGTGATCCCGGAGAGTCCTGCCGTGCGACCGAGTGCCCACACGTTGTACAGCTGCGGCATCATCGCAAGCGGATACAGGATCCCGACCGTCACGACCGCTCTATCCACGTGCGGCTCGATCGCTGCTTCAGCCCTCTCGACGTGCGGCACCAGCGTCTCTGCCGTTCTGCGCAGACTGCGCGCTGAACCATGTGCAAGCATTATCTCGGTCATCCTCTGCTACGAGTCGCCCTATGCATTCCATCCACCTATCGTCTACTTGCGCGTATGCAACAAGTGCTCGAAGCCGTGCTGGGCTTCATTCGTTACCTGGGCGTCACTCAAGTGACTCGCCGCACCGCCGGACACTGGCGCACATCTCCTGAGAAAACCGGGACCGTTCGTGGCGAGTTGGAATGAAGATTGCTTAAGACGAGCGGATGCGTCAGCGAGGAGGTGCCTTCGATGGTCAAGAAAGAGACCTGCCCGGCATGCAAGGGCAACAAGGTCGTTGCAGCGGCATCACCCAACGGCGCGAAGGATTGGCGCACCTGCAACGAGTGCCACGGATCGGGATACCATATCAAGGTGGTCCATGGCGTCGGATTCTCGATCAAGTACTGAGTGCGGAACCGCTGACTCGAACGAGCCTCTGACTGCAACGAATGCTGTGAGTCGGCTTCCGGGGCGGCCTTCCTCTCACGAGGGAGGCCGCTTCTTTCATCTCAGCCGAAATGGATGTAGTAGCGGCAGTGCATCTTCTGGGGGCAGTCAGCCGGGACGTCATCTTCGGTATACGTCCACGTATCGCCTTCGACGAAACAGGAACACACGACACGCCGCTGGCCCTTCTTCACGCGTGTGTCGTACTGATCGTCGTAGTGCGGCTGCTCGCGCCAGTAGAAGCACTTGTGGCGTATGGGTGAGAACTCGCTCATGGCGTGCGCCCCTCGATCACGACCACGGCCTGCAGCCCCGGCGGCACCGCACCGGGAACTCCGCCTCGATTGTCGCCCTCGGAGCCGCGGATGCCAAGTACCGGGGCACGCAGAGGTTTCGGCGACGCTGGACTAACAGGGGACAGGGCACTCCTCGCCCACCGGCTCGCACCCCATCAGCGCGTCATCGTTGAGCAACAGCTTCTCTTCAGGCGGCAACAACTCGCGCTCGTGATCGCGGTGATCGTTGGAAGCCGCGAGCGTCTCGCGCATCATGACGAGCAGCAGGTACCGGCCGTGCATCGTGAGGGTGATCTCCTCCGGGGTGTCGGTGGCGATACCGCCGGCCATGCGCATGAACGCCAGTTCCGCCCACAGGCCACGTTCCACCGGAACGCCGAAGTCCCGCAGGAAGCGCTCCTTGTCGAGTCTCAGGCCGAACAGATCGGTCACGAAGCGGTAGCGCATCCTCGCCTTGCGGCCGTAGAGCTTGCCCATCTTGGCGATGGCGCTCTGGCCGCTATCGATGCGGGCGGCATAGTCCGCAAGGGAGAACGTGTTGTTGTAGATGCGCCCGCCGATGAACGAGAGCCCTCCCGAACCCAGGCCGACGTACTCGTCGTAGTCGACGATGTACTCGTCGATCATGCCGCCCTTCTCCTTCGAGAAGGTCCATGCCGAGGCAGGCTCGAACTCGGGCGCCAGGCCGTCGCAGACGATGCGGTAGTACTCGGCCTCGCGCGCGAAGTCGATCGCGCCGATCGTGCGGGCAAGCTCGCGGCGGTTCTTAGGAGAGGCCATCAGCGGGTAGAAGGTCGTCTGGTTCGCACCCGTCGCCTTCACGAGCTCGATATCACGCTCGAGGATGGCCCGGCTCTGGCTCGGGAAGTTGAAGATCATGTCGACGTTGAGCGAGTGGAAGCGTCCGGCGGCCAGCTGCACCCGCTCGAAGACCTTCTCACCACATCCGTACTTGTCGTAGCGGGCCATCTGGTTGAGCAGCGTGTCATCAAAACTCTGGACGCCCACGCTGAAGCGGTCGACGCGGTCCTTGAGTGCGTCGATCGTCTCGTCGGTGACGTGGTTCGGACTCGACTCCGCCGAGACCTCCTTGATCTCGGGGAACAGGCGCTTGGCGAGATCGATGGTCTCGCACAGCTCGTCCACGAGGATGGTCGGGGTCCCGCCTCCGATATACAGCGTCGCGAAGTGATAGCCGCAGTCGGCCGAGCGCTCGAGTTCGGTCCTCAGTGCCTTGAAGTACGTGCGCGCCCGCTCCTCGCCGTAGAGGAACCGGTTGAAGGAGCAGTACGGGCAGAGCCGCTCGCAGAACGGGATGTGGAGGTACAGCGTGTACTGCTTGCCCGGTTCGGGAACAGGCAGCCGCGTCACGTCAGCAGGCTGCTGGCCGAGGTAGCTTCTGTTGAGTATGCGCAGCGCACCGGTGACGATGCGTTCAGAAAGCATGAATGGCACGTCCTAACCATGGTCGGACCACTCGGGCCCACAGGGGAGTGTACGACACGACCGGCGGCATCCCTGCCCCCGAGGTGGTTCCGAACAGGTAACGGCCGCCTCAGAGTCGGGCGGCGATGATCTCGGCTATCTCGCGCAACTGATCGATGCTCAGTATGACCTCGCCGTTGGCGTCGAAGTACGTGTCGATCACGATCGCCACGTCGCCCTTGCGGAAACCGAAGATGTACACGCTCGACGACACATCCGGGTTCGGCCCGATGAACGACTCATCGCCCACCGGCGGCGTCACCGGCTCGCTCACCGTGTTGCCGTCGGTCAGCCAGGCATCCCAGGTCTCCAGCCCCTCCACTACCAGCATCGCCACGAGCCGTCCGTCAGCGGTGGCGATGTTCACGTCACCGCCTGCGCCGATCGCGGGATCGTACGCGACGACCTTCAGATCCGCCAGTCCCGAGACCGCCTCGACGTCGGCCGGCGTCAGCAGCGCGCCGGGGTCGACCGTCCCGCCGGCCGCGTTGGGGGCGCCGACGTCGGTCCCGGTCTCGGCCGGGATGACTTCGTCGTCCGCCACGCTGCAGCCCACCATGGCTATGGTCAGCACGACAGCAACGCCTATGAGTACCGTTCGCCGAAGCACGATCGGCTCCCTTCGCACACCTCTCGCACATTGTCGTCTCCTGGCGAAGCGAAAACAACGCCAGCACGCAAAGAGGCCCCGCCGGAGCGGGGCCTCTTCATCGAAACACGTGCTGCGCTAGACCTCCGCGCTTGGCGCGGGTGGCTCGGGCGCCGGCTTCGCCGGCTGCTTGGTCTCGGCGGCCGCCTGGTCGCGCATCTGCTTCTTGATCTCGGCGACCATCTGCAGCTGCGACGGGTCGATGGGTCGCTCGGCAGCCGCGGTGAACTCGCCGAGCTTGTCGGTGGCCATGAGGCCCATCAACAGGCCGAAGGCGTTCATGCTCGAGCCGCTCCCATCGCCCCCTTCGCCGCCCATGTTCACGACAGTGCTGGGGACGATCGGGACCTTGGAGGATTCGATCGCCGCCGCGAGCTTGGTCATCACATCCTGCATGAGCTGGAGCTGTGGGCCGCCGTATGCGCGGACCTGCTCGTCGATGGCGATGGCCTTGCCCACACCGACCTTGGCCTCCTTCTCGGCGTCAGCCTGGGCGATGAGCTTGACGCGCAGGGCATCGGCCTCACCGATCTTCTTAACGCGCGTGGCATCCGCCTGAGCCATCATCTCGACCTTGGTGGCATCGGCCTCGGCCATGAGCTTGACCTTCTGCGCGTCACCGTCGGCGAGCGTCTTCACTCTGTCAGCGTCGGCCTTGGCGAGCGTGCGGACGCGCTCCGCGTCCTGCATCGCACGCTGCAGCTCGGCACGCGCCTGGTTCTCCTGCACCTGGATATTGATCTGCGACTGGGTGAGCGCGGTCTGCTGCTCGGCGATGGACTGCGCCTCCTTGAGCTCGCGCTCCTTGTCGGCGGCGATGCGCTGCTTCTCGAAGGTCTCGAGCTTCTCGTAGGCCACCTGCCGGTCGCGGAGTTGCATGAGGATCGTCTCGATACGGTCGTCGCCGGCCGCCGAGTGCGGCGTGCCGATCAGGACCTCTTCGAGCTCCAGGTTGTAGTGCCCGAACTTCTCCTTCATCTCCACCGATGAGTTCTTCTGGATCTCGGAGCGCTGCTGGATGAGTTCGATGATCGTCTTGGTCTGACCGATGTTCTTGAAGTACGCCGACACCATAGGGTCGAGCGTCTGGTTCACGAGCATCTTGATGTCGCCGAACCGCTGGATCACGAGCGGTGCTTTCTTGTAGTCGATGTGGATGACTACCGAGAGTGGCAGCAGCGGCTCGAACGCGTCCTTGGTGATGAGGTTCACTTCGGCGAGGTTCTCGTCGTAGTGATGTTCGCCGCTGTCTCCGCGCACCCACTTCAGGATGATGTTGGTCGTGGGCACCATGACGATGCTTCCTGCGTACGTGTTGAAGGCGTACTTGCCGGGGAGCAGTGCCTCGTTCCACACGCCGCGGTTACCCTGCGGCACGAGCTCGCCGTGCCGGTACTCTTCGCCCGAGGTGTCGGCGCCCTTGGGGCCGATGTAGCTCACGACCACGCCCGCGAAACCGACAGGGACCGTGATCTTCGGGATGACCTCGACCGTACCGAACAGGCGGTTGATGAAGTACGTGCCTTCTGTGAGCACCTGGTACTGGCGTCCGCGAAAGCCGCCCGCCGCCAGGAACCGCTCGGGATTCTGGAAGCTGTTGTGGTAGTTGGGATCAGCGGCAACGTCGCCCACCGCCGGGGCGATGATGTCGCCCCCGGGCAGGGAGGGTCCATCGTGAATGGTGACGATGCCGGTGCGGTCATCGGCACCGCGGATGACGACCGGGTCGAAGCCCTTGAGGCTGTGGAGGTACTGCGCCATCGACTCGATGGTGCTCTCTTCATCGCGGCTGCCCATCGGCAGGAAGAACGTGCGGCTCTCCGTGATGATGACGAACTGCGCGAGGTTGAAGGCGTAAGTGCCTTCACGCAGGATCTGGCGCTGCGGGCCGCGCTGACCACCGTTGGCGAAGAATGCCATCACGTCCTGGTAGTAGTTGCAGTCCACCAGGCGCGCAAGGGTCTGCTGTGGCTCCAGCGGCTGCCCGTCGCGAGCGAAGACGTAGCCGATCTTGCCCTGGGGGATGGTGATGAGCGGCATCACGTGCACGCGATACATCAGTGGCGTCCTGAAATGGATGCCACCGCGGATGACGAGCGGCTGATACCCCGCCTCGCCCTTGAGGGCGATGATGTTGTCCTTCAGAGATCCCTTGGGTGACCACCACTTCTCGACGATCCCCACGCGGTCAGAGCGGATGATCCGCACTCCGAGCAAGAACCAGAGCACGCCCACCATGATCAGGAACAGCACCATCGCCGCCCCGACCACCCCCAGCATGCCAACGACTGCTTCCACCGTCTCCCCCATTCTCGACGTCCCATTCGGGACACTGGCTAGAAGTGTACCCCTCGGAATCACTCCGGATACGTCCGTCTGCCGAGCATTCGCGGCGCAGATCAGAGGTCGGGATGTGCCGCCTGCAGGGCGGCCCACACCTCATCCACGTCGGCAGGAACGACACACGCGATGTCTTGCGCGCCGCCGTGGCCCCGCGAGCACTTCAGGCGCTCGTCCAGCCGCTGCACGCTCCCGCACTTCGGGCAGTACCCGAGCGCGACCGCCCTACCCGCGCGCATGAGCGGGACGCGCACCTTCTTGCCCTCGTCCTTCACGGACAGGTCGTACGCCGCGACGAATGTGGAACCGTGCGCAAGGCCGAAGATCCCGGCGGCCCACTCCCTCGAGGTGCGACTCAGCCCGGAGTGCCCTTCTTTGATGGCGGCCCACGCGAGACGGTCTCGATCGGCCTCTGTCTGCATGCCGAGTGCCTGGAAGATGGCGGCGCGCTCGTGGAGTATGTCGAGCGCCTTGCCGGGCCGGGTCGCGCGCTCGAGCTCGGAGCCGAGCGAGATGACGCGTTCGGGGATCTGCGCCGGCTCGATGCCGAGCTTCAGGTGGGCGAACGCCCCGGATCCGGCCGCTGTGAGCACTTCGGTCACACGCGCGTGCAACCGCTCCAGCTCGGCCGCAGGTCCCGATGGCTCCGTGGGCGCCGCCGGCACAAGCGGGTCCTCGGCAGCTACGCCCGCATCCGCGACATGCCCGGTCCACACGGTGCCGTCCCAGTAGCGCAACTGGTGCCGTCCCGTCGGGTCTGCCAGCCATGCGGCGGGCACCGCCGTCGGCGCGGGCGCTACCACGGTGGCTGCCGCACGGACGGAGGAGCCCGGAGTCACGTCGCTCCTCGTCACGCCCTCCACCAGCAGGCCCACCTGCCCCGCTCCTGCCGAGGCGCGATCGAGCAGCTTACGATCGCGCTCCACACCGGTCACTCGGACGGCGTGTGTCTCCCCGCCCGGGCCCGTCACCACGACCTCGTCACCGATCGCGACCGACCCGGCAACCAGATCGCCCGAGAGCACCGTGCCCCTGCCCGCGATGGTGAACGCGTCGCGCAAGATGAACAGCATGTCCTCGCTCATCGCTGCACCCTCCCCCGATGCCTACGGGACTCTATTCCACCCCCGGGAAGCGTTCGGTCGGCGCGCAACACGACCGCACACGACAACGGCCCCGCAGCCTGAAGGGCGCGGAGCCGTCTGGTGTCACTGGTGCGGGTGAAAGGAGTTGAACCTTCACGGGGTTGCCCCCACATGGACCTGAACCATGCGCGTCTGCCATTCCGCCACACCCGCGTGTGGTGCAGGTGGAGATTCTATCAGGGAGGACCGACTCGGGCAACGCCGCGTGCCCGCGCTGACCTCCTGTGCGGTAGAGTGTGGGCTGACACAGAAGCGAGCCCCCTCGAGACGGGAGTACCCCCATCGTGAAGCCACAGTCCGGCGAGACCGTTCGCGTGCACTACCGCGGAACCCTTGCGGATGGTTCGGAGTTCGATAGCAGCACGGGGAGCGATCCCCTGGAGTTCACCCTCGGTGACGGCATGGTCATCCCCGGCTTCGAATCGGCCGTGAGCGACCTGGCCGTCGGCGAGTCCGCGACCGTCACGCTCGGCGTCGAAGACGCCTACGGTCCGCGCAACGACGAGGCCCTCCAGCAGTTCCCGCGCGAGGCCTTCGGCGACATGGAGCCGGTCGTCGGCATAGTCGTCGGCCTCCAGGGCCCCAACGGCGAGGAGGCCGCCGCCACGATCGCCGAGGTGGGCGACGAGACGGTGACGCTCGACTTCAACCACCCGCTCGCCGGCCAGGAGCTCACCTTCGAGCTCACGCTCGTGGAGATCGTCGGCAGGTAGGCGGTGGAAGAGCCGCTCATCCTCGATCGGTATCGGCCGCTCGCCGATCTCGGCAGCGGAGGACACGGCTCCGTCGTGCTCGCGTTCGATACGAAGATGGCGCGCCGTGTGGCTATCAAGCGTCTCCCGCTGCCGCGCGATACGCGCGGCGCGGTGACGCGGCCCGCAGGGCTTGCTGAGGCGCGCACCGCCGCCATGCTGAACCACCCGAACATCGTCACGGTGCACGAATGGGACACCGATGCCGATGAAGCGTTCATCGTCATGGAGCACCTGGACGGCGCCTCGATCGCCGAGGTGCTCGATGCGACCGGCGAATCGTTCACGCTCGACGAGGCGGCCGCCATCATGGCGGGCGTATCCGCGGCGGTGGACTTCGCGCACGCCAACGGCGTGCTGCACCTCGACCTGAAGCCCGCGAACGTGCTCATCACGCGCGACGGGCGGGTCAAGGTGGCGGACTTCGGCGTGTCCGCGCTCACCGACATCACCGGACACGCATCGGGTGTGGCGGGAACCATCGGCTATATGCCGCCAGAGCAGGTCCGCGCGGAGCAGCTCGATGAGCGCACCGACTGCTGGGCGCTCGCAGCGCTGATGTACGAGGTGCTGACCGATGCGAACCCGTTCGATGCGGACACGCCCGAGGGCTCGCTGTTCAGGATCGAGGTGGCCGATCTCCCGCTCCCCTCGGAGTTCGAGTCCGACCTTCCCCGGGCCATCGACGCGGTTCTCATCGCCGCACTCGCGGCCGACGCCGATGAGCGCTACGAGACGGTAGCCGAGTTCACCGCCGCGCTCATGCCGTACCTGGGCGACGCCGAGGCGGGCCGCGCGTCGTTCGCGGCTCTCCTGGAGGACCGGCTCGACGATGTGGATGATGAGACCGGGTACACGCCCCTCGGCCTCTGGGATCGGCTCGCACCATACACAGGCGCGTTCAGGCGCGTTGTAGCGGCGGTTGCGTCGGCATGGCTCGCGTACTCGGCCATGGAGGGCCTCGGGCTCGACCGGCCCGCGCGCGCGGTGGCCGCAGCCGTGGTCGCGCTGGCGGCGGCACTGGCACCGGGGCTCGGCGCCGCACTGGGCTTCGGGCTCTTCGCGATCGGAGCGGCGATCTCGCTGGGCTGGGCGACCGGACTCGTCATCGGCCTGGTCCTCGCCGCCTTCTGGATGGCCCGCGGGCGCAAGGGCAGGACCGACGCGTTCGCACCGGTGATGGGGCCGGTGCTGGGTCTGGTCCGCGCCGCGCCGGCGGCACCGCTGCTGCTCGGCTTCGTGTATCCGCCGGTGGTGGCCGCTCTGGCCTCCGGGGTCACGGCGCTGGCGGTGATGGCCGCGGCGGTCGTATCCGGCTCGGAGTCCCCGCTGCTCTCTGTGTGCTCGACCTACGTGAGCGATCCGCTCAGGCCGGTGCTCGTGGCGATCGACCCCGTGTCACGCCTGTTCACTCCGGGTGCGGGCGTCGTGGTCCTCGCCTGGATGCTTGCGGGGGCGCTCACCTCACTCGGCTGCCGCCGGGCGACGCGCACCGGGGCGCTCGCGGGCGTGCTGGCGGGAGGCGGCGCGCTCCTCGGCGGGTATGCCGCCTGGAGCTGGCTCAGCGGCTCGTTCGGCCCCGAGGCCTTCGCTCTCGACCTCACGCTCGGCATCGGCATCGCACTCGTGGTGACCGTGCTCGGCGCACCGATGCGACCCGAAGAGGAGTAGGGGCCAGCCCCGGACGCCACCGGTCCACGCAACAGCATGCTGACGCCTGAGCGGTGGTGTCGCACCCCCTGGTATCATGAGGAGTCCGCTGGCAGTCGCCGACGTTTGCGCAGGCACATGGGCATCCTCTCCGATTTCGAAGACCGCATCGCCTCCGGCATCGAAGGCCTGTTCGCGGGCGCGTTCCGCTCGCCGGTGCAGCCGGTCGAGATAGCGCGCGCACTCGCACGGGCCGCTGACGACGGACGCGTGCTGGGCGTGGGCACCGTCTACGGCCCCACCTCGTACACCGTGGCGCTCTCGCGTGAGGACGACGAGGCGCTCCGGACCTTCAAGCCGGTGCTCGCGGGCGAGCTCGCCACCTATCTCGTGGACCAGGCTCGCGAGCAGGGTTATCTCCTGTCCGCGCGGCCTCGTGTGACCTTCGCGGTGCACGATGACCTCCGCCTCGGCCGATTCCGTGTGAGCGCCGCCCTCGCCGAGCCCGCCGATGATGACGCAGGCCCTGACGTCCGGCTGCCCGACGCCCCCGCCGGCGCGAGTGGTCTTGCCACAGTCACGGTCGGCGACATCGCCCACGACGTGGTTCTCGGCGGAGACGAGGTCATCGTCGGTCGCCTCGCCGAGTGCCAGATCCAGCTTCACGACGCGAACGTCTCGCGGCGCCACGCCGCCTTCATCCGCCTCGAGCAGGGTTGGGCGATCTCAGACCTCGGATCGACCAACGGCACCCGCGTGAACGGCGCGCCTGTCGAGCGGGCGCGGCTCGCCGATGGTGACGTGATCGAGATCGGTCTTACCCGGCTCATCTACCACGCGCCGAAGGACTGAGACCCGTGATCGACGTCGTACTCCTCTTCGGCCGCATCGTTCTGCTGGCGCTGCTCTACCTGTTCCTCTACGCCACGGTGAAGACCGGCATCGGCATGGTGGGCGGCGGCAAGACCAAGACGGCACGCCGGGGGCTCGCGCTCAGAGTGACGCACGGCCCCAGGGAGATCACGGGAATCTCGATCCCGCTCGCCGGACCGGTCATCATCGGCCGCTCACCGGACGCCGATCTCGTGATCGCCGACGACTTCGTCTCCTCCACGCACGCCAAGATCGTGCCGGCCGGCGACGGGTACCTTCTCGAGGACCTCGGCTCCACCAACGGCACGCTCGTGAACGGTCAGCCGGCGACGCGTCCTCTGCCGGTCGTCGCCGGCGACGTGATCGAGCTCGGACAGAACCGGCTCGAGGTGGTCCGCCTGTGAGCGCGCGCTACGCCGAGGAGTACGCGGGTGACAGCCATGTGGGGCTTGTGCGCACCGCGAACGAGGACGCCTTCCTCGTGGCGCCGCCCCTGTTCGCGGTGGCCGACGGGCTCGGCGGGCACGAGGCCGGCGAGATCGCGAGCTCGATCGCGATCGACACGCTACTCGACGATGCGCCAAGAGTGGCCGATGCCAAGGCCCTCGGGCGTGCGGTGCGCCACGCCAACGCCGCGGTGATCGAAGCCGCTGAGCGCGGCCGCGGCCGCACCGGGATGGGCACCACGCTCACCGCCGTGATGGTCGACGGCACACGCCTCGCGGTTGCCCACGTGGGTGACAGCCGGGCGTACCTTCTTCACCTCGGCACACTCGAGCAACTCACGCAGGACCACTCGATGGTGGCCGATCTGGTGCGCCAGGGTCAGATCACCGCCGAGGAGGGACGTCACCACCCCAACCGCAGCGTGATCACCCGCGCGCTGGGCTCGGACCCCAACATGCTCGTCGACACGTTCGAAGCCGAAGCCGCCGGCGGCGACCGGCTGCTGCTCGCCACCGACGGCCTCACGAGCGTCGTGGCCGACGACGAGATCGCGCGCGTGCTCGCCTCGGCACGAACGACCCAGGATGCCGTCGACATGCTCCTGGACAAGGCGCTGGCCGCCGGAGGCCCCGACAACGTCACGGCGGTCGTGGTCGATATCGGCGGACGGCCCGGACACGCTCCGCGCCAGCCCGGCGCGCCGCGATGGACTGCGCGCGTGCTGTGGGTGCTCGCTGCGGTGGCGGTCGTTGGCGCAGCCGCGTGGGCGGCCACCTCCTACGCGCGGTCCCAGGCGTACCTCATCGCCGAGAACGGCGTGGTGGTCGTCTACGAGGGCGTGCCGGGCGATCTTGCCGGTCTGTCACTCAGCTGGCGCTCCGAGGAGACCACCGTGGCGGTCACCTCGCTCGATGCCATCACCGCGAACCGCCTCTCGAAGGGCGTCCGGGTCGACGGCCTGGAGACCGCCCGGAGCCTGCTCGACGGATACCGCGCGCAGATCGCAGCCGAGACCACGCCCGCGCCGGCACCGTAGGGGGCTCCCATGCGAAGCCGACGCGATACCGAGTTGCTCCTCCTGCTCGCCGCTGCCCCCGTGGTGCTGCTGCTGTTCGTGCTCGTGCAGGGTGCGCAGGGTGGCTCACTCGCATGGAGCGACATCGCGGTGCCCGTCGGACTGCTCGCGTGCTTCCTCGTCGCCCACACCGGGGCGCGCTTCCTCGCCCGGGGTGCCGACCCCTCCCTGCTGCCGATCGCCTTTCTGCTCACCGGCGTCGGCCTGGCCACCATCACGCGACTCGACCCCACACTTGCCGCAAGCCAGGTGCTCTGGGTGCTCGCCGGCGTGGTGGCGCTCGTCGCGGTGCTCGCCTTCGTGCCCTCGATCGAGCGGCTCGCGCGCTACAAGTACACCATCGCCATCGCGGGCATCGTGCTGCTCGTGCTGCCCGCACTGGTGGGCGTGGAGGTGAACGGCGCCAAGCTGTGGCTGCGCTTCGCGGGGCTGTCGTTCCAGCCCGCCGAGGTGGCGAAGATCCTCATCGTGCTCTTCCTCGCGGCCTACCTGGCCGAGAAGCGCGAGGTGCTTTCGGTGGCCACCACACGCAAACTCGGCGTGTGGCTGCCGCCCGCCAAGCACCTCGGCCCGCTCGTGGCCATGTGGGCGATCAGCCTCGTCGTGCTCGTGGCCGAGAAGGACCTCGGCTCGAGCCTGCTGTTCTTCAGCGTGTTCCTCGTGATGCTCTACGCGGCCACCGGCCGTCCGGGCTACGTGCTCGTCGGCCTCGGGCTCTTCGCGGCGGGCGCGGGCGCGGCGTACCTCACCTTCGGCCATATCCAGACGCGCATCGCCATCTGGATCGACCCGTTCGCGGATGCAGCGGGACGCGGCTACCAGCTCGCGCAGTCGCTGTTTGCGCTGGCTGCCGGGCGCGTTCTCGGCGTGGGCGTGGGCAACGGTCTGCCCGGGCGAATCCCGTTCGTCGAGACCGACTTCATCTTCACCGCCATCGCCGAGGAGCTCGGCCTGCTCGCCGGGGCCGGGCTCATCATCGCCTACCTCGTCTTCTGCCTCAGGGGGTTGAGTACAGCCTCACGGGCGCGCTCGGACGTGGCCGCGCTCACCGCCGCCGGACTCGTGGCGACGTTCGGGCTACAGGCGTTCGTGATCGTCGGCGGCGTGACCCGGCTCATCCCGCTCACCGGCATCACGCTCCCGTTCGTGAGCTACGGCGGCAGCTCCATCCTCTCCAACTTCATCCTGCTCGGCTTGCTCATGCGCGCGGGCGACGCGGGCACCGGCAGCGAGACCGAGATCATCGTGAGCGGCGGAGCCGGGCTTCTCGGCAGGCTCTCGCTGACGCGCCGGCTCGTACGCGTGGGCTGGCTGGTGACCGCGTTGATGGTCGCGCTCACGGTGAACCTCACCTACGTGCAGGTGATCGCGGCCGACGCGCTTACGGCCAACCCCGCGAACACCCGCGGCCTGGCCGCCGAGCAGCGACAGGACCGCGGCGCGGTGATCACCGCCGATGGTGTGGTCCTGGCCGAGTCGGTTCCCAGCGGGAGCGTCTACGTGCGGCAGTACCCGCAAGGCGCGCTCGCGGCCCACGTGCTGGGCTACTACAGCACCGTCTACGGACGCTCGGGCGTGGAGGCCGCCGCGAACGAGACGCTCGCGGGGCAGAGCGACTTCGCCTCGTTCGCCGACCTTATCGAATCAGCCGCCGGGATGTCGGTCCCCGGCAACGACGTCCGCCTCACGATCGATTCGCGCGTCCAGGCGGCCGCCGAGGCCGCACTCAGCGGCCGCCGCGGAGCGGTGGTCGTGCTCGACCCGACGACGGGCGCCGTGCTGGCGATGGCGTCGAGTCCCACCTACGAACCGGCACGCGTCGACGAGCAGTGGAAGACACTCACGGACGCGGGCACCGACGCGGCGCTCGTCAATCGCGCCAGCAACAGCCTGTACCCACCGGGATCCACCTTCAAAGTGGTCACGCTGGCCGCTGCGCTCGAGTCGGGTGTCGCCACCGAGGGCACCGCCTATGCCGGCCCCGCAAGCATCGACATCGGCGGAGCGCCTGTCACCAACTACGGCGGCAGCGAGTACGGGGTCATCGACCTCAGAAAGGCCACCGCCAGCTCGGTCAACACGGTCTTCGGCCAGCTGGCCCGCGACCTGGGGGCGAGGGATCTCGTTGCAGGAAGCGAGGGGTTCGGCATCAACGCGCCCGTGCCCTTCGACCTGCCCGCGGCCACGTCCCTCATGCCCGATCCCGCCGAGATGACGGTGTGGGAGACGGCCTGGGCGGGGGTGGGCCAGCCGGTGGGAGAGCACGACAGCCCGGCCGGCCCGCAGGTCACGCCACTTCAGATGGCGCTGGTGGCCGCAGGGATCGCCAACGACGGCGTGGTCATGCGGCCGTACGTGATCGGCTCGGTGAGCGACCGCGCAGGCCGCATCCTCACACCCACCACCGCCCGCTCGTGGAAGCCGGCACTCGATGAGGAGACCGCCGCCAAGGTGGCCGACATGATGGTGAGCGTGGTCACGAGCGGCTCCGGCACGCGCGCCCAGATCCCGGGGGTGACCGTGGCGGGAAAGACCGGCACCGCCGAAGCGGGCAAGTCGGTGGAGACGCACGCGTGGTTCATCGGGTTCGCTCCTGCCGAGCAGCCGCGGGTGGCCATCGCGATCGTGCTCGAGAATGCCGGCGTGGGCGGCCAGGTGGCCGCGCCGGCGGCGCGCAGCGTGCTCGAGACCGCTCTCGCGGCGACGCAGTAGGATAGCGTTCTCGTACGCACGCACGCCCGAGTGGGCATGGGATAGAATGTAGCAGCACGCAAGCGCCTCGGCGCAGGTGAGAGGAAGCGGGGCGAACGTGGAAGAACTCGTATTCGGACGCAGATACCGCGCGACCGAGAAGATCGGCTCGGGCGGCATGGCCGACGTCTACAAGGCGGTCGATGACGTCCTCGGCCGTACCGTCGCCATCAAGGTGTTGCACCCGCGCTACGCGGCCGAGCCCAACTTCGTGGCGCGCTTCCGACAGGAGGCGCAGGCGGCGGCGAACCTCTCGCACCCGAACATCGTGAACATGTACGACTGGGGTCGCGAGGGCGAGACGTACTACATCGTGATGGAGTACGTGAACGGCACCGACCTCAAGTCGATCGTGGCCCAACGCGGCCCGCTCGACCCGATCAAGGTGGCCGAGTACGCACAGCAGGTGTGCGCGGCGCTCTCCGTGGCGCACGGCTACGATGTGATCCACCGCGACATCAAGCCGCATAACATCGTGCTCACGCCCGACGGCCAGATCAAGGTCATGGACTTCGGCATCGCGCGCGCCGGCAACTCGACCATGACACAGACCAACTCCGTGCTCGGCACCGCGCAGTACATCAGCCCCGAGCAGGCGCAGGGTAAGCCCATCGGCGCGGCCTCGGATCTGTACTCGCTCGGCGTCACGCTCTACGAGCTTGCCACCGGCAAGCTGCCGTTCGACACCGATACCCCCGTGGCGACCGCGCTCGCCCAGGTGAACGAAGAACCCGTGCCGCCTCGGCAGATCCGGGGCTCGATCCCGCCGGCCCTCGAAGCCGTGATCATGCGCGCGATGCGCAAGAACCCGGCCGAGCGCTACACGTCAGCTGCCGAGATGCGCGAGGACCTGAAGCGCGTGATCAGCGGTCAGCCCGCCGTGGGCGGCGCGTACGGCGGCAGTGCGGGCAGCGATCATACGAGCGTGCTCCCTCCTGTGGAGCAGGCGGCGAGCGTCCGCCTGCCCGCCACCGCACCACAGATCCGGCCGATCCCGCAGAAGCGCACCAGCCCGTGGGTCTGGGTGGGCGTGGCTGCGGCCCTGCTGCTCGCTGCTGTGGGCGCAGCCTACGCGCTCGGCATGTTCGGTGGCGGCGGCATCGTGGTGCCCACGCTCTCCGGCCTCACCGAGGAACAGGCGCGCACCACGCTCGCCGAGAGTGGACTGACCCTCGGAGAGATAACCACCGAGAACAGCGACACCGTCGAGCTCGGCCTGATCATCAGCCAGGACCCGAAGGCCGGTGATGAGGTCGAGGAAGGTGCGGCGGTCAACATCGTGGTGAGTAGTGGGATCGCGCAGATCACCATCCCTGACCTCACGAACATGCCGGAGGCAGCTGCGATCGACGCACTCGGCATGACCGATGATCTTGACTACAACAGGACGATGCGCGAGACCAACGCCGGTGTGGCCAAGGGCAATGTCATCCGCACCGAGCCGGCTGCCGGGACCACCGTACCGAAGGGCACCCGGGTCATCCTGTTCGTCTCGGAAGGGATCGAGCAGGTCAAGGTCCCCGGGGTCGTGGGCCAGCCCCTCGCGCAGGCCAAGGCGGCACTTGAGGCGGTCGGGCTCGTCGTCACCACCACCGAGGAGTACAGCGAGACCGTCGCAAAGGGCAGTGTCATCTCGCAGAAGCCTGACGCGAACGTCGTCTACGAGGCCGGCAGCACGGTGTCTCTCGTGGTCTCCAGGGGCCCTGAGGTGATCATCGTGCCCGAGGTCCGGGACAAGACCGAGGCCGAGGCGCGTTCGATCATCACCGCAGCCGGACTCGTGCCGAAGGTGGTGTACGTCGACGCACCCGAGGACGGCTTCGTGATCAACCAGTTCCCGATCGCTGGCGCCTCGGCCAAGCGCGGCGATCAGGTGGAACTCGAAGTGGGCAAGGCACCGTAACGCCTGACGCATACCGGCACACGACAGGCCCGCCTCACGGTGGGCCTGTCCTACGTCCGGCGCCAGGCCTCCTCGAGGAGCGCGACCACTTCGGCATCACTCGTCTGGCCGAAGTCGCGGTAGAACTGACCGACCGACCGGAACTCGTGCGGGATCTCGAGCGCGACGAACTCGTCGGCGGAAGCCGTGATGCGGCCTGCTGCGTCGGGGGCCGCCACGGGGACCGCGACCGTGACGTGGTCCGCGCCCCGGTGCCGAAGCGATTCGAGTGCCGCCTCAAGCGTGAGCCCGGTGGCCACCCCGTCGTCGACCACCACGACATCGCGACCGTCGATGCGCGGTGCGGGACGATCACCGCGATACACCGAGATCCGGCGGGCGATCTCCGCACGTCCGGCCTCCCCCGAGCGCTCCAGGTACCCCCGGTCCACGCCCGCGTGCCCGCCGATGATGCGCCCGTCCTCGTCAACCGCGCCCACCGCGTACTCGGGGTTGCCCGGTGCGCCGATCTTGCGCACCACGATGACGTCGAGCTCGAGACCGTACGCGCGGGCCACCTCGGCCGCCACGACCACACCGCCCCGCGGTATCCCGAGCACCAGCGTGCCCGGATGCACGCTCCCCAGCGCAGTCGCCAGATGCCGTCCCGCCTCGACCCGATCGCCGAACATCGCGCTCACCCCCTACGGGTATCATGCCCACAGGAGGTACTCATGCTCGAGAACATCACATCCGCGGTCCGACTGGCCAACGGCGTCGAGATGCCGCAGGTCGGCCTCGGCACGTACAAGTCCGCCGAAGGCGGGGATGTCGAAGGCGCCGTCACCACGGCGCTCGATCTCGGCTACCGGCGGATCGACACGGCCTCGCTCTACGGCAACGAAGCGGGCATCGGCTCGGCGATCGCGGCGAGCGGGGTTCCGCGCTCCGAGATCTTCCTTGCCAGCAAGATGTGGAACGACGAGCAGGGCTTCGATGCCACGCTCACCGCATTCGAGCGCAGCCTCACCCGCCTCGGCACGGACTATCTCGACCTCTACCTGGTGCACTGGCCGCGCCAACAGACGCACGACACCTGGCGCGCACTGGAGCGTCTCTACGCCGAGGGTGCCGCGCGCGCGATCGGCGTGTGCAACCACCTCGAACACCACCTGGAGGCACTGCTCGCGGTGGCTGACGTGGCGCCGATGGTGGACCAGTACGAATTCCATCCCTGGCTGCAGCAACCTGCGCTCCGCGCGTACTGCGAGCGCCACGGCATCGTCGTGGAGGCCTGGGCGCCGCTGATGAAGGGCCGCGTGGCCGAAGTGCCGGAATTGGTGGCCATCGGTGAAACGCACGGGAAGAGCCCCGCTCAGGTTGCCATACGATGGCTGCTCCAGCTCGGCGTGGCGACCATACCCAAGTCGGTGCATGCCGAGCGCATCGCCCAGAACGCGGACGTCTTCGACTTCGTGCTCACGCCCGGGGAGATGGCGACGATCGCCGCGCTCGACCGGGGGCATCGCTTCGGCCCCGAACCGGACCGCGGAGGAGATCGGTAGCGCGGACTACGACCCCGACGCGTAGAAGGGGACGCTCGCCGGGTCGGACGACGTGGTATCCAGGCTGCCCAGATGCGTGGTGGTGTCGCTCCACGCCTGCTGCGCCTTGGTGCGGTCGGCGGACGTGAGCCCGGGATACTCCGGATCGGCAAGCACATCGCCGATCGGAAGCACGCGCGTCTGCTTCCCGGCCGAGATGGTGTCATCCACCCATACCGGCACATACGAGACCCCCATGAGCGTGGTGACGCTGGTCCTGAGGTTCTTCTCGAACTCGAGTTGCAGGATCAAACCCGTGTCGCGATAGCGCTGGCGCTGGCTGGAGACGAAGTTGCCGAGCGAGTGGATGACGAACGCCGTGCGAGACGTCCCGTCGGCCGCCGCGGCCGCCACCGTCTCCATCGGCTGGATGACGTGCGGGTGGCTGCCAAGCACCACATCGGCACCCGCATCGACCATCGCCTGCTCGAGCCTCTCCTGCGCCGTCGTCGGCTCCCGCTGGTACTCGGTGCCGTTGTGGATGCTGACGATCACCAGATCCGCACCCTGCGCACGCGCCTGCTGCACCTTCGCGACCATGCGCGCCTCGGAGATCACGTTCACCATCCATGACTTGCCCTCGGGCGCCGAAAGACCGTTCATCCCGTACGTGTAGGCCAGGACGGCGATCTTCACGCCGCGGACATCGGCCATCACGACGCGCTCGGCCTCCTCGGCAGTGCGCGCGGCGCCGGTGTGCAGCACGCCGAGGCCGTCGAGCACGTCGAGCGTGCGGGCGAGCCCGGTCGCACCGCGGTCGAGCACGTGGTTGTTCGCGTTGGTGAGCACATCGAAGCCCGCGCTCGCCAGCGACTCAGCGTACGCGTCAGGCGTGTTGAAGCCGGGGTAGCCGGTGTAGCCGGACGCGCTTCCGGCCATCACCGTCTCGAAGTTGCCGATCGCCAGGTCGGCTGCCGAGATGCGCGAGGCGACCGGCGCGAAACACGGGGTGAAGTCGTAGCCCGAGCCGGTCTTGGCGACCGTGACCTGTGGTAGGTGGGCCATGAGATCCCCGACCGCGACGACAGTGAACCGCTCGACCGGGTCGGGCGGGCGTGGCGTGATCCGCTCGGCTGAAGCTTCGGGCCAGACCAGGACGTCGGTCGTCGCCATCGCATACCGTGGAAGCAGCTGAGGCCACCAGGTGAGACCAGCGATCGTCGCGGCCGCCGTGACGAGCACGACCGCCAGCAACGTACCGGATGTCCTCAGGAATCGCAGGGGTGCCTCCGCCGCGATGGCGCGCGTCAGCCATCGCGTGCATTGTACGTGCTCAGGACACGAAGCGCACGGCGAACGCGTGCGGTGGCGCCTGCGCAGGGCCGCGCCGAGGTACGGCCGATCACTTCACCTGACAGTCCGGGCCCGCTCCGTATTCTGCTACCATCTGACGCACGAACGGCACTCGTGCGCCGTCACACGCCCTCTTAGCTCAGGGGATAGAGCACAGGTTTCCTAAACCTGGTGTCGCTGGTTCGATTCCAGCAGGGGGCACCATAGAAACGATCACGGGAGCGCGCCGTCAGCGGTGCGCTCCCGTGCGTGTTCGCGACCACCGAAGGTACGCTGCGCAGGCAGGATTCAGCAGTCTTCAGACGAATACCCTGGTGGATCGGTCTGCCCAAACGGAGGTGGTGCTCGGTGCCCGACAGCGACGAACGACGCTACTACTCGCACATCAGGGCGCTGATGGCCGGCACGAGTGAGGGCATGATCGCCATAGCCCCTGACCGTACGGTCCGCATGATCAACGAGGTCGCATCGGCCATGCTCGGCGTGACGCGGGCCGAATGCGTCGGCGCTCCCATCGACCGGCTCGGTGTCTGCGGGCTCGACCGCACGCTCCTCCAGGCACTCGACGAGCAGAACTCCGTCGTCTCCCGGTGCGAACTCAGCGGCAACGACTACACATTCACGGTATCCCCCTACGTCGACGGCATCGCGTGGGGCGCCGTGGTCACCATCCGTGATAACACCGAGATCCTTGCCGTGCGCAGGCGTTCCGAGGCGATCCTCACCAGCACGAGCGACGGCATCATCGTCTTCGATGCCGAGGACCGCATCAACTTCGTCAATCCGGCTGCCGAACAGATCCTCGGCAAAGGTGCCGAGGCGCTCGTCGGGCTCGTGACCGACACCTGGAAGCTGTTCGGTCTCGTGGCTGATCCCGAAGGGGCGGTACGCGAGACCGGCACCCAGCTCCGCGAGGTCCGGATGGAGGAGCCCGAGCACCGCATCGTGGACGTCCGGGTGGATCCGGTCTTAGACGACAAGGGCGAGTATCTGGGCGCGGTCACGAACATCCGCGACGTCACCGCCGAACGCGAAGCCACACAGATGAAGAACGAGTTCGTCTCGACGGTGAGCCACGAGCTGCGCACGCCGCTCACGTCCATCAAGGGCTACATCGATCTGATCCTCGACGGCGAGGCCGGTGAGGTGAACGAGATCCAACAGGAGTTCCTCTCGATCGTGAAGGAGAACTCCGACCGGCTGGTCGAGCTCATCAACGATATGCTCGATATCTCACGCATCGAGAGTGGGCGCATCGTGCTCAAGGTGCAGCCGCTGGACGTGGCCGAACGCGTCACCGGTGCCGTCAACACGTTCCGGGCGGTCCTCGATCAGCAGGGCCGCTCCATCCACGTGAAGCTCGACGAGAACCTCCCACTCGCTGCCGGCGACCCCGACCGCGTGGGGCAGGTGCTCATCAACTTCATCAGCAACGCGATCAAGTACTCGCCCGCCGGCGGCGACGTCACCGTGGGCGCCCGCGTCAACGGATCGATGGTACGCGTGGAGATCTCGGACGAGGGCATCGGCATCGCGCCCGAGGACCAGGCGAAACTCTTCACCAAGTTCTACCGGGTCGACTCGTCGCTGACACGCGAGATCGGCGGCACCGGGCTCGGTCTGTCGATCTGCAAGAGCATCATCGAGCTGCTTGGCGGACAGGTCGGGGTCGACAGCGTGCAGGATGAAGGCTCGACCTTCTGGTTCGAGCTGCCGCTGGCGTCAGACAAGCACGTGCGCACCCCGACCCTCGAGGGGCCGCTCGGCTCGCCCGGGGGGCGGATCCTCGTGGTGGACAACTCGGAGGACGTGGCGAACCTGATCGCCAAGTACCTCTCGCGCCGCGGTTACGAGGTCGTCAAGGCGTTCACCGCCGGCGAGGCATGGGAGTACGCGGTCGAACTCGAGCCGCGCGTGATCACGCTCGATGTCATGCTCGACGAGGGCGCCGGCTTCCAGCTGCTCAAGAAGCTCAAGGCCGATCCGGCCACACGGGGCATCCCCGTCGTCGTTCTGTCGATCATCTGCGACGAGGGCAAGAGCGAGCGGTGCGGTGCGGCAGGCTATCTCGAGAAGCCGATAGACAAGACGCGACTGATCGGCGTGATCGACGGCCTCGTGGGCTCGATCGCATCACCGGTGGTGCTCGTGGTCGATGACGACAAGTCGATCGTCGACCTTCTGTGCCATACGCTCAAGCAGCGCGGCTACACCGTGATGGGCGCATACGACGGGCGTGAGGCCATGGCCGCGGTGAGCAGGACCAAGCCCCACGCCATCCTCCTGGACCTCCGCATGCCGGTGATGGACGGCTACGCGGTGCTCGCGGAGCTCAAGAGCAGCGAGGAGACCATGGACATACCCGTGGTCATCATGTCGGCGTATCCGATCGACCGCGAACGTGCCGACGTCTTGAGCCTGGCAACGGAGCGCGTGAGCAAGCCGTTCGACGTCGAACAGTTCGTATCCCGGCTCGAGTCCGTCATGGCCGCAGAGGAATCCGAATGACACGCATCCTCATCGCTGACGACGAACCACACATCCGCAAGCTCGTGTCGTTCACGCTCGGCAACCACGGCTACGAGGTGCTGCAGGCGATCGATGGCGGCGAGGCATACGACCTCGCGCGTGCCGAGAAGCCCGATCTCATCCTGCTCGATGTGATGATGCCGGTGATGACAGGGTATGAGGTTCTCACTAGACTGAAGGCCGACCCGGAGACCGAACCGATCCCCGTGGTCATGCTTTCTGCCAAGAGCCAACGCACGGAGGTAGAAGAGGGGATGGCGTGCGGCGCCCGCGAGTACATCTGCAAGCCGTTCACGCCGAGGGATCTGGTCGAACGGGTCGGGGAAATCCTCGGCGCATAGGGGGAAGGGACGTGCACGTATGAAGAGGATCCTCGTCGTCGATGATGAGTCGTCGATCCGAAGGCTGCTCAAGGTGGCGCTCACCAATCGCGGTTTCGAGGTGCTCGAGGCCGAAGACGGACTCCAGGCGATGGGAATGGTCGCCGCCGAGAAGCCCGATCTCATCGTGCTGGACGTGATGATGCCGGGCCTCACGGGCCATGAGGTCCATGACCGCCTGCGCCAGAAGCCCGACTCGAAGGACCTTCCCATCCTGTTCCTCTCGGCAGCCGGCACGTTCGAGGAGCAGCATCGGGAGATCGCGGCCGACCCGAACGCCGACTACCTGCCGAAGCCGTTCAAGCCCTCGGAGGTCGCGGACCATATCGATGCGATGCTCGACCCGGCGAAGCGCGCGGAGTTCGAGCGCGAGCGCGGCCGCCGGGAGGCGAAGCTCAGCAAGATCGTCGAGATCATGCATCGCGACCGCGACTGACCGCGTCGACCGTCACTCGGAAGGGGCCCCTGTGACAGCCGAACGACTCATCCTCACCGCCGACGACAATCAGCAGATCCGGATGCTGGTCAAAGCCGCGCTGCGCTCGCTCGGACACGAACTCATCGAAGCCGTGGACGGCGAGGAGGCGCTGCAGCTCGCCATCCAGCGCGTGCCGGATCTCGTCCTGCTGGACGTCACGATGCCCAAGCTCGACGGGTGGGAGGTCCTGCACTTCCTGCGCAAGCGCCCGGAGACCGCGGGTGTGCGCGTGATGATGCTGACGACAGCCGCGCAGAAGGTCGACCTCGATCGCGGCACTTCACTCGGCTGCAACGACTACCTCACCAAGCCGTTCTCACCGGGTGATCTGCGCGCACACGTCGAACAGATCCTCTCGGAACAGGTCTGCCTCACCGACGGGCCTGCTTCCTAGCGCGACACCCGCGCCCAGCGACACACGCGCGCCTCGGCGAGCTCCAGGAGCTCGTAGAGCACCACGCCCAGCACCGCCATCGCGATGATCCCGGCGAACATGTCGTTGTATGCGATACGACCCCATGCGTCGATGATGTAGAAGCCGATACCGTCCGTACCCGCGATCGACTCGCTGAAGAAGAGTACGGCGATGGCGGTCCCCGTGGAGATGCGTAGCGCCGTGAAGACGTCCGGTAGCGCCGCGGGAACCACCACGTGGCGGAAGACCTGGGCCCTATCGGCGCCGAGGGAGCGCACCGAGAGCACACTGCCTGCGGGGATCGCTCGCGCAGCATCCCGGGCCGTCACGAGGATCTGGAAGAACACGATGAGCGTGATGAGTGCGATCTTCGGCAGGCTGCCGATGCCGAACAGCACGAGCAGCACGGGCAGGAACACGATCTTAGGCACAGGATACGTGAGGAAGATGAGCGGCGCCGCCACCGCATCGACACGGGGACTGCGGCCGATCACCAGCCCCAACGGCACCGCGAGCACCGAACCGAGCAGCATCGAGACGACCACGCGCCACCCGCTCACGAGCACCTCGGGAAGCAGGTCGCCGGAGAACGTGCGGCCGAACGCCTCCATCGCGGGCACCGGGCCCGGGAGCGCCTGTGAGCCCACGAGCCACGCCAGGAGTTGCCATCCCGCGAGCAGCAACACCGTGGCCCCGACGTAGCCGAGCAGCCTGTTGCGCAGGTGCCTCATGAGGCGCTTGCCTCCCCGTGCGGCGCCTCGGACTGCACGCTCTCCAGCGCACCCTCGGCAGCAAGCAGCCGTCGCAGCTCGGCGCAGCGCTCGTAAAACGCGGGCGTGTCGCGAAAGCCCGGATCGCCCATTTCGGGGTTCTCCACGATCGCCGCCACGCGCCCCGGGCGTGGCGTGAGCACCACAACACGCCTGCCGAGGAAGATCGCCTCCTCGATCGAATGTGTGACGAGGATGGAGGTGTGACCACGCTGCCGCCAGATGTCGAGCAGGAGGCCCTGGAGGTCCTCGCGGGTGAGCGCGTCGAGCGCCGAGAGCGGCTCGTCCATCAGCAGCAGATGGGCGTCGAGCGCGAGCGCACGAGCGAGCGCCAACCTCTGCCGCATACCGCCGGAGAGCTCGGCGGGGTACGCGTTGGCGAACTCGGCCAGACCGACGCGATCGAGCGCCTCGGCGACCCTCGCCGACCGCTCGGCAGCGGCCACGTGCCGGATCTCCAGGCCGAGGCCCGCGTTGTGCGCGACGGTCTTCCAGGGAAGCAGGCCGAAGTCCTGCAGGATCAGCGCGGTATGCAGCCTCGGACCGGTGACCGGGGTGCCACCCACGAGCAGCTCGCCCGAGTCGGGTGCCACCAAACCGGCGATAGCCAGGAGCAGCGTCGACTTGCCGCAGCCTGAGGGGCCGATGATCGCCACCGGCTCACCGTCGGCGACCGAAAGAGCAAGCCCGTCCAGCGCGTCGACGCGCCGGTCCACGCCCTCGTAGGCGATGCTCAGACCGTGTGCACAGACGTCGGCCACGTTACTCGGCTATGTCCATCACGAGGTCATCGTAGGTGACGTCCATTGCGAGCAGACGGCGGACGTACATGCGGAGTCCTCCCTCGAAGACGTCTGGGTCAGGCGCGGCACACCGGTCGCCGCAACCTGATCTCGTCGCGCACCAGGATACCCGAGAACCCGGGCTCCGCTGAGCCGTAGCGGTCGGCGAGCAGCCCCTTTGCCACCACGTCGATCACGAAGCCGTGGCGCTGGTAGAACGAGAAGGACGGGACATCATCGTTACTGATGGCGACCTTGACCGCCGGAAGCCCTCGCTCCGCGGCGATGGAGGCCGCAGCGGCGATAAGGGCGCTTCCCACCCCATGCCCCTGGAAGTCCGGATACACGCTCAACAGCACCACAGCGAGATCGCCGCCGTCACCGGCCAACGAGATGACCCCGGCGAAGCGCCCCTCGGACACCGCGACGAGGTTCTCCTGCTCCAGCACGTCGAACGAGCGACCGAAGACATCGACCTCGGTCTCGCCGAGTGCCCGGTCGCAGATGTCCTCGATGTCGTGGCGGTCGGCACGCGCGGCCGCACGGACCTCGACGACGACATCGGCCCGTCCCGGCTGGTGCCGGTCACACGTGACCGTGAGGCGTGCCTCGGTCAACGGCAGGTCCTTTCCACACTCACCGCACCGGTAGTGCGGAAACGGGAGCTCGGTCACGGGAGGCCCTCCTCGCAGGCGGTGGCACGGCGTTGGCGAAGCGTGCCCAGTATAGCCCGTGCGAGCCTCCCGATCGGTCCGAGGCCGGTGTGCGGCGGGCCGACTCGGCGAACGGCGTGAACGCGCGCCTAGCCGATGTTCAGCCAGCGCCCCGCGTAGTAGCCGGTCGCCGCGACGATGCTGGTGACCGTCGTTCCCCATACCAGATCGATCGCGGTGACCTGCCACGCCCAGTCGCGCAACGTGGCGAGGTTGGTGAGGTCGTAGGTCGCGTACGCGAGAAAGCCGAACAGTGCACCGCGCCACAGCGCACCGGCCAGCGCGCCCTCCTTGAGGCCCGGGATCACCGCGAGCGCGACGATACCGACGACGTACGCCAGGTAGAAGACGGCCGCCACGCCGAGCTTCGGCTGATCGCTCAGCAGCGAACCCAGGTACGGCTCATAGATGCGCTTGGTGGCGAAGGACAGCCACGCGAGATCCACTGCGAAGAACACGACGGTCGAGATCGCGTACAAGCCGGCCAGCTTCGGTACGGACACGGTGGGTCTCCTCTCGGGGGTCTTTCGATGTGTATTCCCTTAGGGTGCATACGGCACGCCGCTTCGGTCACGCCCGCATGACCTACAATGGACGCGCCATCACCGAAGGGACACCACGCATGCGAACCGGGACTCCGCTCATCACCGACGATCCGCGCGCGGCAGAGGCGCTCGCCAGCATCCGCGTGCTCTACACCGATCTGGACGGCACACTCGTCGCCAAGGGCGGGAGCGTGCTCGCCGATGCCGACGCCCGGCCGTCGCTCGTCGTGGCCGAGGCGATCGTGGCGCTCGCGCGAGCGGGTGTAGCGGTGGTGCCGGTCTCCGGCCGCGGCCGCCTCCAGCTGCGCGAGCTCACCCAGCTCCTCGGCTGGGACGGCTACATCGCCGAGGCGGGCGGGATCATCGTGCACGGCACGGGCCTGGACTTCGAGGCTCACATGGACACCGGCGGCTGGCCTGAAGGCACGCTCGCCGCGGACGAGACCCCCTTCCGGGCCATCAACCGCGTGGGTGCCGCCGAGGCGCTGATCGAGGCCCTCCCGGGACGGATCGAGCAGTACGCGCCGTGGCAGCTCGACCGCGAGGTTTCGCTGCTCCTGCGCGGCTGTCTGGACGCCGCCGAGGGCCAGGCCGTGCTCGATACGCTGCCCCTGCCGCTCGACTTCGTCGACAACGGCATGCTGCGCAACTACGGCACGCTCACCTGCCGGGACATGCCGCCGCACGCGTACCATGTTGTGCCGAGGGGCGTCTCCAAGACGCGGGCGATCTCGCTCGACCTCGCGTGGCGCGGACTGGACCGCACGCAGGCCGCCGCCATCGGCGACTCGGCGACCGACCTTCAGATGGCAGATGCGGTGGGTGTGCTCGCGCTCGTGGACAACGCGTTCGGCAGCAACGGCGTCACGAACGGCCTCGAAGCCACGCCGCGCGACAACGTGTGGCGCACGCAAGCCGAGCGTGGCGAGGGCTGGGCGGAGTTCGCGGGAGCATGGCTCGCGGCGCTGCGGTAGCGCAAGGCGCACCCGTTAGTCGGCCACCCCATCGTCGTTCCGGATCTGCTTGCGCTTGATCTTGCCGCCGAGCGTCTTGGGCAGCTCCTCCACGAACTCGACGATGCGCGGGTACTTGTACGGCGCGGTCGTCTTCTTCACGTGGTTCTGGAGCTCCTTGGCGAGCTCATCGGAGGGCTCCCATCCCTTGGCGAGCACGATCGTCGCCTTCACGACGAGGCCCCGCACCGGGTCGGGCGCGGCGGTGACCGCGCACTCCACCACGGCGGGATGTACGATCAGCGCGCTTTCCACCTCGAACGGGCCGATCCGGTAGCCGGAGCACTTGATGACGTCGTCGTTGCGCCCGACGAAGCTGAAGTAGCCGTCGGAGTCGCGCCACGCCACGTCTTTGGTGTCATAGTGGTCGCCGCCCACGGCCGCCTCGGTCATCTCCGGGTCGTGGTAGTAGCCGACGAAGAGACCCGGCGGGTATGACTCGCGCAGGCCGGTGACGCAGATCGTGCCCTCTTCGCCGTCCTCGGCCTCCACGCCGTTCTCGTTGATGAGCTTGATGTTCAGCAGCGGCGACGGCTTGCCCATGGAGCCGGGCCTCGGCTCCACCCACGGGAACGTCGCCACCAGCACGGGGCCCTCGGTCTGGCCGAAGCCCTCGCGGATCTGCTTGCCGGTGAACTGCTCCCACTGCTTCGTGACCTCGGCGTTGAGCGGCTCGCCCGCGGTGGCGAACGTCTCCACGCAGGAGAAGTCGTAGGCCGACACGTCCTCCTGCAACATGAAGCGGTACATCGTCGGCGGCACGCAGAACGTGCGGACCCGATAGTCCTGGACTTTCCGCATGAGCTCGGTGGGCACGAACTTCTTCATGTCGTAGCCGAAGACGGTGGCGCCGCAGATCCACTGGCCGTAGATCTTGCCCCAGCCGAACTTCGCCCAGCCCGAGTCGGACACCGACAGGTGCAGCTCGTTCTCCCGCACCTGCTGCCAGAACCGTGCCGTGATGATGTGGCCGAGCGGGTGCAGGAAGTCGTGCATCACCATCTTGGCAAGTCCGGTGGTGCCCGAGGTGAAGTAGATGAGCATGATGTCGTCGTTGGCGGTGGCCGCCTCCCCGATGGGACGCACCCACTCATCGGAATGCGACTCGAGCAGCTCGTCGAACGACCGCCAGCCTTCGTGCTCGCCGGCGACGATCACGCACGTCTCGATCGTGGGCGCCTCGGGCAGCGCCGCGTTCACCTGGGAGATCACGTAGTCGTCGTTCACGCACACCATCATCTTCACGCCGGCGCTCTCTGCCCGGTACACGAGGTCCTTTTTCGTGAGCTGCACCGAGCCGGGGATGAGGATGGCGCCGATCTTGGCGAGCGCCACCGCGGTGACCCAGTACTCCCACCGGCGCCGCAGGATGAGCATGACCACGTCGCCCTTGCCGATGCCGAGGTCGGTGAACGCGCTCGCCATCCGGTTCGAGAGCTGCGAGATCTCGGTGAACGTGAACGTGTGCTCGGCGCCGTCATCGTCACACCACACGAGCGCGCGCTTCTCTGGCTCTGTGCGCGCCCACTCGTCAACGACGTCATAGCCGAAGTTGAAGTTCTCCGGCGGCACGATCCGGAAGTTCGCGATGAAGTCCTCGTAGGAGTCGAACTCGATGCGCGGGCAGTACTTCGAGAGGATCCGGTCCATGCGCCCGTCCCTACTCGACGATGACGGTCACGAACTGCGCCGGCACGTCGCCGCCGCACTTCTGGCCGTGAGGCAAGGTCGGGTCGAAGTAGATGCTGTCGCCCTCTTCGAGCACGAGCTCCTTCTCGCCGAACGTGACGACCACGGTGCCCGCGAGCACGAGATTGAACTCCTGACCGCGGTGCGTCACCAACTCGGCGGGTTCGTCCGAAGGGTCGAGCGTGACGAGCAGCGGCTGCATGATCTTGTGGGTGAATCCCCAGGCGAGGTCCTGGTAGCAGTAGCCGGGGAAGCGGTCCACCATGCGGCCGGTGCCCGCCTTCACCACCTGGTACGTGTCGAGCCGCGCCGGGATGCCGGTGAGCAGCTCGGTCATGTCCACGCCGAACCTGCTCGCCATGTGGAAGATTGCCGAGATGGGCACGTCGGCGCCGGTCTCCTCGTACGCGATGTACGTGTCCACATCCACACCGAGATCGGCGGCCATCTCCTCCCTCGGGATGTCGCACGCCTCCCTCAGGCCCTTGATGCGCAGGCCGATCTGCTTGAACTCGGTGGTCACGGTACCGCTCCCCCCTCGAAGTCCCTCGACGCTATTCGGCAACCCAACCGTCCGGTAGCGAGCACACCGGTGACGAATCGCCGTCCTCGTTGAGCATGCCGATCTCGAACGCCTTGCGGTTCTTGCCGAGCAGGTGCGCCTTCTTCGCGGGCACGCTCTTCACGATCGCCTGGTCGAGCGCGACCGGATCGCAGAATCCGATCTCGCGCAGCATCTTGCCCACGAGCACGACGCTCGCGAGACCCTTGAGCCCCGCGTCCTCGGCGAGCTGGGTGGACGGCACCGGGAAGATGGTGACGTCATCGCGCTCGGGCAGGCGCGCGCACATCGTCGAGTCGACGATGATCTTGCCGCCGGGAACGACGCTGTCGGCGAACTTGTCGAGCGAGGGCTGGTTCATCGCCACGAGCACGTCGGGCTCGAGCACGAGCGGGCTGCCGATGGGTTCGTCGGAGAGGCACACGCTGCAGTTGGCGGTGCCGCCGCGCATCTCCGGGCCGTAACTGGGCAGCCACGACAGCTCGCGGCCCTCGATCAGTCCGGCATACGCGATGAGCTTGCCGGCGAACAGGATGCCCTGGCCGCCGAAGCCGGCTAGCAGGATGTTGAGAGGCTGGGCCATGATCACGCCTCGCCTCCCTCGGCCGGCGCGGCAGATCCGGCGGCGAGCTCCGCGGCGCGTGCAGCGGCGGCCTCGGCGACGTTCGCGAAACCGTCGGCCTTGATGTCCTTGTACACACCGAGCGGGTAGTACGGCAGCATCTTGTCGCGCAGCCACTGCATCGCGTCCACCGGCGATAGCCCCCAGTTGGTGGGGCAGGTGGACACGACCTCGATGATCGTGAAGCCCGCGCCCTCGATCTGGTACTCGAACGCCTTCTTGATGGCGCGCTTGGCCGCGCGCACGTTCTTGGGCGAGTCCATGGTCACGCGCTGGGCGAGCGCCACTCCGTCGAGCGTGGAGAGCATCTCCACCACGCGGATCGGGAAGCCGTCATTATCCACGTTGCGTCCGAACGGGCTGGTCTGCGTGACCTGGTTCGGCAGCGACGTGGGAGCGAGCTGGCCGCCCGTCATTCCGTAGATGGCGTTGTTGATGAAGATGATGGTGATCTTCTCGCCGCGCGTGGCGGCGTGCACGGTCTCGGCCATGCCGATGGAGGCGAGGTCGCCGTCACCCTGATAGGTGAAGACCACGTTCTCCGGCAGGGCGCGCTTGAGGCCGGTGGCCACTGCCGGAGCGCGGCCGTGAGCCGCCTGCACCATGTCGCATGCGAAGAACTCGTAGGCGAGCACCGAGCAGCCCACCGGCGCCACGCCGACCGTGGTGCCCTCGATGCCGAGCTCGTCGAGCGTCTCGGCCACCAGGCGGTGCGTGATGCCGTGCGTGCAACCCGGGCAGTAGGTGAACTGCAGATCGGTGAGCGCGTGTGGGCGCTCGAAGACGACCTTGCTCATCTCGCGCCTCCTTCCAGCGACTCGGCGAGGCGTTCGATGGCGGCGAGCGTCTCGGCCGGCGTGGGGATGATGCCCCCGGCGCGGCCGTAGAACTCGACCGGCTTGCGGCCGCACACCGCAAGGCGCACGTCATCGACCATCTGGCCCATGTTCATCTCGACGGTGAGGAACGCCTTGGCCCGGTCCGCCGCTGCGCTGATCACGTCTTCCGGGAACGGCCAGAGCGTGATCGGGCGGATGAGGCCCGCCTTGATGCCCTTCTCGCGAGCCTTGTTCACGGCGCTGCGCGCGATGCGTGAGCTCGCGCCGAAGGCGACAACCACGATGTCGGCGTCCTCGACCAGGTACTCCTCGGCGAGCTGCTCGGTAGCCTTGATCCTCGCGTACCGCTCGTAGCGCTCGATGTTCGTCTCCTCGAGCCGCTCGGGCTGCAGGTGCAGCGAGTTCACGATGTTGTGCGAGCGCTGGCCCTTGTGGCCGGTCACCGCCCAGGGCTTCTCCGGGAACTCCGTCTTCGGCTCCGGCAGCACGACCGGCTCCATCATCTGGCCGAGCATGCCGTCGGCGAGGATCATCACCGGCGTACGGTACTCGTCGGCCAGGTCGAACGCGCGGAAGACGTAGTCGGTCATCTCCTGCACCGTGGAGGGCGCGAGAACGATCAGGTGGAAGTCGCCGTGGCCGGTGGCGCGGGTGGCCTGGAAGTAGTCCGACTGCGACGGCTGGATGCCGCCGAGGCCGGGACCGCCGCGCTGCACGTTGATGATCACGCCCGGCAGATCGGCGCCGGCCATATAGCTGATGCCCTCGCCCTTGAGCGAGATACCCGGCGAGCTCGAGGACGTCATCGCGCGCTTGCCGGCGCCCGCGGCGCCGTACACCATGTTGATCGCGGCGATCTCGCTCTCGGCCTGCAGGTAGACGCCGCCTTCCTTGCCCATACGCTTGGCCATGTAGGCGGCGAGTTCGGTCTGCGGCGTGATGGGATACCCGAAGAAGAACCGGCACCCGGCGCGGATAGCCGCTTCGGCCAGCGCCTCGTTGCCCTTCATGAGGACTTTCTCGGTCACGGCGACCCTACCTTTCGACTTTGATGGCCACGTCGGGGCACATGATCGCGCACGACGCGCAGCCGGTGCACAGCGCCTCATCGGTGAGCATCGCGGGGTGGTATCCCTTGTCGGTGATCGTGTCGGGGTCGAGCACGATGCACTTGCTCGGGCAGACGTCCACGCACAGGCCACAGCCCTTGCAGTAGCGTCCGTCGACGATGATCCTTGCCATCTGCCGATGACCTCCTCATCCAAGACGGGAGACCGGTAGCCCCCCGGGGCACGTACGTACCCGCAACCCCTATGAGACATCCTCCCAGGGCGTACGGACGTGAATCTCGATAGGATACGCGTTTTCGACGTGGGTCGCAGCACCGGGTTCGGGCGATAGCTCACCTGCGAGGCGCGCGGGCACCGTGGTGAACCGCAAGGGCAGGCCGAGGAGCACGGCGGTCTCACGCGCGAACGGCAGCGAGTCGAGGACCGTCTCGAGAGTGGTCTCGTCCTTGAGGTGTGAGTTGTTGACCACGCCGGTAGCACGCAGGTGGCACGCGGATTCGATCTCGCCGAGCAGCGCAGCCGCTTCGGCGGGTGAGCCGGTCAGGTTGCGGTAGCGGTTGATCACGTACAGCATCTCGTGGTCGATCGCCTTGATCTCCTCGGCGTACCGGCCGAGCGCGGTGGCGCCCACGTCGTCACCGCCCGCGTCGAAGACCACCGCTCCGGCGCAGTCGAACGCCGCGCCGACTTCCGCCGAGAGCGATGGCGCGTCAAGCGTGGTGCCGGCGAACGTGGGCGAGATCACGCGCACGCCATTCTGGCCGAGCATCTCGGTGTAGTCCGAGGAGCGGAAGTACGGGTTCACGATATCGAGGTCCACCAGCATCACCTCGTCATAGGTGGCTGCGAGGTCGAGCGCGAGGTTGATGGAGAGGTTCGTCTTGCCGCTGCCGTAGTGTCCGATGATCACGGTGAAGCGACTCAGCTTCAGGTTCTCGTGCATCGCCTCTCCTGACCGAAGCGGGTACGGTGCGGCACCATAGTACCGCCTCGAACGGTAGCTCCATCGCCGGGATCCTGCCGCCGGCGCAAGCTGTGGACGATGGCGCATGACACCAGTACAGTTCAGTATGCATCTGCGGAGATGCGCCCGGAGCCATCGCTGCAAACAAGGAACAGCAAGGACCCATGTCACTCGACTTCATACAAAACATCGCCCTGATGATCGCCGGGAGCGTGATCGCTCACGCGCTCGAGCAGCGGCTGAGGCTATCGAAGACCATGAGCGCCGTGGTCCTCGGCGTCATGTTCGGGGCGCTCGCCGTCGTCGCCATGCTCCGTCCCGCACTCAGCGTCTCAGGGCTGCTGATCGATAGCCGCTCCGTGGCCATCGCGATCGCCGGGCTGTTCGGCGGCCCTCTGGCCGCGGCGATATCGGTGGCCATCGCGGTGTCAGCCAGGATCGCCCTGGGCGGGTCAGGCGCGCTTTCGGGAGTCATCACGGCTGTCGTGGTGGGCCTCATGGCGAGCGCCTATCATGCGCAGCGTGAGCGCCGGCCGTGGCTGTATCGGTTGCCCTCCATCCTTCTCTTCGGCATCGTCGAGCACGCGACCGTGCTGGCGATCATCGTTCTCACCGTCGCGGCAGTGGACTTGACGCTCGCTTCCGAGCTCGCCCTCCCGATGCTTGGCCTGTTCCCGCTCGGTATGGCCGTGGTCGCGTGGTTCATGCTGGACTACGAATCCCAGGCGGAGTCGGGACGCGCTCTTGAAGAACGTGAGAGCCGCTTCCGCACGCTGTTCGAGGGTATCCGCGCACCGATGCTGCTGATCGACCCCGCCGATGGGCATATCGTCGACGCCAATCCTGCGGCGGCCTCCTTCTACGGCTGGAGTCAAGAAGAACTCAGGTCGATGCGGATCGGCCAGATCAATACGCTCTCTCCGGAAGAGTTGCGCACCGAGATGCAGCGGGTCGTCGAGGCGAAGAAGATCCATTTCGAGTTCCAACACCGGCGCGCCGATGGTTCGGTGCGCGATGTCGACGTCTACTCCGGTGTAGTGGGTGTCCGCGAGCGGGAACTGCTCTATTCGATCGTCATCGACTCCACCTCCCGCCGGGAGGCGGAACGCGAGATCCTGGAGCGTGAGCGGCTGCTGCGCACGGTGCTGGAGACCACCCGGGACGGCTTCTGCCTTCTGGACCCCGGTGGCGATATCCGCATGGTCAACGAGGCATACGCGGAGATGTCAGGATACGAGCAGGCCGAACTCATCTCGATGCACTACACGAACCTCTGCGCCCCGGCCATGCAGGGCACGGCCGACGAAGCACTCCGATCGGTGCAGTGCGAGGACTCCATCATCTTCGAGTCCGTTCAGCGGAGGCGGGACGGCAGTCTGTTCGATGTCGAGATCTCGGCGACCGCACTTCCCGATGACGCGAGTATCGTGTGTTTCATCCGTGACATCACCATGCGGCGACTGTCGGAGAAGGAACTCGAGAACCACCGGCAGAACCTCGAGGATCTCGTGGAGCTCCGCACCGCCCGGCTGGCCGCGACCATCGCCGAGCTTCGCGCCGCCAACGAGACGACCGGCCAGTTCCTCATGAACGTAAGTCACGAACTGCGCACGCCTTTGAACTCGATAATCGGGTTTTCCGAGGTGCTGCTCCGGGAGATACCCGGACCGATCAATGCCGACCAGGAGCATCAGATCACCACCGTCCGTGATGCCGGCAAGCATCTGTTGTCCCTGATCAACGACATCCTCGATCTTGAGCGCATAGCATCAGGCAAGATCATGCTGTGCACCGAGAACGTCGATCTTGTGGACATGGCGGAGCATGTGTGCGAGGAACTCACCCAGTCAGCCGACACGGATCTCCGGGTCGAAGTGGTCGCCCCGGCAGGCGGAGTGACGATCACTTCGGACCCCGTTCGTGTGCGGCAGATCCTCATCAACCTCATCGGCAACGCCGTGAAGTTCACCGAGCGCGGTGCGGTCACCGTGTCTATGGACACGGCGGACCCGACACTGGTCCAGGTCGCCGTCAAGGACACAGGCCCCGGCATTCCGAAGGAACACATCAACCGGGTGTTCGAGCCATTCGTCCAGGTCCACAGCGCGACTCACGGCAAACCCCACGGTACCGGGCTCGGCCTGACGATCTCTCAGGACCTCGCAGCCCTCCTCGGCGGCACGATATCGGTCGAGAGCCGCACCGGTGAAGGATCCACGTTCACGCTGTCGCTCCCGGCGACCAACCCCGCGTGTCAGATCTGCGAGCAGCCTTCCTGACGGCATGCACTCGGTATGGTGCCGCTACAATGGACGTGCTTCAACGCGATGACCTCAAGCGCGACGAGCCGAGACTGCAGGAGGAGAGACCGCATGGAACCGAGGATCGCCGAGATCGCTGGCAGGATCCGAGCACTACGTGAGGATATGGATCTCACCATGCAGGAGATAGCCGATGCCGTCGGCGTCACGGTAGCGGAGTACGCCGCCCTCGAGGCGGGAGAGCAAGACCCGACGTTCACGTTCCTCTACCGCTGCGCGGAGACGTTCGGGGTGGACATGATCGAACTCCTCACCGGCGAGAACCCGCACCTCACCGGCTACTCGGTGGTCCGCGCGGGAACCGGGCTCGCCATCCGGCGCCGGGAAGGCTTCGAGTACCGCCACGTCGCCCCCACCTTCAAGGGCAAGAAAGCCGAGCCGTTCATGGTGACCGCGCCGTACATCGAAGACGCCGTGGACCGGCCCATCCACCTCTCGCGACATGCCGGCCAGGAACTCGACCACATCATCAGCGGGCATCTGCGCTTCGCGTTCGAAGACCACATGGAGGACCTCGGCCCGGGCGACACCGTCTACTACGACTCGGGTCGCGGCCACGGGATGATCGCCATCGGCGGCGAGCCGTGCACGTTCCTGGCGATCGTGCTGCATGACGAGGCCGCTCACTAGCACCCCGCCGGCACCGGCGCCGACCGAGAAGGGCACCTGTATGCGCGACATCAACCGCCGCTACGTCGAGGAGACGTACGACGAGCATGGGATCCTCTCCCGCTTCGGCCTGCACTACCCCACCGACTTCAACTTCGGCTACGACATCGTGGACGATGTCGCGGAGGCCGAGCCCGACCGGCGAGCCATGGTGTGGTGCAATCCCGAGGGCGAAGAGCACACGTTCACCTTCGGCGAGATGAAGCGTTGGAGCGATAAGACCGCGGACTACCTTGCCTCACTCGGCATCGGTCGCGGCGACATGGTGATGGTGATCCTGCGCCGCCACTACCAGTTCTGGTTCGTGGCAACGGCGCTCCACAAGCTCGGCGCGGTGATGATCCCCGCGACGTTCATGCTCAAGGAACACGATCTCACCTACCGTCTGCAGAGTGCGGGTGTGAAAGCGCTCATCTGCACGTCGGTGGGCGAGATCGCCACGACCGCCGATGCCGTGGCCGCCGAATGTCCCACACTCGAGATGCGCATCCTCGTGAACGGCGGAGGCGGCGGCATGCTCGTGGGCCGGGAGGCCGACGCCGGGGGCGACCGCATCGGCGCGGCGCTCTCCGGTCCGGAGGGCATCTGCGCGCTTGCAGCCACGCGCGAAGGCTGGCACGACTTCAACACCGGCGTGCGCGAAGCGCCCGGGGACCGGGAGCGCGTCCCCACGCTCGCGGCCGACCCGTTCTTGCTGTACTTCTCCTCGGGCACCTCGGGCAACGCCAAGATGGTCCTCCACGACAGCGGCTACGCGCTCGCGCACACGGTCACGGCCAAGCACTGGCACAACGTGGTGAGCGACGGCGGCATCCACTTCACCATCGCCGACACCGGGTGGGGCAAGGCGGTGTGGGGCAAGTACTACGGCCAGTGGATCATGGAGGCGTGCGTGTTCACGTACGACTTCGACCGATTCGACCCGGCCGAGATCCTGGCACTCATCGAGAAGTACCGCATCTCCACGCTGTGCTGCCCGCCGACGATGTACCGCCTCATGATGCAGGCGGGTGTGGACGGCTACGACCTTACCTGCCTCTCCTACTGCACCACCGCGGGAGAGGCGCTGAATCCCGACCTGTTCGACGGCTGGCGGGAGCACACCGGACTCCCGCTCGTGGAGGGCTTCGGCCAGACCGAATCCACGCTTCTGGTGTTCAACTCGATCGGCATGACTCCCAAACCGGGATCGATGGGCAAGCCGTCTCCGCACTTCAGCGTACAGATCCAGGACGAATCCGGCGCCGAGTGCCCGCCGGGCACGACCGGCGAGGTCGTGGTGGCGATCGACCCGCGACCCGACGGCATCCTGCTCGAGTACTTCCGCGACGACAAGCGCACCGCCGAGGCCATGCGCGACGACTGGTATCACACCGGGGATACCGCCTGGGTCGACGAGGACGGTCACTACTGGTACGTGGGACGCAATGATGACGTCATCAAGAGCTCGGGCTACCGCATCGGACCGTTCGAGGTGGAGAGCGTGCTACTCGAGCACGATGCGGTGCGCGAGTGCGCGGTGACCGGGGTGCCGGACCCGGTGCGTGGTCACGCCGTGAAAGCGACGATCGTCCTTCACGAAGGCTACCGGCCGGGAGACGATCTCGTGAAGGAACTCCAGGCCTGGGTGAAGAAGCGCACGGCTCCGTACAAGTACCCGCGCATCGTCGACTTCGTGGATGCGCTGCCCAAGACCGTCAACGGCAAGATCCGCCGCGCTGCCATCCGCGACAACGACGCGGGGAACCGCGAGGAGTAAGCGCAGGTAGACGGCTGTTTCGCTCTTTACCGATGCGACCGCTCGACCTACAATGCATATGCGCCGAACGCTGGTGCATTGACAGCGACAAGAGCGCTCCATCTGTTACGGTGCGGCTCCTGTTCGAACACAGGCCACTGCCCGGAAATGTCGAGAGACGCCAATGGGTATAACAGCCCTCCCCGGCTTAAGGGGAAGGCTAACGTGGCTGGGACTGCAAAGGTGGAACCTCGCCGCACGAGTTTCTCGTGTGCCCTACGTCGGACAGTGCCAAATCCGCAGACGAGGGACGGAGCAACGAGGCGGCGAGTGAGATGCCGCGTCGGGTAGCGGCGTATGCCGCCAGCCGGGTCCCCCGTCGAATGAGACGCGGGGACTCTTTCGTTGTCAGACCTGTAGCCAAGAGAAACGGACCTCAGTGACTCCATCAAGTCCCTAGGTCCCGGCTCCTGACGATCGCGTCGGGGTCCGGGACCCCAGTCACGATCGACCTGCCGGTGCATGAACACCGGGAGGAGGGAGCCATATGTTCTACCTGACCCAGATGCTGGGCAAGCCGGTGGTGGACGCCGCCGGAGAGGTCATCGGCGAGATCAGCGACATCGCGATCGCCACCGGCGAGGTGTTCCCGCGTGTCACTTCGCTCGCCTTCCTCGGCCCGACCAAGACACCGTTCATGTTGTCGTGGCGCAAGTACGTTGACACGCTCGACGGGGACCGTGTGGTCTTGAACGCCGAGCGTCCCGCGCTTCGCTTCAGCTACCTGCAGCCCGACGAAGTGTTGCTCGCGCGCGACCTGCTGAACAAGCAGATCGTCGACACGCAGGGCATGAAGGTCGTGCGCGTGAACGACCTCAAGCTTTCCGAGAGCAGGGGCCAGCTTCGCCTACTCGGGGCCGAAGTGGGTATCCGCGGCATCCTGCGGGGGCTTCACCCGATGATCGAAAGGACAGCGGCGGCGCTCACCGGGCTGTTGGGCCGGGAGCTCTCCGAGAACCTCATCGCGTGGAACTACATGGACCTGCTCGACCGCGACCTGTCCCACGTGCGCCTCTCGGTCACGCACAAGCGCCTCCACGAGCTGCACCCGGCCGACGTCGCCGACGTGCTCGAGCAGCTCGGCCCGACGCAGCGCGCCCGGGTCTTCGAGCACCTCGACAACGTGCAGGCCGCCGAGGCGATCTCCGAGCTCGAGGACGAGTATCAGGCCGATCTCATCGACGACCTCGGCGACCAGCGCGCGTCCGACATCCTCGAGGAGATGGACCCGGACGACGCGGCCGACATCATCGGCGACCTGCCGTACGACAAGGCCGAGGCCCTGCTCCGCCTGATGGGCGTGAACGAGGCGCGGGTGATCCGCTCGCTGCTGGGCTACCGGGAGAAGACGGCCGGCGGCATCATGACCCCAGAGGTGACCACCGTCACCGAGACCATGACCGTGCAGGAGGTCATCGACTACCTGCGCACCGGCGCTGCGGAGCACGAGAGCATCTACTACATCTACGTGGTGGAGGCCGACCGTCGACTCGAGGGCGTGATCTCGCTCCGCGACCTGGTGATGTCCGAGCCCGCCACACCGGTAGTCGATCTGGTCGAGCGTGAGGTCATCACCGTCGGGCCGGATGACGACCAGGAGCTCGTGGCCGAGACGATGAGCAAGTACGACCTGCTGGCACTGCCTGTCGTCGACGAAACGGGCAAGCTGCTCGGCATCGTCACCGTTGACGACGCACTCGACGTCATGGAGGAGGAGTCCGCCGAGGACCTGGCGATCGCAACGGGCTCGGCCCACGAGACGGGCACGCTCGCGGGCGCGTGGTGGCTCACGCTGAGGCGCAGCGCCTGGGCGATCATCTGGGCCGTGGCGCTGCTTGGCGCGCTCGCGCTGAACGCGGAGTACCGGACCCACATGGACGCCGGCGCGATGGCACCGGCGCTCATCGCCGGCATCCGCTACCTCACCTGGGCCGCGGTGCTCCTGCCGATCGTCCTCCGGGTAGCCGAAGAGGTCTCCTCGCGCACCGTGGCCGAGCTCATCGGCGGCGTGGACCCCGAGGACCGGCCGACGATCGGAACCCGCCTGTTGCGCGAGTCGGGGCTCGGGATCGCGCTCGGAGTCGCCTCGGGGGCCCTCGCTTTCGGATACGCGTACGCCGTGCAACAGATGCAGCCGCTCGGCGTATGGCAGTTCGCTCTCGCGACCTCGGCTGCAGTGCTCATCACCGTGCTGGTCGGCAGCGCGCTGGCCGAACTTGCAATGCGCAGAAGCGAGGCCGACAAGCGGGTCTCGGGAACCGCGCTCGCGGTGGTGTCGATGATGATCGGCGCGGCTGTCTACCTCGGCATAGCGTACTGGGCCGGAACGCTTCTCATCGCTGGAGCATAGTCTTTGACGCCATCCGCTGACACGAGGCGGCGACTGCCGTTCTTCGCACTCCTGGCCGTCATCGGCCCGGGGGTCATCGCCGCATCGGCCGGCAACGACGCCGGCGGCATCTCCACCTACTCCGTGGCCGGCGCGAAGTACGGCTACGCGATGCTGTGGATGATGCTCGCCATGACGCCCAGCTTCATGATCGTGCAGGAGATGGCCGGGCGCATGGGGGCGGTCACCGGCAAGGGTTTCTCGGCGCTGATCCGCGAACGGTTCGGGGTACGGCTGACGTTCGGCGCGATGCTCATGCTGCTCGTGAGCACCGCCGCGACGACCGTGGCCGAGTTCGCGGGCATCGCCGCGGCGATGGAGATCTTCGGTGTGCCGCGATGGGTCTCGGTGCCGATCGGCGCGTTCGTGGTCTGGCTACTCGTGGTACGCGGAAGCTACCGGCGGGTCGAGAAGGTGCTCCTGGCACTCTCCTCGGTGTTCATCGCCTACGTCATCGCGGCGTTCCTGGCCGGACCCGACTGGCTCGAGGTCGGTCGCTCGTTCGTGGTGCCGCAGGTGATCCCCGACCGTGTGTTCATCGCGCTCGCGATCGGCCTCACCGGCACAACGATCGCCCCGTGGATGCAGTTCCTGCTCCAGAGCAACATCGTGGACAAGGGCGTCACCGCCAAGGAGTGGTCGCTCGCACGGTGGGACACCATGGTCGGCGCGTTCGTGGCGAACCTCATCGCGTGCTTCATCATCATCACCACCGCCACGGTCCTGCATCCCCAGGGGATCGAGATAACCGGCGCCGAGGACGCGGCCCGCGCACTTGCTCCGCTCGCCGGCCCCTACGCCGAGCTGCTCTTCTCGATCGGCCTGCTCTCGGCGTCCGTGCTCGCCGCCGCGGTCCTCCCGCTCACCTCTGCCTACGCGATCTGTGAGGCGTTCGGCTGGGAGTCCGGTCTCGACCGGAGCTGGGCCGAGGCGCCGCTGTTCAACGGTCTCTACACCTTCGTCATCGTCGCGGCCGCCGCTGTGGTGCTCTTGCCCGGCCTCGACCTCATCGGCATCATGCTCGTCTCGCAGGTGCTGAACGGCATGCTCCTGCCGTTCCTCCTGATCTTCATGATGGTCATCGTCAACGACCGCACCGTCATGGGTCGGCATGTGAACAGCGCGCTCAACAACCTCCTCGCGTGGACGACTATCGTCGTGGTCATCACGCTCACTGCCGCTCTGCTATTTATGACACTTCTTGGTATCGGCTGATCGCGAAGCTGTATCCTGGGAGCATGGAACATGCTCCCACGCACTCAGACCGAGAGACGCTCGACCGCGCGAAGGCGCTCGTGCGCTTCAGGGCCCGGGCCGCGCGCCGCACGGTGCTTCCCGAGATGCGCACAGCACATGCCTACGCCATCGCTGAGCGGATGCTGCATCTGCCTGAGGTCATCGACGCCGCCGCCGTGATGCTCTACGGCGCATCCCCCGAGGAGGCCGATCCGAGCGTGCTCGAGGCGGCACTGCGGGACCTCGGCAAGCGTATCGCCTACCCGCGAGTAGCAGGCGGCCACGACCTCACCATCCACTGGGTCGACGATCCGGGCGTGCTCGTCGTGGGTGCTTTCGGTCTCATGCAGCCCCGTGATGGGACAGCGTTCGCCCCGCTCGAGGAGATCGATGCCATCGTGGTGCCGGGAGTCGCGTTCGACGAAGAGGGCAACCGTCTCGGCTTCGGCGGAGGGTACTACGACACGCTGCTCTCCGGTGCCGATGCTCCCCCGACCATCGGCATCGCCTACGACGAACAGGTGGTCGGGCGAGTGCCTCACGAGGACCGCGACCGTCCGGTGAACGTGCTCGTGACACCCACGCGCACCATCCGCTGCGTTACCAATCGCTCCTGACCTCGGGCAACTCGTCGAGCGTCACGAACTCGTAGCCGTAGGCACGCAGCGTGTCGATGATCATCGGCAGTGCGGCGATGGTCGAAGCCTGGTTCCCGCCTCCGTCATGCATGACGATGACGGCGTTCGGCCTGACCGTCGAGATCACGCCCCACGCCACTTGCTCGGGTGTCGCCGCATCGTTCCAATCCTGGGGATCGACCGTCCACAGCGCATGACGCATTCCCACCTGGGCGATGTACCCTCTGGCCGGACCCCCGAGATTGCCGCCCGGCGCACGTATCCAGGTCGGCCGCAGCCCCGTGCAGTTGGCGATGACCTGATTCGTGCCCTCGATCTCCCACAGGGCGACATCCGGCCCGGCCGTGCTCAGATTCACGTGCCAGTAGGTGTGGTTCCCGATGAGGTGCCCCGCGTCGGCGACGGCGCGCGCAAGATCGGGGGCGCGTTCGGCGCGCATCCCGAGCATGAAGAAGGTCGCGGGCACGCCACGCTCCTGAAGAACCGCAAGCACCTGCTCTGTCTGTCCCGGCCATGGCCCGTCGTCGAAGGTGAGGGCGACGAGATTGGCGCCGGACTCGGGCACCATGCGCCAGATCGCGGGCGTTCCGGGCGACACGGTCTCGGTCGACACGACCTCGCCCGAGAGCGCGCCCACCGTGACCCGGAGCACATCGGGTGTCCCCGCCCGGACCTCCTTGGGCACGGAACCCCTGCCGATGGTTCGCGGTGCGGGATCGACCGTGCGCGTCTCCTCCAGCACGGGTTCGATGATGCCACCACCGTCGAGCGTTCGGATGTCATCGCCGCGATGGACAGGTGTCGTGACGGGCATGAGAGCGCCGTTCACCAGGAGCAGTGAGGGCTCCTCGGCTCTGCGGGTGATCTCCGTATGGGTGCCGGCGGAGAGGATGCGGCACTCGGTGGAGCCGCCACACATCTGAACGACATCGCCCACCTGGACGCCCCGAAGCGCCGTCACCGCCGCACCGTTCACCGTCACGGGGATGCCGACGAAGGACTGATGGATGAAGGGTAGGCCGACGATGACCACAGCGGCCAACACGACGATGCGCGCCCCCCGCGCTATACGCTCTCGAGTGCTCATCGCTCTCACTATCGACTTATGGAGGCTTTCCGTCCACCGGAAAGCGCCACGAGTGATTCGAACGGAACGGACACGACGGACTCCGACGTCCCGGCTGCGGGCACCACGGTATCGAACCTGCCGAGCGACGCGTCAACGAGCACCACAAGGTCCTCGGGAAGGTCGAACGGCGACACCGAACCGACAGTATAGCCGGTCACTGCGAAAACAGTGGCGGCATCCGCCAGCCTGACACGATCGGCAACCGTCTCGGCAGCGATGGCCGACGCGTCTCCGCGTCGGTCGCCCGCCACGACCGCGAGAACGGGGCGCTCATCCGCCATGAACACGATCGACTTAGCGATCTGACCGAGCTCGCAGCCGACCGCCTCGGCGGCGGCCTGTGCGGTCTTCGTCGAGCGGTCGAAAGTGTGCAGCCCCGCGAGGAGCCCGTGACGTTCGAGGACGCGACGAACGCGTTCAGCGCCGTCTGTGGTCGACAGAGACTCCGACACGCTCATCGGCCCCGATCGTTGGCCAGCGTGGCGGGCGCCTGCTTCGGCACCCGCAGCGGGATGCGCAACGACTCCAGGACCGACTCGAGGTTGTCCGACCACGAGACGAGCGACTTGAGGTCGAGCCGGAGCAGTGGGACCTCATGGTGCGGCGAGGCGACGGTGAACCCGTTCCGAAGCAGGAACTCCATCCCGACGAACGGCGAGTTCTCGAAGTCTCTCCTGCCTGCGAGCGCATAGGCCTGTACGCTTCTCTCACCCCGCGCGACGAGGTCACGCAATGCGGCACGCAGCAAGACGCCGCCGAGTCCGCGCTGGCGCGCCTCGGGAGCCAGGTGCATGCAGGCGATCATCGGCACATCCTCGATCGGCGCTCCCGAGGGCAGGTTGAGCGACTGGGGGAGATAGGTCGTCGGAGCGTACTTGATGAAGCCGAGGAACGCGCCGTCCTCGACCGCCACACGCCCGCACTCGCCCCATTCGGCAGCGACGGTACGCACCCACTCCGTGGCGGCACCCACGTCGCACGCGCCACCGCACTCCCGTGGGAGCGTCTGCGAGCTCTCCCAGTACACGCAGCCGACACAGCGGGACGGGAGCATGTCCCGGTCCGCGATACTGAGACCTATGAACCGGCGTGCCATCGCGTGCTACCCGTCCTCGTCCATGAGCGACCTGGTCTTATCGATGGCCTTGCGGATGATGCCGCCTCTGATCGAGCGGCCGAGCGCCCTGGAGGCTGCCACGCCCACCTCGAGCGCACCCTCGGCGACCTGCCCGCCGCGCGCCTTGACCGACGCAACGCTTGAGGCGACGGCCTTTGCCGCACCGCCCGCGGTGGCGATCTCCGCGTAGCCGGGAAGCACGACGACCGCCTCACCGTCGAAGCCGCGGATCGACTCACCGCAGACCTCGAGCCGACCCAGCGCCACATCGCCCATCGCCCCGGTGGAGATGCGCAACCGGCTCACCACGCCCGTCTCGAGCTCGAAATCGGCGTCGTGAACGGTGCCGACCTCGTCGCCCGTCTCCGAACGTACCGGCATGCCCCGCCACACGACCGACTCGTCCCAGCTGAAGCCGAGCGCCTTCGCCCCGGCGGAGTCCTTCGGCAGTCTGCCGGCGTCCAGTACGAAGGCGACGCCATCGTCGGTGAGGCCCAGGTCGCCGAGGAGCACGTACGACGGGCGGCGGTCGATGACACCCAGCATCGCTCCCGGATCGACCTCGACGCCGACGACCCTGGGTTCGGTGGCGTGGAAGAGCACGGCGCTCACACGTCCGAGGGTCCTGCCGTCGGCGCCAAGGACCTGGCGTCCGACGAACGATGACAGACGGGGCATTCCACTCCACCTCCCTCACTCGGTGAAAGGGGCCGGCCGCTTGCAGCGACCGGCCCCCCAATCATAACGCGAGACGCGGGCTATTCGGTGAGCGGCGCCTCTGCGGCAGCCTCGACCTGTGCGACGACCGGAGCGGTCTTCTCGGCAAGCTTGTCGAGAACGCCCTGGGCCCTGGTCTCGGCGGTGTCGACACCGGACTTGACCGTGGAGCCGGCCTTGGCCACGACGTCCTTGGCCTGCGGCGCGATCTCGTGGACCTTCTCCTTCGTTTGCTGGGATACTGCTTCAACCTGATCCTTCAGGCGATCCCGCGCAGCGTCGATCTTCGCGCGGATCTCCTCGGACTCCTCGACGACCTTGGCGCGGCTGGTCTCGTAGAACTCCCTGCCCTCGCCCCAGTACTCGTTCGCCTTGGCCGCGACGTACTCGCGGTTCTCGCGCCCGGATCGCGGCGAGAAGAGTAGGCCGAGCGCTGCGCCTACGAGGCCACCGAGAACGAATGCACCAAGGATGCTCTCACCCCTGCGATAGTCATACATCGTTGAAACCACCTCCGGGATCGTGCGGATACGTCACTCACGCCATGCGGCAATGGTGTATGTACCCATCACACGCTGGCGTCTCGTACAGAGCGTACCAGAAGTGCTACCAACTCCTGGAAGTCTATGCCGACCGCGGCGGCGGCCATCGGCAACAGCGAGGTCTCCGTCATGCCCGGAGAGGTGTTCACCTCGAGGACGTACGGCACGCCGTCCGCGTCGACGACCATGTCCACCCTGCTCACACGATCGCAGCCGAGCACACGGTGCACACGCTCGGCCAGGGAGACCACCTCGGCCTCTTCGGCGGCGGACAGACGCGCCGGCACGTAGTACTCGGTCTCACCCGGCGTGTACATCGCCGAGAAGTCGAACAGCCCCGAGACCGGCACCATCTCCACCGGAGGCAGCACGCGTACGCCTTCGGGACCGCTGAGCACCGAGACGGCAAGCTCGCGCCCGTCGATCCACTTCTCCACGATCGCCGTGTCGCCGAAGTTGAGTGCCGTGAGCAGCGCCTCGGCGAGACCCTCGGCCGACTCCACCTTGGTGAGGCCGAGCGCCGAGCCCTGCTTGGAGGGCTTCACCGCGAGCGGGAAGCCGCCGACGGCGTCGGGCACGAGATCGAGCGCGGTGGCCGCGCCCATCAGCTTGAACGCGTCGGCCGTGAAGGTCACCCACGCTGGCGTGGGGATGCCTTCGGCCACGAACAGGCGCTTGCTGAGCGCCTTGTCCCAGGCGAGCGCCGAGGCCGCCACGCCCGGTCCGGTGTAGGGAATGCCGAGGAACTCGAGCAGCTCCTGCACGGTGCCGTCCTCGCCGTACTTTCCGTGGAGCGCGATGTAGACGGCGTCCGGCTTCTCGGCGCGCAGCGTCGGCACCAGGTCGGTGGTGACATCGAGCGGGAGCACCTTGTAGCCGTCAGCTATGAGCGCATCGCACACACGCTGGCCGCTTATAAGCGAGACCTCGCGTTCGAGCGACTGGCCCCCCATGAGCACGGCGATCTTCTCGGTCATCGTGTTCAGCCCCTCTCATCGGTGGTGCCGGGCGCGGCGGGCAGGACACCCGCGGCGGCGAATGCACGGTACAGTTCCAGACGGTCCTCGAGGACCTCTGCAAGCCGCTCGATGCCCTCGCGGATCTTTGCGGGTTCGGCGTAGCAGAAGCCGAGTCGCATACAGTTGCGGCCCCGGCCGTCCGGGAAGAACGCATCGCCCGGCACGTACGTGACCCCGCGCTCCACCGCCTCGGCCAGGATCGACTTGAGATCGAGGAAGGACGGCATCTCGACCCAGACGAAGAAACCGCCCGCGGGGACCGTCCAGTGGGCCTCGGCCGGGAAGAACTCCTCGAGTGCGGCGATCATCGCGTCACGGCGCTCGGCATACGCGCTCGTGAGCGTCTGCAACGTCTTGCGCCACCGCGTGTCGGCGAAGTACCGCTCGGCGGTCACCTGCGCGTACGAGCTGCCACACAGGTCCGCGGCCTGCTTCGCGAGCAGGAACTTGGCGAGGATGGGCTTTGGCGCGGCCACCCAGCCCAGGCGGAGGCCCGGAGCGAATATCTTCGAGAACGTGCCGAGATAGATGACCTCGTCGTCGAGCGCCCGCAGCGGCAGGCAGTGCCCGCCCTCGAAGCGCAGGCGCCCGTACGGGTCGTCCTCGATGACCGGGATGTCGTACTCACGCGCCAGGTCCAGCAGCTCGCGGCGGCGGGTCGGCGTGAGTGTGACACCGGCGGGGTTCTGGAAGTTGGGGATGGTGTAGATGAACTTCGCGCCGCGCTGGCCGAGGCGCTTGAGCTCTTCGGCGAGCAGGTCGGTGCGCATACCGTCGTCGTCCATCGGGATACACACGACGTTCGGCTGGTACGCGGAGAACGCCTGGAGAGCGCCGAGATACGTCGGCCCCTCGCAGATGATCGTATCACCGGGATCGATGAAGATCTTGGCGACCAGATCGAGCGCCTGCTGCGCCCCGGCGGTGATCACCAGGTCGTCGGCCTTCACGCGCACGCCGATCTCGCCCATCAGCCCGACGACGACCTCACGGACCTGCGGGCGGCCCTCGGAGGAGCCGTACTGCAGCGCCTCGGTGCCCGAATCGCGCAACGCCGAGGTGGCGGCGGCGATGACCGAGTCGATCGGGACGCGACGGATCTCGGGCATACCGCCCGAGAAGGAGATCATGTCGGGGCGGGTGGCTGCGGCGAACAGATCGCGGACGGCGCTCGAACGCACGTCCGCCATACGTTTGCTGTAGCGGTCGCTCCACCGGTCGAACACCACTCGTGCGGTACCCATCGCTGCTCCTTCGAGCGCCGTTGCGCCCCCAGACAACAGAAAACGACCCTGCCGACAGGGCGAGGGTCGTCGCGGTACCACCTGTCTTCGTCCGGCGCTCGAATCTCCTTCGCCGGACCTCGGGACCGGATAACGGCCGGTCTGCCGCCCGCTTCCGCCCTCTTCATGAGGGACTGGCGGGGGACCTGCGGAGGGGTGGCCGGGCAGATGATGCCCTCTTCCCTCACGTCCACATGCGATCTTGCGCCCACCTGTGAGGCGGGGTTGCAGGCAACCTTAGCGCGGAGGGATGCGAGGGTCAAGGCACGGGCGTATCGGGCGGGCTACGAGCTCGAGCCCAGGGGCCAGCTGCGGATCTCGGTCAGACGCAGTGTCTCGGCCCGCACATCAGGCTGCTCCCCGCCTTCGAGGATGTAGCGGATCAGCCGGCCTGCGCTCTTGATCGCACCGAGGCACACGAGGTCGTCGTCGTACTCGAGCGAGACCCGGAAGACCCCGCGGCCATCGCGCCTGAAGTCCCAGGCGGTCTCGCCTTTGAGGCTCCTCGGCGAACCCGCCTCGGCCATCAGCTCGAGCACCACGTGCTCGAACAGGTGCGGAACCTCGGTGTCGGCGAGTTCCTCGGCGAAGCTCCTGCCGGCATCGTTGAAGCACCGGTGGTCCGCAAGACCCGGCAGCACCGCGAGTGCCCGCCCGGCGATCGCCTCGTCGAGAGAAGTGCGCATCATCCGCTCGGCCTCCACGCGCACGAGCACGTCGACACGGTCGGGACACACCGTGATGCTGTGCACTCGCATGGCGCTGCCGCCCGGGGCGCTAACGCTCGCGAACGCTGCGCGTGCCGAGGAAGAAGGCGATCGACACCGCGGCGAGCACGATGACCGCCCCCACCAGCACGACCTGAGCGGCGCGCTCGTCAGCAAGGGTGCGGACCTCGGCCTCGGCCATGTCCTTGATGTGGACGGCCTTGCGCTTGAGGTCATCGACCGTGATCGCGGTTCCGGTAGCCGGTGTGGTGGCGAGACGCTCGTTCACTTCTGGATCGACCTCACTTTGATCACGAGGAACACGGCGGAGGCGAGCATGTACACGCCACCGATGATCGCGAGCGCCCCCGGGTAGCCGACGAAGTCGGCGAGCACCAGGAAGCCGGCGACCGCGAGGAAGATGAGGCCCACGACGAACAGCGCTGCGGCCGCGGACGCGGAGGCCAGCGTGAGGCCCAGGCGCTGTACGGGCAGGACGATCTTCTCGTGGACGAGAGCGGCGGCCTCCTGGCGAAGCCAGTCGACCACGTTCTGCAAGAGATCGGCTACCGCATCGATGATGCCCTCGACGCCGGACTTGGGGCCCTCCGGCGCCTGACCGGTCGCATCCATGGCTTCCTCCTCGATCGCGGGTCCACCTCCTGTCGAAGATACCCCAAAGCGCCGGTGGCCGCGTCGACACCCACGAGAAACGGCACCGCCGGGTGTCGACGGTGCCGCATGGTGATGCGTGATGTGCGTGGTCCGGCTAGAGGATCCGGTACTGGACCGTGCCGACGCCGGAGAAGCCCAGCGCGGCAGCGGTTCCCGGCCCGAGATCGAACGTCCGGCCTCCGACGAAGGGTCCGCGATCGCGGACCACCGCGGTGCACGAGCGTCCGTTATAGGCGAACTCGATCACGGTGCCGAAGGGGAGGCTGCGATGCGCCACGACCATGCTGTCCCACTGGAGCGTACCGCCGCCCGCCATCGTGTTGCCGATGAAGCCGGGGCCGTACCACGAGACCTTCGCGCTCTTCCAGCCGTCGCCGCTCGGTGCCGAAGCGTCACCCGCAACCGGAGCGGATGCGGCCTTGACGACCTTCGGCCTGATGACGGTCGGCGTACGCGTGCCGGTGAGCTGGGCATCGACCGCACCCAGGTCCGACGGCTGGCGGATGCTATCCGCGTTCTTCGATACCTCGGCGGGAGGCAACGTTGCCTCCGGAATGCCGCTTCCGTCGCCGACGGCCTGAGCCATCGCTTCACGGACGGGGACGAAACCGATCCCGGCCAGCATCGCGAAAGCGACAACGATGCCTAGAGTGGCGGCGCATACCGCCTCAAAACCGAGAGCCTGCATACGGACTACCTTCACACTGTCCTCCATGTACGGCTACAGGACAGGCAGCGGTCCAGGCATACGACGACAGGGAGGTGAACATGGGGAAGCATGTCGCCGCGCTCCTGGCCTCGCAGATCGGACGACGTCCGCTGCCTTGGCCACTCAAGCACGCGCTCTGCTATGTGTGGTGTGGACCGTGATCCTCACCGGTGGCGCGCACCCTGCGCTGCCAGCCGCTTCGTCTCGGTGTCTGGAAGTCACGCGTCGCCGGTCCCGTGCAGCAGCCCTTCGGCCGTCTCACACACGCCGCGCAAACTTCTCTTTCCAGCCAACGAGGGGGTACCTTAGCACAAAGCGGGTCGATTTGGAAACGAACAGGCAACAGGCGAGCCCTCCGAACGGCCTTGAGCCTACGGCGCGCTCGGCTCCGATCCGGCACCCGCAAGCTCGCCAAGGACATCGCCCAGCTCCTTGAGGTAGCGGCCGTACGCCTCCCAGTCGCCCTCTCGCTGTGCCTCGACCGCCTTGTCGTAGAGGTCCTTCGCGGTCGCCACGTCGGCCACCGCTCCACCTTCGGCGGGCGTCTCGGCGACAGCGCCGAACACCGCCAGCAAAGCCGAGGGCAGGTCGGGCTCCATGGCGACCTGATCGCCGTAGGCGACGATCACGCGCGTGAGCTGCGGCATCGAGGTCTGCTCGGCCTGCAGGTACAGCGGCTGGATGTAGACGATCGAGTCGTTCACGGGTATCACCAGCAGGTTGCCGAACAGCACACCGCTCCCGCGCTGGTTCCACAGGGATAGCTGCTGCGAGATGATCGGGTCCTGGTTGACACGCGCCTGGACCTGCTCGGGTCCGAGCACGAGGCGCTGCTTCGGGAACGTGTACACCACGCGCTCGCCGTAGGAGTCCGGATCGGACTTCGCGGCCATCCAGCCGATCATGTTCGCCTTGGTGCGCGGCGTGAACGGGATCATCAGCATGAAGTCCTCGTCGGACTCCTCGGGAAGCTCCATGAGCACGTAGAACGGCTCCATGGGCTCCCCCGTGCCATCCGAGCCCTCGCCCGGCAGCGCCCACTGGTCCTCCTTGTTGTAGAAGACCTTCGGGTCGAGCATGTGGTAGGTCTTGTAGACCTCGGCCTGGAGCATGAAGAGGTCCGAGGGGTAGCGCAGGTGCTTGGCGATCTCGGCGGGCATCTCGTCGGCACTCGTCAGCAGGCCCGGGAAGACGCGGCCCCATGCAGCCAGCAGCGGGTCGTCGGGGTCGTAGGCGTACAGCGTCGTGGTGCCGTCGTAGGCGTCCACGGTCACCTTGACGGAGTTCCTGATGTAGCTGATCTCGCCGTACCGCTCCGAGTAGGGATACCGGTCCGAGACCGTGTAGCAGTCGGCCACCCACACGACGCGCCCGTCCACGATGACCGGGTAGGGGTCCGAGTCCATGTACAGCCACGGGGCGAGCGCCTCGATGCGTTCGGTGATGCTCCGGCGGAACAGCACCTGGCTGTCGGAGCGGATGTAGCTGCTGAACAGGATCTGCGGCGCTGACAGCCTGAGCGCAAACGCCGCGCGCTTGAACGCTCCGCCGATCTCGATACCGCCGGTGCCGCTGTAGGTCGTCTCGGCATTGGAGTCGCCCACGGGATAGTCGAACTCGGGGAGGTCGGTGTCGGCGATCGCGTAGTTCGATGTCTGCTCGCCGAAGTACAGCGCGGGCTGCTCGATCGTCAGATCCGTATCGGACGCGGGCGGGATGTCTTTCACGATGAACCGCGGATAGCCCTGGCCGCTCGCCTCGTTCACCGGGCTCACCACGAGTCCGTAGCCGTGCGTGTACACCAGGTGCTGGTTCACCCACGTCTGCGCCTGGTCCGCGAGCTTGGTCACATCCAGTTCCCGCGCCGAGATGAGCACCTGGCGGCGCTCTCCATCGATCGTGTAGCGGTCGACGTCGACGTCGCTGAAGTCGTAGTACGGACGGATGCCCTGCAGCTGCCGGTAGGTCTGCACCACGATGGCCGGATCCCACAGCCTCACGTTGGCGATGGTCGCGTCGTTGCCGGCCAGATCCGACGCCAGCAGGCTCTCCTCGGCAGAGAAGGCGCGGACGTCGATCTCGTCGAGCCCGAAGGCTGCGCGAGTCGCCTCGATGTTCCGCTCGAGGTAGGGTGATTCGGCCTCGACCTCGTTGGGCGACACGCGGAACTGCTGGACGAGTGCCGGGTAGATGCCGCCCACGAGCACCGCCGCCGCCACCCACGTGCCGAGCGCGATGGCGGGCAGACGCCACCCGCGGAAGCGGATGTTCAGGATGAGCGCGATCCCACACAGCAGTGCGATGACGATCAGGATCGTGTAGGCCGGCACCTGCGCGTTGACGTCGGTGAACGACGCGCCCACCACCTGGCCCCGCGGAGAGTAGTCGAGCTCGAAGATGTCGAGCCAGTAGCCGAACGCCTGCGTCACCACGATCAGGCCGCCAAGCACCGAGAGATGGGCCTTCACATGCGGGTCGAAGCCGCGCAGGCGGTCCCACGGACGTATCGAGCCGTTCAGGACGTGCACCGCGGTTGTGGCCAGCAGCGTGAAGATGAGTGCTCCGAACAACCACTCCTCGGCCATCCTGAGTCCCGGCAGGGTGAAGAAGAAGAAACCGAGGTCACGCCCGAACTGCGGGTCGGTGATGCCGAAACTGCCGCCGGAGAACGCGAGCGCGACCGTCTGCCACGAGTCGGCGACGGCGAGGCCCGAAACGACGGCGGCAGCCGCGCTCAGGGCGAGCACCACGCGGCCCCCGATGTGACCCAGACGCTCGCGCCAGAATCGGAGTGTCTCTTCGAAGCGCGCGGCAGGGCTGTCCACGACGCGGAGCGGGATCACCGGCACCATCGATCGGGCGATCCGCAGGTTCAGATACAGAAGAACGAAGAACAGGAGGGCCGAGACCGCTCCGGCCGCCCACTCCCAGCCCAGCGTCCGCCAGAACACGCCCGCCTGACCCAGATCGTCGTACCACAACGCATCCGTGTAGAACTCGGCGATCAAGCCGGAGGCGAGCAGCAGTCCGATGACCACCGCGACGACGATCGTGATGACGCGGTTTCGCGAGTCCTGGCCGTTCATGTGACCTCCTGTAGCCGGTGCGTCTCAGGTATCCTACCCAGGCGCCCCCCGGCGCGAACCTTCACAGGAAATCTGCGATGTCGACGTTCATCCCGGTGGGATCGAGGCAGCGCACGACGGAGCGTCCGTCCGCCTGCGCGGAATCACTCAGATCGAGATCGAACGCCTCGGTGAAGGTGCCACTGCTGTCCGCGATCACGCGCACGACCGGCCGCGCCGCATCGGATGGACTCGGGCTCACGACCACGGCCGTCTCACCGGTGGTGAGCAGTACCACCGAACGTGGCGGGAAGTAGCCGAGGGTGTCCACGAACAGCCGAACGAGCGTGGGGTCGAGCGCGGTGCCCGCATTCTTCACGATGATGCCCATGGCCTCATCCTGCATGCGCGGCGCACTGTAAGGGCGCTGCGAGGTCATCGCATCGTAGGCGTCGGCGACAGCCACGATGCGGCTGCTGATGTGCTGCGGGTACGCGATCTTCCTCGCGGGATAGCCCGTGAGGTCGTAGCGCAGGTGGTGCTCGAGCACGCACACCATCGCCGCGCGGTCGACACCGCTGGTGAGTGCCGTGATCTCGGCGCCCCGCACCGGATGCTCGCGCAACTCCGACCACTCGTCACTCGTGAGCGGTGTGGTCTTGTTAAGCACGGACAGGTCGACTGACATCTTGCCGATGTCGTGCAGGAGCGCACCCACGCCGAGCGATGAAAGGAAACGGTAGTCGCGGGTGAGCGTGCTGCCAAGCGCGAGTGAGAGGATCGTGACGTTGATCGAGTGATAGAAGGTGTACTCGTCGAAGCTCTTAAGTCCGGACAGTTCGAGCATGGCGTAACGGTTGCGCAAGATGTTGTCCACGAGGCTCCGGACCGCGCCCTTCACGTGCCCGGGGTTGAAGCCCTGGTTGTGGCGGATCAGTCGTTCGAGTTCGCGCAGCAGATCGAGGGCACTGGTGTACGCGAACTTCGCTGCCTGCTCCGAGTCCTCGCTTCCCGACGCCACATCGTCACGGACGACGCTTACCGTGCTCACCACGATGTGCGGTATGCGTGCGCGCTCGATCAGTGTAGCGATACCGCCATCTGTCTCGGCGACCTCCTCGTAGCGCAGGCCGAGCACATCTGCGAAGCGGACGACCTCATCCATCTCGAGCCCGCGAGTGAATGTGACGCTCCCCGCACCGAGAGAGGTCATGTCACGGATGAGCTGATCGAACAACACGCTGTCTTCGGTGAGCATCTGTTCGCCGAGCAGGACCTCATCCTCGAAGAAGGTGAGTGGCACGTCCACACCCTCGGCGTGATAGACGCCGATGACACCGAACAACTCCCGGGCCGCGTCGGCCACGGCGGGGTGTTCGGGCGGGTAGAGCCGACGCGCACGCCGGAGCGCATAGAGCCTGGCGAGAAGGTCGCGCGCGCGCTGGATCTGCCTGGAGGAGAACGTGCGCACGCCGGCGGCCATCTCCATCGTCTCGGCACGGATCACGTCGACAGCCTCGACGGTGACACCGGCCTGCGCGTCAAGATCGCTCTGTGGGGACCGCGCCGTACCGCGGACGGGCTCCGGGACGATCAGATAGTCGTCATCGGGCATCAGGCACCTCCCCCACGGCGAGAGCGCGCGATAGCGGCAAGAGCGGCCTCGGCCGCGGTCTGTATCTCGCGGGCCCTGCCGCTGCGCAGGATCCCGCGCGAGCGGCTGACATCGAGCACAGCCGCCTCGGCTTCGGGTGTTGCGATGCGCCCGAGTGCTTCGATGGCCTCGATCCGTGGCGCGACCTCCCGGTTGCCCCTGCCCTCGCCACGGGCCACGGCGGCGAGCGCGCTTATCGCCGATGGCGACCCCAAGTTGCCGAGATATCGTGCGGCAAGCCCGACGTTCTGCGCGTCCTCGTCGGTGAGCGCTGCCGCGAGCATCTGCTCGGCGAGCGAGTCCCGGATCGACGCAACCGCACGGATCGTCTCACGTCGCACCCGCGCGTCAGTGTGCCGAAGCGTGCGGTTCAGGGGCTGCAACACGGCGGGATCGCGCGTGGACCCGAGCAGCCCCACCACGTTACGCACGAAGTACCAGCGAGGATCGCTCGTACGTTCGCTCAACTCGTGGATGTGCTGTGGCGCCATCGCACTGATCATGTCCATGAGCGCCTTTCGCGCGGCCATGTCGGGCTCGTCGGCCAGCACCTCGAGCAGCGGCGAGATCGTTGCCCCGCCGAGCGTGGCGATGAGTTGTCTGCACTGGTCGTGCGCCGGCGTACCTGCCGGGTGCACCCGAAGGGCTGCGGCGACATCACGCATGTTGCGCGGGGATGCCATGTCGACGATCGCGCGATGGACCCGTTCGCGCTGCGTCGGGTCGAGCGCCTGATCATCTTGGAGTGAGACCAGCGCCGTCGCGGCGGTGACCGCATCGGCGTACTCACCGAGTTCGAGCAGCAGGGTCAGTCCGTCTTCGGCGATACTCATCAGCGATGCGAACATGTCCGGTCGACGCTCGATCGTGACAAGCGTGATCACGGCGACCAGGATGTCACCATCGGAGATCCCGTCGGCCACCTCGTCCCGCAGGCCTTTCACCTCGTCGTCCAGCGCTTCGGGGGCGACCGGCGCGAGATCGACCAGCCGCAGGATGCCCTCCACGCTATCACCGGGCACATCCCGCTGCTGGCGAATGGTGAGCTGCGAGGGCGCTGCCCCCTGGAGCACCGCAGTGACTGCATCTTCGCCCGCGCCGGCCTCGCGCAGTGCGGCTCCGGCGGCGTCAAACACCTCGTCGCGTGGATGCAGGCTGATGACCGCCAGATTGCGCAGCGCTCGCGAAAGACCGTCGCGGGAGACCGGGTCGGGGCCAAGCCCCTCTGCGAGTGCCTTGCAGAGCTCCCCCAACTCGAACTGCCGCATCATCGAGGCTACCGCCTCATCGAGGCGCGACTCGGGCAGGAGACGTTCGACGAGGACATTGCGGCTCACCTCAGGATCGAGTGAGAGCAGTGCTTCGGCGATGGAACGGAACAGTGCCGGCTGATCCTCGGTGAGTTCGGCCATCGCCACATGTGTCAGCGACACCACCTTCCCGGCGATCAGGTTCGTCAGCGGCTGGCCGCCCCGACCCTCGGATGCCAGCTCGGCCAGATAGCGGGAGACCAGACGCGGGTTCTGTGTGAAACGCACCAGCATGCGCTGATCACGGGGGCGGGCGCCGTAGGCCGAATCGATGAGCGCGTCGACGCGCTCGCGTGAGGGAGGCCAGTCCTCATCGGGAACGGGCGATCGAGACTCATCGGCGAGATCGGCATCCACGATCTTGGTCGAGACCACCCTGACCGTGATGCCGTCGATCTGCAGATCCCACAACCGCTGCTCAAAACCGCCTGCCGCGTTGATGGCCTCGGGCATCTCCTGCAGGATGCGGAGGAAGTCGACGACCTCGCGCGGCGTGACGCCGGAGTGGAAGCGCACCTCCGCGAGGTTGCGATGGTAGAACTCACGCGCGAACGACTCGAACGGCTTCACGCCGGGGAGCACGGGTAGCGCGTTGTAGAGCAATCTGTCCTTCGTGACCTGGAACCGCAACTCCGACTGCTCCCGAAGCAGGCCCCGCAGCAGGCCAAGGAGTTCGCTGGCGCTCGCCTGGGGGATCTCGCTGGCTGCAGGGTAGAGTCTGGCGGCGCGGTGCGCGACGAGCAGCTGCTTCACGAAGCGTTCCACCGCTTCGGGCGCATGCTCAGATTCGCGTCCCGCATTCCACATGAAGTCGCTCCCGCCAGGATGTCCGTTGCCACCCGATTATGCAGTCTATCTCACGGCGATGCTATCATCGGCCGCATGGACAATCCCTCGCTCGTGCTCGCCTCGGCCTCCCCTCGCAGGCGACGTCTCATAGGATGGCTCGGCGCTCCGGTGCGCCTCGAGGCCACCGATACCCCCGAGGATCTCACGCGTCCATTCATGCCCGCCGAGCTCGCCATGACGCTCGCCGCCGAGAAGGCGCGTGCGATCCATGCGGCCGCCGGTGAGACCGTACTGGCGTTCGACACCATCGTGGTGCATGAAGGTCGGATCCTCGGCAAGCCTGTGGACCGCGACGATGCCCGACGCATGCTCAACGAGTTGTCAGGCGGCGTTCACGAGGTGATCACAGGCGTGGCGATCCGTCCCTCAGGGACGAACGAGGTGGACACACATGCCGTGTCGACACCCGTGACGATGCGCGCGCTGCCCCCCGCGACCATCGAAGCATGGCTTTCGGGGGACGAGGTGCTCGGCTGCGCCGGTGCCTACAACATCGAACACCACCTGGCGAGCGTCGCAGACGACCAGTGCTTCAACAACGTGGCGGGCATGCCGCTCTGCCACGTGTACGCGGAGTTGGCCTCGGGCAGGGCCGGGGTCGTGCCGGCGGGGCTCACGGCCCCGGTGGCCGCATGCGACGCAGCGCTCGGCAGGCGCTGCCTGCTCGGGCCGAAGGTGTGCGAGCCGGGTATCTAGGCTGCTGCTGCCCTAGCCGCGCACCGCCACGACGATGAGGCTCTCGTCGTTCCCGAGGTCTATCTCGCGCCCCTCGTGATCGCCGAGGATCCGCACACTCCCGAAACCGGCGCGCTCCAGCTCGGCGGTGATGAGACCGACGGGCATCGCGAAGTGGAGCGAGCGTCGCGAGCGCAGGCTCCAACCCCCGGCCGGATCGTCATCGAGCGTCTTGGGCCAGCTCTCGATCGTGTGTGGCGCCTCGCGCACACTCGCGTCGCGCACGAGGGTCACGAAGTCGAAGAGGATCCCGTCGCCCGAGGGCGTGTAGCCGAGCAGGCGCAGGAAGAACTTGTCGCCCGCGGTGGTCTCACGGAAGACCGGTGTCATCGTGCGGATGCGCTGGGCGAGCAGGCGATCGTGGTTGAGGTAGTGCAGCACGAGCACCCCTCCGGGGTGCAACGCCGCCGCGAAGTCGGCGAGCGCCTCGCGAAGCCCTTCGATCGAGCGCACGTGCGGGAGCGCGTTGCCCGTGCAGGTGATGGCGTCCACCGGCCGTCCGACGATGCGGGCCACGTCGCCGAAACCGCCTTCGACCACCGGCACGTCGCTCCCGAGCCGCTCCACGTTCTCGCGTGCGAGCTCGAGCATGTCGGCGCTCGGATCGATCGCCCACACATCAAGCCCCCACGAGCGGTACAGGATCGAGTGGCGTGCGCTCCCGGCGCCAACGTCGGCCACCGAGCGCACCTCGTGCTCGGCGAACAGCCGCCGGAAGAACGGGCCCTCGCGCGTGAGCCGCGCATCCCAGTTCACGAGCTCGTCGTACTCGCGCTCCTCGTTGTGCTTGCCCCAGCCCATGCGCAGCCCCTACCCGTCCAGGTGGAAGATGCGCACGGCATTCGCGCGTAGGACGAGGTCGCGATCGCGATCCGAGAGCCCCAGCTCCTCGAGCGTGCGGCGCTGCTGGAACGCGATCCACTTCCGGTACGGCGCCGTGGTGCCTGAGTCGGTCCCGAACAGCACGCGCTCGGGCCCGAAGGCGGTGAGCGCGCGATCGAACACCTGCGCGAGCGTGTAGCCGTGCGGGTCGTAGTCCATCCAGTTGTTCGTGCCGGAGCTGTCGAGGCACACGTTCTTGCACTGGTAGCCGAGGCGCAGCGCCTCGTGCAGGTAGCCAGCCCCGAAGTGGGCGATCACGAACGGCATGTCGGGGTAGTCGCGCGCCACCGGCGAAAGATCGGTCGGGTCCGCATACCGCAGGTCCCCGGACGGATCGACCGTCACCCCGTAGTGGATGATGATCGAGGCGCCGAGCTCGGCTGCCCGGTCGAAGAACGGCCGGCACGCGGGGTCGGACAGATGGAAACACCGGTTCACCGGGTAGAGCTTCACGCCCTTGAAGCCCGCCGCCATCTCACGCTCGAGAAGCGCGGGTGCTCCAGGCGAGCGCGGGTCGATGTTGCAGAGCGCCGAGACCTTACCTGCCGAGGCGGTGATGAAGTCGCGCGTGTACTGCGAGTCGGGCCACACGGAGACCACGACCGCCTTGGCTATGCCCGCGTCGTCGAGACGGGCGCCGTACCACTCTGCCATGTCGGCGGCCGCCAGGTCGGGCAGCGTCTCGTTGCGGCGACCCCACTTCCCGCTCTCGATCGCCTTGTGCCATCGCGGATTGCCCTCCGGGTTGCTCTCCACGATCTCGCGGAACAGCGGCAACGCGAACAGGTGGACGTGCGCGTCGACGATGTCGCCCGGCACCGTGGGCGCAACGGGTGTGCCGTGCGTGTCGGCCGTCATGCCTGGGTGATGCCCGCTGGCGGGTCTGCCGAAGGCGGATCCGTGGTCACCGGCGGCGCCGGCTCGACGCTCACAGGCGGTGCGGGAGCTGGTGCGGGTGCGGCCGGGATGACCGCGCCTCCCTCCGGCTCGACCGGTACGACGATGGCCATCACGATGTAGACCACCACGAGGGCGCCCACGTCGAAGAGGACCACAAGCGCGATGAACGCGAGTCTGAGCAGCGTCACATCCACGCTGAAGTAGTCCGCCAGGCCGCCGAGGACACCCGCGAGCCACTTCTCGTCACGGGAGCGATACAGCTTCGTGCCGCGTGGGGGAGTCGCGATCCGGTGGCCCGACTGCGACCACACGATGAGCATGATGCCCACCAGCAGGATGCCCACGCCGCCACGCGCTCTCACCATGTACTCCCATGTGTTCGCAAGGCGCCAGGGTATGATGCCGAGTTGCTGCGCGCCCAACACCGCACCCACGACGACCAGCGCTACCCCGAGCACGACCCAGCCCGTTGAGTCGCCGCCGTCGGGCTTGTTGCCGGCAGGATGATTCTCGTTGCTCACGATCACGACCTCCTAGTAGTACTCGATAGTGATGCCGCCGATGCCCGACTCGATCGAGATGTCCCAGTACGACCCGCGGTCACTGAAGCTCTCGCTCTCGTAGACCGTGCGGTCCCCCTCATCGCTCGTACGATCCCAGTCGCCCTTGGCGGTCACGCCGGAAAGGCCCTTGCCCACGCTCACGCGAACGTCGTCCCCTCTGGGGACCCTGATCGTGAGAGCGGACACGCCGGCCTCGACATCGACCGGCAGCGCACCGTCACCCGCAGCGTCTCGAGAATCACCGAGCGTCAGCGTCCCGGTGGAGACGCCGGCATCCAGATGCAGCCCGGCCAGCACGACGTCACGCAGATCGATGTCGTAGCGGGTGACACCGGCCCCGATATCAAGATCCCAGGCCACGTCATCCGAAAGCGTGACTTCCAGCTCCGTGTCCGACCCAAGCGGGCCCCATGAATGCTCGCCGAGGCCGACGCGGACCTCCGTCGTCCGGCCGGCGACGTCGACATCGAAGACCGGCTCGAAGGGCGAGCGCCCGTCGGCGGAGACGAGGCTGCTTCCCGCTCCCACGGTGAGCAGGCCGACACCGCCGTCGATGCGTGCCGTACCCTCGGCCACGCCCGGCTCGGCCGCCGCCGACATACTGAACGGCTCCGACTCACCCGCCGCGACGAAGGTGAGTGGCCACACGTCGGTGGGCGTCATCACGAGCGCGCCGTACGCCAGACCGGCGATGACCACGATGCTGCCCAACGCGCGGACCCACTCGCTCTTGAGCCCCTTGCCGACCAACTCAAGACCCAGTGAGACGATCAGCAGCGGCCAGAGTCGCAGGATGTTCAGCCACACATCCCAGCCAAGGTAGCCGAACATCTGCCCGAGGAATACCAGTCCGACAGTGACCGTCGTCAGGCCCTCGAAGAGATGCCTGATGCTCCAGTGCCCCCCACCGCTGCCGAACATCGCGCGCACGCCGAAGGCGATGACGATGAGTGGCCAGAAGCGCCACAACTGGATTCCGGGCGCGAACTGACTCAGCAGCAGCACGAGGCCGATGAGTACGAGCGCCACCCCCCACCAGACACCGGAACGGCGCGTTGTTGAGGGCGCGGCGGACGGCGGCGTCGCCGGTCCGGATGCAGGCGAAGGACCCACCTCCGGCGCAGGCTCGAGACCGGTCTCGGGTACAGGCACGTTCTCATCAGGCATCAGTATCACTCACTCTCGTGCGGGCGGACGTGTGATAGGTGGGCCGGACCCCGCGTACTACTCTTCGCCCGGACCCGTTGTCCTTGATACCCGGATTCGAGCGATCCTCCTCCGCCTGACGGCGTCGACTTTGACCACCAGGTCGTGATGGCGGATCTCCTCGCCACCCACCGGGATGTGTCCGAGCTCCACCAGCACCCAGCCGGCGACCGTTTCGTACTCATCAGACAGTGGCAGGTCCCAGTCGAGCGTCTCGTTCGCCTCATGCACGGACAACAGCCCGTCGACCGCCCATTCGTCCGGCCCCAGCTGCGTGATGTAGCGGCGTTCACGGTCGAACTCGTCGGCGATCTCGCCGATGATCTCCTCGACGATGTCCTCGATCGTGACCAGCCCTGCGGTGCCGCCGTACTCGTCCACCACCACTGCCAGGTGATTGTGCGCGCTCTGCATGTCCTTGAGCATCACAAGGATCCGCTTGGTCTCGGGCACGAAGACAGCGGGGCGCACGTAGGCGGCGATCGACTCGGTAAGGACACCGCGGGCCGCCGGACCGACAAGGTCCTTGAGCATCGCGATGCCGATCACGGTGTCCGCGTCTTCGTGGAAGACCGGCAGCCTCGAGTAGCCTGACGTGCGGAACGCCTCGATCGCCTCGGCCACAGACGTGGTGTCCTCGAGCATCAACATGTCCACCCGTGGGACCATGATCTCCTTGGCCACCATGTCGCCCAGCTCGAAGATCTCGTGGATCATCCGCTTTTCGTCGGGCAGGAGCGTCCCCTGCTCGGTCACCAGCAACTTGATCTCTTCTTCGGTGACCCCCGGCCGCACGGAGCCCGGCTTCACGCCGAGCAGGCGGGCGGCCCCGTCGGTGGAGCGCGACAACACCCAGATGAGCGGAGCGGTGAACTTCTGCAGCAAGGTCACGGGGCCGGCGACCGCCTTGGCCACGCTCTCGGCGCGCTGCAGCCCGAGGCGTTTCGGGGCCAGCTCGCCGAAGACGAGGGTGAGGTACGAGATGACGAGCGTCACCAGGAAGACCGCGAGGCCCGAGGCCACCGTCCGTACCCACGGCACGCCCAGCGAGGCGAGCCAGGCAGCCACCGGCTGTGCGAGCGTGACGGCGGCCGTGGCCGAGGCACCGAAGCCGACGATGGTGATGCCCACCTGGATCGCCGCCAGAAGCCTGGACGGGTCCTCGGTGAGCCGGAGCGCCGCGCGGGCGCGCTGCGAGCCTTCGTCGGCCTCCATCTTGAGGGCGGCGCGGCGTGCGCTCACGAGCGCGATCTCGGCGGCAGCGAAGTAGCCGTTGATCGCGATGAGAATCGCTACAAGAAGAATCTCACCCAACATCCCATCCATACCGATAAGCCTACCAGGTCTCGCAGCGCTGAGCGGATGGATGCTGCGCGTCAGCACTCGCTCAAGTACGATGGAGTGCACTGGAAGCACGACAACGGGGGTAGTACGCGTGCCGATGGTCAGCGATGAGATGCACGCGGTCGAAGCGGTGGTGCGCTCGCTGGCGACTGCTGTCAAGACCCTGCGTCTCTATCCGGCGTCGAGCCCGATCCCGATGGATGCGATCCACTCGGCCGAAACGGCCGTCGGCATCGTTCTCGGCATGCAGCCGACCCTGTCGCTCGTTGTCGCACGCAACGGCCTGACGTACCACGGCGAGGCGCTCTATGCGCCGGGCGCCGCCGATCTCGCGAACCTCCTCACCGCCCACGGTGTCGCTCAGGCGGACTTCATGCCCGGCTGCACCCCGGCCGAACTCTCGGCGTTCCTCGACGTGCTCCTCCGCGATGTGGCCGAGGTGAGTGCGGCGGGAGGAGCGGCTGCGGCGCTGGCACTTGCCGGCGTGGGAGCCGTGGCCGTCTCAGAGGTCGTGCTCACCACAGCCGTCACCGAGATGGCGACCGCGGAGGACGTCGACGCATTCCTGCGAGAACTCGCCGCCGATGAGCAGAAGCTGGCCGCGTGGCTCGCATCGGCGGCCTCGGGCGACCCCGCCACGCTCTCGGACGGGCTTGCGGAACTGGCGCGCGCCATCGGTCCGAGCCGAATGGCCGAGCTCCAGACGACGCTCGGCAGGGCGTTCGTGGTTCAGGAGCCGGCGGCGCGGGACGCGCTCATCGGCCTCGCGCTCGGCACCGGGGATGCGTCGCCCGTGCTGAAGGGCATGATGCGGTCACTCCCGCCCGCAGAGGCGGCCGGCTCACTCGCCGACGGGTTGTACGCCAAGAACATGCTCTCGATGTCGAACGTGCTCACATCGATCCCCTTCGCATCACTCGATGAGGTCATCGCCGAACTCCGCCCGATGCTCGCCGACGGCGGGCACACCGAGCGCGAGATGGCGTTCCTCGGCCACATGTTGGAGGCCCGGGCACAGACCGGCCGTGAGGCGCCGCTCGCCGACCGGCATCTCGACTATCAGCGGGTGGCACAACTCGCGAACGTGGACGCCGGGGTGCTCGACACCGCACGAGCAGAGATCGGCGCATCACGCGGTACCGTCGACACTCGGACGGTCACGACCATGCTCTCGCTGCTCGACCAACAGCAAGACTTCGGTCTGTGGTCCAAGACGCTCCAGAACCTCGCGTCGGTGGTCCCCTCGCTGATAGCCCAGGGCGACCTCGAGCTCACCGATCGCGTCTTCTCCGATCTCGCCGGCCGTGAAGCACGCACGAGGCAGCCGTGGCCGGGCCTTGCGGAGCAGATGCAGTCCGCATTCGAGCGTGCGGCCTCTGCCGAGGCGATGGCGGGCCTCCTCAAGGCCGTCCTCGACGATCCCGGACGGCTGCCGCACGCGGAGTCGATCCTGCGCAGGGTGAGCCCGGTCGCCCAGCAACACTTCGTGTCCGCGGCGATCGACCAGCATCAGCACAACGGACTCGACGTGGCCGAGCGCTTGCTCGGTCGGCGCCTGGTGGGGCTGCTGGTCAGCCTCGCACCACGAGTGCAGTGGTTCCAGGTCGGCCAACTCGCTCTCCACCTCTCCCGGGAGACCGACCTGCACTCACGCGATGCGCTTGTCATGCTCGCACGACGCCCGGACGAACGCTCGCGTCAGGAGGTGGCCAAGGCGCTCGGCGCCAGCTCCGCCGCAGTCGCGGTGAGCGTGCTGGCGGAGTTGGCGCAAGACTCCGCCCTCGAGGTCGCCGCGATGGCGGTGCGCTCCCTCGGTCAGACGCCCGGGCTCGGTGCAGCCGCAGCACTCGAGCGTACATTCGCCTCGCTCGATGTCTCCGGTAAGGACTTCCCGCTCGCGCGTGAGGTGCTCGGCGCGCTTGCGAGGACTCCCGATGCCGGAGCCACAGAGGTCCTCGCGGCTATCGCGGGACAGCGCATGCTGATCAAGCGCGGCCACTTCGCTGAGATCCAGGCACTCGCCCGTCAGGCGCTCGAAGCACGCGGCACGGGTGGTGGTCGTCCGTGAGCGTGGAGATGGCCACCGCACTCGTGACCGCGCTCTCGGGCGCGCGCAAGGCGCACAGCCTCTACCCGCAGAGCCACCCGGAGCACCGGGCAGCGTTCGACGCTTTCGTCGGCGGCGTCGCCCGTACCACCGCGGCCGGTCCGCTCACGCTCAACCTGCACCTTGGCAGGCTCTACCACGAGAGCACCGTCCTTCCCGCCGACGCGCCCGGCATGCGATCGATCGCGGAGAGCTTCGAGGCACACCGCATCGAGAGTCTGACGTTCCAGCCCGATCTCACCGAAGCGGATGCAATCGTCCTGATAGAGATCATCGGCATGAAGCCTTCGGCCGATCTCGACGTGGCGACCGAGCTCGAGGCTCGCGGTGTGGCCGGCGTCCTCGCGCGGAGGCTGGAGGCTCCGGACGAGGAAGCGGCAGCCGTGCGCGAGGAGCGGCGCGACCAGGACCGGGCGATGTACCGCCGTCTCGTCAGCACGATGAAGCGTGCGACCGCGCAGATCGGGAGTGGGGGCTCTGCGAGCCTCGCCGACACGGGCCCGGTCGTGGCGAGCGTGCTCGAACGGTTCATGGACGACAGCGCTGCGGTGCTCGGTCTCGCGATGATGCGAGACCCGAGCGAGGCGGATCTCTTCCACTCGGTCAACACCATGATCTATGCGATCACGATCGGCGTCGGACTCGAGATCCCTCCCGAGGGCCTCAACACCCTCGGCATGTGCGCCCTGCTCCACGACATCGGCAAGTTGGCGTTCGATCGCAACGACCCCGCCCAACACGAACGGATCAAGCTGCTCCATCCGCGCGTTGGCGCGGAGATCCTCGCGCGGGTGCCCGATATCGACCGGGCCGCCATGCTCGTCGCCTATGAGCACCACCATCGGCCGGACGGGACCGGGTGGCCGGAGATGGAGCCCGGCTACGTGGCTCATCCGTACAGCCGGATGGTGAGCATCGCCGATCGGTATGACCGCCTCACCACCGATGCCCCCGGCGGCGAGGGCCTGACCCCCGACCGCGCTGTGGTGCAACTCCTGCGCGAGACACCCGGTGCGCTCGACCCGATCTTCACACGCGTGTTCGTGCGCGAGATGGGGGCCTTCCCGGTGGGATGTCTGGTGCGCCTGTCCGACCAGTCGGTGGGTGTGGTCAGCGCTCCCGGGCTCGACCCGCTCAAGCCGAGGGTCCGCCTGGTCTACGGTGCCGATGGCATCGCGATCGAGGCGAAGCCGGACACCGACCTGGCGGATTCGGACCTGAGTATCGTCGAGGTGGTTCCCCCGGCCGACTTGAGCGAGACGGTCTCCGACCACCTGTGAGCGCGCGACATCGCCGGCGCCGGGCAGTGGACGCCTAGGCCGAGGCCCCAGGGTTGATCTTGTGGAGCACGAGGGCGATCAGAGCGAGCCGTCGACCGCGATCCTGACAGCTGTCAACAAAGCGCGCGACCGTTTCGCGCATCTCCGCAGACGGTTTGAATCGGATGAGTCCGCCGGCGCGGGAAAGGATCTTGCTGTCACACAGCGATTCGATCTCGGGCTCCAGCTCCTCGGCGCGCCTTCCGAGCCGCGATGCCAGGCCATCGAGATCGAGCACGGCGTCCGGGTTGCGGTGGAAGAAGACAAGGATGTCCCAGGTCAGGAGCGAGCGGACGTGTTGGTCCACGAACTCGATGACCGCCGGGCCGAGCACACCTTCAAGATCGTACAACGTCGACCTTCCCCATGCCGCCGCTCATGCCCACGGGGGCTCTGATCGAGCCGCGCAGCTACTCCATACTAGACCATCGAGTTGTCGGCTGGACAGCATCGTGAGTGTCGTAACTTTACCAGTAGGCACGACCAGGCGGCACACACAACCGCCGAGCGGCAGGAATCAGTGGACGGTCGGTCTATGCGGTCGCCACACGCCCGTGCGAAACTGATGTCGAGAGGTGCCATCGTCGATCCCCATGCACGGTGGGCCGCGAAGCGGGACGGGGCATGTCCGTACCGGGATCGGGGGGCGAGCCACACCAAGGAGGGCTCCATGTTCTCGCAAGCCATCGTCGCAACCGATCTCGGGCCAGCCTCGGAAGGCATCGTCGCGTGTGCCGGCGCGTTGCGTTCGCTCGGCATCACAGAAGCAGTGCTCGTCCACGCGATAGACCTGGGCCGTGAACCCACCCCCGATCAGGACGCCGTCTTCCGACACCAGGCCGACTCTCTCGAAGCTGCGGGCGTCCGGGTGCACGTGGAGACACCCCTCGGCTACGCCCCGCACGCGATCGCGAACCTCGCGCAAGAGCACGGAGCGGGGATCATCGTGATGGGGACCCGCGGGCAGGGGCTCTTCCACACCGGGTTCTCGGGCAGCATCAGCTCCGATGTGGTGCGCCTCAGCTCGGTGCCGGTCCTTCTCGTACCATCGAACGCGACACCGACCGCCTCCTCGGGCGGTCAGGCGTGTTCGCGGCTGCTCGCATCGGTGCTCATCCCCATGGATCTCACTGAGTGCGCCGAGCGCGTCTGCGAGTTGGCGTGCGGCCTCTCTCAGACCGGAACGGACCGCTTCGAGTTCCTGACCGTGGTCGACATGTCGTTCGAGGCCGTTCGGGAAGGCCGTGAGGCACGCGCGAAGGAGCTGCTCGAGCAGATGGCCACACGGGCTCGCGCCGCCGGTGTGGCCGATGTGCATACCACCCTCGTGCGCGGCAAGCCGGATGAAGAGGTCGCCCGATTCGCCGCGTCAGGCCGCTACACGCTGGTCGTGTTGGCGCCGAACTGCCACGACACGATCGACCAGGCCTTCGGCTCGGTCACGAGTTCGGTCATTCGCGCGTCCTCATCGCCCGTCCTTCTCGCTCCCCCGCAATGCGAGACGGGCTTCTACGGTCGCGGGAACACGTAGAGCATCACCGAGAGGAAGTGCAGCAGACTGCCTGCGAGCACCCACAGATGCCACACCGCGTGCATGAACCTCACACTCTTGAGCACGTAGAAGATGGTCCCGAGCGAGTAGGCGAGCCCGCCGGCCACGAGCAACCACACACCCCCGGGCTCGAGATTCGCGGCGATCGGCCTGATCGCGAATATCGCAAGCCAGCCCATACCGAGGTAGACGACCGCCGAGAGCCACTTCGGCCGGTCGACCCAGTAGGCTTCAAGGGCGATGCCCGCGGCGGCGAGCGTCCACACCACGGCGAACAGCCACCAACCACCCTCGTCCCGGATGGTGACGAGGGTGAACGGCGTATACGTGCCCGCGATGAGCAGATAGATACCGGCGTGATCTATGACTTTGAGGACACGATGTGCCTTGGGGTGTGTGATCGCGTGGTAGAGCGTCGAGGCGATGTAGAGGAGGAACATGGTCACGCCGTAGACGATGGCGCTCGCAAGGTGCCAGCCGTTGCCCCACAGCGCCGCGATGAAGACGAGCGTCACCAGCGCCGCGATGCTGAGCGCGGCACCCACGCCATGCGTGATCGCGTTGGCGATCTCCTCGCCGAGCGAGTACGGGTGTCCGTGCTTCGACTGATCCTCGCCGGTCACCGGTCCTCATCTCCTCCGGCCAGGCCCGTCACCGTTTGGTGGTTGGGTCGGTCATGGGTTCTTCTCGCCTTCAGCAGCACGCCCAACTATAGCGTCATCGACGGGCGGGCGCAGACGCTACGTCGAATACAGGTTCGATAATTATTAACGACCTGTGTCTAAGCACGAATGTCGAGTGGCATCATATGGGTGGCGCCGCAATCCACTCGCGAACATAGCCTCTTCAGCGGCACCGGCGTGCCGCGGTCGCGGGGCCGTGCACGCGCTTTGGGACTTCTGGGCCTGGCGAGGGGTGTCACTCATGTATGAGATGACCGCCGGCGCCGAGGAGGGGCGCGTCCCGCAAAGCAGGTTCACGCTATCGAGCGTCCTGCTCGTCGCCGCCACACTGGCGTTCGTGACCGCACTCATCGTGCTGTCGGGCGAGCCGTCACCGGCGTGGTTCCTATACCTGCTGCCGATCGTCATCGGTGCGCTCGCATACGACATCGCCGGCGGTGTGACCGTGACCGCGTTCAGCGCGGCTGCGCTGTTCGTGGCGTCACCGACCGCGGCCCTCTCCGCCCAATGGCCCGAGTACGTCGCCGGACTGGCGGTGTTCCTGATGTGCGGCATCGTGATCGGCTGGCAGGCGCAACGTCAACGGACCCATCGTCTCGCGCTCGAGCGCGCCTCGGCATACGACGCGCCCACCGGAGTGTTGAAGGCCGAGCACTTCATCAGCGAGCTCGACGGCGAGATCAGACGCGGGGACCGGTACGGCCACGATGTGGGCCTCGTCCTGGTGCACGTCGAGGACTTCGACGAGTTCACCCGCCTCTTCGGCCACTACAAAGCCGAATCGATGCTGCGGCACCTGTCGGACATCGTCCGGCTGACGATTCGCGGCACCGACACGGTCGGCCGGCTCGACCCCACCACGTTCGCGATCGTCCTGCCGCACGCGGGCGCTCCGGAAGCGGCGATCGTGGCCGAGCGCCTCACGGGCACCACCCGCGCGGCCGAGTTCGAAGGGGATGCGCTGGAACCCATCACCGCCTGTGTCACCACTGCCGCCTCAGCGAGCTACCCCGCCGACCGGTCGAGCCAGACCGATCTGCTCGCGCACGTGCGGTCGCTGCTGGACAAGGCCTCAGCGGCATACCGTGACAGGGCAGGATCCGCCGAGGCGGTGATCGAGCCATGAGGCAGGCCGTCTCCTTCACCGTGTTGGCGGTCTTCTGGCTCGTCATCACCGGATCGCTCAAGCCGTTCGACCTGGGCATCGGACTCGTACTGTGCGCCGCCGTGGCCTACTGGGCCGATCACGTCCTGTGGCGGGGCGAGCCGGAGCCGCTCACAGCGCGCGCGTGGCTCCGTGTGCCGCTCTACCTTCTGTGGCTCGTGAAGGAGATCGTCGTCGCGGCACTGTATGTGGCCGAGCGCGTGCTCGATCCGAAGCTCGGGATCGCCCCCGTCATCCACACCCATCGCGTCCACTTCACAAACGACGCCGCGCGGGTGGCGTTCGCCAACTCGATCACACTCACACCCGGCACCATCACCGTGGACGTGACCGAGGACACGTTCGTCATCCACTGCCTGCACGAGTCGTTCTCCGACGGCATCTCGAGCGGTGACCTCGAACGCAGGGTCACCAGGACCTTCGGGGAGTAGGGGGAGGCGATGACGACTTTCCTGTGGGGCATCGCGATCGTCCTGCTTGTGAATGCGTTCTTCTGTCTGCTCCGCGGCTACCTCGGGCCCACCGTGGCCGACCGCATCCTCGCCATCAACGTGGTGGGGACGAAGACCCTTGTGGTGCTCTGTCTGCTCTCCTTCGTCTTCGAGCGCAGTCTCTTCGTCGATGTCGCTCTCGTCTACGGCCTGCTGAACTTCGTGGTCACGATCGCCGCAGGACGGTTCATGGAGACCGGGCGGCTCCGGGGTGACTGGCAATGACGTGGCTCGCTTCGATACGCGATGCGCTCGTCATCGTCCTGTGTTGCGGAGGAGCCTTCTTCTTCATCGTGGGCACGCTCGGCCTGATGAGGTTCCCCGACTTCTACGCACGTACTCACGCCGCCACGAAGTGCGACACCGTCGGCGCGGGTTCGATCCTGCTCGCGCTCGCCATACTGCGCGGATTCGAGCCCGACATGCCCAAGCTGCTGCTGCTCGCAGGCCTTGTGATGCTGTCGAGTCCCACCGCAGCACACGCGCTCTCACGCGCGGCGTACCGCACGGGCCTCAAGCCATGGTTCTGGCCAGGTGAGCGCTCATGAGCGAGATCTTCGATGTCGTCCTGATCGCGCTGCTGATCGCGTGCTCGGTGGCGGTCGTGCGACTGAAGGATCTGCTGGCGGCCACCGTCGTCTTCTCCACGTACAGCCTGACGATGTGCCTGCTGTGGCTGCACCGGGGGGCGCCGGACGTCGCGATGACCGAGGCCGCCGTGGGCGCGGGTATCACGACCGTGTTGTTCCTCATCACGATAGGCCGGACGACGGGGCGAGAACGATGATGCGCCGCGCCCTCATCGTGGTCCTTCTGATCGCGGTCGCAGCGCCGCTGATGCTCGCGATGTCGCAGCTCCCGCCGCACGGATCGCCCGAGACACCGCCGTACACGCACGTCTCGCCCTACTACCTCGAGCACGGGGCCGAGGAGGGCGGCGCCGAGAACATCGTCACGTCGGTGATCCTCAACTACCGCGGCTTCGACACCCAGCACGAGGTCACGGTCATCTTCACTGCCATGGCGGCCGTTCTCGCGGTACTGCTTCTCGCCGGCTCCGAGCCGACCGACGCTGAGGATGCGCCGGGCGAGAGCCCCGTGCCGGTGAGCGTCGTCGTGCGCTTCATCGTCCGCGTCCTCGCACCGTTCATCGCGCTGTTCTCCGCATACGTGGTGCTGAACGGCCATATCACACCGGGCGGCGGGTTCCAGGGCGGCACGATCGCGGGTGCGCTTGTGATCGCACTCTCACTCGTGATGAGCCGCGAGGAGGCCGACGCGCTGCTGCCCCGCAAGCCGGAACACCTGCTGCAGGCGGCAGCCCCGATCGCCTTCTTCCTGACGGGCGTGGCAGGGCTGGCGCTCTTCGGCGACTACCTGTTCTTCCCGCGCGATGAGGCCTTTCGGTGGGCGGCCGTCCTCATGCTCACCGTGATCGAGGTCGGCATCGGCGTGGGCGGCGCGAGCGTGCTCGTCCGGATCTTCCGCGCGATGAGGGCCGACTGATGCTCCAGGACCTCTGGCATAACCTCGACTACGCCGCTTCGGTGGTGCTGTTCTGCATCGGCCTGTACACCGTCATCACCAAGAGCAACCTCATCAAGAAGTTCATGGGACTCAACATCATGGAGACGTCGGTCTTCGCCTTCATCGTCGCGCTCGGTGTGGTCGACGGGGGCGATGCGCCGATCATGGGAGCGGGCGCCGAGGCCCCCTTCATCAACCCGCTACCGCAGGCGCTCATCCTCACCGGCATCGTCGTCGCCGTGAGCACCACGGCACTCGCGCTCAGCCTGATCATCCGGATCTGGAAGCAGACCGGCACGATCGAGGCCGACGAGCTTCGCGGGATGGAGTGACATGATCACCTGGCCGCCACTCCTCGCCCTGCTGATCGCGGTCCCGATGACCTCCGCGGTGCTCACACCCGCGATCGCACGCGGAAGCGCGCGGCGCGCGTTCTGGTGGGCTCTCGCCGTGATGTCCGTGGCAAGCATCATTGCAGCGATGCTCATCATCAGGGTCTCACATGAAGGGCCCTTCTCGTACGTGGTCGGCGGGTGGGTAGCTCCGTACGGCATCGAGCTTCGTTTCGATGAATTCAGCGCGGCGATCGCTATCATCTGCCTGCTCGGCACGCTCGCCATCATCTTCTCGAAGGAGTACGTGACCCACGCGATCGCCGAACCGCGCATCCCCTACTACTACACGTTGCTCCTCCTGAACCTCATGGCGATGATCGGCTTCACGGTGACCGGCGACCTGTTCAACCTCTTCGTGTTCATGGAGATCCTGTCGCTCTCGGGCTACGCGCTCGTGGCGGTGAGCGGTGAGCGCATCGCCGAGATGGCAGCGTTCAAGTACCTGGTGATGGGTGCCGTCTCCTCGCTCCTGGTCCTCTTCAGCATCGGGTTGCTCTACGCGCTCACGGGAAGCCTCAACATGGCCGATGTGGCCGAGCGGCTCGACGGGGCCGCCGCCGCACCGCTCGCGGTCGCGTTCGCCTGCATCACTCTGGGATTCATGGTCAAGTCGGCGGTGTTCCCGCTGCACGTCTGGCTGCCCGACGCACACGCCATCGCTCCGAGTCCCATCTCGGCAGTGCTCTCCGGCCTCGTGGTGAAGGTCGGCATCATAGGCATGCTGCGCGTCTACCAGATCGCGTACAGCTCGGGCGCGGTCGATATGACCGGGCTCAACACGGTGCTGATGTGGCTGGGGGCGATCTCGATCGTGATGGGCGCCTTCTTCGCGGTGTTCCAGGACGACATCAAGCTCATGCTCGCGTACTCCACGATCTCGAACATCGGCTACATAGTGATGGGCCTGGGGCTCGCCTCGACCTACGGCGTCATCGGTGCGAGCGTGCACGTCTTCAACCACGCGCTCATCAAAGCCACGCTGTTCCTCGGTGCGGGCGCCATCATCCATCAGACGGGCAAGAGGACGCTGTCGGACCTGGCGGGTGTCGGGCGCGCGATGCCGTTCACGGTCGCCGCGATCTCCATCGGCGCCATCTCCATCGTCGGCATCCCGCCGACCGCCGGTTTCCTGTGCAAGTGGTACATCGCGCTGGGTGCGATGCAGGCAGGCAGGCCGTTCTTCGCGTTCGCGCTCGTCTTCGGTGCGCTGTTCATCTTCATCTACTACATCCGGATGGTGAACGCGTTCTACTTCCAGAAGCCGAAGGACCCGTCGATCCTCGAGGTCCATGAGGCGCCGGCGACCATGCTCGGCCCCACGCTCCTGCTCGCGGCGCTCTGCCTCGTCATGGGTGTGTTCGGCAGGTTGCCGCTGAGCTTCATCGAGCCTGCGGTCAACCGGCTGCTCGCACCGCTGGGAGGTGGCTAGATGGACGTCGTCGACGCACGGGCCGCGCTCGCTCCCGCCGTGTCGCTGGTGTGTGCCGCTCTCGTGTTCGCGGCCGCCGATCACACGTTCTGGCGACGCTTCTTCAGCATCTCGGCGGCGCTCTTCAAACTCGGCATCGTGATGTCCATGTTGCCCGGCGCGCTCAAGGGCGTGGTGTACACGTTCGAGCTCGTCGAGTTCACGCCGGGCGTGGCGCTGGCGTTTCGCGCCGACGCGCTGGGGATGTTCTTCTCGGTGGTGTCCTCGACGCTGTGGCTCCTCACCACCATCTACGCCATCGGCTACATGGAGCGCGAACCCAACCGGCGACGGTTCTTCGGGTTCTTCGCGCTGTGCGTGTCCACCACGGTGGGTGTCGCCTTCGCCGAGAACCTGCTGACGATGTTCCTGTTCTACGAGTCGCTCACCATCTGCACGTATCCGCTCGTGATCCACGAGGAGACACCCGAAGCGATGAAGGCCGGCCGCAAGTACCTCGCCTACACCCTCACGGCCGGCGCGTTCGTGTTGCTCGGGTCGATCTGGACGTACCAGCTCGCCGGCACGATGACGCTGTCGCAGCCGGGGATCCTCTCGATCGAGTCCGGCCGCACCACGCTCACGGCGCTCTTCGCGTGCCTCATCGCCGGCTTCGGCGTGAAGGCTGCGATCATGCCGCTCCACGGCTGGCTGCCGAGTGCCATGGTGGCGCCGACGCCGGTCAGCGCCCTGCTGCACGCGGTCGCCGTGGTCAAGGTCGGCGCGTTCGGCATCCTGCGGACCATCTACAACGTGTTCGGCGTGGCGCTGCTCAAGGAGCTCGGCGTGTGCGACTGGCTCGCGGCGCTTGCGGCCTTCACGATCCTCGCCGCATCGGTGATCGCGATCTTCCAGGACAACTTCAAGCGGCGGCTCGCCTTCTCCACGGTAAGCCAGCTCTCCTACATCGTCTTGGGCGCGGCCTTGCTCACGCCCCTCGCCGCCACAGCGGCGATCGTCCACATCGCGAACCAGGCGTTCGCCAAGATCACGATGTTCTTCGTCGCCGGCGCCATCCAGCGCACCACGGGCAAGACCACCATCCACGAACTCGCGGGTATCGGGTACCGGATGCCGTACACGATGGGCGCCTTCACCGTGGCGGCGCTGAGCTTCATCGGCGTCCCGCTGTTCGCCGGGTTCGTGACCAAGTGGTACCTGTCGCTCGGCGCGCTTGAGGCAGACGCATGGTGGTACGTGGTCATCATGCTGGCCAGTTCACTGCTCAATGCCGCGTACTGGCTCCCGGTCATCTACACGGCCTTCTTCAAGCCGCCACCCGGCACCAATGTCGAAGTGCATGAGGCGCGGTGGACGCTGCTCGTGCCCACGCTCGCCTGCGCCGTGTACGTGATCTTCCTCGGGAGCACCGCGTCGGTGCCCGGTATGCCGCTGTCGCTCGCGCAAGCGGCCGTCACGTTCGTCTTCGGGATGTAGGGGTGGTTCAAGTGGATGCCGAGGCAACCCGTTCGTTCCTCCCGCCACTGGTGTTCCTGCTGCCGATCATCGGTTCGCTTCTGACCGTGCCGCTGCAGCACATCTCCGAGCGCGCTCGGAACATCGGGCTCGGGGTCGTCTGCGCCGCAGTGGCAGTGCTCGCCGTGGTGATGGCGGCCGGCGTCGCGAACGGCATGGTGTACGAGACGATGCTCCTGCAGCTCACCCCTGACATCTGGATGTACTTCCGGGTCGACGCGATGGGCGCGCTGTTCGGCGTCACCGTGGCGGTGCTGTGGCTCCTCGCGCTGGTGTACTCCTGGGGCTACATGGACGGCGGACACCGGCCGGCCCGCTACTTCGCCTTCTTCATGCTGTGCCTCGGCTGGACGATGGGCGTGGCCTACGCCGGCAACCTGCTCACATTCCTCATCTTCTACGAGCTGTTCAGCATCCTCACCTACCCGCTCGTCGTGCACGAGGAGACGCCCGAGGCGATGGCCGCGGGCACGAAGTACATCATCTACATTCTCATCGGCGGAACGCTCGTGCTCCTCGCGATCGTGCTCACGTTCTTCGCCGCGGGCGACCAGACGCTCACCGCCGGCGGGATCCTCACCGCCGAGGCCGGCAGGACCAATCTGCTCGCCATATTCTGGTGCTTCATCATCGGTTTCGGCGTGAAGGCGGCGCTCGTACCACTGCACGGGTGGGTGCCCGACGCGCACCCCGCCGCACCTGCGCCGTTCTCAGCGGTGCTGTCGGGTGTGATGGTGGCCGCGGGCAGCTTCGGGATGATGCGCGTCATCTTCCAGGTCTTCGGTGTGGACCTGCTGCGCGAGCTTGAGGTCGCGCACTACCTCACGTGGGTCAGCGGCTTCACGGTGCTGTTCGCCGCGGTGCTCGCCGTGAACCAGGACGACATCAAGCGTCGACTTGCCTACTCCACCATCAGCCAGATGGCCTACGTGGTGCTCGGGCTGTCGCTTCTCGGCGTGGAGTCGACCATCGGTGCGCTCGTGCACATCACCAACCACGCGTTCATGAAGGGCGCGCTCTTCCTGTGCGCCGGCCTGTTCATCAAGCGGCTGGGCGTGCGGCGCGTGAGCCAGCTCGACGGTGCGGCAAAACGCATGCCCGTCACCGCCGCGGCGTTCGCGCTCGCGGCACTCGCCATGATCGGCACGCCGCCGCTCTCCGGGTTCGTGAGCAAGTGGTACCTCGGTCTGGGCATGCTCGAGACGGAGAACCCGTGGCTGCTCGCCGTGCTCCTCGGCGGCGCGCTCATGGCCGGCGTGTACCTGCTGCCGATCGTCTACCGCATGTACTTCCGCGAGGCGGTCCTCACCGCCGAGGACAAGATCGCCGAAGAGGGCCGCGAGGCACCGGCCTCGATGCTCGTGCCGCTCGTGATCACGACCGCGCTCACGGTGTTCCTCGGCCTCGGGGCGGCGCTGCCCGGGATGCCGGCGGACCTCGCGCGCATGGCCGCCGAAGCGTTCTTCCACTAGGAGCGCGGTATGGACGCCGGACACGCCGCAGCAACCGTCGCCGAGGTGGCGCACATCGTGTCGAGCCCGCTTCCCGCGGCGCTCGTCTTCGGCCCGCTCATCGCGGCTGCCCTCGTCCGTCCACTCGGCAAGCGCTGGCCCGGCGTGCGCAACGCCTACGTGGTGGCCGTCACCGTGCTCACACTCCTCGGCGCCGCGGGGCTGATCCCACTCATCGCCGAGCACCACCGCATCCAGAGCGAGGTGCCCGCATTGCTTGGCGAGCTCACGTTCACGGTGGACTCGTTCTCTATGCTCTTCGCCATCTTCACCTCCTTCGTGTGGTTCGCAGCCACGCTCCACTCGCTCGACTACCTGAAGCACGAGAAGAAGCACGACCGCTATCACACCACCACGCTGGTGGTACTGGCCGCCAACCTCGGTGTGGTGCTCGCCGGCGACCTGGTGACGCTCTATCTGTTCTTCGAGGCGCTCGGGCTGGTGGCGTTCCTGCTCGTCATCCACACCGAGACGGACGAGGCCAAGAAGGCGGCAGGTAAGTACTTCTGGATGACGGTGATCGGCGGGTTCGCGCTGGTGGGCGGCATCTTCCTCACCTTCGCGCTCGGCGGGAGCGGCGCGCTCGAGCCGCTGCCGGCCGGTCACGGCGACGAACTCCTGCGCTGGGCGGCGGCGATCCTGCTCATCCTCGGCTTCGGCGTGAAGGCCGGCATGGTGCCCGTGCATGTGTGGCTCCCCGACGCCCACCCGGTGGCGCCGGCACCGGCGAGCGCGCTGCTCTCCGGCGTGATGATCAAAGCTGGCGCGTACGGCATCTTCCGCGTGGTGACCGCGCTCTTCCGCCCCGAGGTGGCCGAGCAGGTCGAGGAACACCTCTGGCACTTCTCCGAGCAGCTCGGACTCGTGGTGTTGTGGATCGGAATCGCGACGATGTTCATCGGCGTGTTCCTGGCGCTGCAGCAGTCCAACGCCAAGCGCATGCTCGCGTACCACAGCGTGAGCCAGATGGGGTTCATCCTCGCCGGCATCGGCGCGGCCGGGTACCTCGGCGCGCACGGCGCAATGGGCGTGGCGGGCGGCCTGTACCACGTGGTGAACCACGCGCTGTTCAAGGCCTGCCTCTTCCTCGGCGTGGGTGCCGTGTACTACCGCACGCACTCGCTCGACCTGTATCACACGGGCGGCCTGTGGAAGAAGATGCCGATCACGTTCGTGTTCATGTGCATCGCGGCGGCCGGCATCACCGGCGTACCGCTGTTCAACGGGTTCGTGAGCAAGTGCCTCATCCACCATGCGATCGTCGAGGCGTGGGAGTACCACGAGCTCGCTTCACTCGGCATCGCCGAGAAGATCTATATCGTCACGTGCGGCGGTACGGCGTGCTCGTTCATCAAGCTCATCGGGCTGATGTTCCTCGGCAAACCCAAGATGGAGTACGGCCCCGAGGTGAAAGACGCGCCGCCGAGGATGCTGCTTGGGATGGGTGTTCTCGCAACCGCCATCGTCGCGCTCGGCTGGTTCCCGCAGTTGCTCATCAAGGGCGTCTTCCAGCCCGGCCTGCACACCTGGGGCGTTCACGGCGACATCCTCGACCACTACCTCGAGCACTCGTTCCTCTCAGGGCCCGACCTGATGAGCGTGCTGATCGCCTTCGCTCTCGGCTTCACGTTCTTCTTCGTGGGGATGAAGTTCCACCTCTTCCACCTGCACGCGCCGCAGTACTTCAGCATCGACTGGTGGTACCGGCAGGCGGCCCACGGGCTCATGGCGCTGTGCGCCGCCACCGATCGGACGTACGAGGCGCTGCGCCGCGCAACATCACAGCTCCTGCGGGTTGGTCGCTTCGAGTACGCCGAGGTGACCGCGCGCATCAGCCGAAGGCGACGGCTGTTGATCTCCACGCTGCTCACCGGAGCACCGGGCGCCCGCGACCAGCACTTCATCGGGCACGCCTCCGTGGCGCTGGAGCGGGAGCGTCAGGACAGCGTGCGCCTTGCGGTCCTCGCGGCCATCCAGCACTCGCGCGCCGACGCCGGGGTCACCGATAAGGATCTCGTCGATGCTGTCCGCGACATCGCCGGCTACATCGCCCAACGCCTCATGAACGAGCGCATGGGCGCGCTCTCGGACCTCGCGCGGACCGGCGGACTCCAGTCGGCACGAGTGGCGTTCGCGGGTGCCATGAGCGAGGTCGCAAAGACCCGCACGCCGATCGCGCAGACCGCGCTCGCGCTCGCTCCGCTGCGGATGCGTGGCGATAACGTCGGCCGCGACATCGCCGCCGCCGTGAACACGCTCATCTCCGCCGAACGCTTCGATCTCATGCTCGCACCGCGCACGACCGGCGGCGTGATGGCGCTCGGACACACGGCCGAGGCGGGCCAGCTCGTCCGCAGTGCGCTCCCCACGAGGGCGGCCCTGCGAGCGGCCGGCACGAGCGGCCTCACCTGGCTCGAACGTGCCGCGGCCTGGCTTCTGGAGATCACGCGACTCGTGGTGGACTCGCTCACGCGTGAACGCAGCGACTGGATCGCGGGTGACCGGTTCGACGACGCCGCAGTGGTCTCCATGCGCCTGCACATCCAGCACTACGCGCGGGATATCGGTCTCAATGTCGCGGTGATCGCGTGCGTGCTGCTGGTCTTCGTGCTTGCGATCGCGCTCTAGGACGGGCATGCATGCTACGCTCTGCCTGACCGGAGGTGGAGCACATGTGCGAATTCTGCGCCCAGCACGGCGACGGCAAGAAGTGGTACCTGCAGGCCGAGAACTACGCCGTCGACCTCTCGCGTGACATCGAACGTCGGGAGTACGTGATCGACTTCGTCAGCGGTTTCGACAGCCGGATGAAGCGGGATGTCCCGCTCCTGAAGGCGCTGGCAAGCACACCCCGGCCGATCCGCTCGGCGTTCCGCTCGCATGCACAACCCCGGCAGATGCGCGACCACTTCGGCCAGCCGGTCCCCATAGAAGAGTGCGAGCGCATCTTCGACATCGCCACCTCCATCGTCCAGCTCCCCTGCGTGTGCCGGCACTTCGCCGGCACGCCCGAGCGTGGCTACTGCCTCGGCGTGACGGTCACACCACAGGACGATCTCTTCGCCGAGGCGTTCGCCGGCTTCGCGTCCGGGCCCGACACCGCAGCGTTCCAGCGGCTCACTCGCGAGGAGGCCGTGGCCGTGCTGCGCCGCGCCGAGGCCGAGGGGATGATGCACTCGGTTTGGACGTTCAAGACGCCCTTCATCGCCGGCATGTGCAACTGCGACCTCGCGAGCGGCTGTATGGCGATGCGCTCGACGCTCGAACTCGGCTACAAGACCATGTGGAAGGGCGAGTACCGGGCCGTCGTGGATGAGGCCGCATGTGTGGGCTGTGGTGCGTGCGAAGAACGCTGCCCTTTCAGCGCGATCACCATCGATGAGCGGCGGTGCGCGGTGGTGGACCCGGATGCCTGCTACGGCTGCGGCATCTGCCGCTCGGCATGTCCCTCGGCAGCGCTCGCACTCGAGGACCGCCCAAACGACGCAGCCATCGTGACGTGGTGACGCTCAGCGCCCGTGGATGATCCCGCGCGCTATCATCAGTAGTCCGAAGGTGATCACCAGCGCGGGAAGCACGAGCCCGAAGCCCCATCCGAGACCCGGTCCGCCCACCTCGGCCACGCGGACGAAGAACCACTCGGCGAGGATGAAGAGTACCGCCGCCGCGGCCAGCAGCACGCCCCCTGCGACACGCGCCCATCGCGAACGCTCGTGGATGCCCGCCAGGAGAAGGCCGAGTCCGACGCCGCCCGGAGCCACGAGGGCCCAGGCGTACGACCAGCTCTGCCAGTCACCCGTGAACGCCTGCACCTCGAGGACCACTCCGGCCACGACCACCACGGCTCCGGGAACGGCCAGATAGCCGAGTCCCCGCCCGGGCGGGCTCGCGAACGCCGCCGCGGTGATCGCCACCCCCGGTCCCAGGATGAGAAGCGGCCACCCGAGTTGGATCACCCGGATGCCGAGCACCTGCGTGAGGGTGAGCACCGCACCGAGCAGTACGAGACTCACACCGAGCACGACGGCGAAATCATCACCGATGCCACGCTTGTCCATGGTCGCCCGCCTACTCCTCGATATCCCCGGCCGGCCCGTGACACTCCTGCGGGATCGTCAGCGTGAAGACGGAGCCCTTCTGCGGCTCGCTCGTCACGGTGATCGAACCTCCGAGCGTCGACGCGATGCGACGGCTCGTAGGCAGTCCGATCCCGGCCGCCGAGTTATGGATCTCGGGTCCGACGAACAGCGTCGCCACCTGTCGCGCGCTGAGTCCCGGCCCCGTGTCAGCGACGGATATGTGGCTCGGCCCGTCCGGCTCGCGATCGATGGTGACCGTCACGCCTCCCCGCTCGGTGTAGCGGATGGCGTTGGAGAGCAGGTTCAAGATGATCTGCTGGAGCTTGTAGCGGTCCGTGGTGACGGTGACCGGACGCTCGTCCGCTTCGAGAACGAGTTTCAGCCCCTTGTCCTCGGCAAAGGCCGAGAGCCCGAACAGGACCGACTCCGCGAGGCTCACGAGGTCGACCTCGTCGGGCTCACATGCCATCTCGCTCTCCGCGAGCTTCCGCGTCTCCATGAGTGAGGCGGCGAATGCTGCGAGGCGCTTGCCCGCCTGCTGGATCATCTCGACCTGACGATGCTGCTCGCGGTTGAGCTCGCCGGGCGCACCGCTCGCCAGCAGATCCGAGAAGCCGGTGATCGTCTGAAGTGACGTGCGCAGCTCCTGGGCGAGGCTCACGAAGACCATGTCGCGCGCTGTGGAAGCCTGTTGCAGCTCGGCGTTCGCGCGGAGCAGGTCCTCCGTGCGCTGTCCGACGATCACCTCGAGGCCACGCCTGCTGCGCTCGAGTTCGGCCTCCATGCGCTTACGCTCGGTGATGTCGTTGATCATCATGTAGAGCAGCTGCCGGCCGCCCACCGCGATCGGGCCGATGTTCACCTCGACGTCACGCGACTCGCCGTCGCCGAGCAGGTGACGGGCGATGAAGTTGCTGCGGTTGCCCTTGAGTGCGCGCTGGAGCTCCTCGTGCACCACCTCCGACGCGAGCGCGTCGATCTGGAGCACGCTCATCGTGACGAACTCCTCATGCGGGTAGTGATACATCTTGCATGCGGCGGGGTTGGCATCGACCACCTGCGTGGTGTCGGGCTCGACCAACAGGATCGGGACGGCGCTCCCCTCGAAGACCGCGCCGTATCGCTGCTCGCTCTCCTTCAGTTCGCGCTTGGCCATGAGATCGCCGAGCGCCTGCGCGACCTGCCACGCGACGATCGAGAAGGCCGCGGACGTCCCCGCGATGTCGGTAAGGGGCCGACGCCACACACCGATGAGCACTCCGACCTCGTCGCCCTCGGGATCCGAGAGAGCGACGCCGACACACGATTCGTAGCCGCTCCCCGCCATCATCGGATCGTCCGGGAACGCCGCGGCCAGATCCGAAGGGATACAGACCAGCCTGCGGCCAGAGAAGCTGTCCAGCACGGTATGGCGCATGGTCATGCTCCGCGGACCCTCGTACGGGTCGTCATCGGGGGCCCACAGGGAGAGGATGTGCGCCTCGGAGGAGTAGTCGGGGTCGACCTCGAGCACCGCCACACGCGCTGCCGAGGTGAGTGAGCCCAGGTGCGCGAGAACCGACTCGAAGTCGCGCGGTCCCACCGCGGGCCCGGTGGGCGCGACGTCTCGCAGTCGCTCGCTCGGGACGTTCAGCACGAGGACAAGGGCGCCCGCCAGCGCCCCGCGCTCCCCCCTGAACGGAAGCACCGTCATCATGGCCTCCGCGCCCTGCATGTCCGACAGGCGCACTCGAAGCCGCACGTCGAACAGGGGGGCCGCTTCATCGGCCCGGGCCGCGATGATCGTCCACAGGTCGGTACCGTCCTGCGCGATGATCCGGAGCGATCCCCCCGGTCCGGGGACGAGCAGATGCTCGACGGCACTGTTGCTCATGATCAGACTGCCGTCCGCATCGAACAGCATCATCGGCAGAGGCTGCGCTTCGAGCAGCGCTACGAGATAGGGGTGGCCGAACGCGTCTCCAACCGTCGCCACACCGGTCTGGCGCTCGCCCTTCGCCTCATTCTTGGCCGACACCTGTCCTCCTCGGGATGCCGCCTGTCATCAACTGTGACGATAGCACGCACGGGCCACAGCGCGCCCGGATGCTACGCCCGTGCGCGTCCGCGCGCGTTGACGAGCGCGACGCCGGCGATCGCGACCACGCCGCCGACGAGTGACAGCACGCTCGGAACCTCGGCGATCCAGACGAACGCGATGGCGATCGCGGAGACCGGCGAGAGATACAGGAACGCCGAGAGGACCGACGCCGGCATCCGGGCGAGCGCATAGGACCACGCGAGGTAGGCCAGCGCCGCCGGGAACACGCCCAGATAGAGCACCGCGAGTGTGGCCGAGAGCGGCGCCACCGGCAGTTGCGTCGCCAACCCGGGCGCCCACAGCAGCATCGGGAGGGTGCCGGACCAGATCACGTACGTCGTGAACTCGAGAGGCCGATAGCGTGCGAGCAACGGCTTGGAGACCACGAAGTAAGCAGCTGTCGAAACCGCCGAGAGCAGGATCAGCAACGCGGCCGGCTCGAACCGCACGCCGCCCGACCCCTCCCCGAGCGTGATGAGCGCGACGCCCGCGAACGACACGCCGATGCCGGCCCATCCGGTCAGCGAGAGCCGCTCGCCTAAGACAGCCACGGCCATGAGTGCGGTGAAGACCGGGCCGGACGCGATGATGAGACTCGCCGCTCCGGCGCTCACGGTCTGCTCACCGAAGTTGAGCGCCACGTGGTACACGGTGATGCCCAGCAGCCCTGCGAGCACGATGCGCGGGAGATCGCGGCCCTCGGGCAGCCGCATCCTCGTGACGAGCGCGTAGACGCCGAGCACGAGTGAGGCCGTGCCGAAACGCAGGAGCGCGAGCTCTCCGGGGCCGTAGCCGACGAGGCCCGCCTTGATGCCGGCGAACGCCGATGACCACAGCAGCAGTGTGAGCGCGATCGCCGCGCCCGTCTTCGGTTCGAGTGCCCGCCTCACTCGAACTTCAGCATCTTGATGCCGACGCCGAGCGTGACCGCCGCGAAGCCGAGCAGCACGAGTGTCGGGAGCACCGCACTTGTGAGGCCCTGGTTGCGGGCGACCACGTCGGTGAGGCCGATGATCGCCCAACCCGTCGGGGTCGCCTTCGCGATCGTCTGCATCGCCGGTGCCACCACCTCGAGCGGCCACAGACATCCGCCGAGCATCGCCAGTCCGGTGGAGACCAGCGGCGAGAGCCCGCTCATCTGGTCACGCGTGCGCACGAGTGCTGAGATCATCACCGCCAGTCCAGTGCCGGCGAGGATGTACGAGCCGAGCACGAGCGCCACGCCCAACGGGTCCCGTCCCCACGGGACGCCGAAGGCGAGCGCGCCGACGAGCACGAGCACGAGCGCCTGGACCGTGGCCGCCATGACCGTGCCGAGCACCTTGCCCGACACGATCGCGGCGCGGCTGACCGGCGCGACCATGAGCCGCCGGAGTGTCCCTTGCTCGCGCTCCTCGAGGATGCCTCCCGCGCTGCCGAAGGTCATGAACAGGATGAACCACACCGTGAAGCCGATCGAGCTCTGCGTGGAGCCCTCGGCGATCACACTGTCGCCCCGCACCTCGGAGGCGACGACCGTCTGGCCCTCGGTGTAGACCGGCGGCGTGGGCTCCCACTTCGCGTCCGTTTCGGCGTAGACGTCGTCGAACTCCGCGGCGCCGGGTATGGCTGTCGAGACGATCTCGGCGGCGGCCGCGTTGCCCGACATGCGCATGGCGATGCCCTGCACCACCGAGAAGACCGCATACCCGCTCTGCGACGTCGGGTTGCGCATGATCTCGATGGTGGCTCCTGCGCCGGACAGGTCGCTGCCGAAGCCCTCGGGCACGAGCACGGCCACGGCGGCATCGCCTGCAGCGATCTGCGCCTCGGCCTCCTCGCGGGTGGCCTCCTCGATCTTGAGCGACTCCTCGGCGTCGACGAGCTCGCCGACCTGCGCGGAATACGAGGTGCCGTCCTCGTCGACGAAGAGCACGCCGAGCTCGGAGACCTGCGCTCCGGCGAACGCCGAGCCGAAGAGCATCGTGAGTACGAGCGGCAACACGACCACGCCGACAACCTCGGCCGGGTTGCGGAGAAGCTGCACGGCGTTGAGCCACGCCAGGGCGAGTATCTTGCGCATCATTCGTACCTCAGCCGCCAGACACCGAACCAGAAGAGAACGAGCCCGATCGCGAGGACCGCGGCGATATTGGGCGCTACGGCCGCGAGCGTGGCCCCGCGCATAAGATCGAGGAAGGCGTCGACGGTCCAGTACACCGGCGAGAGGACCTGGGCCGGCAGCAGCCACTCGGGCAGCTGCTCGGCGGGGATCATCGAGCCGCCGAGTGCGGCGAACAGCATGATGAACGCGGGAGCGATGCCGCCGATGGCGCGCTCGGAGCGGCCGAGCGCGGCGAGCGTCATCGCGAGGCCGGCGGCAGCGATGGTCTCGGCGAAGCCGACCAGCACCACCCCGAGGACGTTCGTGCCCCAATCCACCTGGAAGAGCAGCCGGGTGCCGAGGTAGAGCACGATGAACTGCAGCGCGCCGATCAACAGCACGCCGAGCGCCTTGCCGCCCACGATCGTCACCTTGCCTGACGGTGTAGACATCATGCGGGCGAGTGTCTGCTCGCGCCGCTCACGCACGAAGGAGAATGCCCCGAACATCCCGCCGAAGAGCAGGAACATCCCCGACATGGCGGCGGCGTAGTACGAGATCATCGAGACCTGCTTCTCGATCTCCACTTCGACCTCTCGCACGGTCACCGCGTCGAAGGCGAGCTCGGGGATCTGCTGCGCCGAGGGCGGCGAGCCGACCGTTCCCGAAGGCGCGCCCTGCGCGGCCCCGCCGGCGAACGTCTCCTGCAGCGTGTGCGCCGCGATGATCTGCGCCGATGCGTTCGCGACTCCCGCACGCACCACGCCAGCCCAGATGCCGGCACTCATCTGCGAGCCCGGGTCCTGCAGCACTTCGAGCGCGACCGGTTCGTCGGCGAGCACCTTCTCGGTGAGGTCCGCCGGCACGATGAGCGCCGCGGTGAGATCGCCGCGCTCCACTTCGGTGCGCACCGCCTCGGCATCCTCACGCACGCTGATGTTGAAGACCGCGTCGATGTCCTCCGAGGACGTGAGACCTTCCACGAACCGCGCGCCGGTGTCGCCCTCATCCAGGTTGACGATCGCGACCTTGGTATCGAGCGAGTCACCCTCGCCGATGTTGCCGAGCGCCGAGCCGAGGATGAAGATCAGCCCGAGCGGCATGGCGAGCATCACGAGCAGGGCTGCGCGGTCGCGAACCATGATCTTCGTGTCCTTGGCGGCGATGGTGAACAGCGGGCTCATGATCAGTCCCGGAGGCTCTTGCCGGTGAGGTGCAGGAACACGCTTTCCAGGTTGGGCTCCGTCACCGTGATCGATGTGACGTGCGCGCCCTCGCTCTCAAGCGTCGCCACCAGCTTGCCGAGGACGGAGCCGCTGCTCGGCGTGAGCACCTGGATAGCGCCGTCGGTGCGGTCCGCCTGCTTAACGCCCTCGATCTCGCGAACACGGTCGAGCACGCAGTCGGTCACCTCGGTGACCTTCACGTCGACGACGTCCATCCCGCCCACCACGTCGCGCAGCTCGTTCAGCGTGCCGGACGCGATGATCTTCCCGTGATCCATGATGGCGATGCGATCGCAGAGGTACTCGACCTCTTCCATGTAGTGACTGGTGTACAGCACGGTCATGCCTGCGGCATTGAGCTGTTTGACCGTCTCGAGGATGTGGTTGCGGCTCTGCGGGTCGATGCCCACGGTGGGCTCGTCCATGAGCAGTACCTTCGGCTTGTGCAGGATCCCGGCAGCGATGTTGATGCGGCGCTTCATGCCGCCCGAATACTTCTCCACGCGCTCCTTGGCGCGGTCTGCGAGCCCCGCGAGCTCGAGCGCCTCGGCCACGGCAGACTTGAGCGCGCCCCCCGACAGTCCGTACATCTGGCCCCAGAACGCGAGGTTCTCCTGCGCCGACAGCGTGGGGTAGAGCGCGATCTCCTGCGGCACGACGCCGAGGGTGCTCTTCACTGCACCGGGCGCCGTCGCGACCTCGTTGCCGTCAACGGTGATCGAGCCAGCGGTGGGATCGATCAGGCACGACACCATGGAGATGGTGGTGGTCTTCCCGGCGCCGTTCGGGCCGAGCAGCCCGAAGATCTCGCCCTGTTCTATGGCGAAGGAGACATCGTCGACGGCCGCGAGCTCGCCGAAGCGCTTGACGAGGCCACGTACTTCTACAATGGTGCCCATGGAACCCCCCGAGATGACGCCTGCGGTTGCCACCGCGACTATGTCACGGTTCACGTATCAGCGCGATACTGGACCGATGCCCTCCAGATGAATACCACTCTGCACGACGCAGTGCAATCGCCGCATAACCTAGCGACAGGAGCCCCATGTCTGACTCCCGGAACGAACCCGCCCGGCCAGGCGCGCGCCTCGCGATCGTCGCGGTGGCAGGCGTGCTCGTCCTCGGCCTCGCTGCAGCGGCCGTGACCGCCCTCATGCGGACCGGTCGAGATGAGCCGGTGGCGGTGACACCACCCGAGACGCCGGTCTCGGAGTCCGCCGAGGCGCCTGCCTCACCGGACCTCTCCATCGAGGGACAGGCCGAGACGGTCGCGTTCCTCATAATGACCTCGAGCAGCGGCTGGGCGGCGCACATCACGGGCACCGAGACCACCACGCTCCTGCGCCGTCCGGTGATCATCGTCGCCACCGATATCGGCCCCGAGCAGGCCGGGCTGTCTGACGAGTTCACCACCGGGCTTTCGTCATTCGCCGCCGGACTCACCACCGCCGATGGAGCACCGTACACCTATCACCTGCAGATACGCTCCTCCGAGGGGGATGTCATCGGTGTGATCTCGTCGACCGACGACCGCTGGGAGCTCGAGGTGCCGACTGCCCCCGGTGACACCGAGTCGTTGCGCTCGTGGCTCGACGCGGTCTACGGGTCGGGTGCCCCGCGGCCCGAGACGTGGTTCGTTCGCATCACGGGTATCGACGGGAGCGTCGATGCCGACGGGAACGTCGTCGTGCGGACCGATCTGGACCCGGACAGTCTCGACGACCAGCAGACTGCGCAGACGATCATCGACGCCGTGAACTCCTCGGGCGCGACCTTCGCTCAGGGGATCCGTGTGGTCTTCGGCGATGGGACCTTCGAGTGGAGTGCGCTGCTCGACGGGGTCGACCCCTTCGGGCCGTAGCGGACTCACTGCGAACAGGAGCGGCCGGTCGCCTCAACGGGTGACCGGCCGCATATGTGTGTGGTGGACCCAGGGGGATTCGAACCCCCAACCTCCACCTTGCAAAGGTGGCACTCTCCCGTTGAGTTATGGGCCCGCAAGCACGCCGAAGGCGCCATGCAGACGGAGAGTATAGCACCTGACGCGATCGCCGGTCTGCCTCCCGGACCAGAGTCAGCCACGTGCACGCCACGACCATTTCGCCTACACGCCGCGGGCGCGAAACGGGCCCGTAACCGCAGCCGCCTAGCGTAGAGGACGGGAGGCGGCGTGCCTCCGTCGGTCGTCGCATGACGAAGGAGGCGGTACAGATGGGAGCAGTACGCTCCGCCCTGCCGAAGGGGCGAACGGCCTGGGTGAGATTCCTGGCGAAGGCAGCAGTGCGCACGGTGTTGCTGACCCTCGCCGCGCTGATGCTGATGGTCGGGGTGGCCTGGGCTGCGGGCGACCCCATCGGGAGTGAGACCGGGACTATCGCCAGCATCCCGGCCGCGACGGCGGGCGAACCCACGCTCGAGGAGGTCGGCGCGGCGGTGGGGCATCTCTCGGTTTCGACGAACATCTTCTTCGTCACCGTGGGCATGATGCTCATCTTCTTCATGCAGGCGGGCTTCATGCTGGTGGAAACAGGATTCACCCGAAGCAAGAATGCCGCGCATGTGGCGATGACGAACTTCGTCATCTTCGCTGTGGGGGCCCTCGCCTACTGGGCGATCGGCTTCGGATTGCAGTTCGGCTCGTTCGGGCCGATCGGACTGCTCGGCGGGGCGACGGGCGTGCTCGACGGCGACGCGTTCACGCTCTTCGGTCAGGCGCTTGCGGGAACCAAGGGTTTCTTCCTTGGGTCGCTCGGCGACGGCACGCTCGATGTGGGCGCATTCGCGTTCTTCCTGTTCCAGATGGTGTTCATGGACACAGCGGCCACCATCGTCACGGGCGGCATGGCCGAGCGCTGGAAGTTCTCGGCGTTCGTGCCGTTCGGCGTGTACATGGCCGTGTTCACCTACCCGCTCTACGGCATGTGGATCTGGGGCGGCGGCTGGCTGGCGCAGCTCGGCGTGAACTTCGGGCTGGGTAACGGCGCGGTGGACTTCGCCGGTTCGAGCGCGGTCCATGCGGTCGGCGGTTTCTCGGCTCTCGCCGGCGCACTCGTGATCGGCCCCCGCATCGGGAAGTTCAAGGCCGACGGGACGCCGGTGGCCATCCCCGGCCATCACATCCCGATGGCCATCCTGGGCACGATCATCCTCGTGTTCGGCTGGATGGGCTTCAACGGCATGAGCACGCTGTCGGTCGGCGACCTCCGCTTCCCGATCATCATCGGCAACACGATGCTCGCCGGCGCCGCCGGGTGCCTCGCCGCGATGTTCCTGGTGTGGAAGCTGTGGGGGCACCCCGATCCCTCGATGACCGCGAACGGCATGCTCGCCGGCCTGGTCGCGATCACCGCGCCGTGCGCGTTCGTGACGCCGCCGGCGGCGATCCTGATCGGCACCGTCGCGGGTCTGCTTGTGGTGGGCTCGGTCATCTTCTGGGAGCGGGTCGTGAAGGTCGACGACCCCGTCGGCGCGGTTTCGGTGCACGGCGTGAACGGCCTGTGGGGCATGCTCGCACTCGGCCTGTTCGCCGACGGCACGTACGGTGCCGGCTGGAACGGCGTCGAGGGCGCGGTCACCGGCTTGTTCTACGGCAATGGCGGGCAGTTCGTGGCCCAGCTCATCGCCTGCGTGGTGGTAGCGGCATGGGCGTTCGCGACGATGTACGTGTTCTTCACGATCCAGGCCAAGACGACGGGCCTGCGCTCGTCGGCAGACGACGAGATCGCCGGACTCGACGTCACGGAGATGGGCGCCATCGCCTACCCCGACTTCGCCGGCAGCGGCCCGATGGGTGCCGGCTCGCTCACGGAAGCACCGATGGGAAGTGAGGCGTGATGAAGAAGATCGAGGCGATCATCCGTCCGGAGGCGCTCGAAGACGTGAAGGAAGCCCTGTCGCTGATGGGTCACGCGGGGCTGACCGTGATCGAGGTGAAGGGCCACGGCGTCCAGAAGGGCATCACGCAGCAGTGGCGTGGCCAGGAGTACACGATAGACCTGCTGCCGAAGGTCATGGTGTGGCTCGTGGTGAGCGAGCACGAGGTCCGCGACGCAGTCGACGTGATCATCAAGGCCGCGCAGTCGGGCAGGATCGGTGACGGGAAGGTGTTCGTTTCGCCTGTAGAGGACGTGTATCGTGTGCGCACGGGCGAGCGCGGCGCCGACGCGATCTAGCTGAACCTCCTCACGAACGTATGCGGCGGGTGCGCGATCGCGCACCCGCCGCTTTCGAATCAGTCACCGGGGCGGCCTTCGCACCGCCCGAGTCGCCCCTCCAAAGGGCCATCCTGAGGAGTTCTTGGCCGGCAAGCGCATTCCCGTTTCCCGGCCGCACACCTGCAGATTCCAGAGGCTTATGCCCGGTACCCCGCGAGCCGCGTGGTCTCAAACATACGTGGTTGATAGTACGAACACGTACTCATCGAGTTGAACCTGCAACGGTACACGAACGAACACTCGCTACACACGTGCCCTGCGGGATCCTTCATCGACCACCCCGGTGGAAACCCAGTTCACCGCGTCCAATCGATACAGTCACCTCGCTTCAAGGATAGACCGCAGACGCCGACGCGCCTGTGATATATACCTACCCCGCTATCGGTGAGTCGTACCCGGCAGAGGCTCGCGACCTACTTGATCGCATCGAGAGCGTCGCGCAGATCTTCCTCGTCAACCGCGCCGACCAGCGTTTCTACGGTCGCGCCATCGGCGCCCACGAAGACGAAGGTAGGCACGTACTGGACACGGAAGTCCGCGGCAAGTCGTGCGGCCTCGGCGTCGTTCTCGACGTTCATCGCACGGATCTCGACGACGCCCTCGTACTCATCGGTGAGCCTGTCGACCACAGGCGCCATGTCCTGGCAGCTGGGTCACCAATCGGTGTAGAACTCGTACATCACCGGACCACCCGTCGCGACAGGAGTGGGGGCCGCGGCCACCGCCGTTCCGCCCACGATCTCACCGTCCCACTGCACGATCCCGGCTCCAAGGTCATAGACCGTCTCGAAGCCGAGGCCACGGAGCAGCGCCGCCGCCTCCGCGCTCCGGCTGCCTGTTGCGCAGTAGAGCGCGATCGGCTCCGAAGGATCCCAGTTCGCAGCGGCCGCTTCGAAGACGTTCAGCGGAACGAGCTCGGCGCCGGGTATGTGGCCCGCCTCGAACTCGGCGGCGGTCCGCACATCGACGAGATGCACTCCGTCCTCGAGCAGCTCGCGCATCCGGGCGTTGTCGACCAGGCCTCCACCATCATCACCCGGGGAACCCAGCATGATGAGCACGCCTGCGATGAGTACGGTGCCGAGTGCCAGGATTATCCACTTCGTGCGGTTCATGCCACCTCCATGTGTGAGGGCGACGCCGTTCGCCCTCCTGCCCAGAAGCAACCCCCGTGCCGTGCCGCGGCATGCGCCGCACCCTCGCCGAACGTGGCACAATACCATGTGGACGCCGCAACACGGGAGTCGCGCCCCCGCACGGAGCGCGGAAGACAGGGGTGTGGATCTCATCGTAGGGCCGAACGACATCACGCTGCCGAACGGCGATGAGCCGCTCCGCGGCGAGCTGCTCGGAACGGACCGCCTTGTCGCCGCATCGCGCGCCCTCGCCGAACAGCAGTCGTGGACCACGGCCCGCACGCGCGCCAGGACACCCCTCAACAGGCTGGTCGACACCGCGGAAGCAGAACTGGAGAGCATCTACCGGATCCTCGCCGCTGATGTCCGCGACGACACGCCGATCTCTCCGGCGGCCGAGTGGCTCCTCGACAACTACTACCTGATCGAGGAGCAGGTCGCCCTTGTCCGGGACGACCTGCCCTCCGACTACGGCGCCGAGTTGCCCCGCCTGGACCAGGGGCCGCTGGCGGGCTTCCCGCGCGTGTTCGAGGCCATCGTGTCGCTGGTCGCGCACACCGACTCGCGCATCGATCGCGAGTGCCTCGAACTCTTCATCCTGGCGTACGAGGACGTCACGCCACTCGCGATCGGCGAGGTCTGGGCCGTTCCGATCATGCTGCGCATAGCGCTGATCGAGAACCTTCGCCGCCTCGCGCGTCGGGTACTCGAAGCACACCAGGCGGTCGTGAGCGGCAACCGTTTCGCGGACAGCCTCATCATCGCTGCCGATGAGGGCGCCGATGCGGTGGCAGCGCGGATCGCCGACCTGGATCGCGCCCATGCCGACACCCCGGGACCGTTCCTCGTCCGGCTGTCGCAGCGCCTTGCGGGCCAGGAGGTGGCGCTCGCGCCCCTCGCTGACTGGCTCCAGGAGACGCTGGCCGCACACGGCGACGATCTGGCGCGACTCACCATGGCCGCACACCAGCAGCAGGCGGCCGATCAGGTCTCAGTGGCCAATGCGATCACGAGCATCCGGTTCCTCGACGGCTTCGAGTGGCGCGAGTTCTTCGAGGACACGAGCCTGGTCGAGCATATCCTCAGGGAGGACCCGTCCGGCGTGTACGGACGCATGGACTTCCTCAGCCGCGACCGCTACCGGCACGCGATCGAGGGACTCGCTCGGCGGTGCCCGCACTCGGAGACCGAGGTTGCCGAAGCGGTGGTGAGCCACTGCCTTGAGGCGCTCCGGGTCGACGCAGCCGACGGCCTGCGCAGTCATGTGGGCTACTACCTCGTGAGCGTCGGCCGGTATCTCTTCGAGGAAAGCATCGGCTACCGGCCGCACGCGCGTGAACGCCTGTACCGCGGACCACTCGCCGCGCGCGGCGCCATCTTCTGGGGCCTTCTCGCAGGACTCACGGCCCTGCTCGCAGGGGGATGTGCGGCATTCACCTATGCGGTCACGGCGAACGCGTGGATCACCGCTGCCCTGGCAGTGCTTTCGGTCATCCCTGTCTCCGAGGTCGCACTCATCGTGGTCAACCGCGTTGCGGCGGCCCTCTGGCCCGCGCGGACCCTGCCAAAGATCGACCACCGTCAGCCGGTCGCGAGGGCACACCGTACCATGGCCGTCTACACGGCTCTGCTCACCTCGCCACAGGCCGCCCAGCATGTCGTGGACAACATGGAGGTCGGCTATCTTGCGAACACCGACCACAACATCCGTTTTGCCGTGCTTGCCGACCTCAAGGGGTCCCCGGAACAGCACACCGCCACTGACGAGGCGGTCATCGAGGCAGCACGACGGGGGATCGCGATCCTGAATGATCGCTACGGCGTCCCGGGCGAGCGCCCCTTCAGCCTCTTCGTCCGCGGACGGACCTGGAGCGAGCACGACGAGACCTGGATGGGATGGGAGCGCAAGCGTGGCGCGCTGACCGAGTTCTGCAGCCTCTTGCGCGGCGCCACCGACACGTCCTTCGAGGTCGTCGACGGGGAGGTCGCCGAGTTCCCCGGCGTCACGTTCGTCATCACCCTCGACACGGATACGGTGCTGCCGCGCGACGGCGCACGCAAGCTGATCTCGACCATCGCCCACCCGCTCAACCGCGCGCAACTCGATCCGGTGACGCACACGGTGCGCCGCGGGTACGGTCTCGTGCAGCCACGGGTCTCTATGTCGCTCGAGGGCGCGGATGACAGTCTGTTCGCATGGCTGTACTCGGGCGTGACCGGCGTCGACCCCTACGCAGGGGCGGTCTCGGACACCTACCAGGACGTCTTCGGTGAGGGGTCGTTCACGGGCAAGGGCATCTTCGAGGTCGATATCTTCAACGCCGCGCTCGGTGATCGCTTCCCGGAGAACACGCTGCTCAGCCACGACCTGATCGAGGGTTCTTACCTGCGCACGGCACTCGCCTCAGATGTGGAGGTGCTCGACGACCAGCCCTCGAGCTACATCTCGCACTGCGCGCGCCTCCACCGGTGGGTCCGCGGCGACTGGCAGACGCTACCCTGGCTGTTCGGGCGCATTCCTGCCCCGGAGGGCCGCGAGAAGAGTCCTCTGACGATGCTCCACCGCTGGAAGATCGCCGACAATCTCCGCCGGAGCGTCTATCCGCTGCTGATGATGGTCTTCTCGCTCGCCGGCTTCGCACTGCTTCCCGGTGCGCACTGGTCGTGGCTCGCGATCGTCGTGGCGCTGCTCGGCTTCCCACTGTTCTTCGGGCTGGCCGATTCGCTGCTGTTCCGGCGCCCGCCGTCGGACACGAGAAGTGACCACACCACCTTCATCTCGGACCTCAAGCGGGACGTCTTACGCAACGCGCTCAACGCAGCGATCCTGCCGCACCAGGCGTACCTGATGACCGATGCGATCTTCCGCGCGCTGTGGCGCATGGTCGTCTCCCATCGGAACCTGCTCGAGTGGGAGACCGCCGCGGAGTCCGAACGGCGGCTGGGCACTTCGGCACCTGCCGCCTTCATCCGCCGCATGGGGCCGGCCAGCGCGATCACGTTGCTGGCCGCACTCCCTATCGCCGCGTCCCCCGCGGGCCCGATCGCGCTGCTAACGGCGTCGCCACTGCTGATGTTGTGGCTCGTCTCACCGCTCGCCGCCTGGCAGGCGAGCCGCCCGGCGGCGGAGCCCGAGAGCGAGGTCACGGACGACGATGTGGCGGTGATGCGTCGCCTTGCGCGCCTCACGTGGCGGTTCTTCGAGACGTTCGTAACTGCCGAGGACCACTACCTCGCACCGGACAACTTCCAGGAGGACCCGAAGGGAGAGGTCGCTCACCGGACCTCGCCCACCAACATGGGCCTCCAGTTGCTCTCGTATGTCACCGCATATGACCTCGGCTATCTCACCGTGCAGGGATTGACCGACCGCGTATCGCGCACCCTCACGACGCTCACCGGGATGGAGCGTTTCCGCGGACACTTCTACAACTGGTACGACACCCTCACGCTACAACCTCTCCGCCCCACGTACGTGTCAACGGTCGACTCGGGTAACCTCGCCGGCCATCTCGTGGCGCTGCGGATCGCCCTCCTCGAGGTGTCCGAACGTCCACTGCTGAGCGAGGCCACGTTCGGAGGCATCGCCGACACCGTCCGGCTCGCGCTCGAAGACCTACAGGTGGTCCGTGCCTCGGTCAGCGCCGATGGCGCGCTCACGGAGATCCGCACTTCGCTCGAGGAGGTCGTACGTCGTATCAGCCTGGACACGCCGCCGGAGAACCTCGGCGAATGGCTGGCGGCGCTCGAGGGCCTGAGCGCGCTGACCACCGGGCTCGACACGCGCATGCGCACGCTCACACGCGACGCAGTCGATGACGCTCTCGACCGCGCGGTCGACTCCGTGGCCGCTGCCGCCGCATCCGTCCGTGCGCCGCTCGATCTGTTGGCTCGGTGCGCGCCCTGGGCCCGTGAGGTGCTTGCAGCGGCGGGCTCGCACGCCGGCACGCCCGACCCGGCGCTCATCCCGCTCCTGTCGCACGTTCCCAGCCTTGTCGGCCTCGCCGAAGGTCTCGATCCGGCGCTGGATGCGCTCGACTCGATGGCGGCAGTCGACGGGGCCGACTCGGCCTGGGCCTCACGCGTCGCGGCAGGCATCCGCGCGGGCCGCGGGCCGGCGATCGCAACACTCGCCGAGTTGCGATTGAGCGCCGACATCGCACGTGAGATATGGGCACACACCGACTTCGCGATGCTCTTCGACGACAGCCGCCTGCTGTTCTCGATCGGATTCAACGCCGCCGAGGGCCGCCTCGACGACTCCTACTACGACATGCTCGCAAGCGAGTGCCGTCTGGCGAGCTTCCTCGCGATTGCCAAGGGCGAGACGCCACAGGAGCACTGGTTCCGCCTCGGCCGGTCGATAACGCGGACCGAGGGCGGTACGGCGCTGGTGAGCTGGAGCGCGAGCATGTTCGAGTATCTGATGCCGATCCTGGTGATGAAGAGCTGGCCGGGGACGCTGCTCGAGCGCACCTACGGGAGTGTCGTTCGGCGACAGATCCAGTACGGAAAGCAGCGCGGCGTGCCGTGGGGCGTCTCAGAATCGGCGTTCAACGCGAAGGACGCGGAGCTCACCTACCAGTATCAGGCGTTCGGCGTGCCCGGCCTCGGACTCAAACGCGGCCTGTCGGCCGACGTGGTGATCGCGCCATACGCCACGGTCCTCGCGCTCATGGTTGCACCGCGTGCCGCGCTCGAGAACATGAGGGCTCTGGTGAAGCAGGGCGCCGAGGGCCGCTACGGCTTCTACGAAGCGATCGACTACACGCCGGGCCGCGTACCCGCGGGCAAGGAGCGGGCGATCGTTCGGGCGTACATGGCGCACCACCAGGGCATGAGCTTCCTGTCGCTCGGCAACATGCTCACCGGCTTCCGGATGCAGGACCGGTTCCACGCCGACCCGATCGTCGGATCTGCCGAACTGCTCCTTCAGGAGCGCGTGCCGCGCCGATTCCAGCTCGCGCAGCCGCGCGTGGAGGAGGTCGAGTTCGTACGCTCGGTGCGTGAGACCCCGCCGCCGGTGACGCGCGCATATCCGCTCGCGGACACCCGCGTGCCGGCCACGCACTTCCTGTCCAACGGCGACTACTCGGTCATGGTCACCAACAGCGGTGGTGGCTACAGCCGGTGGAAGGACCGTACCGTCACCCGCTACCGTGAGGACATCACGCGCGACTGCTGGGGGACGTTCTTCTACATCAAGAACGTCGAGACAGCTGCCGTGTGGTCGGCCACGTTCCAACCTACGCTCGCCGAGCCCGACGACTACCACGTGACGTTCTCGGCCGACAAGGCGGACTACCGGCGCCTCGATGGCGATGTGGAGACCCACACCGAGGTGATCGTCTCCCCCGAGGACGACCTCGAGGTCCGGCGCCTGACGATCACCAACCATGGCCACGAACAGCTCTTGCTCGAGGTCACCTCCTACCTTGAGGTCACCCTCGCGCCGCGCGGGGCCGACCACGCGCACAAGGCGTACAGCAACCTGTTCGTCGAGACCGAGGCGGTCGAGGAGTTGCGCGCGCTGCTGTTCACCCGCCGTCCGCGCTCGGACGAGGAGCAGCGGTTCTGGGGCTTCCACGCGCTCGCATGCGAGACCCGCGGGCTATGCGCGTGGACGTACGAGACCGACCGGGCGGCGTTCCTCGGAAGACTGCGCACGCCGGCGAACGCGCAGGCCATCGCCGACGACGGCCGCCTGACCGGCACGGTGGGCGCCGTGCTCGACCCGATCTGCGCGATCCGCCAGCCCGTGGTGATCCCGCCCGGTGAGACCGCCCGACTCGCGTATATAACCGGTGCGGCCGACTCGCGTGAGCGGGCAGTCACACTCGCCGAGAAGTACCAGGACATCACCAACGCACAGCGCGCCGCCGACCTCGCGTGGTCCACCAGCCAGATCGAGCTCCGCGACCTCGGCATCACTCCCGAGGAGTCGGTGACGTTCCTGCGGCTCGCATCACGCATGCTCCTCACAGACCCGTTCTCGCGACTCAAGCGCATGACCGAGGCCGAGAACCGCCTACAGATGTCGGGCCTCTGGCAGATCGGCATCTCGGGCGACGACCCCATCCTGCTCGTGACGATCGACCGCCTCGAGGAGGCGCCTCTCGTGCGCCAGACGCTGCTCGCACACCAGTACTGGCGAAGCAAGGGGTTCGTCTCCGACCTCGTCATCCTGAACACCAAGGCGAGCGCGTACTCCTCCGAGCTCGACGGCCGGCTCCGGATGCTCATGCGCACCGCCCACGCGCTGCAACTCGCCGATAAGCCGGGCGGCGTGCACCTGCGCACCGCCGACCAGATGGCGCCGGAGGTCAGGAACCTCCTCGAGAGCGTCGCCCGCGTGCTCATCACCGGCGACGGCGGACCGATCGCCCTGCAGCTCAACCAGCGCGCTCTCTACCCCGAGGAGCCCGACCCGCTCATCCCCACACGGGAGGCGACGCCGCACCCCGAGCCCGCGTTCACCCGCCCGGAGCTTGCGTTCGACAACGGTTACGGCGGCTTCGACCTCGGGCGCGACGAATACGTGATCGTGCTCGAGAAGGGCGTGACGACCCCGGCGCCCTGGGTGAACGTGATCGCCACGCCGCGCTTCGGCACGATGGTCTCCGAGGCGGGCATCGGCTGCACGTGGGCAGAGAACAGCCACGAGAACCGCATCACCACCTGGAACAACGATCCCGTTTCCGACGGCAGCGGTGAGTGCATCTACCTGCGCGACGAGGAGACCGGGGAGTTCTGGAGCCCGACGCCGCTTCCCGTCCCGGGCGATGGCACGCACGTCATCCGTCACGGCCGCGGCTACTCGCGCTTCGAGCATACCGGCCACGGCATCGTGCACTCGCTCGACTGGTTCGTCGCACAGGACGACCCCGTGCGGATCGCCCGGATCCGGATCGGGAACGTGAGCGACCGGACCCGGCGCATCTCGGTCACGCAGTTCATCGAGTGGAGCCTTGGCGACTCCCGCAGCAAGGCGCAGCAACGGGTCGTCACCTGGTGGGACGAGAACGCCTCGATGCTCATGGCGCACAGCTGGTTCAACCTGGACTTCCCGGGCAGACCGGCGTTCCTCGCGTGCAGCCGCCCTGTGGACTCCTACACCGCGAGCCGCACCGAGTTCATCGGACGCAACAACACGCCCGCGTCGCCCGAGGCCATGCGACGGCGCGAGCTCGGCGGTCAGACCGGTCGCTTCCACGACAACTGTGGCGCGCTCGCGCACACGGTCGAGCTGGCGCCGGGAGAGGAGACGGAGATCTCCTTCATGCTCGGGCAGACCGAGACGGTGGAGGCCGCCCACGAACTCGTGACACGCCTTCGTTCCGAGGGCGCGGTGCAGGCCGAACTGGACGCGGTGCAGGCCACCTGGCGGGGAGTCCTGGACACCGTGCAGGTGCGCACGCCTGACGAGCGGCTCGATGCGATGGTCAACGGCGCGGCACTGTATCAGTCGCTCGCCTGCCGCGTGTGGGGTCGGACCGCCACCTATCAGTCATCCGGCGCCTACGGCTTCAGAGACCAGCTGCAGGACAGCATCGCTCTGCTCGACATCCGCCCCGAACTCACGCGCGAGCAGATCATCGAGGCCTCGCGTCGGCAGTTCCCCGAGGGCGACGTCCTGCACTGGTGGCAGCCGGTCTCCGGCCGCGGCGTGCGCACCCGCTTCGTGGACGACCGGCACTGGCTCCCCTACGTCACTGCCGAGTACGTGCGAGCCACCGGCGACGTCGGGGTGCTCGATGTCGAGACACCCTTCCTCGAGGGACCGGAGGTTCCCGAAGGCCGCGAGGACCTCTACCTCCAACCGAACCCGTCACTCCAGGTGGCCACGGTCTACGAGCACTGTCTCGCCGCGCTGCGTCACGCACCGCTCGGTGTGCACGGCCTGCCGCTCATGGGCGGCGGTGACTGGAACGACGGCATGAACCGCGTCGGCATCGGCGGGGCGGGGGAGAGCGTGTGGATGGCCTGGTTCCTGGACGTCACACTCCGCTCCTTCGCCGAGGTGTGCGACCTGCACAACGAGCACGCCACTGCCGCCGAGTGCCTCGAGCGGGCCGATGCGCTCGTGGCCGCCATCGAGCGCAACGCCTGGGACGGCTCCTGGTACCGCCGCGCGTTCTTCGACGACGGCACACCCCTAGGGAGCGCGGAGTCCACCGAGTGCCGAATCGACGCGATCGCCCAGGCGTGGTCTGTGCTGTCCGGACGCGGTGACCGCGATCGCGCGCGGCGCGCGATGGAATCAGTCGAGGAGCAGCTCGTGCGCTGGGACGACGGGCTCATCAAGCTCCTCACGCCGCCGTTCGATCGGATGGAGCACGACCCCGGCTACATCAAGGGCTACGTGCCCGGCGTCCGCGAGAACGGCGGGCAGTACACCCACGCAGCGCTGTGGGTCGCACTCGCCTACGCGCGGCTCGGCGACGGCGACGAGGCGGTCTCGCTGCTCGACCTCATCAACCCGCTCGGACACACGCGCGACGCCGAGGAGGTCAACCGCTACAAGGTCGAGCCGTACGTGCTGGCCGCGGACGTATACGCACGAGATCCGCACACCGGCCGGGGTGGCTGGACATGGTACACGGGCTCCGCGGCGTGGTTCTTCCAGGTGGCGTTCCGCGGCGTCCTCGGTTTGCGCACCGTGGCCGAAAACGGCATCCGCTTCCTGGCCGTCGACCCCTGCATCCCGAAGGACTGGGACTGCTACGAGGTCACGTACCGCTTCGGCTCATCGGCCTACGCGATCACCGTGGAGAACCCGCGCGGTGTGAACCGCGGCGTCGCGCACCTCACCATCGACGGGGCGCGCATCGAAGGCACGCGCATCCCCCTCATCGACGACGGCGCGACTCACACCGTGACCGTGGCGATGCTCGGCGGGTAGGGGAAGCTACTTGCTCGAACGCATCCAGCGCCCGTGCATGAAGCGGATGAACGCCATGCCGAGGAGCGCTCTCGCGCGCATCAGCCCGCGGGCGTACGCGCCCACCGGATACCGGAGCCGACTCGACGGATCCATGATGGCGCTCCACACCTCGTCGGCCGCATCTTCGGGACTGGTCTGTCTCCTGACGTTCGCGAGGAAGGCGTTCATGGCCGCAAGGTAGGGCGCGTACGGACCCGTCGGATCTGCGTGCGCCGCGATCGCCTCGTCGGTGGCAGCTTCGACGCACCCCGGCTCGATGATCTTCACACGGATGCCGAACGGCTTGAGTTCGTGCCACAGCCCCTCGCTGAACGCCTCGAGCGCGTGGCGTGTGGCGTTGGAGGCGGCGAAGAACGGGAGTACGAGCCTTCCACCCACAGAGCTCATGTTCACGATCGTCCCGCTGCCGCGTTCACGCATGGAGGGCAGCAAGCCGGCGATGAGTTCGACCGCGGAGAGGGTGTTCACCTGAAAGAGCTCGCGGATGTCCTCCGCTGAGATCTCCTCCAGCGGGGCATAGAGCGCGCCACCGATGTTGTTGACGAGTACGTCCGGCGTGCCCTGCTCGGCAAGGTAACGCTGGGTGAACGCACTCACCGCATGCGGGAACCTCGGCTCGAGACGGTATACGACGATCGCAGCCGGCAGCCCGTTCTCCTCGGCGGTGGTGTTGTCGCGGATGGTCCCGCACACATGCCAGCCAGCCGCGTGCGCACGCAGTGCGAGCGCGTGACCGAGTCCGGACGAGATGCCGGTGATGAGGATCGATGGCACGCCTCGCGCCCTTCTGTGGGGAGCTGCATACCTTGAGTATCCCCCATCCGCATCCGCAAACCATGCGAGGCCGGGCCCTTTGACGACCCGCGTGCACGGAGCGCACAATCGGTGCGACATCAGCCGCCCATCAGCACGCGAGGAGATGCCTCATGGACGACTACCCGAACCAGAGCCAACCGCCCGCCACACCGCCACCACCAACATATCCGCCGCAGACGCCGGCCCCGACCTACCAACCGCAGGTCGCCGCACCGCCGCAGACGTATACGCCGCAGCCAGGCGCGCCGGCCCCCGCCGCGCCGAAGAAGAAGAAAACGTGGTTGTGGATCGTCCTCGGCCTGCTCGCTTTGGGGATCCTGGGCTGCGGCATCCTCGCCGTGTTGGGCATTACGCTCTTCAATGCCGCCGCCGGCCCCGCCGACTCGGTAGCCGCGCTCAACCAGGCGGCCCTCGACGGTGACACAGCGGCTTATCAGATGTACTTCGACGCAGAGTCGGTATCGGCGGCGGCCTACTCAGCCTTCATCGACTACGTGAAGTCCACCGAGGACTATGCCGCGCTCGTCGAAGAGGTGGGCGAAGAAGAGGCTGACCGCATGCTCGCTGACGAGATCCTCCCCGAGGACGACTTCATCGCCGAGCTTTCCGCCGAGTTCAGCATCGGCTCGCTCGAAGAGGGTCAGGTGCCGTTCCCGGACCACACCGTCACCTCGACGTCGGTCGACAACAACACCGCCGAGGTCACCATCGTCACTGTCGAGGAGGGTGAAGAGGTCACCTATGTGCTCGGCATGATCAAAGAGACCGTAGGTGACGAGGACGTGTGGCGCATCAAGGAGATCAAGAACATCGCGGACATGCTGGAAGACGACCTGGAGTAGGCGCTCGCCCGTAGCGCACGCCGGGTGTCGGAAGGGCGGTCGCCTCAAAGCGGCCGCCCTTCTGCATCCACGGGGAACGGTGATTGACGCTGCTGCCGGGTCGACCTAGCATCGATGTCGAACGTCTGTGCCGCTGACCCGAGGGGAATCGATGGCCGAGTTCAAGTTCTCCGACAACTACACCGACCTCAGCGAAGAATCCGGCGCGCGCGCGGGTTTCCAGTTCGAGTTCAACTGCGAGCGCTGCGGTGATGCGTGGCGCTCGGAGTTCATCCCCTTCAAGGCCGGTCAGGCCGCCGAGTGGGTCGGCAAAGCAGCCGGGTTGTTCGGCGGTGTCCTCGGTGGGGTCAGCGACGTCGCCGACGGGGTGTCCGACAAAGCCTACGGGCTCGAGCACGACAAGGCGTTCCAGGAGGCCATCGCCCAGGCCCAGGTCCACTTCCACCGCTGCCCCAAGTGCACCAACTACTTCTGCGACAGCTGCTGGAACGAGGAGGTCGGGTTGTGCCTCGGCGACGCCCCCTCGGCGGAAGTGGAGATCGAGAGCGCGTTCGCATCGGGCAAAGCGCAGGCCGCCGGCGAGAAGGCCGCGCTGCACGGCATCCACGAGGGCAAGCACATGGACGTCAAGGAGCGCGCGCAGCTCGTCTGCCCGGCATGCGGCGCCGAGACCAAGGGCGCCAAGTTCTGTCCCGAATGCGGCCAGAAGCTCGCACAGAAGACGTTCTGCACCGAGTGCGGTGCGGCCGTCCCCGAGAGCGCCAAGTTCTGCCCGGAGTGCGGCACGCCGAAAGCGCAGCCCGCGTCCGAGTGATAGACGGCCGACTCATCGCGTTCGCCGGGCTGGCGCTCGTCCTGGTGCTGACACCCGGTGCGAACATCATGCTGGTGATCCGCTCATCGTTGGGCGGCGGCCCACGCGCCGGCATCGCCGCTGCGCTGGGTATCGCGCTCGGCCACTTCGTCCACGCGAGCGCATCGGCTCTCGGGCTCTCCTTGCTGCTGCGCACCTCGGACGCGGCATTCACGGTCATGAAGATCCTCGGCGCAGCCTACCTCGCCTATCTCGGCGTGCGCTCGCTCCTCGCTGCACGCCACGGACGCGCGCGGACGTTCGATGCGGTCGAGGGCGAGGAGGCCGAGGTCAGGAGCGAGGCGCCGACGCCCCGGCGGTCGCGCAGGTTCCTCCTCGACGGGTTCCTGTGCAACGTGCTCAACCCGAAGGTGGCCCTGTTCTACCTCGCGCTGCTGCCGCAGTTCGTGGATCCGGGCGAGCCGGTGCTGGCGAAGTCGCTGCTGCTCGCGGGTGTCCACGCGTGCATCAGCGTCTCATGGCAGTCGGTGCTGAGTCTCTCCCTCGGCAGGATGCGGCCCTGGCTGGCACGGCCCGTCGTGTACCGGTCGCTCGAAGCACTCACGGGGTGCCTGCTCGTGGGCTTCGGTATCAGGCTGGCGCTGGCCACCCGGTAGTCACGACATCGTCGGGCGAAGAACCCTACTCGCCCATCGCGCTCTTCGGAAGAAGCGAGAGGACTTCGCCGTTCTCGTTCGTCATGTCCACGAGATAGACGCTGCGACAGTCCTCCAGTTTCGGCGACATGCCCTATTCGAGGAATCTCATCTTCGCGATCATCTGATGGCTCTCGCTGTCACTGGTGGTGAGTTTCTCGGCATCGCCCTCATCGGGATCGTGGCCCTCGATCCCGGCTTCGCTCTTGCCGCCGACTGTCGGGCGAACGAAGAGTGGACGGGGAGTATCCCCGTCCACGTCGCGGTCTATGGTGGGCCCAGGAGGACTTGAACCTCCGACCTCACGGNNTCACGGTTATCAGCCGTGCGCTCTAGCCAGCTGAGCTATGGGCCCGTGCTGTGAACAGCCTGCATACCATAGCCCACGTCTCAAAGGAGCGTCAAGAATCCCGGCAGGCGGACATCCGCGAGCGCACAACGCGCGTCACATGTACGCCTGACGGGCATGATAGGGTTGAGGGAACCCGATGTGAAGGAGCCTCGCGCATGCTCGAAGTACGTATCGCCGGCCTGAGCCTGGATGCGGTGTCCGAACAGCCCGTGCTCCTGCTGGTGCCTGCTGCCACGGCGGACGCCGAGGGCACCGTCCACCGCGCGATGCCCATCTGGATCGGCCATGCCGAGGCCACCGCGATCCTCCTCGGCATACAGGGCATCGAGCCACCGCGACCGATGACGCATGACCTGATGAAGTCGATGCTCGAGACGGTCGGCTTCTTCGTGAGCCGCGTAGAGATCACCCGGCTCGAGGAGGGCACCTTCTACGCGGCGCTCGTGCTGCGAGGCGAGGATCGCGAGGTGGCCATCGACGCACGTCCGTCCGACTCGATCGCCCTCGCCCTGCGCTTCGGCTGCCCGGTCTACATCGACGAGGACATCTTCGAGGAGGCGGCGGTCCCGGTGACCGAGGTCGATGAGGAGGAGGAGGTCGAGCGGTTCCGCGACTTCCTCGACCACGTC
>DIWS01000012.1 GCA_002423585.1 Actinobacteria bacterium UBA6100
AGAACTTCACCGACCCGGGCATCAGGGTGACGAGAAACGACGGCACGGGCGCCTACACCCGCATGACGTATGGCGATGTCGGCGGCACCGACTACCTGTTCATCATCGGCTACGACGACACCAACACCTTGAACCTGCAGGTCGTGAGCAACCTCGGCGCTGCGACACCGACCCGCACCCGCATCGGCAAGTACCCGTTCACCACCAACGCGCTGGGCGAGGGCTGCGACCTTGCCTGGGACGGCGGCGGCTACCTCTACGCGATCCGCGGCGGGAACCAGACCGGCTTCTCCCGCATCGCCATCCCGGCCGACCCCACCAACGCCGCGAGCTGGGGCAGCTGGGAGTCGCTTGCCAGCCCCCTCTGGTGGGGAGGAACCTGGGACCAAGGTTCCTCCATCGTCCGCGGCGTCTACGACCAGGCGCCCTACTCCGGCCAGGCCTACTACGCGAGCGGGACCATCACCACGACCGATATCGCGCACATCGACGGCCAGGCCGATTGGGGTACGCTCACCTGGACCGAGACCCAGCCGGCCGGCACCACCCTCTCGGTAACGGTGCAGGGTTGGGACGGTGACTCATGGGAGAGCCTCGTCACGGCGGCCACCAGCCCGGCGGACCTGAGCTCCTACCCGGTCAGCACCTACACCAAGCTGCGGCTCGTCGGCACCTTCACCACCACCGATGACTTCGCGACACCGCAGCTCGATGACTGGACCGTCAGCGCCAACGCACCGGTCTGGAACACGGCTGGGTCTCTGACCTGTGCGAACTGCCACAACGTGCACTCGGTGCAGCGCGGCACGCTCGGCACCGCGTGGGACCTGCTGCGCGCCTCGCTGCCGAGCAACACCAAGCAGGTCTATGCCGGAACGGCCACCCAGTTCTGCCTCGAATGCCACGACGGAAGTGCGCCGACAACAGATGCCAACGACGCCGCCACACTGGTTCCGTACTCGATCGGATTCCGTGACATCACCGCGGCAGACTCCCCGTTCTTCCCCGGCTGGAACAAGGCGGCAGCGGGCGCTGACTGGGAGAACAGCGCGCACAACAACTCCCTGGTTCGGCAGATGACGCCTGAGTGCAGCTCCTGCCATGATCCGCATGCATCCGACAACGCACGTCTCACGGCACTGACTGCCGTCAACCCCAACACAGGCGCTCCCGTGACTCACGTCCAGAAGGTGCGCGATAACAGCACGGACTTCGCCGAGGAGAACCTCTGCTACGTGTGCCACACCAAAGATACGGTCCCGAACTGTGCCGGCGGCTCATGCCACGGCGCGACCGCCACATACACCAGGACGGTGGCGCTCATCAACGTGGAGACCGCGTTCACTGACGCAGCGAACAAGTACCGACACCCGGTCGAGCGGTCCACGGGGAATCCCAGCGGCCTGGAAGGGCACAGCGATCTGGAGTCCGGCGTTTCCGGTTTCGGCTCGGCCAATCGTCACGCTGAGTGTGTCGACTGCCACGATCCGCATGCGGCCAAGCGCGGTATCCATACGGTCGGCAGTTCCAAGTCGGGCAACGCGTTGCACGGCGCCACCGGTATCAAGGTCGCGGCCTGGCCGGCCAACTGGACGGCCGTCGCTGCAGATGCCTGGACCACCGAGCGCATGACCGGCGAGGACACCGACTACGAGGCCTATGTGTGCCTGAAGTGTCACAGCAGCTACTCGGGCCAGCCGTTCAGCGTGACGAGCGGCTCCGGCACCTACACGTCCACCGACGTGGCCATGGAGTTCAACCCGAGCAACATGAGCGAGCACAACGTGTTCGGCCAGAGCATCGGCATGGAGAGCGCGTTCTCATTCATTGACTCCACGGGCACGTCTCGGAATGTGACCTGGGCGGTGCCGACCGCGAGCTTCTTCTTGTCAGGCAGCAGCTGGACCGTGAACTCCAAGCTGACATGCACCGACTGTCACACTGGCTCGTCGGCCAACGCCAGGGGCCCGCACGGTTCGACGGTCACGTGGCTCCTCGACCCGGAGTATCCGGATGACTGGAAGCAGACGTTCGTCGACAACTCCTACGCATTGGGGATGTCCATCGATCCAGGCACCGAGCGAGCGGCTGATAGCATCTGCACCAAGTGTCACGATCTGAGTGGACCGAACAGCACCGGCGCATGGTCCAACAACGTGCATTCGAAGGGCGACCACCAAGGAAGCGTAGACGGACTGTGCATCAACTGCCACATCAGTGTGCCGCACGGTTGGAGCCGTCCGCGGCTGCTCGGTCAGATCGGTGACAACCCGCGCTATCGTGCCGTTGAGATGGAGCGCTACCTGGCCACCGCGTCTCACACCCTCAATACGGATGGCGTGGTGCAATGGAACAAGGATGACTGCGACACGGCGTGCGGAGGCCACCCGACCATCACGACCTACATGCCGGACATCAACTGATGCGGCCCACGGCTCCGCCAGACCGGAATCGGTCTGGCGCCGGCCAAGGTTTGAGCGAAAGCGCTCGTAGCATTCAGGTTTCGGCAAGGTTTTCGCAAGATGTGGGTAAGGTCGACATGCGAGAGTCGGACTGACACGAAGGGCACCATGCGAAAGGCGACTCATATGCACGTCTCGTTGCGGGCGGTTGCCCTTGTGGCCGCCTTCACATTGTCGGTCACACCCGCTCTTGCACTCCCCTCCGAAGTGACCAGCGGCACGCCGGCGCCTGCGAGTCCCGTTCCCGCGCCCACCGACGCCGAGACCGAGGCATTCCGCGCCGAGTTGGCCGCCAGGCAGGCGGCGCTCGACGAGCTCGAGGCCCAGCTCGACGCGCTCGACCGCGAGCTCGCCATCGCTGCGGAAGCGTACAACCAGGCGGTGCTCGAACTCGAGGCCACCAAGGAGCATCTCGACGCCACGAAGACGGACCTCACCAACGCGGAGATCGCCTACGCGATACAGCAAGACACCCTGTCGCAGCGCGCACGCGACATCTACCGCGACGGCGAGCTCAACGTGATCGAGGTCCTGCTCGCCTCCAAGTCGGTCACCGACTTCATGGCACGCGTGAAGTTCCTGCACGTGATCGGCAAGAGCGATGCCGACATCGCCGCCGCACTGGCCGCCCAGCGCGATCAGGTCGCACTGGCCGCCGCCGAGCTCGAGGACGACGAGCTGCGGGCCCGCTCGCTCGAATTCGAACTGCAGGCGCGACAGATCGAGGTCATGCTCCGGATCCAGGAACGCGAGGCCCTCCTCGCCGCGGCGCAAGCCGACCTGCTGGAACTCCTCGACAGCCGTGCGGCCGAGCGCCAGCTTGCCGAGGCGGAGCTGCTGCGCCAGGTACTGGCCGGCGCCAACCAGGCCGGCATCAGAGTCGAGGCCGGCTCCCCGGTCGAGACCGCGCTCGCGTACCACGGCGTGCCCTACCTGTGGGGCGGCGAGACCCCGAGGGGCTTCGACTGCTCGGGCCTCGTGCTGTACGTGATGAAGCAGCACGGCGTGAACCTGCCGCACTACTCGGGCGCACAGTTCCAGCTCGGCGAGAAGGTCGCCCCGGCGGACCTCAAACCCGGCGATGCGGTCTTCTTCGGCTCACCCGTGTACCACGTGGGGATGTACGTCGGCGCAGGCTACTTCATCCACGCGCCCCGCACGGGTGACTTCGTGAAGCTCTCCAAGCTCGCGGATCGCAAGGACTACGCAGGGGCTCGCCGGTACGACTGGCAGTACCGCACGTCGCCCATCGCAGGCGCGGTCGCAGACCCCGCGGCTGCCGTGCAGTAGCCCAGTCCCGGAGACCACCTCCCCGAGTAGCGCACTCGAGGGCGATCATTGCCCCCGTCTTCAGCCGGCTGTACTATTACCTGTACAGGTGACTTCTGGAGGAGACATGGACGCAATACCCTACACCCGCCTGCGTGCGAACCTCGCTAACGAGATGGATCGAGTATGCGAGGACCACGCCCCGCTGATCGTCACGCGAAAGGCGTCGTCCTCTGTCGTGATGATCTCGCTCGACGACTACACGGCCCTCGAGGAGACCTCGTACCTGCTGCGCAGCCCGAAGAACGCGCGTCGTCTCCTCGAGTCGCTCGCCGAGATCGAGCGTGGTGGCGGGACTGAGCGGAACCTCGCCGAATGAGGCTCGTCTTCTCCGACAACGCCTGGGACGAGTACCTCTACTGGCAGAAGAGCGACCGCGCGGTGACGGAGCGCATCAACAGGCTGATCCGCGAGATCGAGCGTGCGCCGTTCGAGGGGATCGGCAAACCGGAGGCACTCAGACACGCCCTTTCGGGTTACTGGTCCCGCCGCATCACCGACGAGCACCGTATCGTCTACAAGGTCGAGGATGAGGCGCTCTTCATCGTTCAGCTGCGATACCACTACTGATGGACCGCTTTTCTCGGATGTCACAGTACGGGGATGGAGTCGAATGAAGCAGCACATCGCCACCGCGCTCGAGGCCACCCGCGCCGCGGGCGCAACCTACGCGGACGCACGCGTGGTGGAGACGCGCCACGAGCGCATCTCCGTGCGCACCGGACACGTCGAAGGTATCGAACACGGAGAGTCACTCGGTATCGGCATCCGGGTGATCGCCGACGGCGCGTGGGGGTTCGCCGCCACAAGCGACCTCACACCGGACGGCATCCGGGCAGCAGCGTGCGAGGCCGTGGCTCTCGCCCGGGCGGCCGCGCCAACGCTGCACGCGCCGGTCACCCTCGCGCCCGTGGGAGCGTACACGGACACCTGGACGGGGCCGTGCGGGATCGACCCGTTCTCCGTCTCACTCGACGACAAGCTCGCGCTGTTGCTCGCAGCCGATTCCGCGATGCGTACCGAGGCGGCCGTTCGCATCGCGGCGTCCTCGCTCGACTTCCTCCACGTGCACAAGTTCTTCGGCTCCACCGAGGGCTCGCTCATCGAGCAGTCGTACCACGAGAGCCAGGCGGGCATGACCGCGTACGCACTCGGCGGCGACGAACTGCTCCCCCGCTCGTACCCCAACTCGCTCGGCGGGCAGGCGGTGCAGGGCGGCTGGGAGGCCGTGCTCGCACTCGACCTGGCGGGCAACGCACCGCGCGTCGGCGAACAGGCGGCAGCGCTGCTCTCGGCAGCGCCGTGTCCCGCCGAGACGACCACGATCATCCTCGACAGCTCGCAGGTGGCGCTTCAGGTGCACGAGTCGATCGGCCACCCCACCGAGCTCGACCGCGTGCTCGGCGACGAGGCGGCCTTCGCCGGGACGTCCTGGGTGGGCCTCGCCGACCTCGGCACGCTGCGGTATGGGTCCGAACACGTGAGTGTGACCGCCGACGCCACGATCCCCGGCTCGCTCGGCAGCTTCGGCTACGACGACGAGGGCGTGCCCGCGCAGCGCGACTACCTCGTGCGCGACGGCATCCTCACCGGCTTCCAGAGCTCGCGCGAGTCGGCACTCGAGATCGGCCGCACCTCCAACGGCTGCATGCGCGCCGACGGCTGGAACCGCCAGCCCATCGTGCGCATGACCACGGTGAGCCTCGAGCCCGGAACGTGGACCCTCCCCGACCTCATCGCCGACACCGAGCGCGGCATCTACTTCGAGACGAACAACTCGTGGTCGATCGACGACCGCAGGCTCAACTTCCAGTTCGCGTGCGAGGTCGGCTGGGAGATCACGAACGGCGAGCTCGGCCGGATGATCAAGAACCCCAATTACACCGGCATCACGCCTGAGTTCTGGGGCTCGTGCGATGCGGTGGGCGACCGCGACCACTGGCAGGTATGGGGGATCCCCAACTGCGGCAAGGGCGAGCCGATGCAGGTGGCCCATGTGGCCCACGGAGCCGCGCCCGCCAGGTTCCGCAACGTCCGGGTGGGGGTGGGACGATGAGACTCTCTGCCGAAGAAGCACGCCTGCTCGCCGACCGCGCGGTGCACATCACCCCGGCGGATGCCGCCGAGGCGGTCGTGACCTCCGGTGACTCCGCGCTCACCCGCTTCGCGGGCAACCGCATCCACCAGAACGTGGCCGAGAGCGACACGCAGCTCACGATCCGGGCCGTGCTCGGAAAGCGTACGGGAGTGGCGGCCACGAACGTGCTGGACGACGACTCGCTGGCTCGGTGCGCGGCTGCGGCGGTCGAGGCCGCCCGCCATGCGCCCGAAGACCCGGACTTCCCGGGACTTCCGGGCGGCGAGGCCGGGACGCTTCCCGGCCGCGACAGCACCGGCGTCCGCGCCTTCGACGCCGGTCGTCGCGCAGAGGCGGCGGCGGCGATCATCGCGCCTTCGGCCGCTGCCGGCCTGGTCGCAGCGGGCACGGTCGCCCGCAACCTGTACACGCTCGCGGTGGCCAACACGCTCGGCGTGTCGCGCGCCACAGAAGCGGGAGACGTGCGCGCCACCGTGCTGCCGATGGGCGAGAGCGGCGGAAACGGCTGGGCGTCGTGGCTCGGCGCAGACACCGCGGGCTTCGATGCCGCGGCTCTCGGCGAGCGCGCCGCCGGGATCGCGGCACGAGCCGCCTCGCCCGGCACGCTCGATCCCGGCACCTACACGGTCGTGCTCGCGCCGGAGGCCGTCTCGGACATCCTCGACTTCATGGGCTACCTCGGCTTCGGCGCCAAGTCCTTCGCCGAGCAGGGATCGTTCCTTGCCGGCCACCTCGGCGATCAGCTCGTCGACCCGCGCATCAGCATCACCGACGATGCACTCGGCGCCGACACGATCGGCCTCGGCATCGACTTCGAGGGGCAGCTGCGGCAGCCCGTGCCGCTGATCGAGCGGGGCGTGGCGCGCGGATACGTCACCGACTCGTACTTCGCCGCCAAGCTCGGCGTGCCGAACACCGGCCACGCGCTCCCCTCGCCCAACCCGTACGGCCCGCTCCCGCTCAACCTGGTCATGGACGCAGGCGACACGACCGAGGCCGAGATGATCGCGTCGGTCGAGCGCGGTGTGTACGTCACGCGCTTCCACTACGTGAACGTCGAGGACCCGATGAAGCTCGTACTCACGGGCATGACCCGCGACGGGACGTTCATGATCGAGAACGGTCGGCTGACCCGTCCGCTGAAGAACCTGCGCTTCACGCAGGGGGCGCTCGACGCGCTCTCACATGTGGGTGCGATCGGCTCCGAGCGCGTGCTCATCGGACCCGGAGAGGGCGGAGCGACCCTCGTGCCGGCGCTCCTCCTCGAGAAGTGGGCGTTCACCGGCCAGACGGGGTAGCCCGTATCGCGTCATCCGGAAATGGGTGAGGCCCCGGGGATCGACCCCCGGGGCCTCTTGCAGGTCGCTGTCCGGCCCTCCTCAGGAGGGGCGCCTTCGTCGGGCCGGACGAGTCGTCAGGTTCATGTTCGATCGTCCTGACGCCCTATACATCGGCGAGTCTGACCTGGGGCTTTAGCCGCGCGCGGTCTGAACCGACGACCGCAGGCAGTCAGCCGACGAACGGCGCGCTATCCTGTGATGAACGGTCGCCTATCGCGCCGTGAGCACCGCCAGGTCGGCGGCATCCAGACTGCGGACGAAACCGAGGACCAGCATCCCGGCGGTATCGATCCTCTCCGCCGACAGGTGCCCCGAAACGTCCTCGGCCGTGTGATAGACCGGGTCGGTGCGCCAACACACGCACGCTGCCGGGATGCCGGCAAGCTCGTACGCCTCGTGATCGGAGAGCCCGGTCGCCGACGTGTCCTGCTTGAACGTCATCGGTGCACCCGTGCTCGCGGCGTATGCCAACACCATGTCCGAGAGCGTCGCCGGCCCCCTCATCATCGTCCGCGAATGGAACGCCGAGCCGTAGCCGATCATGTCGATCGAGATCATGCCCGCCGTCCGCGCCCGCTCGGCGGCGCTCATCTGCGAAACGCGGTAGCGCGAGCCGAAGTGGTGCCAGTCCGGCTGGCCGCCGATGATCTCCTCACTGCCGAAGAAGATGATCTCGACCGTGGGCGCCACCGGATCGGCCGCGAGTATCCCCGCGATCTCGAGAAGGGCACCACAGCCCGAGCCGTTGTCGTTCGCGCCGGGCGACGGCGGCTTGCTGTCCATGTGCGCGCCGAGCACGAGCACCACGTCGCTTGATCCCCGCAACCGGGCGACCACGTTGCGGCTCGTACCGCCGTTTGGGAGCGGGAACTCTTCGATGCGCGCGTCGAAGCCGAGCGCCACCAGGTGGTCACGGATGTAGTCGGCCGCCTGCGCCTCGGCCGCGCTTCCCCCCGCACGCACCCCGAACGCCTCGAGTGCGCAGACGTGAACGAGCGCCGAGGCCGCGTCGAACTCCCTCGGCACGGTGGGTTCGCGCGGTCGTGCCTCGACGGCCAGCCCGGTGGGAGCACCTGTGGTGCCGGGAGTGGGCGCAGCCGTCGCATCGGGTACCGACAGCGAGCCGGACGCGTCAGTGACGGGCTCGCGCGGGCCACTGGACGTGGCGAGAGCTGCGAGCGCTGCCACGAACGCCACGCCGACCGCTGCGAACACGCGGGCACGCATGCTCACGACCTACCGCCCTTCGGCCGCCTCCTGCTGCGCGATCATGTCCTTCACCTTCATCAGCCGGGTGAGGTTCGACCGCTCGGCCTCGTCGAGCTTCATGGTGATGTCGCGCACCGTCGCATCGATGGTCGGGATGAGCACATACTCGAGCGCGTTCACGCGCCGTCGCGTGCGTTCGATCTCGGCGGCGAGCAGTTCGATCGCCTTCTCGCGCTCGGCTAGCTCGATCATCCGCGGCGCCACGGCCGCAAGCCGCGTGAGCGCGGTGTCGAGCACCGCCGGTGTGGTGGCGAGCGAGTAGCCGCCCGGCTCGGGCAACTCTCCGAGCGAGAAGACCGGCACGCGCACGCTCATCAGGTTCTGCTGGGCGACATCCAGCAGCGGCAGCGCCTCGCCGGACATGAGCGCGGACGCGAGCGCCCCGCTGCCCGCCTCGGCGCGCGCGAGTGCGAACAGCCCGAACGCGCCCTGCAGCTCGCGCTCAACGTCGCGCCGCAGTCGCCGGTTGTCGGAGATGCGCGCCTGGAACTCCTTCATCAGCTCGTCGAGCTTGTCCTTGAGCAGCTTGTGGCCGCGCCGGGCGGTAGCCCCCCGCTTGCGCAACCTCAGCAGTTCCATCCGGTTGGGATTGACGCGGATCTGCGGCATCGTCATCCCCTCGCCAGCTGGAGCGCGATGACCGTGGCGGCGGCGGTGAGCGCCACGATATTCACCACGCGCAGGGCCGTGACCGTACGCGGCACCGCGTCCACCGCCTTCTTCGCCCAGGACAACATATAGACCTGGTACGCGATCAGGCCTGCGAGCGCCACGAAGAGCGCTATGACGAGAACGTCCCTCACGCCTCGATCGGCTCCTTCAGGTACTTGGCGATGTACTCGTCTTTGATGCGCTTGAGTTCGGTACGTGGCAGAAGAGCAGCAAGCTCCCAGCCGATCTCGAGCGTGCGCTCGATGGAGCGCTCCTCGTGCTCGCCCTGCCGGATGAACCTGTCCTCGAACGCATCGGCGAACGCCACGAACGCCTTGTCCGTCTCGGAGAGCGCCGCCTCGCCGAGGATCACGGCGAGTTCTTTGGCCTGGATGCCCCGCGCGTACGCGCCGAAGAGCTGGTTGCTCAGGTCGGCATGGTCCTCGCGCGTCTTGCCCGGGCCGATGCCCTTCTGCTTGAGACGCGAGAGACTCGGCAGCACCGCGAGCGGCGGATAGACGCCGGAGCGGTGGAGCGCGCGGTCCAAGATGATCTGGCCCTCGGTGATGTAGCCGGTGAGGTCGGGGATCGGGTGGGTCTTGTCGTCATCGGGCATCGAGAGGATCGGCACCTGCGTGATCGAGCCCTTGCGGCCCTTCACGCGCCCGGCGCGCTCGTAGATCGTGGCGAGGTCGGTGTAGAGATAGCCGGGGTACCCGCGGCGGCCCGGGACCTCCTTGCGCGCGGCGGACACCTCACGCAGCGCCTCGCAGTAGTACGTCATGTCCGTGAGGATCACGAGCACATGCATGTCGCACGTGTAGGCGAGGTACTCGGCGGCGGTGAGCGCCATTCGCGGCGTGGCGATGCGCTCGACGGCCGGGTCGTCCGCGAGGTTCAGGAACAGCACGGCGCGCTCGATGGCGGCGGTCTTGCGGAACTCGGTGATGAAGAAGTCCGCATCCTCGAAGGTGATGCCCATCGCCGCGAACACCACGGCGAACTCACCCTCCAGCCGCTGCCCCACCACGCCCGGATCGTCGCTCCGCTCGAGCACCGCCGCCTGACGCGCGATCTGCGCCGCAAGCTGGTTGTGCGGCAGACCGCTGCCCGAGAAGATCGGCAGCTTCTGGCCGCGCACGAGCGGGTTGAGACCGTCGATGCCCGAGATGCCGGTCTGGATGAAGTCGTCCGGGAAGTCGCGAGCCGTGGGGTTGATCGGATCGCCGTAGATCGATCGACGCTCGTCCGGGATGATCTCCGGCCCGTCGTCCTTCGGCCTGCCGAGTCCGTCGAAGACGCGCCCGAGCATGTCGCGGCTCACGCCGATCTCAAGCGAGCGGCCGAGGAACTTCACCTTCGTCTGCGCGGGGTTGGCGCCGCGCGTCCCGCCGAACGCCTGCACGAGCGCAACGTCGCGGTTCACCTCGAGCACGTTGCCGAGCGAGCGGGTGCCGTCGGGGAACTCAAGCTCCACAAGCTCGTTGTAGGTGACGTTCGCGACGTTCTCCACGAGCAGGAGCGGTCCCACGATGTCGCGTGTGGTGGTGTATTCGCGGGCCATCTACGCCACCTCTCCGTCTTCGCTCACGAGCTGCGTCTCGATGTCCGAGGCGATCTCGTCGTACACCCCGAGGTCCTTGACCGCGAGATACTTGGCGCGCGCGATCCTCTCGCGCACGGGCGCCGAGAAGATGCCCTTGAGCGGCGCGCCTTCCCGCTGCGCCTCAACGGCCTTCTCGTGGAACAGCAGGATCGTCTTCAGCAGCAGATCCTGCTCCTTGAGTGACGAGAACTGATCGTCGTCGCGGAACGCGTTCTGCTGCAGGAAGTCCTCCCGGATGGACTTGGCGGTCTCCATGAGGATCTGCTCCTCGGCGGTGAGCGCCTCAAGGCCTACGAGCCGCACGATCTCTGCGAGCTCGCTCTCACGCTGCAGGATGGCCATACACGCGTCGCGACGCACGCGGAACTCGGGCGACACATCCGCATCCCAGTGCGGGCGCAGCTTCTCGAGGTACAACGAGTAGCTCGTGAGCCAGTCGATCGCCGGGAAGTGCCGCTCGTACGCGAGCGTGTCCTGAAGCGCCCAGTAGACCTTCACGACCCGCAGGGTGTTCTGGACGACCGGCTCGGACAGGTCGCCTCCCGGAGGCGACACGCTGCCCACCACCGACACGCTGCCCGTGCGAGTCTCGCCCGAGGTCAGCGTCTCCACCTTCCCGGCGCGCTCGTAGAACGCCGCGAGCTTGGTGCCGAGATAGGCGGGGAACCCTTCCTCGCCCGGCATCTCTTCCAGGCGGCCGGAGATCTCGCGCATGGCCTCGGCCCAGCGGCTCGTGGAGTCGGCCTGAAGGACGACTTCGTAGCCCATGTCACGGAAGTACTCGGCCATCGTGATGCCCGTGTAGACGCTCGCCTCGCGGGCGGCCACCGGCATGTTGGAGGTGTTCGCCACGAGCACGGTGCGCTTCATGAGCGGGAAGCCCGAGTACGGGTCGGTGAGCTCGGGGAACTCCATCAGCACGTCGGTCATCTCGTTGCCGCGCTCGCCGCAGCCGATGAAGATGACCACCTGCGCGTTACTCCACTTGGCCACCTGATGCTGCGTGACCGTCTTGCCGGCGCCGAACGGGCCCGGGATGCAGGCCACACCGCCCTTCACCAGCGGGAAGAACGTGTCGATCACGCGCGTTCCGGTCACGAGCGGCTCGTCGGCGGAGACCTTCCGCATGTACGGGCGGGGCACGCGGACCGGCCATGTCTGCATCATCGTGAGGTCACGCATCGTGCCGTCGGACGTGCGCAGCTGCGCCACGGGATCGGTCACCGTGTGATCGCCGGCCACGATCGAGGTGATCTCGCCCTCCACGCCCGGTGGCACCATGATGCGATGCTCGATGACCTCGTTCTCCTGCACCGTGCCGATGATGTCGCCGCCCACCACGTGCGCACCCGCCGCGACGACCGGGGTGAACGCCCACCGCTTCTCGCGATCGAGGCCGGGTGCCGTGACCCCGCGCGTGAGGTAGGAGCCGACCATTCGCTCGAGCACATCGAGCGGGCGCTGGACGCCGTCGTAGACCGCGCCGAGCATGCCCGGCCCCAGCTCCACCGAGAGCGGGGCGCCGGTGCCCTCCACGGGATCTCCCGGACCGAGGCCCTCGGTCTCCTCGTAGACCTGGATCGAGGCGCGGTCGCCGCGCATCTCGATGATCTCGCCCATGAGGCCCTGCTCGCCCACCCGGACGAGATCGAACATCCTCGCCTCAACGAGACCCTCGGCGACGACGAGCGGACCGGCGACCTTCACGATCGTGCCACGTTCCATCTACTCTTCCTCTTCCCTCTGCGGCACCGAGGTGCCGAGTGCACGCTCTATCGCGCGGTCCAGCTTGGCCGCGCCCACACCGCCGGCGCTTCCCGCGGCGGGTATCACCGTCACCGCCGGAATCGGCTCATCGGCCGTTTCGGCAACAAGATCGAAGATCGCCGCGTACACCGGCTCGGTGACGAACACCACGCCGAAGTCACCACGGAGGACGTCCGGCCACACCTCACGGGCATCCTCGGCACGCTCGATCGGGAACACCGTGAAGCCGAGCGGCCTGAAACCTGCCACGGACGTGACGTCACCCACCACCGCGATCCGATGCGCGGTCACGAGACACGCTCCTTGAGCCGGGTGCGGACGCTCTCGCGGTCGAGACCGGCGAGTCTGCCCACCACGGCCGTGCGCAGCAGGAGCACTTCGGCCTCGCGGGCGAGCACGTATGCGAGAACGGGCTCCGCGCCGCCGGGCGCACGCCTGGCCGCGAGCATCCGGTCGGCCACGACGGCGTCCGCCGTCATGTCGAAACGCTCGACGTCGGTCAGATCGGCTTCGGACATCCTCCCGAGGACCCGCGTGTCAGCGATCGCGATCGCGAGCTCTGCGGCCGACATCCGCGACGCCGCGGGGATCAGGGCCTCGAGTGCCTTCGAGCCCCCCGGCACGAAGCGTGCCTGGATCTCGGCGGGCGGGAGCGACTTGGTGCGGGCGCGGATGAGCAGCCGCGCATTCGCGAGGTTGATGCGAAGCGTGGCAAGGTCACGCAAGAAGCGCACCTTGCTCGCCCGGGCGGCCTCGGCCAGCGCGGTGAACATCGCCCGGTCCACAAGCGCCTCGAGGTCATCGATGGCGGGCAGCTCCTCGGCGTCGTCGAACGTCGTCAGCAACTCGCGCATGGTCTCGGGGAGCGACCCCCCGTCACCACCGAAGGCCTCCGGCGGGACCGAGCCGAGGGAGGTCAGCATCGCTTCGGCGCGAACCCCGAGCACGCGCGCCTTGAGCGCCGCGCGCAGGTTGGCGTAGTCGTGCGGCACCTGGAAGAAGGTGACCACCGCAGAAGGCAGGTCGGCCCGCTCAAGGAACTCCTCGTACAGATCGGAGAGCGAGGCCGCGAGCGCACGCTCGACCTCATCCGCCGTCTCCGCGCTCTCGATGTAGCGGCCCACGTGCGTCTCGGCGAGCACGCGCTTCTGCTCGCGCAGGTCCTCGGCGTCGAGCAGGCGCTCGAACGTCGCGCGCGACAGGAGCCGTCCCTCAAGCACGCGCACCCGCCCCACGGCGAAGCCGTAGCAGATGTCGTCGCGTATGCGAGCCGTCATCGCCACTGCGCCCGCTACTCCTTCCCGCCGAAGAGCTCACGGGCCGCGACCAACAACAGGCTGTCTCGCTGGTCGGCCACGAGCGCCGCGGGCGAGACCTCCACGCGCACGCGGTCGCCCGTGAGCAGAACACCCCGGGCGATCGGAGCGGGCTCGGCGGTGGTCGTGACACGCACACCGAGCGCGTCCAAGCGCCGTTCCAACCCGCTCAGGCGCCGAGCGTCGGCTGCGGCGAACTGGAGTGTCTCCCCGCCCACCGCCGCGCGCTTCACGCCCCGGGCGATGAACTCGAGGTACTCGGCGTCCGGCATCGCCTCGAGCGCGTCACGGGCTCGGTCGAGAACGCTCTCGGCCAGCTCGCGCTTCTCAGCCAGCAGCCGGTCACGCGCGACGAGGCGAGCGTTGGCGAGCAGCGTCGCGGCCTGCTCGGCGGCGTCGTGCTCGGCGGCCGCCAGCGCGGTCGCTCGTTCGTCGGCAAGCGTCGCCTCGGCGATGCCCACGATGCGCGCGGCTTCGGCCTCTGCGGCCCCCATCGCGTCCGCGGCCTCAGCCGCCGCATCCGTCTCGATACGGGTGAGGATGTCGGTGATCGCCACGTGCCCGCCCCTAACCCATGTACGCGGTGCTCAGGCCCAGCATCATGAGAACGGTGACGATCAGGGCGAGCACGGCGTACGTTTCGACGAGTGCGGGGAAGATGAGCGCCTTGCCCGAGTCCTCGCCGCGGCGCGCGACGATCCCGGCGGCTGCCGCGCCGGTACGGCCCTGGTAGATCGCGGTCACGAAGCACAGCCAGGCCACCGGCTGGCACGCGAGGAACACCTTGAACCCGGCAGCGCCGGCCAGGTCGATCTGAACGTCGGCACCGAACAGCTTGAAGAAGATGAGCACGAGCACGGCGGTGATGAAGCCGTAGATGCCCTGCGTGCTCGGCATGGCCGCGATGGGCAGCAGCTTGCCGAACTTCTCCCCGTCCTCGGTCACGATGCCTGACACCACCGAGCTTGCGATGGTGATGCCGATGGCCGAACCGATACCGCCGAGGATGGCCGCGAAGCCGCCTCCGATCAGTGCCCAGTCCGCCCCTGACAGGCCCCAGAATGCGTCGGTCACAGTCCCGCTCCTTCCTGCCGGACATCGCCGGCATGTAACACGAGTGACTTCGTCCTATGCACAAAGGGGCTGAACGCGCGGCCCCCACCCTCGTAGAACTTGCTGAAGAACTCGACGAACTGCAGACGCGCCGGATGAACGAACGCGCCGAGCAGGCTGATGACCACGTTGAACACGTGGCCAACCACGAACACCAGAGAGGCCAGAATGGCCACCACCACGCCGCCGATGATAGCCGCCCCGCCCTTCTCGAACAGCCCCCCGGCCCCGCCCATCACGAGGCCGGCCAGGATGTTGAAGACCAGTCCCACGAGCGTGCCCGACAGGCCGAGGGCCGCAAGGCGCGTGTACGAGAGGATGTCGCCGAGGAACGACGTCATGCCGTAGACGGCGTACAGACCGCCGAGGACAGCTACCACCGAGCGGCGAACGGCCTTCGAGACAGCGAGTCCGGCGACGGTCATGCCGAGCACCGCCCATCCCAGCGGCACGCCCAGATCGAACGCCCACCCCGCGAGCGCGGCGAGCACGACAGCGAGCCACGCCGCCCCGAACGCCCGGTCCCACCCGGGCGTACCCTCCGCACCGATCGCCGCCTCGAGCGCTCGCCCCTTGAAGATGACGGTCACGCCGACGCCGAGGACGATCGCAGGCAGCGCGAGCGACGGCGCCGCCGCAGCGACACCGATCGCCGCGAACAGCAGCAGCGTCGAGAGCTGGCTGTAGAACGCCGAAGCCCTATCACCCCTGCGTGCGAGGTCGTAGGCTGCGACCAGGACGCCGAAGAGGACCTGGATCGTGCCGAGGACGATCATCGCGACCAGGAAGATGGGCAGATCGTCCAGCGGGGACAGTATCTGCAGCGGTGCCAGGAACGGCAGCGCGCCTTTGACGATGTCGAAATCGAGCGCGAAATACGAGCCGAAGAGCGCTCCCGCCACTATCGCACCGGCGCCCCCGTACATCAGCAGATCCATGAACTGCTTCACGCCGGGCGCCACATCGATCCTGTTCTTGATGTACCAGGCGCCCGCGATGAGCATGAGCCCGTAGCCCACATCCCCGATGCAGATCGCGAAGAACACGAGGAAGAAGGGGGCGAGCAAGGGCGTCGGGTCGATCTCGTCGTAGCGGGGAAGCCCGTACAGGTTGGTGAGCGTCTCGAACGGCCGGATCAGCCGCGGATTCTCGAGCACCACCGGCGGCGCCTCGCCTTCGGCGGGCTCCTCCAGCGTGAGGTCGGCATCGAGCGACAGCGGTTCGAGCGCACGCTCGAGCTCGTCGCGCCGGGAAGTCCGGACCCAGCCGCTCACAGCGAAGGTGCGCTCTGTAGAGCCGAACCGCTCACGGACCGTGAGTGAGTCGAGGTCCGAGGCGATCGCCTCCACACGTGCGACGGCCCGGCTGTAGTGCTGCTCCGCGAGCTCGTTCGCCCGCTCATCGAGCTTGGCGAGCTCCCGGGTGATCTCTTCAGCGCGCTGGAGCGCGCGCGAGCGTTCCTCGGCGGGATAATCCGCCAGCCCGGGGAACGCGACCTCCTGGAAGTCGGTCAACGAGAGCGTCGCGCGAACGGCGTCGAGCACGGTGCAGTGCGCCATCACCACCCAGGCGGCACGTCCCCGCACGGACTGAAGCTCCTCCACCGACATGTCCGGCGTCGTCTCGCGCAGCGCCTGCCGGATCGCCGCACCCTGGGCGGCGGGCACGATGCCCGTGAAGAGCACCACGTGCTCGGTACCCTCCCAGCGGGAGATCTGTAGGTGAAGGCCCTCCCACGGCGCCAGGTCATCGGCGAGTTGCAGTAGGCGTGCACGCTCCCGCGTGAGCGTCGCCGACCTGGAGGAGATGTCCTCGCACTCCCGATACAGCCGCAACGCGCCTCTGTCCGCGGAGAGCGCGTGGTACTCCTCGGCACTCAGATGGATCTTCTCCGAGACGAACGCGCCAAACGACTGCGTGGAGGTGTGGTACCTGCCGAGGAAGTCACGGACGAATGTGGCGTCGGCGACCGCCTCCTCCAGCTCCCGCAGCCGGGGATCGTCGGAAGCGAGCGCGACAGGCGGCAGATCCGCCGGCGCGCCCTGGATGTCGAGCACGCCCACGAGCTGCATACGCCCGATCAGATCGTCCATCACCGACTGATGGGCGAGCACGGTGACCTTGAGCATGCGCGCAACGGTCACTAGAACCCTTTCAGCACGTCAAGCACGGCCCCGAGGGCGTCATCGGCGCGGGACCCGGCATCGTCGATGATGGCGCGCGCCTCGCCCTCGGCGGAATCGGTCAACGTCGCGGCGCTCTGACGGGCGCGAGCGAGCGCCTCGTCACGATGCGCGCCAGCGAGTGCCCGGATGTCATCGCGGCCCGCCTGCAGAAGCTCCACGGCCCTGGCGCGCGCTTCGCTAAGGGTAGCGGCGGCGGTCGCACGGGCGTCCTCGGCTTCGGCACGCGCTGCGTCTTCGGCGTGCAGGATCTTCTCGAGCTTCTCCACGCGCTCCCCACCCCAGAGAGATGTGACGGTCAGGCGTCCTTCATACGTGGTGCACCGGCGAGCGCAACTGGCGAGGCGGCGACAGGGACGCCCCATGCACCCGTACAGTATAGTACGCACGAACGTCGTTCGAACCTTCTTCTGCAGCCGAAAGGCTGCCGACGAACGGATCTTCCCGATGCCCCCCACATCCACACATCGAACCGAGGCCGGCCGCAGCGCGCGGCTGCGCCGTCGTGAGCGGCTGATGGCCGTGACCGGCTCGGTGGTGGCGGTCGTGCTCGTAGCTGTGGGTGCGGCGCTGGTCGTGAGCACGCTTGAGCCGGGTACCACCGAACCCGCAGTCACAGATGTCCCTACCCCCGAGTCGACTGCCGCGGTCGAGACCACGTACGCCGCGGTCGCGACGATGCCGCCCACGCCTTCGGGCCCAGCGACGATCACGGTGGCTGCGGTGGGCGACATGCAGTTCGACCGACAGGTGGCCAAGCTCATATCAACCTCCGGCGGCACCGCACCGCTGGCCGATGTTGCCGCTCAGCTGGCGGCCGCCGACATCGCGGTGGGCAACCTCGAGAGCACACTCTCCGACCTCGGCGAGCGGCGCACCGACAAGAGCTACACCTTCAAGGGCAGACCTGCCGGTGTGGAGGGGCTCGCGCTCGCGGGCTTCGACTTCGTCTCGCTCGCCAACAACCACGCGCTCGACTGCGGCAACGACGCCTTGCTCGACACCATCGCCCGGCTCGACGCCAACGGGATCGGCCACGCGGGAGCGGGGGCGGACAGGCCGGCGGCGTGGGCACCGGCGGTGCGCGACATCGACGGCACCACGGTCGCCTACCTCGCCTTCTCGCACATCCTCCCCAGCGGCTTCGTCGCCACCGATACGAAGCCCGGCATCGCCCAGGGCCGTCTCAGGATGGACGAGGTGGAGACCGCGATACGTGCCGCCGGTGCCGAGTACGACTACGTGCTCGTCTCGTTCCACTGGGGCGTCGAGTACACCCCCTACTGCAACGGGGACCAGGTGGCCGACGCGCACCGCGCCATCGATGCCGGCGCCGACATGGTGCTCGCCCACCACCCCCACGTCATCCAGGCACTCGAGTCATACAACGGCAAGCTCATCGCCTATTCGCTGGGAGACTTCGTCTTCGACCACTACTCGCGCGAGACCGGCGAGGCGTTCATCCTGGAGGCCGAGTTGGGGCCCAACGGCATCGGCGCGGTCAACATCACGCCGGTATACCTCGACGCGTTCGGCAAGCCCGAGTACGTCTCCGGCAGCGCCGCCGCGAACATCCTCGACCGCCTCAAGGCCATCTCGGCCCAGCGCGACACGACCGTCGAGATCACCGGGGACACGGCGACGGTGATCCGATGAGCCGCCACTCCGCTCGGCGGCCCCGCACATCGGAGTCCGCCACCGGCCGCCCCGGACTCGGCACAGGCGTCCGCGATACCGGCGTGAGCGTGCGACCTCGCCGCGCCACCCGACGCAGACGCTCCCCGTACCCGATGATGACCGTGACCGTAGCCATCATCGGGCTCGCGGCGATCGTGTGGGTGCTCACCTGGAGCGATGCCGACCAGGCTGCCCCGGTCACAGAACCGGCATCGGCAGTGGCCGTAGCCACCACCTCGGAGCAAGCAGAGCCCGAGCGCGAGCCCACGCCGCTCATCGCCGAGGAGGGCGGGACCCGGATCCACCTCGCGATCGATCCGAACGAGCTCACCGCGGTCGCGTTCCACCAGGCGTCGGGCGACTATGCGCTCCATATGACCTCTCTCGTGCCCGATGCGGACATGGTCGCCGCCGCCGAGCTCAAGACGGTGCCGGCGGTACCCGAGAATGCGGTGTTCGACGACGGCGTCTGGCACGGGTGCGTGCTCCGCCTGTGGCGCAGCAACCGACGCGGGGAACCCGACACGGCGCTCGACATGGGGGCCGCCCCGGGGACCACGGTGTGGGCGCCGGTAAGCGGCACCGTGATCGAGGTCCGGCCCTACCTGCTCTACGAGAAGTACGAGGACTTCGAGATCCACATCCGGCCCGAAGGCCGTGACGACGTCGATGCCGTACTCATCCACGTGCAGGACGTCATGGTGCGGGCGGGCGACACGGTGACAGGCGGCGTGACCCGGATCGGGGCGGTCCGGCAGATGTCCGACAAGATGGAGATCCAGCTCGGTGGCTACACCGGCGGCGGCGGTGACCACACACACTTCCAGCTCAACCGGTACCCCGCGGGAAGCGCTCCCACCGAGACCGGCGGCTCGTAGGCGCCCCTACCCGGCCGACGGTTCGTCCGCACCGCGGCGGATGAAGCCCCTGAACCTGCGATCGAACTCGTAGCGCTCGAGGCGCACCTTCCGGTCGCAGCCGCAGCACCTGAGGCCGATGTCCATGCCGAGTTTCGTGATCTCCCACTCGTTCGTCCCGCACGGGTGCGCCTTCTTCAGACGGACCACGTCGCCGAGTCGGATAGGCGTGATGGGGACGGCCACGGTACACTCCCTCGGAAAGGAAGGGTTGTTGAGAAGCGCGTAGAGTATACCGCGTGACCGACGAAGGACCGGGGGAGCCATGAAGACCAGAGCGGTGCTGTCTGTGCTCGGGGAAGACCGTGTGGGCATCGTCGCCGGCGTGTCGGCCGTGCTCGCGGAGAATGGCGTCAACATCGAGGACATCCGGCAGACCATACTCGCCGGCATCTTCTCGATGACCATGCTCGTCACCGTCGACGAGGGTACGCATCCCTTTGAGACCGTGCAGGCGCGCCTGGCCGAGGTGGCCGAGCGCCTCGGCATGCAGATCACACTCCAGCGGGAGGACGTCTTCCGCTTCATGCACCGCGTGTAGCGGAAGGACGCCTCCATGCTCAACATCTCACCCGAGGAGATCACCGAGACCCTGCTGATGGTCCAGCAGCAGCACCTCGACATCCGCACGGTCACTCTGGGCATCTCCATCGGCGAATGCGCGGCCGACTCCGCCGAGGAGATGAGCCTCCGCCTCTACGAGCGCGTAACGCGCGCAGCCGAGCGGCTCGTGCCCGTGTGCGAAGCGATCGAGCGGGAGTATGGCATCCCCATCCGCAACAAACGCATCTCGGTCACACCGGTCGCCTCGGTCGCCGGCCGCTGCGCATGCGACGACCTCACCCCGGTCGCCCTGGCGATGGACCGCGCGGCCTCGGCCGTGGGCATCGACTTCATCGGCGGCTACTCGGCGCTCGTCCAGAAAGGCGTGGGCCGCGCCGACGATGCACTGATCCGCTCGATCCCCGCCGCGCTCGCCACGACCGAGCGCGTGTGCTCGTCGGTGAACGTCGCCTCCACGCGCGCGGGTATCAACATGGACGCCATCGCGCGCATGGCGCACATCATCAAAGAGACCGCCGCGCTCACCGCCGAAGCCGACAGCATCGGCTGCGCGAAGCTCGTGGTGTTCGCCAACATGGTGGAGGACAACCCGTTCATGGCCGGCGCCGTGCATGGCGCAGGCGAAGCGGACGTCGTGGTCAACGTGGGCATCTCCGGTCCGGGCGTGGTGCGTGCGGTCATCGCCGCGATGCCTGACGACGCGGACCTCACCGCGGTGGCCGAGGCCATCAAGGCCACCTCCTTCAAGATTACGCGCGCGGGCGAGCTCGTCGCGCGCGAGGCAGCCCGACGACTCGGCGTGGCGATGGGCATCGTCGACCTCTCACTCGCACCCACCCCCGCCGAGGGCGACAGTGTGGCCGAGATCCTCGAGGCGATGGGCGTTGAGCGCTGCGGGGCACCGGGTACCACCACCGCGCTCGCGCTGCTGAACGACGCGGTCAAGAAGGGCGGCGCGATGGGCACGTCGTCCATCGGCGGCCTGTCGGGTGCGTTCATCCCCGTCTCCGAAGACGCGGGCATGGTGCGCGCGGTGGAGTGTGGCGCCCTCAACCTCGAGAAGCTCGAGGCGATGACGGCGGTGTGTTCCGTGGGCCTCGACATGATCGCGCTCCCCGGGGACACGCCTGCCGAGACGCTGGCGGGCATCATCTCGGATGCCTGCGCCATCGGCGTCATCAACTCCAAGACCACCGCCGCGCGACTCATCCCGGTTGCAGGTAAGAAGGCGGGCGACCACGTGAGTTGGGGCGGGCTGCTCGGCGCCGCGCCGGTGATGGACGTCTCGGCATGGAGCAGCGCGAAGCTCATCAACCGCGGCGGACGGATGCCCGCGCCGCTCGGAAGCCTGCGGAACTGAGACCCGCCGCGGCAAGTGCCCCTGACTCGATGATCCGGTAGGCATCGGGCGGCCACTCCGATATGCTGACCGGGCGACCTTCCGTCGGTGAGTGTGTGCCACTCGTCACGAAATGCCGCCAGTCAGCGCTTGAGTCTGCTCGTGACGCAGGTTTGGGCCGATATGTGCATAAGAGCAGGTACGTTTTCGGCCACAAGCCGATCAGGTGAAGAGATGGCTATGCACGACAGGCATAGCCCCGCCCGGCAGGGGAAGATGGGAGCGCGCAGGCGCGTCTCCTCGATTCTCTGTACCCTGCTCGTGCTCGTTCTCATGCCCGCCATCCCGAGTCTCGGACTGGTATCCACCAGCATCACATTCGACGGGGTCTTCACCGACTGGTCGCCCGTCTACGACGATCCCACCAACTGCCAGTACGACACCGCGAACGATGCCGGCAACACCAACGCTGACATCACACTCGCAGCGTCCACAGCCGACAGCACCCGTCTGTATCACTACTTCCGGCGAGCCGCGGCGACCGGTGGCGCTGCGCCGACCCTGCGGGTCTTCATCGACCTCGATGGTGACGAACGGATGGAGATCGGCGATCGCGTACTCGAGTACCAGCTCACCGGCGGCAACAGCTACAGCGGGGCGAAGCTCTTCGCGTACGACCCGGACGACGACGCCAACGGCGACGCGATGGGTGGCACGATCCCGGGCTCATGGCCGACCGAGATCACGTTCGGCACGCCCCCCTACGAAGGGATAGGCGAGCCGAGCGGAGCACAGTTCGAGGGCGGCATCGCGTGGACGGCGCTCGGCGTTCCAGCGGGTACGCCAATCTCGATGCAGTTCGCCGCGCAGCAGGGAAAGATCATCGATTACACGGGCATCGTTTCGCTCAAGCACTACGGCGTGACCGTGGAGCCTGATGGTGCAGCGGGCGCTGCCGCAGGCGCGACCATGGTCTACGCGCACACCATCACCAACACCGGGAACATGGTCTCTCGCTTCAACCTCGCCGCAACCTCCTCGAAGGGGTGGGCAGTCTCGGTGCTCCAGGCGTCCGACCTCCAGCCCATCAGTCACGTCGATCTCGCTCCGGGTGCGACGGTCGATGTGCAGGTGGTCGTGGTCGTCCCCGCTAACGCACCGAATGGGACCCGCGACACGACCACCATCACAGCCAGCCACCAGTCGGCGAATGCCGCAGACTCGGCGACCGATATCACCACCGTCGGACCGCTGCTGGTGGTCCCCGACCGCTCGGGATCGATCATGAGCGGAGGGGCGATCGTCTACGCGAACACGATCATGAACAACACCTCCACGCCGTACACTGTCGCCCTGACCGCCGTGTCCGATCATGGCTGGCCTGCGACCGTGTGGAACGCAGCCGGCACGGAACAGATCTCTGAACTCCACCTCGACCCGCAGCAGTCTGAGGTCGTCACGATCCGGGTGGCCGTTCCCATCGGCGTCGCATCCGGGACCGTGGATGTGACCACGGTCGAAGCGCGCGCCGTCGGATTCGCGAACATCCGGGGCAAGGGCTACGACACCACCACTGTGCGACCCGAACTCGAGGTCAGGCCGGACAACGCGCTCCCGGCCGGTGCCGGCACTTCCGTGCTGTACCGGCACACCATCACCAATAGCTCCGCCGAGGACCGCACGTTCACATTGAGCGCGACGTCGAACAAGGGCTGGCCGGTTGTCATACTCGACGCGGGCGCGAGCACGCCGGTGTCCTCCGTGACGCTGCCGGCGTTCGGAGGATCCACAGATATCGTGGTGCGCGTGACGGTGCCGGCCGAAACGCCCGTATCCACTGTTGACGTCACCACCATCACGGCCTCATTCGGCACGATCATCAACGACTCGGCGACGGATGTCACAACGGCATCGAGTCTCGCAACCTACGGCATCAGCGGCTTCGGAACACCCCGGGACACGTTCGACCTCGGCGACCGGGTCTATGCACGAGGCATGGGCCTCAGCCCGGGAGACACGGCGACGTTCCGCTTCACCGATCCTGCGGGCACGGTCATGGCCACGTCCTCCGCCAGGGTCGATGCCACGGGCATCGCCCAGTCGAGCTACAACATCGGGTCGGCGCTTTCCGGCATCGGAACCTGGACGGTCACCCTGCTCAACGGCACCACCGTGATCCAAAGCGTACCGTTCTATGTGGGCTACAGGGCCGAGATCTCGGCGCTCGGTGCCACCGGAGGGGACATGGTCAGCACGCCCGTCTCGGTGACCGCGAGGCTGAGCAACAACGGTGGTGCGACCCTGACGGACACGACCGTGTACTACCGCATCTGGTGGGATGCAGACGGCGACGACCTGCCGAGCGCCGGGGATTCGTACATCGCGGAGGACGGTTCGTGGACGCCGATCGGAACAGGCACGGAACTCACGTTCACACGCGCGAGTGTCACGGTCCCGGCACCGAACGGTATCTACGAGGACACCTGGTCCATGAGCAACGAGGACTTCAGACAGAGTGGTGCCTACAAACTCACTGCCACCTGGATGAACGGCGCACAGATCGACGAGCGGACCGTTGAGTTCTTCGCGGTCCCGGGAAGACCGGCGCTCACCCTCACGGTCAGCAAGGCGATGGTCGACTTCGGCACCGTAGACCCGGGTGTGACCTACACGGATGCGGGGGTGGGACTGCATGTCACCGCCACCTCCGACTACTCGCTGTATACCTCCGTCGGCGGACAGTCGCCGACGCTCGGACTCTCCAGTTCGATGGCGACGGAGACCCAGGGAGGCCCCACTACGGGAGCCGCGTACACCGACTTTCTCAGCATCACCGTGCCGTGGGCGACCGACCCCGGTACGTATGTGGCTGCCGTCACCTACACGATCGTGGCGAGGTGACGCATGACCGTTTATCGAGGCGCTCTACCGTTCATCACCAGCAGACTACGTTGGGCAGAACGGCATTCAGAAGGGAGGCGCCCGACCCGATACATGGCTTGACGGTCGAGACCGAGACCGTGACGGAATGAATGCGGGGTCCGGAGGATCCGGGCACTGACCAGACTGAAAGAGGGAGGCACGCATGAAGAGAACAGTACTGACAGGGATCGTGGTGGTCGCGCTGGTGTTCGGCGTCGTCGCGTACGCCAGCGGCGCGGGTAGCACCGTGACGGTGAATGCCACGGTCCTGCCGAAGCTGTCACTGACGATCGCCGACGGTGACGATACCGCCACACTGTCCGGCATGCCGGGCGCGGGCGTGGTCACCGACTCATCGAGCATGGTCGTCCGCTCGAACATCGCGTACGAGATCAAGCGCACCGGTACGGGTGCCCTGGCCGGTGCCTTCGGCAGCGCTTTCACGGCCACCGGAGCGACGGGGCTGTACCCCAAGGCTCCGGCAGCGGCTGGCGTGACTCATACCGAGGACTACTCGCTCGATCTTGGTGAAGTGGACGACGACTGGTTTGATGCTCAGACCGTGTCCGAGGTCTTCACATACTCAGTCGTACAGCAGTAGTCACACGACCCGGGCATAGCCCGGGTACCAGGAAGAAGGCCACGCTCCCCTCGGGGCGTGGCCTTCTCATCATTCTTCGAGCCCGGATGGCGGATCGTGGTCGGGCGACACCGTGGAGATCGCTTCCTCGCCTCTGGACGCCCGGCGTTCGTGCCGCTTCCGCGTCCTGCGCTCGGCTTTACGCACCGCAGCTCGCCATGACCAGTACACGAGCGCGAGGCCCACGCCGGATATGACGACGATCACGAGCCACAGCGGGAACACCCAGACCGTGCGCTCCTCGATCAGCGCATCGGTGAGCGCTGCGCCGGTGGCGCTCTCTCGCGTGTAGTCGACCACAAGACGCGCTGTGAACCGGCCGAGGGAGACCTCGGGGTCGAGCACTCCGCTGTGCTCCGCGACCGTTCCCGCATAGACGACGGTCTCGGTCACTATCGTGCTGGCAGACACCTCGTTCCCGCTGCCATCCAGCATCATCATGTTGACGCTGACCTGCTTGTCGGTGTTGCCGGCGTTGCGGATCACGAAGGTGAACGGCGCTTTGGATCCGATGATCAGTGTCCGAAGCACGAACGGGCGGACCTCGAGGCGCTCGACCACCTCACCCTGCACCCGGACACGCACCCGTGCGCCCACGCGCCCGACGATCTCCGCTCCGGTCTCCTGGAGCTCACGAGGCTCCCCCACCATCTCGAAGAAGAGGATGACCTGGTGATCCCCGGGCGGGACGCCCTGCGGCACGGTGAACGTGAACTCGACAGGAGCGCTCTCCCCCGGCAGAAGCTCGATCATCGGGGTGTTGCCGACCGTCTGGTTCGAGGTGGGCGTCTTGATGCTCATCCAGTTGGCCGGATCGAACGCCAGACCGGGATCGTCCCTGCTCGGGACCTGATATGAGATCTCACCGTTCTCGTCCACGGTCTGGTTGGCCGCATAGACGAGAACCTCGATGGGCTCATCGCCGTCGTTCACGACGTACAGTTCTCCCGAACCCCCTTCGCCGGAAGCCACGGAGAACTCGAACTTACCCGTTGAGATCCCCAGCGTCTTCTCGGCATGCGCCGCGCCCGGAAGCACCGCCATAAGCACGACGAGCGCGAGGACCACCGTGACCCGCGGCATTCGCGCCACTAGATCCCCACCGCCTCGCGGAACGACTTGACCTGTCGCCGCGCCACCGGAACCTGCGTCTCATCGCGATCGGCCACTACCACCATGTACGCGCCGTCGGACCGCACGATCTCCTTCACCTTGTTCAGGTTGATCATGTAGCTGCGATGCAGGCGCCGGAACGCGTCGGTGGAGAGGCGCTCCTCGAGCTCGGAGAGCGTGAGGTCGACGAGATACTGGTTCTCATAGGTGTGCACGTACGTTGACTTGTTCTTTGCCGAGATGTACACGACCTCCTCGAGGTCGAGCAGCACGGTGCGACCGCCCTTGCGCACCGCAAGCTTGTGGAACTCCCCCTCGGCGACAGGCGCCGCGCCCGCGCGCGGGCGCCCACGCATGAGACTCTGGATGCGCGCCACCATCTCCATGAGATTGAAAGGCTTGGTCACGTACTGTTGGACACCCTGCTTGAAGGCGAGGATGCGCGCCAGGTCCTGCGTCTTGGCAGTAAGCATGATGACGGGGATGTCGGCGGTGACGGGATCGTTGCGGATCTCCATCAGCGCCATCCAGCCGTCCACGCGCGGCATCATGATATCGAGCAACACGACGTCGGCAGGGCTGCTGTGCAGGGAATCGAGCGCCTCTGCGCCATCGCAGGCCGTGGTGACCTTCATGCCTTCGGCCTCGAGCCCCATGCGAATCATCTCGACGATCGACTCGTCATCATCGACAACGAGCACCCTGATCGGATCGGACACGGCGGCCTCCGAACCCCCTCGAGCGCGGCATGCGCCGTTCGTCAGGTCATCTGCCGAACGGTAGCACCATACGCTGAGATTGTAGCGCACATGCCGCTCGTCGGGCCATTCTGCCGCCCGACTCTCTACCCGGCGGCCCCTGCGAGCCACTCGTCTATGGAACGAGCGGCACGCTTGCCGGCGCCCATCGCGAGTATGACGGTGGCCGAACCGGTGACGATATCGCCGCCCGCGAAGACGCCGGGCTTGGAGGTCGCACCGTTCTCATCGACGACCACGTAGCCTCGGTTGGACACCTCGAGATCGGGCGTGGTCTGCGTGAGGAGCGGGTTAGCACGCGTGCCGATGGCCATGATCACGGTGTCGCAGTCGATCACGAACTCGGAGTCCATCACGCACACCGGCGCCCGCCGACCGCTTGCGTCCGGCTCGCCGAGCTCCATACGTGTGGCGGTCATGCCCGTGACCCACCCATCGCTCCCGAGTATCGCCTCGGGCGAGCAGAGCATCTTGAACTCGACGCCCTCCTCGCGCGCGTGGTGGACCTCCTCCTTGCGTGCCGGCATCTCGTCAGCGGTGCGGCGATACACCAGGAAGACCTCCTCGGCGCCAAGGCGCTTGGCGGTACGTGCCGAGTCCATGGCAACATTGCCGCCGCCCACCACGGCCACCTTGCGACCGCGCATGACCGGCGTGTCGGCCTTCGGGAACTCGTAGGCGCGCATGAGGTTCACGCGCGTGAGGAACTCGTTGGCGGAGTAGACGCCATTGAGGTTCTCTCCCGGGATGTTCATGAACACCGGCAGCCCGGCGCCGTTGCCCACGAAGACCGCATCGTAGCCCTCGGCCGTCATGAGCTCGTCGAGTGTATACGTGGCGCCGATCACCATGTCGCAGCGGATCTCCACGCCCATCTCTTCGAGCAGGCCCACCTCGGCCTGCACGATGTGCTTGGGCAGCCGGAACTCGGGGATGCCGTAGGTGAGCACGCCACCGGTCGCATGCAGGCTCTCGAAGATGGTGACGGCATGGCCGAAGCGGCGCAGTTCGCCCGCGCATGCGAGCCCGGCGGGGCCGGAGCCCACGATCGCCACGCGCTTGCCGGAATCCGGTCCCACCTGGGGAATGCAGCGGTGCTCGAGCTCACACGTGAGGTCGAAGTCGCCGAGCCAGCGCTCAAGGCGGCCGATGGCCACCGATTCGCCCTTCTTGGCGAGCACGCAACGGCTCTCGCACTGCTCCTCCTGCGGGCACACACGCCCACAGACGGCCGGGAGGGCGTTGCGCTCCTTGAGGACGCTCACGGCGTTCGTGTAGTCGCCCTCGATCATGTGGCCGATGAACGACTTGATGTCGATGTTCACCGGGCAGCCCTCGATGCACGTGGGGACCTTGCACTGCAGACAGCGCTCGGCTTCGGCGCGGGCCATCTCCTCGGTGTAGCCGAGCGTGACCTCGTCGAAGTCACGGGCGCGCTCGATCGCGCTGCGCTCGGGCATCGGGGTGCGCGGCGCCCGCGACGGTTTGCGGCGGGGACGGTCGGCAGCGGTCTCGTCTACTGGTGGCATGAGCACTTCCTCGAGTAGTCGGCGTCGGCTTCGCGCTCCAGGTCGTTGTACACGCGCTGGCGGTTCATGAGCTCCTCGAAATCGACCTGATGCCCGTCGAAGTCGGGGCCATCGACGCAGCCGAACTTGGTCTCCCCGCCCACGGTGCAGCGGCACGCGCCGCACATGCCCGTACCATCGACCATGATCGGATTCAGCGAGACCACCGTCGGCACGCCGAACTCGCGCGTGGTGGCGGCGCAGAACTTCATCATGATCACCGGGCCGATCGCCATCGCATGATCGACCGCTCGCGCCTCGCAGAGCTCCTTGAGCGGCGCGGTCACGAGGTCCTTGCGCCCGGCTGAACCGTCATCGGTCGTGATGATGAGCTCCTTCAGCGGCAGGGCGCGGAACTCATCTTCCAGGATCAGTAGATCGGCGTTCCGCGCACCGACGATCACGGTGACCTCGGCGCCCGCGTCGCACATCGCGCGCGCCACCGGGTACGCCACCGCGGCGCCCACGCCGCCGCCCACCACCACAGCGCGCCCGATGCCCTCGACATGGGTGGGAACGCCCAGCGGCCCGACCACATCGGCGAGCGAGTCGCCCACGCACAGATGTGAGAGGTGGTGCGTGGTCTTGCCCACCCGCATGAAGATGAAGCGGATCCAGCCTTCTTTGGCGGACCAGTCCGAGAACGTGAGCGGGATGCGCTCGCCACCCTCGGCGATGCGGAGCATCAGGAACTGCCCGGCTTTGGCTTTGGCGGCGATCGCGGGCGCCTGCACGCCCAGCTCGAAGACGGAGTCGGAGAGTTGACGGGCGTGGACGATCGGGAACATGGGGCCTCCGGGGTTGCTACACTGGCGTGGCCGGACACGTGCCGACAAGTATACCCATCACCGAAAGGCAGGCAATGGGGTCCGCTCGCACCCTGATCGCGCTTCTCGTGGCCCTCTGTGCGCTCACGACAGTGACCGGCTGCGGCCCCCGCGACGAGCCTGTGGTCGAGAGCCGGGAGGCGCTCGGCACGGTCGTGAGCATCACGGCGTACGGACCGGACGAGAAGGCGGTACGCGACGCGATCGGTGATGCCTTCGCGGTGATGGCCGAGGTGGAGGCCGAGCTCGACGCGTACGACGAGACCTCCGCGCTCGCGGCGTTCAACGCCGATCCGTACCGGCCCACCGAGCTCCCGGGCGCCGCACGGCAGATCCTCGACGAGATCGTCGCGCTCGGCGTCCCCGGCGAGTTCTCACCCTCGCTGCTGGCGGTCACGCGCCTCTACGGCTTCGAGGAGGAAGGGCGCGTGCCCGATCCCGCCGATCTCGCTCTCGCGGTGCTCGCAGCGAGCCGGTTCGGATGCGACGGTGACGGCGGCGCCTCGTTCGCCCGTCTCGCCACCGTCGACGCGCGCCTCGAGCCAGGCGGGGACCTCGCCCCCGGGCTCGATCTGGGAGGGGCTGCCAAGGGCCTCGCGATGGACCGCGCACGGGAGGCGTTGCGAGAGAGCGGCGCCGTGAGCGCCGCACTCATCACCGCAGGAAGCAGCACGGTCACCTTCGGCACCAAGCCTGACGGCAGCGCATGGCGCATCGGGATCGAGGATCCGCGCGACCCCGAGACCGTGGTCGCGACCTTCGCGTTCACCTCCGACGGTGCGCTCTCCACCTCGGGCGACTACCAGCGCTACTTCGAGGCGGACGGCAGACGCTACCACCACATCCTGGACCCCGCGACAGGGCTGCCCGCGGCGGGCGTCCGCTCGCTCACGGTCGCGGGCGCGAGCCTGTCGGGGCTGGACAGCGACATCCTCTCGACCGCGCTGTTCGTGGGTGGCATCGAGAGCGCGGCCGCTTATGCGGACGAGAACGGCCTCGCGCTGTACACCGTGGACGACGAGGGGCAGGCACTGCTCGTGCCTGCCCCTGCATCCAGCGGACTGACGGTGGCCGAAACGGCCCTACCCCGCTAGATCATGCCCTTCACGATGCCGTAGATGAGCGGTACTTCGACCGACTCGCCCTTGTTCGCCTTGATGGCCATGACGATCTGATAGATCAGTGCCGCGAGCGACGCGATACCGAACGTGATCGTCGAGAGCACGGCCCCCGCGAGCCAGACGCCTGCCGCCTGGACGACATGCGACTTGAGCCACGCGCTGTCTTTGTACTGATCGAGTGCGAGGGCGATAAGCCCCAGCGGCGCGAAGATCCAACCCAGAAGCGCTGCGGTCCTGAGGCTGCTGTCCGGCGCATCTCCGCCAGCCACAGGCGGAGGAACTGCGGGACCCGGTGGCGGCGGTGTCGGTGACGGAGGCGTGCCCTGGAAGTCATCACTCATGTGTAACCCCTCCTCGTTGAGCATTGCGCCCGACGCCAACGTCAGGCTTCGTTTGCACTATACCCCTCTACGCTGGTAGAATCGCGCCTGGAGCGCCTTCCGGCGGGAGTTTCTTCCTGTAGACAGAACCGCCCGGAGGAAACACACCATGCATCGTAGCCGCGCTATCAGAGCAGCCCTCTCGCTCGCCCTCGTGTTCACCTTCCTCGCCGTCCCGTTCGCCAATGGCGCCACCGAGGCCGATCTGCGTGCGCACGAGACTGCTGCGCGCGACGCGAGGCGGGCCGCCGAGGCTGCGGAGAACGAAGCTGACCGGCTCGCGGCCGAAGCGGCCCAGCTCGATGCAACCATCTCGGCGATCCAAGTGGACATCGACGCGATCGCTGATGACGTCGCGGCCGCCGTGGAGCGCACCAGCCGCCTTCAGGCGGAGGTCGACGCGCTCAAGGTCCAGGTCGACTCGAAGCAGGCCCAGATCGAGGCCACCCAGGCCGAGTACAAGCGCCAGCAGGAGCTCCTCGCCGACCGGGTGCAGACCACCTACAAGAACTCCGACTTCATCTACTTCGAGCTGTTGCTCGAAGCGAAGGACATAGAGGACCTCATAACGCGCACCACGATGGTCCAGCGCGTCATCCAGTCGAACTCGGACCTGGCGCAGACGCTCAAGGACACCCGCATCGCGATCGAGAAGAGCAAGGCCGAGATCGAGCGGGACATGCTCGCGGTGGACGCGAAGCGCGCCGAGGCTGAGGTCGTGCAGAACCAGCTCCTCGCCCTGCGGTCGGCGCACCAGTCCAAACTCAACGCGCAGAAGGCAGCACAGAACGAGAAAGAGAGCCTCGTCGCCGAGAACGAGGCCAACGCGGCACGGCTTCGCGCGCAGGCCGAGGCCGAAGATGCCGAGTCCGCCAAGATCGCCCGTGAGCTCTACGGAAGCGGCTCCGGCTACTTCTCGGGCGTCATGGCCTTCCCTGTTCCCGGCTTCGAGCAGACGCCCACAGGCGGATCGGCATTCGGATATCGGATCCATCCGATCCTCGGCTACAGCAAGCTCCACACCGGCATCGACATCGGTGGGCGGGCCGTGGGCAAGGACATCAACGGTGCGACGATCGTTGCCGCAGCTGACGGCAAGGTCATCTACACCGGCTACCGCGGCGGTTACGGCAACTGCGTGATCATCGACCACGGCAATGGCGTCGCCACGCTCTACGCGCACATGCAGACGGGTAGCATCAGCGTGAAGGTCGGGCAGAGCGTCGATCGGCGCCAGGCGATCGGCAAGGTCGGCAGCACGGGACTCTCCACCGGGCCGCACCTGCACTTCGAGGTGAGGATCAACGGGACGCCCGTCGATCCGATGCCCTACCTCAAGTAAGACGTCCGCGCGGACCGCGCAATACAGCCCCCGAGATCGGGCAGAACCCCTACCCCGCGTTGTACTCCTGCATGGCGGAGTCCACTCCGCGTTCGAGCACATGCAGCACAGCCTGCGCAGCGTGAGGGACCATGTCGGCGAGCTTCCCGGCCACGGGCCTGCTCATCGGCTCCAGCACGTAGTCAGCGGGATCCTGGCGCCCGGGCGGGCGGCCGATACCGAGACGAACCCGGGGAAAGTCCCCCGTGCCGAGCGCCTCGGCCAGCGAGCGCAAGCCGTTGTGGCCGCCATGGCCGCCACCGCGCTTCACGCGGACGGTCTCCTCAGGCAGATCGAGGTCGTCGTGGATGATGATGATGTCGGCCGGCACAGCGTCGTACGCCTTCGCGAGCTTGGCGATGGCCTTGCCCGACAGGTTCATGTAGGTCTGTGGCTTGACAAGCACAAGGTCGTCATCACCGAAACGGACGAGGCCGACCTTAGCGCCGGCCTCGTCCTTCCAGTAACTCACGCGCAGGTTCTCGGCGAGCAGATCGACCACCATGAACCCCGCGTTGTGTCGCGTGTTGTCGTACTCCGGGCCCGGATTACCGAGCCCAACCACGATACGTGCCATCGGGTGCTGACTACTCCTCGGCCGCTTCGGTCTCCTTGCCCACCTCGGGCACTTCGGTGATCTCGCCCTCCGCCGCGACGACCTCTTCCTCGACCGACGGCGGCATGCACGATGCGATGAGCGTCTCGGGCTCGTCGAGCAGCGTGACTCCCACCGGCGCCACCAGGTCGGCCACGGTGAAAGAGTCGCCGATGTTGAGGGCGGACACATCCACCTCGACGTGCTCCGGCAGGTCCTTCGGGCGAGCCTCGATCTTCAGCTCGCGAAGCGAGTGCATGACCACGCCACCGACCTTCTCGCCTTCGGCACTTCCGATGAAGTCGATGGCGACCGTGGTCTGCAGTGTCTGGCCCATATCGACCGCCCAGAAGTCGATGTGCTGGATCGCACCCTTGATCTCCTCGTGGCGCACTTCCTTGATGATCACGTCGAGCGCCTTGCCCTGGCCCTCGATGTTCAGATCGACGAGCGTCGAGCCGACGCTCGCCTCACGCAGCAGGTGCTCGAACTCGCGACGATCGACCGACAGTGACTGCGCCTCGACCTTCGGTCCGTAGACCACTGCGGGGACGAGTCCTTCGGCGGCCAGCTTGTGGCTGGACTTGCCGGTGACCTCGCGGACTTTGGCGTTCAGTTTGATGACATGCGTCATGTGGTGCTCCCTCCTTGGTTGCCGACGGCGCGATCACGCCGCGCGGGTGCTCTGTCCTAGAGCTGGAAATCCGGATCGAACAGCTCGGAGACCGAGTCGTCGTTGTACACGTTCTGGATGGCACGCGCGAACAGCGGCGCCACCGATAGCACGCGGATCTTGCCGTGGAGTCGTTCCTCGGGGATCGGGAGCGTGTTGGTGATCACGACCTCCTCGATCGGCGCCGTCTCGATGCGGTCGAATGCCGGCGGCGAGAACAGACCGTGCGTCGCTGTGACCCAGACCCGGGCGGCACCCTTCTGGATGAGCGCCTTCGCGCCCTCGGTCACCGAACCGGCCGTGTCGATCATGTCGTCGGCCACGATACAGTTCTTGCCCGCCACCTCGCCGATCACGTGGGTGATCTCGGCGATGTTGTGCTCGGGCCGCCCCTTGTGAAGGATCGCGAGCCCGGCACCGAGCATATCCGCCATCTTCTTGGCGGCCTTCACGCGACCGACGTCGGGTGACACGACCACGAGGTCGTCGAGGTTCAGCCCCTCGAAGTAGTCGGCGAGGATCGGGAGAGCCGTGAGGTGGTTCACCGGCTGGTTGAAGAAGCCCTGGATCTGGCCCTGGTGCAGGTCCATCGCTATGACCCGTTCCGCGCCGGCCACGGTGAGCAGATCGGCGACCAACTTCGCCGTTATCGGCTCGCGTGCCGCCGACTTCTTGTCCTGCCGTGCGTAGGCGTAGTGCGGGACGACAGCGGTGATGCAGCGGGCGCTCGCCCGCTTGGCAGCATCGATCATGATGAGCAGCTCCATGAGAGCGGCATTGACCGGCTGGCACATGGATTGGACGAGGAAGATGTCTGCCCCGCGCACGCTCTCCAGGTAGCGAACGTAGATCTCACCGTTGGCGAACTTTGAGATCTTGATGTTGCCGAGCTCGACACCGAGATGCCGGGCGATGTCCTCCGACAACTCATGGTTGTGCGTGCCGGAGAAGACCATCATGCGCTTGCCTGGTGCAGAGATCATTACGCTGTCGCTCCCTTGACCCTCGCGGTGCCGAACGTGCTTCCCACGCGCATCTGCGCTCCGTCGCCTTTACAGGGTACCGTACCCGCCGCCTCGTGGGGCGCCACTGCCGGTATCGGAATCCGAACGGATGTGTGCGTACGGGCCAACGGTCGCTCCATCGGCGATCGTGCCGCCGGTGATGATCGACGAGTCCACCACGCAGCCGCGACCCACGACGCTGTCGATGAGACGCACGTCGGGGCCCAGAATGCAGTCGTCGTCCACCGTGGTCGAGCCCAGCAGCATGGTCATCGGCTCTATCACCACGTCTGTGCCAAGCCGCACGTCCGGCCCAATCCACACGAGATCGGGTGCGATCATCGTGACGCCGGCGAGCATGTGGCGCTCGTTGATGCGTCGCTGCAGGACGCGCTCGGCCTCGGCCAACTGCACGCGCGAGTTGACGCCAAGGGTCTCGGTGGCATCTGCGGCCTCGAGCGCGCCCACCGTTAGACCCTCGGCACGCAGAATACCGATGATGTCGGTGAGGTAGTACTCGCCCTGGGCGTTGCCGTTATCGAGCTTCTGAAGGTGCTCGAAGAGCGCACGGGCGTCGAAGCAGTAGGTGCTCGTGTTGACCTCGGTGATCCGCCGCTGCTCGGGCTCGAGGTCACAGTCCTCGACGATCCCCGTGATCCCGCCCATACCCGCCCGCACGATGCGGCCGTAGCCCGTCGGATCGGCCAGCCGGGTGGTCAGCACCACAGCCGCCGCGGCCTCTCGCTCCCGCTCGGCGATGAGCGCGCCCAGTGTGTCCGGCGTGAACAGCGGGCAGTCCCCTGCGACGACCAGGAGTGAACCGTCGGAGCCGCCGAGCAACGGCTCGGCGCACAACACCGCATGTCCGGTCCCGTGCTGTTCGCGCTGCCGGACGAACTCGACGCCGCTGTCTCCCAGCAGCGCCTCGACGGTCAGCGCACCATGCCCGGTCACGACCACCACGCGCTCGGCGCCGGCAGCGCGCACGGCGCGCACCACATGGCTCACCATCGGCATACCGAGGACGCGGTGCGCGACCTTCGGCAGCGCGGATTTCATGCGGGTACCCTCGCCGGCTGCGAGGATGAGGGCGGTCGTACCCATCGGAATCCCTTCGTCTTCGCCGACGCGGTTCCGTCTGATCGCGGTGGCTGGGGCGGTAGGATTCGAACCTACGGATGGCGGATCCAAAGTCCGCTGCCTTACCGCTTGGCTACGCCCCAACGCCCCGTGAGAAACGGCTGCTGACGCCGCTTCACGAGCGCAGGGAGTATACCACAGGGAAAGAGGCGCTCCGCTCGATGCGGCGAGGTGCGACGCTAGGCGGACAGTTCCGCCGCGGCATGCTCGAAAGCCGCGATCCCGCCCTCTGCCTCGAACTCGGCGAGCACGGCGTCCTGGATGTGCTGCCGCGCGTCTGAGTTGATCGGGTGGCAGATGTCGCGGAACTCGCCACTCGGCAGCTTGCGAGACGGCATCGCGACGAACAGACCCTTGTCGCCGTTCACTACGCGCAAGTCGTGCACGACGAAGACATCGTCTATGACGATGCTGGCGATCGCGCAGACCTTGTTCATCGCTACCGGGCGGAGTGTGACTTTCGTGATATCCATGTTCGGCCCCCATGTCGTGCACTGCCCCATGAGGACGTATTTCGACACGCTGTGACGCTTCCCTGCACGCCGGGGAACCTCAGAACGGCTCGATCTCACATCCCGCCGGATGCGATCGCGTTACAACCGACCAGTAGCCCTGTGCACGCGCGTGAGCGGCGCACGCCGATGCCGCCTGCTCGTCCGCGCAGATGCCGAAGACGGCCGAGCCGCTACCGGCCATGGTCGCCCCGAGGACGCCGGGGGCCGAGCCGACGAGCTCGAGCGCCTCACCTATCGCGGGCACGAGGCCCGCCGAGGATGCCGTCATCGCGTTGTGGAGATGCCGGGCGACCGCACGCGTGTCGCCCTCGTCGAGCGCTTGCACGAGGCCGGTGGTCCCGGGCGATGAGACAGGGCGGAGCCGGTCGAACGCCTCATACGCACGTGCCGTGGGTACAGCCTCGGCAGGCTTGACCACGACGACCGGCGCATCAAGCGCACGCATGCGGCGCTCGAGCACATCCCCCCTGCCGGTGAACAGCGCCGCGCCACCCTCGAGGAAGAAGGGCACATCGGCTCCGAGGGAACGGGCGACGACGCCCAACCGGACGTCCGAGCGGTCGATGCCCCAGTGCGCCGCAAGCCCCACGATCACCGCCGCAGCATCCGCACTCGCTCCGCCGAGACCGGCGCCGGAGGGGATTCGCTTCTCGACCGAGACCGCGACATCGAGCGGACGTACGAACTCCGCGGCCATCGCGAGCGCAGCCCGCCAGGCGAGATTGTCCTCGGCAGACAGACCGAGATTCGGCTCACACCGAAACGACGGGGCGCCGCCCGAGAGCACGACCTCGTCGTGCAGGGCGAGCGCCTGGAGGATCGTCTCCACGGCGTGGTAGCCGTCGGGCCCGGTGGCGCCGACAGCAAGATGGAGGTTGACCTTGGCCGGAGCCATGACGCGGAGTCTCATCGGACGGATCTTTCAGAGAATGCAGCACGCGGGGCACAGGTGCCCCGCGTGCGTCGCTGCATGTGGTCTGCGGTCCCGCTGACTAGTTGAGCCACGGGAAGATGCACTCGCCCGTCTCGCAGTGCGTCAGCTCGACGGTTCCCGTGAGGATGTCGACGTAGCTGTACGAGACCCTGGCGGTACGACCGCGCTTCTCGTCGATCTTGAGGACGAAGAGGCTTGGGTGCGTCTGCTCGAGCACGCCCTCCCTCTCAAGGACCTTCGAGCGGCCCATGTTCGCCTTGAGCTTCATGCGAGAGCCCATCATGGACTCGAGGTCGGAACGTATACGCCCGACGACCTGAACCTGGTTCATGGTATCCATGCATCATCCTCCTCGAAGGTCGTTAGTATACAGAACTACCAGGGGAAACGCAATCTACAGGCCGCGCTCCCGGAGGACGTCACCGAGCCGAACATACTCGTCGACACCGACATTCTCGGCACGTAAGGACCCCTCGATCCCCGCCTTCTCGAGGATCTCCCCGGCCTCTGCCGGGCCGGTTCCCAGGCCGGCGCCGAGCGAGTTGCGAAGCGTCTTGCGACGCTGCGTGAACGCGGCGTCAGCCGCGCGAGCGGCCGCTGCCAGAGACTCCGGATCGAGCCCCCGGTCGACACGGTCGAGGCGGATCACCGCCGAGTCCACGCGCGGCGGGGGCAGGAAGCACGATCGCGGCACGGGGAAGCGAGCCGCGGGCGACGCATACAGCCTCAGCTTCACCGTGTAGGCACCGTAGGCCTTGGTCCCCGGCACGGCACTCATGCGGTCGGCCACCTCGGACTGCACCATCACCACCGCACGCGTGAGCGCGGGCATCTCCTGGAAGAAGCGCAGCACGACCGTCGCCGCCACCGCGTACGGCAGGTTGGCGACGAGGGCGACAGGCGCACCCGCGGGCGTCAGCAGCCGGTCGACATCCACGCCGACGGCATCGGCATGCACCACCGTCAGCACGCCGGACTCGAGCGCCAGCTCCTCGAGAACGGGAAGCAGCCGTGTGTCGTACTCGACCGCCACCACGGGTGACCCCGAAGCGAGCAGCGCATCAGTGAGCGTACCGATCCCCGGCCCGACCTCGAGCACCGCGTCGCCCTGCTCGAGATTCGCGAGGTCGACGATCCGCCCGACGACGTTGTCGTCGATGAGGAAATGCTGCCCAAGCGACTTGCGCGTGTACAGACCGTGGCGCTTAAGCACGCTGATGGTGGCCGAAGGACTGGCCAGACGCGAGTGAGGCACGGTCCGCCCCGACTACTCGACGATGGTGATGCTGATCGTGCGACGGCCCCAGGTGCGTGTGGCGATCTTCGAAGGCGCTTCTCCGCCGGTCCAGTAGCACACGTCGATGCGGTTGCCCTTGATGGCGCCGCCAGTGTCGGCCGCGACAGCATAACCGTAACCCGGTACGTACACGGTGGTGCCGAGCGGGATGACCGACGGATCGACGGCCACGATACCCCATCCTTCCGGAATGCCGTACAGAGCGAGCCTGCGCTCGATGACGCTGATCCCGCCGCAGCCCGCGTCCCATGGCGTATAGGCTGTGGCGACCACGGAGAGCGTGGTTCCCCCTGCGGGAGCCGCCGCTGAAGCGTCCGCACCCGGCCTCAGGTAGGCGCTGCCGCCATACTTGCTCACCGGTGCACGCGTGCCCACCTTGATGATCCTGTCGACCGGCGCTACCACGATCTCCTGGGCCCTGACCGTGCGGGTCGTCTCGGCATCACCGATCATCAGCACTTCATAGATGCTGAAGCCGATTCCGGGAGCACCCTCCTGAGCCACGCGGCGCTTGCCCTCGAGCAGCGTCGGGTCCTCTTCCTCGATGGTCGCGAAGGGGATCTCACCACCCTCCCGCACGATGCGTACGAACACATCGGTTGCGGTGATGGTCATGTCTTCGGAAAGCCGGGCTTCGACCGGTGGTGAGACGTGGACGCCCGCCGAGGGATCGATGCCGGCCGCTACGAGCGCGTCCGCGACAGTCGAGCCGATCACGTTCACCTCGATGGGAGCGCCATTGCATTCGATGACGACGGGAACCGCCTGGCGAACGACGATCTCCGTACCGTCGTTGACGAGCGCCTCCGGACGTGGGCTTACGACATCGCCCTCGCCGAGCTCGATATCGATCTCATCGAGCACCTGGGAGACGGTCTCGGCTTCTGTCGTGTGGTAGGCGGTCCTGCCGTCTATGACGACGGTGACGCCCTTCTTGGCCCATAAGAGTCCCGATACGGTGAGTGCTACTGCGAGGACTGCGACGATGAGTGCTGCGACGTGAGGGATCTTGAGAAGGCGGGCCGGCTGCACCGGCGTGCGCATATCAGCCTTTCGACTGGTTACATTTCGGTGTCATAGCGCGACCTTCGGAGTATAGCCCACCCGGCTCCTGCCGAACCATGCGGCGCCATCCGAAACCGACGAACGGTGGCATCTCGGCGATGGCCCCATGCGCAGCGGCCGATGAACGGGCGCTACCGTTCGATAAGGCGCTTGGTCGCCTCAGCGGTCACCACGGCGCCCAGGGCATGCGCCCGTTCGAGCACCTCGGGATGCGCCTCGAGATCGGCGGGGCGGTCTACGCCGGGTGTGGCCAGCACGTCGAGGACGTCGATGTCGAGCACCGCGAAAGCGCTGCGGACGGTAGCCTCGGCGTGTTCGAAGCCGTACGGGTCGCCGCCTCCCCGCGCGATGAGGATCGCACCGGGACGGCGGGCTGGCCTCGGCCGCTTGAGGGCGTACGTGCGGGCCCAGTACGGCTGCATCCGGTCGATGAGCACCTTGAGGACGCCCGGCACGCTCGCGAAGTAGACCGGCGTCACCACGATGATCGCGTCGGCCTCATCGATAGCCCGGTACAGCGCGGGACCGCCGTCGTGCTGGACGCACTCTCCATCGAGCGAGCAGGCGTTGCAGCCGAGGCAGTGACGGAGTCCGGCGTCGGCGGCCACGAGCGTGCGCGTCTCGGCACCGGCCTCCCGGGCGCCTGCGAGCGCCGCCCCGAGCAGTCGGTCGCTGTTGCCGAAGCGACGGGGACTTCCCGCGATGCCGAGGACTATCGGTGCGCGGCTCATCGCACGTGCTCCCGCGCGAAGAGCGCCCGGGCGTTGGCGAGCGCGGCACTCGCGATCTCGGAGGGCTCGATGCCTTTCGCGACAGCCACTGCGGCGGCATTGAGCACCGCGAAGGCGGGCTCGTTGCGGCGACCTCGGTAGGGCTCGGGTGCGAGAAACGGGCAGTCGGTCTCGACGAGCAGGCGGTCCAGCGGCACGAGGCGGGCGGCCTCACGCAAGGCGTCGGCCTTCTTGAACGTCACCGGCCCGGCGAAGGAGATGTGACAGCCGAGCTCGAGAAAGCGCTCCGCGAGCTCCGGGCCCTCGGTGAAGCAGTGGATCACACAGCCGGCCCCGGGCACACCGGTCTCACCGAGGAGGGCCAGACCCTCGTCGTGCGCCTCGCGCAGATGGATCTCCACGGGCAACCCCACCTCGTGCGCGAGTTCGAGGTGACGGCGGAACCACGCGCGCTGGTCGTCGCGGGGCGAGTGGTCGTAGTGGAAGTCGAGGCCGAGCTCACCGAATCCGCCCACCCGCGGATCGCTCGCAAGCTCGCGCAGCCGCGCCAACATCGCCTCATCGCCCGCCTGCGCGTTGTGCGGATGCCAGCCGACTATCAGCCGCACCTCGGGGGGCGCAAGGCCGAAGGGCTCCAGCAGCAGTGCCGCCTCCGCAAGCCAGCCATCCAGTCCGCCGAGGGTGGTCTCGGGATCCTCGCTCAGATCGACCACTGTGGCCACAAGGGCGATACCTGCCCGCGCGGCACGCGCGAGCGCAGCCGCGGGACGCTCGAGCATGTCGAGATGCGCATGCGCGTCCACACTCGGGGCGCCGAGATCGGGTAGCTTCGGCAGCGATTCGACCACAGCCGTCCTCTCTCCAAGAGGCGCGGAAACGCCTAGACCTCGTCGTAGATGCGTGGGAAGAGCGCCTCGCCCTTCGTGACCGGCGAGCCCTCGGCCAGTCCGCCCCACTCGGCGGCGGCAAGGACGTCGGTGACCTGCGTGATATCGCCAAGACCAAGACGGCGCCACACTTCGGCCGAGGTGTTCGGCATCACCGGGGCGGTGAACAACGCAGCGATGCGAACCGCCTCGAGCGCGTTGTAGAGGACAGCGGCGAGACGCGCGGTGTCGCCTTCCTTGGCGAGCGTCCACGGGGCGCTGTTCTCGATATAGCGATTCGCGAACTTGATCAGCTCCCACGCGCTGTCGAGCGCGGCCGAGTAATCGAGACGCTGCATGTGGTCCTCGTACGTCTCGGGCAGCGAGCCGGCGATCGCGCGCATGGTCTCGTCCTCGGCGGTCTCATCCGCGATGACGGGCCGGGCGGGCGCGTGACCGTCGAAGTACTTCTCGGTCATGTTGAACAGGCGCGAGCACAGGTTGCCCCAGTCGTTCGCCAGATCGCCGTTGTAGCGCTGGACCATGCCCTCCATCGAGATCGAGCCATCATGGCCAAAGGCGACGTCGCGCAGGAAGTAGTAGCGGTACGCGTCTACTCCGAAGCGCTCCACGAGTGAGGCCGGCGTCTGCGCGTTGCCCTTGGACTTGGACATCTTCTCGCCCTTGGTGAGCAGGAAGCCATGGGCGAAGACCTGCTTCGGCGGCTCGATACCGGCGGCCATGAGCATCGCCGGCCAGATCACGCAGTGGAACCGGATGATGTCCTTGCCCACGAAGTGGTAGTCCGCCGGCCAGTAGCGCGCGAAACGCTCCTGCTCGGCCGAGTCGTCACTGCCATAGCCGAGTGCCGTGATGTAGTTGAGGAGCGCATCGATCCACACGTAGGTGACGTGGCCCTCGGCGAACGGGAGCGGCACACCCCACGTGAAGTTGGTGCGCGAGATGGAGAGGTCCTTGAGACCGCCCGTCACGAAAGACACGACCTCGTTGCGCCGCGTATCGGGCTGCACGAACTCCGGGTTGGCGGCGTAGAACTCGAGCAGCCGATCGCCGAACTCGGAGAGCTTGAAGAACCAGTTGTCCTCGCGGATGTGCTGCACCTCGCGCCCGCACTGCGGGCACATCCCACCCTCGAGCTGGTCCTCGGTCCAGAACGTCTCGTCCGGCACGCAGTACCAGCCCTCGTAGTGGCCCTGGTAGAGCCAGCCCTCGTCATGGAGCTTCGTCCAGAAGGCGGCCACGCCGCGCTTGTGGCGCTCCTCGGTGGTGCGGATGAAGTCGTCGTTCGAGATGCCGAGCATCTTCCACGCGTCGGTGAACGTGGGGGCGATCGAGTCCACCCACGCCTGCGGATCCATGCCGTGCTCCTCGGCGGCCTGCGCGATCTTCTGCCCGTGCTCGTCGAGACCCGTGAGGAATCGCACGTCGTGCCCGGTCATGCGCCGGTACCGTGCGATGGCGTCGGCGGCGATCGTCGTGTACGCCGTGCCCAGGTGCGGCTCGGCGTTCACGTAGTAGATGGGAGTGGTCACGTAGAATGGCGTTCTGCCCACCGGCTGTTACCTCTTCGTCGAGATGGGTATTTATGACAGCAGAGGAATGTCCCCTGGCGACTTTTCATGATACCGCACCCTGCGAGGTGCGCCTCGGCCCGAAGGAGTTGGTTCCATGAACGACACCGGCATCGTCCGCCGCGTGGACGACCTCGGCCGCATCGTCATCCCGATGGAACTCCGCCGCACGCTCGGGATCCACGTCAAGGACCCGATCTCGATCTCGGTGGACGGCGAGAAGATCATCTTGGAGAAGTACCGCGAATCGTGCGTGATCTGCGGCGGCGAAGAGGACGTGCGCAAGGTCAAGGACCGCCCCGTCTGCGCAGGGTGCATCGCCGAGATCAAGAAGAAGTGACGCGCTACGTGCCGAGCGAGACCCGGTAGACGTCGTTTCTGGGCAGGCCGAGCTCGGTAGCCACGGCGCGGACCGCATCCTTGCGCGACACTCCGCTCGCGGTCAGCGCACCGAGCCGCTCACGCACAACGCCCTCGTCGAGCGTGAGCTGCTCCTGCTCGACCGGCGGGCCTACGAGCAGCACGACCTCACCCTTCAGTTCGCGCTCGGCGAACCTCTGCGCCAGATCGCCCACCTCGGCCCGCGCGACCTCCTCGTGGAGCTTCGTGAGCTCGCGGGCAAGCGCAGCCTGACGGCCGGGGAACGCCTCGGCGAGTGACGCGAGCGCGGCGGCGGTGCGGCCCGGCGACTCGTAGAAGATGAGCGTGGCATCGAGGGCCGCGAGCGTCGCAAGCGCACGGGCACGCTCCCCTGCCTTGCGCGGCAGGAATCCGCCGAAGTAGAAGGCGTGGGTGGGCAGCCCGCTCGCCACGAGTGCGGTGAGCATCGCCGAGGCTCCGGGCAACACCTCCACGCGCACTCCCGCCTCCAGGCACGCGTCCACGAGGTGCTCGCCTGGGTCCGAGACGCCGGGCGTGCCCGCATCCGAGACAAGCGCGATCCGCTCACCCCGCTCGATCCGCTCCACGAGCTCCGGCGTCCGGGCGATCCGGTTGTGCTCGTGATAGGGCTCGAGCGGGGTGTGGATGTCATAGCGCGACAACAGCTTGCGTGTGACGCGCGTGTCCTCGGCCTGGATGATGTCTGCCGTCCTGAGGGCGTCCAGTACCCGCAGCGTCACGTCGCCCAGGTTGCCTATGGGCGTGGCGCATACGAGCAGGACGCCAGCGGTATCAGGCATCGCCAGGCGGCACCTCGTCAGCTGTCTTTGCAAACCCGGCATCCGCCGCGGGAGGCTCGGGGGCCTCGACGTAGACCGGGGCGTCCATCGCGGGTTCGGGCTCCACCACAGGCTCGGAGACAGCCTCCTCGGCCGGGATGATGATCGGTTCCGCATCCGCCACAGGCACTGCCGGCGCCAGGGTCGACTGCTCGACCATCGGCGACGCGGGAACGTCGGCAACGGGGGCCACCGGTGCCATACCGTACGCATCAGGAGGCGCGTAGGCGGGCACCGACTTGGCGGAGGGCTCCCTGCCGGTCATCCGGCGGAAGAAGACCGTCCACGCACTCGAGATGAACGTCCCGTAGACCGCGGTAGGCACCATCATCACGAGCGCCATCAGCACGAACATCGCGCCGGCCATCACGAACTTCTCGGCGACGGCGAAGGCGATCGCGGGCACCATGAACGGCAGCATGAACAACAGCATGATCAGGCCGGCGGCGAAGCCCGGAAGGATCATCACGAGGAACATCATGAACGCGCCGCGCTTGGCCCACAGGTCGTCCCAGCCGCGCCTGATAGCCTGGCCGAACGTGATGTCATCGAGCACTCCATAGCGCAGCGCGAGCTGATAGACGATGCCGATGATGAGGCTCATCGCGACGACCAGCACCACGAAGATCGGCAGCACGAGGCACACGCCCCCGGCCAGCGCGGCGCCCATGGCTGCCTCGTCGCCCAGGGCGGCACCGCCACCGATCATCGCGATGAACACGAGAGCCATCACGATCGCCACCACGGCTACCGGCAGGCCCAGCACGAATCCGATCATGAAGGTGCGGCCCCACTTGCTGAAGCCGACGCCCCACGAGGCCCTGAGCGACGGCGTGCGACCTTCGGCAGCCTCGTTCGCGCCATGCACAAGACCGCCCTGCGCCGCGATGGACAGGACCCACCAGATGAACCCGATCACCACGAGCAACCCGATGCCGACCGCGATGAGTGCCACGTTGTCGGTGGCCCAACGGGTGAACTGGTCGACCGACGCCGAGGGGTAGTCGCCGCTACCGGTGTTGCCCGAGTAGCTGCTGCCCCCGTTCGAACTGCCGCCGCTTCCCGCGCCGGCGAACAGACCGAGAACCCAGAGCATCTTGTACTTCCAGGTGATGTTCCACGCCCGCTTGAGAATGTCGAAGTAGTCCACGCGAAGACTCCTGTCCGCGGCGACGGCGCTGAGGCTCGTCTAGTCCACTGTGACCAGTTCGTAGGTCCTTGTGCCTAAACCCATCTCCTCGGCATACGCGATTGCGCGCGTGCCGTCCACTCCCGTGATCGCCGAGAACTTGTCGCTTCCTGCGCCCATGCCTTCGCCGAGCGAGCCAGGCAGCCCCACGGCCTGCACCACCAGATCGTACGCCGCCTGCTCGATCGCAACGATATCGGTCGATGCGAGCACGCCGATGTCGGGCACGATCGGCGCGTCCGAGAAGCTCCAGCAGTCGCAGTCAGGACTCACCGCGGTCACGAACGACAGGTACACGACCTTGCCCTCTTTGCCTGTGAGCACGCCTGCTGCATGCTCGACTATCTTCTCCTGCAGCGCGTTCGCATCGGTCTTCCACTGCGTCGCGATGGCGCCGTACGGGCAGGCCGCCACGCACTCGCCGCAACCGTAGCAGATCGCGTAGTCCACCTCGGCCACCCGATCGGGACCGATGGAGATGGCGCTCACGGGGCACCACTTCACGCAGCGACCACACGCCGTGCACGTCTCGGCGGTGACCTCCGGCCGGAAGTCGGCGTGCATGCGCTGCTTCGCCGAGCGGCAGCCGAGCCCCATGCCCACGTTCTTGAGCGCCCCCCCGAAACCGGCTGCCTCGTGGCCCTTCACGTGCGTCACGACGACCATGGCATCGGCGTGGACCGCAGCAGCACCGATGCGCACGCTCTGGAAGTGACGCCCGCCCACGGGGACCTCCACCGCGTCGCGGCCATCGAGGCCATCGGCGATGACGAGCGGAGCCTCGACGGTCGCATACGAGAATCCGTTGTGGATGGCGCACGCCAGGTGATCGACCGCGTTAGCTCGTTCACCGCGATACAGCGTGTTAGCGTCGGTCAGGAACGGCTTGCCGTTCGCCGCCCGGATCCGCTTCACTATCTCGCGGATGTAGATCGGATGCACGAAGCCGGTGTTGCCGGTCTCGCCGAAGTGTAGCTTCACGGCCACGAGGTCGTTCTCGGCAACAGCCCCGGCAAGCCCGGCCCGACCGAGCAGACTCCCCGTACGCGTGACCATGCTGCGCTTCATCTGCGAGCGCATGGGTGCGAAGAAGACGGTCGCGCTCATCGATGCAGCCCCTCGCGCGAGTCGTACTCGTCGAACGCAAGTGCCGCCGCGCCCAGAACGCCCGCGTCATTGCCGAGTTCAGCCTGCACGACGCGCACGTCACGACGGCCGGCCAGCGCCTTGGCTCCGATCACCTCGGCAGCGCGCTCCACGAGGAAGCCACACGACTCGCCGATGCCGCCGCCCACGACGATGAGTTTCGGGTTGAGCAGGTTCACGATGCCGACAAGCGCCTCGCCCAGCACCTCGCCCGCGTCGAGCAGGATGTTACGTGCGATCTCGTCACCCTTGAGAGCCGCGTTGATCACGTCCTCGGCGGATACGGCGCTCGCGTCACCGCCTGCCTCGTTGCGGATCGCCGTCGCCTTGTACTCCTCGGCCGCGGCTCGTCCGCGCACGGCGATCGCCGGTCTGCCGAGGAACGACTCGATATGGCCGCTGCCACCGCACGGGCATGGCGGGCCATCGAGCTGCACGACCATGTGGCCGATCTCGCCGCCGAGGCCACGGGAACCGCGGTACGGCTCGCCGTCAAGGAACAGCGCGCCACCCACGCCCGTTCCGAGCGTGATCATCACGAAGTCACGGACACCCTTGGCCGCGCCGAACCGGCTTTCGCCGATGCCGGCGCAGTTGCCGTCGTTGTCCATGGTGACCAGATGCTTCACGCGCGACATGATGAGCGAACGCATGTCCACACCGGCGAGCGGCAGATTGGTACAGAACTCCACTGACTGCTTGAGGAAGTCGATCTGTGCGGGGAGGCCGACGCCGATGCCGGCGATCTCGCCGGGGTGGACGCCCGAAGCGACATCCTCGATGAGGTCGATGATCGCGTCCACCACAGCGAATGGTCCGGCGTCAGCGGGGGTGAGAGCGCGAACCTCTTTGATCGTGCGCCCCTTGCGCTCCACCAGACCCGCGGCTATCCGCGTGCCCCCCACATCGACTCCGATGGCATATGACGTCCGCATCAAGACCTCCCGACCACACGACCCACACGCACGCCCCCGATGATACCAGGCGGTCGTGGTCGCCTCTCAGTACTCCCAGATGACGCCCTTGCTCTTGATCAGGTCGAGGTCGCGCATCGCCTCGAACATGCGCACCTCGGTCACGCCGAAGAGGCCGGCCAGGTAGCGGTAGTCGTTGAACCACTTCTGCGCCTGGTCCCGGACCATGAACGCCGGGGTCTCGAACTCGGCCGCCATGAAGTCGGCTGCCGGGTGGGGCTGCATGTCGCGAGGGTACCGGGCATCCGGCATGGCCATCACGACCAGGATGTGGCCGAGCAGGTGCGCGAGGCCCGCGCGCCGGATCGCCTGCGGCCGCGAGGAGTTCATCAGGATCGTCGGCAGACCGTCTTCATAGATGAGGGCAGCAGTGAACCACAGCGGCAGATCGAACGGCACGATCGGTACGCCCAGATGGGCCGCGACCGCCTCGATCGCCACCGGAGGTTCGAGGAATCCTGCGGCACGCAGTTCGTCCTCGACCAGTCGTCTGTACTCTTGCTCTCCCTGGATCGCCACAAGATCCTTCTGGTTGCGACTGAAGCGGTTAGGATATAGGTACGCATGAAGTATCGGCTGTTTCGGCTCCGATGTGCACCTTGCCCACAAATCGGACAATGCCGATATACCCGTTAGTGCCGACGGGCGAGAGGAGCTGTGGTGGATCGCGCCCGCGGTGGTATCACTGCGACCGCCGAAGACCTGCTCCGGCTGCTTGCCGCAGCCATCAATGCCGTGCGCCTCTACCCCGCGGCGAGTCCTCTGCGCGCCGATGCGATCGATCGTTTCACCCGAGAGGCAGGTGTCGCGACCGCGAGCTCCGGTGCAGTGCAGTTCAAGGTCGATCGTGGCCGCTTCATCCTCGGCGAGACCGCCATCGGCGAGAGCCTGCCGCAGACGGCGGCGCTGGCGGAGACCCTTCACGCACTCCAGGTCGGTCAACTCATCATCGCGCCGGGGCTCGCCCACAACGAGGTGGCGAGTTTCCTCGACGTGATCAGTGGAGACGCGCACGCCATACGCGCCGATGGCGGCGTGCGCTCGGCATTGCTCGCGGCCGGTGTCGCCAACATCGCGGTCATCGAGGTCTCGCTGCGAGCCTCCTCCGAGGAGGGGCTGCTCGGACTGGACCTGACCTGCGCGCCGCTCGAGGACATAGCGCGCGAGATGTCCGGTGCTGTCGATCAATGGACCGAAGAAGCCGGTGGCCAGGACCTCATCGGCGAAGCTGTGGAGCGGCTCGAGCCGGCGGCCCGTGACCTCGCGATGCGCCGGTGTGCCGAGGCGCTCATGCTCCTCGACGAGGAGACCCGGCTGCGCATGCTCTCCTCGTCCATGCCGGCCGATGTGGGCGGACCGCAGATGGACGGGATGCTCGACGTGGTGGCCCACATGCCGCCAGCCGCGCTCGCGCGGCTGCTGCGCCTGGCCGCCGAGAGCCGGGGAGCGGAGAACGACTCGCTGCTCGGAGCGATCGAATTCCCCCCCGAGCTTGCCGCCGAACTCGCACTCCTGCTGCGTCCGTCCCCCCAGACCGAGGCCGAGCGCGGTGTTCCGCCCGAAGCCGATGTGACCGGGATCGTGCACGACATCGAGGCATCGGACGAGCAGGATATGGAACACATCAGCGCGCTCGTCAATGCAGCAACACCGCAGTCGGCCGCCGCCCGTGGACTGTCCACGACACTCATGATGGCGAATGACCGGCCGAGTGAGGACACCGTGAAGGCCGTGGCCGAAGCCGTCAGACCGGCAGCGAGCCTCGGAGCACTCGAGGAGCTGGCGGGCGCGGCCGCGCTCATGCGTTCACTGAGCGGGGACCCTGCTCTCTCGGAGGCTGTTCAGAGCATCCGCTCCGCACTGAGTGACCCGGCGTTGCTGGAGTCCTGCGCTCGCCGACTCGCGGCGGACCCGACGGGCGGTGTGGCGAAGACTCTGCTCCAGGAGGCAGGTACGGCGGGCGCCGAGGCGCTCGTGGCCGTGTACCTGGACGCCGGCGAGCTACAGCGGTCGAACCTGCTGGTTCCGGCAGCCGAGATGCTCGAGAGCATCGCGCCGGTGGCCGGGCGCGTGCTCCGCACCGGAGATGCACCCTCGGCCTCGGCAGTGCTCCGGCTCCTCGGCTCGATGGGGTCGAAGCGCCTTGCGCCCACCATCGCGGCGGGCCTGGAACACCTGGACGGCCGGGTACGCGAGTCGGCGGTGACCGCGCTCGCCGACAGCCCGAGCAGCGAGAGCACGCAACTGCTGATCAAAGCGCTGACGCACTGGGACCCGGGGACACGACGCGTCGCCGCCCACGAGATCGGCAGGACCGGCAACACCGAGGCGCTTCCGGCCCTCCTGAAGATAATGGCCGAAGTGAGCCTCTTCGAGAGGAACTTCGAGCTGAAGAAAGAAGTACTTACGAGCCTGGAATCGCTGAATTCGCCCCAGGCCGTGCCGGTTCTTCGCCGACTCGCCCATCGGGGGTTAGTGATAGGTAAGAAGAACCGCGAGTTGCGCTACCTCGCGCAACGAGTACTCGAATCGCTGGAATGACGCGGATACCTGACGAAGGGGGATTCGGAGTGACCGACAACACGGAGCGCCTCGAGACAGCGGAGGAGATCGCGACGCTCGCCGCGCCCGCTGCGCGTGCCCCCTTCGCCACCGCCAAACGCCTCGAAGCCGCGCGCGGCGTGGCCCGTGCGCTGGCGGTGGCACAGAACAACGCCACACTGTACCCGGCAAGCCACCCGCTGGTGGTCCAATCCATGCAGGAGTTCGCCGATGCGGTGTCGACCGTCATGGAGATCGGGTTCGAAGAGGTCACCATCAACGTCTACAAGGCGACCCTCTTCATCGAGAACCAGGTGCTGCCCGAGGAGAGCGTGACCTACCGCAAGCTCATCGAGGACCTGCTTGCCCGCGGCGTGTCCGCACTCACCCTCTCCTTCGGCTTCACACCCACCGACGCGTCGGCTGTGGCCGCCATGATCAACGCCACCGACATCACCACGATCGACCAGGCGCGCATGTACCTCGAAAACCTCGGCGCCTCGAACGTCACGGTCGCCGAGACCACCGATCTCGACGACGCGGTGCGCGAGGCCGAAGAGCGTGAGAACAAGGCGGCCGGCAAGGAGACCTACGACCGCGGCGTGAGCCTCATGAGCGACGTCGAGACGCAGGCGAAGCTCGGCAAGGTCTTCGAGGTCGAGCCGCTGCAGCAGATGGTGAGCGCGCTGCTCGACACGCTGTTCAAGGACCCCGCCGCCATCCTCGGACTCACCGCGATCAAGGGGCACGACGACTACACGCTCAACCACTCGCTCAATGTCTGCATACTCTCGATCTCACTCGGCGCATCGCTCGGGCTGGACAGCGACTCGCTCAAGTCGCTCGGCCTTTCGGCGCTGCTGTACGACCTCGGCAAGGTGCGCATCCCTGAGGAGATCCTCAACAAGGAGGGTCCGCTGACCGCTGACGAGTGGCAGATCGTGAAAAGCCACACCACCGAGGGCGCCGATCTCCTCAAGCGTATCCAGCTGGTGGACCAGATGCCGATGGTGGTGGCCTACGAGCATCACCAGCGCCACGACCTTCAGGGCTATCCCGCACCGAGCACGCCCCAGGAGCAGCACCTGTTCTCGAAGGTCGTCGCACTGTGCGATGCGTACGACGCCATGACCACGCGCCGCCCGTTCCGCCGCGAGATCCGACCGGACAAGGCGCTCGCCGTGCTGATGCAGGGCAGGGCGAAGGCGTACGATCCCAGCGTCACCAAGGCGCTCGTGGCTATGCTCGGCATCTACCCGATGGGCGCCGTCGTCACCCTCGACGACGGGTCCACCGCGATCGTGTTCCGCGTCAACAAAGACGACCTGCTGCGACCGCGTGTGAAGCGCTTGATCGATGCCGAGGGCCGGTGGCTCGTCGATCCGGAGACAGTGGACCTGCGCCTCATCAACCCGGAGACGGGCACGTACGACCGCACGATCACCGAGTGCATCCCGGCAAGTGATGCCGGTATCGATGACGTCTGGCAGTACCTGTAGGGTCTCAGCGCTGCCGAAGACGACAGGCGCGTCCCGGAAGGGGCGCGCCTGTCGCGTGTTCGATTTCAGGGGAGAGCGGTGCCCTACTGCAGGGCCCCTTCGATGTCGGCGAAGTCGGCGTCGCTGGGGAGCGCCATCGCGTCGAGCTCCCGTTCGATAGCGGCAAGCTCCGCCTCCAGATCCGCCTGCTCGGCGGGGGACAGGCCACCTCCCACCGACCCGCCGGTGGCGTCGCCGCCTCCCGGTGCCGCGGCGTCGTCATCGGGCGACAGCCCCTCGCCATCGGCCGACGTCGCGTCCGGGGCCGTCGTGGCGTTCGTCGATGAGGCGGCCCCGCGAGAGGTCGCCTCATCGTTCGAATCTGAGCAGCTGCATCCGATCAGGGCGACCGCCGCAAGCGACAGCGCGAGGATCGTGGTGAGCAACCACCTCACTAGGCGTCAGTCCCCTCCTCGAGGTCCTCCGCGATGCAGCGCAGCAGCTGCGCCGCCTCCCGAAGCTGTACACGGGCCTGGTTCATCGTGCTCACGGCGTTGCGGGCCTGCACACGGGCCTGCGTGAACGCGCCACGCCGATCGCCGGCATCAGGCACACCGCGGAAGAGCTGTGTTGCGATCCGCTCCTGCTCGCGTGCCTGCACCATGAGCTGCTCGCACTCCTGGAGCATCGCGCGCACCTGGGTCACGTCACCGCCGGCCTGCTCGACCACGCCCGCAAGCTCCATGATCCGCGCACGCCGCTGCTCCATGGCCTTGAGCGCCTGGTCGAACCGCTGCGCCCTTCGTTGCAGGGCGGTCTCGACACGTGCCTGCAGCGGATCGCTTGCCTCGCCGCCCATGGCCACGGGGCCGAAGCTGCCACTGCCGCCCAACGGCTGTTCCGGAGTGCCGCCACTGTTCGCGCCGGCAAAGCCCTCGCCCGCGAACGCGGCCGCCGGCAGGATCAGTGCCGCCACCAGCAGCACCGCCATTCCGACCGTCATACCCTTCGTCACGTTCCTCATCACGTTCACCCCATCGATACCGGCGCCTCAGGCGCTCGAACATCCCAACCTTCATGTCCACTATCGGCCGCGCACGTTGGTGCCGTGTGGAGCGCAGGTTGAGATGGCGTTAAGTCCTTCCCCCTGACTCGGCCGAGTCGAGCGTCACACAGAAGCGAGCACCGCCGAGCACGGAGTCCTCGACACTGATGGTACCGCCCATCGTCTCGACGAGGCGCCGGCAGATCGCGAGACCGAGTCCGAAGCCTCCCGTCGAGGAGGTCCGGCTCCTGTCGAGCCGGGCGAAGCGCTCGAAGACGCGGTCTCGCTCTGCCGCAGGAACGCCCGGCCCGGAGTCTTCGACGCACAGTTCCCAACTGCCGTCCCGCACCCCTGCGGAGACACGCACCATCCCGCCCCGCGGTGTATAGGCGAGCGCGTTGCCAACCAGTGCCGAGGCGACCTGCAGCACCCGCCACTCGTCGGCCAGCGGCTCCCCCCCGGCGCCGAGGTCACCGATCTCAAGAGCGATGCGAGACGCGAACGCAGGTCCGTCATGACGCGCGCGGAGTGCCTCTGCGACCGAGGCCGTGTCAACTCTCTCGCGCGCCACGACAGCCCGGCCCGAGTCGAGATCGGCGAGTTCGAGCATCGTGCCGGTCAGCTCCATCAGGCGTGCTGACTCCTGCTTGATGATGCGCAGGTACCGCTCACGCTGCTCGTCAGACGGCGCCATCCCATCCAGCAGCGCCCCGGCGAAACCCTGGATCGACGTGATGGGCGTGCGGAGTTCGTGCGACACATCGCCCACGAAGTCCCGCTGGGCGTTGTAGGCGGCCTCGACGCGCGCGGACATCGTGTTGAACGACTCGGCCAGCGCCGCGATCTCCTCGTCTCCGTCGACAGTCACCTGATGGCCCCACGACCCGGCCGCGATGGCCTCGGCACCCTCCTTCAGCCGAAGGAGCGGAGCAGTCACCCGACGAGCGACCACCGTCCCGATGAGCCAGGCTCCTATGAGCGACACAGCGGCGACCGCAAGCACCACGATGCTCCCGGTGCGCTGGAGCGCCGCAAGCTCTCCGAGAGGCTCGATGGCGATGAGATACCCATCGGCCGGCGTACCATCCACAGGAGCGACGACAACGATCACCCGCCCGGCGTTCGGCAAAGGCCGCACCCCGGTCCGCAGTCCGTGTTCATCCGCCTCACCTGTGAGTTCATCGATGTCGTACTGCCCGATGCCGTCATCGGCGTCGGAGGAGTGGACCACTCGCCCCGCAGCGTCGGTGAGGACCAGTCGCACGCCCAGCAGGTCCGCCTCCACCTCGAACAGTTGCTCACGCAGACTGCTCAGCGGGGCGCTGGCGATGAAGTCGATCTCACCACCCGCGGGCATACCCGTCGCTATCGCGTACACCTGCCGGGAGAGCTCCTCCGTACGCATGGAGACCGTCTGCTGCAGCCAGGCGACGTAGAGAAGACCGACGGCGATGAGGATCGACGCCGCGGCGACCCCGACCAGCGCGAGCCGGGTCCGGCGCGTGACGGTCGATCGATGGCTCCACGCGTCCGCCATCACGCGTCCTTGAGCGCCCGGTAGCCGACCCCGCGAAGCGTCTCGATGAACCTCGGCGCGCTGGCGTCGTCACCAAGCTTCTCGCGGATGTGCCGGATGTGCACGTCGACGCCGCGCGCATCGACGTACTCGGCGAAACCCCACGCGGCCTCCAGCAGCTGCTGCCGCGTCATCACAACGCCCGGCTCCCGAACGAGGGCGTGCAGCAGATCGAACTCCTTCGCGGTGAGCTGCACGGGCGCACCATCCACCGTCACCTCACGGGTGGCCGGATCCAGCGACAGGCCGCCGAGCGCGATCGGCCCCCGGGGATGGCCCCCGGAGGTGCGGCGCAGCACGGCCCGCACGCGCGCCACGAGCTCGGGAGGACTGAACGGCTTGGTCATGTAGTCGTCGGCGCCTGTCTCCAGCGCGCTGACGATCTCGAGATCGCTGTCCCGCGCGGTGAGCATGATGATGGGGACGCTCGACTGCTCGCGGATCCGTCGGCAGGCCTCGGTGCCACTCAACGACGGCAGCATGACATCCAGGACCACAAGGTCGTAGTCGCCGCTCGTCGCCAGGGCGACAGCCTCCTCGCCGTCGGCGCTGTGCCCGACCGCATATCCCGCGCTCTCGAGATACAGTGCCACGAGTTCGCGGATATTGGCCTCGTCGTCGACGATCAGAACACGCGGCATGGCGCCTCCGTCCCTGCGTCCAGTGTACCTACTCACGACAACGGGCGGGCGGGCCCGTCCGATACGCAGTTGTCAGATCAGGACGCCTCGCGCCGCATACGCGCGACCCGGCGCCCGAGGCCCACGCCGAGCCGGTAGGCGATCTCCGGGACGAGCGACCGATGACCACCTGTCGCCTCGGCGGGCAGTGACGCGTCGTAGGCCCGACGCGCAGCCGGGTCCGAAAGCGTCGCGTGGGCCGCATTGAGACGCTTCGCACGCTCGGCGTCGCCCCCGACATCGGGGTGGGCGTCTTTCATCAGACGGCGGTACGCCGCCGCGATCACCTCGGGCGAGGCGTCACGGCGTACCTGCAGCGTGCGGTAGTGATCGGTCATCGGTGAGGCATCCTTTGCTCGTATGGTCGTGCCGTCAGCCGTTCCGCACGACCTCGTACCCTCGAAGGATCATGCGCACCGTGCGCGTGTACGTCTCGTCGCGCCATTCGTTCATACGCTCGCACAACTCATCGGGAAGATCGAAGGTGTCGCTCGGGATGTTCGGCGAACTCAGCATCGAGTAGCCGATGGTGAAGGCTATCACGGACTGCCACAGCTCCACAGCGTCGTTATCACTGAAGCCCTGCTGCACGAGGAAGAGAAGGCCGCTGTCAGGATCGCTTTCCACCCGACGCCCCGCGAGCGGCATGAGGTTCGGATGTGCCGCGAGCACGCGGCGATACTCGGCGAAGATCGCCTCCATAAGATCCATCCAGTCCGTGGGGATCGGATCCGGGATGCGCATCTCGGAGCGCATTCGGATGAGAACGCCGGTGAGCAGCGCGTCTTTGTTGGGGACGTGGTGGTACAGCGATGCCGCCTCAACCCCGACCTCGCTGGCGAGGCGGCGCATGGTGAGCGCTTCGAGTCCGTACGCGTCGACGATCGCGAGAGCCCGCTCGAAGAGCTGGTCTCTGGTGAGCGGTTCGCGCCGGAGCTTGGGCGAAAGCATCGGGAACACTCCTTCAGTAAGAGGCTTGACCCTAACGGTGTTAGGTGGAATACTGAACCTGAACCTAACGCTGTTAGATTAGCATGTGCACGGTGATCGAGGAAGCGGGGACATGATGGCACGGACATGGACGAGGCGTGAGTTCCTGATCGCGGCGGGGCTCGTGGCGGGCGGAGCTGTTGCGCTCGACCTCTCCCGAGGAGTATCGGGGATGACCGCGGAGAACGAACCGGCACTACCATCGACCACAAACGGAGGCGGGGAAGCGATGGAGAAGCGAGTGCTCGTGGGCTACGCGACACGGACCGGCAGCACCACCGGCGTGGCCGAGGCGATCGCCGAGGAGATCGGCGCTCGCGGCTACACGGTGGATCTCAGGCCCCTCAAGGAGAAGCCCTCCGTCGCAGGCTATGACGCGGTGATCCTCGGCAGTGCCGTGAACGGCGCTGCATGGCTGCCCGAGGCGGTTCAGTTCGCACAGTCGAATGCGGCCGCGCTCAAGGCGGTCCCGACGACCATCTTCAGCGTCCACATCATGAATCTCGGAGACGACGAGAAGGCGGTCCGCAAGCGTCACGCGTACACGGACACCGTGCGCGAGTCCGTCTCCCCCGTCGCCGAGGCGTTCTTCGCAGGAAAGGGGCCCGACAAGGCCGAGACGTCGCTCATCGCGCGCTGGGCGTTCAAGGCCTTCGGTGGCGGCGGTGAAGGCGACTGCCGCGACTGGAACGCTATCCGGAGCTGGGCGCGGACGGTCGATATCGACGGCCCCCGCTAGAAGCCGGGTCCACGTGCGCCCCGAATAGGAACATACTGGAGGACGTACGTCGCGCACATCACGAGCGATGGAGCAGACATGAACGTGATCGAGACCTCGAAACTGACCAAGTACTACGGCAAGTCGCGGGGCATCGTCGACCTCGACATGACCGTCGAAGAGGGTGAGATCTATGGCTTCATCGGCCCCAACGGCGCCGGCAAGTCCACCACCATCCGAACGCTTCTCGGTCTGATCCACCCCACCGGCGGCTCGGCCACCGTGTTCGGCAAGGACATCACCGCGTTCGGTCCCGAGATCCGGGACGAGGTGGGCTACCTCCCCTCGGAGGTCTTCTACTACGACGACATGCGCGCGATCGACCTGTTGCGCTACTCGGCGAGCTTCTACAGCAAGGATTCGAAAGCCACCGAGAAGCGCGCGAAGGAACTCGCCGCGCGCTTCGACCTCGATCTCAAGAAGAAGATCGACGACCTCTCGTACGGCAACAAGAAGAAGGTCGGCATCATCCAGGGCCTCGCGCACAGACCCAAGCTGATCATCCTCGATGAGCCCACCGGCGGCCTCGATCCGCTCATCCAGCAGGAGTTCTTCCACCTGCTCAAGGAGCAGAACGCCGAGGGTGCGACGGTCCTGTTCTCATCGCACATCCTCTCGGAGGTGCAGAAGCTCTGCGACCGCGTGGCCATCATCAAGGAGGGCTCGATCATCCGGGTCGACCAGATCAGGACACTTCTGGAGAACGCCACCAAGCGTCTCACGCTCGAGCTGGCCGTGGAGGTCGACAACTCGGTCTTCGCCCTCGAGGGCGTGAGCGACCTCGCCTTCACCAACCACACGGTGAGCTTCCTTTTCCGCGGCCGGGTGAACGACTTGACCGGGCTGCTCGGCAAGCTCGACCTGCTCGACTTGCAGGTCGAGGAACCCGACCTCGAGGAGATCTTCTTGCACTACTACCAGAAGGAGGACGCGCAGTGAACGTCTTCCTCCGGGAGTTCAGGGCCTACCGGAAGTCGATGATCATCTGGGCGCTCTCGCTCAGCGGTATAGTGGGCCTGTTCATGGCGCTCTACCCGGCGTTCGCGACCGACATCGAGGGCCTCAACGAGGTGCTCGCCAACTTCCCCGCGGCGATCAGGGCACTCGTGAACATCACGCCCGAGACGTTCCTATCGGTGCTCGGATTCTACGGCTACCTACTGAGCTTCGCGTGGCTGGCGGCATCCATCCAGGCGATGAACCTCGGCGTCGGGGTCATCTCGAAGGAGATCTCCGGCAAGACCGCTGACTTCCTCATGACGAAGCCGGTTCGCCGCTCGAACGTGGTGACCGCCAAACTCGCCGCTGCGCTCACGGTGATCCTGGTGACCGGAGCCGCGTTCATCGCGGCATCCTTCCTGGCCATCGCCGCGACCGGTGCCGAGTTCGATGCCACCACGCTGCTTCTCATGGCCTCGACGCTGCTGTTGTTGCAGCTGGTCTTCCTGGCGCTCGGAGCGCTCTTCTCGGTCACCATCCCCAAGATCAAGTCGGTGGTGGCCGTGTCGCTTCCCACCGTGTTCGCGTTCTACATCATCGGGGCCATCGGGGATGTGCTCGAGAACGTCGAGTTGCGCTGGGTGTCGCCCTTCCGGTACTTCGATCCGGCGTACATGATCGGTGAGGGCGGCCTTGAGGCCGAATACGTTCTGGTCGTCGCCACATTCACGCTCGTGGCGATCGCAGCGACCTACCTGATCTTCGCCAAGAGAGACATCCACACGGCCGTATAGGTGGCGATATGAACGTCTTCCTGCGTGAGATGAAAGCACACCGGTGGGGCCTCATCTTCTGGAGCCTCGGCATGGTGATGATGATCTACTCCGGCATGGCGAAATACGGCGCCTACGAGGCGGCCGGCGAGTCGGTCACGGCGATCCTCGAACAGATGCCCGACACGGTGCAGGTGGTCTTCGGCATGACCGGGTTCGACCTCAGCACCGCCGCCGGCTTCTACGGCATGCTGTTCCTGTACCTGGCGGTGATGGGTGCCGTGCACGCCTCACTCCTCGGCGCGCATCTGATAGCCAAGGAGGAACGGGACCACACGTCCGAGTTCCTGTACGCGAAGCCCGCCTCGCGTAGCAGGGTGCTGACCGGCAAGTTGCTCGCGGGACTGGCGAACCTCATCATCTTCAACCTCGTGACCACAGCCTCGTCGTTCTACTTCGTCGACTTCTTCAACAAGGACGCACCGTTCGGCGATGACATCATTCTGCTGATGACCGGTCTGCTCTTCCTGCAGGTGATCTTCTTCGCGATCAGCGCGGCCGTAGCCGGAACCAGCCACAAGCCGAAGTCGGCCGCCTCGCGGGCGACCTCCATCATGTTCGGGATGTTCCTGCTCTACTACGTGGTGAACCTGAACAAGGACCTGGAGTTCCTGAAGTACTTCACGCCCTTCAAGTACTTCGAGGCCGGAGCGCTCATGACCGACGGGGCTCTGGACCCGGTGTTCGTCGTGCTCTCGGTGGCGATAGTCGCACTCGCGACAGCAGGCACCTACCGCTTCTACTCATCGCGAGACCTGGCGATATAGCCTAGCTGTTCAAGTCCGCGTGGTACTTGAAGGAGACCTTCATCTTCACGCGATACTCGACCACCTTGTTGTCGTCGAGCCGGACGTCCATCGTGACCACCTCGGCGACACGAAGGTCCTGAACCGTCTGCGCCGCCATCTCGAGCGCAGTCCGGGCGGCCGCTTCCCACGACTCGCTGCTCGTCCCGACCAGTTCGATGACCTTGTAGACGCTGCCTGGCATGGAAGTCTCCCTCCTGGTGTATGGTTTGCTCTCTGAGGAAGGTCCTACCCGAGCGTCTACCCATCCAACCGTGCGCGAACGCCGCGCCGCCGCCCGCGTGGCCGAGGAGCCGCACTTCCCCATGAAGACCTCTCGAATGACCGGCTGGATCTCACCACCCGCAGCCGAGCGCACCCAACTCGTGTCGGCGGCAGCCATGTGGCTCATCGGCGCATCGATCCTGCTGGTACGCGGTACCGGGTACGTCCACGACCGTTCCTGGCACGCATGGGCACTCGCGGCCGGACTCGTGCTCGGCGTGCTGAAGGCCCGACTGCTGCTGGACGGCGTCGCCTCCAAGGCCGTCGCTCGCATCAGGCAGCGGGGCCGCGCCCACTTCTTCGGCTTCTTCTCGGTGCGCTCATGGCTGCTTGTCGCGCTGATGATGGGCGGCGGCATGCTGCTGCGCCGGCTTGTCGTGCATCCGGACCTGGTGGGCGCCGGGATCATGGGCGCGATCTACATCGGCGTGGGGACCGCACTGCTGCTGGCCGCCAGGGTCTTTTGGCACGCGGCGTTCAGGCCCGCGCGCTTCGAGTAGGCTACTCACTCCCCACAGCAGTCCTCACGTGCGCGTTGCTGAAAGTGACGTCAGGATTCCCGGAGTGCTTGTACAGCCCGATCTTCCCCGTACGGGCGAGGCCATCGTCCAGTCGGGCCGAGACGACGTCGGTGCCATCGACCGACAGCACTGCCATCGGCCCCGCGATGCGCACGCCGATCGTGTGCGCTTTCGCCTGCTCGCCGAAGTCGATGCTCATCGCGGATGTCTCCCCGAGGTACGTCCCAGTGTTGTAGACGGAGTCCTTCATGATCCACTGATAGTCGTTCGCCACGCAGAAGATCAGGCACCCGGGTGAGAAGCCCTTCCCGTCACCGTATATCACGATGTTGGCCCCACCGGTCCGGCTCGTGCTGCTGACGTCCACCAGGAACTCCAGGTCCCCGTCGATGGTCTCGTCCGACCAGGCGAAGGTGTCGACCGCGCCGGTCGCTGTGTAGATCCCGTCCCCGGGCTTGGTCCACAGTGACCCGCCCGGTACCGCGAACGTGGCCGAGCGCCAGTCGGCGCTCAGTTCGGCCACTTCGGTGGTCTGCGCGTCCGTCGGGTCGGCCTGAGGCGTGGGGGCGGTCTCGGTGACGGTGTCGGCCGGGGAGGTCTCGCGGGCCGGGATGAGCTCGGGGACGAGGAGCACCAGACCCACCACAGCGAAGACGAGTCCGATCACCCACGTCCTGGTCCCTTTCTGGACGGAGACCTGCTGGACGGTGATCACATCCAGCCCGGCCAGCACCATGAAGCCACCGACCATGAGCAGGAGGAAGCCGATGTACGCGAGCGGTGAGTCGACCGGGATGTCCATGCCTACCCCTTCGCCATCCGACCGTCGCGCAGCCTCGGAGCGAGCCCGGCCCCACCGCCTGACTCCCGAATACGCGCGCTCTGAAGTGATTGTGCCCAACGGTCTGGTTTACGAGCACGCAGACAGCACGCTCGACCAAGGGACGGCGGTCCTGGCCCACGGGGACTTCCAGGCTACGGAGCGACGATATCCGCACTGATGATGTAGCGGTCCGGGGCGCTCCCCACGTAGTTGAACGGGTAGCAGGTGCTCAGCGTCAGGACCGCGTGATCGGTGGGTACGATCACCGTCCGATCATCCTTGTCGACGATCCGGATGCCGCTGATCTCATACGTGAACGTGCCAGCCGATGTCTGGACGATCAACCGATCACCGGTCTTCAGAGCCTCCAGGACCGAGAAGTGCGTATCGCGATGCGCTGAGAGAACGCAGTTGTCCGGTTCCCCGGGAAGGACGCTCTGGACGTAATGCCCCACGCCCTCCTTGAGTACGTCATTGCCGGTCCCTTCGAGTATCGGCAACGTCTGACCGAGAGCCGGGACCAGGAGCGTCCCGACGGGGTCGCCCTCCGCAGGGCGTACGGGATAGAGCACCTGCGAGACGGGCGGGCTGGAGGGGGCGACCGACTCGGCATACCCTCCCTGCGGTATCCTCTTTGCCACCGCTGAAGCGACAAGACCGGAATCCGGGCCGACGATGAGCACATCGGGGCGCACCATGTGCGCCCCGATGTTCACCGAAGCCCACAGCAAGCCTGCGACTCCGAGAACCAGGCACCCCAGGGACAGGATCATGCCGAGAGAGGGCCTGGCTCGTGCGCGCTTAGTCTCGGCCATTGGTCCTTCTGGCGGTTCTCGATAGACCCACCGCTCCGAGCGTCATCATCACGATGCTCGCAAGGAACACGTTGTACCAAGGTGTGGCGGTCTTCGGGAGCTGTCCGCCCGTGACGGTCCTCGGACCGATGGTCACGGTGTAGGAGGCCGTGTCTGTGACTGCCTCGACGGGGGTCCCCGTGGTGGCGCCCGTGGCGGTGGCGGTGTTCGTGGTGGTCGCAGCGAGATTCGCCGTCGCGGTGTAGACCCACGTCTCTCCGGGCTGCAGAAGCGCATCGCTGTTCGCATCACCCGAGACGTACGTCACGGGACTGATCTTGTCGTCAGTGACGACTATGTTGCTCAGTACGACCGTGCCGGGATTGGTCACAAGGTATGTGTACGTCACGGAGCCTGGAGAGGACATTGCGATGTAGTTCGCGCTCTTCGTGATGGCGATCGCTCGCGAGGAGGCGCACCAGTCGTTCGCGACGACGTTGTTGATCAGCGTGACCTCGCCGTCATGTGCCAGCAGCTGCCCTTCCACGGACGTGCCTTCCCCGACCGTGATGGTGGTGACCGCGAGGATGTGCCCCACGAAGGTCGCGTTCGCTCCCAGGGTGGCGGATTCTGCAACCGGCCAGAAGACCCGGCAGAACCGGGCGCCGTTGATGAGGCGAACGGCGCTGCCGGGACCTATCGTCAGGCCGGAGTCGCTCTTGAGTATGAAGACGGCCTCGGGGTCGCCCTGCGCGTCGAGCGTGAGCGTGCCCGTGAGCGCGAGCGCGCCGCCCGAGCTGTAGACGCCGGGAGTCAGCGTAAGCCCGCTGAGTTCGGGGCTCGCGAGAGTCGTCGTGACCTGTCGCGAGACCGCGTTGTCGTAGGCCGTGGTCCAGTCGGTCTGCGCCTGGATCGCAAGAGCGTCGTTCGAATGCATCGTTCCGGACACGACGCCCGGCGGAAACCCGGTGACCGCGGAACCCGGTGAGACTCCGATGTGTCCTGTGATCACACTGTTTCCGGTGTTGGTGATCGTCTGGCCGGCCAGGATGGCAAAGTCCTGGGCAGCCCCGAGCGGCACGGTCGGCTCTGCCGCCATACCTGTCGCAGGTGCGATCAGCGCGGCGACAAGCGAGAGTGCCAGTAGTAGTGAGATCGAACGTACCCTCCTGCGCGTATTCATGATCCTATCCACCCGTCAAGAACATCCAACCGTCCCGATGCCGCCGAGGGCATCGGAGCATCTCCTCGGCTACTGAGCTGCCGTCGTGTCGTCCTGCTTCACTACCCGCTCTACCGTCTGAGCCTGCTCGCGCGGGCTCACGGCACGGATCAGCGCGACCAGCCCCCACGCCACCAGTGCGTAGACGGCGATAGCGACGAGCGAACTCCATTCGAAGACGGCTCCGCCGGCCTCCTGCGTGTCGAACAGCGCAGCGAACGGCGCCACAAAGACGCCGGACACTCCGTAGATCAGCTTCGCGAAGCCGGCCTCGGCGTTCGCGCCGAACAGCATGAGAGCGAAGCGGATCGCTATGAGTACCTCGATGACGCCGAAGACGAACATGACCACTCGGGATACGACCGTCTCCAGAGGTGCACGGACTTCCGTGTGGACCTGGCTGTGACGATCTGTCGATACCGCACTTGCGTTGACCATGGCACTTCACTTCCCTGTGTATGTGGTGAGAAGTCGGACGACCTCTCGGTCGCGCTCGTGGTCGCCTCCGATCTACGACCTACGACCGGTGACCAGGTTGTACACGAGCACGATCAGCGCGATCACCAGCAGCGCGTGGATGAGGCTGCCGCCTATCTCGAAGCTGAAGCCCAGCAGCCAGAGGACTACCAGGATGACGAAGATGGTCCACAGCATTTCTCTCTCCTCCTTGAGGCGCGCGTACGATAGATGCAGACCCGGCACTCCGGGCCAGCGTGCTGTCCGTCACTTCTAGCCCTCGCCTCCCTCTTGCTCACGAACGTCTGCCGCCAACGTGATGATCCGATCCGCCGTTTCCGGGGACATGGAGTACTTGAAGATGCCTGCATCGACGAAGTGCCGTGCCTCGAACGGCCAGCTTTTCATCGCGTAGCGACCGCGGACGCGCTTCTCGAACGGACCGAGCGAGGCGACGACCTGGCGTGCGGTCAGACCAGAGCTGAGGGAGATGTCTTTGATGGTGACCCACCCCGGTGATCCCTCGGCTACAGCGAGGAGGATCCGCCTCATCGCGGACGACGACTCGATGAACATCCGATCGATCATCGATGGGGTCCAGACCTCCGAACGGCCGCCCCCGGTGACCTGATGCTCGGCAGATGGCCTGAACGGCTCTCGTGAGAGCAGTTCGTAGACTTCCTGAACGCGATCTACCGGGACCGGGACACTCACGAACTCGGGCACCTTCGTCTCCTCTCCGGGGTTACGCTGTGTTCTTACCCGTAGTTAACTATTGCTAACCATAGTCTTACCGTCAGATACTGGCGGGTACGCGCGGTAAACAAGCAGAAGAGCCGCCCCAACGGGACGGCTCTTCGTTCACTTCTATGGTGGCCAGAGACGGACTTGAACCGCCGACACGGGGATTTTCAGTCCCCTGCTCTACCAACTGAGCTACCTGGCCGGGTGGTGCTGCAAGAGAGTACCCAACGCCCGGTTCGAACGCAAGCGTCACGCGCGCTGCGCGCTACTCCCCGAGCAGGCGCCGCACGAGCGCCAACAGCCCGTCGGCGTCCACCGGCTTGGTGACGAACTCATCACAACCGGCATCCACCGCACGCTGCTCGTCTCTCCGCATGGAGTGCGCTGTGAGCGCCACCAGCGGGATATCGCGGAGACGCTCGTTCGCCTTGATCCGCCGGGTAGCCTCGTAACCGTCGACCTTCGGCAGCTGCATGTCCATCAGGATGAGGTCGGGAGCATCGCCCTCGAGCATCTCGAGTGCCTCTGCGCCATCCTCGGCGACGCTGAGCTCGTACCCCTGCTGCTCGAGCAGGAACGACACGAGATACCGGTTCTGCGGATTGTCCTCAACGATGAGGATGCGCTTGCTCATGACGTTCCTCTCTGTGCCGCCCTCAGACGATTGTACCCTCCCGGCTCCGATACGCAGCCGGCGCTTACGAGATATCCAGAAGGCGCTCCGCGTTCCCGCCGAGGACATCGGTGAGTTCAGCCGGGGTGAGCCCCAGCCGTGAGATATGGGCGATCTGTTCCCGCACGTCGGTCCACGGCCCGTCCGAGCCGAACAGCACCTTCTCCGGACCATGACTACGGATGAGCGCGAGCAGCTCGTCATCGGGCAGATTGCCGGGCACGTATGCGGTGTCCAGGTAGACATCTCGTCCGCAGAGCTGATCGCACACCTCGCCCCAGAACTGGTAGCCGCCCATATGCGCGAGCACACAGGTGAGATCCGGGTAGGCGTCGAGCATACGAGCGAAGTGTGCGGGCCTCGCCTCGAATCCCGACTCCACCATGTCCCGTCCGGCGTGGAACAGCACGATGAGGCCCGATTCGATGAGCGCCCGATAGATGGGCGCCATCCGCGGCTCGTCGGGCAGGAAGTCTTGGTTGCGGGAGTGCATCTTGATGCCGCGGATGCCGTGACCGGCGAGGCGCGCGATCTCGGCCGCGGGATCCGGGAAGTCAGGATGCATCGCGCCGAAGGGGATGATCCGCTCGCGGGGAAGCGAGATGATCCAGTCGTTGATCGTGGTCACCTGCGACGGCTTCGTCGCCACCGGGGCGACGACCGAGCGATCCACGCCCGCGCGGTCCATCGCCTCGATGAGCCCGGCGATCGTACCGTCGTAGTGCGCGGTGACGCCACCGCCGGTGTTGGCGACAGCGACGATCGAGGGTATCGCCTTCGGGGCGAGCGCGTCGGTGAACGCGTGCGTATGGACGTCGATGATGCTCAAAGGCCGACTCCTGTCGTGCTCGGCGGCACCCCGCAGTCTACCCCACCTGCCATCTGGCGGCTTGCGAATACCTCGCAATGCCTGGTACTGTCTATTGCATAGTATCGTCGCGAGACAGGATGCATGTGCCCAAGCGCGCACAACCGACGGCCGCCGATGACTTCGCCTCTTGGTCGACCCAGTTGCGCAAGGGCATCGTCGAGCTGATGATCCTCAGCCTCGTCGACCGCGAGCAGCTCTACGGCTACGCCATCGTCCGCGAGCTCAAGGAACGCGGCGGCCTGGCGGCCGGCGAGGGGACCGTCTACCCCGTCCTGCGGCGCCTGGAGTCCGACGGGCTCGTCTCGGCAGCATGGTCGGACGAGGGGCCCGCGGGGCCTCGCAAGTACTACCGGATCACCGACGACGGCCGCGCATTCCTTGAGCGCGCCTGGGCGGAGTGGGACACCGTATCGTCAGCAATGGGGGATCTGAGGGGCGAGAAGCGATGACCGAAACGGAGCATAGCGAGGTCCAGCGATACCTGCAGAGCGTGCGCAGCGGTCTGCGCGGCCTGCCGAAAGCCGACATCGAGGACACCGTCGAGGAGATACGCACGCACCTGTTCGAGGAGATCGGCGAACGCGGCGACGCGGCTGCGGTGCTCGCAGACTTCGGCGATGCCGCCGAGGTGGCCTCCGAGATCGTCGAACGTCGCCTCCGGCCGGAGGAGGGACGGCCCGTGCCGCCGGCTTCACTCGGTCGCCGCTATAGCGCCTGGGCCACCGATGTGGTGGTGGGCTTCGGCCCGATGCTGCTCGTGCCCACGTCGATCGCGTTCGCAGCGCTCGCGATCCTGGGCTTCGGCGATTCGATCTTCGCACCGGTGTGGATCCAGCTTGCCGAACATGTGGCGTACTGGTGGCTTACCGCGCTCGGCTACACCGGGCTCATCGTGCCCGAACCCGTGCCCATGCTGCAGCTCATCATGGGAGGCCTGCTCCTCATCTGGGCGGCGTTCTACTGGCTCGTGCTGCGCCGGGGCCTGTCGAGGAGCCTCGGCATGTGGATGACCGGCCTCAGGGCCGTGCGCCTCGACGACGATCGCATCGTGGTGCGCGAGCGCGACATCGCCCAGGACCCGCCGCCTCTCGGCGCCGACCGGGCCCGCTGGTGGATCCTCGTGGTGGCGATCCCCGTCGGCTGCCTGTGCATCGTGCAGCTGCTCTACTACCTGTGGATGTGCATCGGGCCGTTCCTGCCGCCGCGCATCCTGGGCTGAACGCACCCCTACTCGTCGTCAAGCTCCGCCTGTGCGGCCTTCTTGGCCTTCATGTTCTCCATGATCTTGCCCCACACCTTGAGCTTGAGGTAGCCGATACCCGCCACGGCCACCACGATCAGCGCCCACCAGTACCACTCCATCACGCGACCTCCTTCAAGGTACGCAGCATCACTGCCCCGCCATCTGCGCCTGCATACGTTTCGCGAGCCACCACGCGAGCACGCCGAGCGCTGCCGTGATGCCGAGCGCGACCGCAAGCTCGCTCCACACGGTGGTCACGGACTCGCCCATCACCGACACCTGCCAGATCGGCTCGATGATCCAGTAGAGCGGGAAGAGCTTGGCGATCCACTGCGGCCAGTCGGGGAAGATGTAGAACACCGCCGGCGCGAACAGGAATATGCCCGCCCCTTTCACGATGCCGAACATCATCGCGGAGTCCTTGGCGAACACACCCACGACCACGCCGAGCATGGCCGAGAGCATCGCCGCGATGACCACAACCAGGACGACCTCGGCCCAGTTGCTGCCCATCGCGCCGTTCATCGCAAGCGACGCCACGCCCATCACCGACGCAAGGATCACGCCGAACAACCACTTGGCTGCGAGCACCTCGGCGGACTTCACGGGCGTGACGAGGATCGCCGTGAGCGTGCCCTGCTCCTTCTCCTCGACGATGTTGGAGCCGGGCACGAACAACCCCGCGATCACCAGCGCGTAGAAGACGATGACCGGGATCAGGCGGATCGAGATGGGAAGTCCCGCCTCCCCGAAGTCGACGATGTCCACCATCACCGGCGCCTCGCTCCCCTCGAGTTCGCGCACGAGATCGAGGGTGGTCACCGTAAGGATGATGCGGTTCGAGGCGTAACTCTCGCCGCCGATGAAGAACTGGAGCACCGGTTTCTCGCCACCCTTCACGGCCTCGTCAAAGCCCTCGGGGAGGATGAGCCCCGCGTCGAGATCGTTAGCCTCGACCTGCCGTTTCAGTTCGGCCTCATCATCGAGCATGGTGAGCTCGATGCCCTCCATGTCCTCGACACCTGCGGTTATGGCCGAATCGCCCTCGTCCACGATCCCGAGCCGCGGTTCGGGATCGAAGAGCGAGCCGAACGCCACCTGCAGGATCACGGTGAGCGCCACCGGCAGCACGATCGCCCACAGGAAGATCGGCGAGCGCGGTCCAAGCGCGAGGTCCTTGCGCAGGACCTTCCATATGCGAGAGAGACTCATAGCGACTCCACCTTCCGCTTGAGTGCGATGAGGCCGGCGCCGTAGAGCACCACAAGCCAGACCGCTGCATAGGCAAGCGACCCCCACGAGTCAGACCAGGTGGCACCGTAGACCGTCGATTGGACGAGCACGTCGATGATCGGGTACGTGGGGATGATGCGCACCCAGGGCGCCACCGATCCCGGGAACATGATCGAGAACGTGGGGATGAGCAGCGGGATGGTGAACAGAAGCGCGTAAAACAGCTGGCCCATGAAGTCCTTGCCCGCCGAGCCGACGAACATCGCGACACCGGTGAACATGATCGCGCCCATGAGCAGCACGACGAGCAAGAGCGACCAGTTCTCGGCGGTCATCCCGCCGATGAGCGCCAGCATGATGAGCGCCTGCGAGAGCGACAGGGCCGTGCCGAAGATCGTCTTGGCCGCGAGGAAGTCGCCCACCTTCGCCGGCGTCACGAGCACGGCGGTCACCGTGCGTTGGAGCACCTCGGTCGAGACGAGCGAAGCCATGGAGAACGTCTCCATGAGCAGGATCATGAAGAGCAGCAGCGGACGCGTCTTCTCCTGCAGCGTCACCTGATCGCCCGAGCGGTCCTGTCCGAGGACGATGGACTCCTCGGCAGGCAGGTCGACGGGCAACTCCTTGCCGGCGAGCTGATAGGCGGCCTCGCGGACGAACGAGCGCATCGCGCCCTTGATCTCCTCGGGCACGCCCGCGTCGGAGTAGACGGTGACGGTGATGTCGTCCTCGCCGGTGGCGACATCTGAGATGAAGCCGGCCGGGAAAGCGATACCGATGTCCACGTTCACGCGTTCGGCATCGTCGGGCTTGTCCTCGTCGGCCTCCTTGTCGCGAAAGACGAACTCGCCGCCCTCGGTCTGCCAGGCCTCGACGGTGCCCTCGATGACGCCGGTCATCTCCTCCTCGTCCTCGAACTCGAGGAGGAGCAGGCCCTCCTGCTCGCCGGTAAGATCGGCCTCGTCGAGCTCGGCGAGTTGTTCCTCTGTGGCGCCGAGGTCACGGAGCGCGTCTTTGCCCTCCTCGACCAGAACCGAGACCGGCGGTGAGACCGCGAGAGTGATGGTCTCGTCCACGGAATCGGGCAGAGCGCGGAAGACGATCGGCACCGCGATCAGCACCAGCAGCGTCAGCAGCAGGTACACGGTATCGCGGGAGTAGGCCTTGAACTCCTTCTTGAGTAGCGCCCCGATGATCGCGGGGCGCGACACGGTACGGCTCATCCCTCAAGCCCCCTACCGGTCAGCTGGATGAAGATCTGCTCCAGCGTCGCTTCCTCGGTGTGGATGGTCATGAGATCGGGGCTGGCGGCGAGTTCCGCGAGCCGCGATGACGACCCATCGCCGTCGAGTGGGAGGATCTCTTCTCGCACGCCATCGCCATCGCGCAGACGCACCTTCACCGAGCGGGTGCCGTACTTGAGTTTCAGGTTCTCGGCCGAGTCGAGCGCCACGATCTCGCCCTCGTTGATGAAGGCCACGCGGTCGGAGAGCTCGTCGGCCTCGAACATGTCATGGGTGGTGAGGAGGACCGCCGCACCGCGCTCGGCCTCCTCTCGGATGGTCCTGCGGATGGCCGCCGAGGTGACCGGGTCGAGCCCGTCGGTGGGCTCGTCCAAGAAGAGCACGTCGGGCTTGTTGATGAACGCACGGGAGATCATCATGCGCTGCCGCATACCTTTGGAGAACGTCTTCACGCGGTCCTTCGCGCGATCGGCGAGACCCACGCGCCGGAGCACTCCTTCGGCGTCGGCGTCCTTGATGCCGTAGAGGCTTGCGAAGAACTCGAGGTTCTCCCTGGCCGACATGTTGATGTAGAGGTTCTTCTCCTCGAAGCAGACACCGATACGCGCCTGAAGCTCCGGGTTGTCGGTGGCAACGTCGATGCCGAGCACGCGCGCCACGCCGGCCTTCGGTGTGAGCTGCCCGGTGAGCATCTTGATCGTGGTGGATTTGCCCGCGCCGTTGGGGCCGAGGAAGCCGAGGATCTGACCGGGCTGCACCTCGAAGTCGATCCCCTTCACCGCCTCGAGATCACCGTAGCTGTACCGGAGCCCCTCGACCTGGATGGCCGCTCCGCTTCCTGTCGTGACCTCTGTCATCGTCCTTCCTTCTTCCGTTTCGCCATGTACTCGTCGACCAGTGCCGGGACGCGCTCTTCATAGAAGGCGAAGATGTCCCGCATCTCCTCGATGTTGCGACGCCTCGCCGGATCGTCCCCGACCGCCTCAATCCCACGCTCCAGCAGAAGCCGCATGTTGGTGTACTCGCGCACCTTGGCTTTGAGAAGCGTGGAGAAGATCGCCGGATCGGCGCTGTACTGCCACTCGCGCTCTCCCCGCTTGTGGGTTCGCCGGATGGCGCCCATCGAGGCCAGCTGTCGACCGCCGGTGCTCACAGAGGCCTTGCTCACGTGCAGCGCCTCCATCAGCGAGCTCGTCGACTGCTCGGGCGGGTCCGAGATCAGCAGGTACGCCCAGATGAGCCCGGTGGCCCGGCTGAGGCCGAACCCGGCGAAGTACGACCCGAACTCCTCGACGAACCGCATCACCGCATCCTGATCGGCGTGTGTGTCCATCAACACCCCCTGTGAGATCGATCGTGTAGTACGGCTGTCTGTAACGTTCAGTACGTTGTGAACGTTCACTACTCTATACCCTTTCGTGCGGTCGTCAAGCAGCGCGACCCCGACCTTCTGATGGTCCTGTCAGTCGTGAGTCGGCTACACTCGGACGTGTCCCCACGAGAGTAGGAGCCGAGATGTCCGAGAACCGGTTCTGCGGCGCATGTGGAGCTCCCGCGGCGCCTGGCGAGGTCTTCTGCACCGCCTGCGGCAGGTCGTTGCCCGCCAGTGTGGCGTCCGCTCCCGCGCAGCCCGCCGCCTCTGGCGAACGCGTGATCGCCGTCATCGGCAACCTCACACAGGTGGGCGGCTTCATGGGGATGAAGCAGAAGACGTTCACCCTCATGATCACAGACCGTCGTCTGGTCTTCGCCGAGCTCACGAAGGAGAAGATCACCGCGATGGTCAACCAGGCGCGCGACTCGGCGAAGGCACAGGGTAAGGGGTTCTTCGGGCAGTGGGGCGCGCAGCTCGGCTCATCGATGAACTACCACGAGGCGTACTGGCAGATGTCACCGGACGCAGCCCTCGCCGAGAATCCCGGCAACTTCGCGATCGAGCGCGGTGCGTTCCAGAGCGCCAAGTTCAAGATCGGTATCACGGACGACGAGCACAACACGCCCGATGAGCTGGTCATCAAGGCTGCCTCGGGCAAGTACAAGTTCAACGTCAACGGGAGTCTCGGTGCCGTGAAGGACGTCTTCCGCCAGGCCGGACTCGCGTAAGTGCCTGACACTCCGCTCATCGAACTGCGCGATGCCGAGGTCGTCCGCGACGGACGCACCATCCTGCACATCGAGCGGCTCGCCTTCCACGAGGGTGAACATGTGGCGATCCTCGGCCCCAACGGCGCCGGGAAGTCCACGCTCATCGGGCTCGTGACGCGCGACGTGCGCCCGCTCGCGCGAGACGAGACACCTGTGCTGCTGCGCGGCGCGGCGCGCTGGGATCTCTTTGAGGCGCGCCGCATCTTCGGCGTGGTGAGCGACACGCTCCAGGACGATCACCGCAAGGCCGTGACCGTGCGCGACGTGGTGCTCTCCGGCTACTTCGGCTCGATCGGGCTGTACCGGCGCGGCGAGGTCACGCCGGAGATGACGGCCCGCGGCGAGGAGCTTCTCGCGCACCTTGAGATCGAGTCGCTCGCCGAACGCACGATGGACACGCTCTCCACGGGCGAAGCGCGCCGGGCTCTCATCGGCCGCGCACTCGTGCACGACCCCGCCCTGCTCGTGCTCGACGAGCCCACGCACGGCCTGGATCCGGCGGGCACCTACCACTTCCTCGCGCTCATCCGTCGCCTCGCCAAGCGCTCGGCGCTCGTGATCGTCACGCATCACGTGAGCGATATCGTGCCCGAGGTGGACCGCGTTGTGATGCTGCAGGATGGCGGCGTCTTCCGCGACGGGCCCAAGCGCGAGCTGCTCACCGCCGCGGCGCTCTCGTCGCTTTACGGCGTGCCTGCGATCATCGAGGAGCGCGACGGCTGGTACCGGCTGTGGTGAGTTAGCCACATTCCTCAGCGACACGCCGTTGTCGTGGTCTCCCCAACCATCACCCCATCGCCGGGTTGGGTAACATCACCAGCAGATACCGGCCCACGCTACAGGGGGGCTCCATGGGCACACGAAAGTTCACCATCCTGCACTCCAACGACATGCACGGCGACTTCTTCGCCGAGCAGGCAGCGGGCGGAGGGCCGCTCACCGGCGGGCTGCCGCTGCTCTCGGGCTACCTCAACCGCGTGCGCGCCGAAGAGGAGAACGTCATCTACTGCATCTCGGGCGACATGCTCCAGGGCTCGATCATCGACTCGGACTTCAAGGGCGTCTCGACCATCGAGGTCATGAACTACCTCGCGCCTGACATCGTGAGCCTCGGCAACCACGAGGTGGACTACGGCGTGCCGCACCTGCTGTTCCTCGAGAAGATCGCCAACTTCCCCATCGTGAACGCCAACATCTACATCAAGCCGTTCAACAAACGCATGATGATGCCGCACTACGTGATGAAGAAGGCCGGCTTCGAGATCCTGTTCACCGGCATCCTCACCGAGAAGGCGCTGGACGCCATCAAGCTCGACGAGCTCATCGGCACGTTCGTGGACATCCACGAGGCCGCCGACGAGGTGGGCCGCATCACCAACGCGTACAAGAACGACGACATCGATCTCACCATCCTGCTCACCCACATCGGCTTTGAGAGCGATAAGGAGCTGGCCGAGCACCTCGACCCGGCGTGGGGTGTGGACATGATCATCGGCGGACACTCGCATACGATCCTGAGCGAGCCCGCGCAGGTCAACGGCGTGCTCATCGTGCAGGCGGGCACGGGCACCAACCAGATCGGCCGCTTCGACATAGAGGTGGACGACGACACCAACTCGATCGTGAACTGGACGTGGCGGCTCATCCCCATCGACGAGCACATCGCCGAACCCGACCTGAAGCTCACCGAGTTCATCGACTCGTTCAAGGACATCGTCGACCGCAAGTACGGCGTGGTGATCTGCAAGTTCACCGGCGAGCTCACGCACCCGCTGCGCGAACAGGAGACCACCCTCGGCAACCTGCTCGCCGACGCACTTGCCGAGTCGCTCGGGCTGGACGTGATGCTCCTCGGCGCGGGATCGGTGCGTGTGAAGGAGCTCGGCCCCACGGTCACACTGATGGACTTCATGGGCTGCTTCCCGTATGACGACAGCGTCACGCGCTATACGATCACCGGCGCCACACTGAAGCGCATGTTCGCGCACTGGATGCGCGCCGAGAACCGCGACGGCGAGGGCGAGTGCTACCAGGTCAACGGCAACGTGCGGGCGCGATATCGCGATTCGGATGGGGTGCTGGTATCACTCGTCGTCAACGGCGGCGAGGTGGCCGACGATGCGATCTACACCGTGGGGCTCCAGGGCTACCACGCGGCGAACAGCGAGGCATACCTCCACGTGACCGCCCAGGACCTGACGGCGGCAGGAGACTCGAAGGTCGTCGCCACCTCGGCGCAGGACGTCCTCGACGAGTGGCTGCGTGGCCACCAGAACGTGGGACGCGCGCTGGAGGGGCGGCTGGTCTACGAGTGACGGCTAGCGCCTGATGATCCGCCCCAGCACCGGCACCTTCACCTCGATGGCGCGCTCAGGGCACATCTCCTGGCAGCAGTAGCAGCGGATGCACCGCTCGTAGTCGTACGCGGGAGGCACGCTCCGGTCACCGCCCGGCCAGTCCACCGCCTTCGGCTCCACGGGGCACACCTCAACGCACGTGCCGCACTTCGTGCAGCGCTCGGCCACGATGAACGGCCGCGGCGTGACGAGACGCTTGACCGTAGGGCTGCTCATCCGCCCGCCCGTGGTGGAAGCACGACTGCGGTTCACGACGTAGTCCTCGAAGACGGGCAGTTCGTCGCCGAGGAGCTCGATATCGGTCGCGCTGCCGAGTCCCCACCGCTCTCCGTAGACGACGGTGTCCACCAGCGTGGGGTCGAGCGCCATGATCCGGCAGCCGAGCGCGTCGAGCGCGACCACGTCATCGGAGAGCAGCAGCACGCCCACGTGCCGCGGGTCGCCGTTGCGCGGGCCGTTGCCTTGCATGGCCACGATGGCGTCCATGACCGCGAGGCGCGGCATGATGAGCCGGTTGAGGTCCACGAGCATCTGGCTGAAGTGCTCGATATCCGGCATCCGCGAGTGGAACTCGTTCTTGAGCAGCCCCGGTATGCAGCCGAACTGGTTCTTCACCGCACCGGTCATGCGCGTGAGCGCGTGTGTCTTCAGCTTCGGCAGCGAGACGAGCCCGTCGGCGGCGGCGACCCCTTCGGCGATGGTGAACTGCTTGATGAGTTGCCCGTCGGGAAACGACATCACGCGCCCGTGCTCGAAGTCGGCAGCGGGGATGCCGAGTGCCTCGGCAGCCTGCGCGATGCCCGCCTTCCGGCCCACGCCGAGCGTCGTGCCGAAGCCGGGCGAGTCACCCCAGGAGAGCTCGGCGCCCGCTGCCGCAAGCTCGCGCGTAACCGCCGAGAAGACCGCCGGGTGTGTCGTCACCGCCTTGTCGGCGCCGCTCGCAACAAGAAGGTTCGGCTTGAGCACGATGCGCTCGCCCGGACGCACGAACTCGGCCGCACCGCCGAGCAGCGCGAGTCCGCGCGTCACGGCTTCTTCGACAGCGGGGGCATCGTACGTGTCACACTTGACGACGGCGACTCGTGCGCTTGGCATACTCGGCCTTCCGTATGGGTACGGCTATTGTGACATGACGGAGACCCGCGCGATGTGCGGCGCCGGAGCGGAAGGGGCACCGATGGACGGGCAGGACGACGGGCGCTACGACGTGGTCGTCATCGGCGCGGGACCGGCAGGGCTGACCGCCGGGATGTACACGTCCCGTCAAGGCCTCAAGACCGCTATCGTGGGCGGCGAGGTAGGCGGCCAGGCCGCCTGGGCGGGTGAGGTCGAGAACTACCTTGGCTGGCGCCTGGTGACCGGCAAGGAGCTCGTGCAGAACTTCCGCGACCACGTGGCGCAGTTTGGCGTGGAGTGCTTCGAGGGCCAGCTCGTGAACGCCATCGTCCCCGCTGACGACGGCTACGAGGTCTACACGCGCGAGGGCAACGTGCTGCCCACCCGCGCGATCGTCATCGCAACCGGCAAGGCGCCCAACCGCCTGGCGGTGCCCGGTGAGCAGGAGTTCGTGGGCCGCGGCGTGTCGTACTGCGCCACCTGCGATGCCGCGTTCTTCAAGGACGCCGATGTGGCCGTGGTAGGCCCGGGAGAGTCGGCGGCCGACGCCGCGCTCGAACTCGCCGCACTCGGCGCGCGCGTGACGCTCATCTCCCTCCAGGCGCCCAAGGTACCCGAGGCGATGCTCGAACGCGTGGCGGCTGCTCCCACCATCACGCTCATGACCGGCTGGAAGGTCACCGAGATCGTGGGTGACTCCCGCGTGACCGGCGTGAAGCTGAAGAATCCGAAGGAGGGCACCGAGACGACGGTCGCGGTCTCGGGCGTGTTCATCGAGAGCGGATCGATCGCAGTCTCGGAGTACACGGCCGGCCTCGTCGAGATGAACGAGAAGGGCGAGATCGTCATCGACAACCGTGGTGCCACGAGTGCCGCGGGGATCTACGCGGCAGGAGATGTCACCGACACACCGGGCAAGCAGATCATCATCGCCGCGGGCGAAGGCGCGCGGGCCGCGATGGCGCTCTCGCGCGACCTCAAGCGCCGCTAGGACGCGCGTCCGGGCTGCTCAGGATCTGGACCATCGCCTCGTCGATCGAGTCGGTGATCCGGATCATGTCGATGTCCGCGGGCGTGATGGTACCTTCGGCCACCATCCTGCTCTGGAAGAAGTCGATCATCGGTGCCCAGAAGTCGGCGCCGAGCGCGACGACCGGGAAGTCGTCGATCTTGTCGGTCTGCATGAGCACGAGCGTCTCGAAGATCTCGTCGAGCGTGCCGAAACCGCCGGGGCAGACGACGAACGCCGAGCTGTACTTGACCATGATCACCTTGCGTACAAAGAAGTGCTCGAACTCCATGAAGCGGTCGATGTAGGGGTTCGGGCGCTGCTCGTTGGGCAGGTGGATGTTCGCGCCGATCGAAAGACCACCCGCCTCTTTGCAGCCGCGGTTGGCGGCCTCCATGATCCCCGGCCCACCGCCCGTCATCACGCAGAATCCGGCCTCGCCGAGCGTGCGCCCCATCTCACGCGCCTGCTCGTAGTACTTGTGCCCCTCGCGGAAGCGCGCCGAGCCGAAGATGGTGACGCACGGACGGTCGACCTGCATGAACTCGAACCCGCGCAGGATCTCGAGGAAGATGCGCACGGCGCCCTCGACATCGCCGTACCGACCCCGCTTGCCCGCGAGGAAGTCGGCCTCGGCGCCCCGCACCATCTCAAGCAGCGATTCGTCGAACGCGCGCTTTCCGTTGGGTCCGTCTGTCACGAGTGCCTCCCGGCGATGTGGGCGGTGCTCGCGCGTGAGGCGAGCGCGGTGGCGATCTTCGAAGCGACACGGACGTTCGACCACACGAGCGCCTTGTTCGCCATCTCGCTCGCTCCACCGGTGAGTTCGTGGATGCGAGCGAGCAGGAACGGCGTGATGGCCTTTCCGCGCACGCCGCTCTCCCGCGCCTCGGCAAGCGCCGCGTCGATGATGTCGTCGATCACGGCCTTGTCGAGCGCGTCATCCTCGGGGATGGGGTTCGCCACCAGCACGCCGCCGAGCAGACCCGTCTCCCACTTGGCCTGGAGCACCGAAGCGATCTCGTCGGGCGTTTCGAAACGGGCGTCGACCCCGAAGCCGGAGTCGCGCGTGTAGAAGGCCGGGAACACGTTGGTCCGGTACCCGAGCACCGGAACCCCGTGCGTCTCGAGATACTCGAGCGTGAGCCCGATATCGAGCACCGACTTGGCGCCCGCACAGACCACCGCGAGGCTCGTGCGCGCAAGCTCCTCGAGGTCGGCCGATATGTCCATAGAACGTTCGGCACCGCGATGCACACCACCGATGCCGCCGGTGGCGAAGACGCCGATCCCCGCCATGGCGGCGACCGCCATCGTGCCGGCCACGGTCGTCGCCCCGTCAGAACCGGTGGCGAGCAGCATCGGCAGATCGCGGCGACTCGCCTTCGGCGTGTCGCGGTTCGTGCCGAGCCGCTCGATCTCCTCCTCGGAGAGCCCCACGGCCAGCTGGCCGCCGATCACACCGATCGTGGCGGGGACGACACCCTCCTCGCGCGCGATCCGCTCGCACTCCCTGGCCGACTCCACGTTGGCCGGGTACGGGAACCCGTGCGAGATGATGGTGGATTCGAGCGCCACCACCGGACGCCCGGCGTCGAGCGCATCTTTCACCTCATCGGCGATCCTCATGTGCGGTCTCATCGAGACGCCTCCATCCGTGCGCGCACCGCATCCGCGGTGATGGTCTCACAAACGGTCCGCTCGCATTCGAGCGTGATTGCCGACAGCGCGCTCGCCCATTCGGCGATGTCCCTGAACGACATGCCCGAGGCCAGGCCCCATGCTGCGCCTGCCGTGAAGGCATCACCGGCGCCGGTCACGTTCACGACCTCGGCGGCTGGCGCCGGCATGCGGAACGTCTCGTCGGACGAGGCACAGAGCACGCCGGCGGGTCCCATGGTGATGACCACATGCCGTATGCCGGCCTCGAGCAACCGGGCTGCCGCTCCATCAGCGCCCGCCGCGCCCGAGAGCTCCTCGGCCTCACGCAGATTCGCCTTCAGCACGGCGAGCCTGCCGAGGATCGGCTGCGCCAGCTTGGCCTTGGCGGTCGAGACCGGGTCGAGCAGGAGCGGCGCTGTGCCGGCCAGCTCGGCCACCCGCGCGACGGTCGAGCCGTGCACGTTGGTGTCGAGCACCACCGCATCGACGTCCGCGAACGCCGCCGGGTCGAGCGCGTCGGGCGTGAGCGCCTCGAGCGCGCGCATGTCGTTCACCGCGGCGGCCAGGTCACCCGCGCCATCCAAGACCGCAAGATAGCGCGAACCGGGCACACCGTATGCGCGGACACTGTACGACGTGTCGATGCCCGCCGCCTCGCACTCGGCCATCAGCCACTCGGTCACGTCGTCCTCGCCGAAGGAGGTGACCAGCCGCACCTCGGCACCGAGGCGGGCGAGGTTCTCGGCGATGTTGCGGGCCACGCCGCCCGGACTGCGGCGCACGTGTCCGGGATTCGAGTCGCGCAGCGCGAAGCGGCCCGTCGGGATCCCGACGATGTCGAGGTTCGCGCCGCCGACGACGGTGATGCGGGGTCTCATCGCGCGCTCCGCTCAGGTCCTGAGCGTCGCCAGCAGGCGACGCGGGTCGACCAGTAGCTGCAGCGCGGCCTCGATCGACGGTACCACCAGATCGGCCGCTTCGAGCGCTGCGTGTGAGGCGCCCTCGGGACCGATCACGCAGATGCCGACCGCACATGCCTTGAGGACCAGAGCGTCGTTCGCACCATTGCCGATGGCAACCACCGAGTCGGCCCCCAGATCCTGGACGAGCGCGAGCTTGTCGCCCGCCTCCCACCCCGATGCGATCACGTGGACGTCGATGCCGAGGCGCTCGCCGAGTGAGGCCGCCGTTCCCTGCGTGTCGGCCGTGATAGCGACGGGCTCGAGCACGCCCTCGAGCGCCGCCAGACCCTCGGCTACACCGGGCAGCAGCTCCCCGCCGCCCGCGATGGTGCCGTTCACGTCGAGCACCAGATGCTTGAGAGCGAGCGCACCGTATCCGGGAATGTCGAGTTCGAGCATTCGGCGCACCTCCTCGGGACGTCCTGTGCACATAACAGTACCCGAAGTGGGGTCACGGAAGCGCGGAGAGCAGCACCGCGACCACCGCGATGGCCACGCCCACCTTCTGCCACACGTGCAGTCGTTCGCCGAGGAAGACCCTGGCGAGCGTGACCACGACGACGGGGAAGAGCGAGCCGAGCACGGACGCGATCGCAAGCGGGCCGAGGCGGATCGCGGTGAGCATCGTGATGTTCGCGAGCACGTCGGTGAGACCGGCGCCGAGCGTGGGCGCGAGTGCGGTGCGATCCACGGGGAAACCGCGTCCCAGACGGAGCGCGAGCGTCACCGCGACGAGTATGGATACCGCACGGGCCGCGAGCACCGGGGTGAGGCCACTCTCGGCGGCGGTGAAGGACAACGAGATGAACGCGCCCGAGAAGCCGACGCCCGAGAGCATCGCGAGTCCGAGCGCGCGGCGCGGCCGGTACTCATGGACGGGCTCGTGCAGCTGCTCGTCGGGTGCGATGCTCACGATCACGATCGCCACGAGCGCGAGCACCATGCCCGCGATTGTGAGCGGCGCGAGCGTGGTGCCGGTAGCGAGGTCGTAGATGGCAGGCAGCGAGGCGGAGAGCGCAGCCGAGATCGGGGCGACGATGCCCATGCGCCCCACCGCGAGTGCGCCGAAGAGCGAGATGACCCCCACCACACCGGCGAGGCCGGAGACCGCGCCCCAGAGCAGGTCGGCTGCCGTGGGATGCGCGGCGGGCAGAAGAAGCACCGCGACGACCATCAGCACGATCGAGAGGAGGTGCGACGTGCCGGTGACCGCATACGCCGTATCGCGCCGTGTGGCGACACCGCCGAGGAAGTCGCCTACGCCGAAGAGGAGCGATGTGGAGAGTGCGAGGATGATGGTCGCGGTCATGCAGCCCAGGATACTCCAGCGCTCGAAGCCCGGGTCACGCTAGTTCACATGCACGCCCAGCCGCTCGAGCAGCCCTGGGGCCGGGATGCCTTCGGCAGACCAGCCGCGCTGGCGGTAGTAGTCGACCTTGAGCGCCTCGAGCGGAACCACGCTCGACGGATCGGCCGGATCCTGTGGCTCATCGAGCAGCCGCTTCGGCAACGTGTCGCCGAGCGCACCGCCGTTGCCGAAGCGCAGGCCGAGCATCCGCTCGAGATTGTAGCCTCGCTCGCCCACCGACCAGAAGCCGCCGAAGCGGAACCGTTCGCCGGTGACGAGTTCGAGCGCGCGGATGTGCGGCACGAGCGGCATCGGGATGCCGAGGAGCCCTCGGGGGAGCACGCGTAGCAGGCGCATCACGCCGCCCGAGTACGAGAACACCCGCGCCACCAGGGCGCCGAGACCGCGCTCGGGATGCTCCACGAGCGCGCCGGGAAGCACGCCGAGCGTCGTGAAGAGACACACGCCCGAGGAGGAGACGACCTCCATGAGGTCCTGGAAGAACGCCGTCAGCGCGGCCTTGCCCCGCGACGAGCGTCCATCCATCCGGAGCGCGAGTCCCTCGAGCGCCACGGCGTAGCCCGCGTTCAGGTGGCAGCCGCCGCGGTTGCTCACGGCATAGCCGAGCCCCTGCCCCACCGCACCTCGCGGCTCGTAGGCGGCGAGCTCAAGACCCTTCACGTTCATGGCGAACCCCTCGCCGCCATGGCGCTCCGCGAGGATGCGCGATCCTTCGGCAAGCTCGTCGCCGAGATCACGACGGTACGCGATGTCCTCGAAGAGCGCGGCAAGGCCGGCGGTCTCGCCGAAGCGCAGGCCGTTGTCCCACAGCCCCTTCTCGGCGGCCTCCATGGCGTACGAGAGCGTCACGCCGGTCGACATCGTATCGAGGCCCAGCTCGTCGAGGAGCACGTTCCACTCGATGATGCGGTCGAGGTCGGGGTTCTCGATGTTGGCGCCGAGGAGAACGAGCGTTTCGAGCTCGGGACCCTTCACCTTCCGGCCGTCGAGCTCCACCACACGCGCGCAGCGGATGGGGCACGAGAGGCACCCTGTGTTGCCCACGAGCCGCCGCTCGGCGAGCGCCCGACCATCGAGCTTGGCAGCGTGCTCGTAGCGTCCGGCTGCGAAGTTGCGCGTGGCCACGATGCCGAGCTCCTGCATCGGCGTGAGAAAGCCTGCTGTACCGAATGCGGGAAGCGAACCACCGGCGATCGGATGCCCCTTGAGCGAGGCGGTCCACTTCTTGAGATGCGCGCGGTACTTCTCGGGATGCGCGACCGCGACCTTCCGCTCACCCCACGCCGCGATTCCCTTCACGTTCTTGCTGCCGAGGACCGCGCCCATCCCCGCGCGCCCTGCGGCGCGCTCACCCGAGAGCACGCTCGCGTAGCGCACCCGGTGCTCGCCGGCAGGTCCGATCGCGAGCGTCCCGCTGCGCGCGGCGATCGCGTCCGCCATCGCCGCTTGCGCCTCGCCGGTGCACTGGCCCCATACGCCGTCCGCGTCGTGGAAGGTGACGCCGACCTCGCTCACCTCGAGCCACACTGGTGCCTCTGCGGCACCGGTGAGCACGAGCGCGTCGTACCCGGCCCGCTTGAGATAGGTCCCGAACGGCCCGCCACTGTTCGACGAGGCCACGAGGCCCGTTATCGGGGACAACGCCGAGATGTCGAAGCGCGCGCTCGACGGCGCGCCGGTTCCCGTGAGTGGGCCGGTGGCGATCACCACCACGTTCTCGGGACCGAAGGGGTCCGCATCCTTCGGCAGCACATCTGCCAGGATGCGCGCAGCCATCGTCTTGCCGCCGAGCCACGTCCGCCGGTCATCGTCACCCCACGGGTAGTCGGTGACATCATGGGTGGTGAGATTGATGCGCAACACCCGGCCCATCCAGCCGAAGGTGTTCACAGCGCGCCCTTGAGAATCTCGACGAGCTCCTCGTAGGTCGGCTGCCTCGGGTTCATCGACATCGCACCGTCGTTGAGCGCGGCCTTGGCGATGTCGGGGACCTGCTCGGGCAGCACACCGGCTTCGGCGAGCGTGAGGGGCAGACCGGCGCTCTCGTGCAACGACATCATCATGGCCCGCACTGCTGCGATCGCAGCAGTGCCCCGCTCGGCCGCGGGCGTCGCCGCGTACGCCTCGGCACCAGCGAGGTTCAGCAGCAGTTCGCCATAGCGGTCGCCCGCACACCCCAGGTTGTACGCCATGCCATGCGGCAGCAGAATCGCCATCGCGTCGCCGTGCGGCACACCCGCCACACCGCCGGTGGCATGCCCCATCGCATGCACGATGCCCACCATCGCGTTACTGAACGCCGCCCCGGCGAGCAGCGCCGCGTTGGCGAGCGCGAGGCGTGTCTTCGGATCCTTGGAGTCGGCCATCACCTTCGGAAGATACTCGCGGATGAGGTCGATAGCCGAACGCGCGTAGCAGTCCGACAGCGGATTGGCCTGCACGCAGCTGAACGACTCCACCGCGTGCGTGAGGGCGTCCATCGCCGTGGACGCGGTGAGCCGGGGCGGCAGGCCGGTCGTCATCCGCGGGTCGAGTATGGCGACATCGGGCAAGAGCGACAGCGAGGTGAATCCCATCTTCACGTGGCGCTCCGTGTCCTTGATGACGGCCGCTGAGGTGACCTCCGAGCCGGTGCCGGCGGTGGTGGGGATCGCGATGAACGCGATCGCGCGCCTGCCCACCAAGCTTTCGGCCCCCCGGTACTCCATCAGATCCTCGGCGCCGTGCGTGAGGACGATCGTCGCGCCTTTGGCGGTGTCGAGCACCGAGCCGCCGCCCACAGCCACGATCGCGTCCGCGCCCGTCTCCCGGTACACGCGCGCCACGTCGTTCACCACGGCGACCGAGCTGTCCACCGGCACGTCGTCGTAGACCGCGACCACCTCGGCCTCGGTGTCCTTGAGCGCGTCGAGTACCACGGTGGCCACCTTGAGCTCGAGCAGCTGCTTGTTGGTGAGCACGAGCGGCTTGCTCGCGCCGAGCGCGGCCAGCTCGTAGCCGATATGCTCGATCGCCTTGCTGCCCGAGACGATCTTGGCCGAGTTGCAGAACTCGTAGTAGTCGGGGATCACGAGGCGGCTCCTTCCAGGGAGGCGGTCCGGAACAGCAGGAAGACGTAGGCGGTGGCGTGGCTCGCGCGACGTTCGGCAGGATGCGGGAGGATGCGACGCGTCATGATGTCGGGGAACAGATAGCCTTCGACGATGTGCAGACAGCGCACGAGCGACATCGCGAGCGCGAGGTCGCCGCGCACAGTGGCGCGATGTTCGGCGAACGCGGCAAGCACTCCCTGCATGCCGAGCAGGAGCGGAATCGCGTCGTCCACGCTCTTGAACGTCACCAGAAGGTCGGCCGGCGCCTCGGCCCCGCCGAGGTAGGTGAGCACGCCACCCGAAACTCGCCACGAGACCTGTGGCCCGAACGGAGCGATGCGGAGCGTCACCACCGCTCCATCCGGCCAGGAGCGCACCTCACCGCGCACACGCTCGTCGAGGCGCGCGGACGCGACGAGTCCCCTGCCGAGAACGGCGTACACCACCGCCGCCAGCGCCTTTCGACCGCGCTTGGTGCGCCACCCACGCTGTGCCATGAGCGCCTCCTCCGAATGCGTGACCCCGCTCATCGTAGCGCGTTGGTGCAGAAGACGAGGAAATCCGATGCATGGCACTTGACCCTAACGTTACGTGAGGGTCTATGCTCCGCTCCGGAGGTGAACGATCGATGACGGAATCGACCAGCACGACGAAGGATGCAGCGCTCACCGTGAGCGAGGTCTCCCGCCTGGCGGGCGTGAGCGTGCGGGCGCTCCACCACTACGACGAGATCGGCCTGCTCGTTCCCTCGGCGCGCACCGATGCGGGCTACCGGCTCTACAGCCGCGACGACCTCGACCGGCTGCAGGAGATCCTGCTCTTCCGGGAACTCGAGATCCCGCTCGAGGACATCGCGACCCTGCTCTCCGGTGGCGCGTTCGACCGCAGGGCTGCCCTCGAACTCCAGCACGAACTGCTGATGCACAAAGCGGTCCGCACCGAAGCGCTCATCACCTCGGTGGAGCGAGCCATCAACGCCGAAAGGACAGGTGTACGCATGACGACTGAGGAGATGTTCGAGGTGTTCGGCGACTTCGATCCGGCCGAATACGCAGACGAGGCGCGTGAGCGCTGGGGCGAGAGTGACGCCTACAAGGAGTCGGCGCGGCGCACCGCCCGCTACACCAAGGCGGACTGGGAGCGTTTCAAGGCCGAGAGCCAGCAGATCGGCACAGACACAGCACGCCTGATGGATGACGGCGTATCCGCAGACGACCCGCGGGCGATGGACCTCGCCGAGCAGGCGCGGCTCCAGATCGACACGTGGTTCTACCCGTGCGCGCACGAGATGCACGTGGGCCTCGCCGAGATGTACATCGCGGATCCACGCTTCACGGCGACCTACGAGAAGATCCACGAAGGCATGGCGCAGTACTGGCACGACGCGATCCTTGCGAACGCCGCGCGGCAGCGGTAGGGCGGACAAACCACGCGAGTGGCGTCTCCCTTGATTGAGCGGGGACGCCGCTTGCGTTACGGTGGCACCAACAGATGGGCGGTGGGATCCGCCAGAACCGTCGCGCGTGCGCGGCCAACGATCCCTAGTCCCTACTCGCCGCGCCATCTGCTCCCTCGAGACCTGGCGCACGATGCACCCGGGAGTCCGATGCTCCAGCGCACACACCGTCTCATCCAGTGGGTGTTCCTCGGCACGCTCGTAGGGGTTGCCGTAGGCGCCGCCTCGGCGCTGTTCCTATGGTTGCTCGAGCTGGCCACCGACTACCGCACGTCCCACGAGACGATCATCTTCGCCCTCCCCCTCGCGGGCCTCATCATGGGCCTCATGCTGCACAGGTGGGGTGGCTACGTACGGCGCGGCAACAACCTCGTGATCGACACCGTTCACGACAGTAAGGAGCGCATCCCTCTCAGCGTGGCGCCCTGGGTACTCGGTGGCACGGTCATCACGCATCTCTTCGGCGGCAGCGGCGGACGTGAGGGCGCCGCCGTCCAGATGGGCGCGGCACTCGCCGACGAGATCTCGCGGCGCATCCACGTGCAGCCCCACACTCGCACGCAGCTGCTCGCGGCCGGAATCGCGGGAGGCTTCGGCGCCGTGTTCGGGACGCCGATCGCGGGTGCGGTCTTCGGGCTTGAGGTCGTTCACCTCGGCAAGCTCGAGTACTCCGCGCTGGTGCCCGCCCTCGTCGCCTCCGTGGTCGGCGACTTCACGGTGCGCGCGCTCGGCATTCATCACTCGCTCCTCCCGAAGGTGGATGTGCTCCCGATCGACCCGGTGCTCGCCGTGAAGTGGACGTTCGTGGGCGTGCTCGTGGCGATGGTGGCGATCGCGTTCATCGAGATGACGCACGGTATCAAGTCGCTGCTCGAGATGCGGGTGCGCAGCCTGCCACTGCGCATGGCCTTCGCCGGACTGGCCGTCGTGGCCCTGTGGCAACTCGTCGGCAGCTCGGACTACCTCGGCCTCGGCTCGCCTACGATCATGAGCGCCTTCAACGAACCGAGCGTGTGGTACGCGTTCGCGCTCAAGGTGGTCTTCACCGCCATCACTCTCGGCGCGGGCTTCCTCGGCGGAGAGGTGACGCCGCTGTTCTTCATCGGGGCCACGCTCGGCAGCGCGCTCGCCGGTCCTCTGGGGCTGCCACTCGCGCTCACCGCGGGCGTCTGCATGGCGGCGATGTTCGCCGCGGCGTCGAACACACCGCTCGCGCTTTCGATCATGGCGGTCGAGCTACTCGGCGCGAACGCCCTGCCGCACGTGGTGATCGTCTGCGTGGTCGCATACCTCATGACCGGAAGCCGGTCGATCTACCCCTCGCAGCGGCTGCTGTGCGAGAAGGGCTCGGCGTCCCTGCTTGCTGTGCCGACCTCCCTGCACGAACTGCGCCGGGGGTAGACCCGGCCGATCAGCGACAGCTTCGCAACAAGAAGAGCGGCCCCTATTGGGGCCGCTCCCTGTGGTGTCATGTTGAGCCGAAGGCTAGATCTTGCGAACGTTGCTCGCCTGCATCTTGCCGTTCTGGCCTGCGGTGACGTCGAACTCGACAGCCGCGCCCTCGTCGAGGGTCTTGAAGCCGTCGCCCTGGATCTCGGAGAAGTGGACGAACAGATCGTCGCCATCCTCACGCGAGATAAAGCCGTAGCCCTTGTCCGGATTGAACCACTTGACGGTACCCTGTGCCATGAAACCCATCCTCTCGCCCCGTAGGGCAAAACAATTGCGACGCGACTCGTCCCCCGCGAGATCGCGGGTGTCACGCCGCAGATCCAAAGGGCCGCCTCTGGCCCCACAGAAAAGTGTACGGCACCATCCGACAACGCGCTAGTGTCTGCCATTCACGCTGAGTAGGCACGGCCTCTGCTAGAATCCGTGCTCATGTGTCACCGTCCGGCAGCGGCGACCGACATCGCATCGCACGACTCCGACGAGAGGTCCCGCCGCATGTCCGATCTTCCGCGCCGCGCGCTCGATGCACTGAGGTCCCGTTGGTTCGTGAAGGGCGCCTTCTTCGTCCTGTTCGTCTGGCTCGCCTCGCGCCTGCTGGCGTTCGCGAGCTGGGCCAGGGGCGAGGGTCCGTACGTGGCGAGGCCGGAGGCGGTGGCGGGCATTCTGCCGGTCGGCCATTTCACGAGCTTCTTCGCCTGGGTGAAGGGCGGCGGCTGGGACACCCTGCTCCCCGCGGGTCTCGTCATCATCCTCGCCGCCCTCGCCCTCTCGCTGCTGTTCAAGCGCGGCTTCTGCGGTTGGATCTGCCCGGTCGGCACGGTGTGGGAGACCGCAGCCGCTCTCGGCAGGAAGCTCCTCGGCGGCAAGAACATCCGCCTGCCGAAGTGGCTCGATCTCGCCGGGCGTGCGCTGCGGTACGTGATCGGTGCGCTCTTCTTCGCGTTTGTGGGGCTGGTGTCGATCCCCGAGGCGCTCGGTTTCCGCGAGCTGCCGTACATGTGGGTAGCGGACATCAAGATCATCGAGGGGTTCGGGCATCCGCTGTTCCTGATCGTGGCCGCACTCGCGTTCGTGGTCTCGATGCTGCTCGGCCCGGTGTGGTGCCGCTACGTCTGCCCGCTCGGGGCGCTCTACTCGGTGGTGGGGATGGCGTCGCCGTGCGCGGTCACGCGTGATGCCGAGACGTGCATAGACTGCTCGCGCTGCACCAGATCGTGCCACGCGGGTATCGACGTGCAGCACGCGGGCACCGTGCGCTCGCCCGAGTGCGACGGCTGCATGGACTGTGTGAAGGTCTGCCCGGTGGAGGGCTGCCTCGAAGCGAAGGCAGCCGGGCGCGTGCGCATCGCGTGGTGGGCGTGGCCGCTGCTCGTGGTGATGCTGTGGTTCGGGATCATCGGCGCGGCGAAGTTCACCGGCAACTGGGACACGACGATCCCTGACGAGACGTTCCGGCAGGTCATCGGCTCGGGCCTGCTCGAAGAGACGACGCCGATGGCACCTCAGCGGCAGTAGTCGGAGCGCGCCATCAAGGAGTAGGCTCACAGGAGAACCGACCGCTCAGGGGGTGCCGATGTCAGCCGACGAAGTGGTCCGGGCGCACCTTGTCATCAGCGGGCGCGTCCAGGGCGTCTACTTCCGCGCCGAGACGGCCCGGCATGCGCGCGCTGCGGGGCTTGAGGGATGGGTCCGCAACGCTGGCGACGAGGTGGAGGCGGCCTTCGAGGGACCGCGCGCGGCGGTCGAGAGTCTGATCGCCTGGTGCCACGAGGGGCCGCCACAGGCATCGGTCGACCGCGTGGACGTCCGCTGGGGCAAGCCCGAAGGAACCAGCGGCTTCAGCATACGGTGATGTTCAGTCCTCAAGCGCTTCGGCGGTCCGCTTGATCCCCATCATGGTCTTGTGCGAGAACAGCGCACCGCCGAAGTTGAGCGGGCCGTTCCACAGCCATCTCGTGAAGCCCGTGTCCGTGCCATCGGCGCGCAGGCGCACGACCAGGCGCGTGCCGCCGTCACTCGTGGGCGTGAGGACCCACGCCATCGTATTCGCGCTCCATGTCTCGGGCAGCGGCGTAGATGCGAGCTCCTCGTGCGACACGGACCCTGTGTACATCACGAACGACTCGTTCGGCACGAGCTCGACCACCTCGTAGGCCACCGCGTCGTTTATCCAGATCTCATCGCCCACCGCCACGTCCTGCAGCTCCGGAACGATCCGCGTGGAGTAGTGCCCGTCGATGAAGTCGGACGACTTGGTGGCGTGGTAGAACCAGTCCCAGCCGTACCAGCCCGCTCGGTGCTGCCCCATCTGTTGGATGAGCGCGTAGACGACCTCGGGCGGCGCGGCGATCGTGACCGCTTTGGTCGAGATCTCTCGCTCGGCCGGCACGACATCGTCACCCGGTAGCACGGCAGCCACCTCCTCGGGCGTCGCTCCCCACGAGTCGGTGTACCACCGCGTTGCGGGCGGCACGAACAGCAGGCCGAGAACGAGGATGCCGAGAAGAGCGCCGAACGCGATTGCCGTGCCGCGCAGCAGACGCAGAATGCTCAATCTCATTGTGACTCCCCTTGTCAGCTCAGCGACGTGCCGGTCGAGACCATATACACGAGCACGGGGAGCAGCGCATCGAGCGCGAAGTGCCCCGCCATCATGTACGGGAGGACGGTCGGACGGCGGTGAACCAGGTAGCCCGTCCATATCGCGAACGGCAGGAATTTCACCGCGAGCCACAGGTCGTATCGCCAGTCGAGTTGGAAGCTGAAGAACATGTGCTGCACCGAGAGCACCGAGCCGACCAGCAGGATCGTGAGCCACACGGTCATTCCGCGAGCGCGCAGCCGCGGCGCGACGTAGCCCCAGTACAGCGGCAGTTCGGCGAAGGCATGGATGGTGGGCATGAGGACGAACAACGGATAGACCGCGAGAAGAGGGAGCGGCTGGAACAACATGTCATTGGGGAATGCGGCGTCTCCCCACAGAGCCTTCGCGAGCACCAGGCCTGGTGGTTGTGCCACGACCGCCGTGACCGCCAGACCGAGTACCAGCCAGAGGAGGTCGCCCTTCCACGAAGTCCGGTTGATGAAGTACACGTCTCGCAGACGAAGCCCTTCGGCATGCGCGAACCGGCGCATCAGCACCACGGTCACAACGTTGGTGACGGTCACGAACCACAGCCACCAGGCAGCAGACTCGCGAACCGCATCGGCGCTTCCACGCGCGGCGAAGACGCCCGCCACAGTCAGCAGCAGCGCGAAGGAAAGTAGAGGCCGAAGGGCGAGCATGGCCCATACCCGCCTCGCGGGGATGGCGCCATCGCGCACGAGCGACTCGAGTTGTCGCGGTGCGTTCGGCAGAACAGCAGCGTCGTACATTCGGACCCCCGCAGCCGGCCGACGTTCTCTGCTTGATGCAACCGCACCCACGCATAGCGTAGCCGCACAACCGACCGTATGGAAGCATCTAGGGGGTCTCTGCCGCCTACCCTTTCCGCACCAGAAAGCACTGGTGGATGCGCGACGTGCGCGCGAAGTCAGGCGGGATCGTCGCAGGCGTGATGTCCTCGACCACGAGGTGCGCGAGCGCTTCGTCATCGAGCTTGAATGTGCGCAGGTTCGTCGAGAAGATGAGCACGCCCTCGGCGCCGAGGAGCGCGGCCGCGTCGTCGATCAGCCGCACGTGGTCACGCTGCACGTCGAAGGTCCGCTCGGTCATCTTCTTGCTGGACGAGTAGGTGGGCGGGTCGCAAAACACGAGCCCGTACGGGTCGGCCAGTCCACTCTCAACCCGCCGGCGCTCCTCGGCGAGCCAGCGGGTCGCGTCGGTCGCGAAGTAGCGCACACCCTTGAGCTCGTCGAGGTCGTTGAGCGCCATGTTGCGCCTCGCCCACTCGAGATACGTCTCCGACAGATCGACGGTGTTGATGGCGACCGCGCCGCCCGCGGCGGCGTACACGCTCGCCGCACCCGTGTAGGCGAAGAGGTTCAGGAACCGCACCCCCTCGGCCATCTCACGCACCATCGCCCGCGCGGGCCGGTGGTCCAGGAACAGCCCGGTGTCGAGATAGTCGTGCAGGTTCACCTCGAAGCGCAGACCGTCTTCGGCGACCTCCACGAACTCGCCGCGTGAGGCGAGCTTCTCGTACTGCGAGCTGCCGCGCTGTCGGCGACGCACCTTCACCGCCACGTCGCCAGGCGCCACCTCGAGGACGTCGGCGATCACCTCGACCGCCTCGGCGAGGCGTGCCTCGGCCACGGCCGCCTCGATCTCGGGCGGAGGGGCGTACTCGGCCACGTGCGCGAAACGGCGCCCGGCGTGCGCGCCGACCCCCTCGTACAGGTCGACGGCGACCGCGTACTCGGGCAGGTCGGCGTCGTAGACGCGGTAGGAGGTGACGTCCTCGCGCCGGGCCCACTTGCCGAGGTGGCGGAGGTTCTTGCGCAACCGGTTGGCGAGCATCTGCGCACCGGCCGAGCGCGCCTCGGGCGCGCGGCGCACCTCGGCGCGCGTCTGCCCGCGCGAGACCTCGAAGCGGTAGAGCTTCGCCTCGATCGTGCCGTTGTAGAGCGTATGCGCCGAGGTGCTGCGAAGCCCGGTGGCGCGGGCAAGCGTCTCGTCGTTGGTCAGCACCGCCGCCCGCCAGCCATCGAACTCCGCGAGCAACCGCTCGCCGAACGTGGCGTACAGCGGCGCGAGGGCCTCGGCCTCGCCCAGCCGGACGCCGTAGGGCGGGTTGGTCACCACCAGGCCCGGCAGAGCGCCCTCGGGTGCCGTGAGCTCCGTCAGCTCACGCTGCCGGAGCGTGATCGCGCCCCCGAGCCCGGCGCGCTTCGCACACGCGCGTGCGAGCTCGATGGCCCGCGCATCGGCGTCGTAGCCGGCGATCAGCCCGAGCCGCGTCCGACCCGCCTCGGCACGGTCGTCAGCCTCATCGAGCAGCGCGTGCCACACCTCGGCATCGTGACCGAGCCATCCCGAGAAGCCCCAGTGCTCCCGCATGAGCCCCGGCGCGGAATCGGCCGCCATGAGCGCGCCCTCGACGAGGAGCGTGCCCGAGCCGCACATCGGGTCGACGAGCGTGCCTCCTGTGGCCGCGACCTCCGGCCAGCCGGCGCGCACGAGCACCGCCGCTGCGAGGTTCTCCTTCAGCGGCGCCTCGGCCTGTTCGCCCGGCGTCCGGTAGCCGCGCTCGTGCAGCGGTGTGCCGGAGAGGTCGATCGAGAGCAGCGCGCCTTCGCGGGCGAGCCGTATGTTCACGCGTACGTCCGGTCGCTCGAAATCCACCGAAGGCCGCTCACCCGTCAACTCACGCAACCGGTCGACGATGGCGTCCTTGGCCTTCTGCGCGGCGAAGCGTGTGTGCGTGAGGCCCGAGGTCGTGCCGACCACGTCGATCGCAAGCGTACCGTCGGGGGCGAGATGACCCTCCCATGGCACCGCCGCGACACCGGCGTACAGCTCCTCGGCGGTGGCGGCGGGGAATTCCGTGAGGTTGAGCAGCACGCGGCTCGCAAGCCGCGACCACAGGCAGGCGCGGTAGCCGGCCTCGAGTGGGCCCGTGAAGGTCACCGCCGCGCGCGTCTCCCGCACCTCGGCAAGACCGAGCGCGCGCAACTCGGCGGCGAGCAGCGGCTCGACGCTCTTCGGACAGGTGGCGGCGTATCGGAACGTGGTGGTCATGCGGGCACCGTAGCACGAGCCGCGCCTCACGCGCGACGCGCGCCCGCTAGGGCTCGTCCTCGCCGAGCAGGAGGCGAAGCGCCATGTGCGCCTGCGCAGCTGCGGCCACCATCACGCGGGAGGCGTACAGCGGCAGGCTGGCGCACACGCTGCTCGTGAGGTCGCCCACCAGGTAGAGCCGCTCGGCCAGACGCTCGGTGACGATCAGGTTGGCCGAGCCGAGGCCGGCGATACCCGAGGCGGTCACGAGGGACATCCCGGGGAGGTGGTCCATGAACGCTGCCGTGATCATCGCCTTGGTGTCCGCGGCGTCCACGGCCTCGACAGCCACCTCTGCATCGCTGATCGCCGCCACGAGCGTGGAGGTCGTGAGGCGCTCGGGCACCAGCGTGAGGTCCACGTCCGGCCGGATCCGCCGCAGGTTCACCGCCAGCGCATCGGTCTTGAGCATCCCCACCTGGTCGGCAAAGAACGCCTGCCGGTTCAGGTTCGACTCGCACACCGTGTCGAAATCGATGAGCACGAGGTGGCCGACTCCGGCTCGCACGAGCATCTCGGCCACGTTGCTGCCCAGGCCCCCACAACCGATGATCGCCACTCGCTTGTCCGCGAGTCGCGGATCGGTGTCCCATTCCGGCATCCCTGTCAGCCCCCTGCCACCGGCGGAAAGATCGCGAGGCGATCGCCCTCGCGCAGCACCTGGTCCTCCGGCGCATGCCGGCTGTTCACGAACACCACACGGGGTTCGTCGGGCAATCCTATCATCGCAATGACATCGGCGATGGTGGTGCCCTCCTCCAGATCGAACGTGCGCGAGTGCCGCCCGCCACGACCGTCGGGCTGGAACGTGGCGAGATATGCGAAGAGGACCACATCGACCTTCACGTCAGCCTCCGAAGACACACACGCCCGTGGCACCGCGGGTTTCACGATGCCACGGGTCGTGTGGTGCGCGCCAGGTGCCTACTTGATGCCGAGCTGTGCCGCAACCTCGGGCACGAACGCGTAGACGCTGTCGAGCTCCTCGTCGGTCACGGTGAAGACCACGTCATGCGGCGCGAGCTTCTCCTCGAGGAAGAACTTAGGCAGACGGTCGTCGGCGTTGGTGAAGCCGGCGTGCTCGTTGAACAGCCGCTCGTAGGTGAGCGTCTCCTTGCCGAGCTGCATCAGCGCATCAGCATCCCACGCCTCGCCCGTGTGGGCAGCGGCCATCTCGTGGATCGCCTCGAACGCCTCGGGCATATCGAGCACCGCGAACGCGACGAAGATGCAGAAGCCGAGCGAGTCGAGCATGGCCGTGGCGATCTGCAGACCCTGCGAGAGGGCAGCCTGGCCCTCGGGCTTGAGCGGATCGACCGTGCCGCCCACGGCGAGCACGTTGCTCGTGATGGTGTAGCCGGCCGTATGGTCGGCGCCCATCGTGGAAGTGGCGTACGTGACGCCGATCCCCTGGATCGGGCGCGGATCGTACGCCGGGAGGCCCTGGTGCTTGACGACCGGGATGTTCTTGACCCCGAACGCCAGGCCGGTCGCCTCGGCACCATCGCCGAGGATCTTCCCGAGCTCGGTCCCCTTGCCGATCTCATCGAGTGCCGCGAGCGCCGCCGGGCCGTCTCCGAAGGCGATCTTGCCTGATGCCATGTAGACGCCCAGCATGACGCCGGCCTCGATGGTGTCGATGCCGATGTCCCCGCACTTGCGGTCGAGCGCGGCCACCGTGTCCATGTCACTGATTCCACAGTTGGCCCCAAGCGACCAGGCGCTCTCGTACTCCGGGCCCTTGGTCATGTAGTGGCCGTCTTTGTCCACATAGTACCGGGAGCACTGGATGACGCAGCCGGTGTGGCAGCCGTGCTTGACGTTGCCGCCGCGCTCCAACGTGATCTCGCGCATGGTCTCGCCCGAGATGCCCTCCACGCCTTCGAACTGACCGCTCGAGAAGTTGCGTGTGGGATACCCGCCAGCCTCGTTGATGATGTTGGCAAGCACGTTGGTGCCGTAGGTGGGAAGCGCCGTGCCGGTGACGGCATGCGTCGTCAGCGCGTTGGCGAACTTCCTGACCGCAGCCGTGAACGCTTCCTTGTCGGCATGCTCCGTGCCCTTCAGGCCCTCCTCGAAGATCGCGATGAGTTTGAGGCCCTTGCTGCCCATCACCGCACCGAGACCACCACGACCGGCGAACCGGTTCGGATAGCCGTGCGGGTCGGTCATCGCGATGCCGGCGGACTTCATGCCCATCTCGCCGGTCGGGCCGATGGTGATGAACGACGCCTTGTCGCTGAACCGATGCTCCGCCGCCTCGATACCCTTGGCCACGGCCACCGTCTCGTACGTCCCAAGACCCTTCAGGTCATGACGTGCGACGAGATCGATCATGCCATCGGGGAACAGCCGCAAGACATAGGACACGGTCTTGTCCGCCGGGACGCCCTCGATGATGATCGCCGCGATGCCCATCTTCCCCAGTGCGTGCGCAGCCGTCCCGCCTGAGTTCGACTCCTTGATGCCGCCGGTGAGCGGGCTCTTGGCGCCAATCGAAATACGTCCGCCGTTCGGTGCCGCCGTGCCGCCGAGCAGACCGGGGGCGATGATCAGCTTGTTGTCCGGTCCCAGCGGATCCGCGTCGGCCGGCACCTCCTTGAACACGAGCGCGGAGGTCAGCGCCCGGCCACCGTAGCGAGCCCACGCAGCAGGAAGAGGTTCCTTACTGATAGCTCCGGTGGCCATGTTGACACGCACGATCTCACGCATATGCCGCTCCCTTCGATTGTTCACGACGCCGCCCACTGGCCGGGGAGCGCACGTCGCGCTGATCCACCATGCAGTACTTCCCCCCATCGGAGGTGTTCCGAGCGGTGCGGTGTCCGCTTTCCCTCACGTCGGCGCCTATCCTTCACCCTCCTCCTTGCCTGCTGCATACAGCCCGAGGAAGAACCGGTGCGGTCCGGGGGTTCCCTTGGGAACGAAAGCCACACGGTCGCCGGGGGCGATGTGGTGGCGCATCGGGTAGACGGTACGGTTACAGAACACGCCTTCGATCAGGTCAAGTGGCAGGTCCAGCAGTTCGGCGAGGTCGGTTGCGGTGAGTCCCTCGACCGGGATGACGACGTCGGCGACGGTCGATAACCCGCGCTCCTTGCGCAGTGTGTGGAGCGCGCCGAACATACGGACGGTCACGGTGGGATCGGGCACGGCGTTCCTCCTCGTGTCACAGAACTCATACCCGTTGCGGGGTCCACAGATGCATGCCATCGGGCGTCTCTTGCATATGCACCAACCCGCGTCAGTCCGCGCAGACTCGCTTTTTGGCTGCTCAGCGGCTATACTGCGTCCTCGTACCGCGCTCGCCTCTGATGCGGGCGCTCAAACCAAGACTCGGTCGTCCTTCGCTTTCCTCGTGAACTGTCAGGACAACTGCGTCTGCCGCAGTGCGACCTGACATGGCGCACGAGGAAGGAGCTCATACTTGAGTTTCGACAATCTGGGTCTTTCGCCACGCCTTCTTGAGGCCGTGACGTCCATGGGCTACACCAGCCCGACCCCAATCCAGCGTGACGCCATCCCGATGGTGCTCGAAGGCCGTGACGTCGTGGGCTGCGCCCAGACGGGCACCGGCAAGACCGCCGCGTTCGTCCTGCCGCTGATGCAGCGGATCGAACCGCGGCCGGGCGGCCCGCGTGCGCTCGTGGTCACCCCCACACGTGAACTGGCCGGACAGATCGAGGAAGTCGCCCTCCAGGTGGCCAAGCACACCAAGCACCGCGTTGCGGTCGTTTACGGCGGTGTGGGCTACGAGCCGCAGACCAAGGCGCTCAAGCGCGGTGTTGACGTTCTCGTGGCCACCCCCGGGCGTCTGCTCGACCTCATGGAGCGCAGGGTGGCGAACCTCTCCAACGTGGAGATCCTCGTCCTCGACGAGGCCGACCGGATGCTCGACATGGGCTTCTGGCCGCAGGTGCGTAAGATCATCGCGACCATCCCGCCCGAGCGGCAGAACCTGCTCTTCTCGGCCACGATGTCTTCTGACGTGATGCGTATCGTGAGCTCCACACTGCACGACCCGGTCCGTGTGGAAGTGGCTCCTTCGGCGACGCCGATCGAGCTCATCGACCAGCGCGTGTACCCGGTCGGCGGCCAGCAGAAGGGCCAGCTCCTGGTGCACCTCATCAACGAGCAGAACCTCGACCGCGTGATCGTCTTCACGCGCACGAAGCACCGCGCGGACCGCGTGGCCAAGGTGCTGCATCAGGCCGGCATCAAGAGTGCCGCGATCCACGGTGACCGCTCCCAGAGTCAGCGCCAGAGTGCGCTCGACAACCTGAAGAGCGGCCGCTGCCGCGTGCTCGTGGCCACCGACGTGGTGGCCCGCGGCATCGACATCGACGACGTGAGTCATGTGGTGAACTACGATCTGCCGAACTCACCGGACGACTACGTCCACCGCATCGGCAGGACCGCGCGGGCGGGCAAGAGCGGCACGGCCGTCTCGCTCCTCGCCCCCGAAGAGCACGAGCAGCTTCGCGACATCGAGGTCAAGATCGGCACCGTGCTCGAGAGCCACGACGCGGTCGGGTTCGACTACTCTCAGCAGCGGCTGGTCCCCAACCCGGAGCGCACCGCCACACGCGCGGTCCGCACCGTCTTCAGCTCGAGCCGGAGCCGCGGCCGCAGGCGCCGGTAAGCGCCGTCAAGTCCCGGGAACCGACGAGGGCGCCGCGAATGCGGCGCCCTCGTTTCTCCCCCACACGATACCGTGTCGGGTATCACAGTGGCGGTGGTCCGCCAGACCGCAGAGGCACTCGAGCGTGCGGTGCTCGTACCTCAGCCGGCGCCAGCGATGCTCCACATGCTGACGCTCACCGACAGCGTCACGGCGACCGGCTCCGGAAGATCGGCTACCCGGGACTCGGCCTCGCCCGGAAGCATATGGTGCGCACTCGGCCCCATGAGCGCGGCTGCGAGGGCGTCCGCCCGGGACAGGCTCATCCGGCACTCCACGACTCGCGTGGCCCGGCGCTCGAAGTGCCCGCCGAGGCTGGCCTCGAGCCGCTCCTCCTTGCGCGGGTCCACGCTCACCAACCCCAGCGGAGCGACGAGCTCTTCCAGGTGCAGCGGCGTCGGCGTGACCACCACGAGTCCTCCGCCCCTCGCGAGAACGCGGGCGAACTCCGGAGCGTTGCGCGGCGCGAACACGCACATCACGGCGGCCGCCACGCCGTCACGAACGGGCAAGGTGCCCCAGGCGTCGCACACCACCGCTCCGATGCGCGGATGCGCCCGGGCGGCCCGGCGGGCGGCGTGCTTGGAGATGTCGAGCGCAAGGCCCGCGCGGCCCGGGAGGCGTTCGAGGACCGCGGCCAGATGCTCCCCGGTGCCGGCACCCACGTCGATCACACAGCCTTCCGTGCCATCCACGACCGCAGCGACCGCATCGGCGAGCGTATCGTCGAGCGTCCGGAAGTGCCCGCGCGCTAGGAATGCCATGCGTGCTTCGACCATCTCCGGCGTATCGGCCGTGCCGGCGCTCGCACCACCCGGCAACAGGTTCACGTAGCCCTGCCGCGCAACGTCGAAGGAGTGGCCCGCCTCGCATGCGAGCGCGCTGCCCGTCTCGGCCAGCCCTGCACCGCAGTGCGGGCATGCGAGCAGGGTATGCCACCCGGCCATCAGTACGGCACCCGATCGGGATCCGATGCCCACTCATGGAAGACCGCCAGTGCCTCATCGGCGAGGAGCCGCGCCATCGGCAGCGTCCGCTCGCCGTGCGGCAGCGCCAGCTCACGGTAGAGCCGCGCATCATCGAAGCCGATGGCCGCCGCATCCTCGGCGGTGTTGGCGAAATAGACACGGTCGATGTGCGCCCAGTGGATCGCGGCGAGGCACATCGGACACGGCTCGCAGCTCGTGTAGATCTCGCAGCCTTCGAGCGAGAACGTGCCGAGCGCCCGGCAGGCCTCGCGGATCGCCACGATCTCGGCGTGGGCGGTGGGGTCGTTGTGTCCCGTGACCTGGTTCCAACCCTCGGCCACCACATCGCCTGCGCGCACGATCACCGCCGCGAACGGCCCGCCCTCGTCGGCGCGCATCTTCTCGCGGCTGAGCGCTATCGCGCGACGCATGAACTCCTCGTGCATGTCATCCCCTCACCGCCGACTCGCCCGCACTGAATGTTCCCAAGAGTGCGCAGCATCTCCTCGGCCCGGCGCCGCGCCTCAGACTACAATGAGGCATCCCGGTCGAAAGGATCCATGATGACCCACGCCGTACTCGCCGCCCAGAACATCAGCCGTATGTGCATGGTCTGCGGCACCGAAAACACCGCCGGCTTGCATGCCCGCTTCTTCGAGATCGAGGGCGGCGAGCTGGCGTGCGTCTTCACACCCCGCGAGGAGCACCAGGGATACCCGGGACGGCTCCATGGCGGCATCGCCTCGACGGTGCTCGACGAGACCATCGGCCGTGCCATCAACCTCACCGACCCCGACGCATGGGGCGTGACCGTCGAGCTCAACGTGCGCTACCGGCAGCCGGTACCGCTCGGTGGCGAGATCGTCGTACGGGGCCGCATCACGAAGGACTCGCGACGGCTCTTCGAGGGCACAGCCGAGATCCTGCTCGATGACGGCACGGTCGCGGTGGAGGCCGCAGGCAAGTACCTGCGGTTGCCGATCGACAAGATCGCCGAGGGTGACTTCACCTCCGAGTGGTTCACCGACGACAGGCCGCTGCCCGAGACGGTCGGATAGCGCGCCAGTGCCGCTGATGCAAGAAGGGCCGCCCTTTCGGACGGCCCTTCTCTCTATATGCCCTCAGGCACTAGGCCTTCGGCTGCCATTTGCAGCGCACGGGAGACTCGATCGCACCCGTCTTCTTGAGCGCGGCCATGGCCATGTCGACCACTGCACGGTCGAGTCCGGTCATCTCGGCGAGCTTGCCTGCCGCCACCGGCTCACCGGCCGCCTTCATGGCCTCCAGAACCCTATCGGTCGCTTCCATTTGGTGGCTCCCTGTTCGCGAGTGGTGTGCTTACGGCTTCCAGACCTCCCAGACGTGACCGGTGAGGTCATCGCTGGGAGTGAGGGTGGGATCGCCGGGCTGCCAGCCTGACGGCATGACCTCACCGGTGGCCTGCTGGTGCTGATACGCCTTGATCTGGCGGATGAGCTCCTCGGGGTTCCTGCCGACAGGAGGCGTGAGGACCTCCATCGCCTGGATCACGCCGCTGGGATCGATGATGAAGCGGCCACGCACATCGACCGCACCGTTGTAGACATCGTAGAGCTCGCCGATCTTGCCGCCCGCGTCCGAGAGCATCGGGAACGGGACGCCGCCGTCGACCATCTTGGAGAGCTCGGTCTCGTCCCACACCTTGTGGCTGTGGACGCTGTCCACGCTGAACGAGAGGACCTCCACGCCCAGCTCCTGGAAGAGCGGATACCTCTTGGCGACCGCCGAGATCTCGGTCGGTCAAACGAACGTGAAGTCGCCCGGGTAGAAGCAGATCACGACCCACTTGCCACGGTAGTCGGACAGCTTGAACTTGCCGAACTTGCCCTGATGGAACCCACTGGCCTCGAAGTCCGGGGCCTCTTTCCCAACCAGAACGCTCATGTGGCTCTCCCTATCAGTCGGGGCCGGGTGAACCGGCCAGCTTGCAGGACCGAACTCGTAGAGCCATCTCCTCCCGGAAAGCGCGGAAGAACCGGACCTCCGCCATGGGTCCTTCCTCATGATGCGGGAGTGACTCTGCCAGGTACTTACCCGATTATGACCACCGAAGGATCGTCAGGATCGACCTTGACCGGCATCACCGCTCCGGGCTGATACATCGGAAGCGCTGACATCTGCACCACGCGCGTGATCGTCACCGGATACGGGTCTTTGCCCGGCACGACCACGTCGAGGTCGATCTCGAACTGCGGCTGCATGTTCACCTGAACGCCCGTGTCTCGCAGCTGCTTGATCGTCCCCTGGCCCACGATGCCCACGGTCATCAACCGGGTCACGAGCGCCTGCTCCTGCTGGACCTGCTGCATGAGCGTGCTGGCCTCGGCCACGCTCTGGTTCATCACACTGAACGGGTTGCTCGTGCCGTACTTCTCCTTCTGCATCTCTTTGCCGGTCTGGGCCAGATCGTTGAGGTTCTTCGCCGTGTCACGCATGTCCTTGAAGATGCCCATCGCCCCTCCTCTCACCCGCCGACGGACGATCCGCCGGCGTGCTCCTCCGAAGGGTGCTGTACCCGCTTTGGGGTCAAAAGGAAACGTGGGTCCGCGCTATCCGTCCTGCCAACGCTCCAACCACCAGGCGACAGAGCGGTTCATCTCGTCCATGTAGGCCGACGTGAACTTGCGCCGGTAGACCGCCTGCGGGTAGCTCGTGACGCCGGGAGGAAGCCCGTGCGGCGCATGGAGGCGCTCAAGGTCGGTCGCCACCTCGGCAAGCTCCGACGCCTCCAGGCGTCGATAGCGGTTCCGGTGCACCAGATGTTCGCCGAAGTGCGGGATCGGCTCCTGCGGCTTGAGCGGTCGGCCGAAGCACACCATCGCGATCGGCAGCGTGTACGGCGGCAGGCCGAGCAACTCGGCGTGGACCTCGCCGTTCTCCAGTACATCGCCGATATAGCACGACCCGATGCCGAGTGACTCGGCGGCGATCACGGCGGTCTGGGCGGCGATCAGCGCATCGGAGCACGCAAGGAGCAGGTCCCCGGGGCCCGGCGCCTTCCGCGGAGTGACGCCCTCGAGCTCGAAGCAGCCGCTCGCCTCGAACAGATCGAGCCACTTCCGGTAGTCAGCGACGAAGACGAGCACCCACGGGGCCGTCGCGATGAACGGCTGGTCGTCGCAGGTCACGGCCAGACGGTCTTTGAGCGCCTGCTCCTCCACCTCGACGATCGTGTAGAGCACCATGCCGCCGGCAGTGGGCGCCCGCAACGCGGCATGCAGGATGGTCTCGCGCTCCCCGGCGGTGAGCGGCGCGGGGTCGTAGGCGCGTGTGGAACGGCGTCGCTCGATGAGCTCGAGCGTGGAGTTGAGCATGGTTCCTCCGATCGGCCGGTGCGCTATCGCTTCTCGGGCATCGTGACGAGCACCTGCAACGAGTCGAGCGCGGTGAACCCGGTGGCCTCGTCGCCCTCGGCAACGCTGAACAGCGCCACGATCCCTACCTCGGGCGAGAGGATGTAGTAGAGGGTGCCCTCAAGGGCGCCTTCGGCGAGCGGCGTGTAGTCGAAGCGCACGAGGTAGGCTTCATCGATCGTGCCGGCCGGTACGACCGCCGAGCTCTTGGCCAAGACCGTCGCATCGATGCCGAAACTACCCGTGTCCGAGACCACGAACGTCTCGCCCACTTCGAAGTCGACCGGCCAGAACCTGAGCGGGCTGGGGTACGGCTCCACAGTGGGACCGCTGCCCGTCGGTGTGATCTTGCCGAGCTGGAGCATCCACTCGTCGGTCACCTGCCGGGGGAAGTAGACCTCGCCGGCGCCCTCCGTCATCTTCACCACGTAGGTGTAGCCGGTGAAGGCGTCCAAACCATCCACCCCGGCCGGATCGACGATCTCGGTGGTGCTGACAGGCCAATCGGCGCCCGCCTCGAGCGTCCACGGACCGGCCACGGTGAGCACGGCCGGGATCGTCTCGCCACCCGCGTACATGGCGATGTCCCACGCGTACCCAGGCTCGGAAGGCAGCGTCTTGGCCCACTCGCCAGTGAGCTCAGCAGGCTCACTCGACGTGCCACCGCTTGCCGCATCCGTTTCCGGCGCAGCCTCCTCCGAGCAACCTCCAAGCGCCCCGACCACGAGCATGCCGGACAGGAGAACCGTCAGAATCCGTCGTGCCACCATCGCGCTTCCTCCCGATACTCCGCAGGGAACACCCCGCCTACGCCTGCTTGATCTCGATCTCCACCCCGTCGGGGTCGTTGAAGAAGAGCAACCGCCAGCCCGATGGCAGCTCACGGATCGCCGCATCCTCCGGCACCACGCCGGCAGCTCGCAACTCCGCGAACGCAGCGTCGATGTCGTGCGTCTCGAGCGCAAGGTGCCGAAAGCCGAGCACGCGCTCGGGCACTTCGGCAGCGGGCACGGGCTCCACGTACGCGAAGAGCTCCAACTGCAGGGCGCCAAGCCGAAGGAACGACAGTGTCTTGTCCTCGCCCACGCGCTCATCGGCCTGCTCGAAGCCGAGCGCGCGGTAGAACGCCTTCGAGCGTTCGAGGTCGCTCACGATGATGCCGAGATGGTGCGGCGTGAGGTCCATCGCGCTCAGCCCAGCTTCGAGCCGGCGATCCTCGCCAGTTCGGCCTTGTCGCAGTTGCCGCCGCACTCGGCGGCCGCCGCGGCGATGACCCGACCCATGTCCCGCTTCTCGGTGAAGCCACCCTCGGCGATCACACGCTCCACGATCGCGACCAGTGCGTCGCCGGTCACCTGTGTGGGCAGGTAGCCCTCGAGGATCGCCACCTGCTCGGTGAGCAGCGCCGTACGCTCCTCGCTGGTGCCGACCTTGATCGACCCCTCGAGCGTCTCACCCGTCTGCTTGAGTACCCTCTTCAGCGCGGCGACGACCTCCTCATCGGTCACCTCGCGCTTCGCATCCTTTTCCTTGATGTCCACCTCGTTCTTCACCTGGCGCAGGATCGACAGGCGCGGCTTGTCGTGCGCGCGCATCGCAGCCGTGATCTCCGAGACGATGGACTCCCTGTCCATGGCGACCATCCTTCCGTATGCCCAAAGGCCACGTCCGAGTGTAACGCAGCCGACCCCCGCGAACGCTTGCATTCGTCATCCAGAAGGATTAAGTTAGTGACCTAACCATTAGTTTCCTAACATTTTGTGCGCTAACCATCGCCCACGAGGACGTGATCGCGTGACCCATCCCATGTTCGAGTTCGATCCCGAGGAGATAGACGGCGCCACCATGGAGGCGTTCCGCGCCTTCAAGCGGGCCATGATGCTCCACCGGCGCCTGCTGATGGCAACCTTCGCCGAAGAGAACATGCACCCGGCCCAGGCGGGCTGTCTGCAGGCGCTCGCCCACCGCGATGGCATGAGCCAGAGCGACCTCGCCGAGATGCTGCACGTCTCCCGTCCGACCGTCACCACCATGCTCCAGCGGATGGAGAGCGCGGGCGTGATCGAGCGCAGGCCCGATGAGTCCGACTCGCGCGTCACGCGCGTGTACCTAACCGATGCCGGCCGCGCGCTCGCAGGCCGCATGCACGCCGGCTTCGTGGACATGCTCAACGTCAGCATGGGCACGATGTCCGACGCCGATAGAGGCGAGTTCACGCGCATCCTCGGCGCCATCAACGATCACGTCGAGTCGGTGCTCAAGGAGCGCGGCGTCGGCGCCTGGGCTCATCCCACGCACGGAGAGGAGACCGCACGATGATGCGGCTGTACCGCTATCTCAGGCCCTACTGGAAGCAAGTCGCACTGGTCTCCGCGCTCGTGCTCGTTCAGGCAATCGCCAACCTGTATCTGCCGGACCTGAACGCGAACATCATCAACGACGGTGTGGCCAAGGGCGACACCGCGTTCATCATGCGCGAGGGCGGAATCATGCTCGCGGTCACGCTCGTGCTCGGCGTGGTGTCGATCATCTCGGTGTACTGGGGCTCGCGCACCGCGATGGCATTCGGCCGGGACCTGCGCCACGCGGTCTTCCACAAGGTGCAGTCCTTCTCGCTCGCCGAGCTCAACACGTTCGGCGCGCCGTCGCTCATCACGCGCACCACCAACGATGTGCAGCAGGTTCAGATGCTCACGGTGATGGGCTTGAACGTGATGATCATGGCACCGTTCATGGCGATCGGCGGCGTCATCATGGCGGTCCGCCAGGACGCGCCGCTCTCGCTGCTGATCGTGGTCGTGATCCCGGTACTCGCGGTCTTCCTCGGCGTGGTGATGCGCAACGCGATGCCGCTCTTCCGCAGCATGCAAGGCCGCATCGACCGCGTGAACCAGGTCATGCGCGAGAAGCTCGCCGGTATCCGCGTGATCCGCGCGTTCGTGCGCAGCGACTACGAGGAGCGCCGCTTCGACGTGGCCAACGTCGAGCTCTCCGAGACGATGCTCGGCGTGGGCCGGCTGTTCGCGATGGTCATGCCGGCCGTGATGGCCATCTTCAACCTCACGCTCGTGGCCACCATGTGGTTCGGCGGGTTGCGCATCGACAGCGGGGCGATGCCCATCGGCAACCTCACCGCGTTCCTCACCTACATCTCGCAGATCCTCATGTCGGTGATGATGGCGTCGCTCATGTTCATCATGGTGCCGCGCGCGCAGGCCTCGGCCGACCGCATCAACGCGGTTCTCGACACCGAGCCCAAGATCGCCGATCCCGCCGAGCCGGTGACGCCCGCCGAGACGCGCGGCGTGGTGGAGTTCCGCGACGTGGAGTTCCGCTATCCCGGGGCCCAGGATGCCGTGCTCTGCAGCATCAGCTTCACAGCCGAACCCGGACAGACCACGGCGGTGGTGGGCAGTACCGGTAGTGGCAAGTCCACGCTCATCAACCTCATCCCGCGCTTCTACGACGTCACCGGCGGCACGCTCCTGGTCGATGGCGTGGACGTGCGCGACATGACCCAGGCCGAGCTGTGGAGCCGTGTGGGCTTCATCCCGCAGAAGGCGTTCCTGTTCAGCGGCACGGTGGCCAGCAACCTGCGCTACGGCCGCGAGGACGCCACTGACGCGGAGCTGTGGCACGCGCTCGATGTGGCGCAGGGGAAGGCCTTCGTCTCGGCGATGGAAGAACAGCTCGAAGCGCCCATCACCCAGGGAGGCACGAACGTCTCGGGCGGCCAGCGCCAGCGCCTGGCGATCGCGCGCGCTCTCGTGAAGCGCCCCGAAGTGTACGTGTTCGACGACTCCTTCTCGGCGCTCGACTTCAAGACCGACGCGGCGCTGCGCAACGCGCTCGCGCACGACACCGCCGAGGCGACCGTGATCATCGTCGCCCAGCGCGTGAGCACGATCATGCACGCTGACCGGATCGTCGTGCTTGACGAAGGCACCATCAGCGGAATCGGCACGCACGATGAACTGATGGCCACGTGCGAGACATACCGCGAGATCGTCAGAAGCCAGTTGACCGAGGAGGAGGTCGCATGAGCGAGAACACCAAGCCGAACGCGGCCCCCGCACCCGGCGGCCCCGGGCGCGGCCCCGGTCCGAGCGGCCCGATGATGGGCCCGGGCGGGCACGGACTGATGACAGCCGGGGCCAAGACAAAGGACTTCAAGGGCTCGCTCAAGCGCCTCGGCGGGTACCTCAAGCCGCACGCCGCCGTGCTGATCGTCGTGCTGCTGCTCACCGTGGCGAGCGTGGCCTGCACGGTCGCGGGTCCGCGCATCCTCGGCACGGCCACCAACGCGCTCTTCGAGGGCGTGATCGGCAAGGTCCTGGCCGACCAGCTGCCCGAGGGCACTACCTCCGAGCAGGCGGTGGAGATGCTGCAGGCCGGCGCCGGGCAGCTGCGTGCCGCAGGCGACGAGACGAAGGCCGAGCAGGCCGAGCAGCTCGCTTCCATGCTGGGCGGCATGGACATCACCGTGGGGCAGGGCGTGGACTTCGACCTGGTGGCGAAGTGGCTCGCGCTGCTCATCGGCGTGTACGTGCTCGCAGCCCTCTTCGGCTGGGCGCAGGGCTACCTCATGGCGGGTGTCACCCAGAAGACCGTCTACGGCCTGCGTAAGGAAGTGGACGCGAAGCTCGCGCGGCTGCCGCTCAGGTACTTCGACGACAACTCGCGCGGCGACACGCTCTCGCGAGTGACCAACGACATCGACAACATCGCACAGACGCTCCAGCAGCAAGCGGCGCAGATCGTCAACTCGGTGCTGACGATCGTCGGCGTGCTCGGCATGATGCTGTGGATCTCGCCGCTTCTGGCCGGCCTCGCGCTGCTCGTGATCCCCTCCTCGGTGGTGGTGACGATGTTCATCGCCAAGCGCTCGCAGAAGCAGTTCGCGGCGCAGTGGGCCAAGACGGGCACCTTGAACGGCCACATCGAGGAGATGTTCACTGGGCACAGCGTGGTGAAGGTCTTCGGACGCCAGGCCGAGGCGGTGGAGGTGTTCGACCGCGAGAACGAGGGGCTGTACCAGGCGTCGTTCCGCGCGCAGTTCATCTCCGGCACGATCCAGCCGTCGCTGCACTTCCTCAACAACCTCAACTACGTGGGCGTCGCCGTGATCGGTGGTCTCAAGGTGGCCAACGGCTCGCTCTCGCTCGGCGACGTGCAGGCGTTCATCCAGTACTCGCGCCAGTTCACGCAGCCGATCGTGCAGACGGCGTCGGCGGCCAACGTGCTGCAGTCGGCGGTAGCCTCGGCCGAGCGTGTCTTCGAGCTGCTCGACGCTCCCGAAGAGGTGCTCGAGACCGACGATCCTGTGCACCCGGTGGAGCCGCAAGGCCACGTGGAGTTCAGACACGTGAAGTTCAGCTACTCGGAGGACAAGCCGCTCATCGAGGACCTGTCACTTGAGGCGTTGCCCGGCCAGACGATCGCGATCGTCGGCCCGACCGGCGCGGGCAAGACCACGCTGGTGAACCTGCTGATGCGCTTCTACGAACTCGACGGTGGCGCGATCCTCGTGGACGGCACGGACACGCGCGACATGACGCGCGACGAGCTGCGCCGGCTCTTCGGCATGGTGCTGCAGGACACGTGGCTGTTCAAGGGCACCATCCGCGAGAACCTCGCGTACGGACGTGAGGACGCGTCCGAGGACGAGATCATGGCGGCCGCGAAAGCCGCGCACGTGGACCACTTCGTTCGGACACTCGCCGACGGCTACGACACCGAGCTCAACGACGACAGCTCCAACATATCGGCCGGCCAGCGACAGCTGCTCACGATCGCGCGTGCGTTCGTGGCCGACCCGCCGGTGCTCATCCTCGATGAGGCCACGAGCTCGGTCGACACGCGTACCGAGGCGCTCATACAGGCCGCGATGGCACGGCTCATGCAAGGACGCACGAGCTTCGTGATCGCGCACCGCCTCTCGACGATTCGGGACGCGGACCTCATCCTGGTGATGAACGAAGGCGCGATCATCGAGCAAGGCACGCATACCGAGCTCATGGCAGCGAGTGGTTTCTACTGCGATCTGTACAACAGCCAGTTCTCGGAGGCGTTCGACGAAGCGGTGTAGACCGTCGGCGGCTCCGACCGGAAGGACGAGTGGTCGGGCATGATGTACCTCGCTGCGGTCGGAGGATTCGCGCTGCTGTTCGGCGGCGGTGAGTTCCTCGTCCGCGGCGCCGTCGCCGTCTCACGCCGTTTCGGGCTCTCCCCGCTGCTCATCGGGATGACCGTGGTGGCCTGGTGCACGTCGGCACCGGAGCTCGTGGTCAGCCTGGGCGCCGCACTCAAGGGCAGCTCGGACATCGCCGTGGGCAACGTCGTGGGCAGTAACATCTTCAACGTCCTCGGCGTGCTTGGCGCCTCGGCGGTGATCGCGCCGATCGTGGTCAAGCCGAAGGCGCTGCGCCGCGACACGGGCGTCATGCTCGCTGCCGCCCTCGCGCTCGTGCTCATCGCGCTCACCGGCGAGATCGGCCGCGTTGCGGGCGCAGTGCTGCTCGTGGCACTCGCAGCGCACGTGATCCACTCCTACCGCACCGAGACCTGCAAGACCTGCCCCTCGGCGGAGCTTCACGTGCACGAGGCCGAGGAGTTCACCGGGCCGGGTTCGATCGGTGCAGGAATCGGCTACCTCGCACTCGGGCTCGGTGCGCTCATCATCGGCTCGCAGTTGCTCATCACCGGGGCAACGGATATCGCACGCACCTTCGGTGTGTCCGAGGCGATCATCGGGCTGTCGCTCGTCGCGGTCGGCACGTCGCTGCCCGAGCTCGCGACGAGTGTGATGGCCGCGCTGCGCGGACACGCGGATGTGGCGGTCGGAAATGTCGTGGGCAGCAACATCTTCAACATCCTCGGCATCCTCAGCCTGACCGCTCTCGTCCGTCCCATCGGTGTGGCCGCGCATATGGCCTCACTGGACGTATGGGTGATGCTCGCCGTGTGCGTGATGCTCGCGCTGCTGCTGCTCGTCCGCGGGCGGATCGGGCGCCTCGAAGGCGGCGTCTTCCTCGCGCTCTACGCGGCCTACATGGTGCTGCTCTTCAGCTGAGACACCGGCCGAGGATCGTGCGGTGTGGCCTCGGCGGGTGAGAGGTACTAGCATGGGTACCCACACCTCGGTTGGCGGGGAGACCCGCCTCGGCTTTCAGGAGCTACTCATGCACGTCGTCATCGGAGGATACGGGCGCGTCGGGCGGTACCTCGCATCGATGCTCGAGGAGCGCGGCCACTCGGTCGCGGTCATCGATCGAAGCGAGAAGGCGTTCTCCGTCGCGGGGGCCGACATCCGCGGACGGCGCATCGCCGGCGAGGTCTTCGACCGCGACACGCTGGTGAAGGCGGGCATCGAGCGCGCCGACGGCTACGCGGCGGTCACGAGCGGCGACAACTCCAACATCGTGAGCGCTCGCATCGCGCGCGAGCGCTTCAACGTGCCCTGCGTGGTGGCGCGCATCTACGACCCTCGGCGCGCGGTCATCTACAAGCGCTTCGGCATCCCCACCATCTCCAGCGTGAACTGGTCCAGCAACATGCTGCTCGCGAGCATCCTCGAACCGGATCTCAAGACCGTGGCGACCTTCGGCGGCGGCGAGGTCGTGGTCATCACTGCCGAGGCCACCACACAGCTCACCGGTCGCACCATCAACGACGTGGGCTACCCCGGCAAGTTCCACGTGACCACGCTCGTCCGCGACGGCGTGGCCATGCTGCCCGAGCCCCGCACCGAGCTCCACAAGGGCGATCGGCTGAAGATCACCGTGACCCGCGACGCGCTCCCGGAGCTCAAGAAGCTCCTGGGGCTGGAATAGGAGGCCGAAGATGAAGGTCGTCATCGTCGGCGGCGGCAAGACCGGAGAGTACCTCGCCGAGCGGCTGCACAAGAAGCATGCGGTCACGCTGATCGAACAGCGCGCTGAGCGGGTCGAGCACCTCCGCGCGGCGCTACCCGAAGTCGAGTCGCTCGTGGGCGACGCGTGCGAGCCCTCGGTGCTCGAGAGCGCAGGGACCGGCGAGGCCGACATGGTCATCGCGGTCACCGGAGATGACGAGGACAACCTCGTGGTGGCCATGCTCACGAAGGTGCTCGAGGGCGGCACGGTCTACGCGCGCGTGAACCACCCGCGCAACGAGTGGCTGTTCGACAAGGCGTGGGGCGTGGACGTTGCCGTCTCCTCCCCCGCGATGCTCTACGGCCTGATCGGCCGCGACCTGGTCTTTGGCGACGTGATCCCGCTCCTCGACCTGCGTGCCGACGATGTGGCGGTCGACGAGGTTCGCCTCCCGGCCGACGCCACAGCGGTGGGCCGAACGCTTGCCGAGGTCGCACTGCCCGCGAACATCACCGTGATGGCGGTGCTCGCCGCCGAAGGGGGAGTCCGCACGGCACGGGGTGACACGGTCCTCGTGGCGGGCGATCAGCTCCTGCTGCTCGCGCAGGGCGAACTCGACGAACCGGCGGTGCTCAGCGCGCTCGGCATCACGCCGCCCGACGAAGACCCGACCTCAGCGCAGCAGGGCGAAGAGCCCCACCAGGGGTGACCCGCGCGCTACCCACGCTCGCGCGGCAGCGCGCATGAGTTGGGCGTGCACGGCTCGTTGATGTGATAGGGAACGTCGGTCATGATCACGCCCGGCTCGCCGAAGAGCTGCTGCTTCAGGATGAACGACGTCTGGTCGTGGAGCAGCGCATCGCCGATGTTCTCCGGCGCGTACTCGGGCAGTATCACCGTCACCACGTGGTCATTGGTGGGCCGCGGCACCGCTCTCACGAAGTCCAGGATGGGCGCGATGATCTCCCGGTAGGGTGAATCGATCACGGTGAGGCGCACGCCGAACCCGGCCTTGTCCCACCGTCGCTCGAAGTCGGCGCGGTTGCCCACGATGTCGACGTAGACCGCCTCCAGCTTGTCGGCATCAAGCGACTTGGCGTAGCGCAACGCCCGGATCAGCCTGCGATCGATGTCTTTCACGAGCACGATCACGTGATTGTGCATCCGGTTGTACGACTGCCAGTCGAGGTCGGCGAACTCATCCGGGCGGATCGCCAGTTCCTTGCGCACCCATTCGTACTGCCGGTGCACCCACAGGAAGTACACCACGATCGCGGGGATGAGCACGAGCACGATCCAGGCGCCGTGCGTGAACTTGGCGATCGCGATCACCGCGGTCACGAGCCCTGTGGTGAGCGCACCGGCCGCGTTGATCGCAAGCGAGCGCTGCCAGTTCTCCTCGCGCAGACGCAGGTGGTGGATGACCATACCGGCCTGCGAGAGCGTGAACGAGCTGAACACGCCCACAGCGTAGAGCGGGATGAGCTTGGTGGTGATGCCGCCGAAGCCCACCAGCAGCGCGATGGCCGCGAGCGTGAGCAGGATGATGCCGTTGCTGAAGACGAGCCGATGGCCACGGTCGCGCAGCTGGTGAGGCAGGAAGTCGTCAGCGGCCACGAATGATGACAGCCGGGGGAAGTCGGCGTAGGCGGTGTTAGCCGCCAGCACGAGGATCGCGGCCACGCTCGCCGAGATGACGTAGTACAGCCACCCCGTGCCGAACATCTCACGCGAGAGTTGGCTTATCACGGTCTCGGTCTCGGAGGGCTGCACGCCGGCGAGCGTGGAGACGAGGGCCACACCGATGAACAGGAACAGAAGGATCCCCGCCATCCAGGTGAGCGTTGTGGAGGCGTTCTTGTCCTCCGGGACGCGGAACGCCTGCACGCCGTTGGCGATGGCTTCCACACCCGTCATCGCGGTGCACCCTGAAGCGAATGCCTTGAGCACGAGGAACAGGCCGAGGGACTGCACGACCTCGACCGGCTCGTGAGGCACGGGAACCGAGAATCCATTGCCGGTTGCGAATCGCACCAGCCCGACGATCACCATGAAGCCCATGAGCAGGATGAACAGGAACGTGGGACCGGCGAAGAGCGCGCCCGACTCCTTCACGCCCCGCAGGTTGGCGATCGCGAGCAGCACAACGAAGCCGATGGCGATCGGCACCGTGTATTCCCGCAGGTTGGGTTGCGCCGAGGTGATCGCAGCCACGGCTGCCGAGATGGAGACGGCGACCGTGAGGATGTAGTCGACCAGAAGCGACGCCCCCGCCACCAGGCCCGGGATCGTGCCGAGATTCTCCTTGGCAACGATGTACGAGCCGCCACCGCCGGGATACTCGCGGATGGTCTGACGGTAAGACAGCACCACGACGACGAGCAGCACGCCGATCGCGATCGCTATCGGCAGGGTGAGGCTGAGCGCGGCGGTGCCGGCGAGTGCCAGCATGAGCATGATCTCGCCGGGCGCATACGCGACCGAGGACAGGGCGTCGCTCGAGAACACCGCAAGCGCGACCGGGTTGCTGAGGCGCTGGTGCATCGCCTCGCGGTTATGCAGCGGATCGCCGAGCAGGAAGGTCTTCAGGTTGCGCGCCATCTCACTCCCAATCGTTCACCGCAGAGACTGCACGTAAGGGTACTCCATGCCGGGCGGTGGTGGTGCGTCAGCTCACAAGGGATGGTCGTGCAACTCGCGTCGCACACGTCGCCAGTCGGGCACGTGGCGCGCCAACTCGGCGTAGAAGTCCCGGCCGTGGCCACGTACCCGCAGGTGACACAACTCGTGGAAGATGACGTAGTCGAGTTGTTCGCAGGTCGCCCGGACGAGAGCGGCGTTGAGCGTGACGCGGCCCGACGCGGCGAGGCTCCCCCACCTCGTGCGCATGACCCGGACGCGCAGGTCGGGCATGCGCTCCCCCGGCCGGGCGAAGACGCTCCAGCACTCCGTGAGCCGCTCGGCGAACAGCGCTCGTGCCCGCGCGATCTCCTCGGCGGTGAGCGGTCCGGCCGAGCGTTCCGCACGATCGACCGCCTCGGCCTGCTTGCGGACGACCCACGCGGCGCGCTCGCGCACAAAGGAGGTGATGCGCCGTTCCGGCAGCCAGCGCGGCGCGCGCACGCACACGCTGCCGTCCGCCGCGACGCTCATCGCGATGGTGCGGCGATCGCTGCGAACGACGGTGTAGGCGATGCTGCGCCCCTCGGCGCTGATGCGATGCTCCCCGGCCATCGGCGAAGCATAGCAGGATGCGGCCACCGAAGGAGCAGGCGCCCCGGCCACCCGCATGGGCGACCGGGGCGTGAAGGCGGTCGTGCCGCAAGAACCTATGCGTCGGCGCCCTTCAGGCCAGCGAGGCGAGCCTCGATCTCGGCGTCGGCCGTGGCGTCCTCGAGGTCCTCGAACTGCGCGTCGAGGGAGGATGCGGCCAGCTCGGCGGCGCCGCGGACCTTGGCCTCTTCGCGGCGGATCTTGTCTTCGAAGCGGCCCAGCTCGCTCGTGGGGTCGGTGATATCGATCGACTTGATCGCGTCCTGCACCTGGCCCTGCGCCTCGGCGATGCGCGCACGGGAGACCAACTCGTCGCGCTTGGCCTTGAGCTCGTCGAGCTTGCCCTTCATGCTGTCGAGGCCGGACTTGAGCTTGTCCACGACCTCGGTCTGCGCGGCGACGGTGGGCTTGAGTGCGGCGATCTCACCCTCGAAGTCGATCTGCTTCTTGAGGGCCACTCGCGCGAGGTTGTCGAACTTGTCGGCGTCGGCGGTCTGACCGGCCTCCCGCATCTCGTCGGCCTTCGCACTCGCGGCCCTGGCCTTGGCGCCCCACTCGGCGGCGGCCGTCTCGTCCTCGCGGATGTCGTCTTCCATCATGCGCAGCCCGCCGATGGTCTGCGCCACGGCGGCTTCGGCCTCGGCGATGCCGTTGGTGTAGTCGCGGATCATCTGGTCGAGCATGATCTGCGGGTCCTCGGCCGAATCGATCAGCGCGTTGATGTTGGCCTTCGCGAGCTGCGCGATCCTGCCGAGAATGGACTGCTGTGATCCCATCTTGGTCCTCCCTTTCGCTCAATGGTCGCGGGGCGATGCCCCGTTGACTCCTGCCTTAGAAGCGTCCGCCGCCTCCCCGACGCCCGCCTGACGATCTGGTGCTGCTGCTGCTCCGCCGCGAACTCGAGGAGCTCGACGAGGACGATCGGCTTGAGCTCGAGAAGCTGCCCCCGCCGCTGCGGCGGGAGGACCCGCCGAAGCCGCTCCACGACGAGCCACCGGACGACGAACCGCCGATGCTTCCGGACGACATCGGCCCCGGCACTATCAGCGGCGCCCCGCCAACGGCGGGCGCGACATCGCCCTGCGCGTACCTGAGCGCCGACTCGGCGTACTGCTGCGCCGCACTTGCCTCGGTGAGCGCGGCAGCGGGGTCGGTGGCGAGCAGCCGCTCGGCCGTCTGCAGTCTCCCGCGCGCCTCGGCGAGGCTCGAACGGGCCTGTGTGCCGACGGCGGCGGCGCGTGTGGCGATGTAGGACTCGGCTGACTGGATCCGGTCACGTGCGGTGGTGAGCGCGGACTGTGCCGAGGCCCGTGCGGCCTCGGCTTTCTGCGCCTGGTCGCGTGCCTCGGCGAGCGCCGCGTCGAGCTGCGCGGCCACGTCGCGCACAGCCGCAAGGCGGGCGTTCGGGTCGAGTGGTGGCGATTCGAGCGCGCTGCGCGCCTCCACGACCGCCGCCCGCGCGCTTGCGACGACCGCGGCGTAGCGTGCGGCATCCTGCGCCTCGGCACCCGCGGCGGCACTTTCGAGGCGCGTCGCCTCGTCGGCCAGCGCCGCCTCCGCCGCCTTCAGGCTCTCGGCCGCCGCGTCAACCGCGGTCACCAGCCGCTCGGCCGTCGCGGTCGCGTTCTCCGCCGAGCGGGCCGCGAGCGCGGCCGCGTTGCGGTCGCCCGCAGCGCTTGCCGAGGCGGCATCTGCAACGGACTTCCGACCGCTGGCGACGAGCGCCTCCGCCTCGGTGTCATCGTCGGCGACATCCCCCAGCGCCGATGCCAGGTACCGCCCCTTCAGCATGGTGAGGATGGCCGTGACCCGGGGCAGCTCCCCCTCGATCTTCGCGAGCCGCTCTCCGACCGATGCGATCACCTCGTCGGCCCGGCCGGCGAGATCGCGCAGCTGAGCGAAGCCGTCGGCCTTCTCATCGAGCCGCGCATCGGCGGTGCCGGCGAGCTCGATGATCCGCTGCAGCATCCCGCGGCGCGTGGCGTCGTCCTCCGGCTCGGCGTCGAAAACCTGCTGCTGGATCCGGAACGCTTCGGCGACCTCGCGCTTCGACTCCTCGAGGGCGGTGCGGTACTCCTCGATCGCGGCGCTCCCGAACTCGGCCTCGGCGAAGCCGAGCTCCTGCTCGGAGGTGCGGAGCGCCTCGTCCACGTCCACGAGCAGCTTGCCTGCGGTGGTCTCAAGGTCCTTCATGGACGGTTCACCCGACGCACCGGCACCGCCCGTGCCCTTGCCGCCCTTCTTGCGCTTGAAGAGGAACGCGCCCGCTGCAGCCAATGCCGCGACGAGGCCGCCCGGCAGGAGGCAGCACCACAGCGAGCCTCCGCCGCCCTCGTCATCGGCGGTGACGGGCACCGCGACATCGTCCGGCTCCCCGGCGGTGTCCAACGCGAAGGCGTACCCCTCGGCCGCTGCGATCGCCGCACCAGCCCAGTCATCGTCACTGAGCGCGGGTTCGATGTCATCGGCGGCAACCGCTGCAAGCTCGGCGTCGCTGAGCGGGAAGTCCGCGTCCACCGACCACGCATACTCGCGGTCCGCCACTGCGACAGCGAGGAGGATATCGTTCATGCCCAGACCGTTGATCTCGGCGGTCGCGTGCGTCCACTCCTGGGCATCGTCACCGTCGAACGTCTCGACGAAGACCACGAACAGCTGGATGCCATGGTCGTCCTCGAGCTGCTCGAGCGCCGCTTCGACACTGTCTGCGGAGTCGCCGAGCACACGCGCGTCGTCGGTGAGAAGGCCCGCGTCGAGTTTGAGCGGCGGTGCCCCCAGTGCGATGGACGCCGAGGCCAGCCACACCACGAGCAGAATGCACGCCGAGAACCAGAAACGCCGTTGCCGTCGCAAACCGGACCCCCTCCGCGGTGGTGACCCACGCGCAGACGCGCGTGTCGTGTTGCTCGGTTGGTACCCATCGGCACCATGGCTGCTAACGCCCACGCCGGTATCCCGCGTGCTGCATCTGGGTATCGTCTAGGGAGGTCCACGACGAGGAGGGAACCGATGTCCAGGTACATGAAGACGCTCAGCACCGGCAGATCCGGTGAGGAGGCGCAGCGCATCGTCAACGAGTACATGCAGAGCGAGGGCCTCAAGTACGTCGACGAGCGTGGTGAGATGGTGTGGCGCAAGGGTGTGGGGGCGCTCACGACCCCCCAGTTCATCAAGGCCGACGTGACGGCCGACGGGGTGGTCAGCATCCAGGCATGGATGGCCGGGGCGGCGCTCATACCGGGCGTCTGGGGAGGCGAGATCGACCCGACCGACGGCAGCCCCTACGGTTTCGCGATCAAGGCGGTCCTGAAGAAGCGGATCACCGAGCTCGAGAGTCGGCTCGGCGGCACGCCCATCACACCTGCGGGGTGGTATCCGGACCCGACGCAGCGCTTCGAACAGCGCTACTGGAACGGGCAGCAGTGGACCGCGGATGTCGTGCGCGGCACCGAACAGTCCGTCGATCCGGCGGGCGCCGCATAGCCTGAGGCGCCCTGTTATCGTGGGTCACGCGCGCCGGAACACCCCGGCGCCCTAGAGAGGAGTCTCAGTGTTCTGGGAAATCGTGGTTCCGGTCGTGCTCACCATCATCGGCATCCTGCTCTCGGGGCTGCGCATCGCCAACGAGTACGAGCGGGCCGTCGTGTTCCGGCTCGGGCGGCTCAAGGGGCTCAAGGGCCCGGGCCTCTACTGGCTCATCCCGCTCGGCATCGAGAACCAGCGCAAGGTCGACCTGCGCACCAACACCGTGGACGTGGAGCGGCAGGAGACGATCACCAAGGACTCGGTCACCATCAAGGTCAACGCGGTGCTCTGGTTCAAGATCATGGACCCGGTGCTCTCGGTCACCGCGGTGGCGAACTACTACGCCGCCACCTACCAGATCGCACTGACGAGCCTGCGCAACATCATCGGTCAGCACGACCTGGATGAGATCCTCAAGGAGCGCGACAAGATCTCGGAGATCCTGCAGCAGGTGGTGGACAAGGCCACCGACCCCTGGGGCATCAAAGTCGAGATGGTCGAGATGAAAGACGTGGAGCTGCCCGAAGGCATGCAGCGCGCGATGGCCCAGGAAGCACAGGCCATGCGCGAGAAACGTGCCCGGCTCATCAAGGCCGACGCCGAGTTCGAGGCATCGAAGAAGCTCGGCGAGGCCTCGGCGCTCCTGGCGGCAAACCCCATGTCGCTCGAGCTGCGCCGCATGCAGATGATCACCGAGGTCGGCGCCGAGCAGAACACCACGACGATCATCATGATGCCGAGCGAGTTCGTGACGCTCGCCGAGAGCCTGGCGAACAAGTTCAAGGCGAAGGACGAGTAGGGGGATGGCGGCCGGGCGACCCCCGGCCACGGCCCGCCGCCGGGTCGTCGCGCTGGCGCTCGTCCTCGCGGCGGCGGCGGCGGCCGAAGGCGCGAGCCGGCTGATCGCGGTGCGCTTCCCGGGACGCCCGGCTGCGCCCGACCTGCTCTATGGCTGGCTGCCGCACACTCCGGCAGCCAGCTACGTCACGCTCGCCGCGATGTCGGCGATGCTCGTGCTGTTCCTGGTCCGGACACTCCGCTCGTCGCCCGGACGGCTCCCGGAGTACCTCACGGTCCTCGCGCTCATGTACCTGCTGCGCGCACCCATGCTCGTGCTCACGCCGCTCGCGGCCGCCCGTGACGGCTCGGTCCTCGCCTTCCCCCTCTTCGTGAACGGGCTGTTCCCGTCGGGGCACACGGCACTCGCATTCATGCTCGCTCGACTCACCGATGCCAAGAAGTCGCCCGGGCTGCACGCCGTCCAGGTGGCACTTCTCGGCGTGGTGATCGTGACGATGCTGCTCTCGCGCGACCACTACTCGATCGACATCATCGGCGGGCTGCTGCTCGGCTACTTCGTCAGCCATGAGTGGAGCACAGGGCACCTGTTCAGCCCGCTCAAGCACCTGGTGACAGCCGAAACGCCGGAACCGGCGAACGGCGCAGCGGTCCTCTACTCGCCGGACGTGTGATCGAGCGCCTCGAGCGCTTCTTTGATGGCCGCGATCGCGGCCTCGTCCGACTCCTCGACGAGCGCATCGAGCACGTAGCCCGTGGCGTCCGGCGAACCCGTAGCCGCAAGCAGCCGACAGAGTGCGACCCGCTCGTCGCTCGACGAGCACGTCTCGAGCATCCGGCCGATCTGGTGCGCGTACTCCGTCCCTGCCATGCGCTCACCCCCGCGAGCAGTATAGCGTGCGATGACGTCACTCCACCGACTTGAGCGACTCCACCATGTCGACGCGGCGCAACCGGGGCACCATCGCCACGTTCACGACGAGCGCGAAGACGAGCGTGAGTGCCGCCGAATACACGTAGCTCATGGTGTGGATCTCGCGACCGAACATCACCACATCGATCTCGGCGGTGATGATCACGAACGCCTCGAGTCCGATGCCGAGCACGAGACCCAGCGCACAGCCGAGCAGCGCGAGAAGCGCGGTCTCGCGGTAGATGTATGCGTTGACCTCGGCATCGTAGAAGCCGAGAACCTTGATGGTGGCGATCTCGCGCTGCCGCTCGGTCACGTTGATGTTCGTTAGGTTGTACAGCACGATGAAAGCGAGGATCGCGGCCGACAGGATGAGGATGTAGACCACCGAGTCCAGGCTCTCGAGCATGTCATCGAAGGACGATGTGATGTCGTCGGTGAACTGGACCGTAGTGACGCCGTCGAGCGCGAGCAGCCGCTGCGACAGCTGGTCGCGTTCGTCATCATCGCCATCCCCGGCGAGCCCGGAGACGGCGAGGACCTGGTTGTACGCAGGGACCTCACCGTATGCGTCCTCGTGCAGCGTGGGCGTCATGTAGACGAAGTGGGAGACGTACTGCTCGGTGACGCCGGCCACCGTGAAGGTGCGCGTCTCTTCATGGTCCACGGTCCCGGTCAGCCCAACCTGCTCCACCCTGATGGTGTCCCCGACCGACAGGCCGAGCCGATCGGCGATCTTCTCGGTGAGCACGACGCCTTCGTCGGTCAGCGGAACGGGTGCACCGCCCACACGCTCGCGCAACGAGATGAACCCGGAGAGTCTCTCCGCGTCCCGGGGAACGGACAGGTACCCCTCCATCATCGTGGTTTGGGCGTTCTTGCCCCCCGTGAGCGCACCATCGATCCCGTTCGTATCGCCCGGAGCGGGATCCTCGGCATTGGTAAGGCGCACGCCATCGTTGTGGATCACGAGATGACCGGTGAAGTCATCACGGTCGCCGAGCGCAAGCTCGAGACTCCCCTCCCCGGAGGCGAGATCCAGCGCCCCCTCGTCGAACCCGATGATCGTGTCGTAGTGGTAGATGGGTCCGTACTGCTTAGCGAGCACATCTGAGATCGAGTTCTTCAGGCCGAAGCCGGTGAGCAACAGCGCCGTGCAGCCCGCGATGCCGATGACGGTCATGAACAGCCGCTTCTTGTAGCGGAAGATGTTTCGGGCGGTCACCTTGTGCGAGAACGACATCCGCGACCAGACAGGCCTCACCCGCTCGAGAGCGATACGCTTGCCCGGCTTCGGCGCGCGCGGCAGCATCAGCGTCGCGGGAGACTCGCGGAGCGTGGCGCCCGCCGCCCACAGCGTCGCCACGAGCGTGATCGACACCGACGCGACGCCGGCCGTGAGAGCGAGAGGCACGTCGATCGGCGTGAGCGCCGGTGGCGCCGTGTACATCGTCGTGTAGGCCCGCCAGACGGTCTTGGGCAGCACCTGCGAGCCGATGAGGATCCCGCCGAGCGCGCCCGCGACACTCGCGATGCCCGCGTAGACCAGGTACTTGGACGTGATGACGCCCTTGCCGTAGCCGAGCGCCTTGTAGGTGCCGATGAGCGTGCGCTCCTCTTCGACCATGCGCGTCATCGTCGTGAGCGCGACGAGAGCGGCCACCAGGAAGAAGATGAAGGGGAACACCACCGAGATCGCCTCGATCCGGTCCGCGTCACCGGCGATGCTGGCGTAGCCCAGGTTCGTGTCACGGCCGAGAACGAACCACTCGGGCATCTCCAGCTCATCGATCTCGACTCGTGCATCATCGAGTTGCGCGAGCGCATCGGCGAGTTCGGCCTCGGCATCCGCCCGCTCCCGTTCGAACGTCGCCCGGCCCTCGGCAAGCTCCCGCCGACCGTCTTCGAGCTCTTCGCGGCCATCCGCGAGGGCGCGCCTGGCTGCCGCGAGCGAGCGCTGCGCGGACGCGAACTCCAGTTCCGCCTGCCGGACACCCTGATCGAGCTCGAGCTGCTTCGCATCGAGCTGTGCGAGGCCGGCGGCGATACCGGCCACTCCGGCGTCGTACGCGGCGAACTGCTCGGCGTACTCGGCCTGAGCTGTCGTGAGTTGCGCCTCAGCGTCGCCGAGCGACACGGCGAGTTCGGCGGACGATGGCGAGGGCGTGTGGCCGAGCGCCTCTTCGGCGAGCGCGGCGTCGTAAGCGGCTCGAAGGTCATCGACCGCCGTCCGGGCGGCCGCCACCTGGGCCTGAAGCAACGGGAGGGCAGCCGCCAGCTGGTCGAGTTGGGCCTGCTGCGAAGCGATCTGGGCCCGCCCGGCGTCGATCTGCGCCTGCGCCTCGGCCCGCCGGACCGCCAGAGCGGACCGCTCGGCCGCCAGCTCGCGAACGCCACGGTCGTACTCGGCCTGTCCGTCGGCGAGCTCCTCCTCGGCAGCGGCGATCTTCACAGCGGCATCCGCGAGCTCGGCCTCCACCTCGGCGAACTCCGCGTCCGCTTTCGCGCGCGCGTCGGCGTATTCCCTGTGACCTTCGTCGAGTGTGGCCTGCGCCTCCGCTCTCACCTCGGCCAGTCGCGCCGCCGCCCGCACGGGGCCAAGGTCCTCCAGCGAGCCCTTCACCGGATCCACGATGTCGTCGTACGCCGCATCGAACGGCGACGCCCCGGCAACGCCGCGCACGAGGACGTGCAGGTCCGTGTAGGTCTCCGGGTGCGCGAAGTCCTCCTCGGGGATATAGATGAACCGGTCGATGTTGCCGTCGTTGAGCGTCGTGAGGCCGCGCGTGAACGACAGGTAGTACGACGAGTGCACGATACCGACGATCTCGAAGTCGGTGCGCCCGAACGTGTCCTCGAGCGGTCGCACGCCGGCGGTGAGGACGACCTGCTCGCCGATCTGCGCCGAGTTCGCGTAGAGCTTGCTCTCGTCGATCACGCACTCGCCCGAACGCTCCGGCCATCGGCCGTCCATGAGGATGGGCCGGTTGAGATACGTCGGATCGTCCGAAGCCACGCCCCCACCGGCCGTGACCTCGCTGCCGGCGGCGGCCGTGGTGTCGAGCGAGTGGACGCGCACCGTCGTCCGCCTGTCCGCCACGGTGGCGGTCGCGTCTGCGACGATCTCGGTGCCGACGGCTTCGACGCCCGCGACATCGCGCACCGCCGCGACGTCGGACTCAGTGAAGCCGAGGGTCGAGACGAGCCGCACATCGAAGAACCCGGTCTCATCGAGGTAGTGGTCCACCGTGATGCGCATGTCGGGGGCGCACATCCGAAGACCTGCGTAGAAACCCGCACCGAGGGCCACGATCGCGAAGATGGCGAGGAACCGCGTCCACGAGCGGGTGATCGAGCGGACGATCTCCTTGTTGAAAGCGAAGTGCACGCGTGGACCTACCACTCGATCTCGTCGGCGGACACCGGATCCGGGTTCACCCGCATGTCCATCACACGCCCGCTGCTGATATGGATGACCCGGTCGGCCATCGCGGTGAGGGCATGATTGTGCGTGATGATGATCACGGTGCGTCCGCCGATGCGACTCGTGTCCTGCAGCAGCGCGAGGATCTGCTTGCCCGTGGCGTCATCGAGCGCGCCAGTGGGCTCGTCGCACAGCAGCAGACGCGGGTTCTTCGCAAGTGCGCGTGCGATGGCGACGCGCTGCTGCTCGCCGCCGGAGAGCTGTGCCGGGAAGTTGTCCATCCGGTGCTCGAGGCCCACCTCGCGAAGCGTTTCGGCGGCATCCAGCGGGTCGCGGCAGATCTGTGCCGCCAACTCCACGTTCTCGAGCGCGGTGAGGTTGGGCACCAGGTTGTAGAACTGGAAGACGAAGCCCACGTCGTAGCGGCGGTACTCGGTGAGCCTCCGGCGCGAGTAGGCGCTCACATCATCGTCCTCGAGACGAATCGTGCCCGAGGTTACGGTGTCCATCCCGCCGAGCATGTTGAGGACCGTCGTCTTGCCGGCGCCGCTCGGCCCCACGATGACGGCAAGCTCTCCTCGCTCGACGTCGAACGTCACGCCGTCGGCGGCAGGTATCTCGACCTCACCCATGTGATAGACCTTACGGACCTCTTCGAAGCGCACGAATGCCATGACTTCCCTCGTATCGAGCGATGGATGAAGAACACGGGGCGAGCGGTGAGCCAGGTGTTCTGTGTGCGACGCGTCGCCCCTGAACACCTTACCGCTTACGCGGGGGTGCGGGGCAGCGTGAGCGTGAAGGTTGAGCCACGCCCGGGGTCGCTCTCCAGTTCGATGTCTCCACCGAGTATCCGGGCGAGTTCCCGTGAGATGGCGAGCCCCAGCCCCGTTCCGGTCGGCACTTCGTTCGGGTGGACACTTCCCTGTGTGAACGACTCGAAGACGTGCTCTGCGATGTCCGGCGCGATACCGCAGCCCGTGTCTGCAACGGAGAAGACCACCGTATCGTCGCTCCCCGGAGCAAGGGAGAACTCGACCCGGCCGACTTCGGTGAACTTCACCGCGTTGCCGCCCAGGTTGAGCAGGATCTGCTTGACCTTGACACGATCCGACACCATGAGAACGGGTTCATCGGGCAGATCCATTCGCAGCTCGAGATCGCTTTCAGCGGCAAGTGGCTCGAGGATGGCGAGCAGTTCTGCCACGAGCTGCCCCGCATCGAACTCGGCGGGCTCGGTCGAAACGCGGCCGGCTTCGATGCGAGCAAGGTCGAGCAGATCGCTGATGATCGACAGCAAGTGCCGGCCCGCCGAGTTGATCAGCCCCATCTCGACCTGTTGCTCATCGTTGAGCGGACCCGCCATCCCCTGCATCATCACCGATGAGAAGCCGATGATCGAGTTCAGCGGCGTGCGCAACTCGTGACTCATCCGCGCGAGGAACGCACTCTTGGCCTGCGTGGCCCGCTCGAGTTCGACGTTGGTCTCCTCAAGCTCCCGCGTACGCTCGGCCACCATCTCCTCGAGGTGGTCACGATGGCGCTCGATCTCGGCGGCAGCTCGCTTCACGGCGGTGATGTCGCGGACGAAGACGACGGCTCCGGATTCGCCCAGGTAGGTGATCGGCGCGCCGCTGGTCTCGACATCGACCTCCGAGCCATCGAGGCGGATGTGCACCATCTCCAATGAAGGCTGAATCCGGCGCTCCACGTTGAGACCTTCGATCCGCTCGCGGATCGCCTCGTGAAAGTCAGCACGGAACCGGTCCATGACCGGAGTGCCCACGAGTTCCGCGGCCTGAGAAGCGCCATACAGTCGGCACGCGGCCTTGTTCACGTAGGCGAAGCGATACCCGGTCTGCACGAAGATCGCCTCGGGCGCTGTTTCCACGAGCGTCCGGAACCGTGCCTCACTCTCTCGCAACGCCTGCTCGGCCTGCTTGCGCGGTGTCACGTCGGTGAAGATCGAGAGGCTGAACACCTCGCCCCCGAGAGTGACGGGCGTGGTGACCACCGACAGCCAGCGCGTGCTGCCGTCCTTGCGGACGATCTCCACTTCCACGTATGGCAGATCACCCTCGAGCGCCTCTTGGGAGAGCCGTATCGCTTCGGCCTGCCGCTCAGGCGTGGGAAAGGTGAGGCTGAACCACCCCTCGCGCTCGACCTCCTCACGCGTGTAGCCGCTGATCCGCTCCATCGCCGGGTTGTATACGAGGATCCTGCCATCCGGATGCCCCACGGAGACTCCCTGATCGGTCTGCTCGATGAGTGCCCGGAAGCGTCCCTCACTTTCGGCCAGCTGTGCCTGTGCCTGTATCCGGGCGAGAGCCACGAAACAGAGGTTTGCGAACGACTCGACCATGCCGGCCGGCATCTCCGGCCGCTCCTCACGGATGAGCACATGGATGCCCGCATATGCACGACCATCATCCGCGACACCTATGCTCCACACCTCGTGCACGCCAACGAGCTGCTCGAGCGCGTGGCCCACTGTGGCCGACAGCTGGCCTTCGGCAAGCCCGGAAAGGCCCTCCTCTATACGCTCCATCCGGCCTGCCTCAAGGATCATGCGATAGTCAGGCGTCACCGGGTATCGGTGATCGGAGACCGTCCAGCCCATGAGGCGCTCCACCTTGCTCAAGAGCGCCGTTCCGAGGCCGATCACCTCTCGCGTCACGAGGACGTCGCCGTCCGATAGCACCTCGTTGACGATCACGATGTCGCGCGGGAATAGCGCCTGGAAGAAATCGTGGATGACATCGAACACTCCGTCACGATCGTGACAACGCTGAAGCCGACCGCTCGCGGTCGCCAGCAGCTCGGCCTCGACTGCACGACGCTCCATCGTCTCGGCGTCGCCCCGCGTCTTCGTGATGTCGACGACGATCCCGAGCATGCGCAGAGGCCGCCCGTCGGTATCACGGTCAACGACGGTGCCGAGCGACTGGAACCACCGGTACGTGCCGTCCGGCAGTCGCCGCCGGTAGTACGACTGCAGCTCCTCCGGGCCGTCGCTTCGCAGCTGCTGTTCCTGCCCCTCCACCATCGAACGGTCATCGGGGTGGATGTCTTCGATCCACTCTCCGAATCCGATGCTGACATGCTGCATGCCGTATCCCATGAGCACCGCGGCCTCGGGCGAGAGATGCAGCTGCTCGGTGACCATGTCGTAGTCCCAGGTACCCTCATCGGCCGCCGCCATCGCCAACCGCAGCCGCTCGGACTCGCGCACCAGGGCTTCGCGGTTCCTCTCACGCTCGATCTGGTCGATGATCATGCGCGCCGCGAGCGCTGTCGACAGTGTGAACAGCGACATGACTATCGGTCCGACCTCACGCACCGCCGCGGCACCCGTGCCCTCCGGGAGCAGAAGATATTGCACCCCGAGCATGAACATGTGCACCACGGCCCCGAAGAGGACAAGGTCGAGACCGCTCAACGCACTCAGATCCCCGTGCTTGAGATGCCGCAGCCCCACACCCACCATCGCTGCGGTGACGATGGTGGCAAGCCCGGGCACCACGCCGATTCCGCCAAGCATGATCCGGTAGGCGCCGGAGATCACTACGGCGATGAGCGCCACCGGCAGACCGCCGAAGAGCCCGGCAAGGCTCAGGATGATCGAACGACCGTCATAGAATATGCCCGGCGCGAAGGGGAAGGGCACGAGCATGCCCACCACGACCACCGCACCGTACAGGATGCCTGAGGCAACGATAGAGAGCCGCCGGTGACGCCTAAGTATCCGGGACAGGTGACTCTGAACCGTGGCGAGCAACACGACGAGCGCGACATTCTGGATGAGTGTGAGCAGCATATGCATTCACCCTTACGGCGTCGCGCACAGAGGCACGGTCCCCGCCAGCCCGCCATGTGTCTCAGTGATGATGCCCGTGTTCGTGGCGTTCGACACGGTGTGCCGTTAAATCGCGCATTCGGAGAGAGGCGAGAATGGTGGTAGGCTTTCTATAGGATCGAGAGGAAACCAGGATGCCGCGTATCCTTATCGTTGATGACTCGACCGAGGCCCGATACATCCTGCGAGCGATACTCACTCACGCCGGCCACGAGGTCATCGAGGCGCTGAATGGCGCCGAGGCCCTGGAGCGCGTGCACGCGGAGTCGTTCGACCTCGTGATCTCCGACGGGCTGATGCCGGTGATGGACGGATTCCGCCTGTGCCTCGAACTGAAGCGCGACCCCGAGCTCGCCGCGCTCCCGTTCATCTTCCACACTGCGAGTTTCACACACCCGGACGACCTGCGGCTGGCTACGTCGATGGGCGCGGATGCCTACCTGCTCAAGCCCGTCGAGCCGACCGAACTCGTCACCACCGTCGACGACGTCTTGCGAAGCCACACCTCCGGGACAGGCGAGACACTCACCGAGGCGCGACTCATCTCCATCCTCGACCGCTACAGCGACCGTATCGAGAACAAGCTCGACCAGAAGGTGGCGGCGCTCGACGAGTCGCGCACACTGCGGGACTCCTACCACGCCCTGCTCGATCACCTCCCCATCCACATACTCACACTCGACGAGAGTGGAGATCCGGACTTCTCAAACCGGACCGCCTGTACATTCACGGGACATACGGAAGCGTCCGCACTGCTCACCGCCATCCACCCCGAGGATGCCGAGACGCTCACCACGCTCATTGATTCGCTTGTGCGCGATCCTCGGCCCCTGCACGCCACGGTTCGCATCCGCAGGCATGATGACGCCTACGGCGTGTTCGAGATGTCCGGTCGACCATACGAGGACCCCGAAGGGCTCCACCTCGGATTCGTGCTCGCGGCTCTCGACGTGACACAACGGGAGCAGCAGAAGGAACTCCTGCTCCACGCGGCGGAGTACGATCCCCTCACCGACCTCCCCACCCGGCAGGTCTTCGACCGCCGCTTCGATGAGATCCTGCGCAACGTGGGTAAGGGCGCGAACTGTGCGCTCCTGTTCGTGGAAAGCGACGGGCTCAAGACCGTGAACGAGCGCTACGGCTTCGACGTGGGCGACGCCACCGTAGCGAACCTGGCGCACGCCATCTCCGATGCGGTGCGCCCCGGTGATCTCGTGGCCCGGCTATGCGCAACCGAGTTCGTGGTGCTCGCCGAGGGGCTGGACTGGGATGAGGCGAGCGGACTCTCCGACACACTGAGGGAGGCGATAGCCCAGTCCTCGCTCGTGCCCGCAGCACCCGAGATGCGACTGAGCGCGAGCATCGCGATCAACGTGATACCCGAGGTGCGACCGCCGCGAACGGTGGCGCCGACCACCTCTGCCATCGACACCACGAATCAGAGCGAGCGACGCCTGCTCGAGGCACTCGAAGGCCCACCGGCGATGACCTTCGCCCCGGTGTACTCACTCTCGGACCGGCGACTGGCCCGCTGTGCGGTCCGCTACGCATACGCCGTTGACGAGCGGCTTGTGGCCGGCGACGAACTCGCCCTCGGCGCGGCGAAACACGGTGTAGCTCGCCGCGTGAACATGCGTATCGTGGAGCTCACACTCGGGCACACGCGTGCCGCTGACGTGCCCTGCTCGGTTCCGCTTTCGCTTGCCGGTCTTCTCGATCCCGCCATCTTCGAGCAGGCCGAGCTGGCGGCGAGTCGCCTTGCGGTCGACCCCGCGCAACTGTTGTTCGAGATCCATCTGCACGATGCCGGCAGCATCCGCCCACCCGCCGGGTGGCTGCAGGCGGCACAACGCTCCCCCATCGGTCTGGTGTACTCCTGCGCAGACCCCTCGCTACTCGAAGGGGGCGGTGCGGTGGCCCCCGGTGCTCATGAGATCGAGTTGCCGGTGAGCGCGGTTCTTGATGAGGAGGGCCGAGCGCGCCCCGACATACCCGGCCTGCTCCAGCAGTGGCGCGAGGCTGGCATCATCGTAACGGTCACCGGTGTCGAGGACTCCTCGACACTGCCTGCGCTGGAGGCGTTGGGTGTGGCGCAGGCCGCCGGAACCGTGCTCGCACCCGCGGGCAACGATCCGGACGCTCTGCCGCGATCCCTGCGACCGAAGGGCTAGGAAGACATGGCACCGACCCGCATCCTGATGATCGGCCGGAAGACGATGTGCCTCGAAGGATTGAGCGCGATACTGTCCGCCAGTCCGGGCATCGAGGTCATCGGACGCTCAACCGATTGGAAGGACGGACTGGCGCGGGCCGCCACGCTCGAGCCGGACATCGTCATCGTGGATATGGTGCACTGCGAGGAGTGCGGGCCCGCCACCCCCGTGGCATGTGTCAGCGCACTCGAGAGCACGAAGGTCATCCTCGTGGGCCTGCCCGATGCTGACTCCGGCATCATCGACGCATTCGAAGCTGGAGCGCTCGGCTATCTCACGCTCTCGGGCCAGAGCGCTGAAGACGTCCGTCGCGTCGTGACCACCGTCGCCGCCGGTGAAGCCGCGCTCGACCCGAAACTGTCAGCCGGTGTGCTCTCGCGCATGCGCCGGCTGGCGCGCTCGGCCGGACCGGGACCTGCCCGCGAAGCCACGCCGACCGAGCGTGAGAACGACGTGCTCGAGCTTCTGGTCGCGGGCCGCTCGAATCGCGAGATCGCGCACGCTCTGAACGTATCGGAGAGCACCGTGAAGAATCACCTGCATGCGCTCTACGCGAAGCTGGGGGTGGAATCACGCTCGCAGGCGATCAGCGAGGCCATACGCCGTGGCCTGGCAACGCCCTAGCCGACCACGCGGGTGAGCGCGCTGATCTCGCGCTCCTGGTCGAGTGCATCGCTAAGGGCGAGCACGATATTCTGATCGAATCGGCGGCGCGCTTCAGACCGGAGCCGATCGAGCGCCTCGGACTCGCTCAGTCGCTGTGCGTTCATCTCGAGCTGGCCCGATAGCGCCTCATCGTAGGCGTCGCACACACCAAGGATCCTGCCCGGGAGCGGCACCTGTGTGCGGGATAGCCCGTTGGGATAGCCCGATCCGTCCCAGCGCTCGTGGTGACCGAGAATCGCGCATTCTACCTCGCTTGGAAGATCGAGTATCCGAACGAGGCATGCGCCGGTGACGGGGTGCGTCTCCCAGATGCGCCGTTCCTCCGCGGCCAGCTTCCACCGAGACCCCACATGACCGAAGGGCAACCGGAGCGAACCGATATCGTGGAGAAACGCGGACATGCGCAGGTTCTCGAGTGCGCAAGCGTCGAGTCCGAGCTGAAGGCCCACCATCCTGGTGAGTCGAGCCACCGACTCCGCATGCTGCCGGTAGCCGGGCTGTCGATCATCGATGAGCGTGACGAGCAGTCTGACGGATGCGGTCGACCCGACCGCCCCCGTGCCCTTCCCCGTCACCGCGCGCAGACCTCGACCGCAACGGCGCCGTCGGGCAGATCGACGTAGTAGCCGCTGGTCGAATCCCCGGTCAACTCGAATCGCTGGTCACCGGGAACGTCCGCTGTGACGCGCCACGGAGTGTTGGACTTGATCAGCACGCCACCCTCGTCGAACGTACTCGTGATCCTCGACTGGATGATCACGGACACCACTACCTGACCGCCTGAGATCGCGGTCGTCGCGCCGGCGCCCGCAGTGGTTCCCGCGGCGGGCGCTGCGCACAACCCCGTCGCAAGGGCAGCGGCCAGAAGAAGGGTCGCGGCACGGGCCGGGATCACCCGTCCCCGGGGGGCGAGTCCGAGCGTCACAGTGGATGCTGCGCTCATCAGTCCTGAGATCTTCCGACCGAAGTCATCCACTTCTGGCCCTCCCACCGATATCCGCACCTGACTCCAGTAACGGCGAATAGGGCGGCGGCGGGCATAGGGCGAACCGACATTGCGGCGGGGAACAAGGGGTGACCACCCGGAACGGGACGACAAGGCACTGGCGTGTAGCCATTAGTACTAGGAGTTTCGGTTAACGAGCGACGCGCCTACTCGTAGGAGATGGCGTCGCGCACGCTCACCTGGGACGCGCGGAAGGCCGGGGCGATGCTTGCGAACGCCGAGATGAGCAGCATCAGAGCCAGCCACCCCGCCAGCCCCCACCACGAGAACGTATACGTGAGCGGTATGCCTATAGCCGTCTCGAGACCGAGAACCAGACCATAGCTGATGGGATACGTGAGAAGCGCGCCCAGGAACCAGGCGATCACACCCACGGTCACGCCCTCGGTCACGTAGATCTGATAGATGGCCTTGTGCTGAGCCCCGGTGGCACGCATCACCCCGATCTCGCGCGTCGATTCGAGCACGTTGATCGACATCGTGCCCGTGAGCCCGATCACACCGACCGCCGCCAGGAGCGTCGCCATCAGCACGAGGAATGCGACGAGGATACCGAGCCACTCACGCAGCTGATCGGCCAGCTCGACGCGCGTCGTGGCCGAGGTCACCTGGTAGCCCGCATCGTTCAGGGCATCTTCCACCGATGCGAGAAGATCGCCCCGGTCATCGGCATCGGCCCGTCCGCCACGCACGAGCACACGCGTCACGCCGAGACCGCCGGTGACCTCGGTGAGCTGCTCCTCGTTGCAGTACAGCGCCGGTCCGCCGAGCTGGCCCTTTGTGACGCCGACCACGCGCCACTCGTCCTCGGCCCCGGTGACACCCAGGGTGAGGACGTCACCCACGCCGAGCGTCGACTCGGCGTTCTGCGCATCGGTGTTGATGACGACAGCGTCTGTATCACCCTGTTCGATCCAACGACCTTCGACCACGTGCGGCCGGACGAAGTCCGTCTCCGGGTCGAGGCCTACGATCGTGAACGACTCGTTCTCCGATCCGTCATCGCGCACAAGCGCCGCCGGAAACACGGACCACGCCTCGGCGGCGGTCACTCCCGCAACACCTTCGACCTCGGAGATCACCTCGGCGGCGGGCTGTGGCATGGCCAGCGTGAGCTGCAGGTCGAAGCCCCACCACGTCTCGAGGTCGTCGATCGTCTGCTCGATCGAGGCGCGCACGCTCCAGACCGCCATCACGACCGCCGAGGCGAGCACGAGCGTCGAGAGCGTGAGCGCGAGACGGCCCTTGCGCAGGAAGGTGTTCCGGAGCGAGAGTGCCACCGGGCGCGGGAGGCCGCGGATCATCCCCAGCACGCGGTCGACGAGCCCGTGGCCGAAGCGAGCGGTGTTGATACCGGTGCCGTTGAGCGCGCGTACGACACTCATCCGCACGCCCCTGCGGACCGGCCCCGACGCCGCGAGCAGCGGCACGAGCATGCCCACAGCGACCTCCACCAGCACGACCCAGACGGGCGGTGCGTAGCTCGTCACCCGGAAGTTGAGCATGCCCGCGGCGTAGTCGGTGAACCACTGTGTGCCCGCCGCGGTGAGTGGCAAGCCGACCGCGCAGGCGATCAGCCCGTACATGGTGACGATCACCGCATACAGCCGCTCGAGCTGGCCGGCGCTACCACCCACGGCCTTCATGATGCCCACCTGGCGGACCTGCTGCGCCATCAGTGCCGAGACGGTGTTAACCACCAGGAAAGCCGAGAGGCCGAGTGCCAGACCGCCGAGCGCGAGAAGCAGCAGCGACAGCGCATCGAAGATGTCGCCGAGGAAGTGACTGCCCGGCTCGGGAACGTCTGTGTAGAAGACGACGATATCCTCGTCCTCGAAGAGCCGCTCGCGGATGTCCACAGCCCGTCGCGATGCCTCGGACCAGGTGAGATCCTCGCCATCGAATGTGAGCGACAGCTGGTTGAACGCGCGCGACTCGCCCAGGTCCTCCATCGAATCGAGCGTCACGTAGCCGGTCTCGTGGCCGACGAACTTCGCCGGCATGGCGTTGATGTCGTGCGCGAAGCCGACAAGCTCGAACTCGACGACCTCTCCTTCGGCCGTCTCGATCTCGAGGACATCGCCCACCGAGTAGCCGTCCACGATCTTGGCCGACGCTTCGAGGACGATCTCGCCGTCTGAAGGGGGCCACGGCGCGCCATCGAGCGGCACGACCTTGCCGACGTCGAGCGCCCGGAAGTCGTCGAAGGCCTCGAGCGTGATGGACCGCTCCTCATCCGTGCCGTTCAGGGCATAGCGCAAAGACGCGCTCCGCCGCGCCTGGGCCGCCTCGATACCCGGCTGCCCGGCGGCTTGCTCAACCGTCTCGGATTCGAAGTCCGCCGTCCGGTAGGTGACACTCGGTGGCACCGAGGAGCTGTGATCCGCGTGGAACTCTCGCATGAGGATCTCGCGTCCGCCGAGCATCACACCCACCGCGAAGATGCCGATCGCGATCGAGAGGACCACGAGCATCGTGCGGAACCAGTGCGACGTGAGATCGCGGAAAGCCTTGCGGTAGCGGGGAGCGACAGGGCGCATCTGATCAGCCCGTATGTCTCTCGCGGTGGATGCGCTCCTCGACGATCTCACCATCGGCCACATGTAGCGCGCGCCGTACACGCGAGGCGAGGTCGTTGTCGTGCGTGACCATGATGATCGTCTTGTGCTGCTCCACCAGCCGCTCGAACAGGCCGAAGACAGCCTCGGCCGTCTTTGAGTCGAGATTACCGGTGGGCTCGTCGGCGGCAAGTATCGGCGGATCGTTCGCGAGCGCCCGGGCGATGGCCGCCCGCTGCTGCTGACCACCCGAGAGCGCCGCCGGAAGCTTGTGCGCCTGGTCAGCGAGCTCGACCTGCTCGAGTAGATCCATCGCACGCGGCACACGCTCGCGCAGCGGATACGTGGAGCAGAAGTCCATCGGAAGGAGCACGTTCTCGAGGATGGTGAGCGTGGGCAACAGCTGGAAGAACTGGAAGACCACGCCGATGTTCCGGCCGCGCCATTTGGCGAGCGCGTTCTCGCCGAGCCGGTGGACCGGCGTGTCACCGATCATCACCTCGCCCGAGGTGGGATGGTCGATGCCGGTGATCATGTTGATGAGCGTGGTCTTGCCACTGCCCGACTTGCCGATGAGTCCGACGAACTCCCCGGAGTAGACGTCGAGATCGATCCCTTTGAGCGCGGTGAACGGCACCTCGCCGGTGTCGTATACCTTGACCAGCTCGCGGAGCTTCACGAGCGGCGTATCCGATGGCGTCGCCGCCACGCGCGTCACCTCCAGTTGCAGTAATGGGTGCAGCTATACATACCCCGAGCCGCGGCCGAGCAAGAATGCGGGCCTTCGTAGTGATGCGTCCCCGACGACTTCGCGATGATGCCGTACAGTTCCTGCGTCGAGACCGTTCAGAAGTGCGCGCCGTCAGATCGTGAAACGGATATGACGCTATGCTCGCACAGCGAACGGCCGGAGACGTGCCGAGCCCGGGGATGGACGGCAGCGTCTTCGGGGCAAGCAGGGTACAGTCAAGACGATCGATGTGTCCGCCGAATGGAGCACCTGGTGCCCGACTCGCCGTGGTGGAAGACCGCAGTCATCTACCAGATAGCCGTGCCGAGCTTCGCCGACAGCAACGGCGACGGCCGCGGCGATCTACGGGGCATCCTCGGCAAGCTCGACTACCTCAACGACGGCACCGAGCGCTCCCTTGGCGTGGACGCGATCTGGCTCACCCCGGTCAACACCTCCCCGCTCCGCGACTTCGGCTATGACGTCGCCGACTACCGCGCGATCGACCCCCGCTTCGGCACGATGGCGGACTTCGAGGAGCTGATCAACGCATGTCACGCGCGCGGCATGCGGGTGATCATGGACCTCGTGCTCAACCACACCTCCGACCAGCATCCGTGGTTCGCCGAGTCCCGCTCCTCGCGCGAGCATCCCCGCCGCGACTGGTACGTGTGGCGCGACGGACGGGCGCCGGGCAAGCCGCCGAACGACTGGCTCGCGGTGGTGGAGGGCAGCGCCTGGGCGCTCGACGAGCTCAGCGGTCAGTACTACTACCATGCGTTCCTCCCCTTCCAGCCCGATCTCAACTGGCGCAATCCGGAGGTGCGCCGGGAGATGCTCGACGTGGCGGCGTACTGGCTCGGCAAGGGGGTCGACGGCTTCCGGCTCGACCTCATCAACTTCCTGTACGAAGACCCGCAGCTGCGGGACAACCCGCTCCGTTTCGGGGTACGGCCGTATCTCGCACAGCGTCATCTGCACGACTTCTCGCAGCCCGAGAGCCTCGAGGTCGCTCAGGACCTCCGCCGCCTGGCCGACAGCCTCGGCGAGCGCACGCTCATGGGAGAGGTCTGTACCGACACGCCGGAGGACTGCGTGGCGTACCTCGGCGACGGCACCAACCGCCTGCACCTGTCGTTCTACCTGGACTTCATCCGGCAGCGATGGAGCGCATCGGGCTTCCGTGGAGCGGTGGGCTGGCTCGAGGAACATCTGCCCGCCGGGGGATGGCCCTGCTACTACCTGGACAATCACGACCTGCAGCGCAGCCTCACCCGTCTCGGAACGAGGGGTGCCGAGGACGCACGCGCGCGCGTGGCCGCCGCGATGCTGCTGACACTGCGCGGCACGCCCATCGTCTACTACGGGCAGGAGCTCGGCATGGTGCAGAGCCGCGTGCCGCGCCAGGCCCTGGACGATCCGGTGGGCGTGCGGTTCTGGCCGCTGCGTGTCGGGCGTGACGGCTCGCGTACCCCGATGCAGTGGAGCGCCGGGCCGAACGCGGGGTTCACGACGGGCACACCCTGGCTTCCCGTCGACCGCTCGTTCACGACACGCAACGTCGAGACCGAGCAGGCCGAGCCCGGGTCGCTCCTCTCGTGGTACAAGAGCCTTCTCCACCTTCGCCGCCGGACGCCCGCACTGAGGGACGGCGACTACCGTATGATCGAGGGAGCCCCGTCGGCCGTGTACGCCTACGTGCGCCAGGCGGGGAACGAACGGGTGGCGGTACTGCTCAACTTCGCGGCACGTGCCGCCACGGTGCCCCTGCCGTCGACCGGGTGGTGGTGCTTGCTCTCCACCCACACAGCCGTGGGCACGCACCCCGGCGCGTATGTGGTGCTGCAACCGTACGAGGCCCTGTTGCTCGCAGACACCGCGAGCGGCGACAACGGCCATCTGGCATAGTGGGTACACCTGCTCATAAGGAGACTCGATGCTGAAGGCCCACATGGATCTCACGCGCAACGACACGCTGCTTGCGACCCTGACGTGGCATGCGCTCGATGCCAACGGGAAGATGCTCGACATAGGCTTCGAGTTCACGGACGCCATCGATGAGGAGACGAAGGAGCGCGTGCTCGAGCTGTGCGGCAGGCCGCTCACCGTCCCCTCCGGTAAGGCGTTCCCCGGCTCGAGCAAGCACTTCGAGGCCCTGCCGAAGCACCTCGAGCGACTCGGCTGCAGGGTCCGCAGCTACTACTGACACGAAGCCGCGGCGCAAGCGCCGGCAGGCCGACAGGAGGAGGAAACCATGGCAGACGACAGGATCGCGATCCTGGTCGACTCGTGCACGGACGTGCCGAAGGAGTACCGCGACCGGTACCACATGTACGTGGTCCCGCTCATGATCATCTACAAGGATGCGCAGTATCACGACGGCGTCGACATCCAGCCGGAGGAGGTCTTCGCCCGGTTCTCGGAGGAGATCCCGACGACCTCACTCCCGAGCCCGGCCGAGGTAGGAGAGGTCTTCAAGCAGATCAAGGCGGACGGCTACGACAAGGTCATCGCCGTCCTGATCTCAAGCGGACTGAGCGGCACGTACGAGATGGTCAGCGGCTTCGGCTCTTCACCGGAGGGCCTCGACGTCCACTACGTGGACACCAAGAACATCGGCATCGGGAGCGGTTTCTCAGCGATACGCGCGGGCGAGCTGATCGAGCAGGGGCTTCCCTTCGCGGAGGTCTGCCGCAGTGTGGAGGAGGCGGCGCGCTCCACGAAGCTCTTCTTCTGCGTCTCGACGCTCGAGTACCTCGTGAAGGGCGGTCGCATCGGCCAGGTGGCGGGCATGGTGGGCTCGATCCTCGACCTCAAGCCGGTCATCTCCTGCAACGAGGACGGCATCTACTACACCGTCGCCAAGGCGCGTGGGCGGAAGAAGTCGCTCAAGCTCGCGCTCGACACCGCGCTCGCCTTCGCCAAGGGGTCGAAGCGCTACAACATCACCGTGATGCACGGGGACGCCAGGGCCGAGGCCGACGAGTTGCTCGCCGAACTGAAGGTGCACCTGCCGGAGTTCGGCTACACCATCGAGGGCCAGATCACGCCTGCGCTCGTCGTGCACACCGGCCCGGGGCTCATCGGCGTGGGCGTTCAGCGCCTCGACTAGGAGCCGGCGCATCATCCCGGTGCCGGGCGCCGGTGCTATACTCGGCGACATGTTTTCCCGAAGGACAGTGACTCTGGCCGTGGTCATCGCACTCGCGACCGGCCTCGTCGGACTCCGCGCGACGCCTGCGGTGGCCACGTCTCCCGCTGACCAGGTCGCGGCGGATCGGGCCGCGCTCGAGCGGGCCGTGGCCGAGTACGAGACCGCGCAGACCGCATCGACCGAGATCGATGCCCGCATCGCAGCGGCAACCGCCGAGCTCGATCGCGCCGTGGCCGCAGAAGCGCAGTGCCAGGCGCGGCTGAGCGCACGGGTGGTCTCCATGTACCGTACCGGCGATGCCGACACGCTCTCCATCCTGCTCACGTCGGATACGATCCAGGACCTCGTCGCGCGGATCGACCTGCTCGAGCGCGTTTCGCGGCAGACCGCCGAGAACCTCAGGGACCTCAAGGACGCGCGCGCAGCCGCAACGGCGGCGGCCGAGGAGCTTCTCCCCCTCCAGGCAGAGCAGGCGCGTGCGCTCGAGGATCTGGCGGCACAGGTCGACGCCTCACGCGCCGAGTTCGCGGCGAGCGAGGCGGAGTTGCGTGAGTACGAGGCGCGAGTGGCTGCGGCAGCGGCCGCTGCGCGGGCCAGGACGACGGCACCGGCCGGCCCCCCGCAGGGGCTCACGGGCACCGGCGAATGGCAGGTGGGCGTGGCGTCCCACTACGGCATCAACTTCACGGGACGCGGCGCGAACGGTGAACCGATAGGGCCGTACACGATGATGGTGGCTCACAAGACGCTGCCATTCGGCACGCTCATCGAGTTCGAGTACAACGGGAAGCGCGCAGTGGCGAAAGTCGCCGACCGCGGACCCTATACGCCGGGCCGCGACTTCGACCTGGGCCCGGGAGTCGTGAGGGTCCTCGGCTTCAACGGCGTGCACGAGGTGCGGTACCGGATCGTCTCTCAGTAGCACGCTCGGCAGCGGATCTGATCCCTCTTGTCACGGCGAGGCTTCTTCCTTGCCTACCTAAGGATTGATTTTGTTAAGTCTCGGGTTGACTTTATCAATCTCTGGGTACACAATCCTCATGTTGGCTGAAAGGAGTGGTGAGATATGGCACATGATTGGCACGATCTGACCGACCTGACGGGTGACCGCGCGTTCGTCGTCACGCAGGTTCGTCTGAAAGACAGCGGCATCGCCCTCGAGGGTGAGTTCGAGCCTCCATTGCTCGCCGGGCTGCGCTACGAGGATCAGGTCTTTGTGGGCGAGTTCGTCCGGTGCCACGGCTCGATCAAGCACATGGAGAAGGCGTTCGGCGTGAGCTACCCCACCATCAAGAACCGCCTCAACCGCATCGCCGGACGTCTCCAGCTCGTGCAGATCGAGATCGAGCCTGCATCCGAACCGAGCGACGAGGTACTCGAATTGCTCGACCGTGGCGAGATCACCGCACTCGAGGCTGCCGAGAGGCTGCGGCGATGAGCGCCTATCTGCCTCCGCTCGTCATCGACGTGCGGGTGAAAGAAGAGGACTCCCGCGGCTTCCGCATCTGGCTTCCGCTCTTCTTGCTCTGGCCCCTGTTCTTCATCCTCCTGGCGCTCGCTCTCGTCGGCACCCTGATCGCCGACTTCGTGCTGCTGCTCGGAGGCGCACGGTACCACCACCACACGCTGCTCGTGCTCCGATCGCTCGGCCTGCTCGCCGCGGCCAGAGGCACCCACGTCCGGGCCAACAACGACGGCACCCGCGTGAACGTCGACATCTACTGAGAGGAATGAGAACCATGAACGAAGACCGTAAGCGTATCCTCGGCATGCTCGCCGAGGGCAAGATCACCGCCGATGAAGCCGAGATGCTCCTGGACTCGATCGGCACCGAGACGGACGTGCCGGCCCCCACGCCGACGCCATCCGCCGGATGGCCGACCGGCCCCTCGGCAAGCGGCACGCCGAAGTTCATGTACGTGAAAGTCACCGGCAAGGACCAGGTGGACGTGAAGATCCCGCTCGCGCTGCTGCGCACCGGACTCAAGCTCACCTCGCTCATCCCGCCGCAGGCGATGGAGCAGATCAACACGTCGATGTCCGAGGCCGGCATGTCCTTCGACCTCAACAACATCAAGCCGGAGGACATCGAGGACATCATCCAGAGCCTCCGCGAGATGGAGGTCAACGTGAAGTCCGCCGACGGTGACGATATCAAGGTGTTCTGCGCGTAGGCGCTCTACCCGACAGGAGGAATCGGGAATGGCTTCGAACGGCACTCAGAAGGTGCATGTGGACACCGGCATGGGCACCATCTGGTTCATCGGCTGGCTCTTCACCATCGCCTACGTGAAGCTCGCGTTCTGGCCGGCGGTCCTCGGCCTGATCATCTGGCCATACTACCTCGGCGTTGCGGTTCGATAGCGGAATAGAGCCGCTCGAGCTTCACACTCCAGGCCGCCCGGAGCCACTCCGGGCGGCCTGTTTCGCACCCGGGAGAGTCACTCCGCCGCGCGCCTACTCCATGCGGCGCTTGATGAGCGCAGCCCATGCGCCGTCGCGACGCCGGCTCGTCTCGAATTCGAACCGCCCGCGTGATCCATCGCGCAGATCGAGCTGATAGCACAGACCCGAGGGGTCGTGGTCGCAGATGACCACAAGGTCATCGAGGGTGTCGACTTCAACCAGACGGTCGATCACGGCGAAGGCGACCGCATTCCGTGCGCCGGGCGTCGCTGCGCGAAGATCCAACACGACCTGACTGTTCGGTGCGCCCATACGGCTCCCTCGCCTTCGACTTACGACGAGTATCTTCCCGTATCGCGCGGTGGCAGGCAGTGACCGCACTCACACGTCAGGACGCGCTTCGGCGCTAGCCGGCGGCCGCCGGAACCGGGAGGTCGTCGCTCGCCCCTTCGGCGGACTCGGCGATCCCCGGAAGCGCCCGCAACGCCATGTCGACCAGCTCGTCGGTGGGGCGTGCAAGGGCATCGGTCACCGGGATGCCCAGCTCGAACTCATAGAGGATGATGGCGGCCGTGATCTCGGCATCGGTCATGCCCTCATGGTTGATGGTGAGACCGATCACCTTCGTGTCGGCAAAGGTCTCGATGAGGTTGATCTCCGCCGCCGGGGATGGAACGGGAAGGCCCCCGAAGTCGCAGCGCATCGTGCGTGCCGGCGCGTGCTGGAGGATGACGGCCTCGGGCTGGGCGCCGCGCAGGATGAACCCTGACGACAGGTACGCGGGGTGGCCGAGGGCGCTCTGCCCCTCGATGATGATCACGTCGGGATGCTCGGCCTCATAGGCCTCGACCACCGCACCCTCCACTTCGCCCGCGCAGAACTGGCTGGGCATCGCGTCGAGGGCTACCCCGTAACGCGCGCCCTGGATCAGCCCGGTCTGGCCGGTGGCGATCATCACCGCTGCGATCCCGCGCTCGTTGAGTGCGCGGGTGAGTATGGTGGCCGTGGTGCGCTTGCCGATCGCGCAGTCCGTGCCGAGCACGGCGATACGCGGGCATGTCACCGATGCGATCCGGCCATCGAAGAGCCTGAGGTCCTTCTTGTCGGGAGGTCGGCGCACGTCCCGGATCGTCACGTGATGCGCCGCCTGAGCGGCGATGAACACCGGATCGTCTCCGAGGAACTCGTGGAGCCCGCTGACGACGTCCATGCCCATGGCCATCGCCTCGAGTACGACGCCGCGCTCATGTACCGACAGCAGACCGCTTGCGGGCGCTATCCCGAAGATGAAGGCATCGGGGACGCTCCCGGCCGACGCGACCGCCTCGGCGAGGTCGGCATGGACGGCGATGCCGTTGCGCACGCCACCAAGTACCTCGCCTGCATCGAGTCCCGCCTGCTTGCTGTCGATCACCGAGACGATCTTGTAGGTATCGGATTGGCGGACCAGCCCGTTGGCCGTCTTGCCGTCAGCGGCGCCGAAGTTCGCCTCGCAGTAGATCACGGCCGTCGGAGTGTGAGCGCTGACACGTGTCGGCTTGCGCCGTTGTGCGTTTCGCATGGGACTTCCTAAGAAACGGCAGGTGCCCGGCCGGCGCGTACGCCGCGGTGCGCACGGGTTCCTGGGTTGCGGCTGCCGTTCCGATGGGGCTTCAGCGCGTTCATCACGCGACCGCTGGTCGCGGAGGTGCTGCTGCCGGTGGCGCGAGATGTCCCAGCCGAGGTAGGGCACGCGCGATCTCGAGGTCGAGAATAGAGCCATCATACCACGGAGGGCATCGGCCAACATCTTATGACCAGCCCGCGTCGGGGTGAGGCGCCTACTCCAGCCCGTCCCGGACGATGGGGCAGGTCATGCAGTGACACCCGCCCCGGCCCTTGCCGAGTTCGCCACCCTCGATCTCCAGCACCTCGATGCCGGCCTCTCGCAGCCGGGCGTTGGTGTGCGTGTTCTTCGAGTAACCCACGACCACACCCGGTTCGAGCGCGACGACGTTGTTCGCGTCGTCCCACTGCTCGCGGGCGGCCTGGAATGCGTTGCCGCCGGTCTCGATCACGCGCAACCGGGGCACGCCGAGCACCTCGGCCAACGCCGGCAGAAGCCCCCGCTCCTCCCGGATATCGAACGACTGCGGGCTGTCACCGGGGCGCACGCTGAACACGCGCATGTCCTCGATCACGGACGGGAAGACGGTGACCGCGTCCCGGTCCACGATGTTGAACACGGTGTCCAGGTGCATGTACGCACGCTCCTGCGCCATCCGGCAGACGATGATGCGATCGGCGGCCTCGGCGGAGAAGAGCGAACTGGCGAGGTGCTCCACCATGCGCCCGGTGGACCGCTCGCCCATGCCCACGAGGACCGTCCGGTTGCCGACGGGCATCAGATCACCGCCCTCGAGCGAGACGCCCTGGCTGAAGTCCTCGACTGCGAACCTGCCGGCGTCCCCCTTCGGCGGGTACCAGTACGCGAAGTCGCCGATCGCGAAACGCGGGTGGTACCGGTAGATGATCGAGAGGTTGACGACCTCGAGACGACGGGCCGACCAGAAGAGCGGCGGCAAGACCACGCCTCCGTACAGCCAGGCGCTCGAATCGCGCGTGAACAGCGAGTTGGGCAGCGGCGGGATCACGAAGCTGTCGGGCTCGGCCAACACCGCGCCGAGTGAGTGACGGCTCAGCTCCTCGAGGTCGAGACCGTCGAGCTCGGAGACGAGCAGGCCGCCGAGCAGGATCTGGGCCAGCCGCGCGGGGCTCAGCGAGGCAAGATGCGCCCGCAGATCGGCCACGAGGGAGACGCCTACCGAGTAGGCGGATACGGCGCCGGTGATCGCCTCGGTTCGCGCGTCCGCCGAATGGGCGAGCGCCTCGGTGAGAAGCTCCTGCAGGTACAGTACCTCCACGCCGCGCGAACGCATGAGCTCGACGAACGCGTCGTGTTCGCTCTGCGCCCGCTCCACCCACACGACATCGTCGAAGAGGTAGTCACTACGGTTCGCGGGGGTCAGCCGGTCGAGCGCCACGCCCGGCCGGTGCACGAGCACGGTCCGGAGCCTGCCGGTCTCGGAGTACACGCCTGGTCTCGTCGTCACGGTTACGCTCCTCTGCCTCGACCCGGGAGCCGGTCCTGATGTCTCGCCGCGCCGTAGAGTCTAGTTCCCGATCGACCCTCTGCCGATCGACAGCTTCGTCTGGAGCCGGCGAGCGACCATGGAGATCGCGAAGTTGATGAGGAAGTACACGAGCGAGATGATCAGGTAGATCGTGATGATCTGCGAAGGCCGCCAGTACTTGGCGGCGAGGATCGTCCCCTTGAACATCAGCTCGTACGCGCCGATCGCCATGGCGAACGACGAATCCTTGATGACGGTCACGAACTGGGACACGATCGCCGGGATCATCTTGACCACGGCCGGCGGCAACACTACGTAACGCATGGACTGGATGAAGCTCATGCCCTGCGAACGAGCCGCCTCCCACTGTCCGGGCGGCACCGAGTTGAGCCCGCCCCGGATGATCTCGGCGATGATGGCCGACGTGTAGATGGTGAGGCCGATGGTCGCCGCCCACATCGCCGGCAGCCCGAGCACGAAGTAGCTCACCAAGATGAGCAGCAGCGTCGGCAGGTTCCGGATGAACTCGATGTACACCGTTGCGATATGGCTGATCACCGGCAGTGCCGAGTAGCGCATCGAGCCGAGGATGGTGCCGAACATGAAGCTCAGAACGATCGACAGCCCGGCGATCTCCAGCGTGAGAACCAGGCCGAGCCACAGGCCCTTGTACAGGATCGGGTCCTTCAGCATCTCGAGCACGGGGCTGTTCAGAAGGGCATCCATCTATACGCCCTTCGTCCGGTCCTCGAGACGGCGCGTGAGCACCGCAAGCGGGAAGCACATGAGGAAGTATCCGAGGCCGACCACGATGTACGTCGGCCCGTAGTGCCCGTAGCGCCCGGCGAACGAGTCCCCGGCGTACATCAGGTCGCCGCCGGCGATGATGGCGATGACCGATGTGTTCTTGATGAGGTTGACCGCCTGGTTCGTGAGCGGCGGCAGTACGATGCGCATCGCCTGGGGGATGATGATGTACCGCATCGCGCCCACGTAGCTGAAGCCCTGTGCGAGCGCAGCCTCGAGCTGACCGCGTCCGATCGACTGGATGCCCGCACGCACCACCTCGCCGATGTACGCGCCGTGGTACATGCCCACGCCCATGATGCCGATCACGATCACCGGGATCATCACCTGCGGGTACAGCATGGGCAGTGCGTTGTAGAGCATGAACACCTGGATGAGCAGCGGGGTGTTCTGGAAGAACTCGACGTAGACACGGGCGATCCCGCGAAGGATCTTCCAGTGCGACGTCGACATCACACCGATGACGGTCCCCAGGGCCAGCGCAAGCGCCAGCCCCAGGGACGCCACCAGCAACGTCACGAGTGCGCCCTGGCCGAGCACGTCAAGGTGCGAGAACAGCGCCTCCCAGCGCGGGATCGAGAACGGTCCCTGCTGCAGGAAGCCTATGTTCTGGAAGAGTCCTGACATGGTCGGTTAGGCACTGATCCTCAGCGGATCAGTTCAGTCCCCACTTCTCGAGCAGCTCGTCCATCTCGCCGCTCTCTTCCATCTCGGCAAGCATCTCGTTGATGAAGTCGCGCAGCTCATCGGTGCCGAGCTTGCTCGCAATACCGTAATCCTGGGGCGAGAAGCCGTCCTCGAGGATGACGGAGTCTTCAGTGACGTAGCCCGAGAGGATCGACTTGTCCACGGAGAATGCGTCCACGCGGCCCGACTCGAGGGCGGCGTTGATCTCCGGGTAGGTCGCGAACTCGAGGAACGACACCGTGATACCGGCCTTGTCGGCCTCCACCTGGACGGCGTCCTTGCTGGTCGCACCCTGCGCGACACCGATGACCTTGCCATCGAGGTCGGCGAGGGCCTGGATGCCGGAGTCCTTCTTCACGAGCAGTCCGACCTCGTCCTGGTAGTACGGGTCGGAGAAGTTCCACTGCTCGAGGCGCTCGGGCTTGATGGTGAAGGTCGCGATGACCACGTCGAGCTGACCGTTGTCGAGCAGCGGGCCGCGGGTCTTGGCGGTCACGGCCTCGAAGGAAACATCCTCCGCCGAGAGGCCCATGCGCTCGGCGAGCGCGTAGGCCAGATCGATCTCCATGCCCTCGAACTCTCCGGTGGCCGCATCCTGCAGACCGAAGTTCGGGACGTCGGCCTTCACGCCCACGCGAAGCTTGCCGGTATCGGCGATCGCCTGCACGCCGGCGGGCAGCTCCACGGCCTCTTCCTCGACTTCGGTCTCGGTCTCGGTCGCCTCGGGCTCCTCCTCGGAGCCGCACCCGACCAGTCCGAAAGCGCTGAAGGCGAGTACGAGTACGAGCAACAGCACTACTGACTTCTTCATTCCTCCTCCTTCTCCCCGGGATATCCCGGGATATGCGGTGGTACTGATGTGACTGACCGTACGCAAGAGGCCGAAAACGCGACCTCGACCAGCCGAGATTGAAGCCCGCGCACTACCGGAGGATCTTGCTCAGGAACAGCTTCGTACGGTCGTGCTGCGGGTTCTTGAAGAAGTGCTCGGGGGTGCCCTCCTCGATGATCATGCCGTCGTCCAGGAACACCACACGGTCGGCAGCCTCATGCGCAAAACCCATCTCGTGAGTGACGACCACCATCGTGATGCCGCTGTGCGCGAGGCCGATGATGACGTCGAGGACCTCCTGGATCATCTCGGGGTCGAGCGCCGACGTGGGCTCGTCGAAGAGCATGACCTTCGGGTGCATATTGAGAGCGCGCGCGATGGCGACCCGCTGCTGCTGTCCGCCGGAGAGCTGGGCCGGGTACTGGTCCGCCTTCTCGCGCAGGCCCACGCGCTCGAGATAGCCGAGCGCGGTTTCGGTGGCCTCTTCCTTCGGCACGCCCTTGACCACGATCGGGGCGAGCGTGCAGTTCTCGAGGACGGTCTTGTGCGGATAGAGGTTGAATGACTGGAAGACCATCGCCACCGACTGCCTGATCTTGGCGATCGGAGCGCGGTGGGCCATGAGATCGACCGCATCGACGACCACATGGCCAGAGCTTGGGCGTTCGAGCATGTTGATGCAGCGGATGAGCGTGGACTTCCCGCCGCCCGAGGGTCCGATCACCACGAGCTTCTCGCCCATGGGGACTTCGAGGTTGATGTCCTTCAGCACATGGTGCAGGCCGAAGTGCTTGTTCACATCAACGAGTTTGATCAACGCCACTCCTCTTCCGGGTGCCACTACGCGCGGTAGACCGATACACCGGAACGCCGGGGAAAAGCCCGATGGACGACAACTCGGCTCACATGGAGTCCCGCGCGTGCGCTTATCTTCCCTGAAACGGGGCCTTCACACCAGAGGCCGAGCACCGACGGCACGTGAGCGGCGCCTCACCCGGCCGGCGCGGCCTGAGCCAGGGCCCGTCCTACCCCACCGACACGAGCGATCCCGCGGCCATCAGCACGAGGGCGACGAGCGCCAGGCCGAGCATCAGCGGACTTCCCCACCGGCCGAGCGTCCACGCGGGATCCTCGACCGCGCCCGTGCGTTGCGCCGCACGGTACATCGGCAGCGTGATGAGCGCCACCACGATGGCCGTGGCGCCCGCGGCCAGCCGCAGCCACTCCAGGAACTCGAGTGCGCCGAACCACAACACGACGAGTGACGGCAGCGTGGCGAGAAGCCACGCCAGGCGCGGGGAGATGGCCGTGCGCTCGTGCAGGATGTCCGCCAGGGCAAGGGAGACGGACCAGTAGCTGGTGACCAGCGCCGCTACGATCAGCAGCGAGCCCACCACCCCCGTCCACGACCCGAGGGCTGCGGCGATGCCGATGATCGCGACCTCGGTCACCTCGGCGGAGACGCCGAGCGCTATGAGCGCCACGGCGGCGGTGAGCACGCCGTTGATAGCGAGGCCCGCCATGATCGCGCTGGCCGCGCCGCGGTGATCGGAGCCGAGCCCCTTCACGACCTGCGGCACGCTGTAGAAGGTCCAGTACGCGTACATCACCATGCCGTAGAGCGCGAGCCACCCGGTTGCCGAGCCTCCGGAAGTGACCGGCGAATGCATGGGTGCACCGACTGCTCCGATGCCGATCGCTGCGATGAAGCCGATCAACATCGCCGCACCGAACCGTTCGGCGATACCCACCGCCTTGAGCCCGAAGAAGACCACGCCGGCTGAGACGATGTAGACGAGCACCTCGGCCACCCTGCGGTGGATCCCGGCGAGGTCCGCCACGATCTCGCCGGCGCCGGAGACGTAGGCGGCCAGGTTCGCGAGGAACGCCAGGCTGAGCAGCGCGAACACGCTCCACAGCAGCACCTGCCCCACGCGACCGCGAAGCACGTAGAGGCGCATCAACTCCACGATCTGGAGGTCGCGGCCGGTGCGGAAGAGCACCTCGGCGAGCATGAGGTGAACGAGCGCGCTCGCCGCCCAGGCGATGGGGAGGATGATCGCGAGCCCCACGAGTCCGACCTGCCCGGCCAGGTACGGCACCGCCATGATGCCGGCGCCCACGCCGGCGCCCACCATGAGCGACGTCGCCTCCCACCGTGTGAGCCGGTGCGTCTCCATCCCTCGCGCCTCCCGTGAGCCGGCCTACAGGGTCGCTATCTCCACGTACGGTACCCGACGATCGAGCGCTGCGGCGGGATCGGTGTCCCACGAGAGCGCGAAGATGTCGCTGTGATATGTGACGTGCGGCCACCGACGGACGACCGGCAGTAGCGGGTCGCCATCTGCGAGACCGACCATGAGGTATGCATGCCCGCGTTCGAACGCCCGTCGGGCGCACGCACCCACGAGCGCGCGCATCACCTGGGGATCGTCGTCTGCAACGGATGTGCACGCTGCGAACGAGAGTGACATCGCTTCGCCCGGCGGAGTGAGCGGACGGGCGCCCAACAGTCGGGCGGCCGCATCGTAGGCGGGACGCAAGCGCGTGAGGCTGCGCCCGTAGCCCTCAACGATGTCCTGCTTGTACGTCATCTGATCCCATGCGGCCATGATGCCGAGTATGGCGTTGCCACGGTGCGCGATCATCACATCGTGGGCCGCAAGACCACGCATCCTGGCCCCGCCGGTGAAGTCCTCGAGCGAGTAGGCGGGGAAGAACTGGCGACTCAAGCCGTGCCCCCGCAGGAACGCGACCACCTGGGGCAGCATCGCGTCGGACGCACAGCCCACCCGGATTCCCGCAACGGGGCGCGGCACGTGGCCTCGCAGCGGGATCGCACACGTCGTGAGTCCCGATAGGCGCACCGCGCGCAGCCCGCCGGGCGGACGCCGCTCGATGAGCGCACGCCGCGCACGCGGGTTCTCGCGAGCGATCACGCCGAGGTACACCAGTCCGGGCGGGCTCAGCTCGCGCGCCAGGCGAGCGCCGCGCTGGATGAGCCAGTTGCCGCGGTAGCCCTCGGCGATTCGGATCTGGCCGAGGTAGCCCGTGCGCGTCTCCACACCGTTCACGAACGAACTGCGCTCGGCGCGGCACGCCATGCCCGCCAGCGCTCCGCTGGGCAGATGGCGCCCGACGATCACGTCACACGGATCGCCCATGATGGTCGTGCCGAGGAAGTAGTCGGGCTCGCGCGCGAAGCGTACCGTGACGGCGCCGGGCATCGGCGTGGAGCCCACCAGACGGCGGATGTCGGGCTCGTCGGCGGCGGTGCCGAGGCGGATGTCGAAGCCGCCGCTCACTGGGTCCCCAGGTGCATGCTCTGCTTCTTGAACGCCTCTCGGCGGAAGAGCGGGTTGTAGGCGCAGTACAGGGCGAACCGCTCGAGCGACGCCATGTTCGTGTGCGGCTCGAACGCACGCTTCACGATCGACGCCGGGCTGCTCCATCGGCGGCGGCACTCCCAGGCCGCCTCCGTGAGCTCGTCGGCGGTCATCCGCGCGGGCGTGAAGGCGGCGTGATTGAAGCGGTACTCGGGATGCAGCCACCACCTGCCGTCGTAGAGCAGCCGGCCTTCCTCGGCCAGACGTGCGTAGAGCGGCGTCGACGGGTAGGGCATCAGCACGTTGAAGGCCGCGAAGGTGAAGCGCTGCGCGATCGCCCAGTCGCAGGTGGCCGCGACGGACTCGAGCGTCTCGTGCTCGTAGCCCACGAGGAATGCCGCCCACGTCTGTAGGTGGTGCGCTCTGAGCGCGGCGACCTCGTCGGCGTAGGTATCGAAGCCGCGCAGGTTGGTAGCCTTGTGCATCCGCTGCAGGTTCTCCGGGTCCAGGCTCTCGAAGCCGATCACGTTGCCGAGGCAGCCGCTCTCCACCATGAGTTGCAGCATCTCCGGATCGCGGGCGTGGTCGACACTCACCTGAGACACCCATCGGATGCCGAGTGGGACGAGCGCGCGCATGAGCTCCTTGGCCGCATCCGGATCCGCCACGAGGTTGTCGTCGACGAAGAACAGGCTGCGCAGCGACTGCTCGCGGATCTCGGCCACCACGTCAGCTGCCGGCCGCGCGTACTGCCGATGGCCGAAGTACTCCGTCACCGCGCAGTACTCGCAGCGGTTGATGCAACCGCGTCCGAACTGCAGGAGCGAGATCGGGAGGTACCCCTTGCCCGCATACAGGTCGCGCCGGGGCAGCGCCCCTTGCTGCGGCACGCCCACCCCGCCGTCGTACCGCGACCGGAGCCGGCCCTCGTGGGCGTCGTGCACGACCTGCGCCCACAGCGCCTCGGCGTCTCCCGAGAACACGGCATCGGCATGCTCTGCCACCTCGTCCGGCACCAGCGTGGCGTGCATCCCACCCATCACCACGGGCACGCTGCGGGCGCGATATTCATCGGCGATCTCGTACGCTCGCCGCGCCGTGAACGTCTCGATGTTGATGGCCACCAGGTCGGTGGGCTCGTCGTAGTCGATCTCGTCGATGCGGTCGTCGAGCAAGCGCACGTCCACGCCGGCGGGGGTGAGACCGGCGAGCACGCCGAGTGAGAGCGGCTCCATCCGGGCGTCATCGATGAACCGGTCGCCGCGTTCGGTGCGGCCGAGCGTGGGCTTGATGAACGTCACGAGCATGTGCGGCTCCGCTGCCCTCGCGCTGCATGGAAGACAACCATACCCCTGTCTGTCCCCGAGCGCGGGAACAGGCCGCTACGGGAGGAGCTTCTTCACGCCGCGGATCACGCGCACCGCGCCCGGAGATGTGGCCACCAGCGCCGCGTCGTCTCCGGCAACGTTGAGCATCACCGTCGCGCCGACCTCCAGATCGGCGTCGACGACCTCGACGGTGAAGGTACGATCCAGAGCCTCGACGGAGATCTCGGCCGAGGTCCCGCTGATGGACTCCACCCGGCCGATCTCGTAGTGCGCACACATCCAGAGGAAGAGTAGGCACACGAGGACAAGGCCGAACACTGCGCCCCAGCCCCAGCGACGCCAGACGGACTGCGATTCCACGAACACACCCCCTCCCGATACGGAGAGTGTGTCCCGATGTGGGCACAGCCCAAACACGCCTGGCCTATCACCGCACCCCGCGCGCCGCCGCGGATCGGGATCCTACGCCTGCATGCGACGCAACAGCGTGGACTGCACGCTCGAACCATGTGCGCGGCCGGGCCCGGGAGGCCACCTGCTCGGCCGGGAACGGACGCACGCCCACGAACTGACTCGCTACCTGCCGATCACGCAGTCGCGCCCGGCGTCCTTCGCCGCGTACAGGGTCTGATCGGCCCGCAGGAGCAACGTGTCCGCATCGTCACCCGGCCTCATCTCGACAACTCCGATGCTGATGGTGATCGGTATGGCGGTTTCGTCATACATCGTGGGCTCGGCGGCGATCCGGTCGCGCATCCGTTCGGCCACCGCACATGCCTCCTGAAGTCCGATACCCGGCGCGATGAGCAGGAACTCCTCCCCGCCGAGACGGCCGAGCACATCGTACGAACGGCTCTCCCGATCGAGGATGACCGCAACGTGGCGCAGCGTCTCATCACCGGCGATATGCCCGTACCGATCGTTCACGGCCTTGAAGTGGTCGAGATCCATGCTGGCCACGCTCAGAGGCGTCCCATCGCGCTCCGCGCGTGCCAGCTCCTGGGCGAGCCGCGTGAACGATCCGCGACGGTTCAGCAGCCCGGTGAGCTCATCTGTCCGCGCGGCATCGGCGAGCCGCTCGTTGGCATCTTGCACACGATGGCCGAGTCTGTCGGTCATCAGCCGGATCGAGGTGACCGCGGCACCCGCCGACAGCGTGCCGAGCAGCGCGAGCACGAGCGCGTTGTTGCCGAGCTGCCTTTCAAGCACATCGAACGGGATCTCTATCGTGGTGGCCCCGACGACATCGCCGATCTCGTATCCCTGACTCCGGTGGCAGCCGACGCATGATGAGTCAACGGTCAGGCTGTGTATGTAGCGGAACACCGTGCCGTCTCCGGTCTCGGCGATCGTCCACTGTGGTTCGCGACTCGAATCGAAACCGACGAGCGCCTCGCGCTCCCACTCATCCGGCGCGTTCACGGGGTTGAGCGGATCGAGCGCGACGAGGTGGTAGCTGATGCCCGACCTCGCTTCGAGCAACTGTGAGATCTCGCGCGCCATCACCGCGGGGTTCCGCAGCGTGAGCGGCACACCCTCCGTCGTCTCGGCGGTGGCATCGACGGCCAGGTCCTCGAGGTAGGGATTGGGCTCCACGCCTTGCGTCATGGGCACCCAGACTCCGCCCTGGTCGGCATTCCATGCCCGCGCCGTGACGATCAGCTCGAAGTGATCCTCGGCCTGCTGCCGCAGTGACTCGCGCAGCAGCGACTCCGTCCGGAAGTAGATGGCCGTGTAGGTGATCGCGGTGAACACGACAGCGGCGATCACCAGCTGGATGGTGAAACGCTTGATGCCTGCCTGTGTCTCTGCGCACTCGAGCATGGGCCACCCCTGACGCAGCCTGTATCGGCATGCGGGCGCACGGACTACAGTCCCGGCGCCTCTCTAAGATGCCCGGAGCTGACCGGGTACAGACATCGCCCCGGCGTCCGCCTAGGCCGGATCGGGGACTCTCAGGCGGAAGGTCGAGCCGGTGCCCGGCTTGCTGTGCACGGTCACCTCACCGCCGAGCAGTCGCGCGAACTGCTGCGAGAGCGAGAGCCCCAGTCCCGTGCCCTCGGGCTTGAGCGCGTCATCCTGCCCGACCTGACTGAACGCTTCGAAGATGCCCCGCAGGTCGCCCCGGGCGATACCCGGGCCGGTGTCGGTCACTTCGAAGACCACGGCGTCCGCAGCGTCACGCTCGCAGGTGATGCGCACACTGCCCGCTGCGGTGAACTTCACCGCGTTGCCCACGAGATTCAGCAGTATCTGTCGCACCTTGCCTTCATCCGAGCGCAGCAACCTCCCATCCGAGGATACCTCGACGGCGAGCTCCAGCGCCTTCTCCTCAGCCAGGGGTCGTATCGTCTCGACGACCTCGCGCGTCAGCGCTCCCGGATCGAACGGCTCGTTCCGCACCTCGACCTTTCCCGCCTCGATCTTCGACAGGTCGAGCACGTCGTTTATCAAGGACAGCAGGTGTATGCCACTCCTGTTGATCGTCATGACCTGGGCATACTGTTCGTCTGACAGCGGACCGACGATGCCCTGGGTGAGGATGCCGGAGTAGCCGATGATCGAGTTGAGCGGAGTTCGCAGCTCATGACTCATGCTGGCCAGAAAAGCGCTCTTGGCGTTCGTCGCCTTCTCCAGCTCGATGTTCGCCTCGAAGAGCTCGCAGTTCGCGGCTTCGATCTCCGCCTTGGCTGCCTCGATCGCACTCGTGCGCTCGGCCACGAGCTCCTCGAGGTGGGCACGATGACGGACGAGCTCCTCCTCGGCGGCCTTGCGCTCGGTGATGTCCTGCCCCTGGGCGATCGTAGCCACGGGCGTCATGCCGTCCGCGGCATAGACGACCGCCGAGCTCCACAGCACGGTGCGCACGGTACCGTCGACACGCAGTATCGGTAGCTCGACAGCCTCCGGTCGCCCCGCCGCGCTCGTTTCGGCGATATGGACGAGAGACTGGTCAGCGCGGTCGGGCGGGAACAGGATGCCGAGATTCTCGCCGATGACCTCGGCCGCGTCGCGTCCCGCAAGCGTCTCGGCCGCCTGGTTGAATCGGGAGATGCGAAGGTCCGCATCCCACACGATGATCGGCGCGTTGGCGTTCGCGAACAGACTCTCCAGATACTCGGTGGTCTCCCGGAGTTCCGCCTCGAAGCGCTTCTGCTCGGTCACATCGACCGCGATGCCGTCCCAGACCACGCGCCCGTCATCCGTACGGTGAGGCTTCGATGCGATGCGCAGCCACAGGAGCGCTCCTTCAAGATCACGGGTCCGGAACTCCGTAGTGAGGGTACCCATCTTCTCGATCGAATGCCGCTCCATCTCGGCGAGGCGCTGCGTGTCCTCCTGGTGTATGGCTTCGTACAGCGCGGCGGGGTTGGCGAGAGCCTCGTCCACGGTGATGCCCTGAACCTTCTCCACACCCGCACTCACGTACGTGAAGCGGCGGGTGGTGTTGTCCGCGTCGGTCTCGAGCTGGTACACGTAGCCACCGGGGATGTTGTCGCTCAGGGTGCGCAATCGCTCCTCGCTGGCGCGCAGCGCTCGCTGGGTGTTCACGCGTTCAGTGACAACCTCGGAATACAGTATGATGCCGCCGATCGAGCCGTCCGTCGTATACCAGGGCCGGCACTCCCAGGACACCCAGTCGACCGCGCCATCGAGACGGACGAACATGTCCTCCTCGGCGCCCAGCGTCTCACCCGCGAGCGCTCGCCGGTGGACGTCCTTCCACCGCTCGGGGACCTCGGGGAACACATCGTAGTGCGACCTGCCGACGAGATCCTCGGTGTCGAGCCTGTAGTCGTTCGCGAAGCGGCGACTCGCATACAGATAGCGCATGTCGCGGTCGTACACCGCGATAGCGCTCCGGTCGTATTCGATGATGTACCGCAGCAGTTCGTACGAGTGCGCCAATGCCCGCTCGGCGGCCTTGCGCTCGGTTATATCGCGCACGAAGACGAGCGCTCCGTCCTCGCCATACACGATCGGCGAACCGCTGGTCTCGGCCCGCACCTCGCTCCCGTCCGCCCGCAGGAAGACCGTCTCGGCCACCGCCTGCCGGGACTTCGCCTCGTTGAGCGCCTTGATGCGCTGGAGCGCGAGATCCCGGTAGTCGGGATGGATCGAATCCACCACCGGCCGGCCGATCAGCTCGTCCGGAGAGGCGGCACCCAGCAGGTCGCACATGACCGTGTTCATGTAGGCGAACCGGCCCCCGGTCTGCACGAAGATGGCGTCCGGCGCGCCCTCCACCAGCGATCGGAACCGCTCCTCGCTCTCCATCAACGCCTTGCTCGCCGCGCGCTCTTCGGTCTGATCGCGGAACACGAGCACGACGCCGGTGATGTCACCGGACTCCCCGAGGATGGGGGCCGCACTGTCCGCGATCGCGCACTCCGTGCCGGTCCGCGACACGAGTATCGTATGATTCGCCAGCCCGACGACCACCCGGTCGCGCAGTACGATGTCGACCGGGCTCTGCGCAGGTTCCCGCGTCTTCTCGTTGATGATCACGAAGACCTCGGAGAGCACGACACCGGCAGCCTGCTCCATCGACCACCCGGTGAGCTCCTCGGCCACCGGATTCATGAACTCGATACGACGTGAGGCGTCCGTCGAGATGACAGCGTCGCCGATGCTCCGCAGTGTGATCGCGAGGCGCTCCTGGGCGGCGTGCTCCGCAGCCTCGAGCGCGCGCTGCGCTTCCCGGTCGGCCTGAGCCATGCGTTGCCCGATGAGCATCACGACCGCAACGAGCGCGATCGCGCCGACGAGCGTGAAGACGATCACCACCCGCCTGCGGCGCGGCCAGTCAGCGAGCGCCTCGTCCGCGTCGATCGCCGCCACCAGATACCATTCGGAGTCCTCGATCGGCGTTGCGTAGGCGATGACCGGAGCGCCGCGATGATCGATGCCCTCGACCAGGCCCTCTCCTTCGAGTACCGCCTTCACGGCGATGGCCTCGGTCTGCGAGACCGGCACCCTGATCGCGGCAGTGGGGTCCTCCATGAAGCGCGCGCCGCACAGGATCAGGGCATCCGCCCCGTCCCGCTCGACGAGCAGCAACTCGGCGGAGTCGCTGGGTGCGGGCCAGTCCGCGACAAGCGGCTGAAGGCTGACGCGGGTGCTTGCATGAAGCACCAGGATGGCAATAGGCGTGTCTGTGTGAGGCCGCAGTATCGGAACGACCACATCGACATGAGGGCCGAGCCGCACGGGGACCGGATGCACGCTGGTGAGCACGGCCCGCCGCTCGCTGACGGCGACCTTGGCCCCTTCGAACGCCGACGGGTCCAGCGACCCTTCCATCCCGATGGTGCTCACGAGCACGGTGCCGTCGAGATCGGCGAGCGTTGCAGCCTCGTAACGGTCGCCGAAGGTGTTCGCCCGGAGCCACGCCATGATCTCGGCATCATCGGCATCGCGCGGCTGCTCGATCCATCCGGCGACGAGATCGCTCGCACTCGGAGAGTGTAGCGTCCGCTCGCCATCGAGGATCCGGTCCGCACGCCAGTCCGCTACCTCATCAGCCTTGAGCTGTGCGATCGTCGAGAGCGCGCTCTCCGAACCCTGGCGGATCGTCCGCTCCTGATCGGCGGCGTATAGTGCACCACCGGCGACGACGATGAGGACACCGACGGCCGCCAGCCACACGGTCCACCGGGGCATCGTGCTCCGCGTGCGGTCTGCGTTGTGGGTACGAGAAGCCTCTGGGGACCGTCGCCGCATGTGGATCGTGACCTCCTGGTGATATGCTACCTGAAGTCGCCTCCGGGAGATGGGGTGATTCGCTCCGACATGCGCACGTGCAGCGGTCGGCACCGCGACCGGGTGCCTGGGGGGGGCGGATACAGGGTAGACTTACCTATATGCAGGACGGCACTACCCCGACAGCGAACCGGATCGTGCTGCACGTCATGAGGGGAGTTGCTGTGGGCCAGAATCGTCTGAGTGGGCGGAAGGTTCTCGTGGTGGATGACAACTCACCCTCCCGTGAGTTGTTGACGCTCCTGTTCCGGGCTGCGGGCGCCGAAGTGACCGAGGCCGCCAACGGCGTCGAGGCTGTCGACAAGTGTGGCGCAGACGACTTCGACCTCGTGCTCATGGACGTGCAGATGCCGGTCATGGACGGTCTTGAGGCGACGACGGCCATCCGGGCGGACGAGTCCCGCTCCGCTGACCGTCCACAACCCCTCATCGTGGCAGTGACCGCACACGCGATGGGCGAGGCCGTCCGATCATGCCTCGCGGCCGGCATGGACGCCGTCATCACCAAACCGATCGACCCGGGGACCGTCGTCGCCGACGTGATCAGACTCCTGGAAGAGCGCTAGCCGGGCACGTGGCCGAGAGGATCACCGTGGGCGGTAGACGTGAGAGGGGTCGCGCGAAGTCTCAGCTGCAGGCTGCGGATGTCACTACGGCCGGCACCCTGCTCGCCAAGGCGGCGATGTCTCTCCTCGGATGCCGGACGAACGACGAAGTCTTCCGCGTTGCGGGAGACTTCCTGGGCAACCTGTGCCCCGGCGCCGTGGTGATACTCAACGACGTGTCCCCGGACGGTGAGCACCTCATCACCCGCGACGTCGTGGGTCTTGACCGTGCATCACTGTCAGTCGCCGAAGACCTCGCGGGGTTCTCCATCCTCGATATGAGTTCTCCGATCGACCCACGATTCCGGTCGGCGATGCTCCGGGGGGTGCTCACGAGAGTGCCGGAGGGGTTCGTCGAGTTCGCGCTGTCCGAGGTGCCACCCGAGATCGGCGCACAGTTGGCCGAGCATCTGGGCATCTGCGATGTGTACACGATCGGTATCGCCGACGGAGACTCAGTACGCGGCAACATACACGTCTTCACCAGGTCGCCGGAGTGTGTCGTACCGGCCGACATCGTCGAGTCGTTCGCCCACGAGTGTTTCTCGGTCCTTGAGGGGATATCGAAGACGGAGTCCCTCGCACGCGCGGCCCGGTACAGTCAGGAGCTGTTCGAGCGCGCGCCACTGGGCTACCAGTCGCTCGATGAGAACGGATGCTTCCTTGACGTGAACGATGCCTGGCTCGAGACGCTTGGCTACAAGCGCGACCAGGTCATCGGCCGGTGGTTCGGCGATTTTCTGGCTCCCGATTTCAGAGACTCGTTCCGGGAGCGCTTCCCGATCTTCAAGGAGCAGGGGCAGATACACTCCGAGTTCGAGATGATGCACGCGAACGGGACGCGGCACTTCATCGCGTTCGAAGGCAGGATCGGCTACGGGCCGGACGGCGGCTTCGCGCGCACGCACTGCATTCTCACCGACATAACGGAGCGTCGGTGCGCCGAACAGTTGCTTCGCGAGAGCGAGGACAAGTTCAAGTACCTGTTCGAGCACTCGGTCGTCGCCATCTCGCTGACCACGCCCGACGGGTACCTGCGGGTCAACCAGGCCTTCCTTGATATGGTGGGCTACACGCGCGAAGAGCTGGATAGAGGCACCAAGTGGCAACAACTCACGCATCCCGAGGACGTGCCTGTCACGGAGGTTCTGATCGCCAGAGTCATCTCGGGCACGATCCCGTCCGCGAGGTTCGTCAAGCGCTATGTCCACAAGGATGGCCACACCATCTGGGCCGACGTGAGCACGGCACTGCGCCGGGATGCTGACGGCAACCCCCTGTACTTCATGACCAGCATCATCGACATCACCGAGTCCAAACTGGCACAGATGGCTCTGGAGAAGAGCCGGGACATGATCGTGAACCTGACGGCCACGGTCCCCGGGGTCGTGTATCAGTACGAGCTCAGGCCTGACGGCAGTTCTGCGTTCCCGTTCGCCACCAGGGGCATGAACGACATCTACGAAGTCACTCCGGAGGAAGTGCGAGAGGACGCGTCACTCGTCTTCACACGACTCCATCCGGACGATGCGGATCGGGTCAGCGAACTCATATTCGAGTCGGCACGCAGCCTGGATCCGTTCAGGTGCGAGTTTCGTGTGGTGCTTCCCCGGCAGGGACTCAGGTGGCGACTGAGCCACGCGCTGCCGCAGCGCACGGAGGAGGGCGGCACGCTGTGGCACGGGGTGATCCAGGACATCACCGACTTCAAGCTGGCAGAGGAGGAGCTCGCCCGATACCGCGAGCATCTTGAGGAGTTGGTCGCCGAGCGCACGCGTGAGCTCCAGGAGGCGAACATGGCCCTCGCGGCAGCCACGACGGCGAAGAGCGAGTTCCTCGCCAGTATGAGTCATGAGCTAAGGACCCCGCTGAACTCGATCATCGGCTTTGGAACACTTCTGGAGCAGGGTGTCGGCGGACCGCTGAACGATGAACAACTCCACCACATCCAACTGGTGAATGCGTCCGGCAAGCATCTGCTGTCGCTGGTGAACGACATACTCGATCTGTCCAGGATCGAGTCGGGCAAGACCATCGTACGGCTCGAGTCGTTCGATGCGCGATCGCTCGTATCCGCGGCGCTGGAGATGGTCCGACCCATGGCCGCCACCAAGAACATAGAGCTCATCAGCACGTCTGATGACAAGGTGGGCTCGCTCACTTCGGACAGCCGGCTGGTGAATCAGATCCTCGCAAACCTGCTGAGCAACGCTGTGAAGTTCACGGACAGCGGTTCGGTGACGACCCGCGCGTACGTGGACGGCGATCACACGGTGTTCGCCGTCAGCGACACGGGCAAGGGGATCCCCACAGACGACCTCCCGCACATCATGGAGCGCTTCTACCAGGTCAGCCCCGGGATCAGCGCCACGATCGAGGGCGCCGGTCTGGGGCTTGCCATCTCGGCACGGCTGGCCGACATGCTCGGCGCCACGATCGACGTTGAGAGCGAACTGGGCGTCGGCTCAACGTTCACGCTCCGGGTCCCCACGGAGCCCGGGTCTCCGGACGAGTGACTGCCGCTCGGGCTGGTGCATGAGGATCAGCCTCGCCTACAGATGAAACTTCCCTGGGCACGACCGAGGCTGAGATCGGTGCGAACCTGTTGACGGTCACCCGCACCGACTCTACTCTGAGTTCGTTAGCCGAATATCGATTGCGATGGAGAGTTGACCGACCTTCGCACCGAGGGCGTGTGCTGCGCACAAGGTGAGAGTGATCTCCGTCCCCGAAGAGATCCCCGGTGCATGACCACCACAAGCCCTAAAGCAACGCGCACCGCACGAGGCCACCTGACCCGCGCCCGGCAGATCCGGCTCGTGTTCCTGGCTGTCACGTTCGCTGCGCTCACTCTGACGTCGCTCGCCGGCACGGCGGCTCGATCCGGCGTGGGGTGCGCGACCTGCCACGCGATGGACCCGTACGTCGTGAGCCACTCAGTCGGACCTCACGCCGGCCAGAGCTGCTCCGCGTGTCACGTCCCTTCCGACCTCGCGGATACGTTGCCGCAGGGCGCCCGCGCCATCGGTTGGTCGGTGCGCTCGCTCGTCGGAACCCGCCCGAGCCCCTCGCATCCGGATGACCGACCCTGCCGTGCGTGTCACTCGGCAGAACTGGAGGGGGTCATCACCGCCAACGGGATCGCCGTTCGCCACAGTGATTTCGTCGACAGGCCCTGCAGCTGGTGCCACTCCGGCACGGGCCACGCTCTCGAGGACCGGCACTACCGGAACGTCGAGATGGAAGACTGCACCTCGTGTCACACCACCATTGTGACCGACACCACGAGCTGCTCGCTGTGCCACGTGGACTCCCGCCAGCGCACCGAGGGAGACACGGCATGGCGCGCGACACACGGTCCGGGATGGGAAACCACGCACGGCATGGGCGAGATGCACAGCTGCATGTCGTGTCACGCGACCACCTACTGCGCAGACTGCCACGGCGTCCGGATGCCGCACCCTGATTCCTGGCTGCTCGATCACGGCGCTGCCGCGATAGAGTCGGGCACCACCGGCTGTGCCACGTGCCATCAGCGCGTCTGGTGTGATGACTGTCACGGCATCGAGATGCCCCACGGCGAGACGTTCCTGCCGGTGCACGGCCCGAGCGCGCAGGCAGTCGGCGACGGGGTCTGTCTCTCGTGTCACCGACAGGAGACCTGTGACATCTGCCACCTGGCCTCCAGTCATCCCGACGTTCCGGCGATCGGCATGAGGCACGGACGGTGACGACCATGGACAGTCTACAGACCGACTACCTGCAGCAGTTGAGCCGGGGCGCGGCCCATGTGATGGAGTACGTACCGAAGGTGCTGCAGGATCCGAGGGCATATCCGCAGGAGTCCTTCATTCTCGCGAGCATCGTTGCACTCGCGCTGCTGATCCTCATGCTGTTCACCCTCGTGCTGATGGACGTGTGGAACGAGCAGAATCTGCGACGTGCGGTCGGCGTGCGCCGCAACACCCATCGGTCGCTACTGCCCACTGCCACCGTGATCGCAGCCCTGTGCTGCCTGCTCACAGCACTCGCGCTCGTGCCGCTCGTGCCGCGTGCGGGTGAGGCATGTTCCAGCTGCCATGCGATGGACGAGGCGGTCGCGTCCTGGAACGAGGACCTCCACCGCGGGGTCTCATGCTACGCATGCCATTCCACGGGTGGGATCTTCGGCGCTCTGCAGACGAGTTCCGCCGGAGCGTTCCGATTGATCACATCTCGGGACACCACCGTGTCAGTCGGTGGGCTGTTCGAGAACCGATGCCTCGACTGCCATGACGATCTCTCCGCAGGAGTGACCGACGGTGATGTACGGATGCGGCACTCGGACGTGATCCGGGCCGGGTATGACTGCCTCGGCTGTCATCCGACCGTCGGACACGCGACCGATCAGGTGGCCGAGGCTGCAGTGCGGGAGCGCTCGCGCATGTCGATCTGCCTGCTCTGTCACGACGGCGTGAAGGCCTCTTCGGACTGCACGACCTGCCACGACCACGCCCCGTCGGACGTTGCCGGCACCAAGGCGGCCGCAAGCACCGATGCGCCGCAGACCTGTAAGGGCTGCCACACCGAGGAGACCGACCGCGGCTGCGTCAGCTGTCATGGCCTGGAGCTGCCGCATCCGCCCGCGTTCTTCGGTGACCATGCGGAGTTGTCCGCCGACAATCCATCGCTGTGTGCGCGATGCCACGAAGCGGCCGGGCGCTCCGGTCCCTGTGACTGCCACCCGGACACGAACACCCACGGCACGTACAACGAGTGGTTCCCGCTCCACGGCCCGATGGCGACGTCGGTTTGGCCAGGAGGTTGCAGATGCCACGCCGAGTCGTTCTGCCTGATGTGTCACGAAGATCGCTGAGGGAGGTCGCAGCCGACACGGTGCGTCTGCCACCGGGGCGGTCGCGGGCCCAACGCATTCGGATGAGTTCGTTGATCGACATCGAAGTGCACCTACGATAGAAGCGGAGATCCTGTGAGAAAAGAACTGAAAGCACGACGGGTGGGTGGCCGAACATCAACGCTGATCCCCATCCTCATCGGCCTTATCGTCTTCCTCCTGATCGTGGTCGTGGTGTTCATCATGCGGAGCTCGATCTTCGGGGACCCGACGGCCACGGAGATCGCGCGCGACGAGGTGATCGCGGCGCTGTCCCAGAACCCGGGCGATCCCGGCCTTCTGATGACCCTTGCGGAGATCGACTACGACCTCGGCCGAAAGCGTGATGCCCTCGACTACGCCGAGCAGGCGGCCGATGCCGCCGGGGAGACACTCACCATCCATCTGCGCTACGCCATGCTGCTCATGCGGGAAGGCGACCTCAACGCGGCCCGGGAACAGCTCGATGCTGAAATCGAGCTCGACCCATCCAACTCGGACGCCTACTTCTTGCTCGGACAGATCCAGCGGGAGCAGGGAGATTTCGATGACGCGCTCGGCACGCTCGAGCAGGCGCTCGCGTTGGCACCCGTCGATGGGGACGTGCGGCTGGTCTACGCGCTCACCCTGCGGGAGGCCGGTCGTGAGGATGAGGCGATCGAGGCATACAAGAGCGTCCTCATGCTCCTGCCCGACAACGAGTATGCGATAGAGGCGCTCGCCGAACTCGGCGTCACCTATGAAGCGACCGGCACGGCGACCCCCCACGACAACTAGACACACCTCGGCTGTAGAAGGGACCCATCGAATGTCATCACGGAGAATGCTGCTCTTCGCGGTCGGAGTCGTGGTCGTGATACTGCTCGCGCTTGGTGGCGCTGCATTGTGGCTGTTCGGCGCACAGAGCGAGACCCCCGAGACGGGTCAGAAGCCCGTTGAGTCCGGCATCGTGTTCGTGCAGGCGATCGACACGTATGGCGATCGCAGAGTGACCTCCCCGGTGGGCATCGGGGCCGACGGCGAGAGCTTCTTCGTCACCCTCCGGGACCAGGCCGCGATCGTCGAGTACGACCTGGACGGCGACTACCTCCGGTCCTGGGGTGAGCGAGGCATGGGAGAAGGGCAGTTGCTCACTCCGCTGGGCGTCGCGGTGGACCGCCTCGCCGGTCGCATCTATGTGACCGATCGCTCGCGACTGCGCTTGATCTGCTACGACCTGGCGGGTGACCTCCTCTGGGAGGTCCCGGTCCTCGACCCGCTCACGCCCGCCACCACGACCGATGGCGTCGCGGTGTCCACCTTCGGTCCCATCGCCCTCTTCAACGTCGACGGCGAAGTCCAGGGCGAGTTCGGCAAGCGCGGGGAACTCTCCGGGCAGTTCGACTTCGCGCGCGGGCTCGTCGTTCTTGACGAAACATCCGCGATCGTCGCAGACACGAACAACGCACGTGTCCAGCGGATCGAGTTCTCCGGCGAGGAGACCGCCACGGTCGACTGGGTCTACGGACGGCCCCCACTGAACCAGGACGACGACACCACGCTGTTCGGCGTCCCGGTGAGCGTGACACTCGACGACGCCGGCCGGGCGTACGTGCTCGACGGCTTTCGCGCCGAGGTGACCGTGCTGGATCCCGCGACAGGTGAGGAGGAGTACCGGTTCCGCTTCACGACCGGCGCGGAACCCGGCATGGTCTATCTGCCGAGCGGCATCGTCTTCCTCGGGAACGATACGTTCGCCATCACCGACACGGGCAACAACCGCATCGAGATCTTCAGGCTCCTCCTGCCCGAGGAGAACACGCTGGTTGCGCGCTCGCCCCAGCTGCTCTGGCTGGCGGCTCTGCCACTGCTTCTGTTCGTACCACTGCTCGGCCAGAAGCGTTGGTTCGTTACCTCGGAGGCGCTGACCCGCGCGGCGGATGAAGGGAATCTGCGCCTGCTCGCAGCGGTGCTCAAGCGCATCCACGTGCTGCCGGAGGTCTACGAGCAGTACAAGGACACTTTCGAAAGCGGCGTCCACGTAGGCGCCTACCTGCGACCGGCGAAATCCCGCCCGGCCGACCAGTCCGACGACGCGGAGGATCTGCTCGCGAAGGCCGCCCATCGCACCCTCCTCGACCGACTGCTGCTCCGGAGACACACCGTCCTGTGTGCGGACGACCAGCAGTGCGCCCGGATCGCCGAGCGTGGCTTACATGTCCGGGCCCACGAACACCTGGTGAGCGAGTACGCGCTTGACGGAGACGATGCGCCACAATCCTGATTCGTTGCTAGGATAACGTAATCCAGAAGCGCCCGGAACATCGGGCGCTTCTCCTTTTTGGTGCTTGAGCAGGACTTATTCACGTGGATTGTCCTTACATAGATGAATCTGATACAGAAGGCTATTGCGATTCGTTCGTGCTTTCACTAACGTATCCGCTTGAGCGATGCGGCAACCGATATTGCCGGTATCGCCCCGTCTCGGGGAGGAGGTGAATTCATGACGGATACAGGACAACACACACATAGGGAGGGTTCAGTGCAGAAGAAACTGCTCTTTGTCGCACTGGTGACACTCGCTGTCGTGGCGCTCGCCGTCACGCCGGCCTTCGCGGAGGGCTACAACAGCCCTACGGAGTACACCCGTGCGACCGGCTACTTCGCGGGTCCCCATGGCGGCTACACAACGACCACGAACAAGTGTGCTGACTGCCATTCGACCCACTACGCAGCAGGCACGTTCATGCTGCTGCGTGCCAACTCGCGCGAGGCCGCCTGCGACTACTGCCACGGCGGTGGCGGCGGCTCGACCATCAACATCATGATGGACAATGACTACCGTGATGGCTCGTACAACATGACTATGGCGTCGGCAGAAACGACGACCAGCCGTGGATACGGGACCGGCCACACGCTCGGCTATGCGGGGAATTCACCCACGGACATCAACCCGGCGTACAGCGATCCGGACGGGCTGGCATGCTTCGACTGCCATACCCCGCACGGTAACTCCGCGCGCGTGATGACCACGTTCTCCAACCCCGGACGCGCGATGGGCGTGACGGGCACGGGCAACTCCACTGTGCTTCTTGCGAGTGCGAGCGGCTGGGGCAACTCAACCGATGGCACACTCGACACAGCCGGCGAGTGGGGCCTCGACCCGGCCGAGGGCAACATCAAGATCTTCAGCGGTGGCGTTGTACAGAACAAGCCGATCTGGCCGACCGGTCGCTTCCTCCTGCTGAAGAACCCCGACCGGGAACTGGTCGGCGGGACCGAAGTACTCGACACCGTCGTGTCCGATAACGCCGACAACGGTCAGAACAAGTTGGCCATCAACTGGGACGAGCCACTCGGTCCCGCAGATGAGGCCTACGCCGGAGAGCAGGACAACGATCCTGACGCCGATTTCGCATGGGCCACCGATGGGTTCCTCGCACTGTCGGAGTTCTGCACCGACTGCCATGACGGCACTGGCGGTGCGTCGACACAGCGGGCGAACGTTTGGGTGCCGGACGATACGAACAGCGCGGCGGGGTCATATCAGGTGGCTTCCAGCCACGACGCTCAGCCACGTCATTGAGCACGCCAGATGGTATCCGGTCAGGATACAGACGGCACCGATGACAACTACGGACCGCACTGCCGCAACTGCCACACCGGCGCGAGCTCGTGCAACCAGTGCCACACCGGCGGTGCGTACACTGCGACCACCAGTGCGGTCGTCGCAGCCAAGACCAACTACACCCCGCAGTCGTACTTCAAGGCCAGCGCCACAACCGGCGTGAGCGCGAACTGCATCGACGGCGGGTTCAGCTTCCCGCACCGCACCCTCGGCTACAACATGCTGAAGGACGAGCTCTACGGCGTGGACTTCGATGGTACGCCGATCGCAGCCGGTGAGGTGCGCGGCACCACACCACTTGTAGCGGCAAACTACAGCTACACGGAGTCGGCTACGATAAATGCAGGCTCTGTGAGCCTCGCGGTGCGTACCGACGATGGCACGCTGACAGGCAAGGCTGCCGAGAACCTCGACAGCGTATGTATCGACTGCCACGGCGACGCGACATACTACCAGCCGGCCCTCACGAACGAGCTTCTGCTCGAGGGCCTGAACTAGTCGACGAGCCTCAAGCACGTCGGGCATCATCGGGGGGCCCGCACCACATGTGCGGGCCCCCCACTTCCCAAGCTCCCATGGCACCGGTCGTATGAAGGGTAGGGCGCACGCGATATGACCCGAATGCGGATGTTCGGCATCCTGTTGACCGGGGCGCTCCTGATATCAGGATCGCCCGCACCGGCGCATGCAGCAGTGGCGCCGGGTGAGGTCAGCATGACCCTGTACGACCTCGCCGCCGGAAGGACCCCAACGCTCGTGGTGCGGGGTGAGCTCGCCCCCGACACGACGCTCCCTGCCACCGTCGAACTGTCGATCCCGAGCGGCTGCGAGGTCGGCTGGGTCGGCGAGGTATTCCCGGAGGACTCCTCGAAGGACGTCGTCGCACCATTCGACATCCGCAGCGTTGATGGGGCCGACGTGCTCGTGATCTCGGTGATCAGCTCACGGGTAGTCCAGGCCGAACTCATACCGCCGCAGTCCTGGATCGAAAACAATGGCATGACGCGGACCGTCTCACTCACGTGGACGGCCCCGCCCGCGCTGTCCGCGCTCTCACTGGGTTTCGAGGCGCCTGATGGCTACATCGCCACCGTCGAACCTGCCGATGCCGCGACCCTCCCCACGTCCGGCGGCACGTTGTACCGCATCGGTCCGCTGGAGGTGCCCGACGGAGAGACCGTCACACTGTCGGGGACGCTCACGATACCGGACGTCCCGCCCTCCGAAGAAGCTCCGTCGGGCGAGGCCAGCACTCAACCGGTCCCGAGCGCATCTGATGACGACTCGATCGCATGGGTCCCGTGGGTGGGTGGAGCGCTGGCGGTCGCCCTCCTCGGCATGCTCTTGCTGGCGCGCAGACAGCGGACGCAACCCCCTCGGTGAGAACGACCCACGCCCGCCGTTGAATGCCCTGGCAGCCGACGAGCGCGGTGTCGGGCATAGCTACCGCTCGTGCGCGGCGATGTACTCCCCGTACCAGGCCATGGCGGCCAGCGCGCGTATAGCGGCGACCGGCGAATAGAGGATCACCGCGTCGTATCGCGCGGAGCCGTGGAAGGTCGCGATCTCGATCGGGCGCAGAGGGACGTTGATGATCGGCTTTCCCGTGCTCTCCATGAGCTCGGTCACGCGCGTGAGGAACGTGGTCTCCTCGGCGTTGAACCTGCCGCAGGCGAACTCGTCTGCGATCGCTCCGGTGGACGGGCTGTTGAGGATGCCCAGCACCGCGACGGCGTCCACCTGCTCGCTCTCGACGAGGACCGTCAGCGCACGCTGCGCGAGATCCGAGCCGATCGCCGCCACAAGATCGATGGGGTTGCCGCGGCTCCAGTAGCCGGGCAGGAGCCTGTCCAGCTCGGCACGGACGCTCGGCTCCAGCGTGGCCAGTTCGAGTCCCGCGCGGGCCACCTCGTCAGCCGCCAGCACGCCCCAGCCTCCGCCGAGCGTCATGACCGCCACCCTGCGGCCCTTCGGCAGCGGGAGCGAGGTGAGGCACATCGCCACATCGAGACTCTCGTCCGGGCCCGTGCGCACGAGACAGCCCGCCTGGTGGGCCGCAGCCATGAAGACCTCCGCCGCGCCGGCCATGGCACCCGTGTGCGATGCCGCCGCGCGGCCGCCGATCTCGGTGAGGCCTCCGCGTAGCACCACCACCGGCTTCTTCGGCGTGATGCGACGCACCACATCGAAGAAGTGCCGGCCGTCGCCTACTCCCTCCAGATAGACAAGGGCGGCAGCGGTCTGCGGGTCATCGCCGAGCGCGTCGAGTACGTCGAGCGCGCTCGTGGATGCCTGGTTACCGACACTCACGTACTTGTCGATGCCGATACCGCGCCGCTCGGCCCTGGTCACGAGCTGCACGCCGATGTTGCCGGACTGCGTGACGATGCTCAGACGCCCGGCCTTGGGGCGCAACTCCAGGAAGCCGACTGCGTGGAGATGGCTGTGTACCGAGAGCATGCCCATGCAGTTGGGGCCGATGAGTGTGACGCCCCACCTCCGGGCGATCTCGGCCAGCTCCGCCTCCAGCACGACCCCCGCCTCGCCCGCCTCCGAGAAGCCTGCGGCCACCACGAGAGCGGAGGGGATACCGCGCGCGCCGCACTGCTCGATCACGGCGTTCACCTGTTCGGCCTTCACCGCCACGAGAGCCAGGTCCGGGACTTCCGGCAGGTCGGCGACGCTGCCGAACGCGGGCAGGTCGCAGACCGTCCCGCCCCGGCCGTTCACGGGGTAGATGGAGCCGGCGAACCCGCCATCGATGACGTTGCGGAGCAGAGAGCCGCCCCACTTGAGCGGGTCGTTGGAGGCACCGATCACCGCGACCGAGCGGGGTGCGAACAGCGGGGTCAGATCGGGCGTGATGTGCGTGCGGGGAGCGGACAGGTGCGGTCCCGCTGCGAGACCGAGGATCACGAGTGCGTCGGCGGCCACCGGCGTGGCGCCTTCGATGATGAGCGGGTTCACGTCGATCTCGGCGATCTCCGGATGGTCGGCCGCGATGCGCTCGAGCGCGCGGACGGCGCCTGCCAGCGCGGCGCGGTCCACCGGAGGCAAGCCGCGGAAGCTGCCAAGCAGCACACTCGCCCTGATCCCGGCGAACATGCCCTCGATGTCCTGCTCCTCAAGCGGCGTCACGCCGAACGCGATGTCCTTGTGCGCCTCGGCGAAGATGCCGCCGATACCGAAGAGGATGACCGGGCCGAAGAGCGGGTCGCGCTTCATGCCGATCATGAACTCTCGCGCACCCCGCACCATCCGCTCCACGAGCAGCGTGGCCTCGCCACCGTCGGCGAGAGCCAGGAGCGAGCGAGCAGCGGACCTAACGGCTTCGTCTCCCTGGAGGTTCAGGACCACCAGTCCGCGATCCGTCTTGTGGCCGATGTCCGACCCCACGGCCTTGAGAGCCACCGGGCCGTCGAGCCGCCGGGCGATGGCCACGGCCTCGTCTTCGCTGCGAGCGAGATCGCCTTCGGGGACGGGGATGCCGTAGCTGGCGAGGAGCGCCTTCGCCTGCCACTCGTCCAGCGCGCCGCGGCCGATCGCCACAGCTGCCGCGACCACCTCGGCTGACGTGCGCCGGGAGGCCGAAGAAGAGGTCACCACGCCGTATTCACCGGAGTACCCGTCGGAGCTCCCTTCAAGGGCCGCATCATGAGGTGTATTCCCGTATCCCCATGTTTCCGGAAGCGGCGCCTCGCGGGAGCGGTCCCCGGACACACCAATGACCGTCCGGCCACAGCGCGCTCCCCTGGTTGGGTATCGTCCCTATCGAGAGACGCCGTGCCGGTCGGGAGAGGCGGACCATGATGGATCGCACGATGAAGGCGATCGCCAAGACAACCGAGGGACCCGGTGTCTCAATGGTCGAGGTCCCCGTGCCCCGGGTGGGGCCCGGAGAAGTCCTGATCGCTATCGAGAAGACGGCGATCTGCGGCACCGACGTGCACATCTACGAGTGGAACGCGTGGGCGCGCAAGACGATCCGGCCACCGCAGATCCTCGGGCATGAGTTCGTGGGACATATCGCCGAGATCGGCGAGGGGGTCAGCGGCTTCAGCGTCGGCGAACGGGTCTCGGGCGAGGGACACATCGTGTGCGGAGTATGCCGCAGTTGCCGCGCCGGCCGCCGCCACCTGTGCACCAACACCGTGGGCGTCGGCGTGAACCGGGACGGCTGCTTCGCCGAGTACCTGGTGATACCGGCCACCAACGCGTGGCATGTGGCCGACTCGATCCCCTCACGGATCGCGGCCATCTTCGACCCGTACGGCAACGCGACGCACGCCACGCTCTCGTTCGACCTCGTGGGCGAGGACGTGCTCATCACGGGTGCGGGGCCGATCGGCATCATCTCGGTGGCGATCGCCAAACACGTCGGCGCGCGCAACGTGGTGATCAGCGACGTGAACGACTACCGGCTCGATCTGGCAGCACGCATGGGGGCCACCCGAACGGTGAACGTCACGCGGGAGTCGATCCCCGACGCCATGCGAGAGCTCGGCATGGTGGGCTTCGACGTCGGACTCGAGATGAGCGGCAACGGTGAGGCGTTCGAGACGATGCTCGAGAGCATGTACAACGGCGGGCGCATCGCGCTCCTCGGCATCGCTCCGGGACCGGTCAAGATCGACTGGGACGAGGTCGTGTTCCGCGGCCTCACCATCAAGGGGATCTACGGCCGTGAGATCTGGGAGACCTGGTACAAGATGCAGACGATGCTGCAGAGCGGGTTGGACATCACGCCGGTGATCACGCACGAACTGGCCTTCGAAGAGTACGAGACGGGCTTCGAGGCCATGATCGGCGGCGATAGCGGCAAGGTGATCCTGCAGGTGGCCGAGGCGACGGGCTCCGGCGGATTCTGACGTACGGCTGACCGATATCGGAGGCTGATGATGTACGGATCGATGCGAGATGCCCTTCGAGCCGAGATCGCGGGGCTGCACGAGGCGAGCCTGTACAAGACCGAGCGGGTGATCGTCTCACCGCAGGGGCCCGAGATCCGGGTCGCCATGCCCGGCGAGGACGAGCAACTCGGGGTGGTGAACTTCTGCGCCAACAACTACCTTGGGCTTGCCGACGACCCCCGCGTGGTGGCCGCCGCGCACGCGGCGCTCGACCGCTGGGGGTTCGGCACCTCCTCGGTGCGCTTCATCTGCGGCACGTTCGCCGTGCACAAAGAGCTTGAGCTCCGCATCTCGGAGTTCCTCGGCACCGAGGACACGATCCTCTACTCGTCGTGCTTCGACGCCAACGGCGGGTACTTCGAGCCGTTCTTCGGCCCCGAGGACGCCATCCTCGCCGACGCGCTCAACCACGCCTCGGTGATCGACGGCGTGAGGCTCACCAAGGCGCGGCGCCTCATCTATGCACACTCCGACATGGCCGACCTGGAGGCGAAGCTTGCCGAGGCGAGCGACGCACGCTATCGCGTGATCGCCACCGACGGCGTGTTCTCGATGGACGGCGACATCGCCGACCTCGCGGCCATCTGCGATCTGGCCGAGCGCTACGACGCGCTCGTGATGGTGGACGACTCTCACGCCACCGGCTTCGTGGGACCCACCGGCCGGGGCACGCCGGAACTCTGCGGCGTGGCCCAGCGCGTGGACGTGATCACCACCACCTTCGGCAAGGCGCTCGGCGGGGCGTCGGGCGGCTGCGTGAGCGGGCGCGCTGAAGTCGTGGAGTGGCTGCGCCAGAAGAGCCGGCCGTACCTGTTCTCCAACACACTCGCACCGGTGGTGGCGGCAACCACCGTGGCGGTACTGGACCTGCTCTCCGAGACCACCGAGTTCCGCGACCGGCTGGAGACGAGCACGCGCACGTTCCGCGCGCGGATGACTGCGGCCGGCTTCGATATCCGTCCGGGGGAGCACCCCATCGTGCCGGTGATGCTCTACGACGAGGCGCTGGCGCACCGGATGGCCGATGCGCTTCTCGATGAGGGCATCTACGTGATCGGCTTCAGCTATCCCGTTGTGCCGAAGGGCAAAGCCCGCATCCGCGTGCAGGTCTCGGCCGCGCACACCGAAGCACAGCTCGACCGCGCCGTGGATGCCTTCACCCGCGTGGGCAGGCGCATGGGTCTGATAGCCGGGTGATGCGCGGGTAGACGACCGGGCCCACGGGCACGGCCTATGGCAGCTGCTTCCACACCTCGGCGGCAAGAGCCTCGAAGGCGGGCAGTTGCGCATCCTCGAGCCGGCCCGCGTCAGCCAGGGCCGCATGCCCGGGCACGAGCGGGAGCTGGGCCAGCACCGGCGCACCGCATTCGGCGAGCTGCTCGGCCCGGCTGGCGCCGAAGAGCTCCACGCGCTCACCGCAGTGCGGACATTCGAGGTACGCCATGTTCTCCACGAAGCCGAGCAGCGGGACGCCCACTTGCAGCGCCATGTCGTGTGACCTGCTGGCGACGGTGGTGACCAGATCCTGCGGAGTGGATACCGCGACGGCGGCGTCAGGAACGATCGACTGGAGGACGGTCAGTGCGGCATCCGAGGTCCCGGGCGGCATGTCGATCACCATGACCTCGGTGTCCTCCCAGTCGGTATCATCGTGCAGCTGTGTGATGGCCCGTGAGATGAGCGGGCCGCGCCAGATGATGGCCTTGTCATCTGCCGGCATGAGCAGACTCATCGACACCACCGCGATACCGCCCCGACTCCTACCCACCGCCATGCGCCCGTCCGGGTTGACCCGTGCGCCCCTGGCGACACCAAGCACGTGCGGGATCGAAGCACCGGTGATATCCGCGTCGAGGACGCCGACCCTGAGGCCCATCCGATGGAGTCCGATGGCCAATCCCGACGCGACGTACGACTTCCCGACGCCACCCTTACCGCTCATGACAGCGATGTGCTTCATGACACCTGCTCTCCCGCGCACGCGAATGCGCCAACCGGTTCTTGCGACCGACGGAAAATCCTCGCCTGTGATGCTCTCTATATGTATAGGACACTTATCTGCTTGAGACAACATCCCGGGTGGACGCCGACTTCGTGCGGATCACAGTCGCCTCCCCGGTGGACCCCCATCGCCTGCGATCGCCGTTGTTGGCACTCCGCTTGCAGTCCAATAGCTGTCTCTCACAAGACACGTCCGACTGCCCGATCCATGCAGTTCGCATCCCGTCTGATTCGTGGCAGAATAGCGAGGTCCGGCCGACAGACGTGAGCCCCTGCCGGCGACGGAGAGGCGGGAGTATGCGCACGTGGATGCAGGGCCTCACCGGTCGCATCGTGCTTCTCGTGCTCGTCCTGTACGTGGTGATGGCGGCGGGGCTGGTGTTCTTCGTCAGGGGTCAGCTGCGAGAGCAGGCCCTTGGCGACGCACGTGCGCGGGCCGACCTGCTCATCACCCGCAACCTTGCGATACACAACTACTTCAGCCAGGAACTCAAGCCCGAACTCTTCGATCTCACCGATCCGGTCCTCGATGACGGGTCGTTCAAGCCCTCGTGGATGTCGTCGACGTACGCGGTCCGCCGGATCACCAGCTACGCTGACACCGGATCCGAGGGGTACTACTACAAGGAATGCGCCATCGATGCCCGCAGCCCCGAGAACGAGGCCGATGAGTTCGAGGCGGAGTACCTGCTGGCGCTCAACGCCGACCCCGCACTGGGAGAGCGCTCCGGGATCCGAACCATTGGCGACGAGCAGTTCTTCTATCTCATGAAGCGCGGAGAAGCGATGGAGGAGTCGTGCCTGAGGTGCCACAGCACCCCCGACGCGGCACCGGCCGAACTCGTCGCGTTCTACGGCCCCGAACGGAGCTTCGGACGAGAGATCGGTGAGGTCGTCTCGGCATCCTCCGTGCGCATCCCGCTCACAGCGGCATACGCCGAGGCCGATACGATCGCCTCGCGGATGTCCACCGTGCTGCTGGTTCTGCTCGTCTTCTTGATCGCGGTCTTCTACGCCCTCACTCACCTGGTGATCATCCGCCCGCTCAAGGCCGTGGGCACCAGCGCGCGCGAGATCCAGAACGGCACCCGTGCGCTGAGTCAGGGAGTGCAGGTGGGTGGCGTCACCGAGATCCGGGAGCTGGGCTCCTCCATCAATGCGCTCGCGCTCGACCTCGACCAGAGGATCACGCAACTGGAGGCGGCACGAGCCGAGGTGCTGGCAGCCAACGCGGCACGGGAGCGGTTCCTCGCCAACCTCAGTCACGAGTTGCGCACGCCCCTGAACTCGATCATCGGCTTTGCCGGCACGATGAAGATGGAGCTGGCGGGCCCTCTCACCGGCGCGCAGCAGTCACAGCTTGAGATGATCTTCAACTCCGGCAAGCACCTGCTCGGGCTTGTTGAAGAGTTGCTCGAGTACTCCGCGCTCGAAGCCGGAGCGGACAGGGTGACCGCGACCCGCTTCATGCCGTGCAAGACGGCGAAGGACGTGGTCAGGCTGCTCCGCCCACTGGCAGAGAACAAGGGGATCGAACTGGTCGTTGTCGAGTGCCCGCACGAATTCGAAGCGAACACCGATCGCTTCAAGATCGAACAGATCCTCATCAATCTGCTGGGTAACGCCATAAAGTTCACCGAACGAGGAACGGTCACGGTGTCGCCGTGCCGGGATGGAGAGTACCTGCGCATCGAGGTCACCGACACGGGTGTCGGCATCCCATCGGCCCACATCGATGAGGTCTTCGAGAAGTTCACGCAGTTGGAGGGGGATCATACGGTCAAGCCTGCGGGTACCGGACTCGGACTTGCCATATCCCGCGAGTATGCGCGCCTGCTCGGCGGAGAGATCGCCGCGGTGAGCACCCCGGGCGTCGGCTCGACGTTCACGCTGCGCGTCCCTCTCAAGTACCCCGAAGAGCCGCTGGATCCACAGAATGCGGAACCCCCGGCCGGGCCGTGACCTCAGGACAGCGGAAGATCGATCGACCGCCCTACTCCACCGGGAACGCATCGGCTGCCGTAGGCGCGGCCGAACGCCGCAACCGCGGCATCACCGCTGCAGTGCGTGGGCACGACATCGGTCACGCCGAGGTCCTGGAGCGCACGAACGGCCGCGGTGATCTTCTCCTCGGACGACTCCATCAGATGCAGCCCTCCGATCACCCACCGGACGGGTCCCTCGAGCAGCGAGACTCCACGCTCGGCGAGATGCACCACGCCCGGGTGGGCGCACCCGGTCACGAGCGCGGTCACGGCGCCGGTCTGCAGCACAAGCGCCTGCTCGGCAGGTGGGCCTTCGAGCATGCCGGTGGAGAACACGCCCGGAGCGATGCGGCACGGCTCGGGACCGACGACCACGACCTCCCGGCACAACCCGCGCAGGTCCCCGATCAGGCGCTTCGAGAAGCCGCCGTGCAGCACGACCGTGGCATCGGGAGCAGCCTCCAGGACCGAGTCCAGCCCGCCGAGATGATCCCAGTCCGCATGCGAGAGGAACACCGTGTCCACCGACCCGGGATCCACTCCCAGAGCGGCCATGTTCTTCAGGAGTACGCGGCCGTTGCTGCCCGTGTCGAACAGGATCGTCAGGTCGCCTGTCTCAACGAGTGCCGAGAATCCCCACAATGCCGTCAGGCCACCGGGCCCCGCGTTGTTGTCGGCGAGGATCGTCAGACGTAGGCCGCTCAGAGCTGCTCCTCCCACTCCAAGACCTCGGGGAAGTCCACCGGGTCGAGGCCGGTCCCGTAGTCGATGAGCGTCCAGGACTCGCCGTCCCAGGTCACGAACCACTGCTCGCCTTGCTCGCCCTCGAACTCGGGGGCCGCCTTCGTCCATGCCTGCACCCACCAGGTGCCCTGCGAGTCGCGGCCCATCGCGTACACGGTGGCGGACTCGATGGGCATGGTCGCGTACTCCTCGCGGGCGATCGCCAGCACGGCCGCCTCGGCGTCCTCGATCGATGGCCGGGTGTCGGGACTCGCCGTCTGCCCGGGCTCGGCCACCTCAGCGGCGGGCTCAGGCTCCGGCGTGACGCGTTCGGAGGCCGGGCTGCATCCCGCCAACGCGCCGAGCATCACGCAAGACGCTACGATCGACCCCAGGAACCGTGCTCTGATGGACACCATCGGCAACACCCCCTTCTCCCGGAGAGCATAGCGCGACGGGCGCAGGGCGTGTGGCGATGGACATGAAGCAGGGCTGCTACCGCGGTGAGTTGGGGACATAGACGGAGACGGCGCGATGCGCCACCGGCTCGCACCGGCCCTCCGGATGCAGGGACTCCCTATGCCACAGCCAGACGCAGCACCCACGGTCCTTGTCGTGTTCGGCGCCACGGGAGACCTGATGGCGCGCAAGATCGTGCCGTCGCTCTACCACCTCGGCCGCGAAGGCCTGCTCCCACCGCTGTTCCGCGTCGTCGGTTTCTCGCGACGTGACTGGTCCGACGACGACCTGCGCGCGCACGTGAGCGCGATCATCGCCGAGAAGTACCCCGGGGCGGATGCGCTCGACGAGTTCCTGGATCTCTTCACCTACCAGCAGGGCACGTTCGCCGATGAGTCGGCGTACGCTGAGCTCGCGCGGTTCACCGAAGATGTAGCCCGCGAATGGAACGCGTGCACGAACAAGCTCTTCTACCTCGCAGTCCCTCCCGGGAACTACGAGACGATCCTCGGCAACCTGGCGCGCAGCGGCCTCACTGCTGCGTGCAGCGCCGAGAACGGCTACACGCGCGTGCTTGTCGAGAAGCCGTTCGGCCATGACGTGGGCAGCTCGAAGGCGCTCGACGACCTGCTCGCATCGCTCTTCCGCGAGGAGCAGATCTACCGCATCGACCACTACCTCGCCAAAGAGATGCTCCAGGGGATCCTGGCGTTTCGGTTCCACAACGACCTGCTCGAGTCGGACTGGAACCGCGACACCATCGAGCGCATCGATATCTCGCTGCTCGAGACCCTCGGCGTGGAGAAGCGCGGCGCCTTCTACGACGGGGTCGGCGCCTTGCGCGACGTGGGCCAGAACCACCTGCTCCAGATGCTCGCGCTCGTCACGATGGAGCAGCCGGCGGGACTCGACGCCGACTCGATCCGCACGGCGCGCGCCACTCTCCTCGGCAGCCTACGGCCTCTGCGTTCCGACGAGGTGGCGCACCGGACCTACCGGGCGCAGTACGACGGCTACCGCCAGATCACCGGGGTCGACCCCGGGTCGCAGACCGAGACATACTTCAAGCTCGAGTCCGTCATGAGCGGGCGCCGGTGGGCGGGCGTGCCGGTCACGTTCGAGAGCGGCAAGCGCGTGGGAGAGGAGCCGCTCAAGCGCATCGTCGTGACGTTCCGCCATCGCCGCCCGTGTCTGTGCGGCAAGGCGACGACCCACCTGCGCAACCAGGTCATCTTCACACTCGAACCCAACGACACCATCGAGATGACGTTCTGGGCGAAGCGGCCCGGCTTCGACTACGAGGTCGAGAAGCGGACCTTCGACTTCGCGCTGTACGAGAAGACCGAGAAGCTCCAGTACGTGGCGGAGTACTCCAAGCTGCTGTACGACGCGATCCTCGGCGATCAGACCGCGTTCGTCTCCACCGACGAGGTCCGCGCGATGTGGGCCTTCATCGACCCGGTGATCGAAGCGTGGCGCGACGGCGTGACCCCGCTGGAGACGTATTCGCCCGACACCGAGGAGCCGGTCAGGCGCGCCGCGGCGATGCTGCGGGCGAGCGAGCGCATGCGGCAGGTCGGGGTCGCGGGCCTCGGCAAGATGGGCGCCGGCATCGCGCTCAACCTGGCCGATCACGGCTGGGAGGTCATGGGGTGGAACCGCACGGTTCAGGTGGCGCACGACCTCGCCGAAGACGGTGTGGTGCCGGCCGACACGCTGGAGGACCTGGTCGCGGCGCTTCGGCCACCGCGCGTCGTGTGGCTGATGGTCCCGGCGGGCGCGCCCGTCGACGCCGTGCTCTTCGGCGGTGACGGCACGCGCGGGCTCGCGGACCTCCTCGAACCCGGCGACATCGTCATCGACGGCGGCAACTCCCGCTACTCCGACGATGCGGCTCGCGCCGCACGTCTTGCCGGGCGCGGCATCGCCTTCCTCGACTGCGGGACGTCCGGCGGTCCGGCGGGAGCACGTACCGGGGCGTGTCTCATGATCGGCGGCGACCGCGCCACCTTCGAGCGCGCCGAGCCGGTGTTCGCCGATGTCGCTGTCCGGGACGGCTATCGGTTCTTCGACGGGATCGGCTCGGGTCACTTCGTGAAGATGATCCACAACGGCATCGAGTACGGCATGATGCAGGCGATCGCCGAGGGCTTCGCCGTGATGCACGATTCGCCGCGTGATCTCGACCTCGCGGCCGTCGCCGACGTCTACCAGCACTCGAGCGTGATCGAGTCGCGCCTCGTGGGCTGGCTGGGCTCGGCATACGAACGCTTCGGCCGCGACCTCGAGCCGGTGTCAGGCTCCCCCGGTCACACGGGAGAGGGTGCGTGGACGATCGATGCGGCCCGGGACGCGGGCATCCCGGTCCCCATGATCGAGGCGGCCCTGCAGTTCAGGATCGATGCGGAAGACAGTCCCGGCTACACGGGCAAGGTCGTTCAGGCACTGCGCAACGAGTTCGGCGGCCACGGGCTGGCGCCGGGAACGTCGAAGTGACTCGGCCGCGCGAGCACTCACGACACCTGCCGACGTTCAGAGCAGATACACGATGTCCGAGCTCGCCGTCGGGTACGCCCAGAGTGCGCCCTTGAGGTCGCTCGCGGTCAGCCCGCCGGCGATCGCGGCGGCGAACACGTTGATTACCTCCTCGGCGCCGTGTCCGAGTAGGTGTGCGCCCACGATCCGGCCGCTCCCCCGCTCAACGATCGTCTTGGCGCCGGAAGCGCGCTGACCCACCCTGCGCGAGGACGCCCACTCCGTCGTGTCGGCAAGCTTCACGTCCACGTCGAGGCCGCGTTCGCGCGCCTGCTCCTCGGTGAGCCCGACGGAAGCAAGCGGCGGATCGGAAAAGACGACCGACGGCGTCGCGACCGGTGAGAACGTCGTCGAGTCCGGCTTGAGGATGTTCGCGACCACAACGCGCGCCTGCGCGATCCCGACGGGCGTGAGTGGGATCCCCAACGCGGCCGCATCGCCCGCCGCGTATACGCGCGGGTTGGTGGCCGAGCGCATCGAGCTGTCGGTGTCTATACCGCGGGGCCCGTACGCGACACCGGCCGCCTCAAGATCGAGCCCCTCGAGGTCCGGCACCCGGCCCGCCCCGTGAACGGCCATGTCGCAGGCGACGATGTCTCCGTCGCCGCACACGATCTCCAGAGCCCCACCCGCACTGCGGATCTCGCTCACAAGCGCGCCGGTGCGGATCTCGACACCCGCGTCGCGATAGGAGCGAGCGAGCATCTCCGCCAGATCCGGGTCGAACCCCTCGAGCACGCGCGCACCCCGATGGAGCACGACCACACGGGCCCCTGCCGCGGCCGCCATGTGTGCGAACTCGAACGAGATGTAGCCGCCGCCTATGAAGGCCACCCGGTCGCCGAGTGTCTCGGCCGCCATGAAGCCTTCGCTGTCCGTGACCTGCTCCGCTCCCGGGATACCCAGGTCGCGGGACACCGCCCCCGTGGCGATCACGAAGTGCTCGGCCGCGTACTGCCTCCCGTCGACGTCGAGGGCGGCCTCGGAAATGAATCGAGCCGGGCCATGGAGGGTTGCCACCCCGCTCGCTGTGAGCCACTGCTCGATCGCCTGCGGCACGGAGTCGGTAAAAGTCCTCTTGAAGGCGATGAGCGATTGCCAGTCGAGGCGAACCGCTCCCGACAGGCCGTTGCCGGCCTGCGCGGCAGCGCGCTCGGCAACCTCGGCCGCAGTGAAGAGCACCTTCTTCGGCTCGCATCCGCGAAGCGCACACGTCCCGCCGAACTCGCGCTTGTCGACCACGGCGACACGTTTGCCCGCCGCTGCGAGCTCACCGGCGGCGGTCTGGCCGGCCACTCCGGTGCCGATGACGATGACATCGAACCGCTCCATGGGCGTGCGCCTCCTCGGCACGACGGGACGAGGCGAATCAAACGGTTCATTCCCGAATCGGGGATGAACGCGGCCGCACGCTCGTGCTGCGCGGCATCAACCTCGGCGGCAGCTCCAAGGTGGGTGGTAAGGCGCACCTCGAGGGGCAGCTCCTGACCTAACGGCCGAAGCCGGACTCACGCGAGCATACGATCGCACTGCGGCCGCGGTAGCGTGATCTCCCCGGTCGGATGAAGCGCTACAAACCACCGTCTTACGGAGTGGCGAAGTGGGATGGATCGGGCACTGCTTCGGCCGCCTTCTTGAAGAGGCTCAGGCTGATGTGGCAGTAGCCTCCAGGATTCTTGTCGAGGTAGTCCTGGTGGTACTCCTCGGCGGGCGTGTAGCTCGTGAGAGGTCCCACCTCGATCACGACGGGCTTGTCGTATCGCATCTGCAGCTCGTCGATCGAGCGGTCGATCACCGCAGCGTCCGCGGGGTCGGTGTAGTAGATGCCGCTGCGATACTGCGTGCCCGCATCGTTGCCCTGGCGGTTGAGCGAGGTGGGGTCGATGGCCTCGTAGAACAGCTCGAGGAGGAACGGGAGCGGCGCGACCTCCGGGTCGTAGTCGACCCGCACCGTCTCCGTGTAGCCGCTGCGACCGGAGCTCACGTCTCGATAGGTGGGTGATTCGGTGGTGCCGTTGGCGTAGCCGGCCTCGGCCGCGCTCACGCCGCGTACGGACGCCATGTACTTCTCAACGCCCCAGAAGCAGCCGCCCGCAAGGTAGATCGTGGCCATGTCTGCGCCTCCCGCACTCTCGGATGGTGGTGTGGTCGTATCGACGATCGGAGCGCCCGGGTCGGCGAGGCTGTTCGACGAGCACGCGGAGAGCGGCAGCACGACAAGCGCGACCGTGACGATCAGCACGCATGCGGACGAGCGACACAGGCGATTCACGGCACCAGCCTCCCGGGGGCGTCCCTCGGAAGATGAGAGCAAATACCGTGCAAGCGCTGGCCCGGACTGAGCCGAAGCGTCCCTTCGATCCGATGAACCCCGTGTCGCCGTCAGAGCACCCCACCCTCGGCGAGTGCCTCGAAGACCTCCCGGGCGATCAGCGTCGCACCTGCCCCTCCCGGGTGCACCCCGTCGAACCTGAACGCCTCGGGGTGGTTCGCCGTGGCCGCGTTGACGTCGATGAGACCGCACTCGATCCCGGCAGCGATGCTCTCGACCACGCCACAGATCTCGCGAAGCGCATCGTCGTCCATCCCGTAGCGGACCTTGGTGCTGCGTCCTAACCGGAAGAGCGTCGGAGGTGTCATCAGCCAGACGGCCGGGTTCGACGCGAGGTGCCGGTAGTGCAGCGCCAGGTCCCGGTAGTCGGCACGGAAGGCATCGACACCCCTCCAGTTGCCGCCCCTGGAGTCGTTCGTGCCGAGCATGATGAGGACGATCTCGGGCCGGAACTCAGTGCTTGCCACGAACGCCTCGCTGCCCCAGTACGGAAAGTCGGCGGCCCTCTGCGCGGCGTGCGCGTTCACGCCGAAGTTGTGCACGCAGAACCCGTCCCCGAGCATCGTTTGCAGCTGCGCGGGGTACGCATTCGTCCTCCGGCGCAAAACGAACGTCCCACGCGTGATGCTATCACCGACACAGGCGACCCTCACGCCTCGCACGCACCCTCTCCGGCAGCGCCGAGCGTGTCGTTGAGCTCGTTCACGGCGAGTTCGAGATCCTCGGCGGTGCGCATGGACGTCGCGGTCGGGTACGTGGTGGTGACGAAGTGCTGGGCGTACGGGAAGACCGCCGCCTCGAACGGCGTAGGATCAAGCATCCCCCGGCCAAAGGTGTTGGTGCACAGCGAGATGGCATCCAGCGGCAGTTTGAGCGCACGGGCCATCTCCCCCGGATCGAAGATGAGGCTGAATGGCTTCGTGCTCTCCTGCAGCTCGCCGCCGTAGTCCACCGAAAGGTTGCCCTCGACCCATACGCGCTGGTCGAGCGCGGCCGGCACGCCGCGCGTCATGTCGGCGACGAGGGCGAGACCGTTCCCGCTCTGCTCGCTCGCCATCTCGACGATCACCTCGCCACGGTACGACGTCGTCACCACCGAATGCGACGTGCTGGGCAGCGCGAAGCCGCTCTTCGGATCGTAGCTCGGCGCGTTGCTCTCGTACTCCTCGATGATCCAGGACAGAAGGCCAGTCTCGGCGTTCTCGGCCATCAGGTAGTACTCGATGCGGCTGCCCCAGAAGACGTTCGTGTGGACGTTGAACGCGCTCACGATCGCGCACGGTCGTGCGGGCGTATCCGCAAACATCGCCGAGGGGTGCAGACGATAGCCCGACGGCAGCAAACGCGCGGCGGCGGCCTCATCGGTGATCTCGAACGCGAGAAAGACGGCGTACGGCTCCACGATGAAGCTCATGTACGGATCGGTACGCGACCCCCGGTCGACGATGTACTGCTGGAGCCGGCGCGGCAGCTTGCGGAGCAGTGGCATGCCCTGTACCCGCATCGCGACCGTGCTGGGCACGACCGTCTTCTCGGTGTTCCTGATGTAGCGCCGAAGGTCTGCGGATCGCATCGCGCTGACGTCTCCCTTCGTTGGCGGTCGTGCGGTCTATCGCTTGCGTTTGAACCCGGCCTCGAGGTCTCCGGACTCGTCCATGAGCTCAACACCAGCATGCAGCCCTTGGCCTTCGAACACCAGCGACTCGCCGCGGCTCAGCCTTACCGAGAGGCGTGCATCGAGGCTTTCCCACACCGTGCCGTCCATCGCGCCGAGCACCGGCGAGCGGAGTTCTCCCGGATGCGCGCCCTCGACGGTTATCTCGAGCTGGAGGCTCGCCCGCTCGAGGGTCATGCGCGCTTCGCCATCCCGGAGGGAGAACCCGCGTATCCTCGCCCCGTTGTAGGTGGTGAAGGCGTGCAGCTCTCCGTCGTGCAGCAGACCTACGATGTAGCCGACGAACGACCCGCCGCGCCACGGGATGCGCGCCACCGAGATCGTCACCGAGGTGCCGATCGCGCCGAAGTGGTTGCTCTGCGCCCACACCCAGGCGCTCGGGAACGATCGGCCCCAGTCCTTCTCCACGTAGCCGCGCCCGCCGGAGAAGTCGAGCGCGCTGCCGTCGATCTCAAGCTCACCGTCCACCGCGTGGTCGAGCCCAAGCACGCCGTGGTAGGCCTCCATGAACGGCACGAAGCGGTACCAGCCCATGATGCCCGGCGAGAGCAGCTTGACCGGCCACGGGGTCCACCCGCCGAAACGCAACTCACCTGTGAGTCGGCCAGCCGCGCCCTCCGCGTCAAGCCACGCGCCTGCCGAGGAGAACCGGTTGGGCCCAACCTCGATCTCGAACCGATCGGGAGCGAATCGGAACTCCTCGGCCGGGTACTCCCAGTACGCCGTTGTGCCGCCGGTGCGGATGAGCTGCACGAACGCGTGCGCGCCCACCCCGTCGGCCGGGAGTGATATCCCGGGGATGAGCGCAACGGCATGCTGCGCGTCTGCGTCGACGCACTTGAGGTACCACCCCTCGAAGTAGCCGCGCCGCTTGGGGCCGTCCTGGTACCAGCCGGGGTGCCACGGCTTCAGGAGCCGGTGGCGCAGCGGCGCCGAGTGTTCGGTTGCAGTAAGTAGGTCGCTCACGGTGGGGTGTCCCTGGTTCGACGGCGGTGATCACACAGAATGTTCCCGAGCAGAATCCGCGCCAGCCTGGATGTTGGCCAGTCTCGATATCAGAGTAGAGGCCAGGAGGTAGAATCAGAGTGGAGGATGCCAAGGCACGTAGGTTGTGCGGTCAACCGTCACGGGAGGTACGCCATGATACGGACTTGCCGAATCGCGCTTGTACTCACGATCCTGGCCGCTTCCGTGATCGCGGTCGTGGGCTGCTCCGGCCCGGAGCCGTCGGATCAGTTCAGGGAGCACTTCGAGGGGCAGGGCGCCTCGGTGGAGTCGCTCGAGGTCAACACCTCGCCACACGAGGCCCAGATCATGATGGACCGCATGATCCTCGACAGCCACGGGATCGACACTGCGGGTGTCTACGACAACGAGCTCGTCCACGCGACGGTGACGCTTGAGAGCGGCGAGGAAGTCACCGCCGTCAGGTACAAGGACAAGATCTACACCTACAAGAACGACTGACCGGTCAACCGGACTCCTTGCTGAACCGCGCAAGAACGTGGTCCCGACCTCCCTCATCGGGCTGTCGGGACCACGTATGCTCAGCTGTCCGAAGACTCTCAGCTACTCGCTCCTGAGTGCCTCCACCGGGTCCTTGCCGGCTGCCATCCGCGCGGGAATCGCCCCACCGATGAGCGTGAGGGCCACGCTGATCGCGACCAGGGCGAGCGCATACAGGATGGGCAGCTGCGACACCTCCGCGAGGCCGGTCATGTTCTCGATGATAGTGTTCGCGGGAATCGTCAGGACATAGGCGATACCTATGCCGAGCAGTCCGGAGAACACGCCGATGATGAAGGTCTCGGCGGTGAACACGCGGGTGATGTCCTTCTTCCGCGCTCCGAGTGCTCGCAGGACACCGATCTCCTTGGTGCGCTCCAGGACCGAGATGTACGTGATGATGCTGATCATGATCAGTGACACCACGAGCGAGATCGCGGCGAACGCGACGAGCACGAGGGTGATGCCGTCCATGATGCCGCCGGTCATCTCGGTCACCGACTTGGCGAGGTCGGTGTAGATCACGGCGTCCGCCTCGTCGAGTCCCACGTTGTAGTCGTCCAGGTACGTCAGGACGGCGTCCTTCGATTCGAAGTCCGTCGGGTAGAGGAACATCATGATCGGCACGCTCTCGCCCCCGAGGTAGGCGAGGTTCATGCTCTTCTGGCTCTCGTCGATCGCCTCGAGCGTGATCACGTTGAAGTCGGCCTCGTGCTGCGCCTCCACGATCGCCGAGTCGGCAGCGTTCTCCGTGACGAGCTGCACCAGTCTGTCGCTGTACGCAATGCCGTTGCCCACCAGGCCGATCGCCACATCGGGCTTGAGGCGCACCACGCCGGATATCCGCAGCGTAGTGCTGTTCTCCGAGTCGTACATGGCCTCGTAGTTCGTGCCAGGGACGAAGTTCCCCATCGGAGTCTTGGTATAGAAGTCGTCGTTGTCGACGAGCTTCAACTCCAGACCGACGAGCTCGTCGAAGGGGATCTCGTCGGTGGCCTCGACATCGAATCCCAGCTTCTCGAACACCTTGCGGTCGATGCGGTTCATGTTGTCGACCACCAGGACCAGATCGGTCATCTCGGTGGGGTACTCGCCGGAGAGCAGGTCGTAGTTCGTCTCGAGGTACGGAGTGGAGGCACTGTTCAGGGGCTCGGGGTAGGAGCTGAGCCCGACACCACTCATGCTCGACAGATCTCCCGCGCCGGGGGACATGGACTGCATGCCGTCCGGGTTCGTGGTGCCGATGGAGATCGATGCGGGCACGATCTCTCCGTCAGCCTCACGCAGCAGATTCATCCCAACCATGCGGAGGTAGCCCACACCGTTGCAGATCTCCGGGTCGATCGCCTGCACGTACTCGACGTACTCGTCGGTGACGACGTTGACGTGGGCGATCGTCTCATCCGCCGGGTCGTAGAGGGCGACCTCACGCGTGTCGGCATACTCGGTCTCACCCATCAGGCGCGATGCCGGCAGCTCGCCGCGCATCTCGTCCATGGTCTCGGCGTCCATCTCCATCGACGTCGGCGCGATGATCACCGGGAACTCTGAAAGCGCGTCGTTCTGGAACTGATCGACCTGTACCCCGAAGCCGTTCGAGAGGCTCAGGATGAGGGCGATTCCGATGATGCCGATGCTGGAGGCCAGTGCGGTGAGGGTGGTACGCCACTTCTTGGTGGCGATGTTGCGCCCGGAGAGCTTGAGCGCCGTGCGGAAGCCCATGCTGGTCTTCTTGAGCTTGTAGCCCTGCTCGCCGCGCGAGGCCCGCGTGGGGTTGCTGTCGGCTATCACGTGACCGTCCTGGAATCTCACGATGCGGTCGGCGTACTCCTCGGCCAGTTCTGAGTTGTGGGTCACCATGATGACCAGCTTGTCGGCGGCGATCTCCTTGATCAGATCCATGACCTGCGCGCTGGTGACGGTATCGAGGGCGCCGGTGGGCTCGTCGGCGAGGATGATGTCCGGGTCGTTGGCGAGCGCCCTTGCGATGGCCACGCGCTGCATCTGCCCGCCGGAGAGCTGGTTCGGCTTCTTGTGGATGTGGTCCTTGAGCCCCACCCGTTCGAGCGCCTCCACTGCCTTCGCGTGCTTCTCCGCAGCGGGAACACCACTCAGCGTCAGACCCATCTCGACGTTGTCGAGGACGCTCAGGTGGGTGATCAGGTTGTAGGTCTGGAAGACGAAACCAACGCTGTTGTTGCGGTACGCGTCCCACTCCCAGTCAGCGAAGTCCCTGGTGGACTTGCCGTTGATGATCAGATCGCCGCTGTCGTACTTGTCGAGCCCGCCGATGAGATTGAGGAACGTGGTCTTGCCCGAGCCGCTCGGGCCCAGGACGGCGACGAACTCGGTCTTCCCGAACTCCAGGCTGACAGCATCGAGCGCGACCTGGGTGAAATCCCCGGTCGTGTAGCTCTTGGACACGTCTTTAACACGCAGCATGCTGTGGTTCCTTCCGATTGTGCGCACCGACTACCGGGACATGGTTCCGATTCAGCGGTCCATGTCGGTCATCGCTGCAACGAGTGAGCGCTGGATGCGGATCAGCGTGGCGACGTCTTCTGCGGGAAGTGATGACATCAGGCGGCGAGCGAGCTCGCGCTGGGGAGCCGTGGCATCGCGGAGGACCCGAGCGCCTTCGTCCGTGATCGAGATGATCGCCACGCGCCGGTCATGCTCGTCGTGGCTGCGTAGCACGAGCCCCTCCCGCTCGAGTGACTCGATGAGCGAGGAGGTCGCAGGAGCCTTGATCCCGAGGAGCCGTGCGAGCTCGCCTGCCCGCCTCTCGCCCGCTTCCGAGAGGATGCGAAGCATGAGAAGGCGCGGTCCGTCGACAACAGGGGCGGGATCGACCCGCTCGCACTGCGCGACGAACAGGCGGCCCAGCATGATCACGTTGGCGGACAGCTCGTCGAGTAGTTCATCGGAGACGGATCCCGCACGCTTGGAAGAAGTAGGCATCGATACTCTTTCGACTGTCGAATCATTCGAGTATCGAACTATACGTATCCGGTCGGCAGGTGTCAAGCGCATGCGGTCCCGATCGACGCGACCTGCCTATCCGGGCGCGCGGACACTCGCCCGCCATGGAGCGATGGTCGTACGGCATCGGGAAGACGCCGATGGCGGCGAGCGTGTCCTGCAGCGCGGCCCTTCATCGTATGCGCCTGGCGAAGGGAGAGGGATCCGCAGCCTCAAAGCGAACACGAAGCACTCACCGCCCACACAGGATGCTCACATCTCTCGCGTATATACCGGGTAGGGTATTCAACGAGGAGGCATCCGGTGGGCGTTCTCAAGACGGTGAAGACAGCACTCTCGGCGCTCAAGGCCAACGGGCTCCGCTCGGTACTCATGGCGCTCGGCGTGGTGATCGGCGCGGCAACTATCGTGCTGGTGGTGGCTATCGGCCTGGGCGCTCGCGCGAGCATCGACGAGCAGTACTCCAACATGAGCGTCACGACCATCTTCGTGAACCAGGTACAGAACACCGCCTCGAGCCTCTCGGCGGATGACGCCGAAGTGATCGCCGCCGTCTCCACGGTTGCCGCGGTGGCGCCCCAGCTCACCGGCCGCGTGGCGATCACGGCCGGCGACGTGACGTCTCAGACGATGGTCGTGGGAACCACACCCGAGTACATCGGCATCGCCGCGCTCGACTTCGCGACGGGCAGCTTCTTCACCGCCGAGCAGCTCGACCGGCGGGAGCGCGTGGTCGTCCTCGGCCCCACTGCGGCCGAGGAACTCTTCGGCGACGTGGATCCCGTGGGGCAGACCGTGCGGATCGCTGGCAAGACCCTCGAGGTCGTGGGCGTGACCACCGCCAAGGGCGGCTCGATCGGGCCCATCACGCTCGACGACAGCGTCTTCGTCCCCTACACGACCGCCGAGCGCACCCTGCTCGGATCCACCGGCAAGGTGAGCCTGAACGCGCAGGCGACGTCGATCGAGGATGTTCCGGTTGCGATGGAGGCCATCGCGGTGGCGCTCCGCGATGCGCATCATCTGCGCAACGACCAGGGTGACGACTTCACCGTGAAGGACATGGGCAGCAAGCTCGTGAGCGCACAGGAGTCGAACCGCACGATGACGCTGCTCCTCAGCGGCGTGGCGCTCATCGTCCTGCTCGTGGGCGGCATCGGCATCATGAACATTATGCTGGTGAGCGTAACCGAGCGCACCCGCGAGATCGGCATCCGCCAATCCGTGGGCGCCACCCAGCGCGACATCCGCGGCCAGTTCCTCTCCGAGGCACTGATGCTCTCGCTGGTG
>DIWS01000015.1 GCA_002423585.1 Actinobacteria bacterium UBA6100
GGCCACGCCGACTTCGGCGGCGAGGTGGAGCGCGTGCTGAAGATGGCCGACGGGTGCCTGCTCATCATCGATGCGTTCGACGGTCCGATGCCGCAGACGCGTTTCGTGTTGCGCCACGCGCTCGAGCACGGACTCAAGCCGCTCGTTGTCGTGAACAAGATCGACCGCAAGGGCGCCCGCCCGCTGGAAGTGATCGGCGACGTGTTCGACCTCATGGTCGAGCTTGGCGCCGATGACAGTCAGCTCGACTTCCCCATCATCTATACGAGTGCGGTGAACGGGTACGCACGGCTCGACCCGGATGACGGCAACATGGACATGGTGCCGCTGCTCGATGCGATCGTGGAGCAGGTGCCGTGCCCGGACGTGGATCCGGACGGGCCGGTGGCCATGCAGGTCTGCACGATCGACCACTCGGAATACGTCGGCCGGATCGGCATCGGCCGCATCTTCTCGGGCACCATGCACAACGGGGAGAAGATCCTCGTCATCAAGAACGACGGCAGCCGCTACCAGGCCACCGTCAAGCAACTCTTCACTTTCGAGGGCATGGGACGTGCCGAGGCGCAACAGGCGCACGCGGGCGACATCGTCGCGGTCGTGGGCGTGGACGATGCCGACATCGGCGACATGTTCACCTGCCGCCTGGAGCCGGTGCAGCTCGACCCGATCCACGTCGAGGAGCCGACGATGTCGGTCGTGTTCGCGGCCTCCAACAGCCCGCTCGTGGGTCGCGAGGGGACGATCGTCGGCGGACGCCAGATCAAGGAGCGGCTGCTCAAGGAAGCCGAGTCCAACATCTCGATGCGCATAACCGAGAGCGAGGACAAGACCGGCATGGAAGTGGCCGGCCGCGGCGTTCTGCACCTCTCGGTGTTGATGGAGACCATGCGCCGCGAGGGCTACGAGTTCCAGGTGGGCCGCCCGCAGGTGATCATGAGGCATGAGGGCGGTAAGAAGCTCGAGCCGATCGAGCAGGCCGTGGTGGACGTGCCGAGCGAATACGCCGGCAAGGTCATCGAGATCTTCGGCAGCCGCGGCGGCGAGATGACCGATATGATCCAGCGCGACGACCAGGTGCATCTCGAGTTCAAGATCGCCACCCGCGGCGTGATGGGATTGCGCACGCGGATCCTGAATGCGACGCGTGGCGAGGCCACGCTGTTCCACCACTTCTTCGAGTACGGCCCGTATCAGGGCGATATCGGCGGGCGCGTCAACGGTTCGCTCATCGCGATGTCCAACGAGAAGTCGGCCGCGTATGCGCTCGATGCGTTGCAGCAACGCGGGAAGATGTTCATCGGCCCGGGCGAGACGTGCTACGAGGGCATGATCGTCGGCGAGAACGCCAAGGACAACGACCTCGTGGTGAACGTCGCCAAGGCCAAGCAGCTCACCAACATGCGCGCGGCCTCCGCCGACAAGGGCATCATCCTCGCACCGCCGATCACCTTCACGCTCGAAGAGGCGCTCGAGTACATCGAGGACGACGAGCTCGTGGAAGTCACGCCGAAGTCGATCCGCCTGCGCAAGCGGCTGCTGTCCGAGAACGATCGCAAGAAGGCGCGCCGGAACTAGAGGGACTTCTATCAGGGGCGGGTATCTTCAGGGCAGATGACGTCCGTTGGAGGTGCCCGATGCTGATCCGTCCCACATCCACCGATGAAGCCGACGCGCTCGCCGCGGTGCATCGCAGCGCGTTCGGCGCCGATCTCGAAGCTGACCTTGCGCGCGCTTTGATCCTCGATGACGCGTACGTCCCGTCACTGTCCTTCGCCGCCGAAGAGGGCGGGAAGCTCATCGGCCACGTGCTGTTCACCCGTGCATGGCTGAACCGCGACGACGGTATGCCCGGCTTCCCGCTGCTGTTGCTAGCGCCATTGTCGGTGGTGCCGGGTTCGCAGCGCGAGGGTATCGGGACGGTGCTCGTCGAGGCGGCGATCACGCTCGCGCGCGACGGCGGCGAGATTGCGATGCTCGTGTTTGGCGATCCCGCGTTCTACGGGCGGTTCGGGTTTGTGGCCGCAGGTCCGAGTGGCATCCGCCCGCCGCATCCCGCCGAGCCCGAGTGGGGCTGGCAGGTGCTGGAGCTCGCGGAGGGCATCCTCGGCGCGCCGGGCACGCTGAAGGTCGCCGCGCCGCTGGACTCACCGGAGATGTGGCGAGAGTAGCGCAGCCCCCTGCGTGCGCTCCGCTACTCCCGCTCGCGCGTTGAGACCGCTGCGATCGCGTCGGCCAGGCTCGCCGTGACCGGCACCGGGAGGCCCTCGGCGATGCCCGCCTTCTCAAGGCGGCCCGCCACCTCGGTGTTCGTGCAGCACAGCGCCACTCGCACCTCGTGCCGCTCCAGTTGCTCGATGGTGTCCTGAAGGCTTGCCAGCGCGGTGAGGTCGATGAACGGCACGTTCTCGAGGCTCACGACCACGCCCCGCGGCTTGGTGTGCGTGTGCAGCAGCGCCGACTCGAACTGCTCCACCGCGCCGAAGAAGAACGGGCCGTCGATGGTGTAGACGATCACGTCGCGGAAGACCGGCACGAGTTCGGGCGAGTGCTCGGCCACCACGTCCTCGGCAAGCTCGCTCACGCCCACGGCCGCGGTCATCCGGCGGAAGAAGTTGAGCATCGCGAGGATCACGCCCACCTCGACGGCCACCACGAGGTCGGCGAAGACCGTGAGCGCGAGCGTGATGAGCATGACCGCCACGTCCGAGCGCGGTGCCTTGCGGGCGATGCGCACCACTCGCCCGATGTCGCTCATGTTGTACGCCACCACGAAGAGGATGGCGGCGAGTGCGGCCAGCGGCACGTCGGTCGCGAGCGGTGCGAGCGCCACCACCACCAGCACGACGGTGAGCACGTGGAAGATACCTGCAAGCGGACTGTTGCCGCCATGGCGGATGTTGGTGGCGGTACGCGCGATGGCGCCCGTGGCCGCGAAGCCGCCGAAGAACGAGGCCGCGATGTTGGCGGCACCCTGGCCGAGGAGCTCCTGGTTCGAGTCGTGACGCGTGCCGGTCATGCCGTCGGCCACGGTGGCCGAGAGCAGCGACTCGATCGCGCCGAGGAGCGCGATCGCGAAGGCCGGGCGCACGAGTTCGGGCAGGTCGGCCCAGGCGAAGTCGGGCAGGGCGAGGGAGGGGAGACCCTTCGGCAGGCCGCCGAAGGCCGTCCCGATGGTGGCGACGCCCGCCGGATGGGCGATCGCCACGAACGCGGTGCCACCGATGAGCGCCACGAGCGGCGCCGGCACAGTGCCGAGCACGGGGATCTTGGGCCACAGCAGGATGACCGCGACGCACACGAGGCCGAGGGCCGTGGTGGTGAGGTCGAGCGAGGGGAACGACTGTACCATCTCGAACAGCTTGGTGGCGAAGTGCTCGCCTTCGGCGGCGGGAAGTCCGAAGAAGTTGGGCCACTGGCCCACCCAGATCACCACGGCGATGCCCGCGGTGAAGCCGAGGATCACCGACTCGGGGATGTACTTGATCACGCTGCCGAGCTTGGCCAGGCCGAAGACCACGAGGATGGCTCCGGCGAGCATCGTCACGACCTGCAGCCCGCCGAGCCCGTAGCGGGCGGTGACGCCGGCGAGCAGCACGGCAAAGGCGCCGGTGGGGCCGGCGATCTGAACGCGGCTTCCGCCGAACAGGGTGACAACGAGTCCGGCGATGATGGCCGTGTAGAGGCCCTGCTCGGGCTTGGCGCCCGCGGCGATCGCGAACGCCATCGCGAGCGGGATCGCCACCACGCCGACGACCACGCCAGCCGCGATGTTCGAGAGCCAGTTGTCCTTACGGAACAGGCCGGCACGCCAGGATTCGATGATGACAGGCTTCATCAGGGACCTTCTCACGGGGGTTGGACGCATCACACGTTACACCTACGAGGAGTCGCGTGTCCGTTACGGCCGGGTTACGCCCCGTGCCACTTGCATGGAGCCGTGCCGCCGAACGATGATGCGGTACAGCAACGAGATGGAGGCAACCTGTGATCAAGCACATCGTCGCGTGGCGCTTCAAGGATGCGGCCCTCGGCGCCACCAAGGCGGAGAACCTGAAGCGCGCGAAGGCGGCCATCGAGGCGCTTGCCGACCTCGTGCCTACCGTGCGGCATCTGGAGGTGGGTCTCGACATCGGCGCGGCGCACGACTCGTGGGACATCGTCATCTACTCGGAGTTCGACGACCGGGCCGGGCTGGATGCCTACCAGGTCCACCCCGAGCACGTGAAGGTCGCCGAACTCATCGGCGAGATGCGCGAACTGCGCGCCGCCATCGACTACGAGGGGTAGCGCATGTCACGCACCTATCGCTTCATGATCGCCGACGTCTTCACTGACGTCCCGTTCGCCGGCAACCAGCTCGGCGTGTTCACCAACGCGACCGGACTGAACGACGCCGAGATGCAGACGCTCGCAGCCGAGCTGGGCTTCTCGGAGTGCACGTTCGTTCTGCCGCCGGAGGGCGACGGCGACATCCGGATGCGCATCTTCACGCCCGTACGCGAGCTGCCGTTCGCGGGGCACCCCACGCTCGGAACCGCGTTCGTGGTGGCCGGGCCGCTGCAACGGGTGGTGCTGCGCATCGAGACCGCTCGCGGCACGGTGCCGGTCACGCTCGAGCGCGAGGGCGCGCGAATCGTCTTCGGCAGGATGGAGCAGCCGATCCCCACGATCGAGCCGTACGCGGATCCGGCGCCGCTGTTCGCGGCACTCGGCGTCGCCGGCTCGTCTCTGCCGGTCGAGCGGTACGACAACGGCACGCCGCATCTCTACGTGGCGCTCGAGACCGATGCCGAGGTGGCGGCGCTCGCACCCGACATCACCGCGCTCGAAGCGCTGTTGGGTCCCACGGGCGCGTGCTGCTTCGCTTCGGACGGCACCCGCGTGAAGGCGCGGATGTTCGGACCCGGGCTCGGTGTCATCGAAGATCCGGCCACCGGTTCGGCGGCGGGCCCGCTGGCGTTGCATCTCGCGCGGCACGGGCGCATCGCGTGGGGCGAGGAGATCACCATCTCGCAGGGCGCCGAGATCAGCCGGCCGAGCACGCTCTACGCACGGGTGGAGGGCGGCCCCGACGAGATCGCGCGCGTCGAGGTGGGCGGGAGCGCTCGAGTGGTGGCGCAGGGGGAATTCTCCCTGTAGGCGCGAATGCGAGGAGGAACCATGGACTACGGAAGCGACGCCTTCGGCGGCCTGTTCGTGGGGCTGTGGACATCGATGATGTGTCTTGGCTGGGTGATCCCGATGCTGCTGGCCGCAGCCTCGGTCGCGGTGTGGATCATCGCGGTGGTGGACGTCGTCCAGCGCCTGCCCGAGGACTTCCCCAACGCACGTGCCGGACGGGATGACCCGAACGAGCGGCTCATCTGGCTGCTCATCGTGCTGCTCGTGGGCACGCTCGGCGCTGTCGTGTACTACTTCGTGGTGATGAAGCCGTATCCGCGGCCGCGGCCGGGAGCGGCGGTCGCCGCACCGACTCAGCCTCAGGCTCCTGTCCCTGGAGACGCTGCCGAGGAGTCATCCGAGGCCGGGCAGTAGTTGGGCGTCACCGGTCGCGCAGGGGGCCGCGGTATCATCGTGTGGCCCGCTTACGACAGTCAGGTGGCCTCGATGCATCTCGACACCGGTTTTCGCCCGTCGAAGCACGGCTTCGGCTTCCCGAACACGTGGAAGGACACGGTCCTCGGCGTGTTCTCCTCGCGCGGCCGCTGCGGCGGGATGGTGTTCGCTGCGCTCGACGCCTTCGCAGCCGGTGAGTCGCTCGGTCCCGAAGCGCTTGGCCGTGAGCTCCCACCGCACGACTCGCCCGCGGCTCGCGCCATCTGGCGACGGCAGATGGAGAGCGTGGTGGCCGGCGCGGGCGTCAACCTCGTCGAGTTCGCGCGCTTCACGTATCTGCCTTCGGCAAGTCCGCTCGGCATCGGCGTGGCCACCCGGCGTGAGCTGCTCTCGCTCTTCGACATGCTGCGCTCGGGGAGGCCCGCTGCACTCGGCCTGGTGAGCGGGATGACGCTCAAGCACCTCGCGCGCAATCATCAGGTGCTGGCGTATGCAGCCCACTTCGCCGAGGGGCACGTCACCGTGCGCATCTACGACCCGAACCACCCGCGCAGGGATGACGTGGCCCTTGAGGTGCCGATGGATCCCGGCCAGCCGGTGGTCGAGCGCATCGGAGACCGAGTGAAGATATGGCGCGGCTTCTTCATCGAGCGCTACGCGCCAAAGGCGCCGGCGGGCGGCATCCACTAGGAATGCAAGTACTTGCTTGACAGTGGTGGTGTGCCCCTGTAGAGTGCAAGCAAGCACTTGCTTCACTTGAACGAGAGGACCCCATGAGCGCCGCTGCCGACACCGCTGAACGCATCCTGGACGCTGCCGCGGAACTGATGGCCACCCGCGGCTACGCCGCCACTACCACGCGTGCGATCGCCCAACGCGCCGGCGTGAACGAGGTCACCCTCTTCCGCCGCTTCGAGAACAAGCAGGGTGTCCTCAAGGCCCTTGGCGAGAGGATGGCGCGCAGACAGGCCGGTCGCGCGGCGGAGCACGTGGCGCCGAGCGACGATGCGCGCGCCACGCTGCTCGCGTTCGCGCGCATGGAGATCGAGGGTGCGCTCGAAGACGACGGTCTGGCGATGCGGCTGGCCTACGACGCACAGTCCGTGCCCGAGGTGGGCGAGGCGATGGGTGCGGGCGCAGGGGCGAACCTCGCCGGGCTCGCGGAGTACCTGCGTGAGCGGCAGGAGGTGGGACAGTTGCGGGCGGACGTGGACCCGGCGGTGATGGCCGAGGCGTTCTTCGGTCTCACGTCGAGCTACGTGATCATGCGGAAGGTCCTCGGCTTAGGGGAATCGCCCGTGGACGTCCGGACCGATGAAGGACTCGAGCAGCTCTTCGACCTGTTCTGGTCGGGAGCGGCACCGAAGGAGGCACGGCACGATGGGTAAGGCACTGGTGGTCTACGGCACCAAGAGCGGTTGCACGAAGGGCATCGCCGAGGCGATCGCGGATGGACTCCGACTGGCTGGCGCAACGGCGGATGTGGTGGCGGTCGAGGACAAGCCCGATCCCTCGGCGTACGACGCGGTGATCGTGGGAAGCGGCATCCGTGCCGGCAGCTGGCACGGAGCGGCCAAGCGCTGGGTGACGGAGCAGGCCGAGTTGCTCAAGGCGCGACCGACCGCGTTCTTCACGGCGTGTCTCACGATGCACACGAATCCCGAGAAGGCCGAGGAGGTTCGGGCGTACACGGTCCCGCTCATCGCCGAAACCGGCGTGCGACCGGTGGACGAGGGTCTGTTCCCCGGCATGAACCTGCCCAAGACGTTCTCGCTTCCGGAGCGGCTCGTCATGAAGGCGATGAAGTCGCCGGAGGGTGACTTCCGCGATCTCGCCGCTGCGGTGGAGTGGGGCACCGAGATCGCCCCCAAGCTCGGACTGACCGCCTAGCAGCTGGCTCGACACATCCCGCACACCTGTCCGGCAAGGAGGAGGAACGCATGTCTGCACGTACGTACAAAGCACTGGCAGTCTACTGCCTGCTCATCGCTCTCACGGTCGGAGTGACCGCAGCCTTCGGCGTGTTCGCCCGCGGCACCGGCGCCACCGAGGCAGCCACGAGCATCCGCGGCGAGGAGTTCGAGTACGCAACCGACGGCGTCTACGCGTATAACGCCGAGCGCGTGGTGGCCGAAGGCGTGGGCTGGGACGCGCTCACGCTGTTCGCGGCGGTGCCGGCGTTGCTGATCTGCGTGCCGTTCGTGGCGCGAGGTTCGCTCCGCGGGCGTCTCGCTGCGGCAGGCATCCTCGGCTACTTCGTATACCAGTACCTGATGTACGCGGTGTTCTGGGCCCTCGGGCCGCTCTTCCCGGCGTTCATCGTGCTCTATCCGCTGAGCTTCATCGGTATCGTCTGGATCGTGGCCACGCTCGACGTGCGCTCGCTTCCCGCTCGCTTCACCGACAGGTTCCCGCGCAAGAGCATCGCTATCTTCAGCGGCGTGATGGGCCTCATGCTCATCGCGATGTGGGTGCCGAGGATCGCCACGGGGCTTTCCGGCGACCTTGCCGGTGCGAGTCTGATGGGCACGCCGACGCTCGCGGTGCAGGCACTCGACCTCGGTATCGTCGTGCCGCTGGCGCTCGCGACCGCGGTGTTCGCCTGGAAGCGCAACCCGGTGGGCTACCTGCTTGCGGCCGTATTCTCCGTCAAGGGCGTCACGATGGCGGGTGCGATCGTGGCGATGCTCATCTCGGCGTGGATCGTGGAGGGCGCGCCCGAAGTCGCGCCGCTCGCTTTGTTCTCCGCAGCGACCGCAGCGGCGGGCACGATCGCGTTCTTCGTGCTCAAGAGCGTGCGTCCCGAGGGAGAGGCGGCGTGATGCAGCGGCTCCCTCGCGCGCTCGGCTGGGCGAACGCCGCGCTGATGGCGCTCGCTTCCGCGATCGGTCTGCTGTTCCCGGGCGTGTACCGCGATCCCGACTGGGTGATGGCGGCATGGTTCGGCAACGACCTCGTCACGCTCGTGGTGGTCGTGCCGATCCTCGTGGCCGGCCTTCTCTCGGCGCGGCGCGGGTCGCGCCTCGGTGAGCTGCTCGTGTATTCGAGCTTCGCGTACTCGATCTACGGCTACGCGTACTACCTCTTCGGCGCGCACCTGAACGCGCTGCTGCCCGTGTACGTCGCACTCGTGGTGGCGCCGCTCATCGGGCTGGCAACCGGCCTCGGCTCGCTCGATGCGGCGTCCCTTGCGGAAAACTTCCGCCCCGGCACGCCGAAACGGTTCGCCGCGGGCTACATGGTGTTCGTTGGAGCCGGACTGGGCGTCGCGTGGCTCGCGCAGTGGGCGGCATACGTCTTCGGCGGGACGGAGCCGGCGGTGGGCGTCGATGCGTTCGCCACGATCGCGGCACTCGACCTGTCGCTCATCATCCCGTTCATGGTGCTCGGCGGCGTGCTGCTGTGGCGCGGCAAGCCGTGGGGCTACGTGCTCGGCGCCATCTACACCGTGAAGGGCGCCTCCTACACGCTCGCTCTTGCGGCCGGCTCGGCGGTCGGGGCGGCGCGCGGCGTGGAGGGCACGCTCGCGCAGATCCCGGTGTGGGGCGCGATGAGCGTGCTCGGCGCCGTCGCTGCTTTCACGCTGCTGCGCGGGTTGCGGCGTGCAGAGGCGTAGCGGCTGCCGCTACTTCGCTTCCGCGAACCCCCGCATGATGTGGCCGAGCGTCTCGCGGAACGTTGACTCGTCGAAGCGCGAGACCGCAGGTCCGCTCGCGCGCGCCGTGGGATAGCGCTCGGCGTCGGTGCGCAGCGCCGAGTCCTTCGGCGCCACCGGTCGGTCGCTCGCGATGAACGCGTGGCCGAAGGAGTACGCCACCAGCGACTGGTAGAGCTGGCCCACCCGCTCGGGTGGCAGCCCGCTGCGCGCGAGCACCGCGAGCGGGGCCTCCACGAAGTCGGCCGCATCGTCGGTGTTGAGCGGACGGCGGGCGAGCAGTCCGATGGTGCCGGGGTGCTCCACCAGCACACGACGGAACGCGACGAACATCTCCTCGGCCATGGCCGTCCACTCCTGCGGGAAGGGTTCGGGCACGCGCATCTCGGCGAAGACGCGCCCCACCACGCCGTCGAGGATCGCGTCCTTGCTGGGGAAGTGGTGGTAGAGCGTCATGGCCTCCACGCCGAGCACGCGCGCGAGCTTGCGCATGGAGAGTGCGTCGGCCCCCTCGGCATCGATCATCGCGATCGCGGCGGTGAGGATCTCGTCCCGGCTGAGCGGCTGCGTGCGGGGCGTCATCGCGCGGCGCCCTCCTTGAGCAGGTCGCGGAGCGCGACGGCGTCTTCCTTCGAGAGCATGTGGATCGCCCAGCTGGCGTCGCGGCCTTCGCCGTCGGGGGCGTTGAAGCAGACCGCGTAGTCCTTCGCGAGGTTGTCGATGCCCGGTGCGTACGGCGCGATCACCAGGCGCAGCCCGTCACGTGCCCAGTCATCGCCGATGGTGACGTTGCGCACCGCCGAAAGGGGCACCTCGGTGGCATCGAAGCGGCCCTCGCCCACGAAGACGGTCTCGCCCATGCCCGGCCACACACCCGCGCCGATGGCCATGACGAGCGCGCTTACGACGAAGATGCCGAGCGCGAGCAGCAGCGCGCGCCAGTCGAGCTTCACGGCCGCGAGCACGAGCGCGGGCGGCACGAGCGCAAGCGTGAGGCCCTGGAGCCATATCCAGAGCACGTACAGACCACGCGGCGCCCGCGGTCCGGCCACCGTGATGGTGTCCTCCCGCACCACCACGCGCACGCGCCCCGCGTAGCGGGCGGTCGCGCGGTAGGAGAAGCCATCGAAGGCACGCTCGCCGGCCTGCGGCCCGGCTCCCAAGAGGCCGGTCTCGAGCGGGGTGGAGTGCCGGATCACGGCCGTGCCCTCCGCCGGGCGCGACAGCATCCGGACGATGGTGAACGACATGTAGCCCACGCATGCGATCGCGACGGTAGCCACCACGATCAGCTGCCAGGTCTGCATCTTGAACATCACGACTCTCCTCCCGGGGCGCCCCGCGACGCCCTTACACTGTAAGACGTACAGTGTAAGGGTACAGTGCGCGGGATGCGTCGGTCAAGAAGCGTTCCGTGAGAATCTTCTGTGCATGAATCGGTGTCTCAAGGCGGTCAAAGGCACCGCTGTATCCGTGAGAATGCATTGAACGCCCTCTTTGAAGGAGCTGCCATTCCCCGCCGAGACGACATCCACAAGGTCCCTACATCCGGAAGACGGCGATCAAGCACCGCGTGCCGTACATCACCACCACCTCGGCAGCACTTGCGGCGGCACAGGGCATCCGCGCCCACCGGGAGTCGGCGGGCGCGGTGCGTTCACTGCAGAGCTATCACGCGGCGATCGGCTAGCGGCTACTCGGCTGCACCCGGGGTATCGGAAATCTCCTCCACCGAGGTGATCACGACCTCCGGTCCGGCCATCCGGATCGAGGCGCCGTCGAAGCGCGTGCCGGTCACCGAGACCGTCTTGCCGAGCAGGGCGTCGAGCTCGTCGGCGAAGTCATCGGCGTTCGCGATCACGGCGATGTTGCCGTCGCCCTCCGGGCTGCCGGTGAGCGCGTAGAAGCCGCCCTCCAGTTCGATCCACTCGAGCGTTCCGAGTGCGATCACGGTGCCGTCCTCCTGGTCGTAGAGGCCGTTGGCCAGGCGCAGGCCGCCGGCTTCACCGGCAGGAGACGTGCTGCCTTCATCGGGCTCGGGAGTCTCAGCGGAACACGCGGTCACGGCCAGCGCGAGCACGATCAGTAGCATGAGAAGCGGCATTCGAGTCTTCATCGCGGGCCTCCTTGGACGAAGGAACATGTCATCACTAAGACGTGGCTCGGGCCGCTCCGGTTCACGGGCCGAAGTGCCGCAGCACACGCAGCGCGCGGTACGTGAGCCATCGGCTCGGCTGGCCCTTCTCCTCCACGTCGGCGAGCATCTTGCCGTTGAAGGAGTTGCGGAGCTTCCAGCGCATCTGTCCGTCCGCGGCCGCACGGACCGATTCGAGCGCGGGCGCGTATTCGTCGCGCATCGGCTCGTCGTGGAGCGTGAGCGCAAAGAGTGCTTCGAGTGCGTCGGAGTTGTACGAGAGCGGATAGCCGAAGCGCAGCCAGCCGGGCTTGTCCTTGTAGTGCAGCTGCGGGTGCTCCGCGAGGTACCGCTCGCGCAGCCCGTCGCGCTCGCTCGACTTCGCGGTGTAGAACAGATCGAAGAACTCGCGCGCCTCCTCGGGCAGGCAGCGGTGGATCTCCTTGTCGCGCAGCACCCGCACGCACTCGTCGCGCAGTCGATCGGCGCCTTCGGGCCACGATGCGCGCGGCACCTCGGCCAGGAAGAGCAGTACCTTCGGTGCCAGCATGTGGCAGTAGCCGTTGAGCGTGGAGGTCCGCGCGCCCCAGTCCTTCGGCGCATCGTTCGTCTGCGCGTGGATCGCGCCGCACGTAAGGCATCCGAAGGTATCGAGGAGCTGCACGCAGTAGCCGAGCGCGGCTGAGAGCCGCCCATCGTCTGCGTGGCCGAGACGGGCGAGCGCCCGGCCGACGTTGGCGGTGAGGCACGGGATCGAGGCGGCAGGCCGCCCGTTGCACGACCACGAGCCGTCCTCAAGCTGCCGCGAGAACGCGTAGGTGGCCGCCCTGCGCACGCGCTCGTCATCGCCGCTCGCGTACAGTTCGCCGAGGAAGTGGACCTGCCACAGCGACCCGCCGTACTTGCGGTAGTCCTGCGACGGCCGGTCCCACGCGCCGTCGGGCTGCATGAGCTCGAGGATTCGGGCGATCGGCGCATAGGAGTTGCGGCGCGCCCGGAGCGCGTCGAGCTCGGCCGACGCGGGTTCGTCGAGCAGATCCTGACGCGTCAGGTACGCGACCGCAGGGTTCTCCTCGGCGGTGAGCCATGTGACGGTGGCTCCGGGGATCTCGATGTTCAAGCTCATGCCTTGTTCACCGGTATCAGCACCTCGGTGAGAGCCTCGTCGGGGTATGCGACGATCGCGGGTTGTGTGGTCATCAAGCTCGCTAACATGGGGCTCACCCCTCTCGTGACGGGTATATGCCCAACAGGAGACGGGGACGTAGGCCGTGCGCGTGGCCGGGCCACGCCACTGGCAGCCCGACACGGTCGGGTCACATGGCTTAGGGGGGACTGATGATCAAGAGATTGCTCAGCATCGGATTGGTTCTTGCACTCGCACTCGGACTGGCGGGCTGCAAGAGCATCTCCGAGAAGATCGGCGAGGAGGTCGGCGAAGAGATCGCCGGCGGCATCGTGGGTGCAGACGTGGAGGTCGACGGCGAGGATGTGACGATCGCCACCGAGGACGGTGACGTCAGCATCAGCGGCGACACGGGCGAGATCCCCGATGGCTTCCCGAAGGACATGCCCGTCTATGATGACGCCGATGTCGACTCGGCCACCAGCATGACGAGCGGCGGTGCCACCACCTACTACGTCAACCTCACAACGAAAGACGACATCAAGTCGATCTACGACTGGTACAAGGCTGAGCTGACTGATGAAGGCTGGACCATCACGGGCGACGTCCTGATGACCGATGAGAGCGACATGGCGCAGATCATCGCCGAGAAGGGCGATATGGAAGCCATCGTCTCACTGTCGGAGGACGATCCGAACGTCATGGGAATCATCCTCTCGATCGGCGCTCAGTAGATCTGCCACAGCAACGCGACGGCGCCTCCGCCGGGTGTGACCGGCGGAGGCGCCGTGATGTCCGGAGGGACGCGGCGTTTCACTGCACCAGCACGACCACCAACGTAGCGGTCGTGACGCCGTCAGCCGCCGGTTCGGCCTGGACCATCACGAGCGATCCGGCTGTCAGGTCGCCTGCGCCCTCGGCGTACGCCACGACCGTGTCCTCGTCGAGATAGAGGGTCTGTGAGCCGCTGTCCAGCGAGATCGTGATCGTGTCATCGGCCACCTCGATGACCTCACCCTCGAGGTTTCCGCCGCGCATCGGGCCTCCCTGGCCCACATCGCCCATGTTCTCCTGTAGCCACGCCTGCCGTTCCTCGGCGGTCATCGACTCGAGCTCGGCCTGCTCCTCCTCGGTGAGGTTCGCCATGAAGCCGCCGCGCATGCCCTGCGCCTCGCCTTCCCCGGCGAAACCGGCCGGCGCTTGTGAGCTCCGGTAGAGGGTACCCCCCCAGAACGCCCCACCTACGAGCACGATGACCGCGATCGCCAGGACGATGGCCTTCACGGGATCTTTCATGGTCGCTCCCTTCGTTCTGTCGCCCGCAGGCGACGGGTTCACTGGTATCGAAGCGCCTCGATCGGGCTCAGTGCCGCCGCTCGACGCGCAGGGTAGTAGCCGAAGACGATGCCGATGCACGCGCACACCCCCACCGCGAGCAGCACGGAGTCGAGGGTGACAACCGCGCTTGCGCCGAGGAGGTTGGCCGCAAGGAAGCCGATGCCCCATCCCGCGACGATGCCGAGCACGCCGCCGATGAGTGTGAGGGTGACCGACTCGGCCAGGAACTGCGCCGAGATCGCGCTGCTGTCCGCCCCGATCGCCTTGCGCAGGCCGATCTCGCGGGTCCGCTCGGTAACGGTGGTGAGCATCATGTTCATGATGCCGATGCCGCCCACCAGGAGTGAGATCGCGGCGATGCCCGCGAGGAGTGTGGTGAACGTGCCCGTCACCGTTGAGACCGTCTCAAGGATGTCGGCCATGTTCTGGATCTGGAAGTCGGCGTAGTCAGCGTCGGCGATGCCGTGCCGCTGCAGCAGCAGGCCTTCGACCGCGTTCTCGGCGGCCGTCATCTGCCCCTCGTCAGTGACGGTGAGCGTGATCGAGGACAGGTACTCGCTGCCGGTGACGTACCTTGAGCATGTGGAGAGCGGGATGATCGCCGCGGAGTCCACGTTGGTGAAGCCCGAGGTGCCCTTCTCTTCGAGCACGCCGATCACGGTCAGCAGCATGTTGCCCGAGCGGATGTGCTCGCCGATCGGATCGACACCCTCGCCGAAGAGGTCGTCGGCCAGCGAGGCGCCGAGGACCACGACCTGAGCATTGGCGGTATCGTCGCGGGCGGAGATGAACGAGCCGCTCGTGACGGTAAGGCCTTTGACCGCGGCGTACTCCGCCGTTACGCCGAGGATCTGGGTGTTGGCGTTGAGCTGACCGGCCACGAGCTGCGCCTGGCCCTGCGAAGAGGGGGCCACACCGCTCACGAGAGAGAGTCCGGCCAGTGCTTCGGCGTCGTCGCGCGTGAGCGACTCGACCGAGGCGCTGAACGCCCGGGCGCCCGGGCCGCTCTGACCTCCCGCCGAGGGCGAGATGGTGAGGATGTTCGACCCGGCCGACTGGATGCTCTGCTCGATGGAGGCCTGCGACCCCTGGCCGATGGCCACCATCGCGATGACCGACGCGATGCCGACCACGATGCCGAGGATGGTGAGCCCGCTGCGGACCTTGTTGGAGGTGAGCGAGTGGAGCGTCTCGGAGATGAGGTCGCCGAATCGCATCACGCATCACCACCAGAGGCGAACGTGTTGTCGCCGGAGTGAGTGGGCTGGGCCGCGGACGGCGCCGCGGCCCCGTTGCCGTACCGCGGCACATGAGCCAGCTCGGTCGCCGCATCCTCGACGATGAGTCCGTCCTGGATGCGCACGACGCGCCTGGTCTTGGCCGCTATGTCGGGTTCATGCGTGATGAGCACGATCGTCCGTCCTTCGTCGTTCAGACGGGCGAAGAGGTCCATGACCGAGTCGCCGGTGACCGTGTCGAGGTTGCCGGTAGGTTCGTCGGCCAGGATGAGCGAGGGATCGTTCACGAGCGCACGGGCGATCGCCACGCGCTGCATCTGGCCACCCGACAGCTCGTTGCTGCGGTGCGTCCAGAACTCTTGCTCGAGTCCTACGGCCTCAAGTGCCGCCGCCGCCCGGTCGGTCCTCTCATCGCGCGGAACACGCGTGTAGAGCATGGGCATGACCACGTTACGCATGACCGTGGATCGGGGCAGCAGGTTGAAGGACTGGAAGACGAACCCCACAGTCTCGCGCCGCACACCGGCGAGCTCGTGGTCGTCGAGGGTTGCCACGTCACGACCGTCAAGGTGGTACGACCCTTCGGTGGGCGTATCGAGACAGCCGAGGATGTGCATGAGCGTCGACTTGCCCGAGCCCGACGGCCCCATCACGGCGGCGAATTCGCCTTCGCGTACGGTGAGCGAAACGCCGCGCAGCGCGCGGGTCTCTGCACCGGCCCCGTCGTAGACCTTAACGAGGTCGCGGGCATCGATCACGGCGGGAGCGGCGCTATTCACGGAAGCCGCCACCCATGCCGGGCACCATCATGCCTCCGCCGCTTGCCGCGCCGGTTGACGCCGCATCATCAGTGCTGTCCACGGTCTGGGTCACCACCATCTCACCTTCGGCCAGACCGGAAAGGACCTGCGTCTGCGTGGCGCTTGCCAGTCCCGTCTCCACCGCCACCTGCCGTGGCTCCGTGGCCCCCGCGTCCATCACGAGCACGTAGTAGCCGCCATCGCCATCGGACTGCACCGCGGAGTTGGGGATGATGAGCGCACCCTTAGCCACATCGGTCACGATCGTCGCGGCCGCGGACATGCCCGAGCGCAGCGCGGGGTCGGCCACATCGACCGAGAGCCAAACGTCGAAGGTGACGACGCCCGAGGAGTTCGAGCCGGTCTCGGAGATCTCGTACACCTTGCCGGTGGCGGTGAGGTCGGGGAAGGCGTCGAACTCGATGTCCGCACGCTGGCCGACCTCAAGCGAGGGCAGATCGACCTCGTTCACGGTGAGGTGGACGGCAAGCGGCTGTTCGGGCGCGAGCGTGACGGGTGCGTCCGAGGACGTGGCGGTCGTCGCAGAGGTGCTCATGCCCGCCGAGGCCGCCGAGCTCGAGCTGTCCGACCCCCCGCTCGCGGACACGGCGTCGCCCACAGCGATGTCGAGCGAATACACGACACCGCCCACCGGGGCGGTCACCACGAGATCATCCTCGGCAGCCACCGCCTCGTCGTAGGCGAGCTGTGCGGTCGTGCGCTGTGCGCTCGCCGAGCTGAGGCCGGCTTTTGCGACGGTCACGTCGCCCTGGGCGGCAGCCACCTCGGCCGCGGTGACCGTCGGGGTGGGCTCGGCGCTGCGTGCCTGCAGGGTGGTGAGCGTGTTCTGCGTCTTCGTTATCTGGAGTTGTGCTTGCGCGATACTCTGCTCGGTCTGTCTGAGCGTGGCGAGCGCCTTGGCGGTGTTCGCCTCGGCCGTGGCTTCTTGGAGTGTGAACAGCACATCACCGGTTGCGACTACCGATCCCTCGGCCACCGCGATGCTCGCCACGGTGCCTGAGATGGCGGGATAGACCTCGGTGGTGCCGTCCACCTCGAGGTTGCCGGTGCCCGCGACCGTGACCGAGATGGTCCCCAGCGCGGCGGCCTCGGTCTCGTACGTCACCGCCGCCACGGTCGCATCGGCGCCGCGCCATAGCACGAACGCTGTGCCGGCGACCGCCACCAGCACTCCCGCGGCTATCCAGCCGCGGTACCGCCTGATCCCACGTGATGCTGACATCCCGCCCTCTTCTCGAACGACTGTGCTTCGTCACCGAGGCTAGGACTGCGACGTGCGGTGTCTGTCGGGGGGATGTGGGGATACTGTGGAGGAGTTCGGAGCGCCGGCGTCGCGCTAGACTGTGCACGTGCGGGCCGACGAGACGAGGTGGGCGGTGCGAGGGAGACGAGTGTCAGGCGCAGACGGGGCGGCTTCGAGGCTCCGGCGCGCGGCCGGGTGGACGCTTGCGGCGGTGGGGCTCCTGCTCGCGACCGCCGTGGCGGCCTTCCTGGCGTGGGCACTGCCACCGCTCGGCCCGGGCGAGCGCGCAGTGGCGGCTCTTGAGAGCGGCGACGGCGTCACCGTGACACACACCGACGACGGCTGGGTGTTCCTGCCCGACTCGGGGTGGGGCGTGCCGAAGACCGGCCTCGTCTTCTACCCCGGCGGGCGCGTCGATCCCCGCTCGTACGCACCGTTCGCGCGTGCTCTCGCCGCAGAAGGACACGCGGTGGTGATCGTGGAGGTGCCGCTGTCGCTCGCCGTGCTGGAGGTGGGCGCAGCCGATGACGTGATCATCTCCCCGCAGCTGGCTGCCGTCACCCGATGGGCCGTGGGCGGGCACTCGCTCGGCGGGGCGATGGCCGCGCAGTATCTCGCCGGGGCCGAGCGCGCAGAGCTGGAAGGTCTGCTGCTCCTCGCTTCATATCCGCCGTCGGGGGCCGACCTGAGTGGGAGCCACGTCTCCGTGACCGACGTGACCGCGACTCTGGATACCGTGCTCGATCGAGAGAGTTGGGTGGCCGGACGCGCACTCCTGCCGGAGAACGCGTACCGCGTATCGATCTCGGGAGGCAACCACGCCGGCTTCGGCGACTACGGCGCACAGCCCGGTGACTCGCCGGCCACGTGCACGCCCGAGGAGCAGCTCCTGCAGGCGGTGCGGGCCGCCGACGAGCTGCTGGATCGCATGTAGCGACGCGAAGCGGCCCGCCGCATGATAGCTCCGCGACGGGCCGCCGGTCTTTGCAGGTGACGTCTAGTAGGTCTCGACGAAGATCTCGTAGTGCGCCTGCGGATGTGCGCAGGCGGGGCAGAGCTCGGGTGCCTCGGGGCCCTCATGGATGTAGCCGCAGTTGCGGCATTTCCAGCGGACGACCGTGTCGCGCTTGAAGACCGTGCCGTTCTCGACGTTGCTGAGCAACTTCCGGTAGCGCGCCTCGTGGGCCTCCTCGACTTCGGCGATCTCCCGGAACGATGTGGCGATCTTCGGGAAGCCCTCCTCGTCGGCGATCCTCGCGAACTCGGGGTAGAGCTCGCCCCACTCCTCGTGCTCGCCGTTGGCGGCGGCCAGCAGGTTCTCGGCAGTGGTGCCGATCACGCCTGCCGGGTACATTGCCGTGATCTCGACCATGCCGCCCTCGAGATACTTGAAGAAGACCTTGGCATGCTCCTTCTCGTTCTCGGCGGTCTCCATGAAGATGGCCGCGATCTGCTCGTAGCCTTCCTTCTTGGCAGCGCTTGAGAAGTACGCGTAGCGCGTGCGGGCCTGGCTCTCGCCGGCGAAGGACTTCAGCAGGTTCTGCTCGGTACGGGTGCCCTTGAGACTCATGGAGTTGGCTCCTCTCGGTCGGGGACGGGACGACCGCCCGTCGGGCGGCTTCGTGTGATTATGCCCCACGTCGACAGCAGGCGGCGTGGCTACCGGCCGAGCGGTCGCTTCGGCGAGTCGGAAGGTGGCCCATAATTTTATCCGGATGATATTGACACGCGTAATTTCATACGGGTAAAATTGCATCATTCCATCCAGAGAGGGAGGCACCATGAGCACCGATCTCACGCGAACGTGCGTCGCATTCGCCGGGAGCCGATGTCTTGAGCGAGGACCGCTCGCGGAGGTGGCGGCGGCCGTCAAGGCCGAGCTCGACGCGGGCTCGGATTCCGGGGTCCTGATCTTCGACGACGAGACGAGCGAGCCGGTGGAGGTGGACTTCCGCGGCGATGCGGAAGACGTGCTCGACCGGCTTGCCGCAGTCACGGTGGCGTCTGAAGGGGCCGAAGCCGCGGTCGCGCGCCGCTCGCCGGGTCGCCCGAAGCTTGGCGTGGTCGCGCGCGAGGTGACGCTCTTGCCGCGCCACTGGGAGTGGCTTGCCGCGCAGCCGGGCGGCGCCTCGGTGACGCTCCGGAAGCTGGTGGAGGAGGCGCGCAAGAACGGCAGCGGTGACGACGCGCGCAGGCGGGCGCAGGAGGCGGCATTCCGCTTCATGAATGCTGTCGCGGGCAACGAGCCGGGATTCGAGGATGCTGTGAGGGCGCTCTACGCGAACGACGCAGGGGCATTCGACGAGCGTGTGGCCGGGTGGCCTGACGACGTCCGCGAGCATGCGACGCGGCTGGCGGAGCGGGCGTTCGGGGCAGGCGCGAGCTGATCGGCGCCTGCCCTTCGGCTCCTATCCCAGGATCTGCGCGAGATAGGTCGCGGCCTTCTGGCCGCTGTCCGGCGCCACCGCTACCGCGATGCCGCTGAGCGCCTCGTCGCCGAGGTACTGGAGCGCGCCGGCCAGGATCGCGCCCGCCGACGGCCCCACCATGAGCGACTCCTCACGATAGAGGCGGCGCGTGGCCTCGTCGGCCATCTCGTCATCGACCCACACGATGTCGTCGATCACCGACATGTCGAGGTTGGCCGGCACTGCCGTCTCCTCCATGTTCTTGAGGCCCGAGATGTGATGACCCCGGACCGGCTGGACACCGATGGTGCGGATCGTCGGATCCTGCTCCTTGAGGAAGCGGCTAGTGCCCACGAGCGTGCCGCATGTGCCGAAGCCCGCGAAGAAGTAGCGCACGCACCCCTCCGTCTGCTTCCAGATCTCGGGGCCGGTGGACTCGTAGTGCGCGCGGGCGTTGTCTGCGTTGTCGTACTGGTTGGGCATCACGTAGCGGTCGGGGTCGCTGTCCCGGATCGCCTGCGCCATGCGGAAGGCGACGTCCATCGGGTGGAGACCCGAGTCGTCATCGGTCGGCGTGAGACGCACCTCGGCGCCGAACGCGCGCAGGAGAGCAGTCTTCTCGGGAGAGAGCGCGTGGGGAGCAGTGGCGATCATCGGCACGCCGAGCTGCGCGCAGATCGCCGCGAGCGCGATCCCGGTGTTGCCGCTTGTGGCCTCCACAAGCGTCCTGCCCTCGAGCTCTCCGCGCTCGGCGAGGCCCTTGAGCAGCCACTTCGCCGTGCGGTCCTTGATCGAGCCGAAGGGGTTGGTCCACTCGCACTTCACGTAGAGCGACACGTTCGGGTTGGTCTGCATGCGGTCAACGCGTACGAGCGGCGTGGGATGCGCCGTGTCGCCGCACATGTCGAGCAGGTTGTCGTAGCGCACGAGACGCGGATCGTTGCCGAGTGACACATGGCCTCCCGAGATGGGTGGGGTCAGTACGCCGAGGATACACGAGCGCCCGCCTGGTATGCTCGCACTGTCGGCTGGCAGACGAGGGAGTGAGCCGGACATGAACGACGAGAGTCACCAGGGTCCGTACATCGAGCCGATCGAGGATGGCCCTCTGCGCTATCGTCGCGGTTCCGACCCCGACAGGCAGGGTACCCTCTCGGGTCCCGACCGGACCGATATCCCCATCCGGGACAGCGCTCTGTTGTGCCGTTGCGGCCGGTCGGAGCGCAAGCCGTTCTGCGACGGGTCGCACGTGGCGTCCGGCTTCTCGAGTGCGAAGAAGTGGAAGCCCGGCGCCGGCAGGCTGGTGGACCATGTGGGCGCCCGCGTGACCATCCACGATAACCGCGCGTTGTGCGCTCACGTCGAGTACTGCGTCCTCGAGCTGCCGTCCGTCTTCGACCGCAGCAAGCGCCCGTGGGTCGATCCCGACGGGGCGACTGCCGAGGAGATCATCGCGCTGTGCCGCAAGTGCCCCTCGGGCGCGCTCAGCTGCACCGTCGACGGTGTGCTCTACCGCGACTACGACGAACGCCCTCCGACGGTGATCGCCTCGGCCGAGGGACCGTACTTCCTGCAGGGCAGCATAGAGGTTGCCGGCGAGCCCTTCTCGGAGGGCCACTCCACCGAGCACTGCACGCTGTGCCGCTGCGGCGAGTCGAGGAACAAGCCGCTGTGCGACGGCAAGCACTGGGACGTGGGTTTCGCGAATCGCGAGGACTAGCGTGTACCAGACCGATTGGCTCCTGCGGCAGATCGAGCAGATGGGCGACGTGTTGCGCCGCCTCATCGCCGCGCTCCGTGAGCAGCGCCCTGACGACGCGATCGCCCTCTCGCGCGAAGCGGTGGAGGAGCTGCTCGATACCGACGCCGAAGTGATCGATTCGCTTTCCGGCGAGGGTCTCGTGACGCTGCTGTCCGCCGGCGGCACGCTCGATACCTTCCGGGCGCACATGCTGGCCGAGCTGCTGGTGGCCCGTGCCGACGCGCTCGGCATGCAGGGCCACGCCGCCGCGGCGTCAACCGAACGCGAGCGCGCATGGATGCTCCTGAGAGCGGTCGCGCCGCTCGCCGAAGGTGCGGACGAGCGGCGCGTGGCCGAACTTCTGGAGTGGCTCGACAGCTAGGCGGCAGCGAGCGCCTTCGCATCGATTCGCCGCTTGATGAGCTTCTCGAGCTCGACGCCCCAGAACACAACACTCGAGATGGCGAGCGCGACGAGCAGTTCGTCCCACGTGAGCGGCTGGGTCTTGAACACCTTCTCGTTCACGACCGGGATGTAGATGGTCCCGAGCTGCAGCACGAAGGTGAGCAACACGGCGCCGGCGAGCGGCTTGTTCGAGAGGAAGCCCTGCTTGAAGAACGACTCGCGATCGGAGCGCACGGCGAGCACATGGCCCATCTGGCTGAGACACAGGACCGTGAAGACCATCGTCTGCCAGTGACCCTTCGCGTGGTCGATGTACATCGCCTGGGTGAATAGCGTGGCGGCGCCCATCACGAGGCCGACCCACACCATGTGTAGGCCGAGTCCGTCGGCGAAGATGCTCTCGTTGGGCGCGCGCGGCGGACGGCGCATGATGTTCTTCTCGGCGGGCTCGCTCGACAGCGCGAGACCGGGGAGGCCGTCTGTCACCAGGTTGACCCACAGGATGTGGATGGGCAGTAGCGGGATCTGCATGCCCACGAGCGGGGCCAACAGGATCGTCCAGATCTCGCCGGAGTTAGCGGCCATCGCGTACTTGATGAACTTCCGGATGTTGTCGAAGATGTGGCGGCCTTCCTTCACGGCGCCCACGATCGACGTGAAGTTGTCGTCGAGAAGCACCATGTCCGAGGCCTCTTTGGCCACGTCTGTGCCGGTGATGCCCATCGCCACGCCGATGTCTGCCTTGGAGAGTGCGGGCGCGTCGTTCACACCGTCGCCGGTCATGGCCACGTACTCGCCGCGGTCCTGAAGGGCCTGGACGATCTTAAGCTTCTGCTCGGGAGCGACACGCGCGTACACGCGGATGCCCGCCACGCGACCCTCGAAGTCCTCGAGTGTGAGCGCATCGAGTTCGGTGCCGGTGATCATCTGTTCCTTGTGGTCCGCGATGCCGAGGCGCTTGGCGATGGCGAGCGCGGTGGCGGGGTGGTCGCCGGTGATCATCACCGGGATGATGCCAGCCGTCTTGCAGGTGGCGACCGCGTCGCGCGCTTCCTCGCGCGGCGGGTCCACGAGCCCCGCGTAGCCGATCACGGTGAGGTTGCTCTCGAGCTCGGCCATCTCATGGCCGGCGGGGAGCTCGTCGAGCTTCCGCATGCCGAAGGCGAGTACGCGCAGGCCCTGCTCGGACCACTGCTCGACGAGCGTGGCTGCGGCCGCAGCGTCGAGCGGCACCGGCGTGCCGTCGCCGGCGATCGCCCCGGTGGCTCTCTCGACGATCGCTTCGGCGGCACCCTTGGTGAACGACACGTAGCCGCCGTCGGGCAGCTTGTGCACGGTGGTCATGAGCTTGCGGTCCGAGTCGAACGGCATCTCGGCTGAGCGCGGCATCTCCGCCTCGAGCCCTGCGCGCATGAAACCGGCCTTCTCAGCGGCCACGTAGAACGCGACCTCGGTCGGGTCGCCCACGAGCGCGTCGGCCTCGCCGCTCACGTCGTTACTGAGCGAGAACGCGTGCGCGAGCCAGTGCCAGCCTTCGGCGGTCGTGCCATTGGCCTCCAGCGCGCCGGGCTTCGTGTCGCCGGCAGCCACGTGTTCAACGGTCATCTTGTTGATGGTGAGCGTGCCGGTCTTGTCGGTGCAGATGTAGGTGACCGAGCCGAGTGTCTCTACGGCGGGCAGTTTGCGCACGAGTACGCTCTGTTTGACGAGCCGGCTTGCGCCGAAGGCGAGCGCGATGGTGGTGATGGCCGGTAGCGCCTCGGGAACAGCGGCCACGGCGAGCGAGACTGCGGTCATGAACATCGTCATGACGTCCTCGCCGCGCAGCAGGCCGATGGCGAACACGATCGCCGTGAGGCCGATCGCGACGATGCCGAGCGTGCGACCGAAGGAGGCGAGCCGCTTCTGCAGCGGCGTGGTCTGGTCGGTCTTCGCACCGAGCAGGCCGGCGATCTTGCCCAGCTCGGTGCCGAGACCCACGGCGGTCACCACGCCCACGCCGCGACCGTAGACGACTTGTGTGCCCTTGTACGCCATCGAGGTGCGGTCGCCGATCGGTGCGTCGGTCTCCTCGATGGGCCGCGGGTGCTTCTCGGCAGGCAGCGACTCGCCGGTGAGCGCCGCCTCGGCGATCTTGAGCGACGCGGCGTCGACGAGTCGCAGATCTGCGGGCACCACGCGCCCGGCATCGAGCAGCACGATGTCGCCCACGGTGAGATCGCTTGCGGGGATCTCGAGCACGCGGCCGCCCCGGCGCACCGAGGCCACGGTGCCGGCCATCTCGCGCAGCGCCTCCATGGCACGCTCGGCACGGTACTCCTGGAAGACGCCGATGGTGGCGTTCAAGACCACGATCACGAGGATCGCGATCACGTCGGCCCATTCGGGGTGTTCGCCGAGCAGCATGAAGCCTGGGCCGGAGATGAGTGCGGCGGCGATCAGTAGCAGGATCAAGAAGTCCTTGAACTGCCCCACGATCATCTGGAAGATCGTGTGCTTCTCGCCCTCTGGCAGCTGGTTGGGGCCGATCTCGGCTAGACGTTCCGCCGCCTCGGCATCGCTCAGACCGTCCGGGGAGGTGCCGAGGCAGCTCAGCACATCGTGCGACTCGAGTGTGCACGCATCGTCGACGCGGTACTTCGGGTCGAGTTCTGCGGGGACTACGGGAACGGGCTTCGCCATGCTTCCTCCTGTGCGTAGCGGGTCAGGACGTGAATCGATCCTGAAGGTCTCGCACGCGAGGTGTCTCGTGGGCAGGGCCGGGGCGGACGCACCCGTGATGACGGCCTGCCTCCCGGTACGGAACCGGGCAGCTACTCCCCTTCGGGGGGCAATGATAGCCGAAGGGGGAGGAGGGCGCATCAGGTGCTAGTGCGCGCGGAACGCCTCCTCGGCACGGATCTCAACGGCGCGGTTGGTCGCGTCGACGAAGACGGCGCGGGGCTTCCAGGTGCGGGCCTCGGTGTCATCGAGCTCAACGAACGATGCGATGATCACGAGATCGCCGGTGCTCACAAGGTGGGCGGCCGCGCCGTTCACGCAGATGGCGCCGCTGCCGCGTGGCGCGGCGATGGCGTAGGTGGTGAGGCGCTCGGCGTTGGTGACGTCCCAGATGTGGACGGCCTCGCCGGGCAGGATGTTCGCGGCCACGAGCAGGTCTTCGTCGATCGAGACGCTACCCTCGTAGTCCACGTTCGCTTCGGTGACGACGGCGCGATGGATCTTGCCGCCGAGCATGGTGCGCTTCATCTCGTGCTCCCCCGGGTACACGCCGCCTGTGCGGTCGCGTCTCGATGCGGGCCCTAGGTGCGGGATTGTAGCACGGGAGAATCATGAAGTGCCCGGGAATCGACCTCGCGTGTCTTCACAAGGTACCGCGGACGCGGTGTGAGCGGTGGGGTCTTGCCCGTACAGCCCCTGATCGTTCGATCGCCGCGTCCGCACCTCGGATCGCGCGGTCTAGTGGTGGGTGGCCAGCTTCCCGTGGTGGGCCGAGTGGAGGTGGATCTCCTCACGCACTTCCTCTTCGAGGCCGTAGATGCTCTCGAAGAGCCCGAACAGGATGTAGCCCAGAGCAACGAGTCCGGATGTTCCGACCAGAACCGCCATGACGGCCACGATGATGTCAGTCATCGTCTCCGCCTCCTTTCGACCGGGTCCGATGTGCGCTATTCGCATATTCTTGGACCCAAACTGAGTATTTCATACCCCTTCAGGTTGCGTTCATAACGGGTAATCTTTCTGAGCCTCACGCGAGCCTGTGCACCCTCTGCCATAATGGGCGCGTGACGACGCCACGCCACGCGAAAGGGCAGCCATGATCGAGCGCTACACCCGTCCCGAGATGGGCGCCATCTGGGATCTCGAGAACAAGTTCGAGATCTGGAAGCGGATCGAGGTCCTCGCGTGTGAGGCGCAATCCACCCTCGGCGTGATACCCGCAGACGACGTGGCGGTCATCTCCGAACGCGCGGCCTTCGAGGTGGAACGCATAAACGAGCTCGAGGCCACGCTCAACCATGACGTGATCGCGTTCCTCACCAACATGGCCGAGCACATCGACGCCGGCTACGGCGAGAACGACCCCAAGCCCTCGCGCTGGGTGCACTACGGCATGACCTCCAGCGACCTCGGCGACACCGCGCTGTGCTACCAGATGACGCAGGCGCAGGACATCATCATCGAGGACGTACGCCGGCTTGGCCGCATCTGCCAGCGCCGTGCTGCTGAGTTCTCCGACACCCTCTGCGTGGGCCGCACGCACGGCATCCATGCCGAGCCGATGTACTTCGGCATGAAGTGGGCTGCGTGGGCGCAGGCGCTCAAGCGCGCCGAGAGCCGGCTCATCGCCACGCGCCAGTACTCGTGCGCGTGGGGCGCGATCTCGGGCGCGGTGGGCAGCTACTCCAACATCGACCCGTTCGTTGAGAGCTACGTCTGCGAGAGGCTCGGCCTCACACCGGACCCGGCGTCCACGCAGGTGATCGCCCGCGACCGGCACGCGCACGTGCTCGCGGTGCTCGCCACCGTGGCCGCCACCGCCGAGTGGATCGCCACCGAGATCCGAGCGTTGCAGAAGAGCGACACCATCGAGGCCGAGGAGCCGTTCGCTGTGGGCCAGAAGGGCTCGAGCGCGATGCCGCACAAGCGCAACCCGATCACCGCCGAGCGCGTGTGCGGCCTGGCGCGCGTGGTGAAGGCCAACGCGCAGGTGGGCTTCGACAACGTGGCGCTGTGGCACGAGCGCGACATCTCGCACTCATCCGCCGAGCGTGTGGTGCTTGCCGACAGCTTCATCGCAACCGACTACCTGCTCGCCAAACTCGAGTGGATCCTCGACGGCCTCGTGGTGTACCCGGAGGTCATGCGCGCCAATCTCGAGAAGACGCGTGGCCTCATCTACTCGAGCCGCGTGCTGCTCGAGCTCGTGGACACCGGGATGAAGCGCGAGGACGCGTACCTCGTGGTGCAGCGCAACGCCATGGCCGTGTGGGACGACATCCAGCACGCGCGGGACGGGCTTACCTATCGGCAGCGGCTCGAGGCGGACGCCGAGTGCGTGCTGAGCGCAGCACAGCTCGACGCGATCTTCGATCCGCACGCGTTCCTCGCGAGGGCAGGCGTGGTGTTCGAGCGGGCGAAGGGGCTGGAGTTCTAAGTTCCGCCGCCGCCCGTCGCCCGTCCTGTCGGACGGCGCACACTCATCTGGCAGACGGCTCTCAATACGCGCACGGGGTACTCCGATAGCAGGAGTACCACGATTCCCGTCCGCCGAGCCGAGGACATCATGCGCGCCGTCGAGCCGATGCTCACCGAGATCCGTTCCGACTACCGGAGCGAACCTGACCTCACCCGCGTGGTGCTCAATGCCACGTCATGGTTCGAGGCGAGCCTTGCAATGGGCCTTCTGTCCGAGGCGATGCCGGCACGTACGCTCGTGAAGTTCGCGAACCTGCGTGAGGCTATCAAGGAACTCCCGCGCTGCCCGCTCCCGATGCGGATCGACTTCGAGGGTCTCGCACGCACGTGGAGCCTCGAGCGGGACGGCATGGCGTGGGCCAGGCGATTCGACCACTCGGCAGGCGAATACTCCATCGCACTGCTCGGCGAGGGCAACTACGTGTACGACATCGTGATCCGCATCGACGGTCGCACGCTGATGCTGATGCCGGACAATGCGACCGAGGACTTCATCAACCCGGGTGCGATCGATCTCATGATGGAGCGACCGGACATCTTCGGCAGCGTCATCGACCTCACTCAGGCGATGGGGCTGCCCTTCTACCCGATGTTCTACATGTCGCTCGAGGACTGGCGGCACGAGTACGCCACCGCGGTCTTCAGCGAGATCATCGAGGACTTCGACCGTTTCCGTGAGCCGATGACCGTGTCGCAGGGGCCCGAGCTGAAGCCAAAGCACAGGCGCGCGCGGTCACGCAAGAAGAAGACGGCGCGTACGGCGGCGTAGGGCAGGTTCCCAGGCGGCGCTCGCTGCCATCCCGATTGCGCTTAACACCGACAGCATCCACTGGTGTGTTGACTTATCGGCATGAGGCATATATGCTACGTGCAGATAAGGGAGGCGCACCATGAGCACAGCATCTGAAGACCGCGAGTTCCTCGAGACCTACGACCCTGCCGAGTTTGACCGGCCGTCAGTTGCGGTGGACGTGGCGCTGCTCACCGTGTCCGACGGCGTGCTGCGGGTGCTGGTCGTCGAGCGCGAGGAGGCGCCGCAGGCGGGGCGGTGGAGTCTGCCCGGCACGTTCGTGGGCATGGCCGAATCGCTCGAAGACGCCGCTCGGCGCGCGCTGGCCACCAAGGCGCATGTGGCCGACGTGTTCCTCGAGCAGCTCTACACGTTCGGCGCGCCAGACCGCGATCCGCGCACCCGCGTCCTGAGCGTCGCGTACTACGCGCTGGTGGACGCGGGCCGGCTGTCGAGCGCCGAGCTGCGCCGCGTGCGCGTCCCGTGGGAGGGCGAGGAGGGCGGTCCGGTCGAGGTCGTGGCCGCAGACGGCGAGGCGCTCCCCCTCGCGTTCGACCATGCGGAGATCCTCGGCATGGCGGTCAAGCGGCTTCGCGGCAAGCTCGACTACACGCCCATCGGCTTCCAGCTCCTGCCCGAGCGCTTCACGCTTCGGCAGCTGCAAGACGTGCACGAGACGATCCTCGGCCGGCCGCTCAACAAAGACTCGTTCCGGCGCCGCATGCTGGCGTCAGGCCAACTTGAGGCCACCGGCGAGCGAGAGGACGAGGTCGAGCATCGGCCGGCGGAGCTCTTCTGTTTCACACACCGGTCGGCACTCTAGCGAGCACACCACCGCCGGCGGCGATCAGGCGCCGCTGGCTTCGGCGACCCGCACGGGCCGCCTCGAGGAGAGGAGCGGACGATGGCAGAGATACGGCACTTCCCCGGCGTGAGGCATCTTCGGGCCGAGCCGTCGATGCATGTGGTGCGGTATCGCAACGGCGCTGCGGTGGGCAGCGGGCGCGGCCTCGCGTTCTGGTTCCGGCCGCTGTCGGCGGCCGTGGCGGAGATCCCGATGGACGACCGCGAGCTCACCATGCAGATCCGCGGCATCACGCTCGACTTCCAGGAGGTCTACGCCCAGGGCGTGGTGACCTGGCGCGTGGCCGATGCCGACGCACTCGCCTCGCGCGTGGACTTCCACATCGACCTGGTGAAGGGCCGCTGGGCGAGCGAGCCGCTCGAGCAGGTCTCGGGACTCCTCACGCGCATGGGTCAGGAGATCGCCCTTGCATGGATCGCCGAGCGTCCGCTCGAGGCGGTGCTCGCCGATGGCGTGGGTGCGCTGCGCACCCGCATCGCGCAGGCGCTCGCAGCCGAGAAGAGCCTCGGCGAGATGGGGCTCAGCGTCGTCACCGTGCGCATGGCCTCGGTGCGCCCCACTCCCGACGTGGAGAAGGCGCTCCAGACCCCGGTCCGCGAGGCCATCCAGCAGGACTCCGACCAGGCGCTCTTCCAGCGTCGCGCGCTCGCCGTGGAGAAGGAGCGCGCGATCGCCGAGGCCGAGCTGCAGAACCGTATCGAGCTCTCGAAGCGCGAGGAGCAGCTCCTCGGCCAGCAGGGGGCCAACGCGAGGCTGCAGGCGCGTGAGGAAGCGGACGCGATGCGGATCCGCATGGAGGCCGACGCGGAGCGCACCGGGATCAGCGCGCGGGCCGAAGCGGAGCGGGTGCGGGTGAGCGCCGAGGCCGAAGCCGAGGGGCTCCGGCTGGTGGAGCTGGCGCGCGCCGAGACCGAGCAGGCGATGATGGACGTCTACCGCGACCTGCCCGCCGAGGTCATGCGCGGGCTGGCGGCGCGCGAGTTCGCCGGCAAGCTGCAGCGGATCGAGCACCTCAACATCGCGCCGGACATGCTCGGCCAGCTCGTGGGCGACTTCCTCGGCGCGGCGACCGGGCGGCTGGAGGCGTGAGTCATGAGCGCCTCGCCGAGAGTCGTGCTCATCACGCGGCCGACGCCGTACGAGATGCTGCTGGCGCGACACGCCACGCGGGAGCAGGCGCGGTTCTTCCTCGAGATGCGTGGGCAGACGATCGAAGCGCTCGAGCGCGAGCACGAGCGCTTCGACGCTGCCCGCCGGGGTGTGCTGGGCGCGGTGCCCTCGGCATGGCGCTCCGCACGGGTGGGTCGTGACGATCTGGACCGCTTCCTGTTCGAGCCCGAGGACGTCGTGGTGGCGCTCGGCCCGGACGGGCTCGTGGCGAACGTGGCGAAGTACCTCGCGGGTCAGGTGGTGATCGGACTCAACCCGGAGCCGGAGGCGTATGCGGGCATCCTCGTGCGGCATGATCCGGCCGATGCCCGGGAGTTGCTCGCAGCCGCCGTCGAACCCGATGCGCCGGTCGACGCGCGCACCCTCGCCGAGTGCCGCCTCGACGACGGCCAGCGGCTACTCGCCCTCAACGAGGTGTTCGTCGGCCACGCATCGCATCAGACCGCGCGGTACCGGCTCGACGTGGGCGGCACCAGCGAGCGGCAGATGTCGAGTGGGATGATCGTCACCACCGGCACCGGCGCAACCGGCTGGGCGTCGTCGATCTGCCGCGGTCTCACGCATCCGCCGGGGCTGCCCGCGCCCGCCGAACCTGCACTCGCCTTCCTCGTGCGGGAACCGTTCGCGAGCCCCACCACGGGCGTGGGCCTCGATGCGGGAGTGCTCGCGGACAGCGATGCGCTGGCGGTGACCTCGGAGATGGACGCAGACGGCGTGATCTTCGGAGACGGCATCGAGGCCGATCGCATCGTCTTCGGCTACGGCATGCGTGCCGAGGTGCGCGTGGCCGAGCAGCGGCTGCGTCTGCTCGCGTAGCTGCAGCGCAGGGCACCGCGCTACGCGAGCCGGATGCCTCGCATCCCTCGTTGCTCTGTGTTCTACATTTTTGTAGGATATTCTACGGAGGTGGGATATGGCCGACTACATCCAGATATCTGCGCAGATCAGCGAGGCCACGCGCGCGCGGCTCGACCTGTACTCCCGCGAGACGGGTCTCAAGAAGGGCCGGCTGATCGAGGACGCGCTCGAAGCGCATCTCGACGCGCTCGATGAGGTACCCGCCGAGTACCTGATCCCGCACCGCGTGGTGGTGGATGCGGCGACGTGGGAGCGAATCGTGGCGGAGATCGACCGTCCGGCCGAGCCCACCCCGGTGCTTCGCGAGATCATGCGCGTCGATGCAGATTAGGTCGCTCGAGCGCTCGGACGTGCGCCAGGGCTTTCGCTGCGGCGCGCCGCCGCTCGACCTGTTCCTCGAGCGCTACGCCTGGCAGAACGAGGCCCGCTACCGGCTCGGAGTCACGTATGTGACCGTCGACGATTCCGCGCGTCGCGTCGTTGGCTACTTCACGCTCGCGGCTGCGTCGGTGAGCAGCGATGAGTCACCCGTGCGAGCGCCAACCGGGTACGCGGAGGTGCCGTGTATCCGCATCGGTCGGCTGGCGGTCGACGAGCGTGTACAGGGTATGGGCCTCGGCACTGAGCTTGTGCGCGCGGCGCTCGTGATCGCTCTCGCCGAGTCGGAGCGCGTGGGCTGCGCGGGTGTGGTAGTCGATGCCTTGCCCGAGGCGGTCGGCTTCTACGAGCGCTTCGGGTTTCGTTCGATGGGGGTGCGGGCGGGCGCCGGGGCGGCACGCCCTCGACGCATGCTCATGTGGCTCGGGATGGAGACGATCCGCGTCGCCGCGGAGTAGGATCCTGCTACCCCTCCGGCCGCCACCGCCGAAGCAGCTGTGCGTTGGCGGCCACGATCACCGTGCTCGCGCTCATGAGCACCGCCCCCACGGCGGGGGAGAGCGTGAATCCCTGTGCGGCCAGCACGCCGGCGGCGAGCGGGATGGCGACGATGTTGTACCCGGCCGCCCACCACAGGTTCTGCACCATCTTGCGGTAGGTCGCCCGCGAGAGCGACACGATCGCCGCCACGTCGCGCGGGTCCGAGCGCACGAGCACGATGTCACCGGCCTCCACGGCCACCTCGGTGCCTGCGCCGATCGCGATCCCCACGTCCGCGGTCGCGAGCGCGGGCGCGTCGTTCACGCCGTCGCCCACCATCGCCACGCGTTTGCCCTCGGCCCGGAGCGCCTCGATCCGGTGTGCCTTGTCGGCGGGGAGCACCTCGGCGAGCACGCGGTCGATGCCGAGCTCGGCGGCAACCGCGCGCGCCACGGGCTCCGCGTCGCCGGTGAGCATCACCACGTCGATGCCCGCCGCATGAAGCCGCGCCACCGCTTCGGCCGACTCGGGCCGGATGGCGTCGCCTACTGCGAAGAGCGCGGCCACCGTACCGTCGAGGATCAGGAAGACGACCGTGTGCCCGGCATCGGCCGAGGTGCGGGCGGCGTCAGCGAGACGAGCGGGGATCTCCAGGCCGAGCGAGCGGAGCAGCGCAGGGCCGCCCACAGCGACCTCGAGGCCGCCAACCTGTGCGCGAACACCCTGCCCGGGCGTCGACTCGAAGCCGTGCGCCTCCGGCAGCACCAGCCCGGTCTCGCTCGCGGACGCCACGATGGCGCGCGCGATCGGGTGCTCCGAGTCCGCTTCGGCAGCTGCGGCGAGCGCGTGAGCCTCCTCCGGGCTGACATCGGCTGCGATAGCTGAGCCCACGAACCGCTGCTCGCCGAGGGTGAGCGTGCCGGTCTTGTCGAACACGACCGTGTCGACGAGGCGCGCTTCCTCGAGCCCGCGCCGGTCGCGGACGAGCAGCCCGCTCCGCGCGCCGAGGGTCGTGGAGATGGCCACCACGAGCGGGATGGCGAGCCCGAGCGCGTGCGGGCACGCGATGACGAGCACGGTGACCACGCGCTCGACCGTGTACGTCCACTCGGCACCAGCAAGCCACCACGCGAGGGCCGTCACGATTGCCGAGCCGACCGCCACGAACGTGAGGAGCCTGGCCGCGCGGTCCGCGAGGTCCTGCGCGCGGGAGCGTGAGGCCTGCGCGCCCGCCACGAGGCGCATGATGCCCGCCAGCGCGGTGTCCTCGCCCGTGCGGGTGATGCGCACACGGAGCGACCCGGCGCCGTTCACGGTGCCCGCGATCACCGCATCGCCGTCGACCTTGCTCACCGGTCGCGACTCGCCGGTGATCATCGACTCGTCGAGCGTGCTCTCACCTTCGGCCACTTCGCCGTCGGCAGGCACGCGCGCACCGGGCCGCACCAGCACGAGGTCGCCCGTCATGAGTGCGGAAATGGGCACCTGTTCGGCCGATCCGTCACCTGCGAGGCGCTCCGCCTCGTCGGGGAGCAGCTTCGCGAGCTCGGCCAGCGCACCGCTCGCCTGCGCGATCGAGCGCATCTCGATCCAGTGGCCGAGCAGCATGATGGTCACGAGCGTGGCGAGCTCCCACCACAGGTCCATGCCCGGCACGCCGAGTGTCACGGCGAGGCTGAAGCCGAACGCCACGCCGATCGCGAGCGATATGAGCGTCATCATCCCCGGCAGGCGGTCGGCGAGCTCGTTGCGCGCGCCCTTCAGGAACGGCAGCCCACCGTAGATGAACACGGCGGTGCCGAACACCGCCGGGATGTATTCCGAGCCCGGGAACCCGGGCGCCATGTAGCCGAGCAGATGCTGCACGGCCTCCGACCAGACGATCGTGGGCACCGTGAGCGCGAGCGAGAGCCAGAAGCGACTTCGGAAGGCGGCCACGCTGTGCCCCTCGTGGCGGTCGTGGGCGGCGTGCGCGTCCGTTGGCTGAGCATCGTGCTCGTGTCTCGCCGGCGCGTGTTCGGTGGCGGCTTCGTGTGCGCTGTGATGCTCATGCTCGGCCATGTCGCCCTCCACGGCGTTGCGCGCGCCTCAGTCCTGCTCGCGTCTCACTTCACAGCGATCGGAGACGAACAGCACCGCCCGCTGCTCGAGCACGTCGGCCCACAGCCACATCGAGCGGCCGTCCAGGTCCTCGGCATCGATGACGCGGAGCAGGTCGCCCCGGTGCGCCTCCCCGGGGAGCAGCCGCCCGAGTGCGTTGGGCAGCCCCTGGAGGAGGTCGGCGTTCAGCAACGTGTCCTGCGCGCCGGGCTTGATGCCCATGTACAGGATGTCCAGGTCCACGAGGTCGTTGAAGAAGTGCGTGCCGAGGGAGAGATCCGGGTTCAGCCCCGCATGCATCTCTGCGATCTCGCACAGCACCGTCGCGTTCTTGATCTGTGACAGCGTGGCCGGTACACCCAGTTCGGGCATGCGCGTGCCCCAACGGCCGGGGCCGGCCAGCACGGTGCGGCGATCGTCGCCCGGCCGGTTCATCACGCGGCCGACCAGTTCGGCCACGGCGAAGCGCTCCTGGGTGGGAAGCGCGCTGTACTCCTCGGGCACGACGTAGACGATCCGACCGATCTCGAGGGCCATGCTGTGCCCGATGATGGGGCCGCCTGTCTTGAGCAGCACGGTCGCCACCGGGATGTCCGCGGGCTCGGGAAGGTGCGTGAGCTCGCCCACGAAGTGGAACGGGCGGCACTGCAGCAGGTTGATGCGGTAGTCGGCGTCGTCGAGGAAGTTCACGGTGAACTCGATGTCCACCGGATGCCGGTACGCCTCGGCGATCGTCTGCATGATGGCGTGCATCTCGGCAGGGAACGCGGTCTGTGCGAGCAGCTTGTCGAAGGTGAGCACGTGCGAGAACACGTCGCGCATCCCGGCCTCGCGCGCGCGGCGTTCAAGATCGGCGTCTCGCGAGGCGAGCATCTCGAGCGGCAGGTTGTCCGCGGCCGAGGCGACGCGCTCGAAGCTTCGCGACACGTGCGCGTTCTCGTTGAGGTCGATGACGTTCACGATGTGCTGGCTGTACTTGCGCACCTCGTCAGACGAACCCTCCGGCCTGAGCGTGGGCGCGCTCAGGGCGACCACCCGCGTGTAGTCGTCGTCGTGGCGGTCCACCGCCCGCGTGCCGAGGCCGAAGACCAGTCGGAGCATGCCCTGGGCCGGGTCGATACGCCGGTTCCAGACGTAGGGGTTGAACGAGTAGCCCACGCCACCGATGTGTGGGTAGTACAGGTCGTCATGCAGCTCTCCCGAGACACGCTGCACCAGCAGCGCCATCTGCTCGTCGCGGTGGATGAGCCCGCGGTGGAGGCGGTACGAGAGTGCCTCGTGACTCATAGTGCTCGCGTAGATGGTGCGGACCGCCTCGATGAAATCCGCCAACCGTTGCTCGGGATCCCCCTGGTTACCGCAGAAGACGCTCTCGTACTTGCCCGAGAACGAGTTGCCGTACGCGTCCTCGAGCAGGCTGGACGAGCGCACGATCACCGGCGACTGGCCGAAGTACTCCAGGATCTCCCGGAACTGGTCGGCGATGACCGGCGGCACGTTACCCGTGCGCAGACGCGTTTCGAGGGCCTCGGCACGCTCGAAGAGGTCGTCGGCTGTCTTGAGGCGGTATCGCTCCCACCAACAGTCGTTCAGCACCAGGTAGCTGTAGAACACATCGGCGCCGATGTAGAAGGAGTCGTGCACCTCCAGACGCTCGGCCAGATCGGGCCTCTGGCGCGCGAGGATCTTACGTGCCAGGAGCATCCCCGCCGACTTGCCGCCGATCTGCCCCGTCCCGATCATCCGCTTGCCGATATCCAGCAGGTCCGAGAGGTCGAGATGCTCGACACACAGGCCGAAGACGTCGTCGGTCTCGTCGCGGCTGATCAGCATCCGGATCAGGCGGCGGGCATGCGCCGCCACCTCGTCATCGGAGGCCTCGCCCACTTCCAGCCGACGTTGCACGTTGCGCGCGTCGGCGAACGCGTTGGTCCACGGGTCGCGCCAGTCGATGCTGGAATCGATCCACGGCTGTGGCATCGCGGCCCGGATCTCGGAGAGCACCACGCTGCGGGTGACCGGCCGCACGTCGTCGCCGGTCCAGGCGTGCAGCATGTACATCGTGGGTGAGCGGCGCTCCCAGACCTTGATCGGCAGGATGTACAGGTCGCCCTTGCTGCAGAAGATGTCGAGCACCACCTGCGCGGTGGTGTGGATCGCACGGGTAGCGAGCGGTGTGTGGACGTCGCGCATCAGCATGAAGAGCGCGACGGTGTCGTAGTCGAAGAGGTACGGGCACGTGAGCCGGAAGAAGTTGCCCAGCATGCGGTCCGAGAACCAGTCCACCGCCAGTCCGGACAGTGAGTCGAACAGATAGTAGACGGCGTCGTGACCGTTATGGTCGATCACGGTGAGGATCTCCGAGATGAACTGCTCGAAGCCTGCGGCGGGGTCGAGTGAGTGCACCTCTGCAGGCATGCCGTCGGGCAAGAGCGGTTCGTGGTCGGCGAAGCGGAAGTACACGAGCTTCCGCCCGGCGTCGCGCGTGTACTCGCAGTACCGGTGCGCGAACGGCAGGAAGTGAGCGATGTCGCTCACCTGCAAGACGATGTTGTCACCCGCCCACACACCGTCGAGCACCCGGTCGAGGGCGGGGATCCCGCTGCTCAGGTCCTTGCGCTTTGACATGTTCGTCGCCCGTCGCTGCCTGGGGGCGTGAGCGGTTCACAGCTTCGGCGGGAACCGCTCGCACCACACGTTGCAAGAGTGTACCCGTTCATGATGGGGCACGGCGACGGTCGCTACGCTTCACGCCCCTTGAGGAAGCTCGCATACTCGGCCAGTAGCGCATCGAGTTCCGCCGACGAGGTGATGTGGTTCACGCGGTCCCGGACCCGGCTTGCGCCCGACATGCCGGTGATGTACCAGCCCACGTGCTTGCGCATGCGCGTGACCGCGTACTCTCCGCTGAACGTCACGAGCGCTCGCGCGTGCTCCCGGGCCATCTCGACGCGTTCGAGGGCGGTCGGGGGAGCGAGCACCTCGCCACGTTCGATGAGCGCGCGCGCCTCCCGGAATATCCACGGGTTGCCCTGCGCACCACGAGCGACCATCACCGCGTCACAACCTGTACGCTCGAGCATCGCCTTCGCGTCGGCGGCTGAGAACACATCACCGCTCCCGATCACGGGTACGCTCACCGCAGCCTTCACCCGGGCGATGATGTCCCAGTCGGCCGTGCCGCGGTAGAACTGCTGTCGCGTGCGGCCGTGCACGCACACGGCGGCCGTGCCGGCCGCCTCCATCGCAAGGGCGAACTCGACCGCGTTGACGCTCGCATCGTCCCAGCCCTTGCGGAACTTGATGGTCACCGGGACGGGTACCGCATCGGCCACCTGGGAGACTATGGCGGCCGCCACATCCGGCGTGCGCATGAGCCCCGCCCCGTCACCGCGGGCAGCCACCTTCGAGACGGGACAGCCCATGTTGATGTCGATGCATGCCACGTCGGCGCCGTACTCGGCCATCACGCGCGCTGCCTGCTCGGCCATGATCGCAGGCTCCGAGCCGAAGAGCTGCACCGCGCACGGTGTCTCGGCGGGATCGAACGTGAGGAGCGATCTGGTCACCGCGGCGTCCGGGTTGTAGTGCAGTCCCTTCGCGCTGATCATCTCCGTGTAGGTGAGCGCCGCGCCCATCCGCTTGCAGATGCCGCGGAACGGCGCTTCGGTCACACCGGCCATCGGGCCGAGGAGGACTGAGCCGGGTGCGAGGGCGTGTTCCAGCGAGGGGGGCGGGTTCATGCGCCCTATGGTACGACGAGGCCGGGAGTCATGCTTGGCCGCACGCCGACTATCTCAGCGTGAGTGCGGCGATGAGGTAGCCCGAGGCCAGGAGGGCGTTGAGACCGAGTACGGCCATCACGTTGGCGCCCATGGCCGGGATGATCTCTTCGAATCCGTCGTAGTTGCGCGCGGTTCCGGCGATCGCCTTGAACGCTGCGATCGCGGCCAGAAGAGCCAGAAGCGCCCAGGGGGTGAGCGCGCCGAGCGCAACGCTGATGATGATGACCACGAATGCCAGGGCTTCGGCCGTTGCGTACAGCCAGCGGGCCTTCGACTTACCCAGCTTGATCACCAGGTGGCTGCGCCCGCCCCTGATATCGGCATCGGTATCGGGGAACTCGTTGAGCAACAGCAGGTTATACGTGAGCAGTCCGGCGGGGATCCCTGAGACCCAGGCCACCGTATCGAGCCGTCCGGTGAGCAGGAAGTAGACGCCCACCACCGGCAGCGTGCCAAGGCACAGACCCGCGAACAGCTCACCGAGACCGATGCGGGTGAGTATCGGCGTGTACGCGATCACCGAGATGACGCCGATCGCGCCTATGACCATCAGCGGCCAACCGGCGGTCCATGCGAGATACAGGCCGATGAGCGTCCCTGCTGCCAGCGTGCCGCTGCCGAGGACCAGTGCTCCGCGGACGCTCATGACCCCTGCGGGTATCAGTCCGCTGCCCCCCGAGAACGGCGTCTGCCGAACCTCCTTGTCGATACCGCTTCGCGCGTAGTCGTGCCAGTCGTTGAGCACGTTGGAACTCGCGTGCAGCAACACAAGCCCGATCATCGCCAGGACGACCAGGTCCCACCGGAACGTGCCGGTACCGGTGACCTGCATCTGCCAGTAGGCGAGCGCGGCACCGTGGGCGACAAGCAGTACCGAGAGGATCAGGAACTGCGGTCGCGTTTCGAGAAACCACTTGGATGTCGACACCAGACCCCCCCAACACGTGACTCTTCTCGGCTCAGCGGGCCGCTCTTCGGTCCCGCGTGAGCAGTTCCGCCGAGCGCTGGAGGAGAGTGTAGCGCACCAGCGAGCTCGGTGGGCCTCGCCGTGGATCGGCGCTCGTGCGGACAAATGTCTTGTGCCAGAACCGCCTTCACGTCGAAGGGGGCGGTGCAACACGCACCGCCCCCTTCGGAGGCCTCTATCGTTGCGCGGGATACGCGGGTCTCGATCGTATGCCGCTGTCTACTGCGGGATGAGCACGTTCGCGAACACGAGCCAGGCCAGCAGCGACTTGGCGGCGAGGCTCAGGAACACATACGAGGACTCGCCGAACAGGTAGTCCTTCCACTTGCCCACCTGCTTGTACTGGAGGACCTGGTTGATGGCGAAGCTGTTGAAGAACACGAACATCGACGCGAAGATCCAGTACACGAACGTGGGGGTGAGATCGCTCGCGCCCGGTCCCCAGAGGTAGTCCGCGATCGCGAGCCACGGGAAGATCCCCGCGATGCTGCCGAAGATGAACGCTGTCCAGTCGGGCTTGCCCGGCTGCTCGTACTTCTCCATGAGCCAGCCGAACAGGATCATCGATGCGTTCACGCCGAAGATGGCTATGAGCGCGGCGATGTCGGTGATGCCCACGAGCGAGGAGATGAGCACGACCATCAGCGATGAGCTGAACGCGTACTCGACCCACCGGTAGTAGTTGTGGTTCTTCTTGAGCCCCTCGACGTACTTGGCGTAGGCCGGTCCGGCGATGATGAAGTGCGCCGTCGCGGAGAGGAACAGGAACAGCGCCACGCCGAGGCCGAGATCGTACTCGAAGTAGAGCTGCGGCTGGCTGAAGATCCCCGGACCCGGCCGGGTGTTCATCCACTGCGCCGTCACGGGGACGGCGTAGGCCTCAGAGAGCGCCACCATGGCCGCCCCCTGGAGCAGATGGAACAGGCCCATCACGATGTTGTAGATCCTGAGTCGTTTGAAGCGGCGATCGTCGTCCATGTCATCCTCCCTCGGTGCTGTCGGTCGTGTGTCATATACCCCAGCAGGTATGTGGATAACACTCCTTCAGGAACGATCTTACGACCTTCTCGGCCAGTTCATCCAGGTGATCGAGAGTTGTAGGACCGTTGCCGTACTCACCCAGAGGAGATAGGGGAGCAGGGCGAGGCTGGCGAACCACGCGTACGGCCAGAGAGCGACCATGCACCACACGATGGTGGCGAGCACCGCCAGGATGTCCGCGGCAGCCAGGCGCAAGCTCCTGAGGCCGAACTGGATCGGCGTGAAGGCGACGTTCGCGACCACATTTAGCGTGATCGGGATGAGTACTCCGGCGGGCAGCGTGCCCTGCGCGACGCGGAACACCGAGTAGCCGAACACGACGATGATGATCGGGTACAGCAGCGACCAGATCGCGCCGATCGTGCTGCCCGCAGGCGTCCAGTCTGGTTTCCTCAGGCTTTCGTACCAGCCCCGCCACTCCCGGCGGTCACTCATCGTGGCCACCGGGATCGCTCACGCGGCCGACAAGTAGCACGTATGCCGCCGCCATCACCAGCAGTCCCGAGCCGTCGAAGGCGATGAAGCGAGTGATGCTCCTGGCCAGGGTGTCATGTCCCGCGGGGAGGGTGCCCAGCAGCCATGCCTCGCCCACAAGGCCGATCGCCTGCTGTGCCAGGACGACCGCGAACAGTGCCCGATATCGATCCGGCCGCCAGATCACGAGCGGATACGTGGCATTCCACATCATGAATGCGATGCCGAGTCCTCGCACGGCCGCTATGCCGGGCACGCCGTCGAGCTCGAAGCCGGTGGCGTACCGCTCGGGGGTCAGCAGGAACGCGAGCGCACACTGCACGTTGATCGCAAAGACCGCGGCTACGGCGATCCTGGCCACCCATCCGGTGATCTGTCCGCGCATATCGGCCTCCCGCTACCTGGTTGGACCGCGGCGGCGGCTGATGCGACGGGCCACGCCGAAGACAGCCGGCGACAGGTCGGGTGCCGGCTTCGTCTCCCACCTAAGCCATGCGGACAGACCCCGCACGGCGATCGCGAGAGCGACGGCGACCATGCCTGCCCACCCCTTGGTGATGTGCACATAGTCGACCAGGAGTACGAAGAACGTCGCTGACGCCATGGCGGCCAGCCCGTAGAGCGTGCCCGGCTTGAGCAGCTTGGGCACGTCGCCGACGAGGATGTCACGCAGCATCCCACCGCCCACCGCTGTGATCGTCCCGAGCATGATCGCGGGCAGAACGAGCAGGCCCGCCCTTAGTGCCTTGTCGGCGCCCACGATCGCAAACAGCCCGAGTGAGACCGCGTCCACCGCGAAGAGCACCGGTTTGAGGCGATGCACCACCTGCGTGAAGAAGTAGGCGAGCGCCGAGGCGAGGAGCGCGGTGAGCAGGTAGCTGCTCGAGGAGAAGGCTGCTACGCCGTGGTCGAGCAAGATCACGTCGCGGATGATGCCGCCGCCGAGTCCGGTGGTGATCCCGAGCGTTGCCATCCCCATGATGTCGAGCCTGTGATCGGCCGCGGCGAGACCTCCGAGCACGGCTCCGACGAACACGGCAGCGAGTTCGAGTGACAGGGGGACCGAGACCTGCCCGGCGGTGGCGGGCAGCGTTGTGATCGCCGCGGAGGGCAGCATGCCTGCGGCGATGCTCGTGAGCGCCGACTCCACGGCGCCGGTCGTTTCCGCAGCAGCGGTGGCGGCCGTCGATACCAGTGCGAGCAGCGTGGCGTCCATGAGCCGAATCGTAGCACCTGGTGGCCGGTGCCAGCGCACGCTCCGCCCGAGCTCAAGCGAACCCCCGGTTGTGACGACACTCAGGGTGGAGCACCTGATCATCGGCGCATGGTAGTCTGCGTAGTGCGAATCGACCGCGGGGAACGTTCGGAGGTCTCTGACTGTGAGCAAGATCCTGTTAGTGGTGCCCCCGTACCATTGCTGGGGCGTCCAGATCATCGGCACGTGGCCGCCGCTCCAGCTGGCGTACGTGGGTTCGTCGGCGGAGAAGGCCGGCTATGAGGCACGGATCTACGATGCGATGAGCAAGGACCGCACGTTCGACGACATCCGCGCCGAGATCGAGCGTTTCAAGCCTGACGTGGTGATGGCGTTCGACTACCTGCCGGTGACGGGGTCCATCAGTACCGCCAGTGTGCCGGGAGCACTCAAGGCCCTGGCGATCGCCAAGGAGGTCGACCCCGGCGTGGTGACTATGATCGGGGGCCCGCTGCCGACCTCGCTGCCCGCACAGATCCTCGGCGATCCCGCCAACCGCGTCGACTATGTGCTTCGAGGTGAGATGGACGAGACCGCCGAGGAGCTTCTGCGCAGGCTTGCGGAGGGTTCGTCTGTCGACGACGTGCAGGGCATCGCGTTCGTGCGCGACGGGGAGATCGTCATGACCCCGCTTCGGCCGCACATCGCAGACCTCGACCCCATCACGCCCGCGTGGCATCTGCTCGAATGGGATGCGTACCACTACAACATCGAGCCATGGGGCCGCATGGCCTCGATCCTCGGCTCGCGCGGCTGCATGATGGGCTGTTCGTTCTGCAGTCAGCGCGTCTTCTGGCGCGGCGACTGGCGCGCTCGGACCCCCGAGCGCGTGATCGAGGAGATCCGCGAACTCGTCGAGAAGTACCAAGTCGAGTTCATCACGATGATCGACCCGTATCCCACATGCGATCGCGAGCGATGGGAGCATCTGCTCGACCTGCTCATCGCCGAGGCGATGCCGGTGAAGATCCTCATGGAGACGCGCGTGGAGGACATCATCCGGGACGCGGACATCCTGCCGAAGTACCATGCGGCTGGCGTGATCCACCTCTATATGGGCCTTGAGGCGAGTAGCGACGAGATGCTCGACAGCTTCAACAAGGGCACCGATATGAACCTGAACAAGCGCGCACTCGACCTCGCGCGCGAGAACGACCTGACCTCGGAGGCATCGTTCATGATCGGTTCTCCCAGCGAGACCTGGGAGTCCGTCGAACGGACGATCGAGGTGGCGATCCGCCTGAACCCCGACATCGCGGTCTTCCCCGTGATCACGCCGATGCCCGGTACGCCGATCCACGAAGAGTACAAGGATCGGATCCGCGTGACCGACTGGTCGCAGTACAACCTCGCCACACCGATCGTCGAGCCGCACGAGATGACGATCGACGAGGTGAACCAGGCGCTCGCGAAGTGCTACATGGAGTTCTACCGCCACAAGGCCAGGGAGGTGCTCGCGCTGCCCGACAGCTTCAAGCGGCGGTACATGCTGAGCGCCTTCAAGGAGATGATGACGGGCTACAGCGATCAATTCACCGCGCTCGGCATCACGCTGCCGATGCTGCCCGACGGCATGCTTGCCCCGCACCAGAAGTGATGGACGATCGCGAGCGTATAGCCGCCAACCGCGAACTGTGGCAGCGCTGGACCGCGCTCCACGTACCTTCGGACTTCTACGACGCCGAGGGTTTCATCGCCGATCCTTCCGCGCGTCCGTTCGACCGTATCGTCGGCGAACTTGTCGGGGATGTGCGCGGCATGCGGGCCCTGCACCTTCAGTGCCACTTCGGCATGGACACGGTGCGCCTGGCGCTCCGGGGCGCGGAGGCAACCGGGCTCGACTTCTCGAGTGAGGCGATCGCAGCGGCGCGCGAGCTGTCCGCACGGATGGGCGTCCCGGTGACCTTCATCGAGGGCGATGTCACCGATCCGCCGGCCGAGTTGCCGGAAGGCGTGTTCGACCTGGTCTTCACCTCGTACGGCACCATCTCGTGGTTCCCGGACCTCGGGCCATGGGCGCGGACGATCGCGAGCCGGCTGGCGCCGGGCGGGGCCTTCAAGATCGCCGATAGCCATCCGACCACCTGGATCTTCGACGACGAGGCCGAGGATCCGACGCTGCGCGTGCGGTACTCGTACTTCATGCGCGAGGCGTTGCCATGGGACGAACACGGCTCGTATGCGGTCCCGCTCGACGAGCACATCGGAACGTCCCACTCCTGGCAGCACACCTTCGAGGACATCATCGGTGCGCTCACCGGTGCGGGGCTTGTGATCGAGGAGCTCCGTGAGTTCCCGCTTCTGGCCTGGAAGTACACACCCGGCATGGTCGAGCGTGAGCCCGGGCTCTTCGGCCTGCCGGACGATCAGCCCGAAGTGCCGCTCATGTTCACGCTCACGGCCCGCAAACCGCGTTAGCCCTCGGTCAGATCCACCAGCGCTGCGTCGCGTTCTTCATCACCGATGCGATGCCGTTCTCCATCGTCGTAGTGGATGCGCAGATCTGGCCGCGACCGATCTCCTGGCCGTTGCTCGCGTTCAGCACGAAGCACGGGCGACCGTCCTCGGCAAGTGGTGCTGCTTCTTCACATACCCCGAGGATGCTTCAAGCACAAGCGTCGATCACCGATTGGATATCGGCAGCACGGCATCTTGTGCCGATATGTAACAATGAAGATACCGTTCGGTCTGGGCGGGGGGCTTCGTGAATCGGCGCGTGCTGCTCATCATCGCTGTACTCATCCTCACGGCGGCAGCTGCCGCTTCTTCTTCGGTGATATGTGACCGGCAGGACGTTCTTGAGGTCTCGCTTGCGGAGCCCGGGGGGGTGCCGGCACAGACGACTCCCGAAGCAGAGCCGCTGAGAATCGCCGTGGCAGCTATGACATCGCCGAAGAGCACCTTCGAGCACTACCGGGACATCCTCAACTACATCGGCCACCAGACCGGCAGATCGGTCGAACTCGTTCAGCGGGAGACCTCCCTGGAGATCAACGACCTTATCGAGCAAGGCCAGATCGACATGGCCTTTGTAAGCGCCGGGGCGTATATCGAGGGTCACGACGAGTTCGGTATGGAGATCCTGGCCGCTCCTGTGGTCTACGGGGAGCCGGTCTTCTACTCGTACACGATCGTTGATGCGGACAGCACCGCGACCAGCCTCGCCGACCTCAGGGGAGCGGCATTCGCCTTCACGGACCCGATTTCCAACACCGGGACGCTCGTCCCGACCTATGAGCTCGGCCAGATGAATGAGACGCCGGACACGTTCTTCAGCGATTACATCTATACGTACAGTCACGACTGGTCGATCGAGGCGGTGGCAGACGGTCTCGTGGACGGCGCGGCGGTGGACAGCCTGGTCTACGACTACATGGAAGCCACCGGCGATCCGGTGATCGAGAAGACTCGCGTGTTGACGAAGTCGGGGCCTTACGGGATCCGTCCGGTCGTCGTGAACCCGGACATCGATCCGGAGTTGAAGCGGCAGCTGCGCTCGATACTGCTTGAGATGCACGAGGATCCGGAGGGGCGAGCCATCCTTGCCGCGATCAAGATCGACCGTTTCGAAGTCATAGGCGACAGCGCGTACGACGCGATTCGTGAGATGCAGGCGTGGATGGATGAACATGTCGCTGTCAACGACTAGGCCTTCCCGGGGCCCGATGTCCCTCCGCCGGCAGATCTGGCTGGTTGTGGTCACAGCGGTCCTATCGCTCGCGTTGCTGAGTGGCGCCGTGATACAGGCCATCATGCAGAGAGCGCTTGAGGAGTCCACCGCCTCACAGGGCATCTCGATCGCCAGTGCGTTCGCCGCCACGGCAACGGACCATGTGCTTCTCGATGATCGTCTCCAACTGATGGATCACGTACGTCTCACCGTGGAGTCACAGTCTGATGTGGTCTACATCTTCGTGATCGATCGCCATGGTGACGTGATCGCATCCACCTTCGGCAAGGCGGTTCCTCCCGGGCTGCTTGATCTTGCCAGCCCATCCGAAGGCGAGGAGTACTCGCTCCAGAGCCTGTCCACCGAGGAGGGCCGGGTGCTCGACATCGCGGTACCCATCATGGCCGGGGAGGCGGGCTTCGCCCATGTGGGGCTGTCGGAGGCGCGCTCGCAGGCAGCGATGAGACGGACGGCACTCACATTGCTCGTCGCGATGCTCGGCATGCTCGGCATCGCGCTGATGATCTCGCTCGGCGGGGGTCGCATGATCGCGAAGCCGCTTGAGCAGTTGGCCGAGGTCGCGTCGAGGGTGGGGACGGGCGACCTGACGGTGCGGGCCCCCGTGGAGGGCGAGAAGGAGATCGTGCTGGTCGCCACCGCGTTCAACAAGATGCTCGGTGCGCTCGAGGAGGACATCGCGCGCCGCGAGGCCGTCGAGGACGATCTCGAGCGGGCACGCGACGAGCTCGAGGCGCGGGTCATCGCCCGGACCGCCGACCTCGCCGACGCCAACGAGGAACTCACCTCGATGAACGAGGAGATGGCGGTCGCCAACGAGGAGCTCACAGCGATGAATGAGGAGTTGATCTCGCTCAACGAGGATCTCGAGCATGCGAACAGTGATCTGGAAGCGGCGAACCGTGCGGTCGTGGAGGCCACCCGAGCCAAGGCGGACTTCCTTGCGGCGATGAGTCACGAGCTCCGGACGCCGCTCAACTCGGTCATCGGGTTCTCGGACATCATGTTGCGCGAGATGTCGGGACCGCTCACCGGCGAGCAGCGACGCCAGCTTGAGATGGTCCGCTCGTCGGGTTCGTATCTCCTCACGCTCATCAACGACGTACTGGATATCGCCCGGATGGACCGCGGTCAGCTGCTTCCCGATCTGTCGCTCGTGGACCTCCGCGAGGTGGTGGAACATGCGTTCACGGCGTTCCACGCCATCGGAGCCGAAAAGGGTCTCGAGATGCGACTCGTTCTGCCCGACACGGATTGCCGGATCATGACCGACCCGACCCGGTTCGAGCAGATACTCGTGAACCTGCTCGGCAACGCGGTGAAGTTCACCGCGGAGGGCTGGATCGAGTCGCGGGTCGTACGGTCGGATGGGATGATCGAGATCACGGTGGCGGACAGCGGTCACGGAATCGCCGCCGAGGACATCCCGCGCGTCTTCGAGGAGTTCTACCAGGTACACACCGAGGCGGGAACACACATAGGAGGCACGGGGCTGGGCCTTGCCATCTCCCGGCGGCTTGCAGCAGCACTGGGCGGCACGCTCACACTCGAAAGTGAGCTCGGCCGGGGTTCAATGTTCACGCTGCGGCTGCCGGCCGAAGACCCCGCTGGCGACTGAGGCCCCTTCGGGTTCCCGCGAGCCTACTGCACCTGCATGAGCGAGTCGGTGGGGGCGTGCGAGTCGGTCAGCAGCGGCACGTCCGCGACCTCCACCGGTGCGGTGTAGAGGTCTTCGGCCATCCCGGCGAACCCGTCGATCGACACGGTGCCGTCGACGCGCGACGCGATCGCCTCGCGGAGTGCATCCTCGGTCACGCGTGTGTCCGTGGCCAGCACGATGATGTTGCGGCGCGTCTCCTCCGAGCCATCGCTGCCGATGCCGATCGGGAAGACCCAGAGGTCGTCCCACACGCCGAGCGCCGTGCGGTACATGCTGTGGAACAGGTTGCTGCCGCTCCCCTCGGTGGAGGAGATCACGTTGTACGCGAGCACGCCATCGGGTGACATCACCGCCTTCACCTCGCGCAGGAACTCATCCGTGGTGAGGTGGAACGGGAGCGCGTCCGAGTAGTACGCGTCGACGATCACGATGTCGTAGGTCTCACCGGTGGACTGGACGTAGCGGCGCGCGTCCTCCACGAAGACGCGGCTGCGCTCGTCCTCGGGAAGCCAGAAGTACTTGCGGGCGACCTCGGCCACCACGGGGTCGATCTCCACGGAGTCGACGGTCACGCCGGGATAGTCATGCCAGAACCGCTTGGTGATGGCGCCGCCGCCGAGGCCGAGGACGAGCACCCGCTTCGCGTCCGGCTTGAGGGCGAGCGCGAGATGCATGTAGTCGGGGTAGCGGATACGGCTCTGATACGGGTCTTCGATGGCGATCGCGCTCTGATGGCTGCTGTCGAATCGGAGGTGCCGTGTGCCATCGCCTTCGGTCACGGTGATGCGGTGGTACTGCGTATCGGCGCGGAACAGGATCGCCTCGCCACTGGCGTTGGTGTCGGGTATCGGCGTCACGCGCCACAACACGTAGCCGCCGAGCGCTGTGCCGGCCATCACGAGCGCGAGCGTGGCGGGTAGCGAGCGTACCGCGAGGCGGGCGGCCATCGGGTGGAGCGCTGCGTGGTCTGCCGTCTCCGGCGTGAGCCTGAGCGCGAGGAGCGCCACCGCCACCAGCGCGATGCCGGTCCAGGCCACGAGCGGTTCGAGCGAGAGCGCGGGGATCAACCAGAACGATGTGGCAAGCGTTCCGGCGATGCTGCCGGCAGTCGAGATCGCATACAGGTTGCCGGTGGAGCGCCCGAGTCCGGCCATGCCTTCCCGGGCGGCAAGGCGGACGCCGAGCGGTGAGACCATGGCGAGCAGGAGTGATGGCAGGAAGTAGATGGCCGCCGCCGCAGCGAGTGATCCCACGCGTGGGCCGAGGTCGGCCACGAACGGCAGAACGGCTTCAGCCACGAGGGGCGCGACCGCGGTGGTGAGGCCGGCGGCGGCGATCACCGGCGGGAGCGAGCGAGCAGCGCCGAAGCGGTCGGCGAGCTGTCCGCCGAGCGCATAGCCGATGGAGAGCGCGATCATCACGACGGAGATCACGGCGCCCCACACATAGATGGAGTTGCCGAGGTACGGGGCGAGCACGCGGGCCGCCACCATCTCGAGTCCCATCAGGGCCGCTCCGCACGCGAACACGATGAACCGCAGCATCCCACTCCCTCCGGTGACGTACACCTGCACAGTGTGTCAGATGTGGGCTTCGGCACGTGCAGACGCGCTTCCTGCGCCACACCATCACCGTGCGCACTCGGACGTGCGCCTCGCACTCGCGTGGGGGATACTCGTATGCGTACACTCCGGCGCGTCTGCTGCGCGCTCGAGGTCGAAAGGGGTCTTCAGATGTCTGAGCCGCTTCCCGGTCTGCTCATCGGCAAGAGCGGAATCGACGTGAACCTGCTGCCCGCGATGGCCAATCGCCACGGACTGGTGGCCGGCGCCACCGGAACCGGCAAGACGGTCTCGCTGCAGGTGCTCGCCGAGGCGTTCTCGGGGATCGGCGTGCCGGTGTTCGCCGCCGACATCAAAGGCGACCTCTCGGGCATCTCGCAGGCCGGTGGCGGCAACAGCAAGGTCGACGAGCGGCTGGCACTCCTCGGGCTCACCGACACCTGGGGCTTCCACGGCTCACCGGTGACGCTCTGGGACGTCTTCGGCGAGCAGGGCCATCCCGTGCGCACGACGGTCTCCGAAGTGGGGCCGCTCCTGCTCGGCCGGATGCTCAACCTGAACGACACGCAGGAGGCGGTGCTCACGATCGCGTTCCGCGTGGCCGACGAGAACGGCCTGCTGCTGCTCGACATCAAGGACCTGCGCTCGATGCTCAAGTACGTCTCCGATAACGCGCGTGAGATCGGCAGCACGTACGGCAACGTGTCGCCGGCCAGTGTGGGAGCCATCCAGCGCTCGTTGCTCGCGCTCGAGGAGCAGGGAGGCGACCGGTTCTTCGGCGAGCCGGCGCTCGACCTGTTCGACTTCATCCAGACCGACGCCAACGGCAAGGGCATGGTGAACATCCTCGCCGCCGACCGGCTGATGACCTCGCCGCGCCTGTACTCCACGCTGCTGCTGTGGCTGCTCTCCGAGCTCTTCGAGCGCCTGCCCGAGGCGGGCGATCTGGCCAAGCCGAAGCTGGTGTTCTTCTTCGATGAGGCGCACCTGCTCTTCGACGACGCGCCCCCTGCGCTGCTCACCAAGATCGAGCAGGTCGTGCGGCTCATCCGCTCCAAGGGCGTTGGCGTCTACTTTGTCACGCAGAACCCGATCGATATCCCGGACACCGTCCTCGGCCAGTGCGGCAACAAGATCCAGCACGCGTTGCGCGCGTACACGCCACGCGAGCAGAAGGCCGTGAAGGCGATGGCCGAGACGTTCCGGCCCAACCCGGAGCTCGGCGACGTCGAGGCCATGGTCACGGAGCTCAAGGTGGGCGAAGCGCTCGTGTCGCTGCTCCAGGCCGACGGTTCGCCGATGCCCGTCGAGCGCACGATGATGGTCTCGCCGCACGGGCGGATCGGTGCGATCGCCCCCGCCGAGCGCCAGGCCGTGATCGCGGGCTCACCGGTTGCCGGGCACTACGAGGCGGCCGTCGATCGCGAGAGCGCGTTCGAGTTGCTGAAGGCGCGTGCCGAGAAGGCCATCGCCGAGGAACAGGCGGCCGAAGCTCGCGATCTCGAGCTCAACGTGCCCAAGCCGACGAAGGCGGAGAAGCCCAGGAGCAGCCCGCGGCGGAGCGACACCTTCGCCGAGACGTTCGGGAAGAGCGTGATGCGGTCGATCGGGAGCCGGGCGGGTACGGCCATCGTTCGCGGCGTCCTCGGCACGATACTGGGTTCGAAGAAGTAAGGAGTGAGCACGATGAGCGATGAGATGAACCAGGCGACTCAGTCCCAGGCTGAGCCGGAGGCCGCCTCCGAGGCCGCGAGCGCGTGGCGCGAGGTTGTGAGCGAGCTCGACGCACTCGGTGCGGCGATCGGTCGCTGGGTGACCGCTGCGGCGAACGACCCGGAGAACAAGCGCAGGCTCGAGGAGCTCTCGAATCGCCTCGACGGATTCGTCGACAGCGTCGGATCCTCGGTCAAGGGCGCCACCGAGGGCGAGGTGGGCCAGTCGTTCAAGGAGGCCGCCGACAAGACCGGTGAGGCGTTCAAGGTGGCCGGGGACAAGTTCTCCGAGGAGGTCGGCCCCAAGCTGGCGGGCGCTTTCAAGACGATGAGCGAGAAGCTGCGCGGTGCCGCCGAGAAGATCGAGGAGCGGCAGCCCGAGGCGGCCGCTCCCGCCGCAGACGCACCCGTGGCCCCTGCTGATACACCCGACACGTCCGCCGGCCCCAGCGCCTGATCCCCACCGGAGACCCGCGATGCCCAAGTGCACGTTCCACCCGAACGTCGAGACCAGCGTGCGGTGTGTCGAGTGCGACCGGCCGATCTGCCCGAAGGACTTCGTGGAGACCCCGGTCGGCTACAAGTGCAAGGAGTGCGCGCGCCAGCTGCCCTCGGCCAGACTCGCCATCAGGCCGAAGCAGCTGGCGCTCGCGGTGCTCGCCGCGGCCGTCGTCGGCATCGGCGGCTCGTTCCTCGCCTCGGCGGTCGGTTACGTCGACTGGCCGATCGCGGTGCTCCTGGGCATCGGTGCCGGTGAGGCCGCGCGTCGGGCCTCCGGGGGACATCGAGGTGCGGCTGTCGCCACTGCCGCAGGGAGTTCCGTCCTCATCGGCGCTGCGCTGGCCGGACTCAGTTCGTTCGCCGCGGTGGTGGGGACCGTGCTCGCGATCGTGGTCGTCGTCAACCGGTTGTGGTGAACGGCATGGCGGGAACACTCATCAGCCGGTTCAAACCGTCGCCGTCCTTCGGGTGGCTGTGGCTGGTCGGTCTGACGGCGCTCATTGCCGTCTCGGGGCTTCCGCTCGTGAGGCCCGATCTTGTTCCCGATGACGAACGGATCGCGGTGTGGATCGGTCTCGCGATCATGGTGCCGCTGCTCGCCTACATGCTCACCACGCTCGCCTCGATCCCTGCCATGCGCTACGACCTCACCACCGACGAGGTGGTGCTCTCCTGCGGCCCACTCGTGAGCTACCGCATTCCGTACGCATCCATCGAGGACGTGCGCCGCACAACGCTCACACCGACGCTCTGGTCGAGCATGCGCTTCCCTGGGCTCGCGCTCGGCAGCGTGCTGTACGCGGACATCGGCAAGGTGCGCATGTGCGCCAAGCGCATGTCGCGTGACATCCTGCTGATCACTGCCGGCGGCCGTCGCTACGGTCTCACGCCCGACGACGAGGCCGGCTTCATCGCGGCGCTCTCACTCATGGCGCCAGCACACCGCTTCTCCACGTAATCTCCACGACTGCGTGCTACCTTCGGCCCGATTCATGCTTGTTGTGTCGCGGGTCCGCTCGTGATGCGGACAGCTGACGAAGGAGGACGTACCGATGGATCCGAAGCTGAAGACCGCGCTCGCGGTCATCGTGGGGATTGTGATCGGCGTGACGCTGCTCGGCGGAGCATTCGCCTCGCACGCGGTCATGCGCACTGTCGCGTTCGGTGGCGCTGCGAACCAGGGGTACGGCATGATGACGCCGCGCCAGGGGTTCGACGACGGCCGGGGCATGATGGGTCCCCTCGGCGGGCAGAACGGCGCGCCGGAGGCGTTCGGCGGATGCCCGAACAACGGCGGGTGCCCGGGCGGCGTGTGTCCGGATCCGGGTCAGGGCCTGATGGGCCCCCGCGGTGGGTATCAGCGCGGGCCGCAGGACGGCACGGGCGTGTGCCCCAACGGTGGTGTCTGCCCTAACGTGTCCGACGCGCCCGCAAGCGAGTCCTAGGCGCGACGCAGAGCACGCGCTCGCGGTATCCTCAGAGCCGAGGAGGCCACGGATGAGCGAGCGCGTCACCATACGTTTCGAGCCGGCCGGGCGCACCGTCAAGGTGCCGGTCGGCTCGACGCTTCTCGAGGCGGCGCGCGCCGCCGGTCTCGCGATCGACGCACCCTGTGGCGGAGCCGGCACCTGCGGTTCGTGCAGGGTGGTCGCCGCCGGGTCACTCGAGCCACCCACCCGCACCGAGCGCGAGCTCCTCGGCGGCGCGGGGCTTTCGGCGGGCAAGCGGCTCGCGTGCCGCGCACGCGTGTCGGGTGATGTGACCGTCACGCTCGAGGAGGCCATGCGCGAGATGCGCGTCGTCACCTCCGCCGAGCAGGCGGTTGCCGAGGTGGAGGACCCTGCCCTGCGCGGTGTGACGGGGATCGGCACCGTGGTGGGCGCCGCCATCGACATCGGGACCACCACCGTCGCGGTGCAGCTTCTCGACCTCAGGACCGGTGAGGTGCTGGCCACATCCGGCGACCTCAACGCCCAGCGCGTCTTCGGCGCTGACGTCCTGTCACGCGTCGCCTTTGCTTCGGCGGATGGTGGCTCTGAGCTGCAGCGCCTGATCGTGAGCCAGCTCGATGAGATGCTCGCGCAGGCGCTCAGGACCGCGGGCCTCTCCCTGGAGCGGCTTGCCGAGGCCGTGATCGTCGGCAACACCGCGATGACCGGCCTGCTTCTCGGCGCGGATGTCTCGCCGCTGGGTGAAGCCCCCTACGAGGGGGCGCCGACCGCCGGCGCGCGCCTCGCGGGCGGGGAGATGGGGCTCACATCGACGCCGTCGCTCGACGTGGGGGTGCTGCCCGGCGCTTCGGCGTTCATCGGCTCGGATGTCATCGCCGGCATTCTCGCGACGCGGCTGGCCGAGCGCGTGGCGCCGACGCTCATGATCGACCTGGGCACGAACGGCGAGATCGTTCTCGCGGCCGGCGGGCAGTTGCTTGCGGCCTCCACTGCTGCAGGTCCGGCGCTCGAGGGCGCGTCCATCGAGTGCGGCATGCGTGCCGAGGCGGGCGCGATCGAGCGCGTGGATCTCGAGGGTGACAGACTCGCGCTCACGACGATCGGCGGTCGGGAGCCGCTCGGCATCTGCGGGAGCGGTCTGCTCGATCTGGTGGCCGCCCTGCTCGATGTGGGCGTGATCGACGGCAGCGGGCGGTTCGTCGATCGGGTGGGGAGCCCCTTCCGCGACCGCTTCACATCCCGCGACGGTGTCCGCGCGTTCGTGCTGGACGCCCCGGCCGAAATAGTGCTCACGCAGAAGGATGTCCGGCAGGTGCAGCTTGCGATCGGCGCGGTGCGAACCGGCATCGACCTGCTGCTCGAGGCGGCCGGCATCGGCCCCTCGGCGATCGTGAACGTCGTGGTCGCCGGTGGCTTCGGCTACCACGTGCGCGCCGGGTCGCTCGTGCGCCTGGGGCTCGTCCCGGCGGTGTGGCACGACCGTGTCACCTTCGGCGGCAACACGGCGCTCGCGGGCGCACGCATGGCGCTCGTGAACAGTCGTGTGCGCGCGAAGGCGAGCGAGATCGCGGCTGTCATCCGCACGATCGATCTTGCCGCGCACGCCGAGTTCCAGCAGCGCTTCCTTGCCGCCCTCACATTCCCCGCCTGACGCCTCGGCCGCTTGACATTCCGTTTCTCTAATGGCAATCATCTGACAGCCTTATAGGTCGTCAGATGGGAGTGGCATGCGGAAGCGCCGGGTGGTCGGTCCCACCGCGTGGATCCTTGGAGGGTCGGGCCTGTTCATCGGAGCGGTTGCCGCGTGGCTCGTGGGCCAGGGCAATCCGGGCAACATGGGCCTGTGCATCGCGTGCTTCCTGCGGGACATCACGGGCTTCTTCGTGGGCGGCATCACCAACCAGGGTGCTGTGGCCTACATCAGGCCCGAGATCATCGGCATCATCCTCGGCGCGATGGGCGCCGCGCTCGTGACGCGCGAGTTCCGTCCGCGTGGTGGTAGCGCACCACTCATTCGGTTCGTTCTCGGCTTCATCTTCATGTCCGGCGCGCTCATCTTCCTCGGCTGCACGGTGCGCGCGTGGCTCCGCCTCGGCGGCGGAGACCTCACGGCCATCTGGGGCGTGCTGGGCATCGTGGCGGGCGTGCTGCTCGGTATCGTGGCGCTCAAGCGCGGCTTCAATCTCGGTCGCGCACGCGCGATCGCCAGGCCGGTCGGCTGGATCCTGCCGGCGTTCGCGGTCGTGCTGCTCGTCTTCGCGCTGATCGCGACCTTCGGCACCAAGCCGGAGTTCGCCACGCAGACGATGGAGGGCGCGTTCGCTACGGGCGATACGCCGGCCGCAGTCTTCCTGAAGACGGACGGAGAGCCCTCGCAGGTGCTCAAGCCCGAGGGCGGATCACGCGCCGAAGACGGTTCGATCGTGGCCGAAGACGGCAGCGTGGCGGCCTCCGCCGAGTCTGTCGCCGCCGCCAAGCCGCAGCCGGGCGGGAAGCGCGCCGTGCTGTGGGTGTCGCTCATCGCGGGCCTGGCGATCGGTGTCGTCGCGCAGCGCAGCCGGTTCTGCACGATCGGCGGCATCCGCGACGCGATCCTGGTGAGGCGCTACGACCTGCTCTTCGGCGTCATCGGTCTGCTGATCGGGTCGACCATCGTCAACCTGCTCCTCGGCCAGTACGACCTGGGCTTCGCGAACCAGCCCGTGGCGCACAACGACGCGCTCGGCAGCTTCGCGGCGATGACGGTCGCCACGTTCGCGGCGATGCTGCTCGGCGGGTGCCCGTTCCGCCAGGTGATCATGGGTTCCGAGGGCGACTCGGACTCGACGACTGCGGTCGCGGGCATGCTCGTGGGCGCGGGCTTCATGCACTGGGCGGGCCTGGCTTCGTCGGCCAAGGGGCTTGCGCCCAACGCATGGCTCGCGATGGGCGTGATGGCACTGGTCCTCGTCGCGGTCGCCCTCTTCGGCGCCCGCAAGACGGCATAGGGTGAGGGGAGAGGCGATGAAGGAACTGGACGTGCGAGGGCTCTCCTGCCCGATGCCGCTGATGCACACGAAGAAGGCGCTCGAGGACGGCACGCGGGAGATGCTCGTGCTGGCCGACAGCGGTACCGCCAAGGCGAACGTGGTCGCACTGCTCGCGGATGCCGGCTTCACGGTGACTGTGGAGGATGTGGGCGTGGAGTACCGGATCACGGCCGTGCGCGACTAGGCGCATCACGCGTCACGCGAGAGAGGTCATCGCTCACCCCGATCGCACCCTGGACGCCGCTGCCGCCTCGCGGGTACTCTCGGTACACCACCGAACGCGGGGAGGCTTCATGTTGCTGGGAATCGCGATCAACGGCTGGATGCTTGTGGCGGGCGGAGCGGCCATCTTCCTTCTGATGGTCTTCCAGGTGCTTCAGGGTCTCCGCAAGATCAAGTTCAAGGGCAAGCTGCACCTACAGGTTCACAAGGCGAGCGCGTACGCCCTCCTGGGCATCACCGTGTTCCACGCACTCGCAGCACTCGCGTTCCTCGGCATCATCTAAGACCGCGAATGCGGCCGAAGCGCCGCACGGCCGGAGGACCTGGAGGAGCAATGGACTCGTCAAGTCAGTACCAGCAGCCTGCGCCGCAGGTGCCCGGTGAACCTCAGGCGGTGCAGCCCGCATACGCTCCGCCACAGCCCGAGCCGAAGAAGAAGATGTCGGCGGGCGCGAAGTGGGCGATCGGCCTCGGCGTGGGGTTCGTGCTCCTGATGCTCTTCTCGTGCATCGGGTCGCTGCTGATCCTTGGCTCCGACGCCAGTATGTTCGCCATCGGCGACAGTATCGCGGTCATCCGCATCGACTCCGTCATCCAGGGCGCGAGCGGCGGCAGCGGTGACCCCGAGTACGTGCTCGACCAGATCGATCAGGCGCTCGCAGACGACAGCGTGAAGGCGATCCTGCTGCGCGTCGATTCGCCCGGCGGCACCGTGGCCGCGTCACAGGAGATCACCCTCGCGGTGCGTCGCGCCGCCGAGGTGAAGCCGATCGTCACGAGCGTGGGCGATATCTGCGCGTCCGGCGCCTACATGGTGGCTGCGCAGACCGACGAGATCATCGCCTCGCCGGGATCCACGGTGGGCAGCATCGGCGTGATCATGGAGGTCGCCAACGTCGAGGAACTGCTCAACAAGATCGGCGTGAGTTTCACCACGCTCACCTACGGAGAGTACAAGGATGCCGGCAGCATGTACCGCAGCCTCACCGAGACCGAGACCGCGATGCTGAACGAGGAGCTCGCGACCATCGGTGACCAGTTCATCGCCGATGTGGCCGAGGGCCGCGGCATGGACGAGGACGAGGTGCGCGAGCTCGCCACGGGATGGGCGTGGGTGGGGAGCGAGGCCCTCGAGCTCGGGCTCATCGACTCGCTCGGCAACTACGACGACGCCGTGGACCGCGCCGCCGAACTCGGCGGGATCGAGGGCGAGCCGAACATCGTGAGTTACGAGTACATCGACCCGCTCGCAGGCTTCTACAGCAACCTGCTCGGCATCGTCTCCAGGGCGAACGAGATCGATGCAGAGTCGCTCCAGCGCATCGCGCTGCCGAGGTAGCGCGCCCCGCACGTCCGGTCGGTATCGCCTACAATGCACGCATGAGCCGCGCCATCACGGTGAGTGCGCGGCGCGACGTCCGCCTCGCTCCGAAAGGACGCCTCCGTGCAGCCGATCGAACTCAAGCCGAGCGCTCAGGGCAAGGTCCGCGATATCTACGACCTCGGCCGTGCGCTCCTGATCGTCGCGACCGACCGCATCAGCGCCTTCGACGTGGTGCTTCCCGATCCCGTCCCCTACAAGGGCGAGGTCCTCACGCAGATCTCGCTCTTCTGGTTCGACCGCCTCGGCCACATCGTGCCGAACCACCTGCTCACCGCCGAGCTGTGCGACCTTCCGGACGAGTTGGCCGTCCATGCCGACGCGCTCCGCGGCCGCTTCATGATCGTGAAGAAGGCCGAGGTGTTCCCGGTCGAGTGCATCGTCCGCGGCTATCTTGCGGGGAGTGGCTGGAAGGAGTACCGCGAGCACGGCACCGTCTGCGGACAGGCGCTGCCCGGAGGGCTCGTCGAGAGCTCCCGGCTCCCCGAGCCGATCTTCACGCCTTCGACCAAGGCCGCCATCGGCGACCACGACGAGAACATCAGCTTCGAGCGCATGATCGAGATCGTGGGCGAGGAGCACGCGACGCGGCTGCGCGACGCGTCACTCGCGCTGTACTCGGCGGCCCGGGATCACGCCGCGGCACGCGGGATCATCATCGCGGACACCAAGTTCGAGTTCGGCCTGGTGGACGGCGAGCTCACGCTCGTGGATGAGGCGCTCACGCCCGACAGCTCGCGCTTCTGGCCTGCCGAGGAGTACGAGCCGGGTCACGGCCAGCCGAGCTTCGACAAGCAGTTCGTGCGCGACTGGCTCGAGGCGAGCGGCTGGGACAAGACACCGCCGGCGCCGGCGCTCCCCGAGGACATCCTCGCGGTCACCGCCGAGAAGTACATCGAGGCGTACGAGCTGCTCACAGACGAGCCGTTCATGCCGGAAAGCGAGTAGGCATGTCACAGCGCAGCTACTCCAACGAACGGTACCGCAAGGGTGCCAACATCGGCTCCACGCGCAAGAGTGCCGCGAAGGCCAAGCCGGTGCGCAAGCAGGGCTCGGTCGAGGTCACGAAGTCGGTCAAGTCCAAGAAGAAGGACGAGATCGAGAAGGACTGGTCGGGTCTGCCCACCTCGCCCGAGATCAAGAAGTGGCGCACTGTGTGGTGGGTGCTGCTGCTCTCCGGTCTTGCCGCGATCGCCGCGAGCTGGGCGATTCCGGAGATCCGCGACAACGAGCGGCTCGTCTCGGTCGTTTCCATCGTGGTGCTCGCCGTCTCCCTGGCGGCTATCCTCATCGACGTTGTCGTGATCAGGAAGCTGCGCAAGGAGCTCATCGCCAAGGCCGAGAAGAAGCCTTCGCCGAAGCAGGAGGCACACGCCGCCGCCGAGCAGGGCGATTCCGGAGCGCAGCAGGGCAAGCACGACCCGAAGGACGCCTCGTGAGCTTGAAGGTGCTCCCGCCCCACGTTCGCGCGCACCTGTACCTCTTCTGGGTCGGGATGGCGCTTGCGGGCGCCGGTGTGGTGGGTTTCGTCGTGAGTTTCTGGCAGGTCGGCTCCTCGCGGGCCGCGGCGCTCGATGTGCACACCGACGTGCCGGTGTTGGCGTATGCGTCCATCTTCGCGTGGGTGATCGGACTCGCGATAATGTGGTACGGCCGAAGGAAGGTCGACGCGGCGGTCGCCGCGAGACTGAAGGAGAACCGCGAGACGATGTATGTCGATCTCGATGATGGGGAAGACGCCACGACCGTGCCCGACGGGCGCGACGCGCAAGGGGAGGAGCCGTAAGATGGCACGCTTCGAGATCTACGTCACGTATAAGAAAGGTATCTTCGACCCGCCCGGAGCCACTGCCGAGCGAGCGCTCCAGAATCTGGGCTACGCCGAGGTGGGGCAGGTGAAGATCGGCAAGTACATCCAGATCGAAGTGGCCGACGGCACGCCGGTCGAGAAGGTCCGCGAGATGTGCGACAAGCTGCTCGCCAACCCCGTGATCGAGGACTACCGTATCGAGACCGTCGGGGAGGCGTGAGGATGCGCTTCGGAGTGGTGCGTTTCCCCGGCTCCAACTGCGAGCAGGACGTCGTGCACGCGGTCGAGCATCTCGGCCACGATGCGGGCTACATCTGGCACGGCGACACCGACATCTCGGGCTATGACGCCATCGTGCTTCCCGGCGGCTTCAGCTACGGCGACTACATCCGGTGCGGCGCGGTGGCGCGCTTCAGCCCCGTGATGGCCGAAGTGATCCGCTTCGCCGAGGCGGGCGGCCCCGTGATCGGCATCTGCAACGGCTTCCAGATCCTCACCGAGGCGCACCTGCTGCCCGGCGCGCTGCTGCGCAACGTCGGTCTCAAGTTCATCTGCAGGACCGTGAGCCTCCGCGTGGAGGAGAGCGCGTGCGAGTGGCTCGACCTGCCCGCAGGCACGGTCGTGCGCATCCCGATCAACCACAACGAGGGCAACTACATCTGCGACCCCGACACGCTCGAACGCCTGCGTGCTGGCGGGCAGATCGTGCTGCGCTACTGCGAGCCCGACGGGTCTCGCACCGAAGGCGGCAGCGCTCCCAACGGCGCCCTGGACGACATCGCGGGCATCTGTAACGAGCGCGGCAACGTCTTCGGGCTGATGCCGCACCCAGAGCGCGTGGTCGATCCCGTGAGCGGCGGCACGGACGGCGCGGCGTTCTTCGCGGCGATCGCGAAGCGCGCTGTGGAGGTGGCCTCATGACGCTCGAGACCCTCAGCACGGAGCTCGCCCCCAAGCTCGCCGTCGAACTCGGCCTCAAGCTCGACGAGTACGAGAAGGTCGTCACCATCCTCGGCCGCGTGCCGAGCGTCACCGAGCTCTACATGTACTCACTCATGTGGAGCGAGCACTGCAGCTACAAGCACTCGCGCAAGGCGCTGCGCATGTTCCCCACCTCCGGCGAGGCCGTGCTCCAGGGCCCCGGTGAGAACGCGGGCGTCATCCGCGTGGGCGACGGCTGGGCCGTGGCCTTCAAGATGGAGAGTCACAACCACCCCTCGGCGATCGAGCCCTACCAGGGCGCGGCCACCGGCGTGGGCGGCATCATCCGCGACATCTTCACGATGGGCGCGCGCCCGATCGCGAGCCTCAACAGCCTCCGCTTCGGCACGCTCGACAAGCCGCGGCAGCGCTACCTCTTCGAGGGTGCGGTGGCCGGCATAGGCGGGTACGGCAACTGCCTCGGCGTGCCTACCGTGGGCGGCGAGGTGTACTTCGAGGAAGCGTACGAGGGCAACTGCCTGATCAACGCGATGTCGATCGGCCTCATGCGCGAGGAGAACCTCACGCGTGCCGTGGGCTCGGGTCCCGGCAACCTCGTGCTGCTGATCGGCTCCACCACCGGCCGCGACGGCATCGGCGGTGCGAGCACGCTGGCGAGCCAGGAGTTCGACGAGAAGGCCGAGGACAAGCGCCCGAGCGTGCAGGTGGGCGACCCGTTCGAGGAGAAGCTGCTCATCGAGGCGTGCCTCGAGTTGCTCGACGAGAGCCTGCTGGTGGCGCTGGGCGACTGCGGCGCCGCGGGCCTCACGAGCTCGATCTCCGAGATGGCGAGCCGCGGAGGCGTGGGCGTGGATATCGACGCCGCTGCGGTGCCGCAGCGCGAGGATGCGATGAAGGCGTTCGAGATCATGGTCTCCGAGAGCCAGGAGCGCATGGTCGCGGTCGTCACTCCCGAGAAGCTCGAGGCCGCGATGGCCATCTGCGACAAGTGGGGTCTGCGCTCCACGGTGATCGGCACGATCACCGACACCGAGCGCTTCGTCGTGCGGATGGGCGAGGAGGTCGTGGCCGACATGCCCGCCGCCACGCTCGCTCACGACGCGCCGCTGTACGATCCCGCGATGGAGCGTCCCGCCTACCTCGATGAGCTGCAGGCGTTCGACCCGATGACGCTCGAGCATCCTGAGACCCGCGAGGCGCTCTCGGCTATGCTGCTCGACCTGCTGGCGAGCCCGAACATCTGCTCGCGTCACTGGATCTGGGAGCAGTACGACCACCAGGTGATGGTGAACACCGTGGTCGTACCGGGCTGTGACGCTGCGGTGCTCCGCGTGGGCGACACGGGCCGGGGCGAGGTCTCCGGCCGCGGCATCGCGGTCTCGAGTGACTGCAACGGCCGGTACTGCTACCTCGACCCGTATGCCGGCGCGCAGATCGCCTTCGCCGAGGCGGCCCGCAACGTGGCCTGCTCCGGTGGGCGCGCGGCCGCGATCACCGACTGCCTGAACTTCGGCAATCCGGAGAAGCCCGAGGTGTACTGGACGTTCCACGAGAGCGTGCGCGGGCTTTCCGACGCGTGCACCGCCTTTGGCGTGCCCGTGATCAGCGGCAACGTGAGCTTCTACAACGAGAGTTTCGGCTCTCCGATCTACCCCACGCCGACGGTGGGCCTGGTGGGCCTGCTCGACCACGTGGAGCAGCACTGCACGATGGCGTTCAAGCGCGACGGCGACGCCGTGGTGCTCCTTGGCCGCACGAGAAACGAGCTGGGCGGCAGCGAGTACCTGAAGGTCGCGCACGGCATGGTGGCAGGGCGTCCGCCGAAGGTCGATCTGGTGGACGAGCGGCTCCTCGACGAGTTGCTCGTGACCGCGATCCGCACCGGCATCGTCCGCTCGGCGCACGACTGCTCGGAGGGCGGCCTGGCGGTGGCGCTCGCCGAGTGCTGCATCGCGGGCGGGCGTGGCGCGACGATCGATCCGCCGGGCGGTCTGCCCGGCGTCGCTGCGCTGTTCAGCGAGAGCCAGGGCCGGGTCGTGGTCACGGTCGCGGCCGACCACTTCGACGCGCTCAAGACGCTTGCAGCAACTCATGCCACGCCGTGTGTGAAGATCGGCATGGTCGGTGGGGATAGGCTCCGCATGGGTGGGTTGGCGGACGTTTCGCTTGACGAGATGCGCGCCGCTTACGAACCGACATTGGAGCGGTTGGTCCACGGCGCCGAGACGCTGCAGAGCGAGGAGCTGGGCGAGGGATAGGAGGACGTTCGGTGGAGATACTCACCGCACTCGGACTGTCGATACCGGCGGGGCTGAACGCGTACATCCCGCTGTTGGCGATAGCACTCGCGCAGCGCTTCGAGTGGTTCCAGCTCAAGGAACCGTTCGACGTCATGGGCGAGTGGTGGATGATCGCGATCATCGCCGCGCTGCTCGTCATCGAGATGGTGGCCGACAAGGTGCCGGCCGTGGACCACGTGAACGACGTCATCCAGACCTTCATCCGTCCGGCGGCCGGCGGCATCGTGGCCGTGGCGGCTGCGGGCAGCACCACCGAGGTGAGCCCGTGGCTGCTCGTGCTCGCCGGTGTGCTGCTCGCCGGCAGCGTGCATGCGGCCAAGGCAACCACGCGTCCGGCGGTGAACGTCACCACTGCCGGCATGGGCGCGCCCGTGGTGAGCGCCGCTGAGGACGTCGGCGCCGTCCTGCTCTCGGCGGTCGCGATCGTCGCGCCCTTGCTGGTGGCGTTCGCCGCTGCGGGCCTTGTCTACTCGTTCTGGCGGCTGTGGCACAGAAAACAGCAGACCGGCAGTATCGTCGCGGAGCCCTGAGCGCGTGCCGCTCGATGCCGATGATCTGCGGCGCCTGAAGGTCGACCTGCGCTCGGATGACCCCGACGTGAGGGCCGCAGCGGTCGAGCGCGCCTCGGCGGCGATCGATGCGACGGTGATGAGCATCGTCTCGCAGGCGCTCCTCTCGGAGAATCCGGACGTGCGCGCCAGGGCCATCGAACTCATCGATCACATGGCGGAGTTAGCGGAGGAGTAGCGTTGGGCGTCCGGGTGTCCTGCGCTGCGTAGTCCTCGCCGGGGGCCCTCGGCGCCCCGGAGGACATGCCTCCGAGGCGCCTTCCCCGGCTGCGGAGTGACTCCGCGCAGAACCCCGAACGCCCGACGCGTCCGCCGTGCTATCCTTGCGGCGTCTGCTTCCCCCGCGCGTTAGGACAGAGCTCCCCTCATGAGTGACGCTCACTTCGACGACTCCTGGATCCTCTCCGAACGACCGGAGAACCCCGAAGAGGCGTGTGGCGTCTTCGGCATCTACGCCGAGCACGAAGACGTCGCGCGCATGACCTACTTCGGCCTGCATGCGCTGCAGCACCGCGGTCAGGAGTCGGCAGGCATCGCGGTTGCCGACGGCCACTCGCTCATGGTCGTGAAGAACCTCGGCCTGGTGCCGCAGGTGTTCACCGAGAGCGATCTGGAGTCGCTCAAGGGCCACCTTGCGGTGGGCCACACCCGCTACTCCACCACCGGCTCGGGCAAGAAGTGGGAGAACGCCCAGCCGATGATCAGCTCGATCGGCCCCAACACCATCGCACTCGGCCACAACGGCAACCTGGTGAACACGGCGTCGCTGCGCGAGGAGCTGCAGAAGCTCGGCGTGCGGTTCCGCTCGACCACCGACTCCGAGGTGATGGTGCGCCTCGTCGACCACTTCACGCAGGTGCACCACTCCATCCGCGGCGGTATCCGCGATGCGATGCAGATGATGCGCGGCGCCTACTCGGTGGTGATGATGTCCGAGGAGGCGCTCTACGCCTTCCGCGACCCCAACGGCGTGCGCCCGCTCGTGCTCGGGCGCCTCAACTCCGGGCGGCGCGGCTGGGTGATCGCCTCCGAGACGTGCGCGCTCGACATCGTGGGCGCCGAGTACGTCCGCGACGTGGCACCCGGCGAGCTCATCCGGGTGAAGAACGGCGAACTTGAGAGCGAGCAGGCGGTGTCGCCGGGTCCGCCGAGTCTGTGCATCTTCGAGTTCGTGTACTTCGCCCGCCCCGACAGCGTGATGAACGGCCACTCGGTGTATGAAGCGCGGCGCCGCCAAGGGATGGCGCTCGCGCGCACCAAGCCGGTGGACGCGGACCTCGTGATCGGCGTCCCCGACTCGGGCATCCCGGGTGCGGTGGGCTACGCGCGGGCGAGTTCGCTCCCGTACGGTGAAGGCCTGGTGAAGAACCGCTACGTGGGCCGGACGTTCATCTCGCCCACGCAGTCGCTCCGGCAGCAGGGCATCCGCCTCAAGCTGAACCCGCTCAAGCACATCATCGATGGCAAGCGCCTGATCGTGGTGGACGATTCAATCGTGCGCGGCAACACCTCCAAGCAGCTCGTGCAGCTGCTCTTCGACGCCGGTGCCGCCGAGGTGCACATGCGGCTCACCTCGCCGCCGGTCGTGTGGCCGTGCTTCTACGGGATCGACACCGACACGCAGGAGCAGCTGATCGCGGCCAACCACTCGCTCGATGAGATCCGCGACTTCATCGGCGCCACGTCGCTCGCGTACCTCTCACTCGACGACCTCGTGGCCTCCACGGGGTGCGATGCCGGCGACTTCTGTCGCGCGTGCTTCGACGGCGAGTATCCGATCGAGGTGCCCGAGAGCGTGCGCAAGGGCAAGCTGGGCCTGGAGACGGTCGGGTGACCGAGGTCACCACGGCACTCTTGGCACTGCGCGACGGCCTGCTCTTCGCCGTTCAGTACAACCCGCTGTTCGCCGCGGTGACCGCGGCGCTCGCGGCCGCGCTGATGGGCTATCCGAAGGCGCCGCGCGCCCGCCGCGAGTGGGCGGGGTTGGTGCTGCTGGCCGGCTGGCTCGTGGGCGACGGCCTCCGGATACTGGCGCGTGCACGAGACTACTACGATGGTGTCGCCGCCTTCCGTGCCGCGGGCATGGCGCTGTGGCCCGGATGGACCACGCTCGGACTCTGGGCGCTCGGCTCGCTTGCGATCGGCTACGTGGTGCCCGCGCTGGTGGGCGCGACCGTGGGCCGACGCGTCACGCACGGCACGGGGTGGCTCGCCGCCGCTGCGATCGCGAGTGCGCTCACGCTCGCGGTCTCGGCGGGTGTGGGGGCGTTGGGGTAGGGCGGCTAGGCGAGCGCCCGGACCTTGCACGCGCCGCTTGCCGCGAGCTTCTTGTCGGCGGTCACGAGCTCACACCCGAGTGTGTCCGCCAGTGCTGCGAACAGAGCGTCGTAGATCGTGATATTGCATCCGACGGCGAGCTCAGCGGCCCGGTCGAGGAGCTTCGCATCCGGCTCCACCACAGCAAGGTGCAAGCTTCGAAGCGCCTTCAGAGCGCGCTTGATCTGCGACTCCGTGGCTGCGTACTTCCAGAGCGAATTGGCAACCTCGAGCATCATGAGACCGGGGACCACCAGTTCGATCTCGCCTGACTGCTGACGGTCGAGCAAAGCCTCCGCTGCGACGACGTCGCTCTCGCCGGCCGGTTTGACCCACTTGATCGCCACCGAGCTGTCGACCACGAGCCGCGCGCTCACCGCTTCTCCGCCCGCTCGTCCCGATCGCGGTCCGCGCGGACCGCGGCGGTCCCGTCGAAGGCGGGGAGCTCCTTGCCGAGTGCCAGGAGCTGTTCGCGTGCGCGCAGGATGTCACGGCGTCGCTGATCGGCCGCCTGCTCCTTGCGCACTTGCGCTACGTAGAGCGCGGTGGCCTCCTGCACTATCCCGCTTCTCGATCGCTTCAATGCGGCGGCGAGTTCGTCGACGTCGTCGAGCAGGCCGTCGGGGATGGACACGTTGATCTTCGCCATCGCCATGGTAGTCCTCCGTGGTAGTGCTGAATGGTGGTCGCGCCTGGGAGTATACCCCGCGCGAACGCCCGTGAGTCGGCCGTGCGCTACAATGCACGCGTGCGCAACCTGCCCGCGCATCACTCGAGGGGAGATCATGGCAACCGAGGAGCCCAAGCAACCGGTCGACTACCGCGCCGCCGGCGTGGACACCGCAGAGGGCGCGCGCGCTGTGGAGGGCATCCGCAGCCACGTACGCGCCACCTACCGCCCGGAGGTGATCGGCGATATCGGCGGCTTCGGTGGGCTGTTCTCCGCCTCGGCGTTCAAAGACATGGCCGATCCCGTGCTGGTCTCCGGCACCGACGGCGTGGGCACCAAGATCGAGATCGCCAAGCTGCTCGACCGCCACGACACCGTCGGCATCGACCTGGTGGCGATGTGCGTGAACGACATCCTTGCGAGCGGTGCCGAGCCGCTGTTCTTCCTCGACTACGTGGCCTCGGGCAAGCTCGACGCAGCGCGCATGGAGCGCATCGTGGCGGGCATTGCCGAGGGGTGCCAGCAGGCCGGCTGCGCGCTCGTGGGCGGCGAGATGGCCGAGCACCCCGGCACGATGGACCCTGATGACTACGACCTCTGCGGCTTCTGTGTGGGCGTGGTGGACCGGCCGAAGATGATCACCGGCGAGACGATCGTGCCGGGCGACGTGATCCTGGGTCTCGGCTCGACCGGGCTGCACTCCAACGGCTTCTCGCTCGTTCGCAAGGTGCTCGTGGAGGGCCGCGAGGCGGACCTCGCGCTGCCGCGCATGGATCTCGGCGGCGTCACGCTCGGCGAGCTGCTCCTCACGCCCACACGCATCTATGTGAAGTCGGTCCTCGCCACGCTGGCCGAGGTGCCCATCAAGGGCATGGCGCACATCACCGGTGGCGGCATCACCGAGAATCTCGACCGCGCGCTGCCTGCCACCTGCGACGCGCGCGTGGTGCGCGGCTCGTGGAAGGTGCCGGCGGTCTTCGGCCTCGTTCAGGAGGCGGCCGGGATCGACGACGACAGCATGTACCGCACCTTCAACATGGGCGTCGGTCTTGCGCTCGTCGTCGATCCCAAACACGCGCCGGCCGCGGCTGCGAAGCTGCTCGAGCTGGGCGAGACGGTGGCCGAGATCGGCGAGATCGTGGAGGGCACCGGGGTGGTCACGTATGCCTGAGCTGGAGCCGATGCAGATCTGGGAGCGCGTACAACTCATCAAGGATGACACGCGTTTCCCCCTTGGCGTGCTCATCTCGGGCAGCGGAACCAACCTGCAGGCCATCATCGACGCCTGTGAGAGCGGCGAGCTCCAGGCACGCGTGGCGGTCGTCATCTCCAACAAGGAGGGCGCGTACGGACTCGAGCGGGCACGGGCTGCCGGCATCACGGCCGTCCACATCGACCCGGCGCAGTACAGCGACTACCGCGCGTACAACCATGCGATCGCCGCCTCGCTCGAGGCGCACGGCGTCCAGCTGGTGGTGATGGCGGGCTACATGCGCCTGCTCGGCAACGAGGTGCTGCGCGCGTTCCCGCAGGCCGTGATCAACCTCCATCCGGCACTCCTGCCGGCGTTTCCCGGCGCCTCGGCCATCCCCGATGCCTTCGAGTGGGGCGTGAAGATCACCGGCGTCACGGTCCATTTCGCCGACGAAGCGTTCGATCGCGGGCCGATCATCTGTCAGGAGCCGGTGCGCGTCGAACAGGACGACACCCTCGAGACTCTCGAGGCCAAGATCCATGAGGTGGAGCACAGGATGATCGTGGAGGCCATCAGGCTGATCATCACAGAGCGCGTGAGCATCGAGGGACGTACCGTACATATCAGCGAGGGGTAGGGAGCTTCCGAGCATGGACAACGTCACCATCAAGCGCGCGCTCGTTTCGGTCACCGACAAGACGGGCGTCGCCGAGTTCTGCAAGGCGCTCGTGGACGAATTCGGCGTGGAGATCGTCTCCACGGGCGGCACGGCAGCGGCGCTCGCCGAGGCAGGCGTGCCCGTGCGGCCGATCGACGACCTCACCGGCTTTCCCGAGATGATGGACGGCCGTGTGAAGACGCTCCACCCGAGGGTGCACGGAGGTCTGCTCGCGCGGCGGGACGTGCCCGAGCACATGGCCGCGGCCGCCGAGCACGGCATCGGCATGATCGACATGGTGGTCGTGAACCTCTACGCCTTCGAGGCTACCGTCGCGCGCGAGGGTGTCACCGAGGAAGAAGCGGTCGAGAACATCGACATCGGCGGGCCGAGCATGCTGCGCTCGGCGGCGAAGAACTACGAGGCCGTCACCGTTGTGACCGATCCCGCCGAGTACGAGGTCGTGCTCGAGGAGATGCGGTCCACCGGTGGGTCGACCGTCCGGGAGACGCGCAAGCGCCTCGCCACCGACGTGTTCCGTCTCACGAGCGCGTACGACAGTGCGATCTGGATGTATCTCTCGCGCTACGGCCATGAGCGCTTTCCCGAAGAGGTCCGCTTCCGGCTCGAGAAGGTGCAGGATCTGCGCTATGGCGAGAACCCGCACCAGGACGCGGCGTTCTATCGCTTCATCGACGCCAAGGAGCACACGCTCGCCCGCGCCACGCAGGTGCAGGGCAAGGAGCTGTCGTACAACAACATCCTGGACACCGACTCATGCTGGGCAGCGGCGCGCGAGTTCACCGAGCCCTGCTGCGTGATCGTGAAGCACACGAATCCGTGCGGCCTGGCCATAGCGCCGGACCTTGTCACCGCGTATGCGCGCGCCTATGCGGCTGATCCGGTCTCGGCGTACGGCGGCGTGATGGCGTTCAACCAGCTCGTCACGGTCGATGTTGTGGAGGCGATGTTCGAGAACAAGCACTTCGTCGAGGTGATGATCGCTCCCGACTTCGAGCCGGCGGCACTCGAGCTCCTCGACGAGAAGCGCAACCTCCGTGTGCTCAAGACCGGTGGCACCAGGCTCACGGGCGGCCACTACGAGTCACGCGCGGTCGAAGGCGGCATGCTCGTGCAGACCTCCGACAGCGTGGATGAGGATCCGTCGCGCTTCCGGGTGGCCACGATCGCCAAGCCCACCGATGCCGAGATGGAGCAGCTGCTCTTCGCCTGGAAGGTCGCGAAGTGCGTGAAGAGCAACGCGATCGTCCTCACCAAGGATTTCGCGACGATCGGCGTGGGTGCCGGTCAGATGAACCGAGTGAACTCGGCGCGCATCGCGGTAGAGGCTGCGGGCGAGCAGGCGCGCGACTCGGTCTGCGCGTCGGACGCGTTCATGCCGTTCCCGGATTCGCTCGAGGTGTGCGCCGCCGCGGGCGTGACCGCGTTCATCCAGCCGGGTGGCTCGATCCGCGACGACGACGTCATCGCGGCTGCCAACCGCCTCGGCGTCTCGATGGTCTTCACGGGGCACCGGCATTTCAGGCACTAGCGGGCAGTCACGCGATATTCGAAGGGGCCGTGCGATGCGCGGCCCCTTCCCGTTCCACACTCTTGCGGGGTGCTACTCCTTCATCAGGTGCACGGTGCGCTGCGGGAATGGGAAGCTGATGCCCTCATCGGCGAAGCGGGCGTGGAGCGCCTTGATGAACGCGCTGCGGAGCGGGAACTGGTCGCCGTAGCCGGGCACGTAGAGGATCGCCGCGCAGAGGATCTGCGAGTCCTGGAATGCCCGGAAACGCACGATCGGGTCGCGCTCACCTACGTCGTGGCCCGCTTCGTCCATCACCTGTGCGGCCACCTCGGTCACCACGCGCTGGACGTGGTCGAGGTCGCTGCCGTAGCCCACGCCGAACTCGACGGTGGTCGCCACTGCCTCGGCGGGGAGGCGGTAGTTGGTGACGATGGCCTGCGCGAGCACGCTGTTCGGCACGATCACGAGGTTGTCCGACTGCGTTCGCAGCGTGGTCGTGCGCCACGCGGTGTCGGTGACGGTGCCCTCCTGGCCGGTGTCGAGCAGGAGGTAGTCGCCGGGCCGGATCTGTTTCGACGCCACGATCTGCAGTCCGGCGAACAGGTTGGAGAGCGTGTCCTGCAGCGCGAGTGCCACGGCCAGGCCGCCCACGCCGAGCGCGGTGATCACCGGCGTGATGGAGATGCCGAGGACGCTCAGTACGAAGCCGGCGCCGAGGATGATCACGCCTACCCGCGCGATGTTCACGAAGATGCTGGTGGCCGGGACGGCCCCGGTGGCTTTCATCCAGCGGCGGACGAGGCCGCCCACAACACGGACCGCGATGACGGTCGCGATGACGATCACCACGATGTACAGCCCGCGGGTGAGAGCCTGTTGCGAGATATCGATGCCAAGGAGCGTCATGACGGCCTTTCTCGAAGGTCGGTGCCAGAGCCGATTATACGGCCAGGTGACCCGAGTGGCTTCACATGGACGGGACCGTGGGTTCGGGCGCGTTGACCGCCCTGCGTTGCGTGGTAAACTACCCCTTGCGCTTGCGGCCAGGCCGTGCGGGTGCGGCACGGAATCTGCAGGTCACGGGCCGTTAGCTCAGCTGGCAGAGCAGGGGACTTTTAATCCCAAGGTCGCTGGTTCGAGACCAGCACGGCCCACCAATCGCATACAGGCCCCCATCGTCTAGCGGCCAAGGACTCCGCCCTTTCAAGGCGGCAACAGGGATTCGAATTCCCTTGGGGGCACCATTTGTTCGCAGGTCAGAGGGGGTGCGGCCTCTGATTTGTCGCCCGATTTGTCGCCCGATTTCTTCTCCACTGCGCCCAAAGCGCCGCTGAAGAGGTCGCCGATACTGTCTGCTGCGGCTTTCAGAGTGGCTCGATCGGACCAGCAGTAGGTGTCCATCGTGTACGCCGACGAATGGTGACCGGCGATCTCCTGGACGACCTTCGGGCCGTTGCCCTGCCTGAGCATGAGCGACAGCGCGGTGTGCCGCAGGTCATGGAATCGCGGAGCCACTCGAGTGGACTTCCTGAACTCCTGCCAGGCCCACTCGAAACGCGACGGCCACCAGGGCTCGCCATCCTCTTCAGAGAACACCAGCGGACCATACTCAAGCTGGTAGCTCTCGCCGGCGAGTTCTCGACGCGCCCGGCGATCCTCGTGTTCATCCTTTGCGAGCGCCAACGCACTCACCAGGATCGCGGGCATTTCTATGGTTCGGCGCGATCGCTCGCTCTTTGGACCCTTGAGTTCGTAGCCTTTGGACCCCTCATCCCACGCCCGAACGACCGAGATTGTGCCACGCACGAGGTCGATGTCATCCCACGAGAGTGCCAGGATCTCGCCGCGACGCATCCCAGTCGTGACAGCGAGCAATACGGGTAGATGCAGTCGAGTCCCCTCAACGGCATTCAGAAGCTCGGCAACCTTGTGTTCGCTGAGCACCTCGACTCGATGTCGCTTGGGTTTCGGCAGTTCAACACCGCGCTCGGTGTCGGCCGGGTTGAACGCGATCTTGTCCAGCCGCACGGCCTGTGAAAGAGCCTTGTGCAGCACCGCGTGTGTCTGAATCACGGTGCGTTCCGAAAGCCCGAGTCCGCCGTTCGCCTTAGGCAGCTGCATGCGCGTGTACATCGCCTGGATAGCCTCCGCGCTCAACTTCTGAAGGCGCAGCTCCCCGAGATCGGGCTTCAAATAGCGTCTGATGATTCCCTCATAGCCCCTGAGCGTCGAGCCCGCCCGCCCGATCGGCGCGTAGTCCTTGACCCATGCGTCGAGCCAATCGGCCACGCTCTGACCTTCGGGCTTGACGTACACACCCTTGTCGGCAGAGGTGAGTAGTCGTCTCATCTCTCGCTCGGCTGCGGACTTGGTGCCGGTGAAGTAGTAGTAGTCCCGTTGGCGCTTGCCTGCGCCGTCTCGGCCACGGTCAATGGCGATTCGCCACCGATCGCGGACCACTACCCCGTTTCTCTTGTAGGGCTGTACATGACCCTTCACGCGGTGCCTCCAGACGCTGTTTGGCGGTGCATTCGTTTGCGACATCGGTCGCTGCAGGTCTTCCTATCGGATCGGGCCTCGGTCGCATCCCACCAGTCGCCACAGACCGGACACGGGCGATACTCTCGCTGTCCATCGACCGCGAGCGCGAACTGCAGCCACATGGCCGCTATGAGCGACCGAACCTCGAACGTCAGCCGGAGTCCGTCCGGCTGTGCGCTCGTCACGCGCATCACCACGCGCGCGCTCGCGCACATCTCGGATACGAGATAGGCGAGAGCGGCGCGAGCCGCTGCCTCCGGAAGGCTGGCCCTCATGAGTGGCACGGCCGGCTCGAACTCGGCGTTGGACGTCTGCGACGCAGTCAGTCCCAGGTCGCGTTGCGCCGATGCCGTGCGAGTCCAGACCATGTACTTCGGCACCGGCTTGCCGGGCTCGACGAGCGAGTCGTACGGCTTCACGAGCAGCTCCGCACCGATGAGCTCATCAGCCCGCCCTTCATTGATCGCATCCCAGAGCCGCAGCGCGAACGCGAGCATCCGGCGATGCCCCCGCCATATCTCGAAGCTGCGACCCTCGGAGTACACGAGGAACGGATCGTCGGTTGCCATCTCCTTGCCGGTTGCCAGGTGATCATCCACGACCACGACGCCGCCGCTCTCAAGGTCGCCGTACCTCATGGCGAACTCCGCAAAGGCGTCTTCCGTGTCTCGCACATCGGCGAACTTCCGGAACAACGCCGGCTCCCTCTTCAGCGGCTGGTAGCCGTCATCCGCAGGGTGGCCGGCCAGTAGCCGCTGGCTGCGCGGACCAATCCATCGACCATCTGCCATGCGCCACCACTGGAAGTCCACAAGGGCGGCCGGTGATGCTGAGCTGATTCGCGCTGTCACGTTTCTGTCCTCCATAGCCGTCTACCTATCCGCAGACACGGACAACATACTTCGCATAGGACAATGCCCGCAAGAGAAAGGCGGATTGATGCTCAGGATTCAGAAGCTCCGGGAGGACAGGGGGCTTAGTCGGTCGGCGCTGGCTCGCATCGCTCTGATGCACGCGGCAACGGTCGGGCAGATCGAGAGCCGCTACATCGGACGGCCGTATCAGTCGCAGCTCGACAAGCTCGCCGAGGCCCTCGAGTTCACGGGCGAGGCCGATGAGCTTCTGGAGGAAGTCGACGTCGATGACCGGCCGTAGCCTTGCCGAATACGGTGAGCTTCTGACCATGGACGAAGTGTGCCTGGTGCTGCAGCTGTCAAAGAACACGGTCTACGAACTCGCGCGTTCAGGTGACGTCCCTACCATCCGTTTCGGGCGACAGCTGAGGACGCCTCGAGCCGCGCTAGAGCAGATGATGGCCGACTCGGCTGAATGCGAGCGTGCCAATGGATGACCAGGACCTTACCGGCAGGACTTGCACCAGCGGGGGTTTACAACCGAAGGGGGGCAGCACGATTTCAGAGAATTGCGAATCTGACATTTCCAGTGGCGCCGGGCTCGGGGCCTCAATCGAGCGCGGACGCGATTCCGGAGACGACGCGACGCAGCTCGACGAGAACGGCCTCACGATTGATGAGGCCTGCAAGGTGATCCACTGTTCGCGCGAGTGGCTGCGCAGGAAGATCCACTCGGGCGAAATTCCAGCGTATCGCGTCGGGCGAGGACTTCGTGTCACGCGGGCGGCCATCTCACAGGTGGCGCCGAGACGATCCCCTGGCGACTCCACCTAAACCATTGAGCATTTCGGTCATGAGCGCGGTCATCAAGCGCTACGGCGGCAAACCCCATCTCAAGCTCACGCTCCTGATCCTTGCCGACAGGGCAAGTGACGACGGCTACTGCTGGCCGTCTTACGATGAGCTCGCGGGCAAGCTCGGCTGTTCCAGACGATCCGCGATCAACAACGTCAACGCCCTCATCGCAGCCGACATGCTGCAGATCGTCGTCAAGGGCGGTCGGTTCACCGACCCGCAGACTAAGAAGCACCGCGGGTATTCCAACCGCTTCGCCATCAACGTCGCTGCGATCGAAGCGCTGCCTCTGCTTTACCAGCCGCGGCGGGGTTCTCCACAGGATGCGGTGGACGGGTGCAGCACACTGCAGAAGATGGGTGAAGTGGGCTTCACCCATGCAAGCACGGCAAGAGTGAAGCCCACTTCACCCGGTACGTCAGACAAGACATCAGACTCAACCGTCACCGGCGAAATGCCTGTGGATAACCTCATCCGTGGTCTCGCGGAGGCCTGGAAGCTTCCAGGGCAGTGAACTACTAGTCAAATTGCCATCAGTCAAGCCGTACGCTATACTGAGCGGAGGATCGGCGAGTGAGAGAGTTCAAAGACGTCAAGAAGCGTGATGTGATCCGCGCGTTCGCCACGATCCGCCTGGCGATGGAAGAGAAGTGCGACAGGCTGACCGACTGGACGGACCAGGGCAACGCTCTCGAGCAAGCGCTAAGTCTCAAGACCGAAGAGAACGTGACAAGAGGGCTCAACTTCGTGGAGAGATTCCTCCTCGGTACACGAGAGGGGGTCAGTGAGGAGGTCGTAGCCCATGACCAAGAAGACGGCGCACGCTGAGTTGGTCGATCGACTGGGAGTTGCTGAGGCCGATCGCCTCACCCAGATGTTCTTGGAAGATCTCATGACTAAGCGCGAGGCGGCGGCCGAGCTCGGCATGTCGCTCAGTGTTTTCGAGTACCGGCTGTCGCAGGGCGACACCAAGCACGCAAGACTACTGTCCGAGTCGGTCAAGCCGCACGGTCAACCCCGTTGGGTGATCGTGCGTGAACCAATACCCGGCCGCCCGCAGACTGCGCGCGAGGCTTTGGGCGAACTGCTCGGACCCGAAGAGGCCGATCGCCTGGTCAGTCTGTTCCTGTCAGAGTTGATGCTCGCCGACGAAGCGGCGGCGATCGTCGGGATGCCTGCAAAGACGCTGCGGGCCGACATGTACAAGGGAGTCGTGCCGTACTCGAGGAAGCTCGACCCTTCGGCGCATAAGAGTCCCTGGGTCGTTCTGCCCGACGCGCTTCCCGCCATCAAGAAGAAGCGGGAGGGGCGATGAGCGTGTACGAGACCCAGGACCGCTATCGGATTGTTGCCGCGGACGACGGCGGTGTGCGCGTGCTGATGCCCGGCGGCCTCGCCACCACCGCGCTCGAGGAGTGCTACACGAACGCGAGTGAGGCTGCAGCGGCGATTGCCGACGCGATCAAGAGCGGCATGCCGGCGTTTGAGGTCGTGGACGAGACTGCATCCTCGCGCGTCACCCGCGCGTAGAGGCCGACGATATTTCGCTAGCTTCCCGAGCACTCCAACTACTGAAGGGACCTCGGCAGACACGCTGGGGTCCCTTGTCATATCCTGTGTTGAAGACTGCAGAGTCCTTGTTAGCAGGACCATGTATCGCGAGTTGCGTCGGCACACCGCGGACGGTGTCAGAGGGGGAACGATGGCAGAGAAGGTCTACTGGGACTCCGACGGGATAACCGTCACGAGCGCGAAGCTCGTGTACGACAAGGCAACTTACCCGATCGGTACCCTGAGATCCGTCACTGACGGCGGACCCCCGCCCGCTGAAGTCCCTGGACGCTTCATGTTCAGGTCACTGCTCCTGATTGCAGGGGGCATAGTTGCCTCGTTCGTGCTTTCAGTTATGTCTAGCCTCCTCGACCTACCAAGGTTTGGAGGCATTGTGTTCCTCGGCAGCTTCGTTGCGGCGGTTGTCCTCTACCAGAATGAGGTGACGCTGGCTAAGCGACGGGCGTCACAATACCGGCAGGTGGAGATTATGCTGAATTCAGGCAAGTCCCTATCGGTTGTTGGCCTTGTTGAGAAGGCGGAGGAACTGAGAGTCGCTTTGTCGTCGGCGATCTCGTCGATCAATGCCAGCAGCACGTCGTCCGTAGCCGAGGAGTTGGCGCAGCTGGCAATCCTGAGAGACAAGGGTGTGTTGACTGTCGATGATTGGGAGCGCGCTAAGAGTCTCTTTCTGGGTAAGCCGCGGGACCAGCAGGATGCGGCAATCGCTCAGCTTCGGAAACTCCATGAGCTTCAGCGTGATGGCGTTCTGTCTGAGTCCGAGTTCAATATGAAGAAATGGGATGTTCTCAGCAGGGGTGAATAGCTCCGGCGCCAGCTAGATCCACACGGGCGCACTAGGAAACGCTTCCATCTGACGCGCCAAGCGGTATCGATCGACTGCGAGGTGCTGCCGCACAGGAGAAGCGCGAAGGCGATGGACCATTCAAAGCTCATCCACAATGGCCTATCTTTCGTGGCGGAAGCGAATCACCAGGAATCACGGCGCCGGGCCCCCCGGATGCATCCGACACGATCACTCCCTTACTGATGAGGTCGAGGAGCGTTCGAGCGAAGTGCTCTGATTCTTCCAGAGTGAGGGCACATCCGCTCCGCGCCATCGCCTTCTGAATCACCTCGCCGAACACCGGCTGCCGGCACTCCTGGTCCATTCTTCCGAGTCCCCCATTCGCATCGGATCCATCCTCGTAGTCTGCCCTTATCATGGGTGTTCGTGGGGTCGCTACTGCGACCGCTGGACCCTTGGCATGGAGAAGGCTGGGGTAAGCGGCGGGCAAGCGATGCGTGTTAGCCTCCCAGGTGTCTGAGCAGATGAAGGGATTGCATGTGACCGCAAGTGACCGAAACGCCCGAATCGACGCCATAGCAGCGAAGGCCCTCATGCTTGCACCGGGCGACACGTTCGCGGTGCCAGTCTCGGGAGACGAGGGCGAGGCAGAGCGAGCGCTGGCGGACATCGAGCGAGCGATCGAGAGACAGCACGACGCGGGCCGCGACATGCTGTCCGACCTTGCACACCCAGACGAGTTGGCGATGAGCAGCATCCGAACTCGTCAGGCCTGGCACATCATCATCGAACACGCGGCAGCTCCCCAAGAATAGCGCCCCTCACCTGCATCGTTCCTCTCTCGCGTGCTTGCCATTGGTTGGGCGATACGCTATACTAGAGGTGTCAGCAAGTCAGCCGAAGGGAGCGCGACAGATGAGCGAAACGAAGAAGCGGGTGCGGCCGGCAACCTCAATCCCAATCGATCCCGCGAAGTTGCGTTTGGTGCTACGCCGCCGGTTCATCAACAACCGCGAGGCGGGCGAGTTGCTCGGCAAGTCCTCCGAGTGGATGGCAGTCGTCCTGCACAAGAGGCGCATCAACTTCTACGCGCTCGACGACTTGGCGGCAGCTCTGAACATGAACTTCGCCGATCTCTTCGAGGAGATTGTCGACGAGGATGAGTGGCTGGCGCTGTAGGCCTCATGGCCCCGGCCTGTCCGCGGGCTCTGTGGCTCTGCACTCGTGCATCGCCCGAGCAGCTGGAGTCGGCAGGATTGCTGTCACCGGAGCTTACGAAAGTCCGCCCGGAGCGTCGATCAAGCTCAGTAGCCTTCCACGAGATCCTCGACAACGGGTATGGGATCCTCGCAGTTCACCGTGCCTTGCTTGATGTAGGCATCCTCGAAAGCGCGCAGAGCCCAGTCCCGGCCCGACTCGGCGTGCGCCTTGTCTTGGTAGGCCTCGATGACGACCCACAATCCAGGCTCGAACCCCTCGATGTGCGAGGACTGCTCCACGATGAAGTACATCTGGGTGTCACCGAACAGTGGCAACGCATCGCTTATCCGCCACCATGCGTCACCCTCCGACCGTTCGGCGGCTGCTACGACGAACCAGAGGGAGTCGCCTTTGTGTGAAGTGCCGCCGAGGTCCGCGGCGGTGGGGACATCTCCCATCTCGGCACCCTCAACAGATTCGTCGACGCTAGGGGCTTCTTGTTCGACGGGTTCGTCGGACTCTCTCTCAGTTGGTTTGCTTTCGCTGGAGGCATCCTCATCTGCTGGAGAACTATCTGCGGTATCGCCGACTCGGACAATCTCCAGGGTGATGTCTTGCTGCTCCAGGTTCGCTCCTCGCAGGGTGCACGTGACCTGCCAGGTCAGAGAGGAAGACGCACCAGAACCTCTGCCCTTCCAGACTGCCAAGTATGCATTCATCTCCTGTCGATACCCCTGTTCGTAGTCAGCGACCTCGAACTCCTCTACACCGACTACTCCGAGCAGATTCCCAGGGAAGTCCCGCTGCTGATACCCGTAGCCCAACTCTGCATCGTCACGAGCCTCAATGATGAAGTCGACAGTGGAGACACGGTTGCGGTCGTCCAGGCCCAAGCCAACCGTCGCAGGGATGCCCCTGGGGCCTTGTAGGTCCCATAGCGAAAAGTATCGAAAGCGGGAAACTGCGCCGCTCTTAGGTTCAATATCGTCGAGCAGTTCCGCCTCGCCGAGTGACTTTTCGGCCGTACTGCGCTTCACGCCCAGCGTCTGAGTGAGGTTCGGGAACGTTCCTGACTCCCGAACTGGAAGTCCAGCGGAGCAGCCAGTAAGGGCTAGGGACAGGAGCAGGAACACCGCTGCCGCTAGCTTCGCATTGCCAGTCGCTGTCATCGCAGCCCCCAGAGTGACGTAGATACTGACAGGTCAAGTGTAGACGAAGTGGGGTGTTGTCGGTTCGGCGTCGGGCCTGATGCAGACGACAACCCTGACAACAACCCCAGCCTGTCTGGGGGATTCCAGCCTCGGCACGATCGGCCGAGGACTCCTCACCGGCTGCGCCTCGGCTGAGGCCGCTAGACCCTCGGCATGGAAGGTGGGGGATGGGGTCGGCACTGCTCGGTTGCCGCAGGTGAAGCGTCGTGCGACCTGCCAGAAACACATGCTCTGACCTGCAAGAATCCCAAGAATAGGGCTTGCCATTAGTTGCGTGGTACGCTATACTAGGTACTGTCAGCAAGTCGCAATGAAGGGAGCACCACAATGGCAAGAAGCAGGAAGGGCTACCCGCAAGGCATGACGCTGCAAGTGGTTTCCACATACCTCGTGCGGGAGTCGGTATCGAGCGAACTCGATTCCGTGAATACGCCCGAGGAAGCAGCCAGCATCGTTCGTGACCTGTTCGACTTCGACCACCTCGACCGTGAGCAGTTCGTCGCACTGGCGCTCAACACCAAGAATCGCGTAATCGGTGCGTGGGCCGTGTCGGTCGGAAGCCTGAACGCCTCAATCGTGCACCCCCGCGAACTGTTCAAGCCCGCCGTGATGCTCTCGGCAGCCTCCATCGTCATCGCCCACAATCACCCGAGCGGCGACCCGACTCCGAGCGGTGCCGACATCCAGTTGACCCGCCGTATCGTCAAGGGCGGGGACGTCCTCGGTATCGAACTCCTCGACCACGTAGTCGTGGGCGACGAGTCCATCGCCTCGCTTCGGGACTTGGGTCTGATGTAGAGAACACACGGCATGGGGGTCGGGTTCGCGCCCGGCCCCCAAGCCCCCGCAAGCGGGAGCTTGGGGGCGTCGCCCCACGTCGATCGAGACCGTTCCGCGGGGCAGGCAGCGCTTCGCGCCTGCGCCCGCTATCATGATCGTGACGGCTCTTCGTTGAGCCGTGTGCTTCCCGGACTTGCTGACACTTCTCCGGGGACGAGGCATCCAGCTCATTCGAGCCGGGTGCCTCGTCGCTTTGTGGCGTGCTTCGCATGTGGTGCCGATCCAGCCGGTCCGCCGGCCTGACCACAGGCAGCCAACCTGTGGACAGCCCGACCGTCTTCGACCTGCGTCGGGGGTCGAAGACTCGGACCTGCTGCACCGCATCCCGCGCGCCACGCGCACCGGACCCTGCGAGTCCGGACCCCGGAGAGAGAACGCAGGATAAGCAGAGCCGCTCAGTTCGCGGTTCTGCGAAGGGAGCGCATCACCGGCCAAGCCGGTGAGCACCTGAAACGCCGTTCGCACTCTCACCACAGCGCCGAGCCGCTATCTGCTGCACGTCGCGACTCAGAGCGGCTCACGGTCGAGCACGAGAGCCGCTCGCATGCGGCCCTCTCGGCGGCCTCGTGACCTGAAAGTCCTGTGCACTCGTGCAGAGCGCGTACCATGCGCTCCGACGAAGCAGTCTCGGTCGAGAGGGTGTCAGCCATGTCCAACAAGCGTCCACGTCTGGGGAGCACCGGAGAGCCAAGGCGGCTCACGATCCGGCTGACGCCGGAGGACTACGACAGGCTCTCGGCGTTGGCGGCCAATGAGGGTGTCGCAATGGCTGCCAAGGGTCGCGAGCTCATGATCTCGGCGATGGATCCGCAGATCTTCGGCGAGCGCTATCACGACGTCGAAGGCCTGCTGCGCGGCGTCGTCCGAGATGAGATGGCGGCCCATTCGGAGCGTCTGCACAAGAGGCTGTACCGAATCGGCGGCATCACAGCTGCGATGGTGTTCTTCGTTCGCGACATTCTCGGCCAGGTCTTTGAGTTCACGCCGCAGGCCGTCACACAGCTCTGGCGGGAGGCCGAGGGCCACGGGTTCAAGTACATGGGCGCGAAGGCGCCCGAGCCGATGGCGGAGGAAGCCGCAGATGCGGGGAGAACGGCATGACGCTCGGGCCCCTCGTCGTCAAGGTGAGCTACGCCACGCCAAGCGCGAAGGATGGCGCGCATGCCGAGTACATCGCCACCCGCCTCGGCACGGATCTGAGCGTCACCCCGGATTCGCTCGCGCGCATGGTGAGCCGGGACGTCTCCGACGACGCTACGTATACCCGCTACATCGCCGAGCGCCCCGGCGTGGTCGCTGATGGTGAGGCGCACGGGCTCTTCGATGAGCACGGCGTGCCGGATCTCGGCTCTGTCACGAGCGAGCTCGCGGAACTCAGCCAGGCCCCGATCTATCGCGTGATCGTGTCGGTGAACCGAGTGGACGCCGAGGAGTTGGGGCTGGACTCGAAGGCGCAATGGGAGCGCCATGTGCGGTCCAGTGTCGGTGCGTTGTCCGCAGCCACCGGGATTCCGCGCGAGAACGTGCGTTGGGTGGCGGCGCACCACGACCCCGTCGCCGGCCATCCGCACGTGCACATCATGGTCTGGGACAAGACCGACAGCCTCGCGTACAAGCGCGTCGGTCCGTCCCATGGTGGCTCGGATGGTCACATACCTGCTCCGCGGCTGAAGGCGCTTCGAGGAGCGTTCACCCGCGAGATCTACGGCGCAGTGCGCGAGGGCGTGTATGAGGCGAAAAGCCGTGCGCGCTCCGAGATTCGCACGTTCGGCACCACGTCCCTGTATCTGGCCGTCGAGGAGCGTCGGCGAATCGGCGCGGGGCTCGCCATCCCCGAGGTCTCAGGACTCACGCGCGATCTGGAGGCCTTGTCTCGCACACTGCCGGGCCGCGGCCGAGCAGCGTACAAGTACGTCTCACCCGAGACGAAGGCCGCAGTTGATCGGATCGTGGACAAGCTGATGTCATCGGGTCCGATCGCCGAGCGCGCCGCCGCGTATGCCGATGCCGCTGTAGAACTTAAGCGCCACCACACCGCCGATCCCGTTGAACTGGCATCGGCACGTGCCAGCGCCGACGCTGACCTACGCGAGCGGCTGGCGCCCGAAGTGCTGCAGGCCGCCGTGAGCATCCAGTTGCTGAGGACGGCCGAGGGCATCGTACGGACCGCTCCATTGGTTACCCGCAACCACTTGCTCGCAGGGGCGCCCGAGGCGACCCGCGTGTTCTATGCCCGTGCCCTCATGACAGCCCGGATCGACGAGAACACCGCCGCGAGCGCGATGGTCAGGGCGTGCCGGGGCGATGAGCCGCTCGATGCCACGGCGGCCCGCATCGCAGCCGTCTTCGCGGAGGGTCAACCGCTCCGCCCATCCGAGTGGGCGGCATGGCGCAACGAGAACATGCTGCCCGAGCTCTCGGCGGGGTTGCAGCAGTCCGCAGCAACGCTCCACCTGCTGGAACAGGTGTCACGGCATCTGTCTTCACGGAGTTCGCCGACGGTCCAGGAGATTGCCCGAATCGACTGGGGCAGGCTCGGACGAGCCACGCGCCGGACAGGACGTCAGGACGGGGGTCGCGGCATGACGCTCGACCCACGCGACGGCCTGTCGTCATAGAAGAACGTTCCCGGAAAGGTACTGCCAATGGCTGCTCGGTACGCTCGGTTGGGCGCTGCCGGCGAATTGATGAGGGGGATACGGATGCACAGAACGACCAGGCGGATCGCCATCGCATCGCAGAAGGGCGGTGTCGGGAAGACGACCACCGCATGGAACGTCGCGGCAGGGCTCACCGCCAAGGGACGACACGTGCTCGTCGTGGATCTCGACGGACAGTGTCACCTGACCACGGGGGTGCTCGGCACGCCACCCGCGCGCAGCCTGTGGGATGTGTTGGCGGGCAACATGCCTGCTCACGATGTCGTCGTGCCAGGGGCGGAGTTCGACCTGCTGCCCGCTTCCGAGATGCTGTCCCGCGCGGACTACGACCTCGGTGGTCGGCCGGGCCGCGACTTCCTCCTCTCCCGAGCTCTCAAGGGTCGCCGCGATCCCGCGAGCAACACTCGCGCTCCGGGCGTGCAGGACGACTACGACTACATCATCCTGGACTGCCCGCCGTCTCTCGGCATCATGACCGCCAACGCGCTCGCCTACGCAAGTGAGGTCATCGTTCCGGTCACACCGGGGCTTTTCGCCGTCAGCGGGCTTGGGATGCTCGGTTCCGTCATCGCCGAGACCATCGACGCGGGCGTCAACGAGGATCTGGCGATCTCCGGAATCCTGCTCACCCAGTACGAAAGCGGTACCGGCTTGCACTGCAGCATCGCGTCTGCCGTTGAGGAGCAGTTCCCCGGACTGCTCTACCCGCTCGCAATCCGCAAGAACGTGGCTGTGGGTGAAGCCCATGCCGAGGGTCGAAGCGTGTTGTCGTACGCGCCGAAGAGCCACGGTGCGGCCGACTACGCCGAACTCGTCGAGCATCTCATCAGGCAGGAGGGTTAGGTATGGGGCGACCGAGGATCGAGCGCGGCGCGAAGCAGGACGACGTGATCAGAGATCGCGTGGCGGCCGTCGCCGCACGCGCTGCGCGGCCAACTACTCTACTCGGCCAGAAGACGGACAGGTCAGTCACGGTGCCGCTGGACCAGCTGCACCCGGACCCGCGCAACAACGAAGTGTTCGAGCTCGGAGGCATCGAGGATCTAGCGCGTGACATCGAGGCCAACGGACTGGCCCACTACCCCGTCGTGCGTCCTCACCCCGAGTTCGAGGACGAGTACATGATCGTGGCCGGCCATCGCCGCCATGCGGCGCTCTCGCTGCTCGTCGAGCAGGGGCATGGCGCGCGCTTCGGGCAAGTGGCCTGTCACCTGGTTCCATCCGACGACTTGGACTCCGGCGTCCTCATGCTCACAACCAATGTTCGGCAGCGCGATCTCTCTACGCTGGAACGCATCCACACGATCGCCTTTGCCCAGAGTCTTGTCGCCGAGCTTCGCGAGGCGGGGCGCCTTGAAGTGGGGACGACCACCGACGGCAAGATCGCTGAACTCGTGAACCTCGCGCCACGCACCGTTGCCTACTACCGTTCGCTGACCAAGCTCATCGAGGGTCTTCGCGCATTGCTCGACGAGCGTCGTATCACGTTCACGACGGCACGCGAGCTCGCGCAGCAGCCGATCGATGTCCAGGAACGCGTGTTGGCACAGATCGAGGCGGGGGAGGACGGCGCGCTGAGCGGTGCGCAGGTTACCGCGCTGACGGAGTCGGCGACGGCCAAGGAGCTGCCGGCGCCCAAGGTTCCCGATGCGGGGATTCTGGTCAGCGCGCTCGAGCGTGCCACCAGCAAGATGCTGCGTTTCGATGCCGCCACGCCGGATGAGCTCGACCCATTCATTGGCCGCGTCGCCGCAGTTGTTGAGCACCTGGACGCCATCACCGCCAAGAGGGGGGTCTAGCACCATGGCCGAAGCATGGATCATTACCTGTGACGAGCGCCGGATCGGGGCGCTCACAACCGGCGTGCTTGAGGCTGGCGTGGTGCTTGCCGGAACAACCATCGCCGACGTGGAGACGCTGAAGGACGCAGGCGGCACCGCGGCAAACGCCGGGGTAAGTGCGCTCGTGCTTGATGCAGCGAGCTGTCCGTCTGAAGCCGCGGTGCGATCAACGATCGCGGCAATACGTCTCGTGCGCGGCGACGCTGTGCGGATCCTTCTCGTGGTCGATGAGTTCACGCGCCCCGGCGAGTCGCTCGTGGTGGCGGCGCTCAACGATGGCGTGAGGGACATTGTCGCGGCATCACCCGACGAACTCGCGGGCATGCTCGCCATGGTGCTCTCGACCGAGACGAGCTACGCCGACGCGATGCGTTGGCGAGGCGAGGATGCGCCGACTCCCTCCAGGAGCGGCTTTGCGTGGCCCGCGGCTTCGACCAAGGCGCACGTGGTCGAGCGTGTCGTGGAGGTCGAGCGCGTGAAGTGGGTTGGGACTCCGATCGTGACGGTGGCCGGATCGCAGCACCGCGTAGGCGCGACGCACCTTGCCCTGTCTCTGGGTCGTGTACTCCAGGCCCAAGGACTGCGAGCCGCGGTCATCGTCCCGGCGGTCACGCTGGCCGCGCTCGGCGACACCTACGAACTCGACTTCAACGGACTCGGCCGAGGACAGCGTACCGACTTCGATGGCCTGACGCTGGCGACCGACGTTACGCCGGGCGATCTGGCGGACGCCGAAGTCGTCGTGTGGGACACCGGTGTCTACGAGGACTCCGCAGGCGTCTTCAAGCTCGGCACCGTGCGTTGCCTGGTGTTCGGCGGAGGCGAGTGGGATCTCGGTCCGATCAGCGCAATCGTCAGCAGCGAGCCTGAGGATGTGATTGCCGGCTTCACCTACTGTGTGACGCTCGCGACCGAGGATGATTTCGCGATGTGCGTCGAGGATCTGGCGGGCCTGTCATGCCTCCGCATCGCCTTCCCGAGTGACTGGAAGGACGGGGCGACGCGATCCGACCTAGCCGGGATCGTCTCCGCGATCGTGGGGGAGGCCTAGCGATGCTTCCCACCCGTCGTCCGCGTCTGCTCGCGCAGCGCCGTGAGGGAGAGGCCAGTGCGGCACGCGCCGCCGAAACTGAGCGAGCCGAGAGACTCAAGGCGCGCAAGGCCGCCGAGGCGATCGAGCGCGACCGCGCGCGCAAGCGCAGAGCCGCCAGTCCCCTCGTGCGGGCCCTCGAGACCGCCGGCGGCTGGGTTCTGTCGATCCTCGGCGCGCTCGCTGTCTCGCTCGCGCTCACCTGGCTTCTTCGCCACCCCCAGGTGCTCGACTCGCTGATAAGCGCGGCGCGGTCGATCCTGCGCCTCAAGTAGAGCGCCGCACGGATGCGCAAGGGGTCCCTGAGCACAAAGTCAGAGTCGGTCAGAGCGTTGACGTACGATTCCGTTCCGAACACCGGACGAGCTCGGGAGGGATCTCATTGCGGTTCATTCGCGCAGGAGTCGCCACCATGGTCGCGGCGCTGATCTTCTGCGCGCCTGCGTTCGGTGCGGGTGGGCTGGTGACCCGCGAGGTCATCGGTGTAGCAAAGCCCGACGATGCCCTGTTCGCGCCGTCGGTCGAGGAGAGCGGCACGGTCTATGTGCTCGACACGATCGAGTGGACCGAGCGTGTTGAACGCGACCGGAGCGTCTGGCACGAGGTCGAGTACGACTTCGGCGCGCAGGTGGGCCAGGTGGAGTCCCCGGCCACGCTCGCTGCGCTCTACCACGATCGGGTGACGGGGGCCACGGTCGACGCGTCGCTCCGCTTCGAGCGGTTGGTGAGCGCCGGCGCGTCCACGCGCGGTCGGGAGATCGAGGTCTTCGTTCACACAAGCTACGACACGGCGGCCTACGAGCTTACGCCGGGGGCGCTGGCCCGCTTCGACGCGCCAACGCCACAGATCTCCGGTGCTGAGGTCGCACAGGCGCTCCTCAAGGCGCTTCACTACGACCCTGCGGTCTACCGGCTGGTCGAGTCTTCATGGACGGGGACGGCGCACAAGGAGGGGGACAAGACCGTACGCGAGGCGAACTACACCGTGGAGCGGGTCGCCGAGGTGCAACGGGCGGTCTACGGCGGGGACGTGGCCCTGCCGGACGTGCTCGTCCACGACGGGATCGCCACCTACCGCGCTCCGACACCTGCGGAAGTCGTGAAGACGGCAACCACCGAAGTGGTTGAGACGGTTGTAGATGACCCCACGTCGCTCGTGCCGTGGATTGTGGCTGGCGGCGTTGCCGCGACGACGGCCCTTGGAGCGATCGTCTACTGGCGGCGGAGACGCCGTCGGGCGCTCGACGAGGATGACGCCAGCTTGGAACCAGATGATCCCGAAACGGAGGGTGAAGATGCGTAAGCACCCGGTACTGATCTCTGCTGTTCTCACCGCGCTCGTGTGCGGTTGCTTGGGCGTGGTCGCCGCATGGAGTGCGCCCGATGCCGGGCGCGCACAGGCGGCCGCGGATCCCGCATCCTCCGGGTCTGCTGGCTACAGCGTGTACTGGGACGAGTGGCCGAACACGGTGACAGCGGCTCCTGCCGAGGCGGCCGAGGCCACCGAGCCGGTCGTAGTCGTCGCGGCGCCCGAGACGTCGGGCCCTGCTGGCGAGGCTGGGTCTGCGGCCTCGTCGGGCAAGGCGACTGCCCCCAGTCCGAGCAAGCCCGCTCCAACCGCTGCGCCAACACCTGCACCCGCACCTGCACCCGCGCCGGCCCCTCCACCCGCTCCCGCAGCACCCGAGGTCGTCGGCGGGTACGGCACGTCGATCGCGACCTACATCAACCCGTCGGCGACCTATGACAGCGCGCTCCAAAGCCAGTGCATCGCCCAAGCGAAGCGCATGGCGCTTGCGGGGGCGCTTTCGCACTCAAGCTACGCGCCGGAGAGCTGCGCAAGCTTCGGTGATGGGATGACAGCGCTCGGTGGGGGTGGTGGCGGTGTGGCCGGCGCTCTCTACGGCCACTGTCCGCAACTCGGCTCGTGTTCACGCCTCGGCGTGGGACTCGTGCTCTACAACGGTACGCTCTGGGCTGTCGTGCAGGGCGGCGAGTAGCCCATGACCGCACGCCAGCTCGTCTCACGCGCGCTCCTCGTGGTCGCGCTGCTCTGCGGGTCGGCAGCCGGCCTGCCCGGCACGGCTTCGGCGGCCACGGTGTCGACCGGCGGCGCGGGGACCTCGTACTACGACGCCTACTATTCAGGCTCGTGGCACGATCTGCAGACGCCGCCGCACACGGTCGACGGGCAGATCGCCTACTGCCTGGAGCAGGCGAAGGACTTCCCCCTCGACAACTCGACGTACGGCCAATTCGACCCGGCCGCGCTCTACAACTTCAACACGTACGTTGGCCTGCAATCCATTCTTCACCGGGGGTACCCATACGTGACCCCGCCTGGTCTTAGCGCGACCCAGGCGCGCTACGCCACCGCGAATGCCATCCGCGCGTGGATGCGCGAGGCGGCCGGTGTCGGATACGTGTTCATGGACATGAGTACCTACACGCAGGACGCTGGGACGTGGTCGCGTTTGCGGCCAGCTTCGGGTCTCGCGGGATCCGAGCAGATGTTTCGCTGGACAATCGACCTCGTGACCGGAGCGCGCAACCGCGTGCTCCCAGCCCGAAGCGTGAGCGCCGCGGCCATCACGCTCCGGCCGAACGCGGACTACACGCGGCTCGTCGGGCAGACGACGGTGTCGTTCAACGACCTCAACGGATACTACACCGTCGACGGACCGCCGGGCGTGTCGCTCTCGGGGTACACAGGCGGCAACGGCGACGTGTTGACGGTCTCAGTGCCATGCACGCCCGCCTGGATCGGTCAGTCCGTGGCGCTCACGCTCTACGCCTACGACAGTCGTGTCCCAGCAAACATCTTCTACTACGCCCCTGGTGACTCGTCATATCAGCGGGTGGTGTCTGCCCAGGCCTCCAGCTTTCAGGTCTCGGCCTCGGCCGCAGTTCCCGTTGGGTCCGGCTCCGGCGCTTTGCGGATCGCCAAGACCGATGTGGTCGATGGGGCACCGCTGGACGGCGCGGTCTTCGAGCTCCTCTGGAACAGCACCGTCGTCGCTGTGGGCACGACTGACGCTGCGGGGGATCTCACATTCACCGGGCTTGCCCCTGGCACCTGGACGGTCAGGGAGCAGGCCGCTCCGCAGGGCTACCTGCTCGACGTGACGCCGCATTCAGTCGCGGTGCCCGATGGCGGCACCGGTACGATTGAACTCACGAACGAACGTGCCTTGCGGCCGGTCCGTGTGCTCAAGACAGGGGAGGATAGCGAACCTCTCGCAGGAGCGGTCTACGAGATCCGCGAGGCGGACGGCAGCGTCGTCGCCACGCTCACCACGGATGCTGACGGCACGGCTGAGAGCGAGCCCCTGCAGTTTGGCGACTACGAGCTCGTGGAGACCGTCGCCCCGCTCGGACACGTGCTCGACCCCACCCCGTACGCATTCACCATCGATCGGATGACGCCGGTCACGCTCGAGATCCCGCGCACGGATGTCCGCGCACGTGGCACAGTCCGGATCGAGAAGCGCTCTGACGGGCAAGACGCACGGCTTCTACCGGGCGCGGTCTACGAGATCTGGCGCGTGCGCGACACATCGCCGCTTGTTGCACCGTTCGACCCGGCCGAAGAACCGATGGACCCTGTCGCCACTCTCACGACCGACGCCCTGGGTGTCGCACGATCCGAGTTGCTCGAGTACGGGTGCTACTACGCGGTCGAGACGACCGCGCCCGTCGGGCACGCGCTCAATCCCGCGCGTTACTACTTCGAGATTCGCGAGGACGAGACCGTGATCTCCCTTGAGCTCACCGACGACGTCCTGCCGGTGAACCACGGCGGGGTGATGCTTCGTTACCGGAACATCTGGGATGGCACGGAGATCTCCAAAGCGTGGGGCTACAACGCCGAGATCGGCAGCGAGTACATGCCGCGTGTCCGGGCCGAAGGCCTCGACAAGATGTCGATCGAGGGCTTCTCGTACGTGACAGCCGACTACGCACCCTCCACCGAGCTCGTCGACGGCAAGCTGCTGGTCACGTACTGGTACCGGCAGACCGTCTCCGGGGACTGGCTGAAGGTTCGCACCGGCGATGATGGCCGGGCACGGCTCACGGCGAAAGATCGCGAGACCTACGGGTTGCTTTCGGATGTCGAGCTCTACTCGCGGCTTCTCGAGGCGAAAACCGCTAACCCCGATGTGATCGGCTACCTCTCGATACCCGGCACCGACCTCCATGAGCCCGTGGTGCAGACGACAGACAACGTAAAGTACCTCACGCACGCGGCGGATGGCGATGCCGATGCGCGGGGCGCGATCTTCGCCGACTACCGCTCGCCGCGCTATGTCGGCGACAGCTCGCGGACGACGCTGCTCCACGGCCACAATATGCGGGACGGCTCGATGTTTGGCGTTCTCGCCTCCTACGGAGACGCGGACTTCTGGGCGGTGCATCCCCTCATCCAGTACGTCGACGCAGCCGGCAACGGCGGGACGTGGCTGGTCTACTCGACCCGGCAGGCCGATGGCTCCGACAACGCGTTCGCGTTCCCGGTGCAGCGGCCGTACTCGGATCGCATTGCGCGCTGGGCGGATCGCTCGTTCTTTGATCCAGGTTTCCGGCCGGCTCCTGCCGGGCGTACGCTCACGCTCTCCACGTGCGCGTACCACTCTGAGGATGGCAAGCTGCTTGTCCATGCCGAGCTGATCGAGGGCCACTCGAACGGTGACGCCGGCGACTGATGCCCCGTCCTCACTCGACCTGTTCTGGAGCGGCCGGGCTAGGTGCGTAGAGCTCGTTGATGATGGCGACGTATCTGTCCGCAAGTGCCGCGACCTCGCCATGCGCCATATTGAGAATCATGCTCATCTGCTCGCTGTTTTCGAGCGGCACGTAGTTCCTGCTGTCCATGTACGCTTCGATGCGCATGATGGCCTCGGGGGTGTCCTTCAGAAACTCGCGGAAGTCCCGGTCGGCCTTCTTCGCGTTGCAGGATCTGCAAGCTGGAATGAGGTTGCCGAGCCGATGTTCGCCCAGGCGCTCCCTGTTGATGGGGATGGCATGCTCGATCACCAGGTCGCCTTCCACGCCGCAGTACGCACAACGGTGCTCGAAGTATTCCTTCGTCGCCTGCCAGTCCCTCTCGCTGAATGACTCCGTGCCGATGCGGCTCAGGATGTTCCGGACGAACGCATTCTGCGCGTTGCCGATCGCGTTGCCCCGATAGCGAGCGTTCTGCCGGCTGGACACGTGTGGCACAGCCCGCACCTTGCGCTTGGGGGACGCTTCAAGTGCCAGCGCCTCGGCCTCTGTCGCCAACCCCTTCGCGGCCAAGTACGCCAGGAAGCGGGGCCGATGCTTCTCTGTCCACTGGCTCGTGACGCGGACTCTCACGCCCCTCACCAGGTAGACGTTCGTCCAGTATCGTTTCGACTCGGAGGGGACGATGTCATCCACGAGCTTGCAGAAGGGGAAGCTGAGCCCGAACGTCTTGAGCGAGTACTGCCGATCGAGCAGTCGGCCGATCTCGTCGTGATCGAGTGTGTCGCAGTAGTTGAAGACCGTGCCTAGGTGCTGCTTCACGAGCTCGCCGATTGCCATATGCGCTCCCTGTCATGGTCGCGGTACCGTTGCCTGAGTCATCCCGCTGACTCATCGTAGCCGACGAACCACAGGAGCGGTCCACCCATGCAGCGTGTCGCGCCTGCACGACGCTTCCTCCGAGGGCATTGCTCTGTGCTGCGCACAGGAGGCCCGTCGCTACGATTGAGACTGACCTCACGGGGCGACGATGTCGCAGCTCTCCCATACAATGGACGTTGGCGACTCTAGGGGGCATGCGTGACAGACGCAATAATCGAGAATCCGATCGTGAACTCCCCGTACCGGGAGCCCTCGCGCCATTTCCGTTTCACTGATGAAGGAATCACCAATGAAGTGGTGGATGGTCGTCGGCGCAGCGAGTACCTGATTCCGATACCGCCGGCCAAGCGCAAGGGCCAGGCGCAGCTTGCACTCGACACCGAGCACATGCCCGGGCGCCGTCAAGAGAACGAGCTCATCAACCAGATTCGGGACAAGGTCTCGACCTGGCGCAAGGGCGGCTACGTCGGTGTCACGCGGACCACACGCCTACTGCTTGAGCACTGGACCCGCGGCGACCGGGACAAGAGACTCTTCTTCTGTCAGCTTGAGGCAGTCGAAACGGTCATCTACCTGACCGAGGTCGCGCACAAGTACAACGACGCTTGGATCGAGAATCGTCTGCGGGCGGTCGCGCAGGATCACAACCCAGACCTCAACCGCATGGCGTTCAAGATGGCGACCGGCGCCGGCAAGACAACCGTGATGGCGCTCCTGATTGCCTGGCACGTCCTCAACAAAGCCAACAATCCACAGGACGCTCGGTTCACCGATGCGTTCCTCATTGTCTGTCCCGGCATCACGATTCGTGACCGTCTCCGTGTACTGTTGCCGAGCGATCCCGAGAACTACTACAGCCGGTGGGATGTCGTTCCTCCCGACATGCGCGATGACATCGGCAGGGCGAAGATCGTCATCACGAACTTCCACACGTTCTTGCGTCGAGAGAAGGTCGCGGCCGGCAAGCTCACCAAGTCGATCCTTACGGGAGACGCCGCCCAAAGCCCGTTCACTGAGACGCCAGGAGAAATGGCGCGCCGGGTATGCCGCGAACTGGGCACCAAGAAGAACATCATTGTCATCAACGACGAGGCGCACCACTGCTACCGACCCAAGCCCGCAGAGGTTGACGAGAAGCTCAAGGGCGACGATCTTGCGGAAGCGAAGAAGGCCGAGGAGGAGGCGCGAGTCTGGGTCTCCGGGCTCGAGGCCATCCATCGCAAGATTGGCGTGAAGGCGGTCTATGACCTGTCGGCAACACCGTTCTTCCTCAAGGGATCGGGATACGCAGAAGGCACTCTGTTCCCATGGGTTGTATCCGATTTCTCGCTCATTGACGCCATCGAGAGCGGCATCGTAAAGATCCCGCGTGTCCCCGTCGCCGATGACTCCATGACAGGTGAGGCGCCGACCTACCGGGAGCTCTGGCTGCGAATCCGCGAGCACCTTCCGAAGAAGGGCCGGGCGCAGGAGAAGCTCTCAGAAGAGCCCCAGTTGCCGGCCGAGCTCGAAGGTGCCCTCCAAAGCCTCTACGCCAACTACAAGAAGTACTACGACCGTTGGGTGGCGATGCCGCTTCACGAGGGCCAGATCGCCACCCCGCCTGTGTTCATCGTCGTCTGCAACAACACGAACGTCTCCAAGCTCGTGTTCGACTACATCGCGGGCTGGGACAAGACGCTGCCCGACGGGACCGTGGTCCCTGTTCCGGGGAAGCTTCCGCTCTTCACCAACGTCGATGGCGGTTCCTGGACGCCGCGGCCCAGCAGCATCCTCATAGACTCAGAGCAGCTGGAGACCGGCGGCGCGATGAGCGACGACTTCAAGAAGATTGCTTCTCGTGAGATCGATGAATTCAAGGCTGAGTACCGGCAGCGTTTCCCAGGCCGTGACGTCGAGAACCTCACAGACGAGGACCTCCTGCGTGAGGTCATGAATACCGTCGGGAAGGCCGGCAAACTCGGTGAACAGGTGAAGTGCGTCGTTTCCGTCTCGATGCTCACGGAAGGTTGGGACGCGAACACAGTCACGCACATTCTTGGAGTCCGTGCGTTCGGGACACAGCTTCTCTGCGAGCAGGTAGTTGGGCGAGCGCTACGTCGCATCAGCTATGCAGTCGACGAAGACGACATGCTGCAGCCCGAGTACGCCGAGGTCTATGGCGTCCCATTCTCGTTCATACCGTCCGGTGGAGCGGCCCCTGATCAGACTGAGCGGCCGATTCCGACAAGAGTCCGCGCACTTGAGGACCGCATCGAGAAGCGCATAGAGTTCCCCCGCGTCATGGGCTACCGGTATGAACTCCCGAGCGAGAAGCTGACAGCCAAGTTCACCGACGCGTCCAAGATGGCGTTGAGTACCGAGAGTCTGCCTACCTCAACTGAAGTGACCGGCGTAGTCGGCGAGACCGAGATTCACACGCTCGATGAGCTGAAGGCCCAGCGCGAGCAAAGCGTGGTCTTTGGTATCGCAGATCGCGTACTCCGGAAGCTTCAGACCGATGGCGAGCTCCGCCCGTGGCTCTTCCCCTCACTGCTGTCGATAGCGCGAGAGTGGCTCGCTTCATACGTCACCTACAAGGATGACACCTTCCCGCAGTTGCTCTTGCTGGCCCAGCTGCAGGAGGAGGCCGCACGCAAGGTCTACCAGGCTGTCGTACGCTCGCAAGAGGGCGAGAAGCGCCTGATGCCGATTCTGCGTCCGTACGACACAATCGGGTCAACTAGCTGGGTGGACTTCGACACCGTCCGGCCAGTGTTCGAGACCTCTCCCGAAAAGTGTCATGTCTCCCATGTCATGGAGCACAGCAAGTGGGAGAGCAAGGTCGCTCAGTCCCTTGAGGACATGAGCGAGGTCATCTGCTACGTGAAGAACGACGGGATGGGGTTCACAATCCCGTACACGATCGACGGCGACGAGAGGAACTACTTCCCCGATTTCATCGTGCGGGTGGCCGTCGGCGACGAGACCATCAATCTCATCATTGAAGTCACGGGCGAGAAGAAGCGCGACAAGCACATCAAGGTCGAGACTAGCCAGACGCTTTGGGTGCCGGCAATCAACAACGACGGTCGCTTCGGAACGTGGCGCTTCCTTGAGATCCAAGACCCCTACGAGACCAAGGCGCTGATTCGCGGGTCGCTAACGGGTGACTACAGCGATCGGCACCAGCTCATCGTCACACACGAGAAGGCGGACAACTGAGATGGCCCGAGGCAAGAGGTACGACAACACGCCAGTCGAGAGCATCCGTCACGCGGACAAGCGGACGAACATCCCGACTGAAGAACTACGCGACTTCGTGGCGGAAGAGGAGCGCTCGCCGAAGTATGTGGTCTATCCACGGGACACTTCGCTCGATCCTCAGCTCGTGTGGAAGGGCAAGGACGAGCAGGACAGAAAGGACCTCGAGGTTCCGGCCGTTCCCATCTATGTCCAGGAGAAGATCCATCCCCAGGTGCTGATCGAGAACCTCCGTCAGACCGCGAAGGCCGGCGAATCAGAGCCCGAGCTCACCCTGTTCGATGACTACGATGGCATCGAGTTCGAAGAGCTGATCGACTTCTACCAGCATGAGCAGAATTGGGCGAACCGCATGATTCTCGGCGACTCTCTGCTCGTCATGAACTCTCTGGCTGAGAAAGAAGGCCTGAAGGGGCAGGTTCAGACGATCTTCATGGATCCGCCGTATGGCATTAAGTTCGGCTCCAACTGGCAGGTGAGCACCCGCAAGCGAGAGGTCAAAGACGGGAAGGCCGAAGATGCCTCAAGACAGCCGGAGCAAGTGAAGGCTTTTCGGGATACTTGGGAGCTCGGAATTCATTCGTACTTGGCCTACATGCGTGATCGGCTGACGGTCGCTCGGACTCTACTGTCGGAGACCGGGAGCGTGTTCATCCAAATCGGCGACGACAACGTTCATCTTGTGCGCTCGCTGCTTGACGAGACGTTTGGTGCCGAGAACTACATGGGGCAAATTGCATTCCAGAAGACAGGCGGCTTCGCACAGTCAGACATGCCGAGCATCGTCGACTACTTGCTGTGGTACGCGAAGGACAAGAGCACATGCAAAGTGCGTTCGCTGTTCACGGCCGCTCCTGAACCGCCGACCGGTGATCCAAACTACGTCTGGCTGGAGTTTGAAGACGGAACCGTTAGGCGGATGACGCCAGAGGAAAGTCGGCGGGAGGTGGCACTCCCGAGGAACGTTCGAGTCTATCGAAACGGGCCGCTGACCTCCGATGGTCCCAGCAGTCAGCCTCAAGAGTTTGAGTTCCGAGGCAAGACGTACCGCCCAAGCTCAAACTCGCACTGGAAGACGAACGTGAATGGCCTGCGTCGTCTGGATTGGGCCGACCGAATTGTCCCAGTTGGGAAGAACCTCGGCTACAAACTCTACTGGGACAACTTTCCTGCCCGGAAGCTCGATAACGTTTGGCTCGATACACAGTCAGGTGGGTTCAATGATCCGAAGGTCTACGTCGTGCAGACCACCAACAAGGTTGTGCAGCGCTGCATCTTGCTGACGACGGATCCTGGCGATCTCGTACTCGATCCTACATGCGGCTCGGGTACGACGGCTGCTGTTGCCGAGCAATGGGGGCGGCGTTGGATAACGATTGACACCAGCCGGGTTGCGCTTGCGCTCGCTCGTACGAGGCTAATGTCGGCGAAGTACGCTCACTACCTGCTTGCGGACTCCGACCAAGGGGCACTGAAGGAGTCTGAGCTGTCAGGGATGCTCCCCTCGCAGAGGAAGCACAGCCTGGATATTCGCCACGGATTCGTTTGCAGACGGATTCCGCACATCACCCTCAAGGCGATCGCGAACGCTGAAGGCATCAGGGAGGGAATGAGTCGCGACGAGGTGGATGCGATCATCGCACGCGAAGCCGGCGGCGAAGTGCTGTTCGACCAGCCGTACGAGGATCCCTCGCGCGTCCGTGTTGCGGGCCCCTTCACTGTTGAGAGCCTCTCACCGCACAGAATGCTTGACGTCGAGACTGAGCCGACTGGCGGGCGCGAGCGCGCGGAGTACGCTGATTTCGCCAGCATGATTCTGGACAACCTCAAGCGTGCGGGCGTTCAGAACACGCGGCGCGAGGAACGGCTGATGTTTGCCTCACTAGAAAGCTACGCCGGAGAGTGGATCAATGCCGTCGGTGAATATACCGATGTAGACGGCACCAGTCGCCGCGCAGCGATTTCGATTGGCCCCGAGCACGGTACCGTCGGGTCGGATCAGGTGAAGGAGGCCGCGAAGGAGGCTGTTCGCGGCCTGGGCTTCGACCTGCTTGTGGTACTGGGATTCGCATTCGATGCACATGCGGGAGAGACCGCGGCAGAGATTAGTCCGGAGCCTGCCGTTGAGACTCAGTTCGCTGCTGCCGAATCCTCGAAGCAGTACGGCAGGCTGAAGGTTCTACTCGCGCGGATGAATCCCGATCTCGCGATGGGGGATGAGCTGCTGAAGAAGACCGGAGCCGGGAATCTGTTCATGGTCTTCGGAGAGCCCGACGTCGACCTCCGACTCGAGAGCGGGCAGATTACGCTGGAGGTTCGCGGGGTCGACGTGTACGACCCGACCACTGGACAGGTTAGAAGTGACTCCGCTGATGACATCGCCTGTTGGTTCGTCGACACCAACTACAACGGGGAGAGCTTCTTCGTTCGGCACGCCTACTTCACCGGGGCGAATGACCCGTACGAGAAGCTCAAGAAGGCGCTCAGAGCGGACATCGACGAGGCTGCATGGTCCACGTTGTACTCAACTGTGAGTAGGCCGTTTGACAGACCCTCGTCAGGGAGGATCGCCATCAAGGTCATCAACCACTACGGCGACGAAGTCATGAAGGTCTACGAGGTATAGCGATTTGGCTCTGGGCCTTTGGAACATCGAGACTGTGAAGGCAAGACACGCCGCATGCGGCACGGGCAGCCTCGTCGACCGGGGCCCTAGAAGCGTATCCAGTTTCGCCGGAGTCTTGGCCCAAGTCCTGTCTCGACAGAGGCGAGTGCCGCCCGACATGCCTGAATGACATCTGGCCCGAACTCACGCGAACGATCCCGAATCTCCCTGGCCGCGAGGCGCCCATAAGCATCCTCGGCAGTGTCAAGCATCGTTCGAATCGCACTGATCGTCTCGTCAAACGTCGGCCTGGTCAGAGCTAGGGCCTGCTCACGCATACAGGAAAGGTAGTGCAGGAAGGCGTCCGCCTCGCTGAACGGTGCCGTACTTGGCTGGGGTGAAGCCAGCAGTGACGCAGAGTACCGGTTCTCCTGACCCGCCTCGGGGCGCATCAAGTCGAGTAGTCCCTGCCTGACCGCCATGTCGAGATACGGCACACCGTACTCGGACAGGGTGCGAGGTGCGTAGTACCAGATCTTCCGCTGCCGCATCTCGTCGTCGTAGACCTGACGGAACTTCGCCGGAGCGAATGAGCGGACGTTCATCCATGTTCCTGATGCGATTGCGGTCGCGCCCGCCGCAGCTGCAATCAGTAGCTCCTGGTTGGCGTAACCGACCATCACTTCCTTGCCCTGGAGCCGGAATCCTCCGATGACGTCCAACCCATTGATTAGCCAAGTCGGGTTGTCGCTCAAGTACTTGGCGTCAGGGTGCTCAAGAACCAGATAGACCTTCGGAACACTCCAGTGCTCAAGCCATTCGATCACGCGTTGGCAGCTATCGGCATTCGTGGTCACGTCGGCGCCAAGAGCAATCGTCACCATGCAAGCCTGCTCATCGAGCAGCCCCAGACGCTGAGCCTCTCCAAGCATGGTCTCGTGCTGTTCGAGCCAAGCGTCCAAGCGGTTGGACGAATCAGCAAGAATGCCGGGCAGCATTAGCTCAACGGTCCCGATTTCGCCGTTCACCTTCGATAGGTTCTTGAGCAGACGCGACCACTCCTCAGGCAGAAGAAGGTGGTCCGGCTCAAACTCGCCCGGCCAGTACTCGTGGCTGCAAAGCCGCTCATGATCCGCGTGCGGAAGGTAGAACTGAGGATCGAGAATCGGCATGCCGCCTCGCTTGGTAATGTCTCTTCCCAAGCGCAGTAGCTGCTCACCGTTCAGGTCGCGGGGACTTAGGACTACGGCGCCGCCGCCCCACTCGTCAACCAGGGAACGGGAATGTGCCATCATCCCCCAGCCGAACTGTAGCGCTAGTTCCATGTGACGCTCCCCAAACCCGCGATTCCACGCGTGACGGTGACGTCTGATGTCCATGCCGACATTGAGGATGAACTCCAACTACGACTCCCGCAACCACTCCAGAGCTTCCACGGCACTTGCCGGTCGCTGACTGATCGGACGACGAGTCATCGACTGAACGAGATCAACCAAACTCGGGGATATGCCATCCCGCATCGCAATCGGCGGGAGATCGGTCGTGGTGACCCTAGTCAGGATTTCGTCACGATTAAGCGCACCCCGTGTATACGGGTTGTGCCCTTCAAGGCACTCATACACGGTCACACCCAAAGCGAACAAATCGGCCCGAGTGTCAATGTCTCGCTTCGAGTAGACGAACTGCTCAGGGGGCGCGTAGCCGGCTGAGTGCGGCCCCATGAACGCAGAAGTGGGCGTGACGGACAACAGGCCCAGATGCCTCGCAATCCCAAAGTCAATAAGCCATGCATCACCACTCGTGTCTATAATCACGTTCGCTGGCTTGATGTCACGGTGAACGACACCAGCAGCCTCTGCAGCCACCAGCGTCTCGAGGAGCTGGCCCGCCCACCGCCGGATGTCGGCGGGATCCCCAGCACCTGCCAAGATCATCTCGGCCAGGGTCCTGCCCTCGACGAACTCCTCCACAAACCAGATGTGATCGCCAACATTGCTGGTCGCAGTACCAGAGTCGATCACCCTTGGAACCCGATGCCCGTCGAATCCGGCAGCCGCTGTGAGTTCACGGAGTGCCCGCTCGGGATCCGCAGACGCATGGAATATCTTCAAGACAACCAGATCACCGGTGGCGGCATCGTGGGCCGAGAAGACCTCCTTCTGGCCCCCCGAGCCAAGGACTTGGATGTCACGGAGGTTCTTGAACTCGGCTGCAAGCCAGTTGAGGTCTACGCTCACCTAGCCGACTCCAGCTGCTGTCAGTTCCATAGCGAGACGGTTGAAATGCCATGTGGCGTGTGATTGCGGCAGCCCCAAGTTCGCTGCCGACAGTGAGGGGCTGTCAACCACCTCATCTGGTGTGACGATTCCAACCCCGCAGGCGGCGTATCTGTCTGACAAGGATTGAGTAGTGGGCACCGTCGGCATAAGCACATACGACTCAGATGCGTACCAGGTGTTTCTCGTTGCCTGCCTGAGTGCGCTTGCCGGTCCGGCGATCTTCGCCTCGACAGCGATCAGCCTCGATAGGACGACCCGGTCGTGAGGCACAGTCATCCGTGATTCACAGTTGTTGATGAGGCCCATCGCCGCCAACTCACGCGCCCTACCTGCGACCTGAGGGCCGTATCGCCCCTCGATTGATTCCGCCTCTATCCCGGGCTCAAGCCAGACCAAGTGCAGAACGCGATCGTCGATGGACTTCAGGCGACTCAACGTAGCCTGATCCGGTCCTGGAACTGGTCGCCAGTACGCAGCAACTGCGTCGGGGTAACCGGTCTCCAGTCTTGGCTCGATGAAGACAGCCAGCCGTTCGTCTGCATCAGGCGACGGCAGCCCCCGTGCAACAAAAGCCATCAGCAGGTCATACTCGGGACCAGGTGTTGGCCTTCGGAACGAAGCTGAGGTCGGTCGTTCCGCATCGGCAATCAAAGCGTCAAGAATGCGCACAGCCCCTCCGAACCAGTGCGCCTCTGTAGAACGAGGCTTACGACGACTATGGGTACGATGCCCGTTCTTCCTGCCCGCATCTTACAGCAATCAGACGGTCGGCGTGACAAGCGGTGTGCTTGCTCCCGCGAGTGACCGCCCGGATGACCTCACAGGATCTGAGCGCCATTCGGAAGGTCACGCAGATGCCCGAAGGGACCGCAGAAGCACTGTTAGGACGCCAGGGGTTCGTTAGTAGCGTGTGTTCACGGCGTCGGTACGCAGCCGCCTGGGAGCACGCCCTGGCTGCCCGTGCCCGGCGAGTGCCAATCCTCACTTACGGCGTCGGAGCCATCGCCGCCGCATCCCACTCCGGTCTCCGGATCGACGCGATCGTCGAGCTGCGTGCCGAAAGCTCCGAAATCTTCACGACGTCGCCGGTGCGTGGCGCGTGAACGTACTTGCCCCCGCCGATGTACATGCCGACGTGGTGGACGTGCCCCGTCTCCCAGAAGATCATGTCGCCCGGCTGGATCTGCGACAGGCTGACGCTCGTGCCGAGGGTGTTCCACATGGAGGCCGTCGTGCCGCGCGCGGTGAAGCTGGTGTAGCGCCACATGATCCAGTCCGCGAGCCCGGAACAGTCAAATGTGTCCGGGCCGGTTGCGCCCCATACGTACGGGCAACCGAGGACGGATAGGGCGAGCCGCACCGGAGGGAAGTTGACCGCGATGCCCGACTTGTCGAGTTCGCCCAGCACCTCGGGGGTGAGGGCCGTCGCCCCCGGACCACCGGCGCCGTTGAGCCCGGAGGCATCAAGCACCTGCCCGGTCTCGTCGAACGTGCCCAGGATGGCGAGGTAGCGTTCCGCGGCCTGCCCAGCCTCCGCGCCCGTGAACGCCGCGCCAGCTGGCGCTAGATTCGGTGCCAGGTCGGCGATCGGCGGGTACGTGCTCGTGGCGAGCACAGTGCTCGTACTCTCGGCTGTGTACGTGTAGGCGACCGAGGAGCGCACGAGGTCGTAAACGGCTTGCGGGTCCGCCCTCGTGAAGTCCTGGTCGCACTGCACGGCCGTGAGCGCGAGGAGGTAGCGCCACGTCGGGAGGTCAAGGTTGGTGTGCACCGTCTTGCCGGAAGGCACCCCGGCCGTCGCGTCGTCGATCGCGTCGTTCTGCAATCTGGCTTCGAGATCCGCGTATGCCTGGATCTGTGTCGTCAGCGCAGCCGGATTCTGCTGGTTCTCGAACAGGAACGAGGGTACCGAGGACGCGAACGCGCCTGCGAACGCAGTCATCATCAGTGCGCTGGCGACCAGGGTGAACAACAGACCCACGAGCACCTTGCGTTCGAGCGAGCGCTCGTCGACGACGCCTCTGCCCACAGCCGCGGCGATCCGGGCGATCGTGATGGGTTCGGCCATCCTGGCCCTCCTACGTTGTCGGCGACTTCTCGCTGCTCGTGGATAGGAGCTGGGCCATCTTCGGCGTCCGTTTCACGTCGAGGATGCACTTGCGCTGCCCCACCATCAGCAGACAGCGACCGACCGCCTTGCGAGCCACGGCATCGGCCTCGGCGCGTGATAGGTCGTAGAGCTCCACGATGTGAGTGAGTTCGCGGCCATCGGCTCCGAAGACGACCTTCGTGCTGGCGTTGTCGAGCACCGCGCGGCCCTGGCGCTCGATCGCCGGGTCGAGAAAGTCGCTCACGTTCTGCGTGGCGACCATGAGCGCCCCGCCGTACTTGCGGATCCGTTTGGCGAAGTTCTTGATCGCCTCGAGCGTCGCCGGCGTCTTGGGGTCGATGGCCAGGTGCGCCTCGTCCATGACGACGAGCAGGTGCTCACCGGTGTCGCGATTGGCCTGGATCTCTCTCCACATCAGCTGCGTGATGAGGTGGTACTGCGCAGCGTACGTGGACGAGTCGGCTTCCTGTAGGGAGTGGGTTGAGAACACGAGTACGTCGTTGCCGAGCGTGACGTTGGTCTGCCCGTCCCACATCAGCCCGCGTGAGCCCTCCGTGAGGTTCTTGAAGAACAGGTCGAGCCCCGCATAAGCCTCACGCGCGCCGGCCGAGAGCTCCTCGGCAGCGTGGACACGCGAGGCGATCTGCTCGCGTAGGTCCGAAAGCGTGGGCCACTTTTCCAGGTGCCCGACGCTCGTGAGATCGAGAGTCAGGCCGTGAGCCCGGTACAGCTCGCGGACCTCGATCTCGAGGATCTCGCGCGCCGTGTAACCATCCGGAAGTTGCAGGGCGAAGAATGTCTTCAGGAACTCCAGGTGCCGCGCCACCGGATTGAAACGCCTCGCGTCAGCCTCTTCCTCGTCGTCGGCCACGGCCTCCGTGGCCCAGACCTCGAGCGGGTTGATGATCGTCGCACCGCTGTTGCCGGCATCGAGCCACTGGCCGTCGATGCGGGCGCACAGCGCGCGGTACTCATCCTCCGGGTCGATGATGATGACCTTGGTCCCCGCCATGTACTCCATGAGGATGTCGAGCTTCATGAACGTGGACTTCCCGCCACCGGCGTTGCCGAGCACGACCATGTTGGCGTTGGAGCGATCGGCGAAGCCCGACGAGCCGAACCGCCAGCGATCGATCACCACGACGCCGCCGGTCGTGTCCAGCCCGTAGACCTTGCCGTGGCCGTCGTTGATACCCGCTGCCGAGAAGGGTGCGGCTGCTGCGAGCGTGCTCGACGGCATGGGCATCGCGTAGAGCTCGTGCAGGCGCGCCGAGCGGTAGCCGTAGGGGCTGGAGTGCATCATGGCGTCCTTGGTCAGGAACCACGGCCGCTGGGCGATGATCTGGTTGGCGGCGAGACGTCCCTGCACTTCCTTGACGCGCGCGGTCAGACCTTCGGCGCTCTCGGCGGTCACAATGAACGACACGACGGAATCGAACATCGCCTCGTTCTCGGCACCGGAGAGGTGTAGGAGTTCCGCGGCCTGGTCTCGCTTCGCCGAGGCCTGCATGCGCTCGTAGGCGCCCTTGTTGCGACTCTCGGCCTGAAAGCTCCACCCCGACAGGGAGTCGGAGACGACACGGTTGAACTCGGCCGCGTTGCGGCGCACCGCGTCGATGTGGACGGTGACACCGGGAAGGCGGATACGCGACAGCCATTCGGCCGGCAGCCGCGCCGGGTACTTCGTCACCACGAGCACGGCCATGTACTGATCGCCGAACCTGCATGCGCTCTTGTCGGAGAAGTCGGCAATCACAGGAGCGATGAGCTCGCGCAGGCGCGTGTTCGGCAGAATCTGCGTGACCTGGTCGGCTACCGGACCCTTGTTGCGTGCCATTAGGCGTCCTCGATTCCTCTTCACGCGCCGATGAGCGGCGCGATGTTCAATGACGGGTCACCGGAAGGAAGCGTGACGGCGGGGGATGGCAGGCTGAAACGCACGAGCGTGTTGATCACGTCAGCCGCGCTCATCCAGCTTGCAGAAATCCCACGCGCGTCGAGCGTCGCGATGAAGTTGCGGGTCTCAGTGAACAGATCGTTTCGCTGCTGCTCGGTTGCGCCTGGGGCTGTCGTGAGGATGAAGAAGAAGTCCCGCTCGGCCGCGTTGCCCTTGCTCATCAGGTCTGCGACGAACTCGATCTGGTCGGCGATGAGGGTCCGTCGCCCGCTCGTGGCGGCCTTCTCCATGAGTGTGCGCAGGTGGTTCATCTGTTCCTCGAGGTCGGCCGCGCGCGGGCCGATGTAGATCCGCACGCTGGCCGTCACGCTGTTGTACGCCGCCTGGAACGCGTCGAAGTTGGCCGCGATCCCGCCGGCGTCCTTCAGCGTCATGTCCTGCGGCTGCACACGCAGGTGCACCGCGTAGGTGCCGTCCGTGAGCACCGTGTAGTCGCCAGCGGTCGATCTGAGCACGTCGGTCACGGGGATCAGGTCCGCCATCGTGTCGGCTGCGGGAGCCTTAGGCTTCGCCATGCGTGATTCCGCCCTTCTCGATCTTCAGGTAGTAGCGCTTCGGCTCACGGATCCAGTGCAGGGAGTTCTTGAGAAAGTCAGCCACTGTCACGTCGGCCACCGAATCGGTGACCAGTCCCCATCCGGTCATGATCCAGAGGCCTGCTGCGAGCAGCCCAACGAACACGACGCGGGTGGCAATCGCGGCAACGATCGCGGCGAAAGGCGCGGTGCCGAGCACGTAGTACATGTAGATCTGGTTGTGCCTCGGCACGTTGGGGGTGAGCACCTGCTTGCCGAGCGCTACGCGCGACGGGGCCAGAAAGCCCTCGCGCTGCTCCGTGTCCGGTGTTGGGGTCATCGCCTGCTCGTCCTCTCTGTCACTTGAACATCTGTGCGATCCCGGCGAGGATCCCACCCGACACGACGAGCGAGATGACCGCTGCGGCGATGACCGGTCTCGCGATCTTCCACAGGCTCGGCCTGGTCTCTCCCGGCGAGAAGATGGCTTGCGTCGCGGTGATGCCGGCGCGCGCGATCGCCGTCACGCTGACCACGCCGAGGAACGCCGCTGACCATCCCAGGACTTCATTCGCTGCCGTCTGCTGCGCCACGGCTGCCTCACGCCCTCGCGATTGCGAGTCGGGCGAACTCGAATGTCGCCATGCGAGCCATCGAGCCGACGCCGCTCGGCGCGGCCTGGTGCGTCATCTGCCGTACGAAAGCCGGAAGCGCGATCGTGCAGGCCATCAGCCCCGTCGTTGCGACGAACTCGTGGATGGGGTCGGTTCCGAATCCCGAGATCTTCAGGCCCGTCGAGAGGCCGATGATCGTGAGGTTCAAGAGGTAGAGCTGCAGCGTCTGTGTGAACGCCAGCGTCAGAAGCTGGCGGGTCCACGCCGCGAACAACGAGCGGTCAGGCGAGGCGAAGTTGAGCGCCAGCACCGGCCCGATGAACACCATGATCGCGAGCTCCACCGAGCGTTTCGTGACCTGGAAGAAGATCACGATGAGCGCTATGCCGAGGAAGAGCATGATCACCGCCACGAGGAGCTGTCCGGTCGAGTTGTTCGCGGCCAGACCGATAGACGTGAGGCGAGTCAGAACATCTGCGGCCTGCACCTGGCTCGTCACCGCACCGGCCGCCGAGTTGGTCAGCACGTCGCTCGTGAGCTTGTTGCCGACGTCGACGGCCAGCGTGACCGCGAGCGGGATCGACCAGATCAGTGCGGCGGCGCCAGCGGCGCGGAGCAGTACCGCATCGAGTGGGTCGCCGTCCTCGCCGGAGAGCTGCAGGATGTAGCGCGAATACACGTCGAGTCCGACCTTCAGACCCAGGACGGCGGTCGCGAACACTTGCACCGTGGTCATGGCGTTCACGACCGGAGCCCAGTGGATCAGGCCGGCCGACAGGGTTCCGACACTGATGAGCACCTTGGCGATCATGTCGAAGAAGCCGCTGAACAGGCCGACGAGCCAGCCATTCCACCACGCGGTGATGGTATCCACGGGGCTCTAGCCGAACGAGGTGATCAGGAACGGCACAAGCCACGGCAGCACCGCGAACGCGACGCAGAGCGCCAGCAAGCCCCAGAACTGCTGCCAGCGCTGCCGGCGCATGTGCTCGTCCTGGGTGAGCACCGCCATGGTGACGAGCACGCCACCACCGATGACCGCGATCGTGGCGAAGGTCAGGGTCACCCCGGTCTGAACCTGCTTGGCGAGTTCGTTGACCTTGCCGAAGAAGCCGGTGATGTCGGTTACTGCAAACGCAGCGCCTGGCGTCGCCGCTGCCAGTGCGAACGTGGCGGCCGCCAGTGCAGTGCGGCCCTTCTCGAAGAATCCCTTCATCGCTTTCGCTCTCCTTAGTCGTCGTTGCGTCATCTGTCCGCGCCCACACGATCGGCCGACGCTTCCCGCGTCGGTCCGGGTCGTGCTTGGCCCAGGAGCCGGAGGCCCTTAGGCAAGAGCTCCTCGCCCCGCCAGATGGGTGGCAGATCGATGTGGTGGACTTCGCGCGCCTGCTGGCGTGCGGCGCGCACACTGCTCGCGCGCTCCGGGTCGCCGAGTCCGAAGGCCCTATCGACCGACAGACGCGAGAGATCCGGTACGGGGAAGAGCGCCGCATTCATCCCGCGGCGTATCACCAGCGCGCCGTCAATCTCAGGCGAGAGGCGGGCGATCTCGTCTGGCATGAGGACTGGTCGCGAAGTCAATTTGTCGGAGCGCGAGGTCGTGCGGCTGGCTCCCACCAGTCCTCCGCTGTTGCGCTGGGATGACCCGCCGTCGCGCACCATGATCGTCTTGGTGCCGGTCAGGTCGCTGATGAGCCGGTGCGTCTTGCCCGAGGCGCTGGCCAGGTAGACGATCGCCGAGCAGTTGCCGCCGATGAGCGAGGTGGCCTCCACGCGCCCCTCGGCATAGCGCTCGAGCTGTTCGATACTCTGCACCACCATGAGCAGCCGGATCCCGCGGCTCCGTGCCATCGTGAGCATGGAGACGAACTCTGGGATCTTAGGGATGTTGCCGAACTCCTCGAAGAGGATGTTCACCGGCACCGGGAGTCGTCCGCCGTGCGTGTTGGCGACCTTCACGAGCGCCTGGTAGAGCTGGCGCACGTAGATGGTGACCATGACGTTGTAGGCATCGCGCTCGTCGGGGGTGATGATGAACACCGCCGACTTGCGCACGCCAACGTCGGCCAGGTTGTGCTCAGAGCGCGCGGTAAGCGCGGCCATGTTGCGGTTCGAGAAGATCTTCAGTGCATTGGCGGCCGTCGTGTACATGCTCGACGCCGTGTTGCCCGTGGCGAGGCTCGCAGCAAGGTAGGCGACTTTCGCCGGGTGCCGGTCGTCCAGGCCCTCGATGATCTCTTTGAGCGGGTAGATCTGCTCCTGCCGCAGGCTGTCGGCCCGCACAGCGGTGCGCTCCTTGCCGTACGTTCCGAGCGCTCGATAGACGTTGAACATGTTGCGCGAGAGCGGGTCGACGCCTTTGGGCTCGCTCGCGATCAGGAGCGCCGTGGCCGCGATGATCGCTTCTGCGCTGGCGTTCCAGAACGCCTCGTTGCCCCCGTGGCCGCCGAGTTGCGCCGACACGATCGTCTTGGCGAGCTCGTGCGCCATGTCCTCCGCATGCGCGATCTCGGCCGACCAGATCAGGTCGACGATCAGGTCGAGCGGTGACCACTGGACCGACCGGGAGGGATCCCGCAGGTCGATCGTGTCGACGCGGTAGCCCCTGGCTTTCAGGTGTTCGCAGGTGGACAGGTAGAGCTCGCCCTTGGGATCGGGGATCACCATCGACTCGCCGAGTTCGCCGAGCGCGAAGATGCTCGGGAGAACGATCCGGCGTGTCTTGCCCGAGCCGGTGGCGCCGATTACGAGCACGTGGCCTTCGGAGCCAGAGAGGTAGTAGGTCTCCTTGCGGCCACGCTCGGCTGGGCGAGCGCCGATGACGAAGCCTGAGACGCCGGGAGCCGGGATGGTGCCGGGCGACCAGGTGACTGCGGAGGCCTCGAGCGCCGCCGGGGTCATCAGGTTCGAGGTGCCGTGCTCGCCGCGACCGGCGGTTCGCGGGATGCCGCCGACCACGCCGGTGCTGCTGGTGCGCGGGCGCAGGAGGTGGCCGGAGAGCCAGACCCACCAGGCCACGATCGCGGCGGTGAGGAGGATGGAGAGAGCGAGGGTAGCAGGGGTGGTGATCGCGGACCACCAGCGGGCGGGGAGGGGGATGTGCGCCCAGGTCGTGAACGGCGCGGTGCGCGCCGATCGATCGTGCGGGAGCGAGGCGAGGGCGGTGAGGGCCAACGGGATGAGGGCTGCGGCTAGCGTTGCAACGAGGAGGATTGATGCGACTCGCCGGATTCCCGTCTTGCTAGCCATGTGCACCTCCCTGGCCTCAGCGTCGTGTGAGCTGGAGTGGAAGCTAGCACAGTGGGCTCCCGGTCCCGGACTTTGTGGTTGGGAGGTGCCGACGTCGCCAGGGGATGGGCCATTGTTGGATGGGCGGACCGGGGCAACTTGTGCTTGCTCTCGCGAGGCGCTACGTCCGTCCGCTCGTCCTAATCGAACAGTCGTTCGGCCATCCCGACCCAAGATGTCGTACCCGCGTGGTAGAATGACCACGACATCTGGGGGACTCGCTGCCGGGCAGGTTCCTCACCGAATGAAGAAGCCCCGCGGCAACGGGGCTTCGAGTAGACCGGGCGGAAAGCGACCACCGCTGTTCGCCAACGAGACACGGAGGTAGCTGCTACCGATGGCTACTGTTGATGACCAGATCATGGCCGCTGCCACGACCATCTCGGAGAACATCTCCGTGCTCGCGGGCGATCGCAAGCTCATGTCGAAGAACATCATCAAGCAGCTGCGCGATTTGACCGAAGGCGTGATCGTGCGAGTCCATACTGGCTCAGGCACGACCACCTACGACTATGACGCGATCAAGGCGGCAACGACCTGGGTTGGATCGTCTGGGAAAAGGTTCAACTTCCTGCACCGATTCCACAAGCGGCTCCAGCAGAGCGAGTCGCACTACACTTTCGATGGTGACGTGTCAGAACGGCTCATGCTCGAGTACTACGAGTATCTTCTGCGGATACGAGAGCTGCTTCTCAACGATTGCGGTCTTCAGATCCTGTCTAATCTTGAGGACTTCCCGGTCGATCTAGACCCTTCCCTGCGCGAGTACCACGAGAAGATCGTGGACCGTATCCGTGCAGCGCGCCTACTGCCAGATGGAGAGGGCAAAGACGACCACTACTATGTCCAGTCCGTTCGCCCGTTCGTCACCAGAGGACGGATCTACTACGAGGTGACATTCACCAACATCACGGACAACCCCAGCAAGTTCGATCGCATCATTGCTTTCACCCACATCGACATGACGGCTCGCTATGCAGCGCAACTGCTACTCATCAATGATGAGATTGAAGTTCTGGGTCGTAAGATGCCCATCACGATCATCCGTGACTGGAAGGTGTCCATCCGTCCATGCGAGATTCAGCATCTTGCCGAGATACTGGGGATGGAGACATCTCCTAGCCGAACGGGTGAGTACAAAGGCCTAATGCAGTACCTGACGGACACCCGGGCCAGCCTGCTTGACCTGATGGATATGGGGTCCGCCCAGTATGAGAACGTCAAGTCCTCGATTACTGCGGGCGTGAAGTCTCCTCGGATCTTTCCTGTACTCGACAAGGCTCGCGCGTTGCTTCGCTCGAAGTCGCCAGGCACCAATATCGTTCGCTACCTGATGCTTGAGATGAACAACCGCGTCATCAAGCTCCAGAAGGGTCGCGAAGCCAACGGCTATCTCTCGAACCTTCGGTTGACCTGGAGTGCACGCCCGTTCGACACAATGCCGTTTGCGGCTAGTCCAGCAGGACACGTGCCTCGTCTGGCCGGCTTGTTTGAGTGTATCGATACCACCGGACGGGAACACGAACTGCTCGGACGGCGGATCAAGACGAACGTCGAGCAGAACGGCATGCTCTATACGCCGGTTGAGGATCTCGGGGGCTTCAGCGACCTCGACAAGGTGATCGCCAAGCACAATCGAACCCTCCCGCCCACGTCAGGACATGTGGGACGAACTCTCGAAAAGGACAAGGGCCACGTCTTCATGCGTCAGTACGAGGACGACACGGTTGCCATCATCCAGGAGTTGCAGGCACTGGTAGACGGCGGTGTCAGCGGACACGAGCAGGCTGTGGAGCGGTGGCTTGAAGAGACCCTCCTCAAGGTCGATGACGAGGCGAAGAAGGAGGCGCTCAAAGCGTTGTTTTCAGTGTCCCGCGTCGCCTTCATCTACGGAGCTGCTGGAACGGGCAAGTCGACGATGGTCAACTACATCGCCAACTACTTTGGCGAGAACTCAAAGCTGTTCCTAGCGCAGACCAACCCTGCGAAGGCAAATCTGGAGCGCAGGGTTAATGCGCAGAATGCAGAGTTCAGTACGATCGCCAGCCACCTCGCAAGGGGCTCGGGCGAACGATATGACATTCTTGTCATTGATGAATGCAGCATTGTCAGCAATGCCGACATGCTCAAGGTGCTAGAGAGCACCGACTTCAAGCTGCTGGTCCTCGTCGGTGACGAGTTCCAGATAGAGGCCATCCAGTTCGGCAACTGGTTCAATATTGCCGCTGACTTCCTGCCGAGACAGGCGGTGTTCCAGCTCACCAAGCCTTGGCGCACCAAAGATGTGGCGCTACTCGATTTCTGGTCGAAGGTTCGGAACCTTGACGACGGTATCGAAGAGGCAATCGCACATTATGGGTACTCTAGCGTGCTCGATGAATCACTGTTCGTGGGGCAGCGGCCCGACGAGATCATCCTCTGTCTGAACTACGACGGACTCTACGGCATCAACAACATCAACCGCTTCCTTCAGGCAGGCAACCCCAACAAGGCGGTCACTTGGGGGGCGAGCACCTACAAGGTGGGTGACCCCATTGTCTTCGGTAGCTCACGAAGATTTCACCCGCTGATCTACAACAACCTCAAAGGCAAGATCGTTGATATTCAGGCAGCACGGGATTACATCCAGTTCGACGTCAGGCTTGAGCGTACTTTCACGGAGCTGAGCGTGTGGTCCATCGAGGGCTTGGACTACGCCGGTGAGTCCACCGTTCGCTTCAAGGTTCTCCCTCGGAGTAGCACCGACACTGACAGCGAGGACCTCAGGTGCACCGTGCCATTCCAGGTCGCCTATGCAGTATCGATTCACAGGTCTCAAGGCTTGGAGTATGACTCGGTCAAGGTGGTAATCACCGATGCAAACGAGGATGACATCTCCCACGGCATCTTCTACACGGCCATCACCCGTGCACGCGAGCTACTCAAGATCTATTGGACGCCCGAGACGCAAAAGGCCGTATTGAGCGGACTCAACAACAAGCGCAGCGGCAAGGACGTCGGGCTACTGAAGGCGCGTCGCGGACTCGGCCGTGCCTTGGGTTAGTCGCATCATCACGGTGCACGCCTCCGCATGGGCGGAACCTTGGCTGATCCATTCAAGCCGCTCGCATGTCAGATCAGTGTGATAGTAATGAAGCTGGCTTAGATCGCACGCGAGCCGAGGCCGGACACTACGTTCTAACTGCGGTGATGTGCTGATTTGGCATAGTGCATGGGGAATGGCTGAAGGAGGAATCATGACGCACGAAGACCACGTCAAGACATATCGAATCTACGTCAATGGAGTCGAGAAGACCGTCGATCACGACGTACTCACGTACGGCGAGGTCGTCAGTCTGTTCATCGCTCAGCCCGTCGAGGGCACTATCTATGCGGTGAGTTTCGAACACGCCAAGGAACCGAAGGAAGGCGAGCTAGTCTCGGGCGGATCTGTAACGATCAAGCAGAACACGGAGTTCGACGTCGATGACACTGGTCGATCGTAGCCCCGACCTGTCGCGGCTCGTCGAAGAGGGATACGACATTGAGATCCGGGACACAAACCTGCTCGTGCATCATGTGCCATACGTGACAAGCGACGGTCGTGTCGACTACTGCATTCTTGTCTCGGAGCTGTCACACAACGGAACAACCACGGTCACGCCGGGTAGCCACCAGGTGTGGGTTGTGGGCGACATTCCGCACGACCATCTGGGCAATCGCGTCAGCATTGTGCTGGATCAGCCGCACAACTACGGCGAAGGTCTCCAGGCGAGCTGCAGCATGTCCGGTAAACCCGGTGGGGCTATGCCGCGTGACTATCATCAGAAGATCAGCAACTACGTCGTTAACGTGCTGGGCCCATACGCGCGGGCGGTCGATCCCGCCGCAACCCACACCAACTACCCGCCGCGAGAGTCGAGCGCCGAGGAGTCGGTCTTCAGGTATCACGATGCAGCAACGAGCCGCGCGGGACTGAGTGCAATCTCGGCAAAGCTGAAGCTCGGTAGGGTGGCGATCGTTGGTCTGGGCGGGACAGGCTCATACATTCTCGATCTGATTGCAAAGACTCCCATCAGTGAGATTCACCTGTTTGACGACGACGTCCTCTATGCGCACAACGCCTTTCGCGCGCCCGGCGCCACATCACTCGCGGAGCTTGAAGCGTCGCCGCTGAAGGTTGTCTACTACGCCGAGAAGTACGACCACATTCGAAGGGGTATTGTTGCGCATCCCGTGTGCATCACGAGTGGCAACACTAATGAGCTCCAAGGGATGGATTTCGTGTTTCTGTCGATGGACGCAGGCCCCATGAAGCGCGCAGTTGTCGAGGCTCTCCAGGGCTGGAAGATCGCGTTTGTCGACTGCGGTATGGGAGTCCGGCGGCAGGACGACTCTTTGCTTGGCACTCTCCGAGTTACTGCCGGATCTGATGGTCACTACGACCATCTGCCGCGACGCATCTCCTACACCGACGTCAATGCAAATGAGTACGACTGGAACATTCAGACAGCGGAACTGAACATGCTCAACGCCGCGATGGCGGTGCTGAAATGGAAGAAGTCCGTAGGCTTCTACGCTGACAGCAAGAAGGAGTTCAACACCACGTATAACGTTGCTCGCAACCAGTTGATGAGCGGGGAGTTCGAATTATGAGACAGGATTCGTTTGTTCCCGAGTACGTGGAGGAGATGCCGGAAACGCTCGAACCTGGACGGCTGTACATCTCGGAACGGTTCCGGACGGCAGCGCACCTATGCGCATGCGGATGCGGTAGTCGCGTCGTGACTCCGCTGAAGCCTGCGAAGTGGCAACTTTCAGAAGCCGATGGACTTGTATCTCTATCACCATCGATTGGCAGGTGGCAGCTCCCGTGTAAGTCGCACTATTGGATCCGAGCGAATCGCGTCCTGTGGTCCGGGGCAGTCTCTGAGGAAGAGATGCAGGCTGTTCTCGAGCGGGATCAACGCGATCTCCGTGCCTACTATGCAGCTCGGCGCAAGCCGCGTTGGGCGCCGCGCTTCGTTTGGAATCTCTATCGCCGCTGGTTCGGCAGACGTTGATCCACCGCAGGTGTGACCTATGTTGCATTCAGTCCGCCCGCAAACGGTGCGCTATAGCACATGCGGTACATCGATTGGGTCGAGGTCTCAGAGGGGATCGACCTGGCCGTATGGTTGGCCGACCACCTTCCTCTCCGCCAGAATGACATGAAAGCCCGCCTCCGATAGAGGAGGCGGGCTTTCATGTCATTCTCGAGCGCGAACTCGAAGCCGGAACTCTTGGTCATGATCCGCGCACCGCGGTCACGATGGAATCGACAGCCTCTCTCGCCTGCGTCCAGTCGCTAATCCACGCGGACAATGCCTCTTGTCCAGTGGGCGTGATCACGTAGTACTTCCGAGACGGGCCATGGCCGGTGGGTCGTGTCTGGATCATCACCAGGCCTTGCTCAAAGAACGAGCGCAAGATGTAGTACACGGTGCCTTGTTCGATGCCCCGCACCCTGTCGGTGTCTGCCACCAGTTCGATGATCTCGATGCCGTACAGCGGGCGATCAGAACTCGCCAATACCGCCAGGACCCGAAGAGCATTCGCACCCGCCTGAATCTCCCGCCTGAACTTGCGCCGTGCGCTGTCCGTCGCGTCAGTCACTGCGACCTGCGGGCCTCTTCGCGCTCCGACCATGCGGCGTCCGCAATCACCTTGTAGTGTGACGCGTATGCGTCTAGGTCACCGGCCAACTGCGTAAGCAGAGCGTCGGCATGGCGGTGAGTCGGAAGGGCGTCACTGTCAGCCACGACCCGCCGCACAACATCCGTGTTGTCGATCAACATGCATGGCCTCAGCAGGTTGTCGCTATAGGGCTGTCGATCTCGAATCCCTTTGAAGAATGGCGATGCGAGTACCTCGGCGAGCGACTTGTCCTTGATGTTGTCGGTAGCGAAGTGGGTGAAGATGCACGGCTCGACGTCACCCCGAGAGTTGATGTGCATGTACTCCTTGCCGGCGGCGATGCACCCACCGACGAACGGTGCATCGTTCCAGAAGTCCATCACGAACAGCGGCTTCTCTCGGCGGATCTTTGAAGCGCCTTCGGTTCGCAGGTACTCTCGCTGCTGGGGGGTGGGCATCAAGTCCAGGTTGGGTTCCTCGCCGACAGGCATATACAGGAAGTGCCATCCCCAAAGGCATCCTTGGTCCACCAGGTAGTCGGTGTACTCGTCTTCAGTGACCAGCACGCAATTGACGCGGGTGACCATGGTGGAGAAGCCGAAGGGGACGCCATGGGTCCTGAGCGATGCCATCGCGCGCTCGACACCGGCGAGCGCTCCGGGGCCGCGTCGCTCGTCATGCACCCCTCCCGGTCCGTCGATACTCAGGGACACCAGAACGTTGCCCGCCTTCGCAAGTCTCGCGGCAAGCGCGTCATCGATCAGTGTTCCGTTCGTGAAGACCTGGAATGTCATCAAGGGGTGACGGTCGAACAGGTCAAGAAGATCAGGTCTGATGAACGGCTCTCCACCAAGGATCGTGATGGCGTATGTGCCGATGTCTTGCGCCTCTCGGACGATGCGATCGATCACGTACATCGGCAGATCGTCGGCCTTGTCATACTCGGAGGCGTAGCAACCGGTGCAGCTCAAGTTGCAGCGCATCGATGGACTGATGAGCACAACCATCGGCGACGCCCCATTCTCCTGAAGCGACGCCTGGCGCTTGGGTACGCCGGTCCTCGTCCAACCGATGAAGTTGGTAACGAGCCGAGTGCGGCAGTGGGACGAGGTCAGCGCAGTCGCTCGGTCTAGCATCTGAAGTGGTATCGGCCGCGGATCGAGATCTCGGGCGTTGGTGAAGTACCTCTGCAGGTCACGAGCCCTCTGCCTGTCTTGCTCCGTTGCAGCCAGGTGACTAGCGATCCCGGCGATCTGAGCCAGATGTCTGTCTGGATCAGCGATGAGGAAGTCGGTGAGTTGCGAAGTGAGCATGGTTGCAGTTGCATCGACGACGTACTGCTTGATCTCGTTCGGTCTGTTCACGTGTTGATCCTCCTATTGCTCGTATGGTCGGCGGCGACCGATGAACGCCGCCACAACTGCCCCAGGGCCGGTATGAGTCCCGATAATGGACCCGATGCGTGTCGTATCGATTGCGCATCCGGGCATCGCGTCAGTAAGAAGCCCCTGCAGCCGAGCTGCATCATCGGGGCACTGCGCGTGACCGATCAGTACGCGGGACGGCGGACCACCACCCATGCCGTCTTCTATGAGTTCAGCCATCGTCCTGAGCGCCCGGGCGCGGCCACGAGTCCTCCTGAAAGGGGTGAGTGTTCCTCGTGGGGAAAGGCCGATGATTGGCTTGATGTCCAGAATGGCGCCAGCAGTCGCTGCGGCAGGCGAGACTCTGCCGCCGCGAACGAGATGCTCTAGTGAGTCGACGGTGAGCAGAAGCTGCACACAGGTTCGATTCTCGACTGCCCAACTGGCAGCCTCCCGTGCGGTACTCCCATCCACAAGACGCCGGGCAACCTCGGAGACGAGCAGCGCCTGACTGGCCGAGGCGCAGAGGGAGTCCACCACGTAGATCTCGGCGTGCGGTCGCTCCGCGAGTACCAGTTGACGCGCATGCATCGCGGCATTGTATGTGCCGCTCAGCCCAGATGAGAGAGTGACGTAGATGGCGGGAGTCTTCAGATCGGCATAGGTCCTGAAGACATCGGCGCAGTCTGCTACGCGGGCCTGTGAGGTGGTGGCTCTTCGGCCGGCACGTTGCGCATCATAGAAGGCATCGACCGCAGGCGGGTAATGCGGATCGTCAACGTACTCAATGCCGTCGAGGGCATACGGGAACGGAATGATGCGAACGTCGAGGCCATTGAAACCTCCCGAGAGTGCATCGCACCCAGAATCGGTGATCAACTGTACGCGTCCCAATGGTCTGCCTTTCTCAGGTGGCTACACTCGTCCTCGTGCCCGGGTGTCGTCGAGTGGGACATGGACTCCGTCCATCTCGAGGAGTGTCTCGATGCGGGGGAGGGCCGCCTCTGCCGCGGCGACTCCCGCCCTGATCATTCGGTCTGCTTCGAAGAAGCTGTAGTACGCCGCCCCATCGACTTGCGGGGCGATCACCAGGTCGGCGATCGCGAGTTGCTGCTCGGAGAGTCCACGCTGCATGAGGTCGATTGACCCGGATGCGAGCTGGTAGACCGAAGGAGACCGAAGCCGGTCCATGACCCCCGTGAACACGCGCGAGTACACAAGGTCGGCGAACCCCCTGCCGTGTACCCGCCCCGTCTGGATGTCTCCGCTGTGGAGGTCATTCGAGAAGGTCGGCACTCTGCCGGTCGGCAGCCCCAGATTGGTCACGGCGACAACCGCATCGGCGCCCATGTCTTGCACTGCTCTCACGGGAATCGGGTCAAGAACCGCGCCATCGACGAGCAGTCGACCCTCCCGTTCGACCGGTGCGAACACCACAGGAGTGGACACCGACGCTCGGATGGCACTGGCGAGATCCCCATCGCGCAGGACCACCTCACGCTCAGCGGCGACGTCCACCGCGATGCAGCAAAAGGGGATGCGGACGTCAGCGAACGTTTGGTTGTCCACCACGTCTCGGATGAACTCCTCAACGTGCCGCCCGTTCACGAGCGCAGTCGTCGGGCGAGCGACGTCCGCGAGAGAGACGAGGTGCTTGAAGTCGACGGAGACGGCGATCCTCTCCATCTCATCTGCGGTGACGCCAGCGGCGAAGGCTCCGCCAATGAGCGCACCGATGCTCGTGCCCGCAATTGCGCCGACTGGCACGCCCTCTCGCTCGAGGACCTTAAGTACCCCGATATGTGCGAGTCCGCGCGCGCTGCCGCTTCCAAGCGCGAGCCCGAGGCGTCTGTGCGTCATAGCTCTACCCTCTCCCGAAGAGGCGAGTCTTGACTATGGATGGATCGGCTCATGGTTCAGCCCGAGTATGGTGACGATCTGCGTGGCGACGGTGGCGGGATCGAGGTTGGACCCGAAGAACGAGTGCTCCAGGACGAGTCCATCCATCATGGCGGTGAGCATCGATGCCGTGAGCTTCACATCAACGCGAGGGTGGCTCTCATCAGAGACAAAGACGTTCGCGACAATGGGCCGGAAGATACCGGCCACCTCAGCCCGGAAGGCTGCAACGAATTCGCGAAGATCCGTGTCGGCGGGTGCGAGTCTTGCCGCAAGCACGTTCAGGAGGTTGTGCTCACGCACCCCGAACTCCAGGTAGGCCGTGATCATCTGCAGCAGTTGCTGAGCGGAGACATCCGCCGACTGCGCGTGCTCCAACCGCTCGAGCAGCTCCGCGAATGTCTCACGCAAGACGTCGAGGTACAGCTCGCGCTTGCCCGCGAAATGGTAGTAGAGCGCGGCCTTGGTTATCCCGAGTCGCGCTGAGATGTCACTCATGGAGACACCGCGGTAGCTCAGCTCAGAGAAGAGCTGGCGTGCGACGTCAACTATCTGCTGTTTGCTGCTGCCGTTACGCTTCGCGCCGCTTGCGGTCACTGGCGTGCCTCCAAGGAAGAATGGCGGACTTACCTACCGGTCGGTAAGTATGCTATCGTGGAATTCGCACCCGGTCAAGCACGGGTCAGAGATGAAGTCCGTAGGGAGCTGGAGGAAGGCAGGCCGTGGCGTACATCAACGTCGGGAGCGAGGCACCGTCAGTATCGGTGGTCATCGCTGCGTACAACGAAGAGCGCTTCATTGCGCAGACACTGGAGTCGGTGCTGCGAACGGGAGTAGCTCACGAGGTCATTGTCGTCGATGACGGTTCTTCCGACGGCACTCCGCGCATCCTTGCAGACTACTCGGGGCCGATCTCAGTAGTGACCCATGCTGCGAACAGGGGGAAGGGTGCTGCGGTGGCCACCGGTATCCGCCGGGCAACGGGTGACATCGTCGTGCTGTGCGACGCGCACCTACTCGGGCTCGAGCGGTCCCATCTTCTCGCCCTGATAGAGCCGCTGAGGGAGGATCTCGCCGATGTCACTTTGGGAGTCGCCGTCTCTACTGACAACCGCGAGGGGGCCATGCGACTCACGCCGACGGCCATCCTGACCGGCCAGCGCGCCTACCGCCGGAGGCACCTCCTGCCGTTGCTAGCCGAAATGGAGTCGCTCGGATATGGCGTGGAGACTTTCCTGCACACGAGGCACGTCCGGGACAGGACTCTCGTTGTGCGATTGCCAGGACTTGTGCATCTAACGAAGAGGCACAAGTTGACCCCGTCCGACGCCCTTACCTGCTATCTGCGAGAGGCGCGGGAGATTGCATTGGCAGCTTCAGAGCCGCAGGTCCTCTGGCACCTAGCGACCTTTCGTGCGGCCAGGCGAGTCATGTCTTCGGATGATCGCGTGAGCTGACCCGAAGTTGGATGCCACAGCTTGGAAGGGTCAAGAAGAAGGGAGAGTCCGTGGCAGCTTTCGGAATGCCCGGGGGGATGGAGATATGGGTCATCCTTGCGATTGCGCTCTTGCTGTTCGGCCCCGCTCAATTGCCGCAGCTGGCGAAGATGTTCGGCAAGTCAGCCAAGGCTCTTCGCGACGGACTGGCCGACGATGTGGACGACGCCGTCGCGAACAAGACCCCGCAAACGGAACCGGACTCGGCCGGGCAGGAGGACGTCCCGCGCACTCCGGTGTAGCCGATCGCTGGAGGCCCTGCCGCCTTGGCCTCCACTCGCAGAGGCACCTACGCTGCGACCGCGCCCCTGGATTTGGTGCCCGATTTGGTGCCCAAATACCTGGTGACTGTTGGTACTCGTTGGTGACTATTGGGACTCGCCGTAGCTCTTGAGTACCAACAAGCACCAAGTAGCACCAACTAGCACAAGCACAACTAGGATTCGAATTCCCTTGGGGGCACCACATCTGAGCTGCGGCGACTTCGGTCGCCGCTTCCATTTGTCCGTGCCGATCATCTCCTTGAGTGGGTAGATCGTCTCTTGCCGGATGCTGTCAGCGCGCACCGCGGTTCGCTCTTTGCCATACGTTCCGAGCGCCCGGTAGACGTTGAACATGTTGCGCGAGAGCGGGTCGACGCCTTTGGGCTCACTGGCGATCAGGAGCGACGTGGCCGCGATGATCGCCTCGGCGCTGGCGTTCCAGAACGCCTCGTTGCCGCCATGCCCGCCGAGCTGTGCCGAGACGATCGTCTTGGCGAGCTCGTGCGCCATGTCCTCGGCGTGTGCGATCTCGGCCGACCAGATCAGGTCGACGATCAGGTCCAGCGGCGACCACTGGACGGACCGCGAGGGATCCCGCAGGTCGATCGTGTCGACGCGGTAGCCCTTGGCCTTGAGGTGCTCGCAGGTGGTGAGGTAGAGCTCGCCTTTGGGGTCGGGAATCACCATCGACTCGCCGAGTTCGCCGAGCGCGTAGATGCTCGGCAGCACGATCCGTCGTGTCTTACCCGAGCCGGTGGAGCCGATCACGAGCACGTGGCCCTCTGAGCCCGAGAGGTAGTACGTCTCTTTGCGGCCGCGCTCGGCCGGGGTGGCGCCGATGACGAAGCCCGAGACGCCGGGATCCGGGGTCGTGCCGGGCGACCAGGTGACTGCGGAGGTCTCGAGCGCCGCGGGGCTCATGAGGTTCGAGGTGCCATGCTCTCCGCGACCGGCAGTTCGCGGGATGCCGGCGACGACGCCGGTGCCGCTGGTGCGCGGGCGCATGAGGTGGCCGGAGATCCAGACCCACCAGGCCACGACTGCCGTGATGAGGAGGAGCGAGAGGATGCGCGTGGCCGGGGTGGTGATGGCGGACCACCAGCGGGCGGGTAGGGAGGTGTGCGCCCACGTCGTCAGCGGCGCGGCGAGGGCGGAGAGGGTCAGCGGGATGAGGGCGGTGGCTAGCGTTGCCGCCACGACGGTGGACGCGACTCGCCAGATTTCGGCCTTCCGAGCCACGTGCACCTCCTGACCTCAGCGTCTTGGATCGAGCTGCGGCGAAAGGTAGCACAGGGGGTCGGTGGTCCCGGACTTTGTGGTTGACTGGGGTCGGCACCATGGTCGGAAGGTCCGGCCGCCGTGGGCGGAACGGGCGGCGAATCCGCTCGACCAGCCTCGGCTTACGGGGCGGGAGACGGTGCACGGCCTTTCTAATATGCTGTTAGGCAGACGGCACAATCGTTGTTAGCCGGACGTCCCGGAGTGTCGGTTAGGATTGGGAGTGACCGTCCGTTCTCAGAGGGGAGGACGCGTGGCAGACGGATTCGATCGAACCTGTCGCAAGTGCGGAACAAGCTGGCACATCTTGAGCGATGACGTGAGCGCGATCAAACGCAACGACCGTCGAAAGATGGGAGCCGCGCTCTGGGAATTCGGATACGGCGGGAGCAGAATCGCTGCAGCAGAGGTTGAACGCTCGCGAATAGAAGCTCGACTGGAGCAGGGACGCCGTTGCCCCGAGTGCGGCGCAACCGACTACGATCAGGTTGCGACCAAGGTCACCAACGACCGCGACACAGACCAGGCAGCTCGACTGAAGCAGTACATACGCGATCAGAAGAGTCAGGGTCGCAAGGTGACGTGGCTTCAGGCCAACGAAGAACTGAACCAACTGGACAAGGCGGCTGCAGAGGCCATCCCAAACCCCACGGGTTCACCGGCGCTGGACACTCGCACGTGCCCGTACTGTGCAGAAGAGATCAAGGCGGCGGCGGTCAAGTGCAAGCACTGTGGCTCGGCGGTGGAGCCGGTCAGCATGCCGGACAATCAGGAATCTGCTGAGAATGAGCTGCCCGCAGCCTGGTATCCAGATCCGGAGGAACGACACGAACTCCGGTACTGGGACGGACGCAGCTGGACTACGCATGTGTCCGATGCGGGCATCACATCCCAAGACCCGCCGCAGTGAACGCCAAGGAGCTGGGGCAAAGTCGGAGGTTGCCGTGAGGGAAGAGGCGCTATTCATCAACGGGGTCTTCGAGGTCGTGCTCTCAGACATCGCTCGAGTGCAGGAACAAGTACCTGAGCAGATTCTGTATCTGCAACCTTACTCGGCGAACCGGATCGTTCGACTGTACCAGTGGAACCCGACCCTCGAGGATCCCGTGCGACTCTACATCTCAACCTCCGATTCGCTCGACACGGTCTCCTACGCCGCCGACATCGTGGCGGTGCGGGATAAGACTCTCCTTGCAGATGATGCCAAGAAGTGGATTGACGCTGTGATACGGGAGTTGCAGCCCAAAGAGGGCGGCGTCTACATGACAGCCAACGGACGTGAGTGCAGGAATCTGTTGAGTGTCCGCGCGGTGTCCAGGCTCGAGGAGCCGTTCCCGGTAGCTGACTTCCGTCTGCTGGACACGTCCGATCATCCAGCTGGGCCGCGTCAGACATCGGGCAACTGGTGGTACGTGCAACGGCGCGGTTAGCGCCGGCTAACCCGGGCTTCCACCCGACTCGCTTCGCTCGCGGGTGAAGCCCAAGAACGTTCGACGGACGGTGCTGATGCTAGGGTGGGGATGTCTATCTGCACGGATGTCTGTGATCCAGAGGAGGAAGCGGTGGAGGGACTCAAGCGATTCGTGGAGTGGTACAAGGGGCAGCCGTACTTCCTGAAGGTTTATGTGTATCCAGTGCTCATCTCACTTGTCATCGTCCTTCCGATCGGCTCGTGCAACGGCATGCTTGAGGATGGCGCGAATGCCGGCAAGTACGACTACGAGCAGAACCTTCGCAGCGGAACACAGAAGTTGGGCACGGGCGAGGCGATGACAGACGAAGAAGCGGATGCCGTTGGCGGCTTCCTCGAATGGCAGAATGAGCAGGACGGCGAGTGACCCTCTCGCAACTCGTCCTTAAGGGGGAGCCTCACCGCTCTCGACCATCCCGGCCCATCACCGGGACTGTCGAGTGACGGCGGCTGCCCAGACGGAAGGCTCCCGTCAGTGGCCACACAAGTACCAGTTCCTCGAGCGCGTTCGGGCAGCCCGCCACGAGCGCGCCGGAGTTCTGTTCGATTCGCTCCTGTGGGCCGTCGGTGAGGGGCCGTGCGCTGGACTGCGCTCTGCACGTCGCGCTGCCGGGGCGAAGGAGATGGACATGGCCGCCGCCCGGATAGGCGTCGAGTCCGCACTTCGAACTCTACACTCATCCGGAGATCTCCTTGCGCAGCTCGTGGCAATCTGCTTGTTTGACCCGCCGCCTGCACCCAGCGATGTCGCAATGAACTGGAAGAAGTTCAAGGAGCCGGCCCGAGCCGACGCTCCCGCAATCGCTGAGCTGTTCGATGCGCTGCAGGAGGATGAATCGTGGAGGTACGTGACCGACGCGACCAACACGCTCAAGCACGTCGAAGCCCTTCAAATTGTCTTCTCCCTCGGAGGCGGAATCACTCTCGTCGGGTTCAAGAAGGGTAAGAACGAATATCCGGATCGGTCACTCGATGAGATTTCGGCCATTGTATGGACGGTTCAGGAGCGGCTCTGGGAATTGGCCTGGGCGCTCTATGAGATGCTCGACAATCCCGCTTGAGCCGTCGAACAAACGGATCAACCTGACTCGCTTCGCTCGCAGGTTATCCGTCAGACGTTAGGCGTACAGGGGATACGGATGCTTCGTCAGCAGTTCGTGCTCTTCCAAATGGACGAGGCTCGACGTCTGATTGATCAGGATCACCTGTCTGCTCTTCGAGTGGCGCTGCTTCTCCTGGACAATGCGGCAGAAGTGCTACTCGACAGGTGGGCTGCCTCCGCTCTCATTTGGGATGGCGCCGATCGTCGGCTGCAGGAGAATGCTCGCTCCTGGGGTGCTCCTGAGGATGATCCAGCGCTAGCGGACCTGTTCGCAAAGACGCCCCCTGATCACAAGAAAGTCAGGAACATCTCTCGCTACTTCGACGAGAAGATCAACTACGCGACTGTGACCAAGGAGAAGCTGCCAGCGCCGGTGGGCTCGGCGCTATCTCATCTGCACCGATATCGAAATCGGGCATACCATCATGCAGACGTAAACGAACAAACGTTGCGAACGTCTGTGGTCATACTGTTCGAACTGTGCTGCCAACTCATGCTCGCGCTGAAGCCGGGACTCCTCGGTTTCAGCTCTCAGGAGGACTTCTCTTGGCTTGAAGCTCGCTTCGGCGTTGGGCCTAACGCGCTTTGGGACGACAAGCTAGTGGAGGATATCCTCGACAGCCTGCGTGGAGGTCTCCCCATCAGCGACGCACAGCTCGGCGAGACGCTGGCCGCGAATCTACGAATTCGGATTGAAGAGGTACTGGAGCAGCTTGACTTCATGGTTGACGCTGCACGCGTAGCGGTGACCAGGAGTGAAGTGCTCGCCTCGGCTCAGCAATACGCACTTGAGTCAGTTCAGTTCGAGCCGCCCTATGAATCGGTTCCAAGAGGGTTGGACCAGCCTGCATCGTTGGAAGACCTGGACGCCGTGCATGCCTCGATTCCGCAGGTAGAGGAGAGCGCTGATTGTGTCTCCGCGGTAGCCGCATTCGCCAAACCTGACACGGATCTCGAACGAATCGAATTCATGGTTGGGACGCTGGCGCAAGCGATAGATGTAATGATTCAGAACCAAGTGGATGAGGCGTTGGGCAAGTAGTGGACGCCTAACAAGCCTTCCAGCTGACGGCGCGAGGTGTAGGCTACGAAGAGAGGTCGTTGGCGCGCAGCTGAAGCGCCAAGACGTTAGGGCTACCCGAGGAGGGATTCTCGCGCGGTGACTGGGCCGGAATGGGTTGGCCTCGGGTACGACGAGCAACTGCCGCCCGAGTGGGCGACTCCCTTCAGAGAGTCATTGGCGTCGGTTGGCCTTGACGTCGAGGTCCGCTCACAGCCGGGACCACGCGTTATGGCTGGCATCGAGTGGCTGATGCCCACGATCGCTGCCGTGATAGTGACACCTCTTGTCAGTGGCTTCCTTCAGGAGGCTGGCGCGGATGCGTATCACACGCTGCGGGATTCGACTGCGCACCTGGGAACCCAGCTTCTCGGCAAGGCCCACACGATTAGCGCTCTTGGCCTGAAGCACTCGGAGTATTCTCCCGCCTTCTCGTTCGTGGTTCTGCTCGATGAAGGTTGGCAGCTCAAGGTGCTGCTCCGCGATGGGTATCAGGAGCCGCAGCTGACGCGCATCTTCGAACTCCTGTTTGAAGTCCTCATACTCCTTGACCGCGGAGACGAAGTGCAGCTGTTGACGGGGCTCTCGGCCTCGGGGTGTCCAGGGCGGAAGATACTTGTCGACTATGATGAGGCGTTGGACTGTTTGCGCGTGGTGGATCCCATCAGCACGATTCGTCGAGGGGAGCCTTAACCCGGGCGTCAACCCGACAACGCCCCGTGAGGTAGACTCGGATCCTGAGCGGGCGTAGGCGTTGCGGGTTACGCCCGAGATCGTCAGGCCCACCACCGATTCGCCCATCGGTCCCTCGCGGGTAGAATCGGATGAGTCCATCTCGGGAGGAGATCGTAAATGTCAGACAAGCCCGAAGCCAGCAGCAGCGGAGAGAGCAAGGTCATCAAGTTCTCGGAGGCCGGGACCAGGTCATTGAATCTCGTTGCGAATCCAAGCACCGGTCAGAATCCCATGCAGGCGGCAACTACGCCAGCACCTGAAGCTCCGGCTGCGCCCGCCAGTGGAGCGGACGCGGGCGGCTCGACTGAGGCGTAGCTATGGTATTCAGCTTCGATGCGATCGTGGCGAGCCTCGTACTTGTGCTACCGGGGTTCATAGTCGTTGGCATGATCATCGCGCTTGCACCTTCATGGGAGCCGTGGAGTCCAAATCCGGCCACCTACGTTCTTCTGTCATTGGCGGCCTCGGTTCCTCTACACATTGGGTTTGCGTGGCTTGCCGCACAATCGTGGGCAGACTGGCTGTCCCCTTGGTTTCAGCCCTTTGACACGTTCGATTTCGCCAAGGTCACGAGCGTTGCCTTCACGGTCGCCTTTCTCAAGCCGCTGGCTGCCCTGCTCCTGCTGTCGCTAGCGCTCGGGGCGGCGATCGGTGGGCTGCTCCTTGGTTGCGCACTTCTTGGACGAAAAGGGCAAGGGGCACCCTCTCAGAAGCCTGTGTGGCGAACCGTGTTCGAGGGGCGGAGCGTGTCGCCCAACGTAATCGCTTTCGTCGGTGAGAAGGCCTTCAAAGGCCAGCCGCGCAAGGTTACGACGACATCTGCTGATCCCCACATCTTCTTGCAGGAAGTCTCAGTCGTTCCCTTGTTGCCAGGCGGGATTCCGGACTGGGACAACTTGATGCCGCTCAATATGGAGGGCTTGCTCTTGCGTCAGAGCGACATCCGCGAGATGTGGTTCCTGAACGACTAGCGCGAGCATCGAGCGCCGGCGGGGGGCCTGAGTTCAAGTTTGAAGTGCACCATTTAGCTCTCTTCTTCTCGTGAAACGCCCCGGGTTTGCCAGAGGCATTCACGCTGGGACCGCGCCCTCGATTTGTCACCCGATTTGTCGCCCAAATACATGGTGACTATTGGTACTCGTTGGTACCTATTGGGACTCGCCGCAGCTCCGCTGTACCAACGAGTCCCAACGAGTCCCAATAGTCACAAGCACTTTCAGGATTCGAATTCCCTTGGGGGCACCACGTTTCCGCAGGTCACAGGTCTGAGTAGCCCGATTTCGAGCGCGAAATCGGGCTACAAATGTCTTTGGGATGAGGGCGGTCGCCGGGTAAAGGCGCAGCTCAGATGGCGTGTCGGTGCCTTCATGCGGCCCAATCGCAGTCCCTTGTGCCCGGAGTCGGCGTTCGACTGAGGTGTTGCCCGACTTGTTGCCCAAAGTAAGTCGGCATAAGAACCTGAATCGCCCCGGGTTTCCCGGAGACTCCATCGTTTGAGAGGATGGGGTCATGGACAGACGAACGCGTTACCCAGTCGAAGTACGTGAACGTGCGGTACGGATGGTCTTCGAGCACGGACCCGAGTACGACTCGCAGTACGCCGCGATCCGCTCCATCGCGGACAAGTTCGGGATGAGTCCCGAGACGCTGCGGCTGTGGGTGCGCCGGGCGGAGACCGACGAGGGCCTGAGGCCGGGCCTGACGACCGACGAACGGACCCGCATGAAGGAGCTCGAGCGCGAGAACCGCGAACTGCGTCGCGCCAACGAGATCCTCAAGAGCGCCACGGCTTTCTTCGGGGCGGAGCTCGACCGCCGACAGAGGAAGTAGTCGACTACATCGACGCCAACCGCGAGCGCTTCGGGGTCGAGCCGATCTGCGAGGTCCTGCCGATCGCCCCATCAACCTACTACGCCGCCAGGACGCGCCCGCCCTCGGCGCGTTCGATTCGCGACGAAGAGCTGAAACCTGAGATCGAGCGCGTGCATGCTGCGAGCTACGACGGCTGCTACGGCGCCCGCAAGGTCTGGAGACAGATGAACCGCGAGAGCATCCCTGTGGCCCGGTGCACCGTCGCCCGCCTGATGCGTGAGCTGGGGCTTTCCGGCGTGCGTCGAGGCGCGTACAGGGTCACGACGACCTCAGACGACCGTGGCGACAGGCCCGCCGACCTCGTGGAGCGCAAGTTCACAGCGACCCGCCCGAACCAGCTGTGGGTCGCCGACATCACGTATGTCGCGACCTGGAGGGGCTTCGTCTACGTCGCGTTCGTCATCGACGTGTACTCCCGGAAGATCGTGGGCTGGAGGGTCTCGAGCTCTTTGCGGAGCGATTTGGCGATCGATGCACTCGAGATGGCGGTGTGGTCACGCGGCGGCGACGCCGACGGCGTGATCCATCACTCGGATCGCGGCGTGCAGTACCTCTCGATCCGCTACACCGAAAGGCTCGCGGAAGCCGGCGCCGTGGCGTCGGTCGGCAGCAAGGGGGACTCCTACGACAACGCGATGGCCGAGACGATCAACGGCCTTTTCAAGACCGAGGTCATCCACAGGAAGGGGCCGTGGCGCAGCATCGATGACGTCGAGTTCGCCACGCTGGAGTGGGTCGACTGGTTCAACAACCGCCGGCTGCTCGAGCCGATCGGCGACATCCCGCCGTCGGAGTTCGAGGGTCTCTACTGGCTTGAGCAGGCCGCGAACGATACTGTTGAATCCAAAGAAGTGAGTCTCCACTGAACCCGGGGCGATTCAACCACCACACTTGCTGACAAGTTCGGTGACTCATATGCCAACCTTGGCCGGGTGCTGATCGTCCAGACCCTCGATCATCTCCTTGAGTGGATAGATCGTCTCTTGCCGGATGCTGTCGGCGCGCACTGCGGTTCGCTCTTTGCCATACGTTCCGAGCGTCCGGTAGACGTTGAACATGTTGCGCGAGAGCGGGTCAACGCCTTTGGGTTCACTGGCGATCAGGAGCGCCGTGGCCGCGATGATCGCCTCGGCGCTGGCGTTCCAGAACGCCTCGTTGCCGCCATGCCCGCCGAGCTGTGCCGAGACGATCGTCTTTGCAAGCTCGTGCGCCATGTCTTCCGCATGCGCGATCTCGGCCGACCAGATCAAGTCGACGATGAGGTCGAGCGGCGACCACTGGACGGACCGAGAGGGATCTCGCAGGTCGATCGTGTCGACGCGGTAGCCCTTGGCCTCTAGGTGTTCGCAGGTGGACAGGTAGAGCTCGCCCTTGGGATCCGGGATCACCATCGACTCGCCGAGCTCGCCGAGCGCGTAGATGCTCGGCAGCACGATCCGTCGCGTCTTCCCCGAGCCGGTGGAGCCGATCACGAGCACGTGGCCCTCTGAACCCGAGAGGTAGTAGGTCTCCTTGCGTCCGCGCTCGGCCGGGGTGGCGCCGATGACGAAGCCTGAGACGCCGGGAACCGGGGTCGTGCCGGGCGACCAGGTGACTGCGGAGGTCTCGAGCGCCGCGTGGGTCATGAGGTTCGAGGTGCCATGCTCGCCGCGACCGGCGGTTCGCGGGATGCCGGCGACGACGCCGGTGCCGCTGGTGCGCGGGCGCATGAGGTGGCCGGAGATCCAGACCCACCAGGCCACGACTGCCGCGATGAGGAGGAGGGACAGGATGAGCGTCGGCGCGCTGGTGACGGCGGCCAGCCAGCGGGCGGGGATGGGGGAGAGCGCCCACGAGGTCAGGGGCTCGGTGTGAGCCGCTCGGTCGAGGGAGAGAGAGGCGAGGGCGGAGAGGGCTAAAGGGATGAGGGCGGCGGCGAGGCACGCCACCGCGGCGGCGGACGCGACTCGCCAGATTCCGGCCTTCCGAGCCACGTGCACCTCCCGACCTCAGCGTCATGTAGTGAGCTGGGGTGGAAGCTAGCACAGGAGGCTGGTGGTCCCGGACTTTGTGGTTGGCTGGGCGCTCTAGCTCCCAGCCGTTACGCCATCGGTCTTCTCGATCGCCGGGACCGGATCCCTCGCCGAGCCACTTCGACAGACCCAGCGCTGGCATTCGTGGCTGCGGCCGTGTCGTCGCTCCTGCGGATGCGGCGGATGCTGTCGTACGTAAGGAGTCTGGATTGCAGCATTCATGTGATATCGCATCGCGCTGGACCTGCTGATCATCGGGGTGGCTGGTCGCGATGATCGTCTGGCACCGGCCCATCTCCACAGTATCTCCGCTTGTGAGTGCCGTGGCGTCCGCTTACGCTGTCTGAGTTCAGGCAAGCGTTCGGGCCCGGCGAGCATTCCCCGCGGGTGACCACTCCAAAACCCCGCGCAGGTGGGGTTTTGGACGAAGCGAAACGGCCCGTCCGTGACGAGATGGGTCGGATTGTCATCGTCGATGCCCACGCGCCACGAAGCCGCTATCGTCCGCTGGGCGTACCAGCAGAGTGCCAGCCCCGCCACACCTAACAGACGACCGATCTCATCGACTCCTGAACCGTCGAGCAGCGGCAGGCGTTGAGGTCCCCAGGTCTTTGCCGACGCCAGAGCATGCCCGACGAGAGGCACCACCACATAGAGCTGCAGGATGCGCGACAGGCCGGGCATGTAGCTCTGAAGCCTGTCGGACGGCAGTTCCGGGCATGTCTACGCCGGGGCTCACGGCGCCTGCATAGCGAGCACGTATGACTTGATCGCCTCCAGAACGGGCCGCATCCTGTCCTCTGCCAGACGGTAGTAGATCAGCCTACCGTCGCGGCGATATTCAACAAGCCCGGTGCGGTACAGCAGACGCAGGTGGTACGAGGTGGCTGCCGTCGTAGCGCCGACAACAGCAGCGACGTCGCAGACACAGAGCTCTGACTGACTCAGGGCGTACAGCACTTTGAAGCGGGTATCGTCCGCGAGGTTTGCAACGGCCTCGCCGACGCCATTGAGCCCCCCGACGACGGGGCGTAGCTCATCGACTTTGTCGGCATGCACGCACTCGACTTCGCATACGGGCGGGTCAGTCTGTTTGCGCATCGGACCTCCAAGACCCTCAAGTGACTACTTGACCGTCGAACTATAGGGCGCATACAATCAAACATGCGCTTGACTGTTCGAGTGTATCCCGGCTGCGCCTAGGAGGCAACCGATGCCAGCATCCGTCGACACAAAGAAGCACACCCTGCTCGTCGAAGGAATCACTTGACTCGACTGTGCGGCCAAGTTCGAGAAGAACGTGGCCAATCTCCCCGGCGTGACCGGGGCAAGGCTCAATCCAACGGTAGGCAAGCTTGTGGTCGAGGGCGTCATGGACCTCGACGCCATCAGGTCCGAAGGTCGCAAGGAGAACTACCGCATCCAGACGGCCGAAGAGCGCAAGGCCGCTCCCCAGACGGAGAAGGGCATCGACTGGGAGCTTCTCCGGACGATCGCCTCGGGGGTCGGCGTGGCAGTCGGCTACGCGGCAGAGAATCTCGGTGCCCCCAGCGTCATCTTCATGCCGCTGTTCATCGTCGCGATCGTGCTTGGCGGGTGGGGCAACTTCCGCAAGGCGGCCTTCTCGCTTCCCAAGCTCGACTTCAACATGAGCGTGCTCATGTCCGTGGCAATCCTCGGTGCGGGCGCGATCGGTGCATGGGAGGAAGCTGCGGTCGTCGCGTTCCTGTTCTCCGCCTCCGAGATGCTCGAGTCGTGGACGATGGAGCGAGCCAAGCGTTCGATCGGCGACCTGATGGGTGGGGTCCCCAAAACCGCGCGTGTCGAGATGCCCGACGGCGACACCACAGAGATGGCGGTCGAGGAGATCGTCGTTGGCGCCTTGATGGTGGTCCGGCCGGGAGAGAAGCTCGCGCTCGACGGAGTCATCGAAGCCGGCGCTTCGAGCCTTGATGAGGCGACGATAACCGGTGAGTCGGTGCCCGCCGAGAAGACTGTTGGCGCCGAGGTGTTCGGCGGCACCCTGAACGGCGAGGGCCTGCTCAAAGTGCGCGTCACGCGTCTCGTGGACGACACGACCGTTGCGCGCATCGTTCACATGGTCGAGGAAGCCCAGACCAAGCGGGCGCCTTCTCAGGCGTTCGTCGACAAGTTCGCGGCGATCTACACTCCGGTGGTCCTTGTGCTCGCAGCGGGAATCGGGCTCATCCCGCCTCTGTTCTTCTCGCAGCCTTGGGAGCCGTGGATCTACCGGAGCCTCTCCCTGCTCATCGTGTCGTGCCCCTGCGCGCTGGTCGTCTCGACTCCGGTGTCCATCGTTAGTGCGATCTCCAACGCTGCACGCAAGGGCGTCCTGATCAAGGGCGGTATCCATCTCGAGCAGATGGGCGCCATACAGGCGATCGCTTTCGACAAGACCGGGACGCTGACCGAGGGCCGCCCGTCGGTCACCGACGTCGTCGTGCTCGACGGGACCGATCCGACCCGGCTGCTGCAGCTCGCGGCGTCGCTGGAGTCTGGCTCCCAACACCCACTCGCCGCTGCCATCACTCGCGAGGCGGAGGCGCGCTCCATCACGTTGGTACCGATTCACGAGATGCAGTCCTTGTCCGGGTTGGGCGTGAAAGCCACGGTCGACGGACACCAGATGGCGGTGGGCAGCCCCCGCATGCTCGGTGGCAATGCCGACTTTGAGACGGCTCGTCCGACCCTGGATGAGCTGCAAAGCGACGGCAAGACAGCCGTTCTCGTGGCGCAGGATGACATCCTCATAGGGGTGATCGGCATAGCCGATGAGGTCCGCGCAACGAGCCGCGAGGCCGTCGCCGCGCTCAAGCGCTCCGGCATCCGGCACACCATCATGCTGACCGGCGACAATGCGGCCGCGGCTGCCGCGATCTCTCGCCAGGCCGGCGTCGACGAGTTCCGCGCCGAACTACTCCCTGAGGCGAAGGTCGACGCGGTCACGAGCCTGCTCGGCGAGTACGGTCACGTGGCCATGGTCGGAGACGGCGTCAACGACGCTCCGGCGCTGGCGACTTCGACGGTCGGCATCGCGATGGGTGGAGCCGGAACGGACACGGCGCTTGAAACGGCGGACATCGCTCTTATGGCCGATGACCTCAGGCAACTCCCCTTCGCTGTCGGCCTCAGCCGCGCGTCGCTCAGGATCATCAAGATCAACATCGCGTTCGCCATCGGCATCAAGATGCTCGCTCTCTTGCTCATGTTCCCGGGGTGGCTCACGCTCTGGATGGCGATCATGGCCGACATGGGAGCGTCGGTTCTGGTAACGCTGAACGGGATGCGCCTTATGCGCTGGAAGGGCCCGCAGCAGTAGGTTCCGGGGCAGACACGAGTCACCTAGCCGAAGGAGTCAGCAATGACCGAAGTAGGGGCGGCGACGTCTCGCGTCGCCGACGAGGCGCAGCGAAGGTCCCGGCTCTGGCGTGATCCGAAGATTGTCATGGCCGCAGCCTCCGGCGCGCTGTTCCTGGTCGGCTGGTTGCTGAGTGCGTCGAGCGCTCCAGACTGGATCTCGTCGGTCTTCTTTGTCTTGGCGATGATCGTCGGCGGCTACTTCTTCGGCCGTGAGGCCGTCGGGGAGCTCGTATTCGAACGCAAGGTGGGGATCGAGCTCCTCATGAGCGTCGCAGCGATCGCGGCCACGCTGGCTGGCGAGGTCCTCGAGGGCGCGATGCTCGTCTTCCTGTACTCGATCAGCGAGGCAGCGGAAGGCTACACCGAGGAGAAGACCCGGTCGTCGGTCAGGGCGCTGATGAAACTCGCGCCGAAGGTCGCTCTGGTAAAGCGAGGCGGTGAGGCAAGGGAGATCCCCGTCGAGGCCATCGAGGTCGGCGACACCTTCATCGTGCGACCCGGCGAGGCGGTCGCGACCGACGGCACGATCGCGGCAGGGTCTTCGGCCGTCAACGAGGCCCCGGTCACCGGAGAGAGCGTGCCCGTCGACAAGCTTTCCGGTGACGCCGTCTTCGCGGGAACGGTGAACGGGGACGGCGCGCTCGAGGTCGTCGCGACGAAGACCTTCGCGGACAACACGATCGCGCGGATCATCCATATGGTCGAGGAGGCGCAGGAGAACAAGGGCGCGAGCCAGCGGTTCGTCGAGCGCTTCGGCAACATCTACAGCCCTATCGTGCTCGCCCTCGCCGTTGGCGTCGCCGTGGTACCGCCACTCGTGTTCGGGGCGTCTTGGGAAACGTGGGTCATGCGCGCCACGGTGTTCGTGGTCGCTGCGGCCCCGTGCGCTCTCGTCATCTCCATCCCCATCACTCTGGTAGCGACCCTAGGGACAGCCGCTCGGAACGGAGTGCTCATCAAGGGCGGGATGCACGTAGAGGACCTGGCCAAGATACGCGTGGTCGCCTTCGACAAGACCGGCACGGTGACATATGGTGTGCCGTCCGTGACCGACGTCGTCCCGTGCGACGAGCAGAATTGGCGTGAGACAGTCGCGCTCGCTGCAGGCGTTGAGGAGCGGAGCGGACATCCGCTAGCCCGTGCCATTCTGCGTTACGCCCGTCGCGAGGGCATTTCACCGGCGGATATGCACTCGCATCGGGCGTTGCCCGGCGCGGGTGCGGTGGCGGTCGCCGACGGCATGGAGACCTACGTGGGAAGCCCGACGCTGTTCAAGCAGGAACTGAGAACCTCTGTCGACTCGGCGGCCGAAGATATCGCGCGCCTCCAATCCGAAGGGAAGACAGTAATCCTCATAGGCACTGAGAGGGGTGCGCGCGGCCTCATCGCCCTGCAGGACCAGGTGCGCTCGAATGCCGCCGCGGCCGTCGAGGCGTTGCACGACGCCGGAGTCGCGAAGGTCGTGATGCTGACCGGGGATAACGAGCCAACCGCTCGGACCATCGCGGCCCAGCTCGGAATCGACGAGGTCCACGCGAACATGAAGCCGGAGAACAAGCTCTCGATGGTGAGAGAGCTCAATTCACGCTACGGTCAGGTGGCTATGGTCGGTGACGGCGTGAACGATGCACCGGCACTTGCCGAAGCGCTCGTCGGCGTGGCGATGGGGGCGGCGGGAACGGATGTCGCCCTCGAAACCGCCGACGTGGCACTCATGGCCGACGACCTGGAGAAGCTCGCGTACGCACTCAAACTCGCCCGCCGCAATCAGACGGTGGTCGGGCAGAACCTTGCGCTGTCGGGCGTGGTCGTCGGTCTTCTCGTGATAGGTGCACTCGGCGGCCTCCTCACGCTTCCCGCCGCCGTACTTGCGCACGAGATCAGCGAGTTCGTCGTGATCGCGAGCGGCCTGAGGATGCTGAGAAGCTGATGGCCGGCCGCTCGTCACGATGCCACTGAGCACGCCGGATGCGGGGATTCCACGACTCGTCCGTCCTCGATGCGGATGGTCCGGTCTCCGTATTCCGCCGCGCTCTCGTCGTGGGTGACGAGCACGATCGTCTGACCGGCCTCCCGGTGCAGCTTGGACAGCATGTCGTACACGTTGCAGGCGTTTGCACGGTCCAGGTTGCCCGTCGGCTCGTCGGCGAGAAGGAGCTTCGGCTGATTGATGAGCGCACGCGCGATGCAGACGCGCTGCTGTTCGCCACCGGAGAGCTTGCCGGGGACGTGGTGCAGGCGATGGCCGAGCCCGACGTGCTCGAGGGCCGCTGAGGCCGCGTCCTTGTCGGCGACGCTGTGATAGTACTGCGCGAGCATGACATTCTCGAGGGCGGTCAGGTACGGAATCACATGCTGCTGCTGGAACACGAGTCCGACGTTCTCGCGTCGGAATACCGCGAGTTCACGTTGCTTCATTCCGCTTGTCTCCACGCCGCACACCTGCAAGCTGCCCGCGGTCGGCCGGTCGAGGCACCCGAGCATGTTCAGCAGGGTGCTCTTGCCCGAGCCTGACGGGCCGAGTATGGTCAGCCACTCGCCTTCGGCGATCCGCAGGTCGATGCCTCGAAGAGCATACGTACGCTCGTCGTAGCGCTTCTCCAAGCCTGCAATCTCAACTATGTTTGTCATTCTATTCACCTCTCAAGCAGATGGCGGGATCGATTCGGGCGGCCCTTCTTGCCGCTGCGAGACTGGCCGAAATCGCCAAGAGCAAGCAGGATGCGACGGCGACGGGGACGGCTCCGATCGTAAGACTCATCGACGCGCCGAACACGCTGTTTCCGATGAGGCGTACGATGCCGGCACCGGCGAGCAGCCCGAGAGCGGCTCCCGCAACGGCGAGCACGGCGGCTTCGGCCACGATTTGTCTCGAAACTGAGCCATTGCTGGCGCCGATTGCCTTCACGAGGCCAATTTCGCCGGTGCGCTCTAGGACTGAGGCGCCCAACATGCTGAACAGCCCGAGTGCGGACATGCCGGCCACGCACGCGGTCAGCAGCGCGAGAAGCAGCTGGACCTTGCCGAGCAGGTTATCCTCTGCCGACGCGACGCTGCCGACGGCCTCAGGGCGAACGCCGTCAATCAAACCGGACAGACGGTGCCTGCCGGCTCCGATCTGCTCTGAGACCTCGAGCTCCATGAGCGCCTGGGAGAGCACGCGGACTCCCTCACGCAAGAAGTCGATATTCCCGCCACCCACCGCCTTGCGCAGGAAGTCGGTCAGTTCCATGCTGTTGTCGGCCATCGTGTGTCCCTTCTCCGAATGCTTGGTCGCTTCGAAGAATCACACGGTGGCCGCCTGCTGTTCAAGCAGGCGACCTAGTTACACCACATGGTGGGACGCGACCCGGTGAACTCGGCAGAGGCTCCTGCGTAGGTTCAAGTTTGGACTGCACCGTCCAGCTCTTTTTCTGTCGTGAAACGCCCTGGGTTTGGGAGAGGCGCGCATCCTGGAATCGCGCCCTCAGATTTGTCGCCCGATTTGTCGCCCAAATACCTGGTGACTGTTGGTACTCGTTGGTGACTATTGGGACTCGCCGCAGCTCTTGAGTACCAACTAGCACCAAGTAGCACCAACGAGCACAAGCACAACTAGGATTCGAATTCCCTTGGGGGCACCAAGTTTCCGCAGGTCACAGGCCTGAGTAGCCCGATTTCGAGCGTGAAATCGGGCTACAAATGTCTTTGGGCTGAGAGCGGTCGCAGGCTAGAAGCGCACGTCAGAGGGTGTGTCGACACCTTCACGCGGCCCAATAGCAGTCCCTTGTTCCCGGAATCGGATTCGGCCGAGTTGTTGCCCGATGTGTTGCCCGATTGCACCACGCATGTTCTCGTCCAGTGCAACTGGGGCTATGGGATTCCTGAGGCCTCCCGCTAACAGGCGCTTTCAGCAGAACGCCGTCAGGTACACTCATCCCGAAGCGCTCGGCGTCTGATGAAGCGCCAAGACGTAAGCAGTACAGGGCGTGTTGCAGCGATGGACAACCGCCGGCAACGACCTCCACAATCTAATCGAGGGGCCGTGAGCGACCATCGCGAGGGCCGAGTATCGACCCTCGTGGTCGCAGGGGAGCGAAGGGGATCTCAATGAGGCAGTCGGTGGTTGCCGGTCCAGTACGACTGATCGCACGCTTGATGGCGCTGGTACTCACCGCTGCGGTGATGACCGGGTGCAGTGCTACGGAGGATCAGGCTGCCGAGGAGCCTGTCCAGGCGCCGGCGAGCAAGTCCGCCAGCGCCGCTCCATCCGACACTTTCACTACTGCGGAGGAGGCCGTGGCATCGGTCATCGATCCGACCTGGGTCTACGCACCCGCTGCCGGCTACGACGGAGACGGGTTCTATGTCGGTCCCGAGAAGATGCGCTGGTACAAGATCATCGAACTCGACCGCCTCGGCGCCGACTCGTGGAGAGTGTCCTCCACGTCGGTGGATCTTCGTGGCGCTGGCTCGGGCTGGCCCACCATAGCAGACGGATGGAACAACCCCGACCTCTACGAAGACAGCACTTATGGCGCTTTCTCCTTCGTGGATGACTACCTGAGTCTCATCAGAGGTCGTGAGTTCGAGCTTGCTGCAAAGAGAGTCACGGATGAGTATCGTGCGAGTGAACCCCATGAACTCTCGCCCGGGGATGACTACTACCTATATGGGGGAGACGCCACGTACGAGATGACCCGCGTCAGTGGCGATACGTTCCTCGTGGATACAGAGGAAGTATGGACCTCGGGGACGTACCGCTACACCTACACCGTGATTCGCGGAGGCGCGAACTATCGCATCTCCGCTCGGGTGGAGCGCTAGCGCAAATGCGGACCAGAAGGAAGTGCCGGGCATCTGCCGGTGCACGGATTCATCGGAACTACGGCAGCCTAGTCAACTGGGGGACACGTGAGCGATCAGCGCAGTAGTCAGATTGTGAGCTCGGCGGGTGTTTGTGGCGGGGGCCTCAGCGACTCCCGACGAGGGGACTCGGTAGCTCGCATGAGTGGACTGAGGGGCGTGCGCCTGGTGGGTCTCTTCGGCGCTGGCCTGGCTGTTCTTGCGGTGATCGGTGGGGGATGCACGGCCAAGGCGCCGCAGGAAGCTGAACAGACAACAACTGAAACTGCCGAGGAACCCATTCCAAGCGAGGCAAAGGAGTTCATCGCGGAGTATGGGGCCCGCTACAGCGACCCGCTGTCAACGTATTACGCAGAGAAGGCGTATCGAGACGCAAGCGATCAAGGCTCCATGATCACTGATGCGTACGTAGCTGAGTACGATATCAACAGCCCATCGGGTGGCAGTAGCGATCTAGGTTTCGAATTCTATGAACTGCCGTTAGACAGCGAAGTCAGTGCCCAGCTCTCGCTGGATGTGTTCAACAATTACACCGCAAGACAACTTACGATCTACATGAACACTCTGGCCAGAAATCCAAACGGCAAAGAAGTGATTGACGACCACTTCAAGGACTTGTGTTCATACAACTCAGGCTTGGATCAGTCTCCCGGTGCCGCTTTCACCAAAGATGATCCCTATGTTGAGAATCTCATGGACACGTTTGGCTCTATCGTGGATAGACATGGCAGCAACGCGCACTACACGGTCACCATGGCTTCTGAGACAGGAGACGATGAATCCGCATCCAGTTTTGATATGCGCAGGACGCCGATCGTCGGCACAGATGATCACGGCCATGTGGGCCAGTTCTCATGCAATGCGGACATAGTCGTGAGGGTAGATGTCTATAACGCCGATGACTTTGTGACAACGTACGAGACGATCGAAGATGTGGAACTGACCATCATCAGGCAACCCTACAACACGACGGACAGTATCTCGGGGATTTCGATTGGACAGGTCAAGTAGCTGGGGTGAGTCTCTCAACGAGTCCCAGTAGTCACAAGCACAATCAGGGCGGCGATTCTGAATCGCCCCGGGTGAAACGCCCCGAGTTTGACGGAGGCACTCACGCTGGGATCGCGCCCCCGATTTGGTGCCCGATTTGGTGCCCAAATACATGGTGACTGTTGGTACTCGTTGGTACCTATTGGGACTCACCGCAGCTCCGCTGTACCAACGAGTCCCAACGAGTCCCAATAGTCACAAGCACAATCAGGATTCGAATTCCCTTGGGGGCACCATAAAACCGCAGGTCAAAGGCCTGAGTAGCCCGATTTCGAGTGTGAAATCGGGCTACAAATGTCTTATGGCTGAGGGCGGTCGCAGGGTAAAGGCGCAGCTCAGAGGGGGTGTTGGGGCCTTCATGCGGCCCAGAAGCAGTCCCTGTTGCTGAGAAGCGCCCGCAGCCCCTTAAACGAATCAGATATCCCACAAATGATATCGTTAATGACTCACTGAGCCGTTTTCTCCCACGTCGCGTCGCGCCCGCCCTTTGTGCACCTGATCTCACCATTGTCTCGAAGCTCGCCGAGTACGCGCACGATTGTGGGACGGCTCACTCCCGGACAGGCTCGCTCGACGTCGGCGTACCGGAAGGTCGCCGGGAGGTGCCGGATGCAGTCGATCACCATCTCGCGCTTCGCCCCGCGCCCTGTCCCCATCTGCCCGACTCGCTGCTCGAACTCCAAGTAGGCTGCGATGAGAACGCCGTGCGAGTACTGGAGCCATGGAACGAGGTCGTGTCGGCCCTCGTGCCATCCGTCCGAGGAGGCTTCGAGTGCCTCGTAGTACGTCTCCTTCGAGTCCTCGATGACCTTCTCGAGACTGATGTAGCGGCCGACGTCATAGCCAGCCTGATACAGGAGCATGAGGTTCAGGATGCGTGACATCCGTCCGTTACCGTCGGAGAACGGGTGGATGCACAGGAAGTCGAGCACGAATGCGGGGACTGCGATCAGCGAGTCCACGTGTCCTCCCGACACGAGCGAGTGGTAGCCCGTGACGAGCTCGTTCATGGCGGTGTCGACGACGTGAGGTGCAACAGGGCTGAACCTCAAGCGGTGCGTGCCGTCGGGCAGGACGTCGACGATGTCGTTGGCAGTGGTCTTCCACGCCCCGCCCGGAGCAGGTGAGAATTGGTAGAGGTCCCGGTGGAGCTGAAGCACGAGGCCGGTCGAGAAGTCCATGCCGAGCGCGTTTGCGTGGACGGTCGACAGTACGTCGCGATAGCCGGCTATCTCCTGCTCTGAGCGGTCTCTCGGCGTCGTCTTCTGGGCAGCAAGCTCGGCCACGCGCCCCGAGGCCGCGGTCACGCCCTCGATCCTGTTCGACGACTCGATGCTCTGAACGCGCGCTATCTCGCGAAGCGCGCTCAAAGCCTGAGGCGACTGCTTCTCGAAGAGCTGTTGCTTGCCCTTGTACTCGCCAAGGAGACCGATAGAGCGGACCGTGGACATGGGCACGGTCATCTGCTCGAGGTGACCTGGTTTGAATGAGCCGCGCATGTCATCTCCTCACAGGAATGAATCGCAGGACACCCAGATGATATCGTTAATGCGTCATGATGTCATTCACGGATCACGCAATCGTGGAGGCCGCGCCTCTCGATTTGTTGCCCGATTTGTTGCCCAAATACCTGGTGACTGTTGGTACTCGTTGGTACCTATTGGGACTCGCCGCAGCTCTTGAGTACCAACAAGCACCAAGTAGCACCAACTAACACAAGCGCAATCAGGATTCGAATTCCCTTGGGGGCACCACGTTTTCGCAGGTCAGAGGCCTGAAATTCCCTGTTGCGTGCTTGGAATCGGGCACCAAATCATGCCCTCCTGAGAGGTGCGCAGAGGACAAAACCCCAGCTCAGGGTGCGTGTTGCTCCCGCTCAACCGCCTTTCAGTAGTCCCTGTTGCTCAAGAACGCTGTTGTCGCCCGATTTGTCGCCCAAACTGCCAAGAATCGATCCGAAGGCGTGACGCAGCCGTTCCGGAGTGCATAGAAAGCGGCGTTTGCCGCGGATGTTTCCAAAGAGTATTGTGTTTCCTGATTGGGAAACAGATACGTTGGAGGAAACATGGTTGCGGCCAGCGCAGACGACGAATATCGTGACTTGGAGCACGCGCTTCGGGGCATCTTCCCGGACGCCGCACTCGAGGTGGGTCCGAGCCAGTCACGAGGGCGCAGATCAGCGGCTCAAGTGGATGTGCACCTCGCCAGCGGGGACGTGCGTCTCCAAGTCGAGCTGCGGCGCGGCGCTAGCAGGGCGCAGCTGATCGATGCTGTCGAGCTCGCGCGTATTGCTCCGCCGCAGGGCGATTCCTCGATTCCCGTCATCGCCTCCCCATACCTCAGCCCGGCCAGCCAGCAGTTGCTGCGCGACTCAAACGCCGCCTTCATCGACTATGCGGGCAATGCGTGGCTCGCGGCGCCGGGGATCCACATCGACCGGCGTGGCTTCGCGAATCCGGCAAAGGAGGAGCGGGGGCAGCGGGACCTCTTCTCGGACAAGGCGTCGCTCGTCTTGCGCACCCTTCTCGTCGCGCACGCGCCGATGGGCGTACGTGAGATAGCGAGCGGGGTCAGCTCGACAGACGAGCGAATCAAACTCACCCCGGGTTACGTGTCCAAGGTGATCGGGGAGCTGGAGAGACGCGGCTATGTGTCCAGGCGCGACGAGAAGGTCGTGCTTCGCCATGCAGAGGAGCTGTTGCGTGACTGGACCTCGGCGTATCGAGGCCGCCGCCGACCGGTCCCGGCAAGCTACTTCATCCTCGCGCCGAGCGCCGAAGACCTCCTGCCCCGTGTCGCCGAGGCGTTCGACGCCAAGGGTGCCGACTACGTCCTCACGGGTCACGCCGGTGCGAGTCTAGTTGACCGCTACACTGTGTTCGACATCGCAGACGTCTACGTCAGGGAACTCGAAGACGTGGCGCCTGCGCTTGCAGACCTCGGCGCACGGCGAGTCGAGCGCGGCGGCAACGTCAACATATCGGTGCCCTACTATCGGGAGTCGGCGTTCTACGACCGGCAGATATCGAAAGGCGGGATCAAAGTGGCCTCCGACCTCCAGCTCTATCTGGACCTCTACGACTATCCCGTCCGTGGCCGGGAGCAGGCCGAGCACCTCTACGAGCGACGCCTGCGCTCGCTCGTCGAGCGGGATGATCGACCGTGAGCCAGCTCGACCCGGTCCTTGCGCGCGGCATTGCCGCCATCGAACCCTACCTCGACGTCGTCGTCGTTGCCGGGGGTTGGGTGCCGCACATCTACGAGCTGCTCTACGATGCCGGCACGGCCGGTCGATCACCTCGAACCCGCGACATCGATCTCGCCGTGCCCCGCTCGGTGCCGGTCAGGAGCAGGAGCATCGATGAGTTGCTCAAGAGCGCCAACTTCCGCTGTGAGTTCCACTCACTGGATTCGCCGCCAGTCACGAAGTACGTCGCGACCCAGGGTGATGACGACATAGAGATCGAGTTCATCACCGACGCGCCGGGCGCGTCCGAGGCCGCGATAATGGTGCAGCCGGACCTCTCAGCTCAGGAGTTGCACTACGTCGGGCTCCTGCTCGATAGCCCGTGGCCGGTCGCCCTCGCTGGTCTGACCGATGGAGAGGTCGACCTGACGATCCTCGTTCCGAGGCCCGGCGCCTTCGTCTTCCACAAGTCGCTAGTGTTCAAGAATCGTCGAGACCGGCTCAAAGCGGAGAAGGATCTCTACTACATCTTCTTCGTGCTCGATGCCTTCCCCGAGTGGAGGGGGGCGATCGACGCGGAACTCGAGCGTCTCGCCGCGCAGAAGCCGGCATGGTTCAAGAAGAGCCTCAAGAACCTGAACGGGATCTTCGACGGGCCGGAGTCTAGTGGTGTCGATGCGCTCATCAACCAGAAGCCGCCCACGGCCTTTCCGCGCCTCGGTGACGCGCAGTTCAGGCAGTACGCCTTCTCGGTGATGTCTGGGTTGGTCAAGACGATGGAGTCGGCGGTTGACGGCTAACCGGACGGATCGGCGCAGCTCGGGACGGGCCCGCTACCCCAATCGAATGCAGAAAGCGGCTTCCTCCGATTGACATGGGAGTGAGTGCTCACTTACATTCGTCCCATCAGTGTGAGCGCACGCTCACATTCCCCACGGGAGGACGAATGAGCGCCATCATCACGCAGGGCCTCACGAAGCGTTTCGGCGACCTCGTAGCCGTCGATCGTCTCAACCTGGACATCCCAGAGGGTGGCGTGGTTGGCTTCGTTGGACCGAACGGCTCTGGCAAGTCCACCACCATCCGTATGCTGCTCGGCCTCATCAACCCGTCGGCCGGCAGCGGTGAGGTTCTCGGCGCGCCGATCTCCAAGCCCGCGGCATATGCGCACCGGGTGGGGGCGCTTATCGAGAGCCCTTCGTTCGTGCCGTCGCTTTCGGCACGTGCGAATCTGCGGTCCCTCGCCGCCCTGCGGGGTCTGCCGACAACGCGTGTCGCTGAGGTCGTCGACACCGTAGGGCTCAGCGGTCGCGAGCGTGACCTTGTGAAGACGTACTCACTCGGCATGAAACAGCGGCTGGCGATCGCGGCGGCGCTGCTGCCCGACCCCGAGCTGCTCATCCTCGACGAGCCCACGAACGGCCTCGATCCGGCCGGCATCGTGGAGGTGCGCATACTACTGCAGGAACTCGGCGCCCAGGGCCGGACCCTCCTCGTGTCGTCACACCTGCTCTCCGAGATTGAGGCTGCATGCAGTCAAGTGGTCATCATCAGATTTGGGGAGATGCTCTTCTCCGGCCCGCTCGCCGAGCTCATGGTGCGCACGACCGCGCACGTGAAGGTGGCGCCCGAGCACGAGCAGGATGCGGTGCGCCTCGCTGAACTCTACGCCGCCCGTGGGTGGGGCTTCCGCCAGGCGAACGGGGACCTCGTCGTCGAAGCGCGGGCCTCCGACGCGCCCGAACTCAACCGCGTCGCCGCCCTGGGCGGCATCACGCTGCGCAAGCTGAGCGCGTACGAGGACACGCTAGAGGACGTCTTCCTCGAGATGACCGGCGCGACCGACGGCGACAACGCCCTCTTCCGTTCCCGCCGGCGCGCCAAACGGCAGCCGCTTTTCTCGCAACACGCGTCTGTGACCGACAAGGAGGTCGACGATGCTTAAGGTCATCAAGTCAGAGCTCATCCGCCTGAACCGGCTGTCGTTCATCATCGGCGGCATCGGCGCGATGGCCGCGTTCGGCTCGATAGCCACCATCATCGGCTTTGCCGCCGCCGGTAGGACCGGCGTAGGACCGGGCGCGTACATCCCCTCTGAAGCTGCGCTCGCGGCGTCCGACGGATTCACTGCGGGTCTCGCGCTCGCCGCCAACCTCATCGGGATCATCGCGCTCTCGCTCTGGGCGATCGCGGTGGCGTCGGACTACTCGACCGGCCTCATCCGCCTGCTCGCACAAGCCGAGCCGCGACGCTGGCGTCTGCTGGTGGGCAAGGCCCTTGCGCTCGTGCTGTACACACTCGCTGGCACGCTCGTCGCGACGCTCGCCGCCTACGGGACTGCGCTGTTATGCGCCCCCTTCTTCGACGTATCCACCGCCGCTTGGACTACCGGCACGCTCGCCACGCTCACCGAGGCGTTTCGCAACCTGTCGCTCTCGGCGACCGTCTGGGGCGTCATCGGCCTGCTCATTGCGCTGCTGACGCGCAGCTCAGGGGTGGCGATCGCCGTGGGTGTGGGCTATGTGGTCGTCTTCGAGAACATGATCGTGGCGGTCGCCCAGGATGCGAGCGACTGGCTCCTCGGCTCAACGCTCACGGCACTCGCCGTCGGCGGCACGCCTGCGATCCCATTCAATTCGGCACTACAGCTCGGCGCGGCGTACTTCTTAGGGAGTGTCGTCATAGCCATGGCCGTGATGCACTTCCGGGAGATCACCTACTAGCAGAGGGAGTGGCACATGAGCGGTCGAGGCGAGGCCACACGACAGCAGCTCCTCGATGCAGCGGAGGGCGTGTTCGCCGAGCGGGGCTACGCGCGCGCCACGACCAAAGAGATTGCGAAGGCGGCGGGCGTCTCAGAAGGCACGATCTACCGGCACTTCGCTGACAAGCAACAGCTCTTCCAGGCTGTGTTCATCGATCGCAACGCTGCGAACTCAGCCGCAATCACCCAGCTGCCCGATCTCGCCGGCAAGAAGACCGTTCGCGAGAACCTGCTCTTCCTCATCCACGCGATCGAGGATGTTGAGGCGAATGTGGCACCGCTTCAAGCCGCCATGTCATCCGACGCGGAGCTCGCGGCCGCGCTGTTCTCGTCTGCGGGGCCGGCGAGGGCGGAGATGCCCGGAGTCGCGCCGCTGGAGCCGCTCGCGCGCTACCTTGAGGCCGAGCAGAAGCTCGGTCGGGTGCGCGCAGACGTCGACGTGGCACGCGCGGCCTTTGCCCTCTTCGCAATCCCGTTCGCCGCAGTCATGACCGGACGCATGGCCCGCGCTGCCGGTGTGCCGGGCGACGTGGACATGGTCGGTGCGGTCGATGTGGTGCTCAAGGGGATCGAGTAGGGTAGTCAGACGGCTTCAATCGACTGGGCTGCATGAGCAGGTCGATTTCCCGTGAAACGCCTCGGGTTTGACAGAGGCACTCACGCTGGGACTCGCCCCAGAGTTGTTGCCCGATTTGTTGCCCAAATACCTGGTACTTGTTGGTACTCGTTGGTACCTATTGGGACTCACCGCAGCTCCTGAGTACCAACAAGCACCAAGTAGCACCAACTAGCACAAGCACAACTAGGATTCGAATTCCCTTGGGGGCACCAAGAAACCCCAGGTCAGAGGCCTGGAATTCCCTGTTGCGTGCGTGAAATCGGGCTACAATTGTCTCTTGGGGCGAGAGCCGAGATGGGACAATACCGCAGCTCAGCGGCCATTTCGGCCCGATTTGTCGCCAAACATCCCGGTCTTGTTTGTCCATCGAAACGCTGACCACTGGGGCGCGGACGTTTCCTGGGGTCCTCGGAGCGGGGAATACCGCTGGACTCCCGCTAGGGCTGCGCGCATCCGCCGCTCGGATAGGGCGGCCGCTATCTCCTCGCTGAGCATGCGCCCACGGTCGGCACGCGGTTGACGTCAGGACCGCCATGCAAGCGACCTCGCTTGTTATACTCCACCGCAGGGGACCGCGAAGACGATAGCTGGCCAGGTCGCGGCGCGAGGGAGACCCATATGCGGCTCATCATGCGTGGCGTGTTCTGGTTCGGGTTGTACCTGACGATCATCCTGACGCCACTCGTACTGGGTGTCATCTTCTTGGATCCGAGCCAGGCAGCCAGTCCGCTCATCTACCTTTCAGCAGCAGCGGGCTACGTTGCCCTGGCGCTCATGGCCACCGAGCTCGCCCTCGTATCCCGACTGCGCGGGGTCGCGGGTGCTTTCGGGATAGACTCACTGCTCCAATTCCACCGCCAGATCGGCATCGCAGCCATGGCGTTCGCCTCGGCACATCCGATTCTCCTCGTGGCCGATCGTTCATACACCATGAAACTGTTGGTGCCATCGGCAACCTCTCCGTGGTCCGTGAACATCGGCATCGCTGCTTTCGTGCTCGCAGCACTGGTCGTCGGGCTGTCGGTGTACCGTCGCCTGATGCGTATGTCGTACGAGCTGTGGCACCTGACCCACGGCATCTTTTCCGTCCTGCTGATCGGCTTCGCCGCCGCACACATCCTGAGCATCGGGCGGTTCGCGGCAGCGCCCATCATGCAAACGCTGCTGATCGTCTACCTCCTCTTCTTCATCGGGATGTTTCTGGGCTACCGGCTGATCAGACCGCTCTCGCTGAGAGGCCTGCCGTGGGAGGTCGTGGAGAACCGCACGGAACACGGTAAGTCGCACACTCTGATACTACGACCGGTCGGTCATGAGGGTTTCCGGTTCGAGCCCGGCCAGTTCGCCTGGATCGGATTCGGCCGCGGTCCGCTGAGCACCGACAAGCACCCGATCTCATTTTCCTCCAACGGCGACATCCCCAATGATGACGGCGCAATCGCCTTCACCATCAAGGAGCTTGGTGATTGGTCCGCGGAGGTGGTACCCCGTGTCAAGGTGGGAGCAACCGCCTGGGTGGACGGTCCACACGGCGTGTTCACCATCGACCGTGAGCAAGGGGCCGGATACGTCCTCATCGGCGGCGGGGTCGGCATTACGCCGCTCTACTCCATGCTCCAAGCCCTTGAGACGCGCGCCGACACACGACCTGTCTTCATCTTCCACGCAGCCAACGACTTCGAGGACCTGACCTTCCGCGAAGAACTCGCGGCAGCTGCCGAGCGCATGCCCTCGCTCACACTCGTGACAGTCCTGCTGCGCGCGGATGACGCCTGGACGGGTGAGCGCGGCTTCGTCACAGCAGAAACCCTCACGCGCTATCTCCCACCAACGATCTACCGACACTTCCAGTACTTCATCTGCGGTCCGACTCCGCTTATGGACGCAATGGAGGACGTTCTGCCGAGGATCGGCGTACCAGCCGAACTGATCCACACCGAGCGCTTTGACATGGTGTAGGGAGATACTATGAACCACCGCGTCGTGACAGCGGTCGTTACAGGCATCCTGGCGCTGTTCGTTGCCGCCATCGCGCTGTTCGCCAGCACGGCCTCTTCCATTGCGCCGACCAAAGCCGAGGCAGGCGCACCGGCCAATCCTCATCCGCCATCAGGAGAGACCGAGGCGTGCGGGGACTGTCATGCCGCCGAGCAGGACAGCATTCCGGCGACGCACCGCTCATTCAGCCTGAAGACCTGCGGGTCGTGCCATGTCCCGTCCAAAGCTGTCCGCGTCCCGCACTCGATCGCAATGGGCAGCAGCCGCTGCCCCCTCTGTCATGGCGAGCCGGCACGTGATTTCGGCATGCCTAAGGGCCACCTGCTGTACGAGACCGATGAGTGCCTGCTGTGTCACCCCGTCAACTCCGACAAAGCGGGCATCGAACCCGCCGCCGCTGGCCTCTCGAAGAGCCCTGCCGACTCGAGACCGCATGCCGCAGACGGCATGTTCGAGGATTGCGACTACTGTCATCACGTCGAGGCAAGGAGCACACTGCCCGAAAACCATCGTGACTTCGGGCTGGATACGTGCGCTGACTGCCACGGCGGTGACCAAACCGAGTAGCACGTGTTCAACAGGCTCGATGGAGCCCGCGGAAATGGAAGGGGTCCCTCCCTCTCGGAAGTGGAACGCCCCGGGTTTGACGGAGGCTCTTCGGTCGGGATCGCCCCCCGGATTTGTCGCCCGATTTGTCGCCCAAATACATGGTGACTGTTGGTACTCGTTGGTACCTATTGGGACTCGCCGCAGCTCCGCTGTGCCAACGCGTCCCAACGAGTCCCAATAGTCACAAGCACAATCAGGATTCGAATTCACTTGGGGGCACCAGAGTATTCGTGAGCTCCTCTGCGCGAATGCCCATCCCTCGGGCGCGCCACGATCCCACCGGCATCCTGGACGTGCGGGCTCTCCCGCGTCCGGGGGTAAGAACCCCTCATGACCACGCCGGATGACATCCCCGCCGAATCGCCCCCCGCTGCCGCCCGTCCCGCTCGGGGCCGGCGCGGTTGCCTCACGGTCGTTCTCGGCGTCCTCACGGTCCTCGTGGGCATCCCGATGTTGGTCTGCCCCGGCCCGGGGATAGCTGTCGTGGGCGCCGGCATCGGCATGATCGCTGTCGGCCTCGGTATCCGGACGGAGGAGAAGCACTGATGCAAGCGCGCGCGAGCGTGTTGATCGACTGCCCAGTGGAGACTGCATTCGCGTTCATCGCGGACACCGCCAACGATCGCGCGTGGCGGAGCCACCTCGACTCGTCCCGCGGTCGCGCCACCGCGGTTGGGGACCGGATCTCGCAGACCTACTCGTACCAGGGCAAGGGCAAGTCGGTGGAACTCGAGGTCAGCGAGTTCGAGCCGCCCGAACGGCTCGGCTACGTGATCCACGAGCCGGCACGAGCACGGATGTCCTTCCATTGTCGCCCGGACGGTACGGCCACCCGGGTGAGTGTCACGATCTCCGCCAACCTGAGCGGCCCCATCGCGCTGTTCGAGGGCCGAGCCCAGAAAGAGGCGGACAAGCTGCTCAAGACCGATCTCGATCGGCTGAAGCGAGCGCTGGAGCAGAAGTGACCGGGACAGGGTGGGGGGCGGTTCGACGTGCGTGTGAACTCGAGCGTCTACATCGGGCGTCCCGTCGATGAGGTCTTCGCCTACATGGCCGACCCCGGCGATGGTCTCGGCACCCACGTTCGTGAAGCCCTCGCGAATCAAGGCCGGATCACCGGCGTCAATCTGGAAGTGACCGAGTCCGAGTTGAACCGGCGTATCTGCTTCCGCGCGCGCGGAAGCGCGCGTGCCCACGGCTGCTACGAACTCGGCTCCGATGGGCCCGGCACGCTCCTCTCGCTCTCGGTCACCGTCGAACTCAAGGGCGACGACTCGATGCTGGAGCGCTACGTTCGGCAGGCTGTTGAGCTAGCCGCCGAGGCGGACCTTGCGCAACTCCGACAGACCCTTGAGCCATCGGCCGGTGGGTGACATCCGTGTCATGGCTATGCGAAGAAGACCCGCCGATTGATACTATGTTGAGCAGCGTCATGCACGGCCGGCATCCGTGCTCCGATGAAGCCCGCCTGTGTCCAGGTGGCCGTTGAGAGGCAACGCGTGATGCGTCGACCGCACGGGTCCCTTTCTGCGGGGGTGGCGACCATCCTCGTGTGCTGTGCACTGCTCGCCCCCCTGGCCGGGTGTGGTGACGGTCAGGCGACTGCGCCTGAGGACATGCGGCAGGTCACCCTCGGCGTAAGTGGCGAAGCGCTCGATTCACTCGCGTACATCGCTGCAGGCGAAGGGTTCTTTGAGCAGGAAGGCCTTGACGTCGAGTTGGTCGAGTTCGAGAGTGCACAGACCGCACTCGAGGCGATGCTCGCCGGGGACATCGGCGCCGCGCTCTGTGCGGATACACCCATCGTCATGGCGGCCGTCCAGGGCAAGCCGTTCCGTATCATCACGACCATCGGTACGCATGCCAACGACATCAAGATCGTGGCACGAGCGAGTGCGGGCATCACAGAGCCGGCGGACCTCCGGGGCAAGCGTGTCGGGACACGTCAGGGCACCGCGGCGAACTTCTTCTTGCATACCGTCTTGGTGAAGTACGCTCTGGCGGACTCCGATGTTCAGTTCACCTACGACACGTTCGAGAACGTGACGGCGGCGCTGATCGCGGGCGAGATCGATGCGGCAGCCCTTCGGCAGCCGTTCATCTCCCAGCTGGAAGACGCGCTTGGCCGCGACTTCGTGCTGTTCGAGGAAGAAGGACTGTACGAGAAGACGATGAGTCTGTGCGTCCGTAGTGGGCAGGGGAAGCTGGACCCCGAGATCGAAGAGCGGCTCGTTCGAGCGTTCATCGCCGCCGAGGACGCGAGCGTGACCGATGACACCGGTCGTCTCAAGACAGAGGTTGCCGAGGCGATGGGTGTACCGGCGGAGGACCTCTGCGACTGCATCATCGTCCACGGAAGCGTCGGCCTCAGGCAGTCGCTGCTGCTCGGATTCGAGGATCAGGCCCGATGGGCGATCGGATCGGGTCATGTGAGCGCACCCGAGGTGCTGGACATGCTCTCGATCATCGACACCACCGTACTGGACGCTATCGCGCCCGACCGGGTGACGGTCATCAGGTGAAGATATCCACCCGCATCAGGCTGAGCACGGTCTTCGTGGTGATCATCGCGATGGCGGCAGGTGGAACACTGCTGATCGGCTTGCGATCGGTCGACCTGGCACTGATTCGAGGTGAGCGGGCCACCGAGGTGCTCACGGGCGTCTTCGAGCTCTCCATGCTCACCACGGATTACCTCGCCAATCGCGAGCCTCGTGCGCAGGCGCAGTGGCAGGACCAGCACGCATCGCTCGAAGCGCTGCTCTCGGAGACCGAGGTGAGTGACGGCGATCAGGCCGTCATGACCCGTCTGGAGGACAATCTCGAGGTGGCGCGCGAGACCTTCGCGGAGATCGTCGCAACGCACGAACTGCCCCATGTGACGGAGGAAGACGAGGCGGTCGCCCACGAGTACGAGCAGCGCCTGACATCCCGGTTGCTCGTGGTCATGCAGTCGATTGTCACCGACACGGTTCTTCTTGAGCGACACGCCGTCGAAGAAGCTCGCTCGGCGCAGCGGACCACCATCATCGTCGTGATGGTGGTCTCCGCCATCGGCGTCCTCACGATGGTACTCATCGGTATCTCCACCAACCGCACGATCGTCGTCCCGCTGGAGACGCTCCGAAACAGCGCCGCGCGTGTCGGTCGGGGCAACCTCGACGTGCGTAGTGGCATCGAGTCGCTCGATGAGGTGGGCGAATTCGCGATGGCCTTCGACAGCATGATCCAGAACCTGCAACAGTCGCACATCATGCTGGAGATGGAGAACGCCGAGCGCAGGCGCGCCGAGCGGGCCTTGAGCCAGTATCGCGACCACCTCGAGCAGACCGTACAGGATCGCACGAGCGAGCTCACGATGGTGAACGAAGACCTGCAGCGTGCCACGCGGGCCAAGGACGACTTCCTCGCCTCGATGAGCCACGAGTTGCGCACTCCGCTGAACTCGGTCATCGGCTTCACCGACCTGATGCTCAAGGGCCGCACCGGCGACCTCAATGAGGAGCAGCGTCGTCAGATCGGCATGGTGAACGACGCAGGCCAGCAGCTGCTCTCGCTCGTCAACGAGGTGCTCGAGCTCAGCCGCATCGATGCCGGGGTGCTCTCCATCGTCGATGCGCCGTTCGACCCCGCCGAGGTGGTCGGCCGTCTCGTGGAGATGATGGCGCCCGTCGCCGCCGGCAAGGGCCTGCAGCTCGGTTGGACAGCGGATGACGACGTGCCGCACGAGATGGTGTCGGACCGTGGTCGCCTCGACCAGATCCTGCTCAATCTGATCGGCAATGCGATCAAGTTCACTGCGCAGGGCAGCGTGGAGGTGACCGTCGGTTCCGACGGTCAGGGTGCGATCGCCTTCTCGGTCATGGACAGTGGGATCGGCATCGCCCCCGGAGACTTCGAGCTGATCTTCGAGCACTTCCATCAGGTGCATACAGGCCCGACGGGCGAGGCCGGTGCGGGGCTCGGGCTGTCGATATCGCGGCGGCTCGCCGAGGCTCTCGGCGGCACACTCACGGTCGTGAGCGAGGTGGGTCAGGGTTCCACGTTCACCCTCACGCTGCCGGTGGAGCGGGTGAGCGGCGAGTCTGGCGTGACTGAAGCCGAGGACTGAGGCGCGCGGCTTGCTGGAGCAGACGGGTGCACTCCCGTCGCTACCCCCCCCGCCGTCGACCACGGTGGTCGAGCGTGACAGCGTGATCACCAGACTCGCCGATGTCCACACGTACGAGGGCATGGGATTCAGTCTCGGACAGTAGGTCCAGGCTCGGCAGTGCCATCGTGTGTGCTGCTACAATGACCCTCGCACCACATCCGGGCGATTAACTCAGCGGGAGAGTGCCTCCCTTACAAGGAGGAAGTCGGGGGTTCAAATCCCTCATCGCCCACCAGCGAACACGAAGGCCCCGCCATCCTCGGTCACCGGAGGGCGGGGCCTCGATCGTTCGCTGGCCGATGCGCTACTGTCCCGCTTCCTGCTGGATGAAGCGGGCCGCGGCTTCGGGACCGCTCACGTGGCATACCGCGCAGTACTTCGGGTCGTGGCACTCGAAGCACCCGGTGGCGCCGCCGGTCTTGACCGCGTCGAAATGCTGCTCGATCCAGGGCCGCTCCGGCGTACCCTGCGGATGGTGGCACGCGTTGCAGAACACGGTGCCTTCCGCCTCCGCTTCGTTGCGGGCGTGGCACTTCGCGCATGAGGCCGGATCGGCGCGTCCGGCGTTGCCATGATCGGTGGCGAACGCGGCCGGGTGCGGCATCTCCACGCCGTGGCAGTCGGTGCAGAACTGCTTGGCGTGGCAGGTGTAGCAGGTGTTCACGGTCTGCTCGTAGCCCATGTCGAGCGTCTCGTTCTCCTCGATCTCGTGGAGTCCCTCGGCCCACGTTTCCGCGCTCGTCACCCGCGCGGCCTCTTCGGTGTACGCGGCCGCATGCCCGCCGCTCTCACCGAACTCGGCGTACCAGCCCGTCGCGTCGTGGCTCGGCGGGACGAGGTCGAAGTCTGTGGGGTGGCAGGCCGCACACGCCCCCGGCGCGAGCGCGCCGGCCTCGAGGCTGTGGCAGCGGAAGCACGCGTCCATGCCCATCCAGTCCTCGTGCTTCTTGTCGCCCTCGAGCACGTAGGTGACGTCGTCCTCGGGATGCGCCACGCGGTTGTGGCACGACACGCATGTGATGCCCCCGGCAGCGTGCGCCGCGTGATCCATGATGATCCCCGCCGAAGGGCTGAGCGTGCGGTTCTCCATCGTGTGGCACTGCGTGCACTGCTCTTCGGGCATGGCGAACGCGACCGAGTGGTTCTCGTTCATCGGCAGATGGAAGGTGCCGAGGATGGTCGGGATGAGGTCGGGAGCGACCTCGATCTTCATCAGGATGAAGGTGAGCGGGCTGCCATTCACCGGCTCGTGGCACGCGATGCACGACTGCATCACGTGCGAGCCCTCGTTGAACGTGAGGGTGTTGTCGTAGTGCACGACGTGGCAGGGCTCCGTGCAGAACCAGTTGGTGGATGTGCCGAGCACGCTGCCGGCGGCGACGAGGGCGATGGCGATCGCTGCCGTTCCGAGCCATATGACTAGTTGTGGTCGCTTGGCCGGGTTCCGGAACAGATCCTTGAGTCGGGACATTCGGATCGCCACCTTGCCGCTTGAGGTATCCCTGGATCCCAGTGTAGCCGAACCGCGACCGGCACTGTGCAGGGGTGGCGGGAGGCGGGTCGAATTCTACCTCCAGGCACCCACACGAAAAGGACGCCCGCAATGCTGTCGTTCGCACTCGGACTCGCCGGCTTCACGCTACTGATACTCGCGGCCGGGTTGCGCGACCCTATCGGTCTCGGCCTCCTGTTCTCCTCAAGCGTCGACATCGTGGCCGACGCACGCCTTGAGGAGCCGGTGCTGGGCATCCCGCCTCTGTACGTCCTCGCCTGTGCGCTCGCCGGCGCTGCCACCGTGGCCGGCCTCGCCGGTGCGGGCTACGCGGCACGCTGGGGAGCCGGCGTGCTCGTTGCGACGTTCTTGTTGCTGACGCTGTGGGACATGCGCCGCCGACGGGGCACGCTCGCGGTCTACATCAGGCTGCGCCGGGTGGAGATCGGTTTCGAGCCGCAGGGCGAGGTGATCGAGATCCCCAAGCTCGTGTTCCTGGTGATGAACCAGCCCACGCCACTGGTGTGGCTCGCAGCCGCCGCTGCGCTGTGTGCGACCGGCGTCGTACTCTATCCCGTGGAGTCCTGGCTCGGGCTGGTGCCGTTCGCATTGCTCTCGGCGAGCCTTGTCTGGCTGTGGCTGCGCAACCGCACGAGTCCGTGGGAGCCGCTCGCGCGTCGCCTGCGCTGGCTGAGTCTCCGAAGCGGCGGACGACTCATCGAGCCTCTGGAGCACGCGCTTGAGATCGATCCCGAGGTGGTGCTCGTGCGCGCTGCCGCCGACGCCGTGGTCGCGCGATTCCTGGGGCAGGAACGGTAGGGCCGGCTTCCCGGTCGCTCCTGATGCATCAGAGAGTAATAATGGTTCAGTCTTACTCGGGTTTCCTCATTTGTGCAGGGATACTGCTCGCTGTGAAGAACGTCACAAGCAGACCTGATAGTTTTTCACGAATGGAGTGTCCCGTGCTTCGACGCAACGTGAACGACGAGAGCCTCGGCATCCGCGTCCATGAGGTGAACCGCCAGCGTGCGGTCGACCGGGCGATCGAGCGAGCCCGGCACGGGCTCAAGGCCGACTGGCTCTATCTGACCGCCGATGACATCTGCAACCTCCGCTGGCTGCTGGGCGAGCTGTGGTCCACCAAGAGCCGTGACGAGTGGGAGCAGCTGCACTTCAGCAAGCTCGAGTACGAGCAGGTGCAGCGGCTTGCGGGCATCGGTGACCGCCTGCGGCGCCACCGCACGAACAAGATGGTCGGCCTCTCAGACGCGCTCGCGCTCATCGCTGACGGAGCGACCTCGGTCGATATGGCCTACATCGCCAACTAGTCGGCGCGCCCGTCAGGTGGCCAGGCTCTGTTCAGCCTGCGACTCCGGCAGCGATTCGGCCTCGATGTAGACCCGCGTGCACTCGGGGTACGCACCCTGCAGGTCGCGCTCCACCCGGCGGATCGAGTCGTGCATCTCCTCGGCGGTGGTGCCGGGCCTGAACGCCACTCCCAGGTTCACGAGCAGGTCGTTCGGCCCCATGTACATCGTCAGGATGTCGCCCGCACGGTCGATGGCGGGGTCGGCTTCCACACGGCGCTTGAGGTCAGCCAGCGTCTCGGCGTCCACGCCCTCTCCGAGGAGCAGTCCCTTCGTCTCGAAGGCGAGCACGAAGGCCACCGCCATGAGCAGCAAACCGATGACGATCGATGCGACGCCGTCGAGGTACGGGTTCTGCAGCAGGTGTCCGAAGAAGACGCCGAGGAAGGCGAAGACCAGACCGAGCATCGCCGCGCTGTCCTCAAGCACGATGGTGTAGGTGCTCGGGTCCTTCGCGTTGCGGATGTACTGCCAGGAGCCCTGCGAGCCCTTCGACTTCATGAACTCACGGATCGCCACGGAAAACGACCATCCCTCGACGACGAGCGCGACCGCAAGGACGATGTAGTTCACGGTGGGGTCGCTGTGGATCGCCTCAGGCGCGACGTGCCTGATGTGGGAGATGCCCTCGTACAGGGACATGCCACCACCGATGCCGAAGATCGAGACCGATACCACGAGCGTCCAGAAGTAGAGCGCCTTGCCATGGCCGAACGGGTGACCCTCGTCGGCTGGACGCTTGGCGCGGTTCATCCCGTGGAGCAGCAGACCACCGTTGCCGGTGTCGACGAGCGAGTGGATGCCCTCGGAGATCATCGCCGATGAGCCGGTGATGGCTGCGGCGATGAACTTGATGATGGCGATCACCAGGTTGCCGATCACTGCGGCGATCACCGCCGTCTTAGACCCTCCATGCCCTGCCATGTGTGTCCTCTCGCTTGTATTGCGGCGTGGTCCGCTCACACGCGTCGAACCGCCTGCACATGATACCGCTGTGTGGCGCGCCGGACATGCCCCGGGTGACGTAGGATTGGGACGACGGATCTCGGCAAACGGGAAGGGCAGGCACGGGATGTCACCACTTCGGATCTTGGCGTCGCTCGCACTGGTGGCAGTACTCGTGGCCAGTTGCTCGGCGGATGCGGGGGAGACCGTCACCCTCGGAGGAGTAGAGGTCCGGGTGCTCGTGGCGGACGACGATCGTGAGCGCTCGCGCGGTCTGCAGGGCTACGACTCGCTGACGGACGGGGAGGGCATGCTGTTCGTCTATGACGATGCGGTCGTTCGCACCTTCGCCATGAAGCAGGTCGCATTCCCGATCGATGTGCTGTTCGTCGGCGAGGAACTCACGGTCACGGCCGTCGAGCCGCTCGACCCGGGCGACGCGCGACTCGTTTCAAGCCCCGGGACGTGCCGGTACGTGGTCGAGCTCCCGCAGGGGTGGGCCGAGAAGCAGGGGATCGCGGTGGGGGACGCCTTCGAGTATGCCTCGAACCGCTAGAGCTCGACGTACGGGTGAGCGGTGAAGATGCGCTTCACCCGGCGCAGCCTGATCGTCGATGCGCAGGAGACCGTGGGTCGCTTGAACCACACGATACCGTGACGCCGCACGCGAGGAACGAGGCGGCTGGGTTGGGAAAGAGGAGAGAAAGGCACCTTGCCGGTGGCGGTTCCGCTGAGCCGGCGGGCCGGACGGGGATATCGCAACATAGAGTGCCCCATCGAGGTGCAGTATACCGTATCAGGTGGTTATCGTCATCCCGTGATGTCCGGCACCGTCCCGGTCGGCATGCCGCACGCCTCGTAGATGCGGCGCTCGGCCTCTTCGATGGGCCCCAACTCGATCTCGACGCCCAGTGCCTTAGCCCGGTCGGCGGTCGTGAGCGCGGCCGTCACTGCGTTGCACACCGTGATCGCGACCTGGTTCGGCGACGGTCGGAACAGCGGTTCGACCGAACCGTCCGGTCGCACGTGCACGTACAGGCCGCTCGCCGAGGTGTTGCCGTGCGCGCGATCCGACAGGATGGGGTACACGTAGCCGAGGTACTCGGTCAGGCCCGGCACGACCGAGTCGGCACGCTCGGCCATGGCGTTGAAGCTCAAGCGTGTCCAGCGCTCGTACTTGGGCCGGTCCTCGCGCTCGGGCGCCTCCGTGCCCGCGAAGGCTGCGATGAGCTCCTCCCGTCCGGGTAACCGCCGGTTCTCGAAGCCGAGCCACTTCGCGGCGAGCACATCGGGTTCCGTGGAGATGTAGCTCACGGTGACCATGTCCTCGACCATCGCGCGAAGGAGCGTCTGCGCTTCGGGCGCCCATCCCGCCTCGCACAGCGTAAGGACGGCCGCCAGGTTGCGCACACACCTGATGAGGAAGAGCGATCCCAGGAACGCCTGCGCCGATTCGTCGAGCGTGAGCCCGGCCGTGAGCGGAGCCTGGAGGGCACGCAGACCTTCGCGAGCCTCGGCAATGACCGGAGGTGTGGCGGAAGCGTCGTTCGGCGCGATGGCTGGTCTCCTTGCTCGGCGGACCGCATGAGGCCATGATACCCTCAACTGCCGCGCAGCCATCCAGCCGAGGAGCGATGACGACCGTGCCCGTGTCCGTGCCCTGCCCCGTGTCGGTACACGATGCCGAACTGCCGGGCACTCGGCTGCGCTTCGCCGAATGCGGCGATGGCCCGCCCATGATCATCGTGCCGGCCACGGTCTCGCTCATCGAGGACTGGACGCCGATGATCCAGTTCATCGGCCAGCGCTACCGCACCTACTTCTTCGAGATGCCGGGCCACGGTGGCAGCACACCGCTTGCCGAGGGCTTCTCGAGCACCCGTCTCACTGCCGTGATCGGCGATCTTGCCGACCACGTGGGTGCGGAGCAGTTCGCGCTGCTCGGCTTCTCCTTCGGCGGCATCCTCGCACTCCGCGCACTCCAGGGGCTTGGTCCGCGCGTGACGAAGGTCGGCCTGCTCTCGCCGTGTGTGAGCAACCTCGCGCTCTCCCGTCCGCCGATAGACCGCGCGCTCGTGTCTGCGGTGGTGAGCGCGCTCGAGCACCGTGTGCCGCGCAACGCGCTCGCATGGCTGCTCAACAACGAAGCGGCCGTGCGGCTGGTGATCTGGTTCATGTGCGATATCGGCGGGTTCGAGACACCCACCGACCTTCGGGGCCGGCTCATGTCGTATTCGTCGTCCACGCTGCAGGTGCTGGTGGCGCAGGTACGCGAGATCCTCACCGTGACCGAGGAGGAGCTCGCGGGCCCGTACCCGCAGCCGTGCTTCTTCGGCATGTCCGAGTTCGACCCGCTTCTGGAGTACCGTCGCACCGAGGCGTTCGTGCGGGCGAACTTCAGCGACCTGGTCGTCGAGACCTTCGACTGGCCGTACCATGCGCCGCCGGTGCCGCTGACGTACGATGACTATGTGCGCGACTACACCACGCTTCTTGAGGCCGACGCCGCCCGCGTGTCGGGGGCTGCAGCCACGGGTATCTAACGGTTGTCAGCCCACCGGCTGGGCTGCGCACGACGAAAGGACCGAACGATGATCAAGCGGGTTGTGCTGCTCGCGCTGATGCTCGCCGTGCTCGTCGCGGTGGCTGCGTGTGGCTCGGAGGAGCCGGCAGTGGAGGTCGAGCCCACGATCGGTGAGTCCACCGGTCTCGATGGCGCCACGATCCTGGCCGAGAAGTGCGACGGTGTGTGTCATTCGCTCGACAGGATCGAGGCCGCCGACTACGACGCGGTCGGTTGGGCCGAGGTCATCACCCAGATGAATGACCAGGGCGCGAACGTCAGCGACGACGAGGCCGCAGCGCTCGCCGAGTATCTGTCCCTGCAGTAGGCCGAAGGGCGGATCAGAGACGTGGGACGGGTGCGGGTGGGCACCTGCTCGTGGGCGGACCGGACCATGATCGAGGCCTGGTACCCGTCGAACGTCAGCACGCCCGCCGCACGGCTGCGCTACTATGCCGAGCGGTTCGACACCGTCGAAGCTGATGCGCCGTTCTACGCGATCCCCGATCGGCGGGTGGTCGAGAACTGGGCTAAGCGCACGCCGCCCGGGTTCACGTTCCACGTGAAGGCGTTCGGCATGATGACGCAGCACGCCGTGGACGAGCGCGCTCTTCATCCCGAGTTGCGCGAGTACCCGCACGCCGTCGAGCGCGGGAGGGTGAAGCGCCCGTCGCAGGAGATGGTGGACGTGGCCTTCGATCTGTTCCTCGAGTCGATCGAGCCACTCGAGGAGGCGGGAAAGCTCGGCGGCGTCCTCATGCAGTTCCCGCCGTTCTTCACCGCACTCGATGAGGCGCTCCACGAGGAGAACCTGGCATACATCGACTATGCGCGGGACAAGCTCGGCAAGCGCCGGATGCTGGTGGAGTTCCGCCACCCATCGTGGGTAGAGGAGGGGAGAGCGCGACAGACACTCGCCTTCCTCGCCGAGCGCGACATCAGCTACGTCGCCGTGGACGCGCCGCAGTTCCCCACACGCACGACGATGCCTCCGCTCGTGGCCGCCACCAGCAAGATCGGGTACGTGCGACTGCACGGCCGGAACCGCGAGACATACTTTGCGCGCAACGTCTCGGCGGCCGACCGCTTCGACTACCTTTACACGCCCGGCGAGCTCGATGAGTGGGCGCCGAAGGTGCGCGAGCTGGCCGAGGGCACTGACGTCACCTACGTGATGTTCAACAACTGCAAGTACGACTACGCGCCGCGCAACGCGCGAGAGCTGGCCGAGATCCTCGGCCCGGAGCTCGTGGCGCCCTGGGAGGGTGCCACCGCGGGGCAGCTGGGTCTCGGTCTGTAGACGGGCCCGGAGGACGGGACGATGTCGGGTCCGTCACGCTTCGAGGAGTCGGTCACCGAACTGCCTCGACACGCCGGCTCGTGGTGAGGTCTGGCTGAACGGCCATCGCGTCGACGGACTTGGTCGGGGAGAGATTGCGCGGCTGCGCGCGGAGGAGATCGGCTTCATCTTCCAGGGCTTCAACCTAGCGACGACCGCCTCGTGAGAACGGGGCCTTCGACAGGCCGTCGGCGCACGTGACGGCGGGTTACTCCCAGCGCCCCGTCGTCGCTAGCGCCCGACGGCGTAGTCGTTGCGGACGTCCTGCACCAACTCGCCGTCCGAGACCTCCAGGATGCGATCGGTCTGCTGCGCCACTGCCCGATCGTGCGTGACGATCAAGAACGACGTGCCAAGCTCGGCATTGATCGTCCGGAAGAGCTCGTAGACGGTCGCGGTGTTCCTGGTGTCGAGGTTGCCCGTGGGCTCGTCGGCGAGGATCAGCTTCGGCTGGTTCATCAGTGCTCTGCCGATCGCCACGCGCTGCTTCTGCCCCCCGGAGAGCTGGTTGGCGTTCTTCTTCTCGAGCCCCTTGAGGCCGAGGAGTTCGAGCGTTTCGAGCGTACGCGTCTTCTCTTCGGCGGTGACGGAACGGCCCGCGATCTGCGCGGGCATGGTGAGGTTCTCCCACACGCTGAACTCGGGCAGCAGGTAGTGGAACTGGAAGACGAAGCCGAGTCCGCTGTTGCGTACGCGGGCGCGGCCCTTCCGGCCAAGCGATGTGGTGTTCTCGCCGTCGAAGAGCACCTGGCCCGACGTGGGCGTGTCGAGCAGACCGATCATGTTGAGCAGCGTCGATTTGCCCGAGCCCGATTGGCCGATGATGCTCGCGAACTCGCCTTCGGCGAGCGTGAAGCTCACGCCCTTGAGCGCATGCGTGGCGGTGTCGCCCTCGCCGTAGACCTTCGACAGTGAGTCGGCAACCAGCAGGTCAGCCATTCTGGATCACCTCGATCGGGTCGAGGCGCGAGGTGGAGCGCGCCGGGATGACCGACGACAGGAGCGCCACCGTGATGCCGATGACCGCCGAGAGAGCGATGAACGTCGGCTCCGGACGGACCGAGAACGGCACCGGGGCGAAGCTGAAGCCCCAGATGAGCGCGTAGCCGAGCCCGATGCCGCCGAGCGTGCCGCCCGCGCCGAGGAGCGCCGCCTGCCACAGGAAGATACGCCCGGACGCCGCGTCGCCCATACCGATCGCCTTCAAGATGCCGATCTGCCGTGTCTTTTGAACGGCGCTGATCGCGAGCGTCGAGGCGATGCCGAGCGCGACAGCCACGAGCACGAAGACCTGGATCATCGCCGAGGAGCCCGACTGTGCCGCGAGACCGGAGAGCAGCTCCTCGTTCTCGGCCTGCCAGTCGACCGCCTCGACCCCGAACGCATCCGCCAGGCGAGGCGCCACCTCGGAAGACGCGAACGGGTCGGTGAGTTGGATCTGCACCGCCGAGCACTCGTTATCGCTCATGCCGAGGGCGTCGGCGGCGGATGCCGTATCCACGAACACGAATCGCTCGTTCGCGGTGCCCTGCCCCAGGTCGAACACGCCGGAAACGCTGTAGCTGGCGACGCTGCCGTCCGGCAGGAGCAGGTCGAGCTGATCGCCGGCACCCACGCCGTACTCGTCAGCGAAGCGTTCGCCGACAAGCGCGTCGTTCTCTGCGAGCCGGTAGCTGCCCTCGGTGAGCTTGTCAGAGAGCTTGTAGATGGTATCGAGTCCGGCTGCGTCACCGCCGGTGAGGCTGAGCGGAACGCTGTCCTCACCCTCGGCGTAGATGGCCGAAAGGGTGCGGACGGCCACGGCCGTCGAGATCAGCGGCTCGGTCTCGACGGCATCTTCGGCGAACAGCGTCGATATGGCCCCACCATCCTCGGCACGCAACGTGACGTGCGGTGAGGAGCCCACGGCCGCGTCGATGAGGTCGGCCTGCAGGCTTGTGATGAGCGAGCCGACGAAGATCTGCGTGGCGATGCCCACCGCGATGCCCGCCATGATGAGCGCGCTCTGGCCGGGCGAGCTCTTGAGGAAGCGCGCGGCGATCCTGAAGCTCAGCATCTCAGCCCACCTGCTCTGCGAGCGAGGGGATGGAAGCGGGGTCGAGCAGCATGTCGCGCGCCCACCCGTCGGCTTCGATCGTGAACGCGGCGCCGCCCACCCAGATGCGCACGTCGGGGAGGGCGGCTGCGATCTCATCGACATACGGCCGGAGGCCCAGGCGGTGGAAGTGCGTGGACGCCGAGAGCACGATGGCGTCTGCGGCCAGCTCGCGCACTGCTGTGATGAGCTCATCGGCAGGCACGTTCGCGCCGAGCAGGTGGACCGTCCACCCGGCGAGCGCGAAGCGGTCAGCCGCCATCCGCAGGCCGAGGTCATGGTACTCATCGGGGGGTGTGGCGAGTACGACGGTGCGGCCGATGGGCGCCGGGGCGCGCTCGGCCACCAGCGGCTCGGACGCCTCGACGATCGTGCGGACGGTCGCAGTGGTGTAATGCTCCTCCCAGACCTCTGTCTCGCCGGCCTGCCATGAAGCTCCCACATCCACCATCAGCGCGCACAGCGTGTCGTAGAGCCCCGGTATCGTGATGGCTCCCGTGCGAACGGCGTCGAGCGCGGCGGTCACCGCTGCGAAACGGTCGTGTGCGGCGATGTGCATCTCGAGGGTCGTGCGGAGAGTATCGGCTGCTTCGGACATGGCCACTCCTTTCGGACACGACCAGCATAGCTGTTCGGGCCTCCTGCATGCCCCGCCGAACTTGGTGTATGGACAACGCCCGCCGCGGTGGTTAGAATCCGTTTGCTGTCCGCCGCGAGGCGGACGCCCCAACGCGGGGGTGTAGCTCAGTTTGGTTAGAGCGCCGGCCTGTCAAGCCGGAGGTCGCGGGTTCGAGCCCCGTCACTCCCGCCACATGAACCTGCGAAGCCGCCCTCGGGCGGCTTCTTTCACTTCACGGACTCGCGTGCCCGGGCGTGAAGGCGTATCCGTCCGTTCGGGCCGTGGACGCGGCGGGCGCGGGCGCGAATCATCACCGGGTGAGGGGGGAGCCCCTCGGCTTCGGGTAGAATAGTGATTTCCGATTCCGGCTCACAACGGCGCTGCGGCGTCTGTAGCACCGAAGGGGAGCGATATGACATCACCCGATGAGCACGCCGCGCCCAGGCGCGAGACGCCGGCGCAGACGTTCGAGCGCTGGAGTCGGATGGCGTGTGACAGCAGCATCGTGGACGCCGAGCTCTACTCGCACTTCGACGTGAAGCGTGGTCTTCGCCACGTATCGGGCAAGGGTGTGCTCGCGGGCCTCACGCAGATCGGCGACGTGGTCGGCTCGGCGCCTGATGGCGACACATACGTGCCGGTCCCCGGTCAGCTCGTCTACCGGGGCATCGAGATAAACGAGCTGGTGAACGGCTTCCTGCGCGAGGGCAGGCTCGGCTTCGAGGAGACCACGTACCTCGTGCTGTTCGGCGAACTGCCCGACGCCAACGAGCTTCGGCTCTTCGAGTCGCACCTGGCGTCGTACCGGGAGCTTCCACGTCACTTCGTGCACGACGCGATCCTGCGCATGCCGAGTCGTGATGTGATGAACGCGATGGCGCGCGGCGTGTTGGCGCTGTACACACGCGATGAGAATGCCGAGGACACGTCGATAGCTGCGGTGTTGCGGCAGAGCATGCAGGTGATCGCCACGATCCCGCTGCTCGCCGTCTACGCGTACCAGGCGTACGCGGACCAGTATCTGCGCGAGAGTCTCGTGATCCACCGGCCCGACCCGGACCTTGGGACGGCCGAGAACATCCTGCACATGCTCCGCGCCAACAGCCGCTATACGGCGCTCGAGGCGCGCGTGCTCGACCTCTCGCTCGTGCTGCACGCCGAACACGGCGGCGGCAACAACTCGTCGTTCACCGCTCACGTGGTGTCATCGACCGGCACCGACACGTACGCGACGATCGCGGCGTCGCTCGGCTCGCTCAAAGGGCCGCGACATGGCGGTGCGAACATCAAGATGGTGCGGATGTTCGATGACCTGCGCGAGAACGTGGACGACTGGGGTGATGACGAGGAGATCTCGGCGTATCTCGGCCGCATCCTTAACAAGGAGGCGTTCGACCGGACGGGTCTCATCTACGGGATGGGGCATCCGGTGTACTCGGTCTCCGACCCGCGCACGATCATCCTGCGGGACTACGCGCGCGATCTGGCGGCAGCGAAGGGCTACTCCGAGGAATACGCGCTGCTCACGAAGGTAGAGGAGCTTGCGCCTCAAGCGATCGCCAAGGAGCGCACCGTCTACAAGGGCGTGAGCGCGAACGTGGACTTCTACTCCGGCTACATCTATCGGATGCTCGACATCCCCGAGGAGCTGTACACGCCGCTCTTCGCCTGTTCGCGCGCTGTCGGCTGGTGCGCACACCGCATCGAGGAACTTTCGAACAACGGCAAGATCATCCGCCCCGCGTACAAGAGTGTCGCCGAGCGCCGCGACTACGTACCGTTCGAGGACCGGTAGCCGGCCTGCCGGCCGGACCTCGGGTCATGGCGACACTCTTCATCGACGCCGATGCGTGTCCGGTCACGCGCGAGGCCATCTCGGCTGCCCGTGCCCGGGGTTGGCGTGCCGTGGTGGTGGCCAATGGCACGCAGAACCTCGAACGATACGCTTCGCGCAGCGGCGTGGAGGCCGTGCAGGTGAGCAGCGGGCGCGACGCGGCGGACTTCGCGGTGATCGAGCGCCTCTCACCGGGGGACGTCGTGGTCACGCAGGATATCGGCCTCGCGGCGATGGCGATCGGCCGCGGCGCCGGGGCGCTGAGCCCGCGCGGCCGCATCTTCCACCTCGCCACGATCGATGCCGAACTCGCCGTGCGTCACGCCGAAGCGAAGCTTCGCCGGCAGGGCGGCAGGCACGGCGGTCCGCCCAAGTTCACCGATGAGGATCGCGAGCACTTCGTCGAGCAGCTCGAACGGCTGATCGCGCAGATGGGCGCTCAGGCGAGCCAGTAGCCGCTCACGAGCGACGCGCCCAGCACGCCGCCGATTGCGAGAACGGTGAGTGCCTGCTTCGGCGGAACGCGATCCACGATGGCCGACACCACGCGCACCGCCACGTCGGCGAGCCACGCGGTCCCCACGACCGCGAAGACGATGGGTTCGCGCGTGAGCAGGCACGCCACCCCGAGCGCGATGAACATCCCGCCGAAGACCGAGCGGATCTCCGAGGTGCCGAGCGGCGACTCCGCGGCAAGACCGACCATCCCGAGCGACGAGGGCCGCACGAGCGCTCCGAGTCCGAACAGCGTCATGAGGCCGGCGGCCACGAGCGCGGGCAGCAGTTGCCAATGCACGGGGACCCCTTTCGCGAGATGTCGTGCCGTCGTGTGGGTAGGTACCCGAATACACGTAGGAGTTCGCCGGTTGACATACGCTGCGCACCACGTATTGTAACTATTGTTACGAATGCGAGCGCGAGACATCAGAGCTCACGCCCGCTGTGGTGCCGAGGGAAAGGGGTGCTTCATGCGACTCGAGGGAAAGGTAGCGGTCATCACAGGTGCCGGCTCGGGAATGGGCCGCGCGATGGCGAATCTCTTTGCGGCCGAGGGCGCCAAGATCGTTGCGGCCGAGTGGAACGAGGCGACGCTCGCGGAGGTCGTGGCCGAGGTGAAGGCCGCCGGTGGTGAGGTGGTCGGCGTCCGGGGCAACGTCGCGCTCGAGGCCGACTGTGACAAGATCATCGACGGCGCGGTCGCAGCGTTCGGTGGTGTCGACATCCTGTGCAACAACGCCGGCGTGATGGACATCCAGCAGGGCGCCGCCGAGATGGACAACGCCATGTGGGAACGCGTGCTCGGCATCAACCTGAACGGCCCGATGTACCTGACGCGCAAGGCCGTCCCGGTCATGAAGGGCGGCAGCGGAGGCTCGATCATCAACACCGCGTCGGTCGCGGGTGTTGGCGGCGGAGCGGCGGGGTGCGCCTACACCGTCTCAAAGCACGGTGTCATCGGTCTCACGAAGAACACGGCATTCCGCTACGCACAGGAGGGCATCCGCTGCAACGCGATCGTCGCGGGCGCGGTGGAGACCAACATCATGCAGAGCGTGGATCCGACCAAGATGGACCAGGCTGCGATGGCGCGTTCGCAGACCTGGTATGCGGCTATCCCCGGTCAGCTCAAGGCCACGGATATCGCCAACCTTGCGCTCTTTCTTGCCTCGGACGAATCCAAGATGATCAATGGGGCATGCATCCCGGCCGACGCGGGCTGGACCGCCGCATAGGGTTCGCGTGATCGCGTTCGAAGCACGAAGGGCCGCCCGTGAGGGTGGCCCTTCTCACATGTCGGTGATTCTGAGGCTAAGCCGAGAGCTGGCGCTCCAGTTCGTCGATCAACTCGAAACGTTCTTCGCCCGAGAGCGCCCCGAGGTACGCCTCGACCTCGTCGCACGGTGCATCGGGCTTCAGTCCGAGGGCGGACTTGATCGCCCGGTCGAGGCGGTGCCGGTTGCCGGCATCGTTCTCGAGGTCGAGGACCCGGAACATCCAGCCCATGTGGCGCAGGTAACACGTCATCGAAGCGACCCCCCGGAGTCCCGCTCGGTCTGGCACTTCGTATAGTTCGTACCCTTCAGCGGCGCGAGCCTCGCGCGCACTCTACTTGTACCCCTGCGCTTGCGTCATCGCACGCTCTTGTGAGGTGTCCGTGGGCGGACTACGCTTGTGGCGTCGTCACGCCGCACCTGAGGGGGATGCGCATGGACACGAACACCACCCACGTCCCGTCCGCAGCGCCGCAGACTCCTGTGGGGTATCCGTCGGCGCCTCCGGGCTACCCGCCCGCGCCGCCGGGGGTTCCCGCAGCCACGAGCGGTCCCGCACCGAAGAAGAAGCGCAAGGGCTGCGTCATCGCCGTCGTCATCGCGCTGGTGCTGGTCTTCGGCTGCATCGGTGCGGTCGTGATAGCGGCGGCCGTCATGTCGGGCGACGAGGACGCTACGTCTTACAGTGAGGCCGACTTCGCCACAGCCATCGACAAGATCGGCGTCACCTGGCCGGTGCTCCCCGAGGGTGAGGATCCTGAGTCGTACGAGCGCATCTACGCTGGCCAGAGGCCGGTTGACGTAGTGCTCACAAGCTCCGAGGTCTCGGCGCTGATGTCGTTCAACCACGGCGAGTCGTACTGGCCGATCAAGAGCATGGACGTGGAGCTCGCGGGCGGCAACACCGCGAGTGCGTCGATGGTCGTGTCGTACGCGGGGCGCGACTGGCCGGTCGAGGTCTCCGGCAGCGGCGAGGCAGCCGGCGGCGGGCTGAACCTGAACCTGAACTCGGCGAGCGTGATGGGCATCGATGTTCCCGCCGAGTACCTGCCGCTGGGTTCGGAGATCCTCGAGAACATCATCAACCCGCGCCTGGTGCGGGCCGGCATCACCATCGACACGCTCGTGGCGACCGAGGACGGCGTTCACTTCGTGGGGACGACGTGGGAGACTGCCGAGTACGTTCCGAAGCCCTGAGCGTGCTCAGCTCTTCGTGACGAGATACGCGACGAACCGCTTGTCGGCGTGCCCGATGTGCTCCCGTAGCCAGTGGGCCACGTACGGGCCGAGTTCTGCTGCAGTCAGCGGTTCGTCGTTCATGAAGCGGGCGGCCAGGCGCAGCGTCTCGCCGGTCAGTTGCTGGTGAAGGCTTCGGTGCACCGATAGTTCGGGATAGCCGGCGGCCTCCATCATCTCCTCTTCGTCCGCGAAGTGCTGGACGACGTAGTCGGTGAGGCGCCACACACAGTCGGCCACGGCATCAGCTTCGGCGTCCTCGGAGCCTACGGCATCCTGAAGCGCGTTTGCGAGCGAGAAGAGACTGCGGTGCTGCCCGTCGATCTCGTCGTTTCCTGTGTCGAGATCCGTCGTCCACTCGAAGTGCTCCATGTGGTGCTCCTTGCGCGGGGTGGGCCGTCTGCTGTGAGCACGGCGTCACCGCTCGGGTACACTCTCTCAGATGAGTATCGGCACATGCGGCGGTCCACGGAAGAGGCGGGGTATGAACAAGCGCTTCATCGTCCCGGGTGTGGATGCTCACACGCCGCTCGCGCAGGCGGCCCCGGCGCTGCTGCTGTCAAAGGCCGAGCCGCTCTTCGCGCTCGAAGAAGCGGCCCGCAGCGGGGCTGACGCCGACGCCGTCCATGACATGCGGGTCGCCTCCCGGCGTCTGCGCGAGGTGATGCGGCTGCTCGCTCCGCTCTATCCGCCCAGGCCCTTCGGCACATGGTACAAGCGCGTGCGCCGGATCACGCGCGCTCTGGGCCCGGTCCGCGACTCCGACGTCTTCATCGAGGACTTCACCAGGCTCGGCACGCACGTGGGGGCCGAGGGTAAGCGCGCGGTGGCTTTCATGGTCGGCTACCGGACGGGGTGTCGCGAACACGAGCTCGAGGTGCTCAACGCCGAGCTCGCCAGACTCGACCTCGCGGAGAACCGGCGGTCCTTCGAGGCGTTCGCGCGCCGTCTGGCGGATCCGGCATCGGCCGGCGATCCGCTCGCCGGCTTCGCATACGGGGCCGTTGCCGAGCGAGCGGCAACGGTGTTCGGCGCCCAGCCTGTGGCGCTCGTGCCCGAGAACGTGACGCGCCAGCACGAGCTGCGCATCGACTACAAGCGGCTGCGCTATGCCGTCGAGGCCTTCGCGCCCTGTTACGACGAGAGTTTCGACGGGCTGCACGAGACGCTCACGGCGTTCCAGGACACGCTCGGCGACATGCACGACATGCACGTGTTCCTCGAGATGCTGCGCACTCCGGAGCGTATCGAGGCGGCGGCACGCGCCGGCGTCTCGGCGGACGCTCTGGCCGAGGTGGAAGCGGTGCTCGAGGCGCGGGCGCAGGCGGACTTCGAGCGCTTCGTGGGGTTGGTGAGCGCGCACCCGGCCGAACTGCTGTTGCCCGGGTTGCTGTTGCCGCTCACGCGCCTCCCCGAGCCGGAAGTGGTGCCGTTCGCGGAGCCGACATCCGACGCCACACTCGAGGAGCTCGCCATCGCCGCGCCCGTGGTGGTCGGCGAGGAGCCGTGGACCGAAGGATGGGACGCGCAGGAGACCGTCGTCGACGTGTCACCGGTGGTCGACCCGGCGGACGCCCCGGTCTAGATCTCCTTGTGTCTGCCCAGCAGCCGGTCGAGCAGCGACAGCGCTTTCAGTTGCTCGATCCGAGTGCGCTGGGCCTCCAGGTCGGCGGCGAGCTTCTCGGAACGCGAGCGTTCCACTTCGAGCGCTTTGTGCTGCTCTTGGGCGACACCGCGCGCCCATGCGACCTGCGCCATGAGGTTCGCGCGATCCGATTCCAGCTCGGTGATGCGCGCGAGCGCGGTGCTGGGCTTGACCTCGACGTCCGCCGCCTTCACGGGCGCGGACTCCTTGGGGGCCTCGGACGGGCGCTGCTTCGCGCCCGGAGCCTTCTTGAGGGTGACCAGCTTTGCGGGTGCGACACGCGACCCCTTCTTCGACTTCTTGCCACGCTTGGCCACGCCACCACTCCTTCGCGCTATCCGCCGTCCAGCCGAGTGTATCGTATGCGTGCGGGCGTGCCGCGGGCGAGCGTGTAGACTACAGTCGCGAGTGCATCCGACCCTCGGGAGCGCAATGGAGATCGAGCGGAAGTTCCTCCTGTCCGAGCTGCCGGCCGAGGTGGCCGAGGCCCCTTCGACGCCCCTCAGGCAGGGCTACCTCGCTATCGGGCCGCATGGCGAGGTGCGCATCAGGGACGCGGGTGGGGAGTTCACGCTCACTGCGAAGTCGGGCGCGGGCATCGAGCGCGAGGAGCGCGAGACATCGATCACAGGCGAGCAGTTCGAGGCGCTGTGGCCGAGCACGGAAGAGCGCCGGATCGAGAAGCGGCGGTACGTGCTCACCGAAGGTGACATCACCTACGAGGTGGACGTCTTCGAGGGGTCGCTCAAAGGCCTGCTCCTTGCCGAGGTCGAGTTCCATGCACTCGAGGATGCGCGCGGCTTCAAGCCACCGGCGTGGTTCGGCGCGGAAGTCACGTACGACGTCGGCTATAGCAACGCTTCGCTGGCTGTCCACGGGGTCCCCGGCGGGACACCCGCGTGAGGCTCGCCGCCATCGACATCGGCTCCAACTCCATCCGGGCGACCATCGTCGAGGTCCCGGTGGGCGGCCCCCGGGTGGTCCTGGACGAAGAGCGTGCGTTCGCGCGGCTCGGAGCCGGCCTTGTAGAGACCGGTCGTCTGTCGGAGGCCGCGATCGATCAGAGCGTGCACGCGCTCGACATGATGCTGCGCATCGCCCGCGAGTACGAAGTGACCCATGTCCGCGCGATCGCCACGGCGGCCGTGCGCACCGCGAGCAACGGCGAGGCGTTCGTGCGGCGGCTCAGCGACGAGATCGGACTCGACGTCGAGGTGGTCACCGGCGAGCAGGAAGGTCGACTCGCGCTGCTCTCGGCCGTCGAGAGCCTGGCGCTCTCCGGCAGTGTGGCGGTCGTCGACATCGGCGGCGGCTCCGTGGAGATCGTGCGCGCGCTCGACCGCGAGGTCACCGGGGTCGTGTCGGCGCCACTCGGCGCCGTCGTGCTCTCGGACCGGTTCCGCACGGCAGACCCCATGCCGAAGGGGCAGTACCGCAAACTCGGCGAGCACGTTCGCCGGACGCTGGCGGGCAGCCTGCCCGAGGCACCGCCACCCGGGACGTTCGTGGGGTCGGGGGGGACTGTCACCACACTCGCGGCGATGATCGCCGCCGAGCGCAATCCCGGGCTGGCGAGCATGCACGGGTTCGAGTTCGGCCGGGTCGAGTTGAGCGCGCTCCGTGCCAGACTGGCCTCCACCACGGCCAGGGAACGCGCCGCCATCAAGGGGATGTCCGACGGGCGGGTGGACCTGATCGTCGCGGGCGCGGTCGTGCTCGATGAGGTGATGGAGGCGCTCGGTGCGAAGCGCGTCATCGCGAACGCCCGGGGCATGCGAGAGGGCATCATCATCGACACGGTCGAGCGCGAGCGCGGGCCGGCGCCCGAGACCGACCGGATGCGCTCGGTACGCGAGTTCGGCCGGCAGTGCCGGCATGACGTGACGCACGCCGAGCAGGTGTGTCGGCTGGCGCTGCAGCTGTTCGACGAGTTGCGTCAGCCGCTCGGTCTTGCCGCGAACGATCGGTGGCTGCTCGAGGCTGCGGCACTGCTGCATGACGTGGGTTACCACATCTCCTACGAGCAGCACCACAAGCACAGCCACCACCTGATATCACATGCCACGCTCCCCGGTTTCAGCGCGGGCGAGCGGCGGATCATCGCCGCGGTCGCGCGCTACCACTCGGGGTCGCTGCCCAAGGCGAAGCACGAGGCGATGGAGGGGCTCGACGCGGGCGATCGACGCACCGTGTCGCGGTTGGCTGCGCTGCTGCGGACGGCCGACGGGCTCGATCGCTCCCACGGGCAGCGCGTCAGCGAGGTGCGTGCCGAGCTCCGCAAGGGCCGGCTGACGCTGACCGTCTCAGGACGCGCGCCGCTCGATATCGAGGTGCATGCCGGTGAGCGGAAGGCCGACCTGCTCGTGCGCGAGACGGACTGGAGTGTCACGGTCGTCGAAGCCGCCACGGACTGAGGCCGGAGCCTAGCGGGGATCGAAGCTGCCGCACACCTTGTCATCGGCCGAGCGCTTCTTGTCGTGCTTCCGGCAGTAGCCGCCCTTCTTTTCGGGATCGAAGTTCTTGCAGCGTCCGCAGTGCGCGGCCTTCTTAATGCCTCCCGACTTCGCAGCATCCTTCTTCTTGCCCATCGGCACTCTCCATCGTCTCGGTGCGTGACCTCGGCGGACTTCCCACACGCTACCGCATGACCGCGTCAACCCCAACGTGTGCGCCGATTCTCGGGCATACACGGATCGTGTACCGCTACACTGAACATACGGTGGGGATCTCGAGCACGAGGGGATGAAGCGGCATGACGGTTCGCGCGACGGTCAAGCTCGATGCTCCGGAGCTGTACATCAACCGGGAGCTGGCACTACTCGACTTCCAGGACCGGGTGCTCGAAGAGGCGTGGGACCCCTCCAACCCGCTCATCGAGCGCGCGAAGTTCCTCGCCATCTTCAGTTCCAACCTCTCCGAGTTCTACATGGTGCGTGTCGCCGGCCTCAAGCAGCAGATCGCTGCCGGCGTGACAGGGCTCTCCGACGACGGTCGCACCGCCGCCGAGCAGTTCGCCCTCGTCCGCGAGCGCATCCCGCGCATGCTCGCTTCGGCGCGCGACTGCTTCCACCAGCTCAAGCACGAGCTTGCCGATACTGGCATCAAGCTGCTCGATTATGCCGAGCTCACCGACGAGCAGCGCGCGGTGGCCGACGCGTACTTCACCTCCGAGGTCTTCCCCGTGCTGACGCCGCTCGCGTTCGACCCCGGCAGGCCGTTCCCGCACATCTCGAACCTGAGCATGAACATCGCGATCGTCGTGGCCGGCCCGGACGGTGAGGACCGGTTCGCGCGCGTGAAGGTTCCCAAGGCGCTGCCCCGGCTGGTACCCGTCTCGGACGCGGCCGATACGGGCAGAGGGCACGCGTTCGTCTGGCTCGAGCAGCTCGTCTCGGCGCACGCGGGCGTGCTCTTCCCCGGCTATCAGGTGGTGGCGAGCCATCCCTTCCGCATCACCCGTGACGCCGAGATGGTCATCCAGGAACTCGAGGCCGACGACCTGCTCGAGAGCATCGAGCAGGGCATCCGCCGCCGACGCTTCGGGTCGGTCGTGCGCATGACGGTCGAGCCCACGATGCCCGACCACATCCGCGACATCCTGGTCGAGAACCTGGACATGGAGCCTGCCGACGTGATCACCATCGAGCCACCGCTCGGGATGAGCGACCTGTTCGCTCTTGCCAAGATCGACCGTCCCGATCTCAAGTTCCCGACCTCGGTGCCTGCGCTCACGGTGCAGGTCAGCGACGGGGCCGACGGCGACATCTTCACGGCCATCCGGGAGCACGATATCTTGCTGCATCACCCCTTCGAGTCGTTCCAGCCCGTGGTGGCACTCATCCGCCAGGCCGCACACGACCCCGACGTACTCGCCATCAAGATGACGCTCTACCGGGTGGGAGCCGATTCGCCGATCGTCGAGGCGCTGATGGATGCCGCGCTCGCAGGCAAGGAGGTGGCGGTCCTCGTCGAGCTCAAGGCGCGTTTCGATGAGGAGAGCAACATCGAGTGGGCACGCGCACTCGAGGCGGTGGGCGCGCACGTAGTCTACGGTCTCGTCGGGCTCAAGACGCACAGCAAGGTCGCGCTGGTGGTCCGCCGCGAGGCGGGCAAGATCCGCCGTTACGTCCACATCGGCACCGGCAACTACAACCCGGTGACAGCGACGCTCTACACCGACCTCGGCCTGCTCACGTGCGACGACAAGATGGGGGAGGACGCCTCGGCGCTCTTCAACCTTGTGACCGGATACGCGCGCAAGAACGCGTACAGGCGCTTCATGGTGGCGCCGGTCGACCTGCGGGAGGGCATCACCGAGTTGGTCCGCCGAGAGATGGAGCACGCCCGCGAGGGGCGCGGTGGGCACATCATCCTCAAGATGAACTCGCTCGTGGACCAGAAGATGATCGTGCTGCTCTACGAGGCAGCTCAGGCCGGCGTGAAGATCGACTTGCTGGTGCGGGGCGTGTGCTGCCTGCGCCCGGGCGTGCCCGGCGTGAGTGAGGGCATCTCCGTGCACAGCATCGTCGGCCGTTTCCTTGAGCACAGCCGCATCTACTACTTCGGCAACAACGGTGAGCCTGACGTGTACATCGGCAGCGCGGACCTCATGCCGCGCAATCTCGACCGCCGCGTCGAAGTGCTGGCGCCGGTGCGCGACCCCAGACTCGTCAAGCGGCTCCGCGATGAGATCCTCGACGCGTATCTGGGCGACAACGTGAAGACGCGCGTGATGCGCTCCGACGGCACCTACGAGCGCGCTGTGAGTGCGGCAGACGAGCTGCCGCGCATGGCCCAGACCGAGCTGGCGACGATCCGCACCAGCATCATCCCGAAGCGCAAGCGCAAGGGGACGCCCCAGAAGCGCAAGAGCAGCCGAGGTAAGGGGTAGCGATGAGCAAGCACGACGGCAAGAAGTCGCACGATGACCCGGCGAATGTGGTCTACCACGCCGAGGTCGAGGCCCCTGGCACCAAGCCCAAGAAGATGAGCACCGAGGTCTACCTCAAGGAGCTCGAGAAGCTGCAGATCGAGCTCGTGAAGTTGCAGGAGTGGGTGAAGCGCGAGGGTTTGCGCGTGGTCGTGGTCTTCGAGGGCCGCGACGCGGCCGGCAAGGGCGGCACCATCAAGCGCATCACCGACGCGCTCAACCCCCGCATCTGCCGCATCGTGGCACTGCCCGCTCCGACCGAGCGCGAGGCCGGCCAGTGGTACTTCCAGCGCTACGTGGCGCAGCTGCCCGCAGCGGGCGAGATGGTGCTCTTCGACCGTTCCTGGTACAACCGCGCTGTCGTCGAGCGGGTGATGGGTTGGTCCACCGAGGAGCAGGTGCAGGAGTTCTTCCGCGACTGTCCTGAGTTCGAACGCATGGTCAAGCGCAGCGGCATCATCCTCATCAAGTACTGGTTCTCCATCTCCGACGACGAGCAGGACCGCCGCTTCCAGGAGCGGATCGACGACCCGCTCAAGCGATGGAAGTTCTCGGACACCGATCTGCAGGGCCGCGACCGCTGGGAGGAGTTCTCGCGCGCGAAGGACGAGATGTTCAAGTACACGGACATCAAGGAGTCGCCCTGGTGGGTCGTGGAGGGCGACGTGAAGAAGCGCGCGCGCCTCAACTGTATCCACCACCTGCTCTCGCAGATCCCCTATGAGGATGCGCTCCCGGAGCCGTTCAAGCTCCCGCCGCGGAAGCAGTCGGCCGAAGGCTACGTGCGCCCGCCGATCGACTCGCAGACATACGTGCCCGAGGTGTACTAGTGCCCGGCGGGGTCAGACTCCGACCAACGAGGTGAAGAGGGCTGTGCCGCCGAGGATGCCCACGCCCACCCCGACGAGTTGCATCGCGAGGTAGACGCCGCGTGTCGGTCGTCCGGAGACGGTCGACGGCGGCCGGTGCGCGCGAGCGTCCTTGACTGCGTCGATCGCCCAGCTCGCCACGAAGCCGGCGGGAACGAGTCCCATGATCCAGAAAGCCACGCCCGAGACGATCCAGCCCCAGGCGCTCTCCATGAACTCCGGGGGGTTGAAGCCGAGCCGCAGGAAGTTCCAGCCGAGTGAGACGAACAGTCCCATCCAGCCGTAGAGGAGCGGACTCTCGCCCCAGCCCCTCTTCGTGGCGTAGAGCGCCAACCCGCCGAAGATGAGCATCGCCCAGATCGATACAGGCACAAGCCAGACCCAGTCCGGCGCCGGTGATGCGATCTCATAGGGCCCGCCCGATGCGACGAACGCACCGGACGTCTCCATGATGGTGCCCATGCTGTGGTAGAGCACGGTGATCGACGCAGCCGTGCCGCCAGCCCCGATGAGGGCGAGAACGAGACCGACGGGTGTGATCGGCGTTGGCTCCTGCGACGGGGAACCGGGGTACTCGCGGGCTGTCATGCCCCCCGGCCGATAGACGATCGCCATAGCGAACCCTCCCTCAGAGCAGCCCGGGCTTCTTGTCCTGCTTCGGCGGCTTCACGCCCGCGAGCATGCAGCGGAGTGCGACTGGGTCGGTCTCGAGCTCGATGTGACCGCACGCGATGCAGGCGTACGCCGCCACATCGATCGAGTTCGTCCAGCCCGCGGCTCGGCTCGGCACGTAGTAGGTGGCGTCCTGTGCCGCGAGACTCCCGTGATCCATGATCGCGCCACACTTCGGACAGGTGTGCGTACCCGGTTCGCCGGCGAAGTCGTCGACCTTGGGAACTCCTTCGGTCATCGCTCCCCCCTCAGAGAGTGACTCTCGATGAGGCTATACCCCGAACAGACCGAGGGTGAGCCGTAACCAGCGGTCGAACGCGGACGTTGTTCAGCAAAGGGGAACGAACGCAAGCATTCGGGGGATGGGCGGACGCCGGCATGTTCGACCGCGATACCATGCACCACACGCTCGAACGGGTGACGGACGACGTCGTCCGCCGCTTCTCGAACCTTCCCGTACAGCCGGCCGATGATCTTATTCCGCTGCCCAGTGAGGAGTGCGTGGTAGGGCGGGCGCACTTCGGCGGGCCGGTCAGCGGGATCATCATGGTCGCCGCACCCGTGGGCCTGTGCCGTCAGATGGCGCCCGAAGCTCTGCGGGCGGATGATTCCGCTGAATGTGCCGTACTGTGCGCATCACGGGCCATCGGCGAACTGGCGAACACGATCGGCGGTCATCTCATCGCGGCGCTGTGGCCAGAGGACCAGGTCACGCTCTCGGCTCCGGTCACCGAGCGCTCCTCGTATCATGACTGGGTCGTGATGAGTTGTGCGAGCGGGACCGTGCGGCTGAGCGTCGGGGACCGGCCGCTGCTCGCCGCGCTGTCACTCCGCCCTATGTGATGTGCGAGTACGCGCCCGGGGCGTCCTGATACGGGGAGCGTTCCTGCGCCATCCGATCGTGATCGCTACTCGCCTGCGAGGCGAGTGATCTTCTCGAGAAGTTCCTGGGCCGGGACGTTCTTGCGGATATAGCCGTCGGCGCCGCATTCACTGGTGATCCTGATGAGGTCGCTCTCCGGCTCTGCTGAGTACAGCACCACGCGCATCTGGTCGTTCATGACGTTCCGCTTCAGGATCTGGCAGATCTTGTCGCCGGTCAGCGCGGGCATGTTGTAGTCCAGTAGGACGAGGTCGGGTTGGTGTGCACGCACGGTCGACGCCACGCACGCCCACTGCTCGCACACGTGCACTTCGTGCCCCGCGCTCCTGAGCATCGATGCTGTTGCATTCAGGATGAACGACTCGTCGTCCACGAGCAGGATCTTGCATGCCACTGCACTCACCTCGGTACCCCCATAGTGCCTGATATTGAGTATTCGTCGCTCGATCAGATGGATATGCTCACCGTACTCATCGGCGTCGGGTGTCCGCGAACGCATCAGGATGAGGCTGACTCCGCATAGTCCATTTCCTTAGTCGTGCTCCCGGCGCTATGCTGGACTCCATCTCCGTGCTTCGCGGGGAGGACGGGGGCGACCGATGCCGATACGCGTGCTCTTGGCCGACGATCATGCCATCATCCGCGACGCCCTCCGGGCGACCGTTGGGTCGCGTGGCGACATCACCATCGTCGGAGAGGCCTCCAACGGCCGGGAGGCGGTCGAGCTTGCGGGCACGACGGCCCCCGATGTCGTCGTGATGGATATCGCGATGCCGGGCATGAGCGGCATCGAGGCGACGCGCGAGATCGCCGCGGCGCATCCTGCCGTGAAGGTGCTCACACTGTCGATGCACGCCGACCCGCAGTTCGTTTCCGAGATGCTTCGCGCCGGTGCGCGGGGCTACGTCCTGAAGGACAGTCCGATCGAGGAGTTGGAGCTCGCCATCCGAACGGTCGCCGGCGGGCGCGCATATCTCGGCCGGGGCCCGGCTGATGCGGTACTCGATGACTACGTGCGGCATCTCGAGGGTCCGGCGGCCTCCGGTCAGCCCGTGGGTGGTAGGCCGTTGTCTCCGCGCGAGCGTCAGTGCTTGAAGCTGCTCGCGAAAGGGCACTCGACCAAGCAGATCGCCGCCGAGCTCTCCTTGAGTCCGAAGACGGTTGAGACGCATCGCCGGCAGATCATGGAGAAGACCGGCATCTTCAGTCTGGCCGGTCTCATCAAGTACGCCATCCGCGAGGGACTCGCCTCGGTCGACGACTGAGTCCCGCCCGCCGATTCCTGGCGACTCCCTAAGGAATCGGCTCACAGCATCTGCCGTCCTCTCCGATGTGGCGGCCTCGCCCCGACACCGATGATCTCGACAGCGAGCGGGGTCGGCGAGCATCCGATCGGTGCGGCCCCTCGGTCTGGCGATGGAGGGGACGACGGATGGTCAAGCGGCGCACGGAGATGCCTTCGCTCGAGCAGTTGGCCGAGACGTTGATCTTGGTCGACGTGGCCGATCCCGGGTCCGTGACCGAGTTGGTTGGTGCGTTCTCGGAGTTTGCCGCGTGGGCGAAGGGTCCCGGCGTCGCGCCCGAGGTCGCTGACGTGGCAGCGGACTGCGTGTGCACGGTCACCGGGATGGCAGGCGCCGAGGACGAGGCCGCACTCGCCGCTCTCGGAGAGTTGGGTCACCTGTTCGAGCGTCTGCAGAACACGGTGCTCGCATTCGCCTCGGCGGAGGGACAGGACGCAGACGACGGACCGTCAGCCCCGGCGACGCGCGGGCGCACAGCCGGGCCCGCGGCCGGTTCTGACAGCGCGCCGACCGGCATCTGCGACGATCCGGCGCTGATCGCGGACTTCGTGGTGCGCGCCACTGAACTGCTGGATTCGGCGGACGAGCAACTCGTGGTGCTCGAGCGCTCGCCCGGAAGGCGCGACGTGCTGGACGAGGTCTTCCGCTCCTTCCACACCCTGAAGGGAATGGCGGGATTCCTCTCGCTCGACCAGTTGCAGGCGACGGCACATGACGCCGAGAGCATCCTCGACGGGCCTCGTCACGGCGAGGCGCGTCTGGAGCAGCAGGACCTCGTGGCGCTCTTCGAAGCCGTGGATGAGATGAAGCGACGGGTCGCAGCCGTGAGCGCGGGCCCGGCGCTCGCCTCGGCGATGAGCACGAAGGCGGCCAACCTGGTCGAGGGCATGCCGGGCGGAGAGGAGGCGCCCGCGGTGCGGATGGCCGCAGGCGGCGATACGGGCGAGAGCGCTGCCGCAACGCTGGCGCGGGCAACGGTACGGGTCGACGAGGGCCGTTTGGACCGGCTCCTGGACGCGATCGGCGAGATGGTGATAGCCGAAGCGATGGCGAGCGAGACGATGCGGAGCGACAGCGGCAACGCCGATCGACTCGCCGGGCAGCTCGCACGTCTGGACAAGATCACCCGCGAGATGCAGGAACTCGCGACATCACTCCGCATGATGCCTCTCGGTCCGACGTTCCGGCGCATGTCCCGTGTCGTCCGCGACCTCTCGCACGCCACCGGCAAGCGCGTGGAGCTGGTGCTCAGCGGCGCTGAGACCGAACTCGACAAGGAGATGGTGGATCGTCTGGGCGATCCGCTGATCCACCTCCTGCGGAACGCGATCGACCATGGCATCGAGTCTCCTGAGGTCCGCGCGGCGGCCGGCAAGGACGCCACCGGACGCGTTGAGTTGCGCGCCTACCACCACGGCGGCTCGGTACTCGTGGAGGTCTGCGACGACGGATCCGGCCTCGATGCCCAGGCCATCAGCGAGCGCGCCCGTGCTCATGGGTTGCTTGCCGAGGGCGTCGATCTCGATGAGCAGGCGACGCTGGGACTCATCCTGCAGCCGGGCTTCTCCACGGCGCGGACGGTGACCGACGTCTCGGGACGTGGTGTCGGGCTCGATGTGGTCAAGCGGGCAGTAGACGACCTCAGGGGCCAGGTCTCGGTGGAGTCCACACCCGGACAGGGGACGCGATTCACCATCCGCCTGCCGCTCACACTGGCGATCATCGACGGCATGGTGCTGCGCGTCGGTGCAGAGCGCTACATCGTGCCCACCGGCGCGATCGAACGCTCCGTGCGGCCGACGGCCGCGCAACTCGCTACCGTACTCAGCCGGGGAACGGTGCTCGTGACCGATGACGGCCTCGTGCCGCTCCTGCATCTCGGCGCGTTGTTCGAAGAACCCGGCGCCGAACCGGACCCGTGCCGGGCGATCGTGGTCATCTGCGAGGCGGGCAACCGACGTGTCGGCCTGGTCGCGTGCGAGCTGCTCGGCCAGCAGCAGACCGTCATCAAGGGACTTGGCGATGACCTGCGGGGCGCATCAGGCCTCGCGGGAGGGGCGATCATGGCGGACGGTCGCGTCGGGTTGATCCTCGACGTGACCGGGCTCGTTACGTTGGCGAACGCCGAGGGAGGTGAATAGAAATGGCGCAATCAGATACCGCGACTCTGACGAAGACCCACAAGTACCTCACTTTCAAACTCAGTGATGAGACCTACGGACTCGACATCCTGAGGGTCCAGGAGATCATCGGCATGATGCCCGTCACGCGGGTTCCACGTACCCCGGCGTTCGTTCGGGGCGTCATCAACCTGCGGGGCCGGGTCATCCCCGTCGTCGACTTGCGCATCAAGTTCGATGCGCCCTCCGCGGAGGATACGGAGCTCACCTGCATCGTGGTTGTGCAGTTGGCAGGGCAGTCCACGGTGATGGGCGTGGTGGTCGACGAGGTGTCGGAGGTCCTGGACATGGCGATCGATCAGATCGAGGAGACGCCGGACTTCGGTGGAGGGGTAGAGGCCGAGTTCGTGCGCGGCATCGGCAAGGTCGATGGCAAGGTGATCATGCTGCTCGACATCGCGCTCGTGCTGTCACGCAAGGAACTTTCACAGGTGGAGCGGCTCGCGGAGTAGCGCGTCGTTCATGGAACCCGAAAGGGGGTTCGGAGAGATGTTCAAGAACACGTCGCTCGCGATGAAGCTCGCGATGGGCTTCGCCGCAGTCGTGGTGATCGTGATCGTCATCGGTGTGACCGCTTTCGTCAGTATCGCGGACATCGAGTCACAGACGGTGATGATCCACGAGGACTTTCCCGTGGCCGACGCGATCATGGAGATCGAGCTGTGTGTGGTGCGGGATCAGCTCATCTTCATGGAGATGCTCGGCGCCGATAGTGCCGGGGAGGTCGATGCGCTCTACGCGGAGCACGAGGAGAACAGCGCGCGCTTCGATGAGCTCGTGGCCACCCTGCTGGACGGGGGCGAGTTCGAGGGCGAGGAGATCATCGCGGTGACGGATGCTTCCTGGATCGCCGCCCTGGAGAAGTCGGACGAGATCCATGAGGCCACGTTGCGGCCCGCGTTCGACGAGGGAAGGGCGCTCCTTCTCGCCGGGTTCTCCGGTGAGGCTGGCGATGCCGATCAGGCGACCCTCTACTCCCTGGACGAGAGTCTCGACGAGGCAGGAAATCAGATGTTCGCGGAACTCGCGACGGTCGATGAAGGCATCGACGAGCAGGTCAACGCCGCGAACGAGCAAGTGGTCGACACGTCGGGTACTGCCATGCTGCTCTCGGCCATCATGGTCGCGGTCGGTGTGGTCCTCGCGGTGGCGCTCGCTATCATCATCACCCGCTCGATAACCGGTCCGATCGGCCGCGTGATCGCGGGCCTGGGTGCGGGCGCCGAGCAGGTCACGGCTGCGTCCGGTCAGGTCTCGCAGGCCGCGCAGCAGCTGGCGGCAGGCGCCAGCGAGCAGGCCTCCTCACTGGAGGAGACCTCGTCCTCGCTCGAGGAGATGTCCTCTATGACCCGCCAGAACGCCGCCAATAGCCGGCAGGCCGACAGCATGGCTCGCGAGGCGCGTGCCTCGGCGGGCAAGGGTGTAGAGGCAACTGCGGCTATGGGTGCGGCCATCAGCATGATCAAGGACTCCACAGACTCCACGGCCAAGATCATCAAGACCATCGATGAGATCGCTTTCCAGACCAACCTGCTCGCGCTCAACGCGGCCGTTGAGGCGGCGCGCGCTGGAGAAGCCGGCAAGGGCTTTGCGGTCGTGGCCGAAGAGGTCCGCAACCTGGCGCAGCGCAGTGCTGAAGCCGCCAAGAGCACCGCGGCGCTCATCGAGGCGTCGCAGTCCAACGCCGGCAACGGTGTGGCCGCGGCGGAGCAGGTCGCGAGCATCCTTCAAGAGATCTCGGGCTCGGTGGACAAGGTGACCAACCTCATGAGCGAGGTCGCTGCGGCCAGCGAGGAGCAGGCGCAGGGCATCGATCAGGTCAACACCGCGGTCGCGCAGATGGACCGCGTGACGCAGGGCAACGCTGCCAACGCCGAGGAGTCGGCATCCGCGAGCGAGGAGCTCTCGGCACAGGCACGCGAGCTGTACGAGATGGTCGGCACGCTCAAGCGGATAGTCGGCGGTGGCCGAGCGGCGGCCGCCGAGCGGCAGTCCAGCTTCGCGATGACCCGGGGTGCCAACGGCAACCAGGCACTCTCCACGCACGTGCATCAGATACTGCATTCCGAAGCGATCACTCCCGCACCGGCACCTGTCGGCGGCAATGGCCAGGGCAAGGCGGCGGCCGTAGCCGTACGTCCCGAGGTGGTCATCCCGCTCGATGACGACGAGCTCAAGGACTTCTAGGAATCCTGATGATGGACCCCACGACGCTCGATAGGTTCCGCGAGATCGTGTATACCGCCAGCGGTATCGCGCTCTCGCCTAAGAAGGAGGCCCTCGTGTGCGCACGGGTGGGCAAGCGCGTGCGCGCACTCGGCCTCTCTTCGTACGAGCAGTACCTTGACGTGCTTGCCGAGGATACGACGGGGTCGGAGATCGTCCAGCTCATGGATGCGGTGTGTACGAACGTCACATCGTTCTTCCGTGACGCCGATCAGTTCGACTTCATGGTCGAGATGATGGAGCGGTGGCTGGAGGCGGGCCAGACGCGATTCCGTTTCTGGTCCGCCGCCAGCTCCACCGGCGAGGAGCCGTATTCGCTTGCGATCGCGCTGCTCGAGGCTGCCAAAGGCCACGTCACCGATACGAAGATCCTGGCCACCGATCTGTCCACATCGGCTCTCGCGCGTTGTGCCGAGGGTCTGTACGAGGCCCGGCGGATCGAGACCGTTCCGGCGGACCTTCTGGCGCGCTACTTCAAGCGCGAGAAGCACGATGACGAGGTCTACTACCGCGTCCGGCCGGAACTCAGGCGGATGGTCGTCGTCCGGCGCATGAACCTGTCAACGCCACCGTTCCCGATGCGCGGCCCGCTCGATGCCGTGTTCTGCCGGAACGTGATGATCTACTTCGATAACCCCGTTCGCCTCCGGCTCCTCGAGGATGTGCAGCGGCTGCTCAAGCCGGGTGGCTATCTGTTCGTGGGTCACGCCGAGAGCCTGACGGGGATTGTGAGTTCCCTCAAGTACGTACGGCCGGCCATCTATGTGAGGAACTGAAATGGCCACTCTGTCTCGTGAAAGGATCATCGGCATCTCCGATCTCGCGGTGAGCGACTCGGCAGATGACGTCTTCATCACCTACTCACTCGGCTCCTGCGTGGGCCTCACGCTCTACGACCCCGATCTCAAGGTGGGCGGGATGCTCCACGCGATGATGCCGGTGTCGACCATGGATCCCGCCCGCGCCGACCGTCACCCTGGGATGTTCACCGACACGGGGGTCGCTGCGCTGCTGCAGGGGCTGTTCGACCTCGGGGCCAGCCGCAAACGTCTCATCGCTAAGGTGGCCGGGGCGGCGGCGCAGATGGACCAGAACGGGATGTTCAGGATCGGAGAGCGCAATCAGATGGTGCTCAGGCGGGTGCTGTGGAAGAACGACATCCTGCTCGCTGCCGAGGACGTGGGAGGCAGTGTGTCACGCACGCTACTGCTGGAGATGGCGACCGGCCGCACGCTCGTGAAGTGCAACGGCAGCCTTCGGGAACTGTGACTGGAGGAGACACAGGCATGAACATGAGCGTGCTCGTCGTCGATGATTCCGACATCATCCGGCGGATGATCATCAAGACACTGCGTCTGGCCGAGTTGCCGATCTCGGCAGTCCATGAAGCTGCGAACGGCCGCGAGGCACTCGATGTGATGGCGGAGTCCCTCGTCGACGTCGTGCTTGCCGATATCAACATGCCCGTGATGGGCGGGCTCGAGATGATCGCCACCATGCGTGGATCGGAGACACTCTCCCACGTTGCCGTGGTGGTCGTGTCCACCGAAGGTGCCGAGAGCAGGGTGCACGAACTCGAGCGCCTCGGCATCGCCGCCTACCTGCGCAAGCCGTTCACCCCCGAGCAGATCCGCGACGTGCTCGGACGGCTGCCGGATCTCCCTTCGGATGGCAAGGTCGTGCGGCTCGTGGACACCGTGACTCTCGATGTCCTCGAGCAGTTCGCGCTGGTGTTCGCCTCGCCGTTGGAGAGTGGCGCCGGTCCTGTGGCCGGTGAGTGCCTGCTCGGGAGGACGGGGCTTCGCGGCGCCGTCACCGGGATCGTGTCGATCGCTGCACCGCTCGAGCTCTGTCGCGAGATGGCGTGCAACATCCTGGGGGCGGATGTTATCGGGGACGACATCGTTCTTCGGGCGACCGACACGCTCGGGGAGGTCGCCAACATGGTGGCGGGTCATCTTGCCACGGAGATCGATTCGCGCGAGCACACGAGCCTCTCGCCGCCGATCGTCACGCGATGCTCGGCGGATGACTGGGATCTGCTCGACACCGCGATGGGCACCGTGCGATTCGACGTGGAAGGCTGGCCGTTGTTGGCCTCGTTCTCGGCGCGGAACCTGGGGTGAGCATCAGGCTCCTCATCGTGGACGACTCGGCGATCGTGCGCCGGGTGCTCGCGCAGGAGCTTGGTGCCGCCGCGGGGATCGACGTCATCGCGACCGCGCCCGATCCGTACGTTGCACGCGACCGCATCGTCGCGCTCAGGCCCGACGTGCTGACGCTCGATATCGAGATGCCGAGGATGGATGGCGTCACGTTCCTGCGGAAGCTGATGCAGTACTACCCGCTCCCGGTCGTGATCGTCTCCTCGCTCACGCCCCGGGGCAGCGCGCTCGCGCTCGAGGCGCTGGAAGCCGGGGCCGTGGAGGTCATCGCCAAGCCCGGCCCCGCCTACACTGTGGGGGAGATGTCGGCGGAACTCGTGCGGGCGATCCGCACGGCCGCGCGGACGAACGTGAAGGCCATCAACACCGGGCGAGCGCCCATCGAGCGCCTCTCGATGACAGCCACCACCACCAAGGTGGTGGCGATCGGCGCCTCCACCGGCGGAACGGTCGCGATCCGATCGATCCTCAGCGCCATGCCGGCGAACGGACCGGGCACGGTCGTCGTCCAGCACATGCCCGAGGGGTTCACGCGCCTGTTCGCGCGCAGACTGAACGAGTGCTGCGCTATGGACGTGCGCGAGGCTGAAGACGGTGATCAGGTGGTCCCCGGCCGGGTGCTCATCGCGCCGGGGAACAGACATCTCGTGCTCCGACGCTCCGGTGCAACGTACCGCGTGCAGGTGACGGACGGGCCGCGGGTGTGGCAGTGCCGGCCTTCAGTGGACGTGCTGTTCCGATCGGTCTCCCGATACGCGGGAGCAAACGCGGTGGGGGTGCTTCTGACGGGCATGGGCTGCGACGGGGCAGCGGGCCTCAAGGCGATGCGCGACGGGGGAGCTTTCACAATCGTTCAGGATGAACGGTCATGTGTTGTGTTCGGCATGCCGAAAGAAGCTATAGCGGCAGGAGCCGCGGAGCACGTGCTGTCACTCCAGCATATCCCGGCGAAGGTGCTGGAGCTGGCTGCCTCGGAGCCGGGGTCACCCGACGGTTCGCCGGGGGGTGCGCCTCATCGCGCATGACCTCGTAGAAGGCCGACATGAGCGAGCAGGGAACTGGGCGACATGAGTTCAGCTGGGGGGCGGGTGACCGCGCGCTCGCGTCGCTGATACGGTTCGATGCGGCGTATCGGATCGGCGCCGCCTGCTGCCAGGACCCACGGATCCTCGTGCTCGAGTCCGACCTGGTGGTGGGTGCGACGATCGGTGAAGCGCTCAATCCCGAGATCGGCGATGCGGTGCGCCGCTCGGTGGCGCAGCTGACGGGAATGTGCGGCGAAGCCTACTCGCAGGTGGGTATCCAGGCTGGAGAGAGCGCCAGGCCCATCGTGTGGGACATGGTGGTCTTCCGCCTGGGTGAGGACGCGTTCACGCTCGTGATCCGCGATGTGACCGGGTTCGTGGAGGGCCAGCTCAAGGAGCAGGCGTACGTGCGACGGCTGCGGGATCTCGCGCAGAAGCTCGAGAGCGTCGCCGATGAGGAGCGGCGCATCATCGCGGTGGAGTTGCACGACCGGGTGAGTCAGCCGTTGGCCGCGGCGCGGATGCGTCTGCAGCAGCATCAGCAGGCGTACCTCGCGGCGGATCCCGAGGACCTCGAGGTGCAGCACGACCACATCATGCACCTGCTCGAGGCGGCCATCGCCGAGTCACGAGCCATCACGTCCGAGCTATCACCGTCGATATACTACGAACTGGGGCTCTGCCCCGCCCTGCACTGGCTTGCAGATGAGTTCGATCGCCGGTACGGCACGGCCTGCCGGGTGGAGTGCTCGTTACCGGCCGACCTGGATGTCGATCCCGGTATCTCGGCCTTCATCTACCGGAGCGCACGGGAGCTCATCTCCAACGTGGTGCGGCACGCGGCCGCATCCGAGGCGCTCGTGGTGCTGGCGAGCGAGGACGGCTGGATCCGCCTCAAGGTCCGCGATCACGGTCGGGGATTCACTGTCGCCGAGGACGTCGAGGCCGACGCACACAGCGGCGGCTTCGGCCTGTTCAGCATCCGCGAGCACGTCAGACGTCTCGGCGGTGACATCACCGTGGAGAGCGAGCCGGGCAGGGGGACGCTCGTGGTCGTCGAGGTGCCGTTGTAGCCGGAGTCGTCAGCGCTACCCGCACTGCGCTCTTCCGCTATCATGCAGCCTACCGCCGCACGCTGCGGCGATGGGACAGGGGAGGAGTGCCGTATGACTTCCGAGAACCGCATCGGTGGCAAGATCACCACACTGCGCGAGTCGTTGGGTCTGTCAGTGGACGATCTGGCCGAGCGCAGTGGCTGCGACGCATCCACCGTGATCGCGCTCGAGAGCGGCGAGGTCGCTCCCTCGCTCACCCCGCTCATCAAGCTCACGCGCGCGCTCGGCGTCCGCCTCGGCACCCTGCTCGATGACGAGACCGAGCTCGGCCCGATCGTCACGCGCCACGGAGACGCCGAGGCTGTCTCGCGTCTTCGCGACCTGGAGACGGTGAGCGACGCCGGCGTTCTCGGCTTCTTCTCGCTCGCCAGTGGCAAGGCGGCACGCCACATGGAGCCGTTCCTGATCGACGTGCAGCCGGCAGCACCGGGCGAGCACAAGCTCTCGAGCCACGAGGGCGAGGAGTTCCTCTACGTGCTCGACGGCGCGATCGAGGTCGAATACGGCAAGGAGACCCGGACGCTCGCGGCAGGGGACAGCATCTACTACGACTCGATCGTCCCGCACCAGGTGCGCGCCGCCGACGGTGCGCATGCGCGTATCATCGCCGTCGTGTACGCCCCGGCGTAAGGGGGCGGCCGTGGCCTGGACCAACGATCAGCTGCACACCGATCTGCCCCTCGGCCGGTACTTCGAGATGCAGGTCGCCAAGCATGCGGACAACGACTTCATCGTCTACCCCGACCGTGATCTGAGGTGGACGTACGCTCAGTTCGACGAGCGCGTCGACCAGCTCGCCAAGGGGCTGCTCGCCATCGGCATCGGCAAGGGCGACCACGTGGGCGTGTGGGCGCGCAACATCCCGGACTGGCTGACGCTGTGTTTCGCGACCGCCAAGATCGGCGCCGTGCTCGTCACGGTGAACCCGGTCTACAAGGCGCACGAGCTCGCGTACGTGCTGAAGCAGTCGGACATGAAGGCGCTCGCCATCATCGACTCGTTTCGCGATGTGGACTATGTCGAGATCATCCGGCAGCTCGTGCCCGAGGCCGCCACACAGCAGCGCGGGCACCTCGAGAGCGCCGAGTTCCCGAAGCTGAAGAGCCTGCTCTACATGGGGCCGGAGAAGCACCGCGGGTTCTACTCCATGCCCGAGATGCTGGTGCTGGGCGAGAACATGCCCGACGAGCCGCTCCGCGAGATCACCGCGACGCGCCATGCCGACGATGTCGTCAACATGCAGTACACCTCGGGCACCACGGGATTCCCCAAGGGCGTGATGCTCACCAGCCGCAACATACTCAACAACGGCTTCTACATCGGCGAGCGCCAGGACTTCACGCCGGCCGATCGGGTGTGCCTTCCGGTGCCGTACTTCCACTGCTTCGGCATCGTGCTCGGCGTGCTTGCGATCCTCACGCACGGTGCGACGGTTGTGGGGGTCGAACAGTTCGATCCCTTGCTCGTGCTCGCTGCCGTGCAGAAGGAGCGGGCGACCGCGCTTTACGGTGTGCCCACGATGTTCATCGCCGAGCTCAACCACCCGATGTTCGACATGTTCGATCTCACCAGCCTGAGGACCGGCATCATGGCCGGTTCGCCGTGTCCGGTGGAGACCATGCGACAGGTGATCGACCGCATGCATGCGAGCGAGCTCACCATCTGCTACGGACTCACCGAGACCTCGCCGGTGTTCACGCAGACGACCACTGATGACTCGCTCGAGCGCAAGTGCGAGACGATCGGTCGGCAGCACGACCAGGTGGATGTGCGGGTCATCGACCCGGAGACGGGCGAGGACTGCCCACCGGGTGTGCCGGGCGAGCTGTGCTGCAGGGGCTACAACGTGATGAAGGGCTACTACAACATGCCCGAGGCCACCGCGGCCGCCATCGACGCGGACGGCTATCTGCACTCGGGCGATCTCGGCACCGTCGACGAGGACGGTTACTACCGCATCACCGGACGAATCAAGGACATGATCATCCGCGGCGGCGAGAACATCTACCCGCGCGAGATCGAGGAGTTCCTCTACACGATGCCCGGCGTGGAAGACGCTCAGGTCATCGGCGTGCCGGATGCCAAGTACGGCGAGGTTGTGGGTGCGTTCGTCCGTCGCAGTGCCGGAAGCGAGATCACCGAGGAGGACGTCCAGGAGTACGCGCGCGCCCGCATGGCGCGCTACAAGGCTCCCAGGCACGTCTTCTTCGTGGATGAGTTCCCGCTCACGGCCTCGGGCAAGATCCAGAAGTACAAGCTGCGCGACATGGCCAAGGAAGCGCTCGGCATACAGATCGGTGTCTACTCGGGTGAGTGATGAAGACTACGCCCTGTGTCACGAGTGTGGAGGACTGTGCTGCGCGCTCTACCTCGCGTACGACGAGGATGGCACCTACATCGGTGACGGGTGGCTTCCGGAGTACATCGCGCTGTGGCAGGAGCGGCTGACGTCGTCCGGTGCCCTTGTGGTGACCGAAGGCGAATACCGGGCGGGCGTCGCCGGGGTCGAGCCCCTGCACGACCCGCGCCTGAGCCACCTGCCCACGGCCGAAGGCGACGCATACCGCGCATCGTTGCCCGCGTGGGTGGACGTGCGCAAGTGCCAGTTCTGCCATCCCGACACGGGTTGTCTGCTCCCGCGCGAGTACCGGGCCGACATCTGCCGGACATGGGTCTGCGAGCTCTGGCGCGGGTAGTCGCTATCTATTCGGCAAGGAACCTGCTATAGTGCGCGTGCGGGCCGATGGGGTCCGTAGGATTGCGACGTGACACACCGCATTTCCATGCGGCAGTCACGCCGTTTTGTTTTGCCCCGAGGGGCAAGGAAGTAGGTTTAGGATGGCTGAAGGTACCGTTAAGTGGTTCAACGCTGACAAGGGCTATGGCTTCATCTCGCGTGAGGGTGGCGACGATCTGTTCGTGCACTTCTCCGAGATCCAGAGCGATGGTTTCAAGACGCTCGACGAGGGCCAGAAGGTCACGTTCGAGGAAGCCACTGGCAACAATGGCAAGCAGCAGGCGACCAACGTCCGCGCGGTCTAACCTCGCGAGACTCAAGGTAGCCGAAGGGCGGCCCACATGGGCCGCCCTTCGTGCGTTCTCTTACGGGTGGTCCTCATCACCGTTGTGCTCGACGTAAACACTCTGCTAAACGAATGCGAGTAGTGTTGACGGGGGAACGTACCACCCAATATCGTGAAATTACGATTAATGCACTCAAGGGGGACGACATGGACGACGAGAGAGTGGCCGAGATCGCGCACGCCTTCGCGCATCCGGCACGCGTTCGCATCATGCGGCTGCTGGCCTCGCAGGACGCCTGCCGCGGTGCCGAGGTCTTTGCCGAGCTGCCGCTCGCGCAGTCAACGATCTCCCAGCACCTGTCGGTGCTCAAGAGCGCCGGGCTCGTGAAAGCCATACCCCAGGGCACGGCCATGATCTACTGCATCACCGCCGAGCCGTTGGCCGAGCTCGAGACGCTGCTGGCGGCCCTGGTCGCCGACCATCCGACATGCGCCGCGGACAGCCCCGCTTGTTCTGGAGGGGTGGGGTGACATGGAGCAGCCTGCCGCCAAGCGCATGAGTGTGTTCGAGCGCTACCTGACGGTCTGGGTAGCGCTGTGCATCGTGGCCGGGACGTTCATCGGCAGCCGATGGCCGGGTCTCGCTGAGTGGTTCGACCAGTTCACGGTGGCACAGATCTCGATACCGGTCGCCGTGCTCATCTGGCTGATGATCTACCCCATGATGCTCAAGGTCGACTTCGCATCCATCCGCCGTGTAGGTGAGCGCAAGCAGGGGCTCGTGGTCACCACGGTGGTGAACTGGGTCATCAAGCCGTTCACGATGTTCGGGATCGCGTGGCTGTTCTTCAACGTCATCTTCAAGGACCTCATCACGCCCGACCTGGCGCAAGAGTACCTTGCCGGCGCGGTTCTTCTCGGGGCGGCGCCCTGCACCGCCATGGTGTTCGTATGGTCGTATCTTGCCGACGGCGATCCAGCCTACACGCTCGTACAGGTGGCCGTGAACGACCTCATCATGCTCGTGGCGTTCGTGCCGATCGTGTCACTCCTGCTCGGCGTGAGCGGTATACCCGTCCCGTGGGGCACGCTCGCGCTGTCGGTGGTGCTGTTCGTGGTGGTACCGCTCACGGCAGGCTGGCTCACACGCCACACGCTCGTGCGCTCGTACGGGGAGGCGTGGTTCAACGAGTCGTTCGTGCCGAGGTTCGGTCCGATCACTATCGTCGCGCTCCTCGCCACGCTCGTGCTCATCTTCATCTTCCAGGGCGAGACCATCGTGAACAACCCGCTCCACATCCTGCTCATCGCGATCCCGCTCTCGATACAGACCTTCCTCATCTTCGGCATCGCCTACGGATGGGCATACTGGTGGCGGCTCGAGCACCCTGTTGCCGCCCCGGCCGGCTTCATCGGCGCCTCGAACTTCTTCGAGCTCGCGGTGGCCGTCGCGATCGCGCTGTACGGCATCACTTCGGGCGCGGCGCTCGCGACCGTGGTCGGCGTGCTCGTGGAGGTACCCCTGATGCTCACGCTCGTGTGGATCGCGAAGAAGACGCGGGTGCAGGTCTGTGCCCGTCACGAGTGCGCCCTGCCCAAGGTCGAGGCCGCGGTGTTCTCCGAGGAGACCTAGCGTGCGTCGGATCGCGCTGTACTCGGATATCCACGCGAACCTGCCCGCGCTCGAAGCGGTGCTCGGCGGCGTTGACGCGAGCGGCATCGAAGAGCGTTACTGCCTCGGCGACCTGGTAGGGTACGGCGCCGACCCGTCGAGCGTGATCGCGCGCGTGCGCGCCACCGGCGATCCGGTGATCCGCGGCAACTACGACGACGGCGTGGGCAAGCGCGCCGGAAGCTGTGGCTGCTACTACCCCACGGACGAGGACAAGCGCATCGGTGCCGAGAGTTACGCGCGCACGGACGCCGCACTCGATGGCGCTGAGCACGAGTACCTGGCCGCACTGCGAGACGACATCCGCCTCGGGGTCGATGAGCTGCGCGTGCTGCTGTGCCACGGGAGCCCGCGGCGGATAAACGAGTACCTCATGCCCGACCGCCCCGATGACAACCTCGCCAAACTCGCCGACATCGGTGAGGCGGACGTGGTGTGCGTCGGGCACGTCCACATCCCGTATCACCGGGTGCTCACGGCCGACGACGGTCGCGCGGTGCACTTCGTGAGTGACGGGAGTGTGGGCAAGCCCAAGGACGGCGACCTGCGCGCGTGTTGGGCGGAGCTCGTCTTCGGCACCAAGGCGGAGGTCAACAAGGCGTGCGGGGATGACCGCGCCGCAGGGCCGGTGGGTATGCCGGGAGAGCGCGAGCGCCTATGGCTCGGGGTGAGGTTCCACCGGGTCGCGTTCGAGCGCTCGTAGCCGCGCGAGATCATGCCGTGCGCCCTCGCGCGGCGGCGGCCGACACCCTATACTGGAGCCCCGGCTCCGGCGTTCAGGTCCGGGTCTCGGGCGGCGGTACGTCGTGAACCTGGTCAGGTCCGGAAGGAAGCAGCCATAAGCGGCCTCTGCCGGGTGTCCGGGGCCCGGGCCTGAGCGCCGGAGAGCGCGATGTGCGCGGCTCTGCGGCTGGCGCACGACCACACCCGGAACACGCGAGGAGCTGCGGCTTGATGACCCACCTGTCCTGGTACCGCAAGTACCGCCCGCAGAGCTTCGATGATGTCGTCGGCCAGACGCACATCGAGCGGACGCTCCGCAACGCGGTGGCCGAGAACGCGGTGGCGCACGCGTACCTGTTCACCGGTCCGCGCGGCACCGGCAAGACCACCACGGCCCGGATCCTCGCCAAGGCCCTCAACTGCGAGAAGGGCCCCACGCCCGATCCCGACGAGACGTGTGATCAGTGCCTGGCGATCGCCGATGGCACGCATCCCGATGTCTTCGAGCTCGACGCCGCATCGCGCACCGGCGTCGATGACGTGCGCGAGCAGATCATCGCGCGCGTGAACTACGCGCCATCGCGCGGCGGCTGGAAGCTCTACATCATCGACGAGGTCCACATGCTGTCGGCCTCGGCGTTCAATGCGCTGCTGAAGACGATCGAGGAGCCGCCCACGCACACGGTCTTCATCCTGTGCACGACCCACCCCCACAAGGTTCCCGAGACCATCCATTCGCGGTGCCAGCGCTTCGACTTCCACCGGCTTTCGGTGGAAGACATCGTGAGCCGGCNNNACGCGCTCGGCGGCATGCGCGACGCGATCACGACACTCGAGCAGCTCGCGTCCTTCGGCGGTGGCACGATCTCGCTCGAGGATGTCGAGGGGCTGCTCGGCGAGGTGGATGCGGAGCTGCTCTTCCAGGCCGCCGAGTTGGTGCTCGAGCGCGACGTGGTCGGCGCGTTCCGCTTTGTCGCCCGTCTGGCCGAAGGCGGCGTGGACATGACCGAGTTCGTGAAGGCGATGGTGCGCCACTTCCGCGACCTGTTCGTGATAGCGGCCGCGGGAGCGGACGACGCGGTGAACACCACCGCGAGCGACCTCGGCCGCCTGCAGAGCCAGTCGGCGCGCTTCGGCGCGGACAGGATCGCGCGGGTGCTCGACCTGCTCGGCCGCCTACAGACGGAGTTGCGGTACGCCTCCGACCAGCGCCTCGCCGTCGAGGTGGCGCTCACGCGCATGGCGCGCCCCCAGGGCGATCTCACGCTCGAATCACTCGCCGAACGACTGGACGCGGTGGAGGCCGGCGCCCCGCTACGCGACCTGCCCACATCCCCGGCACCTGTACCCGCAACGCCCACGAAGGCGGAGCCTAAGCCGGCCGAGACACGCGCGCCCATGACGGCCGCGGCGACGACGGCACCGCGAGAGCCGGAAGCCCCACGCGATACCGTCCATGCCACCCGCGGCCCGCTCGATGTGGCGGTCGTGAAGCGCTCATGGCCTGCCGTCCTCGCCGAGTTCAAGAAGCTCAAGCCGTCTCGATCGCATAGCTACAACGGCACCGAGGTCGAAGTGGAGGGCGAGACGCTCATCGTGGAGTTCCCCGCGGATCAGCGGGTCATCATGGACCTGGTGAGCGACAGCGCCACGATCGCACTTCTGCGCCGCAGCATCTCGGCCGTACTCGGCGTCGAGCCGCCGGTCGAGTATCGCCTCGGACGCTCGGGAGGATCCTCACAGACGCCTGCCCCCGCCGCCGAGGTCCAAGCGGCGCCCGCGGTCGCCCCCGCGGCCCCGAACGGGGACTCTCACGAAGGTGCGGCGCCTGAGACGACGCACACCCCGGTCTCGGCGGACGACGCACGTGATCTCGAGGCGTCGGTGATCGCCGCGCTCGGTGCGCAGGTCATCGACGATGTCACACCGGACGCCTAGTCTCGTAACGACGAACGGAGCGCACATGAAGCAACCGAACATGCAGAACATGATGAAGCAGGCCCAGCGGATGCAGGCCGAGATGGCCCGAGTGCAGGAGGAGCTCAAGGCCGACCGCGTCGAGGCCTCGGTAGGCGGCGGCGCGGTGAAGGTCGTGATGACCGGTGAGCTGCTCGTGGAATCCGTGGCCATCGACGCTGAGGCCGTGGACACCGACGATCTTGCGATGCTCGAGGACATGGTCGCGGCCGCGGTCAACGAGGCTGTCAGGCAGGCGCAAGACCTCGCGGCCCGTAAGATGCAGGCCGCGACCGGCGGCATCGGCCTCCCGGGGCTCTTCTAGCCATGGCGTTCTACGCCCCGCCCATCGCGCGTCTGCTCGAGGAGCTCGAGCACCTTCCCGGGATAGGTCCGAAGTCCGCGCAGCGGCTGGCGTATCACATCCTGCGGGGAGAGGCTGAGGCGGCGGACCGGCTTGCGGCGGCGATCGTGGAGGTGAAGCGGTCCATCCGCTTCTGCGAGCGCTGCTACAATTTCGCCGAGAGCGATCGGTGCACGATCTGCGCGGATCCCGCGCGCGACACCACCGCGATCTGTGTCGTGGAGGAGCCGCGCGATGTGGTCGCGGTCGAGCGCACCGGCGAGTTCAGGGGCACCTACCACGTCCTGCAAGGGGCCATCTCTCCCATCGACGGCATCGGTCCCGAGCAGTTGCGCGTCCGTGAGCTCATCGACCGCCTCGGCCACGAGCCTATCACCGAGGTCATCATCGCCACCGATCCGGACATCGAGGGCGAGACCACGGCGCTGTACATCGCGCGGCTGGTCAAGCCGCTCGGGATCCGGGTCACCCGCATCGCTTCAGGGCTGCCGGTCGGCGGAGATCTCGAATACGCCGATGAGGTGACGCTCGGCAGGGCGCTCGAGGCGCGACACGATATCTGACACTTGGGATATTCTGTCTACCGTTCACCGACTGGGCCGAACCGTTGACCGTTGGAGGACCACCGCGCACCGGTGATGCACCCGTATCCTTGTAAGACTTACCTGCGACTCTTCTGAGCGATCCATCCACGCACAGTCCGAAGGCCCGGCTGACGCCGGCTCGAAGAAGGAAGGGGGAGGTCCATGCCACAGCTGACGGAGATCCGCTGGCACGCACGTGCCGGCCAGGGCGCTGTCACGGCCGCGAAGGTCGTCGCCGAGACCGCGCTTGCCGCCGATCAGTACATGCAGGCCATGCCCGAGTACGGCCCCGAGCGCATGGGGGCACCCATCAAAGCGTTCACTCGCATCTCGTCGGATCCCATCGAGATCCACTGCAACATCGAGA
>DIWS01000004.1 GCA_002423585.1 Actinobacteria bacterium UBA6100
TACATGCAGCAGACCTTGGAGCAGTAGGCGTGGCCGTGCTCTTCGTCGCGGCTTCCGACGCAGCTCAGGAACGCAATCGACTTGGGAGTCTTTCCGTCGGAGGGCCGTTCGATGTGGCCGTCGGTCGGACCGGAGGCGTTCATTATGCGCTCGAACTGGATCGCGGAGATCACATCCGGGTACTTGCCGTAGCCGAATTCGCCCATCGCCGAGTGGTCCCAGAGCTCGAAGCCGGTCGCGACCACTATCCCGCCGAAGCTTTCGGTTAGCACTTCATCTTGCTGCTCGTAGTCGATCGCGCCGGTTGGGCAGACCTTCGAGCAGACCCCGCACTTACCGGTGTTGAACTTTATGCACGCTTCGCGGTCGATCACCGGCTTGTTCGGGACGGCCTGCGGGAAAGGTCGATAGATCGCGCGGCGGAGCCCGGTGCCCTCGTCGAACTCGCTTCGGATGTTCTTGACCGGGCATTTCTCGAGGCACGCGCCGCAGCCGGTGCACTTGACCTCGTCCACACTCTTCGCGCGCTTTCTGATCTTGACCTCGAAGTTGCCGACAAAGCCGTTGACCTCCTCGACCTCCGAATAGCTCCAGATATCGATGAGGGGGTGGCTGGCGCAGTCGACCATCTTCGGGGTGAGAATGCACGCGGCGCAGTCGAGGGTGGGGAAAGTCTTGTCGTACTGGGCCATGTGGCCGCCGATGGAGGGCGTTCGCTCCACCAGCACCACCGGATGCCCGGCCTCGGCTATATCGAGCGCCGCCTGGATTCCGGCAATGCCGCCACCGATAACGAGCGCGCGCTTGGTGATGCCCATCTTCGAGCGCGACAGAGGCTCGTTCTTGGCGACCTTGGCCACCGCCATCCGCACCAGCTCGATAGCCTTCTGGGTGGTCTCGGGGGTCTTCTCATGCACCCACGAGCAGTGCTCGCGCAGGTTGGCCATCTCGACCATATACGGGTTCAGACCAGCCGTCGCGATACAGCGCTGGAAGGTGGGCTCGTGCAGCCGCGGGGAGCACGACGCGATCACGATGCGATCAAGCTTATGCTCCTTGATCGCATCGGTGACCATGCTCTGCCCCGGTTCGGAGCACATATACTTGTAGTCGGTCGAGTAGACCACCCCCGGGAAGCCCTTGGCGACCTCCGCAACGGCAGCCACATCCACCGTCTTCGCGATATTCGACCCACACCAGCAGACAAAAACGCCAATTCGCATAGTAGTTCTCAGTTCTCAGTTTTCAGTGGGCTGACAACCGTCAGCCCGGGTCCGGTTCTCTGCCTCGGATTCTGCCGCCGCGGACTTTGCGTCGTGCTCCGCTATCCTGGCCGACAAGGCGACAAGATCCCGCCCGAAGCCGATGATCAGAAAGAGTGCGCCCAGGAATGTCAGGAACCCACGATAGCCATCGGCCATGGGGATCGCAGCCACTCCGAGGATGCACACAACTCCCAGAGCTTTCTCAATCACCTTCTCAGTCATCTACCTCCTCCGAGTCATCCATGGTTGCTTCGGTGGCTTGCTGCCGAAGCCGGGTCCTGAGCCTGTCGAAGGACGCAGGACCCGCTCATTTGGTGTTTCGGGAACTTGTTCCCGAAACTAGCTAACGTCACTGCTATGGGCCGACGTTCCGGCGTTGATCACAGTCAGCCCCGGTCAACAGACGAATGCCTCGAGCCAAGCTCCACGAAACGAGTAGCCCCAGGGGACCCCACGTCAGCAGCCAGACCAGCTCAGCGCCGGAGTGCTGCGAGAGCCCGACCGTGGCGGCAAGTGCGCACAGGCAAGACGCGGCATAGGCCAGTGCGGGGCGCCAGCGCCACCATCCAAAGGACAAACCGCAAACAAACAGCACAAGCGGCGGCGCAACGAGTGCGGCTAAGCCCAGCCACTCAGCGGTGGCGTTGGAGACTCCCGAATTCCCGGGATACGCGATCAGCAACGCGAGATACGGACAAGATCCCAACACGCCGCCAGCCGCAGCCGCCCAATACCGCCTGCAGTTCATCGGTCCCTTCGGTCGTATCGGGCTAATCGTCGTCATCAGTACTTATCTGGAGCTGTCCGCCGCCGCTGGAGACATCGCCTCCGACGTCGCCGATTCTGATGTCCGCACCGTCGACGGGCCCGGTGACGCCTATGGCGAAATCGCCGCTAACGTCGCCTGCCTTGAGCGCCAGGCCGCTCGAGCCGGCTGCGAAGCCCATGGCGAAGTCGCCCTCGATATCGCCCACGGACACCGACATGCCGTTGGCCTCCCGGCTGAAGGTGATGCTGATGTCACCCTGAACGTCTTCGATCTTGATCGACTCGACGAGGTCTCTCAGCCGCTTCACCTCGGCCTCAAGGGCCGCCATTCTGGTCTGCAGTTCTTCCGACATGGTGTCTCCAGTCTTGCGCTGCATCGGCAGCCTGCTGCCGAGGGCACTGCCGAGCTACTCCCCCGTCTTCACCTGCCCGCCGGAGCAGGAGACATCACCCTCGACATTGCCCGTGGTGATCTCGATGCCGTTCGCCGCGCCGGTGATGCCGACGCCTATGTCGCCGTCCACATCGCCGGAGTGCATCTGCAGGCCGTTCGCGCCCGCCGCAAGGCCCACGGACACGTCGCCTTCGACATCGCCGAAGAACACCGACACGCTATCCGCCGGACCGCCGAACGCGATGCTGACGTCACCGTCGACTTCGTCGATGGTGATAGTTTCGACCATCTCCTTGAGCCGCTTCACCTCGGCCTCCAGGGCCGCTATTCTGGTTTCCAGTTGTTCCGACATCGTTTCTTCCTAACCCGTAGCTACGCCGCTCTCTGCTGCCTCTCAACATCTTCGTGCAGCGAGTCTGGGCAGAGATCAATCTCACCCGGCCAGGCAACCGTATGCGTTTCCGGGTCAACGAATACTTTGGCAAACTCGGCCGGATCAGACAGCGCCTCAAAGACGCCATGGCCGATCAGGTCCGACATGTCCACTTCGCCGACCAGTCCGTCGCTGAAGGACAGGTGCAGTCTGTAGTCCTCAAGCGGCTCAACGCCAACAACCCTGTGCATCTCTCTTCACCTACCTCAGCGGCTCGATCCGGCCCAGCGGTTGCTGGTTCATTGCCTGAGACCACGCTCTGTGCAATTCGTCCCTATGCATACTTGCCCACTCAACCACCAGGCCCATCGCCCGAGGGCTAAGCTTGCCGGCGATAACCGACAGAGTGTCAGTGGACACCAGCGCCTCCTCGTCCCCATAGATCGCGTGGAAGTGCGGAGGTTGGTGCTCCCGGTAATACATGTAAATCGATATGCCAAAGAACTCCGATAGCTTGGGCATGCACGCTCCCGTTAGCTGACTGCTGAAAGCTGATCGCTGTCAGCTTCCTTCCCAATCAAATCCAGCGCCCCATTCACATCCACCAGATGGCTCGCGAAGCACTTCTTCACACCCGGCACCTGCATCGCAAGGCCCAGGAGCTCGGTGAAGTAGAAGATGGGCATGGTCAGATCCTCGCCGCGAAGCTTGCCCGCGGCGGCCTGGCGCATTTCGAGATTGGTCATGCACAGCGGGCAGGCGGTCACTATGCAGTTCGCGCCGTGTTTCTTCGCATTCGATATGATATCGCCGGTGAGCTTGACCACAATCTCGCTCTTCGCGATCCCGAAGCTCGCGCCGCAGCATTCGTTCTTGAAATACCACTCCACCGGCTCAGCGCCGACCGCGCTCATTGCCTTGTCCAGGCTCTGCGGATTCTCGGCATCGTCGAATCCGAGCACCTTCGGAGGTCGGACCAGCAGGCAGCCATAGTAACACGCGGGCTTGAGACCGGAGAGCTTCGTCGCCACATTCTCGCCGACCTGCTCCAGCACCTCGGGGCTCGTGAACACCTCCAGCGCCGATTTGACCGTCACCGCGCCGGTGAACGGCTTCTCGAGGTCCGCGTTGATCTCTTCGCGCAGCTTGGCGTTCGACTTGAGTTCCACCTCGGCTCCGCGCATGCGGTTGTAGCACGCGGCGCACGGGGCAACCACGTCGAGGCCCATGCTCTCGGCGATCCCGAGGTTGCGCGCGGGCAGCGCGACGCTGAGCCTGTGATCCAGCGCGTGGCCCGAGGTCGCCCCGCAGCAGTTCCAGTCGTGGATCTCCGTAAGCTCGATCCCCAGCGCTTCGGCAACGAGCATGGTCGACTCACCGAACTCCTTGCCGGTGGATTCAAGGCTGCAGCCTGGGAAGTATGCGTATTTCATGGTAGTCCTCAGTTAACAGTTGTCAGTTGTCAGAAGGGAGCTGATGGCCGATGGCTGATAGCTGATAGCCGGCGGAATGCGGCCGATTCGCTGCTCAGTCCCTTACTATGCTTGGGGACAACCGTCCCGAAGCATACGAAGCTCTTATCTGCCAGCTTCCCGGCCAGCGGTCACTGCTCGCCACTTGGATGGCCGATCAAGAATCAGCGCAGTCAACGAAACTGCCTGGAAAACGACAATGACGGCGCCTAGCATATCCTGCACAGACTCAATTCCGTTATGCACCCCATAGGTGCCGGCGATGCCCCAAGCAGTACTTGCGAACAAGAGCCCGATTACGCCGGTGACCATCCACCACCCAAGCGCTTTTTGCCTGAGCAGGTCGAGCGCTCCCAGGACGGTCACAATGCTCAGTACCCCGGCCCGGCAGACGGAAGTCCACGATCCCTGATCCGATACGAACGGCAGATGGCCGACTGCACTGAATGCCATCAAGGCGCCGATAGCCAGCCAACACTGTGACACCAAAATGGTTGTGACCTTCACAAAGTCCCTCTCCACCGGCTTTCGAGCATACAACGTGACGTGGGTCTCTCGGCACCTGCGGTGCCGGCTTCGGCAGCAAGCCACCGAAGCAACGAATGCGCTACCAACATTCAGCGGTTCCCCATTCGCGTTCTTCGCGCAATTCGCGATTCAGAAAGAGAAACCCCTAGTGCGCCTTCCTGAAAAGCTTCCTAACCCCACTCAACCCCTTCACCCGGCTCGGGATCAGGCCCAACTTGCCCTTCAGGAACATCTGCGCGCCGGAGATTACGTCGCTGAAGAAGTCGCGGGTGCGCATCTTGTAGAGGCCGATCAGCCCGATCTCGTGCGAGCGGCCGTGCCACTGCACCTGGCGCAGGAATTCTTCATGGAATTTGGCGATGTTGGGTTCGGCGAGGGGTTTGCCGGATTTGATGGCGGCCTGGCGGCAGGCGTCCATTACCTTGGAGAGCGACACTCCGCGCGGGCATCTGGTAGCGCAGGTCTCGCATCCCGCGCACAGCCAGATCGCCGAGCTGGCGATGAGTTCGTCTTTCAGGCCGAGCTGCGCCATTCGCATTACCTGGTTTGGGGTGAGGTCCATTGCGAACGCAGCCGGGCATCCCGCAGTGCATTCGCCGCACTGGTAACAGCTCATCACGTTCTCGCCGCAGATAGCCGCGATCTCACGCTTGAAATCGGGGTCGACAGCCGAGCCCGCGCATGTCAGCGAACAGCAGACTTCCTTGGTTTCCGAACTCAACTTGCTCCCCCTCGCGCTTCGCGTCTATACAGCCGAGCAATTCTAGCATGATCATGCTAGCACCGCAACAAAGCTGAGTCAAGCATTTGTGCCATACGGCACAAAGACCGAGCAACGGATACAGCTCATCTCCCCTGTATGGGGGGAACAGGCGGGCCCGAAACGCGCTATAATGGATCAGCGACCTCACGGAGACACGCCACATGCGTCCTGCACTGCTACTGATCGCGCTCGCCCTCGTTTCCGCTCTGCGGGCGTCGGCCGCCAATCCGACCGTCAGCTATACCGCGCTCTCCGACGCCGCGCGAAAGGCCGGTAGGCTCGATAGATACGCCGGGTGCGCTGTGGTGACCAACGCACTTCAGCTTGGCGACTACTCACTGCGCTTCGCCGTACCGAAGGCCGCGCGCGCATACGATGTGATCCCGATCTCATACACCCTCACCCAGCCCGCCGGAGCGCGTCGCGCGGCGGTCGAGGCGGTTGCGTTCGAGGACTCTCGCAGAGCGGGCGACAAGCCACTCTACGACCTCGCCATTCCGGGCGATATGAATGTGAAGGTCGAATACCTTGACAGCGTGCGCGCGACCCTTGACGAGACCAAGTATATCCCCCTGACCGCCGACCCCAAGACCCCGATCAGTCCCTTCCCGCCATACAACCGCGACCGAATGGTCCGATCGGGGATGATTCGGGCCTCGCAGGTGGCGTGGTTCAGGTTCAGGGTCACCAACACCGGCGACACCATCCTCGACCCCGAAGGCTTCGGCGCGGCGTTCGCCGAACCAAGGCTGATCAAGCTCGACAAGAACGGCAAGGAGGAATGGTCCTCCGGCACCATCAATATCTACGAGCGGTTCCTGAACTACCTCTACCCCGGCGACTCGGCGGAGTTTTGGGTGAACTTCTTCTCGCCGAAGTCGAAGTTGGCTCGCGGGATCGACGAGGGAGACTACCGCATCGACTTCCGCATGCTCTACCGCTACCACCGCGAGTACAACTGGTGGGCCAATATCTGGAGCGGCGCGGAGTTCGCGCGGCTCGAAGTCCCTATCAAGGTAACGGCCGAAGGTGGTCGCGCGCCGGTGAATCCAGTCTTCAAGATGACCGATGCCCAGGAGAAGATGCCCGGCTACTTCGACACATTCGAGGAGTTCATGACCTCCTTCCGTATATATCCGGGCGTCGAGAAGCCGGTCGAGCAGACGGGGACCATCTACCTGCAGGTCGCGCCGTGGACCAGGCACGCCACCATCAAACTCATCCTGACGGACCCCAGGCAGATCGCCGTCGCGCGCGTTCCGATCAAGATCACCGACGAGACCCTCGCCATCAAATACAACCCGAAGAACGTGATGGTGGTCAAGGGCGAGGACGGGGTCGAGAAGCCCGCGATCATCGCGCAGGCGATGCCCGCCATGCGCATCGGCTTCCAGCTTGGCCCGTATCCCGAGCGGCATATGCTTGAGCGGCTTGCGGAGATGAAGTCGCTCGGGGTGAACGTGATCTCCAATACCTCCGGCGGATGGTGGATCGGCGAAGTCAGCGGGCGCAAGGGGGTCGAGCTCCACAGCGCGTGCTACAAGTACTTCTACGATGTGCTGATGCGCAAGCTCGGGATGAAGGTACTCGGATGGAGTGTCTACCCGCCTTCGGGCACCGAATGGTATAGCTGCGCCGAGCCGCTCCTGGGCCGCGAGGTAACATACTCCATGGCCGATGGCGGCTACACCGGCGCCGGCAAGCAGGTCGATCTCGGCGATCCGATTGTTCCTAAGGTCATCGCCGCCTGGGCGATCTACAACCACGTCCGCTGGGGGGACTACTGGTTCACGACGAAGGACGGACGCGTGCCTGTCGACATCGAGGACACCTGGGGCTGGATGCGCGATGATATCAACCTTCGCTACCAGCTCGGTCCGCTCGCGCTCCAGCGCTTCCGCGACTGGGCAAAGGCCAAGTACGGCGACATCGACAAGGTGAACGCCGCCTGGGCCTCGCGCTACAAGGACTTCAGCGAAATCGACCCACAGGCGAACCAGGGCATCGAAGGCGACGGACTCACCAACGGGCCGGTCTACAACAACCCCGCCAACCCGTTCCACGACTGGTCCCCCGCGGTTGATGACTGGGACAGATTCCGCACATTACTGAGAATGGATATCTACCGCAAGGCAAACGAACTCATGCGCAAGCGGATCCCCGGCGCCGAACTCGCGCTGCGTACCGAGGGGGCCAACCTCACCATCAAGGGCGATCCCAAGTCCGAGAGCATGCACTTTCGCCACGTCTACTTCTCCCAGCGGCGCAACGCGATGGTGCAGGACGTGGTGGACAGGGCAAACGTCCTCCACTTCCATAGCGACTACACCACCCTTCCCTATACCGAAGACGAATGGCGGCAGGGGATGCGGGAGATGGTGGCAAACGGCATCATCCCGGCGTTCCTGATACAGGCCGACCACATGCGCGATATTCTCCTACAGCCGCACTACGGCCGCCAGTATCAGATGAGCTACAACCTCGACCAGCCCTCCAAGGGGATGATGGTCCACTGCCTGATGGCCGCTTACCCGTGGTGGAAAGCCACATATGAAGAGGGCGGCGCCCCCGGGATCATCTGGAACGACTACCTATGCGACGGTTTCGCCACCGAAACGCAGAAGCGCGAGGTCAAGCTGCTCAGCGAGCACTTCGGCAAGATGAGGAAGTGACATCGGGCTCCGCGCTCCGTCCTCCGGTGACGCAATTAGCTGCATGCTGGGAGTAATCGGAGCAAAGTCAACGCCCGGCGGTGGCAGGTGGTCATCGCAAACAGCGAAGACGGGTATTGCGCCGCTCAGCTAACACAACATGCACGACCAGCAGGGCGAGGTTGCCATAATGCGAATCCAACACGAGGACGTGGTCTCACCACTGGCCCCACTGGCGGTTTCCATCGAAGGGGCACAGACCACTCCGTCGATCAAGGCGATAGCGCCGGACGGAAAGCCGGCGTTCGTTCGCCGCGTGCTCGGGAGATCGGGAGGCACACTGTGGTTCAGCGGTCTCCTCGGGGAGCACACTCTCCTCTGGCGCTGCGACGGGCAGGAAGTCGCTCGCACCACGGTCCGGCTGGAGGCCCAGACCCGTATCCAGACCAGCGACCCCAGGGATCAGACCCTCTTCCATGCGCTGAGGCAGATCGTAGACGCGGACTCCAAGGTAGTTGCCGAAGGAGACAGGAAGATCCGAACCCACCCCGACTGGGTTCGTGACCATATCCACAAGTTCATTACCAGCCCCGATGACTATCACCTCGGCTTCGTGAAGCCGGAGTTCGTCTATGTGGACGAAGAGAAAGCCTGCTTCTCTGGATGTCAGGCAGAAGGTGATTCGCGGCTATCATTCTGGCCGAGGACGACGCGAACCGGATAGGATATGGCTATGGACTCTTCCTTGTATCTCGCATGGAGCCTCTTTATGAACTCGTGCCGGATCAGGAACTGGGCAGAGGCATCTGAGGCGCGAAGTACCACCATGAAGTTGATATTCGACTCGCCAAACTCTTTGTAACGAAGAGCAGGCTCAAAGTCGCTGACGGCGCCTGGTGTGCTGAGAAGCGTCTCTCTAGCCACTGCCAGTGTTGCCTTTTCCACCTCTTCGAGGTTACTCTCATAACTGACTCCGCAGTCCACATTGACAGACAGTTCCTTGCGTGGCAGGTCGTAGTTGGTTAGCACGCTCTTGATCAGCTTCGCGTTGGGGATGATGATCATGTTGTTGTCCCATCCCCGGACACGGGTGTTTCGCCAGCTCACTTCGTCCACAAAGCCTTCCTGTCCCGAATCCAATCGGATGTAGTCACCAGTGCGGACGGACCTATCGGCGACTATGTAGAATCCCGCGAAGAGGTTCGCAAGTATGTCTTGAACGGCCAAAGCCACGGCCAGTCCGGCCACCCCGAGAGCCGCAAGGAGAGTGCTGATCCTATAGCCAAACTGGCCAAGCACAACCACGACGGCCAGAGTCCATGTCGCCACGGTGACAAGTTTCCTGAGGACCCTGACTTGGGCCAGGAGGTCGTGTGAATGGGCATTCACGCCGTACCACCTTGCCAGACCGCTCAGCGACGCGGAGATTCCGTATGCCGCTATAACGGTTAGGAGCGCCTTGAAGAACGTGTTGACTCTGCCGATGTAGTCCGGAACGCTGGTCTCGGGAAACCCAGCGATATTCAGATGGAGCAACATGAGCAGTGCTGCCTGGAAACCAAGGGCGACGATTGCCAGTGTGATCGGCATTTGCAGGTGGCGGACTAGCACTTCGCTGAACCAAGATTGAGGTCTGCTTTCAAGGTGTCGGGACAGGATCCTCAGCGCCCAACGTGCTGCGAAAGCAATGATGACCGCACCCGCCGCCACGCTGATCACAGCAACAATCTCTTTGGCCTGATCTGTCATGAGTGCATCTCCTCTCCGGTGACTTGCCTGAAGCTGTCACCCGTTACTCAAGCCTCAAGGCCACGGCAGCGGCATCATCTCTGAACCGCCCACCAGCAAGCGACCGTATTCCCTCCACGGTACCATCGACGATTTCGCGAAGCTCTCCCGATCCTGCGTGCATCGTGAATATCTGCTCGATCCCAAGAGTAGCCCATTTGCGACCAACGTCTCCACCGTCTCCAAACGAGCGCTATAGAGACACGGAGGTTCATGGCCACCGGTCACATAAGTCATCTGCCCGGTAGACTGGTCGAGAACCGCGTGAAACACAGTAACGAAACCAGCAAGCCGAGGGTCGTCCGTCAGCATGGAGTTCAGTCTTCTCAACGTTTCTTCAGGCAATGAGGAATCTCGAGCGTACACACAATACCATCAGTATGAGAAAAGCAACAGCTGAAGCAAGTCCGTACGGATAGCAGACAGCTGTAACGGCCATCACGATTCCGAGACCGCAGTTGGGAGCGCCGAGGAGCAGTTTGAACGCAATGGACAAGACGATCCCCGCAAGTGCCGTACCTGCCCATCCAAGAAGACCCCTTGATACTCCTCTCAACTGCATATCGTGTCCTTTCCAGGCTTGCAGGTAACAACCGTACTACATCGGCATCCTGTCCTTCAGTCGGGCTTCGTCAAAGCTGGGCAAGTAGCCGCCGGCAGACGCATCAGAGCCGATCACGGATCTTATAACCAGGACCGTGGATGGTTCGACGTGCTTGCGGAGAAGCGCCTCAATGCGTCTGGCATCACGAGGTGTGAGAGTCCTGGGGGTACGGATTTCCGAAAGCACGTATAGCTGCCGGTTGATACGACCATAGCGCAGTTGCGTCAAGCTGCATCGTGGTTCAGTAATCAGGAGCTGGTTTCGCAGCGCCTGACCTAACCTCTTCTCAAGAGCCTGTTGATTGGCGTTACCCGCGTCGGGCTTCTTCTGATAGAGTATGCCATTCGAGTCGACGTCCGTGGTGATTATGCAGCGCAAGGCGAGACGGACCCTCTTGTCGAGTGCGCGAGACATCTTCGTCTGCATGCTTCTCACTTGCCGGGGGTCTATCGCTTCGGGGGTTCGCACTACGGCGGTCACCGCAGTCGTGCCGTTCATCTCTCGACGCAGATCAACCAGTCGTGCGCCCGGTACCGTTCGCAGTTCTGCGCTGATAATCTCGGAAGCCTCGGAGAGGAAGTCAGTCTGTTTGCGCACTTCGGCTTGCCGCTCACGTTCTTCGTCTGCCAGGAAGACCGGCCCGTTCCTGTCCGCGTCCGACGAGATGAGCGAACGCACCACAAGGCGAATTGCAGGGTTGATCCGCTTACGCAGTCCGTCTTCAAGACGGGCTACCAGGTCCGGCTCTATCTCGCGCGGAGTTAGGACTATGGCAACTACCTCCAGTTGATCCTTGTGATTGTCGACAGTGAAGCTGGAAAGCCTTGCGCCGAGGATGGTGCGAAGCTGGGATGCCATTTCTGTTTGCACTGTTTTCGACAGCCGACTGTTCTCTATTGCTTTCACTAGCGTGTGGGTAAGGAAGACCGACACCGCAATCAGAGCTAGAATGCTGAGCCCGAAGCGTCGACCATATTCCCTGAAATGCCCTCTCTCCGGCATTGACAGAAGACTGATGCCAAAAACGATAAAGACTGCGGCCGCCGCCAACTCAATCGCCAGGAAGTTCGCTGCGAACAATAGGAAAGCGCCAAGTGCGTCTTCAAACCTGCCTGCGGACAGGCAGAGCCCACAAGTGGCCAATGGGGGGACCAGCGAAGTTGATATCGCTACTCCGGGAAGCGCCGGGCTAATGCGCGTATTGGTCATTGCGTAGGCCCCGGCGATCCCAGAGGCAACCGCGACCACGATGTCGTAGAGGGTAGGATGAGTTCTCGCGATGATCTCAGCACCGAAGTCGGCGCGAAGCGGCAGAGAACCTATAACAAACGCGATGAGCACCGAGATGAAGACGCCCGCAGCCTCGGAAGTCAGCGAGAACCTGAACAGCGATCTGTCGCCCGAAGCAAGGCTCAGCGCCACTCCGAAGATGGGACCCATCAGCGGAGCAACCAGCATCGCGCCGATCACGACGGCCGTGCTGTTGGACAGCAGCCCATAGGCGGCAATGGTAGTGGACACGACTACCATTGCGTAGAATGATCGACTTGGATGCGAGAGGTCCGCTATCTCCGCCCACACTCTGCCACGTTCTTCGTTCGATACTTCTCTGATCAATTACGTATCACCATATCTGCCTGAACCCGATTGTAAGGGCGCTTTGTCAGGCAGCCTCCTCCAGAGACTGCGACTCGAACCGGGCTCGCAATAGGTATCCCAGCGTCGAGTGGAGCCTGACTCTGTGATAGAACACTTCTATATACTCGAAGATATCCCTTCGCGCCTCTGCCTGGCTGCGACACAGCGGTGATGGACTCGCTTGGTCTTGAGGCCCGCAAAGAAGCTCTCATCCGCCGCAACGGCCGAAGCGAGACGATGGTCGAGATCAGCTACGAGTACACATCGCCCGCGTGCTTGCGTAGATCGCTTGGCCCGGCTAACATGGACTTGTCTGTCGCAAGGAGGAAGTCTTGACCAGAACCTCACCCGCTCGCAGCCGGGTTCGCGCCGGTTTGTTCACCGTAGTCTTTGCCGCTGTTTGTCTGCTGGCTGTTTCCAGTGTCGTCTTCGCCGCGCGCAGCGTAGAGCATGCCAAGACCTGGGTGGCGGGCGTCTGGATGCACGTCGTTACCGTCGACCTCAACGCCCCCGCCATCACTGTCACCCCGGCGGTCTCTCGGAAGGGGATCGGATCGAGCGAATCGTTCAGATCGATGATGCGGCGCACGCGGCCCGCCGCCGCCATAAACGGGACATTCTTCGATACCCGGACCCTCAAACCAACCGGCGATATCGTGATCGGGGGAAGGCTCTTGCGCAGGGGTGAACTCGGGGTGGCCATCGGCGTGAACGCAGGCAGGTTCGTCTCGTTCATTCCGTCCAGGCACTCGGACCTCTACTGCTGGTCGGACTACGAGTCGGTGATGGTGGCCGGTCCGACGCTTATCGCACAGGGCCGGATAGCGGTCGTGCCAAAAGATGAAGGCTTCAGGAGCAGGGTCCACTTCAGCAAGCACTGCAGGGCCGCGGTGGGGCTGACTTCCGCAAACAAGCTCGTGTTTGTGACCACCCTCAGGAGCACCTACTACAGCCGGGTCGCCAAGGCAATGAAGGCTATGAACTGCGTGGAAGCCGCGGTTCTCGATGGCGGAAGTTCCATTGGTTTATATTGCCACGGTAAGCTGATCAGCAACCCCAAACGCGGGATGACAAACTGTCTGCTTGTCTATGACGATCTATACGCGTTCCAACGGCGTCGCAGCGCCCTGTGCCCCGGGAACTACGACTGGGGGCGTCTGAGCCAGGGCTCCTAGAGGCCCCTCCACCGGAGTTAGCGCGCCTCGACTTCGCGCTAACTGTCAATCGTTCGGTCCATCCTGATGGGCATTGGTGGCATTGTTCCATTGTCCGCCATAGATGCCCCCATCTGTGGCGAAATGCTTCCGCTGTTGCTCAACCGGTGAGAGCAATATGGCTGCAAATTCCCAAGTTTCCACCTTGACATGGGGTGTGGCAAACGGCTAGAATCAATGCACGTAATCGCCCCGAGCGTATAGGTTTGGGCGAGCCAAGTTGTACACCCAAATCTGTGTTGGGGGGCCGCGGTGGGCGTCGGGCTTTGCAGACACGGTCTTGGGGTATAGTGCAGCGCCCCATTCTGGTACCGGATAGCAACTAATGCGCTTAAGCGATTTTGATTACGCGCTCCCGGAAGAGCTTATAGCTCAGGAACCGCTCGCGGAGCGCGACAGGTCTCGCCTGCTTGTGGCGGACCGCGAACGACAACTTATCGAGCACCGAACGTTTGCTGACTTGTTGGACTACCTCAGAGAGGATGACCTGATGGTGTTCAACAATACCAGGGTTGTTGCAGCAAGACTCAATGGCCATAAGGACACCGGTGGGAAGGTGGAAGTGCTTCTCCTTCGGAGCATTTCGCCAGGTGTCTGGGAGGCCATGGTCAAGCCCGGGAGACGGGTGGCGGTCGGAGCCAGGCTGATCCTCGATCAGGGGCTTACCGCCGATGTAATCGACAGGAGCGACGCGGGCAGTCGCATACTTAGGTTTGCAGCCGATATCGACCCGGACGAGTTGCTGGCGCGCGTGGGACAGGTCCCCTTGCCGCCATATATCCACAAGCGACTGGACGACCCGGAGCGGTATCAGACGGTCTATGCGGCGGCCAAGGGCTCGGCCGCGGCGCCGACGGCAGGTCTGCACTTCACGCCTGCCCTGCTGGCTGGAATAAGGGCGCGCGGAATAGCGATGGCGTTTGTGACTTTGCACGTCGGCCTTGCGACTTTCAGGCCCGTCAGAACCGAGAACCTTGACGACCACGACATGCACACCGAGTTCTTCGAGGTCAGCCCCGAGGCTGCCGAAGCCGTGAACTCGGCCCGAGGACGGATAGTGTGCGTGGGAACAACCACCGCGCGGACGCTCGAAAGCGTTGCGGTGGGCAAGCGCAAGATCGCCGCGAGAAGCGGCGAGACGAATCTCTTTATCAAGCCGCCTTACGATTTCAAGATAGTAGAGGCGCTGATTACGAACTTTCATACACCCAAATCGACCCTGCTGATCCTCATAAGCGCGTTTGCCGGAACGGATTTCGTGCGGCGGGCATACGAAGAGGCGGTTCGGCAGCAATACCGGTTTTTGAGTTTCGGCGACGCGATGTTGCTATACTGAGGAGATGGGAAATGGCAAATATCGATTCCAAACTGACTGAGTGGTTCAAGACGGTTGGCAAGAGTGAAGCCGAGGTCAAAGCCAAGAAGATGGCTTCCACCACATCTCCTCAGGAGACCCCGCCGCCGATAGCCGAGCCGCCGAAGCCTTCGGCCGCCGTCGAGAACCCTCCGGTCAGGGAAGTCCAGAGGGTCACCCCCGCGGAAGCGATGGAGCGCACGTCGGATGTCGCAGTGGCTGAGAGGGATGAACCGCTCACCGGCGCGCCGCGCCCGGTTGGGCAGGTTACACTCGGTGATTCGGCCACTGAAGACCCCGCGCTCTTTGATGACGGCGAACTGCCTCCCGTCGAGGACTTCCTCAGCTTCCTCGGTCGAACCGGCGAGGCAGAGGCCGAGGACGCAGGCCCTCTCCTGTTCGAGGTACCCGCGGACCGCAGATTGCCGAACCTCAGCGAAGGCACAGGCGAGCCGAAACCGATATCGACGCCCGAACCGCCGGTGGCCAGGCAGCCGATTCCCGCGCCTCAGGTTGCGCCCGTGCCGCCGCCCGTTGTAGCGCGGGCCGAGCCCGCGCCGGTCGTCGCGCCGCCACAGCCCGCGCCTCAGATCGCCGATGAATCGACGCTTCAGGAGAAGTGGGACCGCATGCCCCACCATCTGCAGACTCTCTTCGATGCGCAGGCCGCCGAGGAAGTGGCGCAGAACTCATACAAGACGTTCAGGGAGTCCCGAGGCGACCTCATCCAGCGGCTGCTCGACCCGCAGATCAGCCTTGAGGAAGCGGCCCGGATCCTCAACGTCTGCCCGACCACCGTCAGGCGCTACACCAACCGCGGCGTGCTTCAGCACTATCGCACCGCCGGCAACCAGCGCCGCTTCAGGCTCTCCGATGTGCTGACGTTCATGGAGAACGGTACCCGTGGCCAGAGTGGCGACTCGGACTCCGAGGTGGCGTCCTAACCCACGTTACTCGTGATGAGATGTTACTGCTATGCTTCGGGACTGCCTTCCGTCCCGAAGCATCGACCAGCAGACAAGTCCATCGCCGGATTTCGAGACACATCGGACCAGACTACCGTGGATGGGCAGGGTCATACCTGCCCATCTTTGACGTTGCGGTGAGACCGTCGCTTCGAGTAGCACACCCATGCGCATTGCCATCTTCACCGAGAGCTACGAGCCGATAGTAAACGGCGTCAGTGTGTGCGTGACGACACTGCGCGACGAGCTCAACAGGCGGGGGCACGAAGTATTCGTGTTCGCGCCCGCCTTTCACGGCCACATCGACAACCGCGAAGACGTCTTCCGCATGCCCTCCAAGCACACCATAATAATGCCCGACTATCCTTTCCCCTTGCCGTTCGCGCCGAAGCTCAGGAGCAAGTTCGCGTCTCTGAAGGTCGATATAGTCCACACGCAGACGCCGTTTCTGCTCGGTGTGCTGGGGGCGCGGTGGGCCAGGCAGTTCGGGGTCCCGCTTGTTTCCACCAACCACACCCTCTACACCGAATATGTCCACTACGTTCCGATCCGGCCGAAGGCCCTTACGCGGTGCTTCCTGGTGAACCTGATGAAGTGGTACTACTCCGGGTGCGACGCGGTGGTGGTGCCCTCGGGACCGGTCGAGGCGATACTTCGCTCCTACGGGGTCAAGAACAGGATCGAGGTGATCAAGACGGGCGTCGTCGGCCACGGACAGGCGAGTCCCGAGACCTGCATTGCGGTCAGGGAGCGCTATGGCGTCGGAGCCGACGGCTTCCTCCTGCTCTACGTGGGCCGGATAGCCCGCGAGAAGAACCTGACCATGCTCCTGCGCGCGTTCAAGACGGTCGTCGAGCGGCATCCGAATGCGCGGCTGCTGTTAGTAGGCGGCGGCCCCGCGCTCGCCGAGACTCGCGCGTTCGCCGGGCAGCTTGGCCTGGACAGTTGCGCCGAGTTTGCGGGGATGCTCAGACGGCGCGATATCGATCCTATCTACGCCGCGGCGGATGCCTTCGCGTTCCCGTCCACCACCGAGACCCAGGGGATAGCCATCTGCGAAGCCCTCAGCGCGGGGCTGCCGGTGGTGGCGGTCAACGCCGGCGGCATTCCCGAAAACGTTCAGCCCGGAATCGACGGCTTCCTCACGCGCGACGATCCGACCGAGTTCGCCGACCGCATCAGCTATCTCATCGCCAACCCGGCCGAACGCGTGAAGATGGGCCAGGCCGCCCGCGTCAACGCGGGCGCGTTCTCCATTGAGAGGATGGTCGACGATTTCGAGCGCTTCTACGCGTCCGTGATCGAATCGAGCGGGAACTTTGCATATCCGCGTCGAATGGTATAGACTAGCAGGAAACGGAAGCCGAATGTCTCACGCAGGATGGTGAAACCATGGGTTCATTGGAACTAGCTATACTCGTAATCCTCGGATTCCTCGCGGTGACGATCGTCTGGGTCATCGCGAAGTATAACCGCCTCGTCTCGCTGCGTAACCGCATAGAGAACGCTTGGTCGCAGATCGACGTGCAGCTCAAGCGCCGCTACGACCTGATACCCAACCTCGTCGAGACCGTCAAGGGCTACGCGACGCACGAAAAAGAGGTCTTTGAGAAGGTAACCGAGGCCCGCAGCGCGATGATGAGCGCTAACGGAGTGAAGGAGCAGGGCGAGGCCCAGAACCAGATCACCGGTGCCCTCAAGAGCCTGTTTGCGGTCGCCGAGGCCTATCCCGAACTCAAGGCCAACCAGAACTTCAGCCTGCTCCAGGAGGAACTATCGGGCACCGAAAGCAAGATCGCCTACGCCCGCCAGTTCTACAACGACACAGTGATGTCCTACAACACCCTGACCCAGACCTTCCCGACCAACATCCTGGCCAACAGCTTCAACTTCCCCCAGCGCGAATACTTCCCGATGGATGACGCCGCCAGGGAGAATGTCAAGGTGCAGTTCTAGGGCACAGGTTATAGGTTACAGGTTACAGAAGGGAAGGGCCGGCGCACGTGACGCCCGGGTGTTTCGGGATTTGAGCGAAGCGCGAACCCTTCGGGGGATAGGCCCGATCAGGCACGAGCCCCCCACAACGAAATGCTTCGGCGCTGCCTTCGCGCCGAAGCCGAGCCACCAATCACGCACAAGTCTTCCGGATGATGACCGTAAGCTTCCTCCACTCAGATGCCATCTCCGAGGCGTAAACCACCGGTCACGGCTCCGCGTTATACTGAATGTCTGCATCGCCAACGATCCCGGAGAGTAACGTGAGACTCTTGCTTGCCCTTCTCTTTGCCGCCTTACCCTTGACGGCCGTGGCTGCTGAACCCACCTCGCCGGTGCGGGCGTTTGTCGCGTCAGGCTGCCAGTATGAGGTGCGTTTCGTCGAAACAGGTCGAGACCCAGCATGGCGCGAAGACCTGGTGATGCGAGAGAAGATTCCTGGCAAGGCCTGGCGAACCATTGCCAGCGTCGTGGGTGTGAGGCTGGAGAAAGAGGTAACGCTCCTCGCACCCGCTGGAGAGAAGATCGACGCCCTGGTGATCTCCAAACCTGGAGGGTCGGCTCAGTTCATCTCGGTTGTCGAGATCCGAGAGGATCGACCGGGTCTTAGGCTGCTGCTTGATCGAGCCCTGGATAAGGGCTACTTCGACTATCGATTCGACCAGTGCGGCCACCTGATTGGTTTCAAGATGCACTACTTGGCGTGGCACGTATCGCCTGACCTCCTCAGAGGCCACGCGTACACCGCCGTCAACGTCGGGTGGGATAGCGCTAAGCGTCGCTTTCGGACCGGGCCCGTCTTCGTCGACGATGAGGCCGAACGCAAGGCCGACCTCACTGACGTACTGACCGCCATCGGATCGGACGAACTCCTGGGAGTGGACAAAGTCGACTGCAACGCAAGCAGGACCACCACATATGTCCACAGACCCCAAGGCTTGCTCTGGAGCAAGACTCCGCCCGAACTGCGACCGGCGGAGAGAGTCAGGGTGGTGATCAAGTTCAGCGATGACTACGACCAGCCGCCGCGAATCATATCTATCGGTGCCGCAGCCGCCGGCGACTGACCTTCCAGACGGAAACGGAGCGACCGGTAGCTCCCTTCTGACAACCGACAACTGAAAACTGACAACAACAAGAAAAACGGAGCGCCCGTCTCCGAGCGCTCCGCCTTCATCTCTCGTCGATTCGATAGGCTCAGTGCTTGAATATCCCCTTCACGCGGTCCACGGTGTCCAGCACCTTGTCCAGGTCCGGCTTCTTGCCGCCGTTGTTTGCATTCTCATCAGAGCCCTGTTCGTCGCCGTTGTTGTTGCCCTGGTCGTTTCCGTTCTCATTGACGCCTGGCTCCTGGCCGTCTTCGTTACCGTTCTCTTCCGGCTGCTCCTCCTCGGCGCCCATTCCCATGCCCATTGAGAGCATAATGGTGGCGGTGGAGCGGACCACTACTTCAGTCTTGATGCCGTCTTTCTCCTGGCTCTTGTCCACCCCGAGCGCGGTCATCATGATCATTGGACCTTTGGTGGTCTTGAAGATGCCCGCGGGTATGCTGCACGAGGTCGCGGTGCCGGGCAGAAGGAATCCCTTCTCGATGTAGGTGGCGACCTCGGCCTTGCTCAGCGCCTTGCCGGTGATGTCCGTGCCCTTCAGCGGGTCGGAACTCGAGGTCCAGGTGATCATCTCGTTGTCGCCGCTCGCGAACGCCATCAGGATATACGCCACCGCGTTCGGCACGCTCTTCCATTCGAGCTTGATGGCTTTCTCCAGGTCGACCTTGCCCTTGCCGGGGCTCACGACTTCTATCGGAGCCAGGAAGTCCTGGCCCTTGTCGAACGTGATCGAAGTGCCGCCGCAGTAGTTGGTGACCAGCTCGTAGCCGCCCGGGGTAGCCGAGCCGTCCTTGAGCTGCCTGGCGTCGCGCCCAGGCCAATAAGCGTGCGACCCCTCGTCGGTGGCGAAGGTTCTCATCGAGCCCTTCATCGCCTTCATCTGCTTGGGGTCCATGCCCTTGAAGTCCATCGCCAGGTTGTCGAGCACCTTCGGCTGGCCCGACGGAACCGTCTCCGAGCACATCCAGTAGGACTTGAAGACCATCTTCTCGGTCTTGCCGGGCTTCTCCGGTGTCTCTTCAGTGCCCTGCTCCGGCTGTGTCTTCTCGGGAAGATCGATGGTCAGGTTGACCTTCGGCCCCACCAGCAGACCATCCGGCACGGCGCACTCGGCCTTCGACTTCGCATCGGCCTTCTTGCCGCTGGTCAGGTCCATCGTCATGGTCCGGCTCGGCGCGCCGAACCCCGGTATGCTCTTGCCGCCGAGATTGAAGCCGCCCTCCATCTTCGGCATTCCGGGCATAATCATCTGTGACGTGGTCACCATGATCAGAAAGACTGTCTTGACTCCCATTCTCTTTGCTCCTTCGGATGCGTAATACAATATGAAACTACGCTGCGCTGGGGCATTCGACCTGCCGGGAGGCGTCGCCGAATCCCAAATGCGACGTGGTTTACTTACCCTCTTCGGGCTTGTCTTCCATACCGGCCGCCGGCTTGTAGGATGCGCCGGCGAGCGGCGCGCTGACAATCGACCGCACTATCACCCGCGTCTGAATCCCGTCTGTCTCCTGAATCTTGTCCGTTCCGATCGCCGTCACCGTGAGAAACGCGCTATCCGTTCCGGCGAATATCCCCGCCGGGATGATACAGGTGGTGGTCTTCTCCGAAAGGAAGATACCCTTTTCGATGTTACTCGCCACTTCCTCCTTGGTGAACGGTCGGGTCTGCACTCCGGCCACCGCATCCGGGTTCGAACTGGAGGTCCAGGTGATCGTGACATCCTTGGTGCCGCCGTCGGCTGTTACCACGTATGCAAGCGCGTTAGCGACGGGGCTCCACGTGATCTTGATCGGCTTGGCGAAGTCGTTTTTGTGCCGCAATCCAGCCAGCTCGACCGAATGCAGGAAGCCCTGCTCCTTCTCGAGGGTGACCGTGGTCCCGCCGGTGAAGCTGGTGGTGAGGGTGTAGGTCCCTTCGGCCCGCGGAACCTTGCCGGAGACCGATCTCGTGTTCCCTGTGGGCCAATACGCAAACGATGCGCTCGGCAGTGCCGCCAGTGCCGGTACCGGTGACTTGGCGGCCTCGGTCGGCTGCGGCACGGTTCCGGCGGGTGTGACCTTGGGCTGTCCCGGAGGAACGGTCTCGGCGCTGCCCCAATAGCTCTTTGATGTGAAGCTGGTCGCCGCTGCCCTGGCCGCATCGGCGGCCACCGTGTCGGGCGTGAGGTCGGTGGAGTCTATAGACATCTTCACCGGACTCGCCGTCTTCAGCCCTTCCGGCACGGCCACGGAGGCGGTCGAGTCGCGCTCCGCGCTGCTTGCGCTGTAGAGCTCCATGGTAACGGCTTTCGCGGCCGGCGCGGTGATGGGCGTCGTTGACTTATACGCGTCCGTGGTTGCCGGAACGCCGGGGAAGATCATCCTGGTTGTGGTCACGGCGATAACAAAGACTGCTTTCAGTCCCAAAGCTCAATCCCCCTTAGGATAGGTCGGCTGGGTAATCCATACTCCTACATGACGCAGCTCGAGCGCCCAAAGTTTCCCGTTGCGCATTAGCTGTGAATTCGGTAGTATTGTAACGGTGCTATGATATTCTACCAGGTTTGGCAAAGTTGAACGCCGAAGAGAGATTCCGGAGCAGGTATTTCGGGCAGAGGGGCATAGTCGAGGGTGTGCGAGTCTGTCTGAGCCTCGAACATACGGCATCGGCGCTCGGCCTGATCTGCGCGGCGGTCGAAAGCATGAGCTTTCTCGCCCTGCCCGCGGAGCGCGACGAAGTAAGTGACCTCGACATGATCCTCTGGGTCGACAAGTACCTTCAGCCCGACAAGATAGGCATCAGCGGCCACGATCTGTGGGAAGTGCGCTGTCAGTTGCTGAACCAGCGCCTCGACCAGCGCCAGGCCGTGCATGCGGGCAAGGTGAGGGAGGTCCTCTTCGCCTGGGGGAAGTACTCCATCGGCAGCGGACTCGAGCTTCGGCCCGGCTCCCGATGGCACAGGATACTGATGATCCGCGCCGACGAGCTCTACAAAGCCCTTTTCAGAGCCGCCGACACCTTCTGCGACCAGTTCATCCGCGATCCAGAGAATCTCTACACCGTGAACCGCCGCCTCAACCAGGTCTTCGGTGCCTGGAAACCCCCCACCGACCATTCCTAACCGCCCGATTGCCCCAGCCACTTTTTTGCGAACATATGTATCATCGGAAGGAGACCACCGCGCGCGCGTGGTAATATAGACGTATGAAACGCGAACATAAGTTCGAGATGACGGAGCACACGGCGGATGTCGGGGTGATCGGCAAGGGCCGCGATATGGCCGAATCGTTCGAGAGCGCGGCCTACGGCATGTTCTCGATCATGGCCGACTTGGGCAAATACGAACCGACGGAGCAGAGGAGCGTCGTGGTGACGGGAACCGACGACGTGGTCATGCTGGAGAGGTTCCTCTCCTCGCTGCTCGTGGTGTTCGATGCCGACCGGCTGCTCCCGCTGGATTTCGAGATCACCGAGATATCGTTCGGCAGGCTTACCTGCTGGATCTCGGCGCGCAAGATCGCCGACGACATAGAGTGGCTCGGGCCGCAGGTGAAGGCGGTCACTTACCACCAGATGGCGGTCGAGAAGGTCGAAGGCGAGTGGCAGGCCCGCGCCATATTCGATGTTTAGTAGTGATCAGTCATCAGTTATCAGTCGTCAGAGACCGTGTGCTGATTCGTCGGTAATGTGGGGTATCGAAGCCTTCGGCGAGTGGACTGACAACTGACAACTGACTCACTGACAACTCATCCAGGAGGACCCAGGGAGATGGAGCTTTCGCACAGGCAGAGGCAGATACTGCAGTATATCGTCCAGCATACCGAGACCCAGGGCTACCCGCCCACGGTGCGCGAGATCGGCGAGGCGGTGGGCTTGAGCTCGAGTTCGACCGTGCACGCCCACCTGCGCACGCTCGAGCAGGCCGGTCTGATTTGCCGCGACGCAGTCCTGACACGCGCGATCCGCGTGGTGGCGGGTAACCCCGAAGCCTGCAAACCCAGGCGCGTGGCGAACCTGCCGGTTGTCGGCCGCGTGGCCGCCGGGACACCGTCGCTGGCCGCCCAGGACGTAGAGGACACGTTTCCCGTCCCTCTCGACTTCCTCAGCGGGGGAGACGGTTTCATGCTCAAGGTCAAGGGCGACAGCATGATCGAAGATGGGATAATGAACGGAGACTACGTCGTCGTCCGCCGCCAGGACAGTGCCGACAACGGCGAGACCGTGGTTGCCTTGATCGATGAGGAAGCTACCGTCAAACGGCTGTTCAAGGAGAACGGGCGTGTTCGGCTCCAGCCCGCGAACTCGTCGATGGAACCGATGTTCTTCGATAGCGTGAGCATAGTCGGCAAGGTGGTCGGCCTCGTCCGCAAGATGGACTAGCAGGAAACGGATGAAGTCCGTTTCCTGGCCCCCCAAGCCAGGAATCACGCTTGAGTTGGGAGCCTGTGCTGTCGGTTCTCGACTTTGTCCGGCGGCTGCTAGCGGGTGGTGGGTTGTCTCAACCCCCCTTATCGCGGACTCAATAGGCTTTCGTTATGCTCTCGATGAGCCCATCTTTGAAGACTACCTGCCTCGGGCAGTCCAGAACGTGAATCCCACCGAAGGCATCTTCTATCTCCAGGCGATCGAAGCTCTGGGAGTAGCCATAGTCGATGATCAGGTGTTGCGCTGTGATCGTAACGCTCTTCTTAAGCAGTTCCGTCTCGCCGTCATGGAATCGCCAGGCGAACGTCGCCGTGTCTTCGGTCTCCGTGAAATCCAGCAGATCGACTGAGAAGGGTATCACCTTGCGATCGTCGAATGCCAGCCGAGTAATCCCCATATCATGAGTGAGCACCTTGGCGCCGTCCAAACGAGCGCACTGTGAGTGAATTGCCATACGGCGCTCTCCGACTATGAATGTCTCGGTCATCACCCCTTTGAGCTTCCAGTTGAGGCCGTTGGTCACGGAGAAGTCGGACGCGGGAGGCACACTCTCTCGCAAGTTGTCGTCGTAGATCACGTAGTTGGTGACGGCGACGAAACCGTCCTTGTCGATTATCCGATTCTTGGCAGGCGTGAAGTCCCGCTCTTGAGTGAGGAGCACCTCGACGTAGGTGGCATACCAGTTGGATTGGGGATTGTGTACGTGGATCAGCTCCACTTGATGGTCGCCGGGAGTCAGCTCAAGGTCTCCCAGAGTGCACCAGCCATCGACTCCGCGCGTGCCTGCTGCTATACCAAGCGACGCCCCATCGACCTTGACCTCGATGTCTCCGGCAGCCGTGCCATCCGAGAGTATCCAAGCAGTGTACCTGCCTCCCCTTGCGGGGAACGTGGCCGTGTCGACATTACCTACAATCGGTGTGGTCCTGACTCGCGTCTCGGGGTAGACCGCGCGATCGTACTCGGCGACGTCGTACCCGTCCTGCCATTTGCCTTGCTTCCTGAAGTCCAGATTGGTGAGCACGATTGTCTCCGGCCCATCGTGCGCGCTCGTTCGATATTCAACGGCCACCGCGTGGTTCTTGTTGAAATACCAATAGATGAACGCATTCGGGTCGTACTTCGATCTGTGATGGTATCTGTATAGCAGACGCCCGTTGTCCTGATGTTCTTGTCTGAATCGGTTGTTGAACTCCGAAAGAGAAACAAGCGCAACATCCGGGTGGTCAATGGCAATGGAGTCCCAGAAGTCAAACACCCGTTCTTTGAGCTCCATGCGCTGGTTGTAGCACCAGGTTGTCTGGTTGATCCAGTCGAGCTCGAACCTGAGGTTGAGCACCGAGAGCTGATTCCTGCACGCGTTGTCAGTCCAGTAGCAGTCGGAAATGTACTTCTGAAAAGTAACCCCGTCTCCGGCGGTGAGGTTCGAATCCCACGGATGCACCGTCGCTCGCGCGCATTTCGGGAACTTAGTGTCATACACATCGGCGCTCAGGGTATCAAGAACCACCACATCCAGCCGGTTCTTCTCTTCGCTCGCGGGAACCAGCGAGTGATTGGATGATGGGAAGTATGGGCCATTGATGCTGCCGAGACCGGAGAAGCCATCAACCCCGAACTGCTCCCACATCTGCCCAACGACTATCTCAACGCCGTACTCTGCCTTCAGATGACTGATCGATCCGGCGTTCAGGAACCAGCCGCCGGCGATGCTGGGATAAGACCCGGTAAGTCGCTTCATATGAGCCATGCATTGGTCGATGGTTGCGCTTACGGTCTCCTGGTTCTCGACGATAAGGGGACAGCCGATATCGAATGTGAAATCGTCGCCGTACTGATCGCGGTAACACAGAATCCGGTCGATCAGTTCGGGCTTCTCCGTGAAGATGTCCGGCAGCACGAACCATGTCACCCTGACGCCGGCTCTATCGTGGAGTTTCGCAGCCAACTCCTCCAGATTCTGCAGATTGGCGCCGACACCCTTGCGTATCCATATCTGAGTAATGAGGAACTTGTTTCCCATCCTTGTGTTTCCGTCCTCCTCTTTTCCGTAGCCCCTGCCTTGCTTGAGACAGCGCCTAAAGACCGCGTCCCTTCGCTGCTCTGAACAGCGCATCCATATTGTCAAAAGGGATGTCGGGGAAGATCGTGCCTTCGTTGGCTGCGATGAACCCGCCATCGTCTGTGCCCAGTGTATCGATGATCCAGCACATATTGTCGTAGACCTCGCGCGCCGACCCTGTCTTGAACAGCCCCAGCTCGTCAGGACCGGTTGAAAAGCATATCTTGCCTCTGTACTCCGACCCGATCTTCGATATGTCATTGCAGCTAAGCTGAACGTTATGGATGATGTCCAGCCCAATATCGATCAGATCGCCAAGAATGGGTTCGACGTGACCGCACGTGTGATACCAGACCGGCATACCGAGTCTGTGGGCTCTGTCGATCAGACCGGCGTAACGCGGCTTGAAGAGTTCTCTCCACAACTGCGGGTTTATGAGTAGCGCTCTCGATGATCCTATGTCATCAAGAATGAAGATGCAGTCGGCCAGATTCTCCCGCCACTTGTCGATAAGGGCCAGATCATATTCCATCACCCGATCCAGGAGCGCCTCCACTCTGTCTCGTTCCAGGTAAAGATCCTCCAGAAAGCGCTCAAAGCCCCTCAGATAGACACTCTGGATAAACAGACCACCCGCCACGCTTCCGAGAGTGTACAGGTCGACCGGCACCCTCAGGCAATTCCTGAGGCCGCGGAACCTTTCATCGAGAGTGGGGTCCGGGAACTTGTAGCTCTCCAACTGATCCCAGTTAGAGAGTGGATGCACTTTGACCTGGGCGCCGGTCTGTCCATCGATGTGTTCCCAGACGCATCCCCATTCGTCTTCTCCAGGACGCGTGGGCGTCCATGCGATGGGAGGCTCGTAACTGGGAACCACGAAGTCGTTCGGGTACAGTCTGAGCAACTGCCACAGTTTGTCGCCATACTTCTCGAAAGTCCCTGGAGCTATGTCCTCGGTCTTCAGGGGGACCTCACTGGGCCGCTTGAACTCGATTGCCTTTCTGACCTCGGCCTTGGTCACTCGATCACCTCCTTGCGCACCGGGCTGATTTTCAGGCTCTTGATCTCCTTGGGTCGGAAACGCAACTGCGTAACGCCATTCTCCGCCCGGTGCTCCTCGATGCTCTCTTCATTCAGATTCGCGATCGAGAGCGCGGCAAACGGGGCATTGATCTTAACGCTGGTCGTGATGGTGACGTCCGTGATGTTGAACAGCCTGACCATCAAGGCGTCCTCCCTCTCGCACTTCTTAATAGCGGAAACGACCACGCGGCTATCGCTCTGTTCGATCAGCGGCATCTCGCCCGGATACACACCGGCATGCTGGTCGGTCTGGACAGCTATGATGGGGCTGTGATAGTGCCGCATCTGTCTGAGAAGATGATCGTTGGTCTGATCGCCCTGGTGCGGGACCAACGCATAGTGAAAGACGAAATCCCTTATGCACTGGGCACCCGGCGCGGCGAGCGCCGGCGCTGATGGCCCTCGTCTTGTCAGCAGATCGCTTCTCGCTATCTTGCCGACGCTTCTTTCGAGGGTCAGAGCAACGACGCCGTCGTCGGGGATCACCTCATACTCCGGCAGTCCCTTGGACAGGACAGCAAGCCCCCTGCGACCGTTGTTGACGTCCACGAAATACTCCTGAGGATACGTAGTCACCTCGGCCTCGCAGTCCGCCCTCGGCACTTCGCCGCTCTGTATCAGCATCTCTTCGGAGACTTTGACGTCCCTTGATACGATGTCGAACTGGCCGCAAGCGTGAGACTGCTCCGACCGGATGCCGGAGGGGAAGTGGACGCGGAGCCGATGGTCACTTGCCCTGTTCTCGTAGCTGGTCTCAAAATCGATCCTGTCGACCCCCGAGTACAGCGTCACTTGCGTTCTAGTCGGGCACGATACGCGTTCGGTGCTTCGCGCCGTTCTGTCGGCTTCCAGGCATGCGGGCAACTGCATGTCGATAGTGACTTCCAGACTCGCCTTCACAGGTCTGCAGTCGACAACACTCCACGAGGATTCACAGTCCGTGCTGTGAATCAGCTCGGTGCCGGGGACGGGAGAGTGGTTGTAAGTGTCGCCGGCATCGGCATTGTCCACGAAGAGGTTGCATCCTCTGTATACATCCCCGCCGGCCTTGTCCAGCACGTCGAAAGTGCCGTTTGCCTTGACGGTCACCGCGTAGAATTCGTTTTCTATGGAGTTACCGAGTACCTTGAGATCGCTCTCTATATGCGCGGGAGCCTTGCCTGGTCTGACCCACAGAGTCTCATAGCCGTACCCGGCCACGTCCCTCGCGAGAACATCGATCTCGACCTTCTTGACTGGGAACATCACGGACTTGTCTTCATCGATGTACTGCTGCAACTCCTCTTGGGATGTGATCAGGAACGGCGCCACGGTCCCGTCTTCTTCCTCCATCGCTATGCTCTTGAACACGCTGATGTATTGCCAGTTCATCGTCGTCGTCGAGACGACCCGGCACGGAAGCGCGCGCCCCTGGCTATTGAGGACTTCGCAGTGGTTGCACTCCAGGTCTCGCGTCCAGAACACCACTCTGGCCACATCTGCTGGTCTGGTTGAGGATGTGTTGAACAGCACCACGGGGCTGTAGCCGGTCTTGCCAATGGTGGCCGCCTTGGCGGCGATCTCGTATGCCGAACGGCGGATCAGCCATTCAGACAGGTTGCTTGCCTTCCTGTACCTTGTCTCCATCTCCAGATGCACGTCGTCTACGCTGCATCCGCATATGCTGTCGTGCGGCTGATTGGACAGAATATACTTCCACGCTCTGTTCACGAGGCCATGATCGTAGCTCCCGCCCAGAACCCAGGCAAACGCCGCGAGCGGCTCGACCAGTTTCTCCATCTCGGTCTGGCAGCGGTAGTTCTGCTGCTTCAAGTACATGCGTGTGGAGATGACTCCTGGCAGGAGGATGTGGCGGCCCGGCGACCTGAGTTCTCCCTGCACGCTCTTGAGGCGCCATTCGTGTAATCTGAGGCTCTCCACGTAGTCAGGCAGCGTAGACAGCTTGATGCTGCTCTCCTGAATATACGGCTTCACGGCAGCCACAATCTTGCCGATGTTCGCCTGCGCGGGCTGATGGTCAACTCCATTCATCAGCAGGACGCAGGGAGAGTTCGCGCAGGCGGAGAGCGAGGACATCTCCTGCCTGATCTTCACTGCAGCCACTTCCGGCCTTGGATCGAGGCAGGCAAGATGACCGTAGCTGTTAAGCATGTTGATCAGGATCACGCTGGACCCGTCTGGCGCATACCACCTGACCTCGGTGTCCTCAACTTTGCACCCCGTGCCTCTGAAAAGCGCGGCGCTGTCTATGCCGAAGCCGTTGAGTATCTGTGGGAGCTGGGAGACGTGGCCGAAAGTGTCGGGGACATAGCCCACCTTCATCACGTGGCCGAATCTGGAGGCGATATCATGTCCTATGATGGCGTTTCTGATCGTCGATTCGCCGGAAGACAGGAACTCGTCGGACAGCACATACCAGGGCCCAACCAGAATTCGCTCCGCCGATATCAGGTCCTTGAGCCTGGCCGCGTTCTCCGGTCTGATCTCCAGGTAGTCCTCCAGGACTATCGTCTGGCCATCGAGCATGAACACTTTCAGGCTATCGTTCGCCTCGAGGGCCTCCAGAAGACTGTCGATCAGACCTACCAGCCTTGCTCTCATCTGCTCGAAAGGCTGATACCACTCTCTATCCCAGTGTGTATGAGACACGACGTGCACGTCGTAGGAGTCTTGCTTAATCATCGATTAGTACCCTATCACGGTGTATTACGCAACCAACCTGGTTGCGAGGCGGATGCGTTTGGCTCAGTCGCTCTGGGTGACACTGACGGCCGCAATATAGCGTTCGCCGGAGCCAAGCATTGCCATTCTCCCACGCACGATCGCCGTGCTTCCCACAGTGGGAAGATATCCAATCCTCTCGACACGAATCCCGCTCGTTCTGTCCAGCGTCTCTATGTAGAAGTGATCCTGAAATGCCGCCGTGACGACTCCCTTGCACTTGACGCTCTCGTTGTTTGTCTCCAGCTTGAGCGCGGCGATGTCTGTCGGGTAGTGGGCAAGGCCGTAGACAGTGCCGGCGGCGGCGGAACTTCCGCAGATGCTGGTGTAGGCCGTGCCCGTGACGAGCGCATCCGCACGCCATTTTCCGCTGACGCTGTGTATCCAGTAGACATCGCCATCGGCGCGCGCGGCGAAACAGCCGCCTATGGAGGCGGGGGTGCCTGTGGCGACCGACACGTAGTCACCCGATATGAGCGCCGTCACCGTCCAGCTTCCGTACCAGTGAATCCAGTCCACTCCGCCGCTCGGGTTGACGCCATACATGCAGCCGAGGCCGAGCAGATCCCCACAGATGTCCCGGTACGTGTCATTGACCAACCGGGTGGCGACCCAACCGCCGGTCCAGTTGATCCAATCGACCCCTCCGGCCGCGAGCGCGCCCATGCAGCCGGATCTTGCGGGGTCGGTCATCGCGGCGATCGATACGTAGCGGTTCGGGACAAGCAGAGCCCTCGTCCACTGACTTCCATTCCAACTCAGATAGTCTATTCCGGTCCCATCGGCACGGGCTCCATAGAGGCTGCCCGGAGTCGCATAGGACTCGCAGATGTCCGCGTAGCTCGTGCCCCGTATCAGTGGACTCGCAACCCAGCCGACTCCGGCGACGTTCTGAATGGAGTCTATGCCCCCCGACGCGCAGGCGGCGTAGACCTGAACGGCGCTTGTGTTGGTGTTCGGGCACAAGGATACATAACTCCCTTCCAGGAGAGGAGTGGCCGTCCAGCCCAGGGCGGAGTCATAGCGTATCCAGTCTATGCACTGCTTGGGCAGGACCGGCTTGTCCGGCAGATGGATGTGGCCCACGACGCCAGCGCCGGTCGCATCTCGGGCGATCAGCATATACGGAACGGACGCGCCGGGTTGGCTCACCGACCAGGTTCCATCGGCGCTCTTTGCGACATCCGTGCTCGTCCAGACCGCGCCGGGAAGATCGGCGCTGTTCGCTGTCGCGAGTGCGAGACTCGCTATCGGCTGCGATCCGGTCGCCTTCGCGGCCAACAGGCCGTTCGCGGCTGTCACGCTGATCGCGGGGAGCGGTGCGCCCGCCTGAAGCGTGCATTCAAACCAGCGGTCGGTGGTCTTGTTGGTAGTGTCGTCGTCGGCATGGTTCTTATTGAGCGCGTAGCACACGGCCTTCGGACAGCCCGTGTTCTGGGTCGTCTTCGCAAAGCTGCGCAGGGGAAAGGCCGCGTCGTTGGTCGCTCCGATGTACAGGGTCTGCGCGTGCTCGGTGGAGAAGTAGCCGGAGGGGTCGTAGTGATCTCTCCACGCCTTCCAGCCTGACCAGTCCAGATTGGTGAGACCCTCATTCACCCACGCGCTGTCCTCGGGAATATAGCCAGCGCCAAAGACCGTACAGGCAGCCGCCAGCCGATCATCGATGCCGTTGGCGATCTGCGTGATCACTCCTCCCCACGAGCGTCCCAGCATACCTATCCGGACCGGATCGATCTCAGGCTGGTTCGCCATCAGAGAAACCGCGCGGCAAACTGCGATCACCGCTGAATAGAGATAGGAGTTCTTGGGCGACGGGCTGACCAGGAAGATACTCGGATTGGTCATGTCGGGACCTTCCGATCGGGAGGCATCCCGTCCGGAGCCTTTGCCGGGGAGATCCATGGCGAGGGAGCCGTAACCCTTCGCGGCCCAGCTTGTTGCCCAGTTCTTGTCGGCGGTTCCGCCTCCGCCATGGACCAGGACCATACCAGGCAGTCTGGCGCTCCCTCTGTTAGTGGGATACGCGTAGTAGGCGAATATCTCGAAGGTGAGAGCATCGACAGGAATATCGTAGGTGAGCTCTCTCACTGTCACGCTGACGGCGCCGACCTGCTCGGTCGTCTCGCGCGTCACTGTGACCTGCGGTGCGGACTTCAGCGCCGTCATGTCCCAGAATGTTGTCGCGTCGCACAGGGCGGCGCCGAAACCCGTGAGCAACACCATAGACAGTCCCAGCCTCAATATGTACAGGACAATCGCAGTCATCTTCAAACCTCTGCCGGCCCGTGCAATGCGCACGAACACGCGCAGTCATGGGCAGCATGGATCAGAGTCCGTGGGTCTTCGGGATCGCGGTGAAAGAGACCATCCAACAGCGAGTGGAAGGCGATCCGGCCTCTCTTCGCCACTGCAGCGAAGCAGCCACTGCGCCTGCTATGAACCACAATAGATGGGGCGCCCGAGCTGTTCGGACGCCCCATAGGATAACCTGCTTGGACAGGGCGCTACTTCCTGCGGCGGATCGCGAAACCGATCAGTCCAGCAAAGCAGCTTCCGAGCGCCACAAGTGAACTCGGCTCCGGAACCGCTGTCGCGCCGTAGAGCGCGGGCGATCTCGTGCCATCATTGGAGAGCTGAGTAGAAAGCGCCACGTACTTGGTGCCGGTCACCAGAGACGACGCCGTCCAACCACCGTAGTAGTTGATCCAGTCGACTCCGCCATCAGCGCGTGCGGCCATGCATCCGCCCTGGCCCGTGCCCGCGGCGCCGAGGGCGACGTAGTTGCCGTTAACCAACTGAGCAGCCTGCCAGCCGCCGCTCCAGGCGATCCAGTCGACACCGCCATCTGCTCGGGCGCCATAGAAGAGTCCCGGGTTCGCAGTGTCTTCGGTAAGGGACACGTAGGTCGTGCCTGTGATCAGCGGGGAAGCAACCCAACCGCCGCTCCAGGCGATCAGATCGATTCCGCCATCGGCGCGTGCGGCGTAGCAGCCGCCGACCGCGTTGTTGCCGTTTGCGACAACCGACACGTAGTTGCCGGTCACCAGAGCTGACGCCGTCCAACCACCGAAGTAGTTGATCCAGTCTATCCCGCCGTCAGCGCGCGCGGCATAGAGGTACCCGACGTTGTTTCTGGGGTCGGTAGAGATCGAGACATACTTCGTGCCGCTGATCTGTGGCGATGTAGTCCATCCTCCCGACCAATAGACGAAGTCGATGCCGCCGTCCGCGCGCGCGGCCTGGGCCCCGCCCATCGAGTGCCCGTTTCCAGCGACTGACACGTAGTTGCCTGTGACCAGCGGGCTCTCCACCCACCCGCCACTGTAGGAAATCTGGTTCACGTCGGCAAACGCTGTTGCCGAGAGAGTGAGGCTGGCGACCAGCGCCAGCACAATCACTGCAGTCTTCTTCATTTCTTCTTCCTCCCTCAGTCTGTTCTAGATTCCGCCATGCTCGGTCCGCCTTTTCTCTTGAGCAGTGGACCGGTTGGCTATGGAAACAGTCCGTCTCCGCCGAGCATCCGGCCGGGACTCTGGTCAGAGACGGGCCGAGTTTCCCACGTTACTAGTAGCCGACAAGCAGCAGTCTGCGAACGGTGTCTGTCCCACTCTTCTTGCAGCCGCTGATGCCGGTCACTTGGACGTAGTCACCAGTGAGCACCGAATATCCCACGAATCCGAGAGGATCGAATGCCTCCAGGTTGACTCCCGAACCATCGTCAATGTAAATGGTGTCGAGTCCCGCCGTCGACGAAACTTTCCCACAGGTCTTGACGAACAGTCCGATGTTGTTGAGACCCGTTCCGTCCTTGACGCCAATCTGGCCTTGGCCGGCCGATGGGTTGCCGAAGTCCGTGCCGCCAAGCGCCTTGTTGGTCATGAATACCGGTGCGAGGACAGTGCCGGCGCTTGGGGCGACACCATTAGCCGCGATGTAGCGCTCGCCGGACTCAAGCGTAGCCATGCTTCCGGTGACCTCCACGGCATCGCCAACCGTGGCCAGATACCCTGTCTTCTCCACGCGAAGTCCGGAAGTCCTGTCGGTGTCTTCCACATAGAAGAAATCCGGCCACGCCGCCGAGACGGTGCCGATGACATCCGCGGGCTGGCCATCCGCAACCAGCTTGAGGTCGCTGATCCCCCCGGGTATCACTGGGTCGGAGTATACGAGACCATACAACGTGCCGTTTCCCACGGCATGGGTCACGGGGTCATCAGTGCCGTCATCGCAGATGTCGATATAGTCCGCGCCTGTGACAAGGGTTGTTGCCGTCCAACCGATCTCCGCGCTGGGCCAGTGAATCCAGTCCACGGCGCCCGGCCGCGCGGCATAGAGTCCCGTCGAGGACTGGTACGCGTTACTTGTGTTTCGGGCGACCGACACGTAGTTGCCGTTGACCAAAGGGGTTGACGTCCATGGCCAGTGACCCCAGTCGATACCGCCGTCGGCGCGCGCGGCGTAGAACTGGCCGGTGCCGTTGCCGTCCCCGCAGAGGTCCGCATATGTGGGAGCGTTCAGGAGCGTGCTGGTCGTCCATCCGCCGAAGTAGTTGACCCACGCGGCGCCTCCGGCAGCAAACGCGGCATTGCAGCCGCTCTTACCGGGGTCGGTCACGCTTCCGACGGAACGGAAGTTGCCTGAGACCAGACTCGCCGTTACCCACTGAACGCCGTTGTAGGTCACCTGGTCTATTCCGGTTCCATCGGCGCGAGTTCCAAACGGGCAGACGTTGTAAGCCGAAACGCAGATGTCAGCGTAAGTTGTTCCGCGTATTATCGGAGCGGCGGTCCACTTCGATGTCCCCGCGTCCCAGTAGATCGAGTCTATTCCGCCGTCGGTGCGCGCGGCGTATAGCCCTCCCACCGCCCTGTTGGTGTTCGGACATATTGACAGGTAGCTTCCTCCCTCCAGTATAGTGGTTGTGTGCCAACCCAGGACGGAGTCATAGCTGATCCAGTCTATGCGCGCAAGCGCCGGGACCGTCAGCAGCGACCCGACAAAAACCAGCAGCAGACCGACAGCGTATCTCTTCATATTCACGACCATCTCCCCTTTCTGAATTTCATGGATGCGATTCGGACCATGCGGCATTACAGAATCCCGTGACTCGACATCGTTGGTCGGCGTCTATCAGCCCGTCAAGCTCCTGCCTCGATGTCTGGATACTATCCAATGGATATATACCATGCAATTTGCGGTCTGTCAACGCCCTTTTGGTGGAAACCTGAGAGGAAACCGGCAATGTGACCAGGGCACCGTGTCGTGAGGAGTAAACGGGTTCCTGGCCGGGGGAGCAATCCCATGGTTTGTCGGCATTGTCGCGGGAAGCGCAATGAGCTGGGGTTGTGCTTGCGACATGCCCAAAAGAGGTTGTCCCGCGCACAAGCGGATAGATCATATCACCGGACTGCACGGCAGGCTTTCCACTACGGCAAGAGAGGCGCAGAGCATATCCGAAATGGCCCTTGACAGCACGGAAACGGCCTACTCAATCACAGTGAACTGATCGCATGGATCGGCTGCGTTGCCGGCGGTCCAGCATGGCCAGGTATGCCAGTGGCTAACCGTTTCTCAGCCTCTCGGCACTATCTCCGCGGGCAGCACGATGTGCTCTGGTTGTGCCGGAGCCGTGCCGAGGATTCTGCCAATCAGTATTCGCGCCGCCGCGTTTCCAATGGCTGTCTTCTGCTGGACAACTCGCGTGAACGGGGTGGGCATTACATCCGGAACGTCATCGTAGAAGCCGGCTACTTCCAGATCACCCGGAACCGAGATGCTGAGCTTGCTCGCGGCGAACATGGTCGCCAGGAGCACGTCGTCATTCAAACAGAATACCGCTGTGATCGGTTCAGCGCTGCTCCTGCAGTGTTCGAGAGCCAGATCATAGGCGAACTTGTGCTCACGCGTCATCTCCGGGCCGCGCACTATGTCTTCATCGTATGGTATCCCTGCCTCTTCCAGCGCGGCACGGTAGCCGGCCTCGCGTTCGGCTATCGACGTCACATCCTCAAAATCCGCGAAATACGCTATCCGCTTGTGGCCCTGCGAGATGAGTTGCCTGACAGCATCTCGCGTTGCGGCGAAGTTGTCGGTTACGACATAGTCCGTCTCAACGTCAGGATAGTAGTGATCGATCAGGACGACGGGTATTCCGCTGGATATGAGCGCCCTGTAGCCACGTGCATTCCTGCGCGAGAAATCGGGCATCGAGATGACGCCGTCCACGCCTTCATTGATCAGCTGCTCGAGCGCCTCCGACTCCTCCTCGGGCGTGCCGTTGGAATGCAGCACGATATGGCAGTTTGCCTCTTTGATCGCGGCGAATGCACCGTGTGCGACCTGCAGCGACAGGCTCTCCTTGCCGAATGGAACGTGCGATCGGACGCTCGGCCGGGATGCCGGAACGATGTCTCCGGCGCCATTGCCTGACGCCTGGCTCAGCCACGGCATTATAATGCCGATAGTAGTAAGGGGCTTACCCACGGAATTGCGCGGAGCCGATCGACCGTCAATGAATGTGCCGCTTCGCTCCTCACGCACCAGGACTCCCTCTTTGGAGAGCCTGACTATGGCCCTGGTCACCGTAGGCCTGCTGATCCCAAGCTCGGCGGCAATGGTCCTCTCCGAGGGTATTCTTGCGCCAGGACCAAGCTGCTTATCTGAGCTGTATCGATTGATCCAGTCCCGAACCCGTTCATAGCTGGACGGGCTGCGTTTCGCGGAGTGATCCGCCATTGCCTTTGTGGATCCGATAGCCATTATCGCTGGTGCCTCTTGCCTGTTGAACTAACTGGGTATATATTGGATGTTACCACAACCTGGCCAGGTTAGCAATGGCGCGGGCCGGCAGGCAACCACGCCAAAAAAGCCCTTGACATAACCATGATCGCGTGGTATAACTCTTCTGGATACTTAACCACTGGTAACGTTGTGGTTGCGGTTGGCCCGGACTAGGAGGAGCAATGACTGCTGACAAAAAGGGGTTCACGCTGATAGAGCTGCTGGTAGTTATCGCTATCATAGCGATACTGGCAGCGATTCTTTTCCCGGTGTTTCTCACGGCGAAACAGACCGCGGCCTCGGCGGCATGCCTCTCCAACCTAAAGCAACTGGGCACGGCCGCCCAGCTCTACTTACAGGATAGCAACGAGAGATACCCGATGATCCCGCCGATAGCGCCTGCCGTCGGCGACACATACGGCTGGGCTTTTGACGGCATCGATGTCGTGAAGTCGGCAATGCAGATCGGCTACGTGCGGAAGTACTCGATCCAGGCGCTTTTCCAGCGTTACCTCAAGAACAAGGGCGTCTGGAAGTGTCCGGCTGACGCTCTGTGCGCACCGGATGTGGTGGTGGGCAAGCGATGGACGTCGTATCCGTTCAGGAACTTCATCGTATGCGGGTCGTTGTCCTGGGTGTCGGGCTGGCCGATGGATCAGTGGTACAAGGGCAACGGCTGGGCGCCGTTCCCGACCAGCAAGTTTCCGACCCCGACTCGCACGTTCATCTTCAACGAGCAGATCCCGTTCCACACGCTGGCCGGCATCAACATCGGGCAAGCCGACATGAAGGACAAGATGAAGATAGGCGCGCCGCAGATGAACTTCGCGTTCATGGATGGCCATGTCGGCAGGTTCTCGATGAGCCGCGTATGCCACTGGGCAAAGGACATCCAGCTCTGGGACTATGCCTGGCCGGACGGCCACTGGGACGGCAAGTTCATTGACTTTGGGTGCCCGTACTGTGAAAAAGAGGGAGACTAGCCAGTTCCGTGTGCTCGTCTCGGCAAGGACAAGGCAGGGCAGTTTGAAAAGCATCTCTATCCCGCCCAAACTAGCGGTAGTCATAGTCGTGTTGGTGGTGGCTGTCCTCGGTTTCGTGATATACGATAAGGCGAGCGGTCCGAGCCCCGCTGAGATAGAGCGGCACATGAACGAAGTGCATCGCAAGATGATGCCTCGATTTCCCGGCGCTCCCAGCCAACCTGCCACTCCGGCCAACACAGGCAAGTAGACCACGGCATTTCAACATCACCGATGAGACTGCCTGAATCTTCTGTCGCACTGCTCTCGAGTCAGAACGCGGATAGGCTCAGAGCAGGACCACACCCCAAGGGAGAACCTGCACATGATTTACGTGACGTTGCCAGTAGTCTGTCTGGCAGTTCTGCTGTCGTGCGCTGCGTTGGCGGCGCCGGCGCCCAACGCATTCCCGCCACTGCCGAAAGTCGCGAACGGGGTGAATCAGATAGGGGTTAAGGACCCTCTTCTGACCGACGCTGAACTGGAGCGGCTCAAGAGAGAAGGCGCCAATACGTACCGGTTCCCACTTTGGCCTCGCGAGGTCGGGCTGGATGACAAGGCAGTCGCTTCCTGGGAGAACGGCGAAGTGTGGGACGAGAAAGCCGCGGACGAGTGGCCTGTCGATTGGACGGCGCTCGACCTGCTCCTCGATAAGCTTGCCCGGCATGGGCTGACCCCCTACATCTGCCCGCACCCCGATCCCCCGAGCCCCAGATCATGGGCTATACTGCATGTACCCGAGGCTGCCCAACGAGCTCTGTGGTTCACAAAGCTAATAGTGAAGCACGTTCACGCGAAATACGGCGACAATGTCATCTACGGATGGTTCGAGGACATTTATTGGCTGTCGTATACGCGCACACTCGGTCCGAGATTTCCCGGCGAGTGGCGGGGCAAGCTCTCCCAAATGTACGGCGGCAAGATCGCCTCTCTGAACCGCGCTTGGAAGAGCGAGTATGCATCGTTTGGCGATGTTCCCGTTCCCGAGCTCTGGCTCAAAGACGCGGTTCCGGAGAGCGCATACGAAAGCCGGCGCACTTACGATCTGCGCTTGGGGATGGACCTTATGCAGAGAGAGTGCCTCAAGAAGTGGCGGGCCGAACTGCGGCGCATTTCTCCGGGCGCTATGTGGGCGGGCGGATGTCTTCACAATGGCTTCGAGGGAATGTACGACGCGCGACTGGCAAAGCCGCTTCGGAACAACCCGAGCATTCTGACGCATGCCATGACCAGCGATGTGCTCGCCGTCGACATGTACAGAAGCCCGGAACCCTTGTCCGTGCAGTATCGGACAGTTGCCAAGATCGCCGCATCGCAAGGCAAGAAGTACTACCCCGTGGAGCTTCAGGCTCAGCATATACCGTCGTTCGAAGCGCTTGCGAAAGTGGGAGGGCCGGTATACGGCGCGCTGGTTTGGGAGGGCAAAGAACGAGAGAACATGTTCAGCCTGTTCATGTATGACGGCACGCCGCGAGAGGACTTCATCAAGGCGACCTCCGAGCTATTCAAAGCGTTTCGTACTCTACCGGAGACCTACTCGGTCTACCGTCCGGGTCGGGTCCACGTCTATTACCCCGAGGGAACGTACGAGTACATGGTGCTGCGCTCGAGCCACCTGGACGCCTATGACCACGTGTGCGACAAATTGCCGGCGGCGGATCTCGAGCCGGTGCTGACCTCCGAACTGGGAAAACTGCCGAAGGACGTGCCGATCTTTGTGCTGGAGAAACATCTCCCCAGAAAGGCGATTGACGCCCTGAACAAACTGGGGCAGCGTGTCATATGCCCACATCCGTTCTTTGTAGACGAGAGCGGGAACCGAGTTGCTCGCAAGTATGTTCCAAAGGACTTCTATCGAGAACTGCGCGCCGCGCAAGACGGTCCCGCGCTGCTCGAAGCATTCTCACGCGTCGAAGAGAAGGAGCATAACCTGGCATATGCGGACCTGGGCGCAACCATCCAGACCACCGCCGAACTAGCCCCCAAGAACTCTGTCTGGACGGACCGGGACAACAAGGTTGACCACGCGATTGACGGCGACTTTATCGGCTTCACATTCGCAAGCAAGGCACAGCCGGAGGTCCTGGATGTCCACTTGCCGGAACCGAAGAACATCCGCGGCGCCTTCGTGCAATTGTACCCGGGGGACACGTGCAATGCCCCTTCCCGGATACCTTCGCGGTTTCGCGTCCTTGTATCCTCGGACGGTCAACAATGGAAAGAAGTGGCATCATTGACTGACATTACCTCCGCCAGGATACGCGTCAGATTCAGGGAGTGCACCGCCGCGCATGTTCGCCTGGACCTGGGCGAGAACACCGGTGGAGCCGGGCTCATCATTACTGACGTAGGGGTGCTGTCGAAGTAGAACCCAACAGGAGACTGCAGATGATACTCTATAGATCGCGGTCCACCTATTGCTTGCTGATCGCGGTATGCGTCGCCATGGTGCTCATACCGGTGGTTCCGGCATGCGCCGGGGTCGACTACTCAACTAACTCCGGCGGGTGGAAGCAATCTCTGCTGGTGTCGGGCAACTACACGTCCGTGGCCGCGAGCATGAACACCTCGGTGGGGCCATGCTTCGCCGCGCTGTCGACGGGCGGCGTCGACTACGCCTACGTCGATACCAGCACCGGCGCTTACGCCATGGCTCCCCTGCTTACCGGCACAACCTACGTTTCGCTCACGCGAGATCTCACCAATGGGGGCCACCTGTACGGCGCACGTGCTGACGGCGGGATTGACTGGATTACGTGGAGTAACACTTGGGTGGCAACACCTCTCATCGGTGGCAACTACACTGCGGTCTGCTCTGACCTGAAGCCCGGGGTCGGTGGCTGCTACTGCGCGCGCGCAGACAACGGAATCGACTACATCCATAAAGGCTCGACTTGGACAGCCGATCCACTGGTCAGGGGAACTACCTACAAGGATATCGCGGAGGACCCGGTCAGCCTGGGTTCGATCTATGCCGTGCGCGCTGATGGCGGGATAGACTGGATCCATTACTCCGGCGGGTGGGTGGCGACATCCATCATGGCCGGCAACTACGTCTCGGTCGCGGCCAATTCCAGTCCCTCCGGAGGCTGCTATGCTGCTCGCGCGGATGCTGGAGTGGACTGGATCCATGACTCCGGTGGCTGGACCGCCACTTCTCTGGGCGTAGAGGGCAAGTATCTCGACATAGCAGGCGACATCAACAACACGGGCTTCATCTTTGGCGCCGCCACGCACGAATCGGTTACGATCGCCGTCGCGAAAACAAGAGCAGCCGGCACGCACGTGCAGTGCACGGGAACGGTGACAGCCTTGCTAAACGGCCCGTTCCAGATTCAGGCCACAGACGGCACGGCTGGGATCAGGGTCATCCCGAACCGGGGGCTTAGCGTGGCACAGAAAGGTTACTCCGCCACGGTCCTGGGAGAACTGCGCACAATGGCCTCCGGCGAGAAATACATAGAGATTCCCCAGCTCAACTCGTTCACTCAGGCCAAGGCCGCATTCCTGTCACCCGTCACTGTAGCCAACAGCCTCGTCGTTAGCAAGGCCGGACTCCTGGTTCAGACCACTGGAACGGTCACCGGGAAGAGCGGGCGAGATACCATTACATTGACCGATGGAACGGTTCCGAGCCTGAAAGCCGTCGACCCATGGCGATTTGTAGGCTACGGTATTTCCGTGGGGAACTCCGTGACGGTGACAGGGATTGCCGGCTACGAGACGATAGGCGGAAGCTTGAGTCCAGTGATTCTGCTCACGGATCGAAAGGTCAACTAACGTCTGTGCATGTGACAGCTCACTAATGCTGAGAACTGCGTCACCCTGAACTTGATTCAGGGTCTGCGGCGAGATGCTGAATCAAGTTCAGCATGACGGCGTACTCACTCAGCGTGAGCTGTTACCTGTGCATAGCAATGGTAACGGGCACGGCGCTTTACGAAGCATGTGCCAGTGCGGGCTTCCAGCCATGTCGTTGTAGTGTCTCGGACAAGGAGAGACAGATGTTACTCTTCAGATATCGTTGCGCGAACTCTCTGCTGGTCGCGGTGTGCGCTGCCGCAGCGCTCTTGTCGATGACGCCGGCGTTTGCCGGGCTCAACAGGATCTACAACAGCGGAGAGTGGGCGGAATCCCAACTGGTTCCCAGCAACTACGTAGCGGTTGCCGAGAACACGAATACGTCCGTCGGGCCCTGCTATGCCGCCCTCTCGACTGGTGGCATCGATTACCTTACCGCCAATGGCGCGGCATGGACTTCATCTCCCATGGTTCGCGGAACGACATACCGCTCCATCGCCGAAGACGCCCAGCACGGGGGCAACCTCTACGCCGCACGCGCAGATGGCGGGATAGACTGGATAACGTGGAATACCACGTGGCAGGCCGTGCCATTGCTGAACGGCAACTACATAGCGGTTGCCGGCAATCTCAACACCTCGGTTGGGGGCTGTTACGGCGCGCGCTCCGATGGCGGGATCGATCTGATCTCATATTCCGGCGGATGGCAGGCCTCTCCTGTGGTAAGAGGCACTTACTACAGGGATATTGCCGAAGATCCGGTCAGCTTGGGCTGTCTATATGGCGTGCGAACCGATGGCGGAATAGACTGGATCAACTACAACGGCGGGTGGCTGACAACGCCGCTGCTGGACGGCAGATACATTGCCGCCGCCGCAAACTCGAACACAGCCACCGGGGGCTGCTATGCGGCGCGCTCTGACAAGGGAGTAGACTGGATTCACAATCCCGGCAGCGGTTGGATTGCCACCGCGCTGGTTACCAACAACAAGTATCTGTCTATCTCCGGCGACGCCACGGGGAACGGCTCCATTTACGGCGCGACCATGCCCAACGTGCTTCCGCCGCTTCCACAGTTCCTGCTGGGGATCAACCAGTATTCCGTGCCCTCTCCGACCTCCACTATCGACCCCAGCCAGCCGATGTCCATAACCGACGCGGAGTATCAGCAACTGAAGGTCGATACCGGGATGAACACCGTTCGGTTTCCTCTGGGACCCGGCTCTGTCGGGCTTGATGCCAACCTGGTATCGGCCTGGGAGAATGGAGAGGTCTGGGACGAGAACGTGGCGAACGGCTGGCCAGCGGACTGGCGGGGTCTGGACGCCGTGATCGACCAGTTCCTTCGATTCGGCTTCACGCCGTACATCTGCGCGGGCGCCGAGATACCTGGCACGAGGGACTGGGAGACGATGTATATCCCCGAGGCGGCTAGACGCGCCGCGTGGTTCACGAAACTTGTCGCGAAGCACGTGCATTCGAAATACGGCGATAATGTCGTATACGGCTGGTACGAGAACATAAACAACCTTTATCCCCATACGTACACCAACAAGTACCAGTCCAGCGCCGAGTTTCCGGCGGCGTTTCGCTCAAAGCTCAGCACCATGTACGGTGGCAGCATATCCGCCCTCAATGCCGCGTGGGCAAGCAGCTACGCTTCGTTTGACCAGGTAGACGTTCCTCAGTTGTGGGATGGAACGGACATCCCCGAGAGCGCATATCAGAGCCGACGAACCTACGACCTGCGCAAGGCAATGGATCTTCTGTCGCAGGACAGCCTGACCACGCTGCGTTCGGAGCTTGCCCAGATAGCGCCCGGCGCCATTTGGGCCGGGGGCTGTCTGCACGATGGTTTCAACGGGATGCACGACGGCCGAACGGTCAAACCAGTACGCTGCACCGCCAGCATTGCCACCCACGCGCTCACAAGCGACGTGATTGCCATAGACAGCTATCAGCTTCCGAACATCTTCAAGGTGAACTATCGAGTTGCGGCCAAGGCGGCGTACCTGCAGGGCAAGAAGTTCATTTCGGTCGAAACGCTGGCCTGGAGCACCGCGTTGAATAGCGCGATGCTAGAGGTGGGAGGGCCTACTCGCGGTGTGCTTCTGTGGGCCGGCAAGGAAGATATGTGCGGTCTGATAATGGCGAATGGCACAAGACGCGAGGCTGCCATCGCGGCCGCGGGCAACATGTTCCAGACCATTCGAAACAACGCCTCGACCTACGCGACCTATCAACCCGGAAGTGCTCGAGTCTATTTCCCGGACGAGACTTACGAGTATATGGTCTTGCGGGGCAGCCATCTCGATTCCTACGAGCGTCTCTGCGATTCCCTGCCGGTGAGCAGCCTCGAACCGGTCTTCACCTCGGAACTCGGCAGCCTACCTGCCGGTGTGCCGGTGTTCGTATTGGAAAGGCGTCTCCCGAGGGCTGCCATCGACGCGCTCAACGCGCTGGGAAGCCGGGTGGTGTGCCCGCATCCCAGCTTCATCGACGAGAGCGGACAAACGGTGGCTCGAAGCTATGTGCCTCCTGATTTCTATGCTCAGCTCAACTCAACGGCCAACGGCCCAGCCCTGCTTGGAGCCTTCCAGAGAGAAGAAGAGAAGGAGCGGAGTGTATCATTCCCGGACCTGGGCGCCGCGGTCAGAACGTCCTCGTTTCTTGCTCCGGGCTCGACCTGGGCGTATAACCTTGACTGGAATGCCATCGACGGCGATCACGCGTCCGGACTCGTCTTTGCGGACACAAGTCAGACCGAGCGTATCGATGTCGACCTGCTGCAGCCTAGATACATATACGGCGCGGGTGTACAGCTTTTCAGCGGGGACATAGTCGGAAGAGCGCGCAGTGTGCCCGAAGGCGGAATAACGGTCAAGACATCCACTAACGGAACGTCCTGGACAACCGTTGCCACTGTTCCCTCCGGCAGCATAACCACGGACACGGTGCATATTCGGTTCACCGCGAGACTGGCAAGGTATGCGAGATTCGAGCTTGGTTCCAACACTAACGGCGTCGGAACCCAGGTGATCGGAGTCAGCCTCCTCGCCCAGACGGATTCGACTCTTCCCATCGCCGGCATTACTTCGCCCACGAGCGGCCAACACATCAGAGGCAGCGTCAATGTCCAGGGCACAGCAAGGGACACCTACTTTGGCTACTTCCAGTTGTCCTGCGCGACAGCCGTGGCCCCGGACAACTGGATCTTGATCAATGGGCCGGTCGGAACGCAAGTCTCCAGTGGGTCTCTCGGGACATGGAACACGACCGGTGTCCCCGACGGAGCATGCACACTGAAGCTGTATGCTGAAGACAGCCCGCCGGACCGCAACAGCGCCTCCAGCACTGTGTCGGTGGTCGTGGACAACACGCCGCCGGTTATGACCCTTCTTGGAGACAATCCAGCCGCCGTGTCACGCGGCGCGACCTATGTCGACGCCGGAGCTACCGCCACGGACCAGATAGACGGGGATAGGACATCGCAGATCCAGAAGACCGGTTCGGTCGATACGAGTGTGCCGGGGGTCTACACGCTCACCTACGACGTTAGCGACTCAGTGGGAAACGCCGCTGCGACACAGACTCGCCAGGTGGATGTGGTCATAACTATCGCGGCCGCAAAGGAGATGCCCGACGGCGCGTTCGTGAACTGCAATGATGCCTCAGTTACCGCCGTGTTTGGAGACTACTACTACGTTGAAGAGATGGATCGCTCGTCCGGGATCGCGGTGCTCGAACCGGGACACGGTCTGGCTATTGGTGATATTGTACGCGAGAACGGTACGATACTAACCGACGGCAAAGGAGAGCGCTACATCAACTGCACCGGACTGACGAAGTCAGGCTCTCAGACCACCCAGGCGCCCGGCACGTCCGCTATGGGGTTCGGCGGCGCCGACTGGGGCTTCACGGTATTGGGGGGTGCGACAGGCGGCGATGGAGCTGACAATGCAGGGCTTCTCGTGAAGGTCTGGGGACGCAGCAGCGCTGTGTGGGATGTCGAGTATAGATGAGCACGTTGAGCTGCCGTGAGCGCGTGTTGATGGCCGTGAACCTTGAGCAGCCCGATCGCGTGCCGATGGATATCTGGGCTGAAGATGAGGTGTGGGACCGACTGCTGAGGGACCTGGGCGCATCAACGCGCGACCAGGTATGCGAGCGGTTGCAGACCGACATTCGCTACATTCTGCCCACCTATCCGGGCGATACCCTCGTCGACGGAATGAAGCAGAACATGTGGGGCGAGCGCTGGGCCAGGACCGACACGGCCTGGGGTGAGACCTGGGAGCACGTGGATGGAGCGCTCGCCGGGGCGACGTGCCTGGCGGATCTGGAGTCATTCCCGTGGCCATCGTGCGATGACGTGGACTACTCGACTATAGCCCAGCAGTGCGACAGATTTGAGGGATATGCCATAGCCCACGGCTTCGCTGACACGTTTGAGCGCCCGGCGATGGTGCGTGGCCTGGCGAATATGCTCTGCGACACCGTGCTGCACCCGGACTGGGTCGACTACCTCGTGAAGGTCTTTCTGGACTTCTACGTTGAGGATTTCCACAGGTGCCTGGAGGCCTCGCGTGGCAGGATGGACATCTTCTGGGCCATAACCGACCTCGGCAGCCAGGACCGGATGCTGGTCAGCCAGGCGTGTTTCGGCAGGTTCATAGCGCCGGCTCTCCGAACCATGGCCGGGGCCGCCCACCGCGAAGGGGTCAAGTTCATGTTCCATAGCTGCGGGGCCGTGCGGGATGTCATACCGTCGCTCATTGAGATCGGAGTGGACATATTGAACCCCATCCAGCCGGCGTGTGCCGGTATGGCTCCGGAAGGACTCAAGAGGGATTTCGGCAAGAATCTCTGCTTCCACGGAGGCGTTGACGTGCAATACCTGCTGCCTGGTGGGACCCCGGAAGCGATTGGCACCGAAGTGCACAGGACCGCCGGGATTCTCGGCGCGGGCGGTGGCGCCATTCTCGCCCCGTCGAACAACCTCCAGCCGGATACCAGCACGCAGAATATACTCGCGATGTACGAACCCGAACTGCGCTACATTTAGCATCTCAGACGGATTTGGAGAAGAAGAGTGGATCTGACCAAGGAGTTGACGCAAGCCGAGGAGACCGCGCCGGAATCCACGTGTGAGAAGGTGCGCCGAATGCCCGCCGCGGACATTCGGCACAACATGATCGTCTGCATCATGCTCGACGCCATCTTTCTCACCGGCTACAACGACCTGCAGATAGCCCTTCAGCCGATGTATGTGTTCCTGAAGGCGTCAGACACTGTCATAGGCTTCATCGGATCGCTCCAAATCCTTGGAGTCATCGGTGTACTGGCGGCGCCGTTCATTACTCGCCGGTTCAAGTATAAGAAATACTACCTCTTCGCGATCAATGTCCCGTTCCTGGCCCCGGTGCTGGTGATGGGCCTGGCTCTGCTCTTCTCGCGACAGTTGGGCTGGTCGAACGCGGCGATACTTGGATTCGTGAAGTGGTCGATGGTCGTCCACTTCTTCTTCCTGGGTTTCGGGGACGTGCCGCACCAGGAGTACACGGCATCGTGCATTCCGATGAGTCACCGAGGACGTTACACCGGCTACTCGCTCGCCGTCGGTTCCGCGGCGGCGATACTCTCCGCCCTTATAGCACGCCACATTCTGCTGAACGTGGGAAGGCCGATGTCGTTCGGTCTGGTCTACATAGTCGCGTGGGTTATCTGTCAGGGGGGTTACGTGAGCGCGCTGTTCGCCAGGGAGCCTCCAACCCCGGTCGAGAAGTCACCGGCTCCGTGGTCGAAAGCAATGCTTCTTGCCGTATGGCGCGACAGGCCGTTTGTGAAGTTCCTGGTGCTCAATGTCTTGTTTGCGGTGTTTGTCATCCCGCTCTGGGTATTCATACCGGTCTACGGCTTTCGTGATCTCAAGATGATCGCGGCTTCTGCCGCGACTATGGCGATAGTCACGCAGATTGTCCGAGTAGCGACATCGGCTCCGATCGGGCTGATCAACGACAGGCTTGGCTCGAAGCGAATGCTGCCGTTCTGGCCGCTTGTGGGTTTCGCGTCGATACTGCCCGTTCTGCTCATCCACAACCAATATGGGATTTACATCAGCGTTGGCATAACAGGCATATTCACCACCGGTTTCTACTCGGCGCTCTATCCTCTCGCCTATGGCCTGCCCGCTCCGGAGAACAGGGCGGGGCATTTCACGATTCTGTCTCTGACAAACAAGGCCGCGCCGGCGCTCGGAATGTTCCTGGTGGGGGCGATGTGCGACCTCCTGACATACAGAGTAGTATTCATCATCAGCGCGGGCATCTGCCTGGCATTGTGTCCATTCTCAAAGTACATGACGTCCTCGTTCAAGGACAAGGCCGAGGACTACGGCTAGATCGCTCGCTCTCCAAGGAAAGGCACCAACCGTGATGAGGATCAATGATATGGTATATCTTGCACTGCTGACGGCTGCCGTGGCCGGCCCGGTGTCGGCGCGTCAAGCGTTCCCCGGAATCCCCGATACGATACTCGGGGTCAATCAGTACTCGGTCGGCCCTCCGGAGAGCGAGGGCAAAGGCTGGCCGCTGAACAACGTGGACGTTGAGCGACTCAAGGCCGTCGGAGTCAACACAGTCCGCTTTCCTCTGTATCCCCGCGAGATCGGCCTGGACGGCAAGGCCCTCTTCATCTGGAAGACGGGAGACGTCTTTGACGAGGGTGCCGCGAATAAGATGCCGGTGGACTGGCGATCGCTAGATGCTGTTCTCGATAAGCTTGCGGAGCAGAAGCTGACCCCATACATATGCCCGCATTCGGACCCTCTGAGACTGTGGGATACCGCTCATATCCCCGAGGATGCCGAGCGGGTCTTCTGGTTCACCCGACTCATAGTGAAACACGTTCACGAGAAGTACGGCGACAACGCCATCTACGGCTACTACGAGAACCACCCGTGGTCGTCCTATCGCCATCACCTGAGCACCCGCTTCCCCCCGGAGTGGCGCCGGATGATCGGCAAGATGTACGATGGCGATATCCAGTCTCTGAACCGGAACTGGAAGAGCAGCTACAAGTCATTCGATGATGTGCCTATCCCGGAGCTCTGGGGGAAGGACAGCGTGTTTGATGACATGACGAAGGAGTTCATGGTCAACACCTATTCCAGGATTCCGGACAGCGCCTTTGCCAGCCGCGGGACATATGATCTCCGGCTGGCGATTGACCTGTTGGCTCGCGAGCGTCTTGTGAAGTGGCGAGAGGAGCTGAGGAGCGTCTCTCCCGGCGCGATGTGGGCCGGAGGCTGCATTCTCTCTCCGCTCAAGAACCTATTCGACGCAGGCACTCTCAATCTTCCGTCGTGCACAACCAGCATCCGCACACTCGCTCAGACAGGCGATGTGGTGACGGTGGACGACTACGGGACCAACTTGGAGATTGCGACCGCATATCGCACAGTCGCGAAGATCGCTGCCACAGAGACTAAGAAGTTCCTGGTGGCAGAGGTATCCGCCGTCGATCCGGCTGCTTTCCGGAACCTTGCGAACGTAGGAGGGCCGACCCGCGGATCGGTGGCGTGGTGCGGGAAAGAAGACACCTACGGATTCATGAAGTGGGACGGGACCCCCAGAGAGGCGAATATCAAGGCATTCGGGGAACTCGGAAGTGCCTATGTCTCGCAGCCCGGCAAGTATTCGAAGTATACGCCCGGAAGGGTCCACATCTATTTCCCGGAGGAGACCTACTGCTACTCCCTCCTGCGCCGGACCCATATGGAGGCTTACCTGCAGGTCTGCAGAGAGCTTCCTCCGACCGATATCGAGCCCGTTCTGACCGGTGAGCTCGCGGGCCTTCCGAAGGACGCGCAGGTGTTTGTATTGGAGAAATACCTACCTCGAAAGGCCATAGACATACTGAATTCGCTTGGCAAGCGGGTGATCTGTCCGCACCAGTACTTCGTGGACGAGAATGGTGTCAAGGCGCCTCGAAAGTACGTGCCAAAGGACTTCCTCGCCGAGTTGAACGCGGCCAAGGACGGTCCGAAGCTCATGGAAGCATTCCTGCGGGTGGAGGAGAAAGAAAACAACCTCGCCCGGGCGGAGGACGGCGCTATTGCCAAGACCAGCTCTCGGCTCGATGAGACTCCCGTCCCCGCGGGCGGCAGGAAGACCGGTATGGAGAGTATGATCGACGGGGACTTCTTCTCCATGACCATATACTCAGACGAGAAACAGCAGGAGGATGCGGATATCATCCTGCCACAGGTGAAAGACGTCTATGGCGCATACGTGCAGATGTGGGGAACGCCCGCGGATCTGATCGATCCGCTGATGAACGCATCGCGCTCCCCCGAGCGTGTCCGCGTGACTGTCTCCGAGGATGGGGTGACGTGGAAAGAAGTCGCAAAAATAGACAATGTGGACACCGACAGGGTTCACATAAGATTCGCGGAGACCAAGGCCAAGTATATCCACTTCGACTTCGGTCGCAATGACGTTGGCAAGGGACTCAGGATCACCGGCATCGGGGTCCTCGGAAGGAGCTGACGGGTGCGGGAACACTCTTCTTCGCAACTGACGCATCGTGAGCGGGTCGTGACGGCGCTGGAGCATAAGGAAACGGACAGGGTGCCGATCGCGATGATCTGCGGCGGCATCAACCCGCCCGCCGAGAAGGAACTCCGAGCCTATCTGAGTAGGACGCGTAACCTCACGCTGGAGGAATTCCTGAATCCATTGCTCGACATCAAAACGGTCGATCCGACGTATGTAGGCCCTGCGCTCGGAGATAGAGAGGATATCTGGGGGGTCGTGCGCAAACCAATGAGCTATGGCCCCGGGTCATACGACGAGATAGGCTATTACCCTCTGGCGGAGGCCCGATCCGTCGACGATGTGCTCAAGCATCGCTGGCCGTCCCCCGACTGGTTCGACTACTCCTCCATACCGGACAGGGTCCGCGAGGCCAACTCCGATGGTGATTACGCCATCATCGCGAGCGGGGGCAACATATTCGAAACCGCGTGGTATATGAGAGGGTTCGAGCGGATGTTTGTCGACATCCTCGAATCACCGGAACTGGCGGCAACCATCCTAGACAAGGTGACGGACTTCTACGTAGAGCGAGCGAGCCGAATGCTTGCAGCGGCAGGGGGGCGAATCGATCTCGTCTTCACGGCCGATGACATCGGCGGCCAGCAGGGTCTGCTCATGTCACTTAGTACCTGGGAGCATATCCTCAAGCCGCTGCATCGCAGGCTGAACGCGGCCATCCACGAGTTCGATACTCGCGTCATCTATCACACCGACGGCTCTGTAATGGAGGCCATACCAGGCCTCATCGACATGGGCATAGATGTGCTGCAGGCGCTGCAGTTCGATGCGCGCGGGATGGACCCCAACGTGATGAAGGCATCATACGGCGACAGGCTCTCATTTGAGGGCGGGATCAGCGTTCAGTCCACCCTGCCATTCGGCACGGTTGAGGATGTGAAGAAGGAAGTGGCCGAGCGTATTGCCGTTCTTGGAAAGGGCGGCGGCTACATTCTGGGGCCATCTCACGCCGTTCAGGCCGGTACACCGCCGGAAAACATTGCCGCGATGTTCGACGCGGCCACCAAACGCCTTTGAGTCCAGGCTCGCGGCGCAGGCGATATCCGATGTCACACATGCTGCTCACGTCAAGCCGCTCCATTCCGTCCTCCGGTTTCTCGACGGCCGAAAGGCAAGCTCAAGCTTGGGCTCGTTCGATGATGAGGAAAGCCTTTCGCTTGCCTGCATCTCGCTTGCGAGGTACAATGCAGCAGAGGTATTTCCGGGGGGGCAAAACTGATGCGCATTGTATTCGTGGTCTTGTTCGTGGTTCTGGCGGCGATGATCGCCGCGCCGGCCATGTCGGATGTGCCCAAGAGCGTATCCGCGGCTGCGTTCGGGGCGAAAGGCGACGGGGTCACCGACGACACCGCCGCGATCCAGAAGGCGCTCGACAGCCTCACCGGCGGCGGTATCGTCAACCTTCCGGCAGGCAGATACCTGCTTTCGGCTGCCCTCAGCATACCCGGAGGGGTCACGCTGCTCGGCGAGGGGGCGCGCTGGGAGAACACGGCCACCGGACTCGTGGTGCCCAAGAACGGCTTTTCCGCGGTCAAACTCAGCAACGGCAGCAGCGTCAAGGCTATGGCGATCAGCTATCCCAACAACCAGGACGTTGAGAAGCCCGAAGCCTATCCTCCCGCCATCCTGCTCGAAGGCATCAACCCATCGGTCGAGAGCATTGTCTTCGACTGCGCCTGGATCGGCGTTTCCACGCCGCCCGGCGGCGGCAATGCCGGCCAGGGGATGTTCCGCGATCTCACCGGCTTCGTTCACCACTGCGGCATCCACCTCTCCGGCTGCAGGGATGTCAACCGCATCGTCGACGTTCACTGGTTCGTCGGCGGCAGGGGCGACCACGGCAAATCGTACTACCGGCAGAATCGCGTCGGCTTCGAGTTCGGCGATGTGGACGGTACGATAATGGAGCGCTGCTTCATCATCGGCGGCAAGACCTTCTTCCACCAGCTCGCTCTCAAGGACACTCCCGACGGCAAGGGCGCGCCCGCACACTCGCTGGGCTTCTTCATCGATCAAAGCTGGATCGAGGATGTGCAGAACGGCTTCATCTTCGAGGGTGCGACCGGATTCAGTGTCAGCAGCGCGAATATCCTAGTGCGCAAGGGTGGGGTGGGGATCAGCGTCAGGCCGAATTCGCTGTTCTACAATGCAACGATCAGCGCGGTTCAGGTGCGCTCGTTCGGCGAGCCGATTGTCGGCTTCGAATACGACACCAAGAATCCCCATATCCGCAACCGCCTGAGCATCGCCGACTGCCAGGTGGTCGATGGCTCCCCGGCCCTTCACCTCGGCCCCGGAGCGATCCGCGCCAACATCCACGACAACCACTTCCAGGCCGTCCCCGACAAACCCGCGATCCAGATAGACAACGGCGCCGACCTGCTCGTGATCACCAACAACATTCTCTCCGCCAAACAGCCGATCAAGGATGAGTCAGGCAAGAACGCGAGGAAGAACATATCGGGGAATGTGGTGGAGAAGTAGGCAGTGGCTCCGTGACCGAGAGCCGACTGCGTGGAGCGATCTCGCTGGCTGGGGAGCCGTAAGCGGAAAGGTGGAGCGAAGTGACTTACAAACTGGTCCTGAAGGAAGTGGTCGTCGACTTCGATCCTCGCGGCGGACACGTTCTCAAGTTTGAGGCGAACGGCGCTAAGCAGTGGCTCCTGCTTGAGGTTCAGAGAGGAGCGAGGTGGACGGCAGGGATGCTCGGCCTCTCACAGAGGGTCCCCGGAATTCCGGAGAAGACTAGGGTTCTGTATAATGGCAAGGTGATCGAAGCGTCAAGAATGGCTCAGCACGAGAAGCTGGCTTCCCTTATGATGGAGGCTCTCCAGACCGATCCCGATGACTGTCCGCGCCTGCTGTGCGACCTGGTGGAACTTGAGTTGGACAACGCGGCCGAATGAGCCGTTTCCTTGAGCCTAGATGCGCAGGACCTCGCCATCGGCGAGTACTCGGACGCAAGCGAAATACTGAGAGAACTCCTCGGCGCGCTCCGTGTGAATGGGCACAACCAGTTCGGGTTTCAGCCCTTCAGCTATCCGTTGCAGCTCCGCGAGTGGGGCGTGACCGCTGGTGTGGAGCTTGCTGCGAGCGATGGTGTGCTTCTCACAGAATGGTCGAACACACTGGTCTCTCTCCCAGTAGCCCTCCCACATAGACCAGATCACCTGTGTCTCGCTAACCTCCTCTCCCAGCTCTCGTTCGAAGTCGGCGATCTTCCTGTTCGAGCGCATCAGCAGCACTATATCACGTTTTCGCTCCTTCATTACTTCCCATCCAATCCAATGCCGCTTCGTATTCTCCAGGAAGGCTGAGTGTCCCGCCTCGACCAAGCGCTGCTGCTGATAGCCCCAGGGAACCACCCTGACTTCAGGCCAACTCCACTGCGGTAGATGATTGGACAGACAACGAAGTTGTTCGAGGGTGTAGGCTGTATAGAGATCGATCACCATCAGCTTGCGCGTGCGCTTGACGGCGCGATAGATAGTAACCAGGCGATCCAGATTCTGCGACGAGCAGAATATCAGTGCAAGGTGCTTCTGCTGGGCGAGCAGGGCAAGCAAGTCGCCCTCTAGTGATTCCTCAGTAACAGGCTCGGAGTTGATCCGCCCGATTGTCGTGCCTTCCAGCAGCAGCACGTTGATGCTTCCGGCCAGATTGCGGATCAGGTCACTGTGAAGGTAAGACTTCCGCCCGTGAGTCCGGAGATCACCCGAGTAGAGAAGTCTCTTCCCGCCAGCCTCGACAAGTAGCGCAACTGCGTCAGGTGCCGAGTGGTCCACGGGTATTGCGGTTACGGCCAGAGAACCGAAGTGAACAGGTTGGCGTTTCGGCAGTACCCGACGTGTCACTACGGCTGTAGGCTTTGGCACGAATACCTGAAGCACATCGTGCAGCGCCCAGGTGCCCTCTGTGGCGTAGACAGGAATACTCGGATGGACGTGGTGGGCCAAGCCCAAGTGATCCTGGTGCACGTGCGACACGACCACCGCGCTCACTTGTGGGAGAGCATTGTTGTATACACCATCCACGTTGGGCAACACCGCAGACGCTGTGAGCGATTCCACGGACTGCTCGGCAGTCGCAGGCTCATCGTCCCGTATCGACAAAGGTAAGCCAAGGTCAAGCAGGATGCGGTCAGGCCCTGACTCGACCTCAACGCACGAACCGCCGATCTGCCTTGTGCCGCGATGGATTGTGATGTTCATGTTCGGAAACCGGGCGATGCGCTGTGTGCCGGATAGCTCACAGTAGATAGCTGAACTGCTGCACTTCAACACTCGGGTGTGCACTCACGAGATGATTCGTTGCGCTTCGAGCCATACCGGAGTATCCGATCACAACGACCCGTGCCTCTACATCCTTGACTATCTCGATTGCTCGGTGACTTGGGCTGTCGATCAGTCCGAGTTGTTTCTTCTGAAAGTAGACCCTCTCGTAGCAGTCCCTATAGCTGTCGAAGTGAGCATTGATGTGGCTGACATAGCGTTCCAGCTGTTCTGCGACCTCACCTTTGAGCTCCGGGTTGTTGCCCAGCTTGACCTCAAGGATGAGGAAGCGGTATTGCTCGCCATTGACTTGCCTCAGCGCTAGAACATCCATCCGCCCCGGACACACAGAGTCCGTGACCTGCCGGTCTATGATGAGCAAGTCGTCTCTTCCAATGTTGTCCGTGATGACCATTTGCTCGTAGGTTATCTCTTCGGAGTAGCTCCTCTTCTTGATCCGCGAGCGAAAGTCGCGCAGGTGCTTTCCTTGGAAGAACGGGTGCAGCAGATCAGGTGGCAGTACGAGAACAGTCTTGTTGCCGACGCTCTCACTGGCGAGGGCTGAGAACCGGGGATCCGTGCATGCAAGGCTGTCACGGCAGAACTCGCTGCTGATCTCGACTCGATATCTGCCGCTGGCCAGAAACACAACCTTAGCGAGACTGTTCCCTCTGTAGTAGAGATTGAAGTACTTGCCCCTCAAGGCCAGCTCAAGTTCTCCATCAGACGCGCGAATCATCTTGAGCAGGAATCGCAAGTCCTTGGTCATCCGGTTCATGCAGTCATCGTTCAACCATCGCGCGATAGTCATTGGATCCTCCAGCCGTTGGACAGCATCACAGTATATCACATGCTCGCAACACAGGCTGCCAAGTGCCCGGACAATTACCGCCTGGTGACCACAACCAAGGTAATCCCCCCTACTTCGCCTAACTCCCTATTATGCGGGCGACCCACGCCCGCCCCGGGAGAATGCTCGTTGCAGTATCGCATCCTGCTGGCCGCAGCGCTTCTCGTACTTGCCTGTCTGCCCGCTCTCGCGGTGCCCGTCATACAAGCGGAGCGCGTTGCCGCGCCGCCGGCGATCGACGGCGTGCTCGATGACTCCTGCTGGCAGGGCCGTGAGAAGATGACCGGGTTCGCCAACAGCGACCACGGCGGACCCGCCCTCGTCGACACCGAGGCTATGATCTGCCGCGATGAGGACAACCTCTACATTGCCTTCATCTGCCACGATCCCCAGCCTTCGGCGATATCCTCCATCCAGAAACAGCGCAACGGCGACCTCTCTTCCGATGACTTCGTGGGAATCCTGGTCGACCCCGACAACACGATGCTCGATCACTATCACTTCGAGGTTAACCCGGCCGGGACTCAGTGGCAGTCGATTCCGGAAGGGGCCGCCGGGAACATCACCTGGCGCGGGGACTGGCGCGCCGGGGCGAAGGTCACTGACTCCGGATGGTGCGCCGAACTCGCCATTCCCTTCCGCGCGCTCAGGTATCCGCCGGGACAGCATACGTTCGGCTTCTCGCTCAGGCGCTACGTGCCGAGGCTCGATGATCGCACCCGGTGGCCCGACCTGGGAACAGTTCTGGACCAGACCAGGTTCGCCCAACTCACCGGCCTCGAGCTTCCGAAGGTCGTCAGCCGACCGGTCTTCATGCCCTATATCGTCTCCTCAACCCAGCCCGGCCGATCATTCACCAATGTGGGGTTCGACTACAAACACCTGCTCGCGGGGAATGTCACCGCGCTTGCCACATTCAACCCCGACTTCACCGATGTCCAGGACTCGGTTGCTTCCGTCAGCTACTCCTACACCGAGAGGTCGCTGCCGGAATACCGGCCGTTTTTCCAGGAGGGTTCGGCGCTCTTCCCTGACAGCCTCATGTTCTACAGCCGCAGGATCGGGGACATCGACGGCGGGGTGAAGGCATTCGGTACAGTGGGCAGGCAGTCTTTCGCGTTCATGGACGCGCTCAAGTCCGGTGAGGGGAACCACTTCGCGGGGAAGTATATGTATGATCTGTCTCCCGACCTGGGGTTTTCGCTCGCGGCGGCGGGCTCGATGCTCCAGGGCGGCGACCCGGCGGAGCCGGACACGAGCATGTGCATCTCTCCTGGCCTTGTGAAACGCTGGCGTGGAAGCAGCGGCATAACCACTATGACCTGTCGCCAGTATCGCTCCATCAACTCCGACGGTGGGCCCGGCGGCTCGGCCTTGAGATTCCAGATCGACACCGATTCCGTTCCAAAAGCCATCGGCTACACCCTGGGCTATGCCCGGACCGACTCGGACTACTACGTTCGCGACGCCTACATCCCCACCACCGGCATCCGCGGCTTCTACGGCAGCCTCGGGGTCATGGACAAACCATCCACTGGTAAGTATAGCTACTGGAACGCGCACGTGGACTGGAACCGCTACTGGGCCGAGGACGACAGCGTCCACCACCAGGACTTGACCCTCTACACCGAGCTCCACACCAAGTCCGAGTGGGCGGTGTACACGGCTATCGGCGGCGGAGAATGGCTGGGCCGGACCGACGCGACCAAGGGCCTGCGCATCGGCTGGCTGGAGCGACACCTCTACGGCAACGGATCTCTGAGCTACACGTTCGGGAAGCGCGAAGGCAGGGATTACTCCGAGATCGGGGCAGACCAGTCACTGAGAATCACGCCGAAGCTCTCGGTCAGTTGCGGCTACGGGTGGGCTCGCCTCGGTGCACCCGGAGCCACGCAGACCAATTCGCAAGTCACTCTCCTCGGCAACTACGAACTCAGCCCCGAGCAGAGCCTGGGAGTGTGGCTGGTGGGACGCGACTCCAACGTGAACGTGTGCTGCACCTTCAGAAGAACCGTTCGAAGCGGCTCGGACATCTACCTCATCTACGGATACCCGAACACGCTCACCACCGAAAAGCGCCTGGCGATCAAGGTGGTTTCACCGATGGTGTGGTGAGACGGGGGGGCCGGGGGCTAGGGGTCGGGGGCCGGGGACCACATCTTGCTATCGCCCGTATCCCTCCGCCCTCCCCGACGCCAAGCGTGCTGCCCCTTCTCGGGGTGGGAAAAAGGGAGTTTACTCTGTTGCTCAACGATGCATAATCAGACGACGGCTGATAATGATCGCAAGCGGCCTGTGGGCTGCGGGAGGAGAGAGGAATGCGCGCAGTATGCGTCTGTATCGCTCTTGCAGTATGTTTCACCCTGGCCGGTATTCCGGCCCTCGGGCAGCGTGAACGCGCCCGGACCGACAATCTCCGAATCCGGCCGACCGTGGGCGCGGCCACCGGAAGCTCGGTGCCGATGTCCACTCTGGAGAAGATCGCCGACGCGCACGCCTTCGAACTATGGGGCCAGGAGGTCGGCCGCGGCCTGCCGATCCCACTGGTCGACGCGGGCGGCGAGACGTTCGCCTATCTGTTTCCCTTCATACGCGGCTCCCGTCAGTTCCCGGGTCTCGACAATGTCACCAGGCAAGTGCGCGACCTGCGCGACAAGTTTCGCGTGCCCGGGGGCAAGGGCGACGCGATGTCCTCGGACTACTGCAGGGAGGCCTCGCGACTGGGTAATAGGTACGGGGCCATCTGTGTTTCAGCACGGAACACCGAGTTCCCCGTGCTGTGGATGGCTCACTTCCTTCCCTCGCATCTGTTTACCGCGGATTCGGCCCGGCAGGAGGCGGTCCGCCGCCTCGGGCGCGGGGACGCCGCCCCCGGCAGGCTCTACTACCTGAACCCTGAAGAGCAGTATATGGAGTTCACCGGCGGCGGCAAGGCTGTGCTCGTCGACATGGTTCTCCCGAGCCGGAAGGTGCCGGCTGATGCGCTGACCAGAAGCAAGCCCGTGCCGTCGACTCCCGAGCGCATGCTGAAGATCCAGGACGAATGGAAGAGGGTCACCTCCCAGACGGGCGTCATTCAGCAGGAGCGCCTCTTCACCCCCGACGAGATCACGCCGGGAATGCTGGTCCCAGTGAATCCGGTCAGTTCTCTGCAGCCGGGCGTGAACGTAGCTCCCATCGCCCTCCCCCCGAACGACATTTCGCGCACGCACACCGTGAAGAAGATCGCCTACTGGGAGCTGATTCCCATCGTCCAACACACTCCGTCTCACTGGTGCGTCATCGCCTCCAAGGGGATGGTTCTGGGCTTCTGGGACAACTACGTCAAGGGCAAGGGTACCATCTCCGGGTTTGGGAGGTGGATCGACTACTGGTACGAGTACCAACCGGGAGGATACAACCAGCCCAACCTCGTGGATGAAGTCCTCCCGGGCAAGGACGCCGCAGCCATAAACAAATACGGCTGGAACTGGACTGAGACGAAGAGCAACCAGACCAACGACTACTGCTGGAGCGAGCTGGTGGCGGAAGTGGATGCGGGCAGGCCATGCTTCTTCTCGATCGGCGGCCACACCACCGCCGCCTTCGGCTACCGCGTCACAGCGGCCGGAGAGAAGTTCGCGATAGTCTACGACCCACCAAATCCCAACTGCCCCACCTACGTCAACGAGTACAAGCAGACCTCCTGCATCGGGGTCGGCGCGGTTACCCCGACTGGGAGCACGGGTGGCGAGCACGGGATCATCATCGCCCCCGAGGGCGGCGAGACCGTGCTTACCTCCACCCCGAACGAGATATCCTGGTTCGTATGGGGCGCAAGGATCTCCAAGACCAAGCTCTCCTTCTCCGGCGACGGCGGGAAGACCTGGCTGCCCATAGCGAACAACGTTCCCACCAAGGGCGCGTGGAACACTCTTGCCTGGTTCCCGGGCAACGCCTGCGCGAAGGCCAGGATGCGCATCGAGTGCTTCACCGCCGGCAACGAGCTGATCGCGGGCGACGGGAGTCGGAACAACTTCGCCGTGAAGCCATCCGTGGTCGGAAGCAAAGGCTGGGCAAAGATGTGGGGACCCACCACTGAGGTATTTGCCAACTACGATGCCCAGAAGAGCCAGCAGTCGGTCTATGCGCGAATCAAAGCCACCGGGGACCTCTATCGCTACAACGGCAGTCCCAACGGCTTCACAAAGATCGGTGGGCCGGGGAAATCGGTGGCCATGGATGACTACAGTCAGCTCTACGCCACCTCGGACACCGGCGGCGCGGTATTCCGGTACGACGGCACGCCGATGAAGTGGACGCAGATAGGAGGAGCGGCCACGGCACTATATGCCGGTGGGGGCAGCCTGTTTGCCGTGATGCCCCCGGCCGGCGACATCTTCATCTACAAGGGGCAGCCCAACTCCTGGATGAAGATCGGCGGATCGGGGAAGATGTTCGCCGTGGGGCGCAAGGGCCAACTATATGGGCTCTCACCCGATGGAAAGGGCATCTTTCGCTATGACGGCACGCCGATGAAATGGACAAAGATCGGGGGGCCGGCGAGCGCGATCTACGCCGGCGGGAACGGCCTGTGGATGACGCACCAGCAGACGGGAGAGGTCTACTGCTACAACTACACGCCCAACTCATGGACCAAGATCGGCGGGCCAGGGAAGATGTTCGCTGCTGATGACCAGGGCCGACTCTACGCGCTCTCACCCGACGGCAAGGGCGTCTTGCGCTATGATGGCTCGCTGAACGTTGCTTGGAAGTGGACACCGGTGGGCGGTGCCGCAGGCAGCATCTTCGCGGGCGGATACGGCCGACTCTTCGCCACCAGTCCTAACACGAATGACCTGTATAGCCTGGAGTGAGGCTGGTAGTGGGAGACTGCGGAGGTGGTGATTCTGACTGCCCTGCTGGTGGGAATGTGGGTAAGCCCTTAGCTCGCCTGCTCGAGGTCATCGCAACCGCAGACCGTGTTGGGACCGCTGAACTTCGCGCGGTTGAGGGCGCGGTGGGCGGCGTTGACGAGGTCGTCGGCGCTCTGCGCGTGCTCCGGGAATGCGGCGACCCCAATGCTCACCGAGATCGGCTTGCCCTCGATGGCCACCGATCCGACCGTCTCCCGGAGTCTCTCACAGATCTCGAACGTCTGATCGCAGTTGCTCTCGGGCAGGGTAACAAGCAATCGGCTCGCGGAGTATCGGGCCACGACGTCGTAATCGCGCAGTTCAGCCTGGATGAGCTTACCCATCTGCCCGATTGCGGTATCGACAGCCTTGGGTGATTCATCGAGCAGTACCCGCGATCCATCGATGTCGACCACCGCGACCGAGACCGGCCTCCCGCGCCGTTCCGACCGGCTGATCTCTCTGCCAAGGAACATTTCGGCGTACTTGCGGTTTGCCAGCCCGGTGGCTGCGTCCACGAACGACGCCGACTCGGCTGATCCGCCTGCGGCGGCGTTGACCTGATCCGGCTCGACGGCAGGGTCTGGTTCGCCTTCCTCTGTCTCCACGCAGACCTCGGGCTCTTGTGTCGGGTGCCGCAGCGCGGCGCGGGCGAGGATCGCCACCCCAGCGGGCATGAGCAGGACGTAGGTCGGCGCGACCGAATACAGCACGGCGATCATATAGCCTTCGACCATGCACACCCCCCACCCGGCGATCGGCGAGATCACGCTCGGGCGGGTGTTCGGTTCCTCGCCGTGGGCACTCTCGATGGCTCCCACCAGCACCGCGCTTGCGCCCGCGTAGACGACTGCGGCCAGCGCGAACGGCCCGAAAGAGTCTACTGCCTGCGGGCACAACACGTTCCCCCCAGCGCCGACGTACGCCAGTGAGGCGAGCGAGCAGACCGCTGCCGGCTTCAGAATCGTGTAGAGTATGTGCCAGAGGGGCCTGTTCTCTCCGTGGCTCGAGAGCAGCATCGCCACTCCGCCGAATGCCGCGGGTAGAGCGGCGCCGGCCGGGCCGAGTGCTCTGACTCCGGCGAAGTATGTGGGATGGGTAAGGGAGAAGCTCATCGAACGGCCGTCGCTCAGGCGGAACTGGGCGGTGAGTGGTCCCAGCGCAAACGCCAGCGCGGCGATGCTCAGGGCGCGCCACTCCATACCCGGACTCAGTAGTGCGCGCGCGATGCACCAGAGCCCCGCAGCGCACACGAGCGTAAGGACAGCTCGCGCCGCGAGTCTCTTAGCCGGACTCCTCACCTGGCGGTGGAGAGCCTTGGAATGATCGTTGGTGCAGTCCATCGCGATTGCCGATTATGCTCCGTGCTGACAATGAGTATATACCTTACATTGTCTGCATGTTGAGAGGTCGGTGCACGAACAGCACGGCTTTTCGCTGATCTCCCAGCAGTTGAGGCCTTCCTTGTAACCCTTGCAGCGCAGATAGAAGCTTGCGGGACATCCATTGCGGTTGGTGTCACTACACTTGTTCTGCATATTCTTTTCCTCCCGACTCTGCAGCTCGGTCCGCTGTCAACTCGTATCATCCATGATCAGACGCTGCTTGTGTCCCCAGGTAATCCGTGCTTTGGTAACTGCACACGTCTGCAAGTCCCCCACGTGAATTGCCTGGTTCTGGCCACAAGTACTACTGGTGAGTAATGCGGTCTAGGCGGCCAACTGCCTCTGTTTTCTTGATCGCTTGTCTCGGTACATCTCGGCGTCAGCTCTGGCCAGCAGCGCCTCCGAGTTCGCTGCGTCATCCGGGTAGGAAGCTACCCCAACGCTTACTCCCAGAGCAAGCTTCCCACTCCCGAGCGCGCGTTTCGCATACTGGTGAATCCTGCGCTGGATGCGCTCGGCCGTACGCCTGGCCTCGGCCGCCGGGGTGCCCGGCAGGACCACCACAAACTCGTCGCCCCCGTTTCGCACCACGAGATCATAGTCTCTGACCAAGTGCTGGAAGATTCCAGCCGCGTCTCTGAGCACGACATCCCCCCTGTCGTGTCCGAATGAGTCGTTCACATACTTGAAGTTGTCCAGGTCCATGCCCAGCACCGAGACCGGCTCGCCGCGCCGTTCGGCGCGGTTGATCTCCTGCTCCAGGTGACTGTGCAGATACCTGCCGTTGTAGAGGCCCGTCACCGGGTCCTTCATCGCCGAGTCCCTGACGCTCTCGAAGGCGCTTGCGTTCTGGATCGCCAGAGCCGCCCTGCCCGCCACCGAGACCAGTGTGCTCAGGTCATCGCCGGTGAAGGCGTTGCTCGAATCGTCGTAGAGGTTTATCGTCCCTATCACCTCGCCGTAGCTTACGATAGGTGCGACCATATAGGACTTCAGCTCGATCGCTGCGTGATCCGGCAGTTGTATGGGGAGATCGTTCGGGTCATAGTGACCCATCGAAGGCTTGATCCGCGAGGCAACCTTTCCGGTAACGCCTCGCCCGATAGTCACGATCGAGCCCGCTATGGACTCCTGATACCTGCCGACCGCGATCCTTGCCACCAGATTGTGCGGATTGGATAGGTCTCGCAGGAACACGACACATGTCGCGGCTTCCGAAAGCCGCCTGGTCCTCTGCGCGAGAAGCGCAAGTACTTCGTCGAGCTCGAGCGTGCTGGATAGCGTCTCGGCGATCTCCAGGAGAGACATCATCTCCCGGTTTGCTTGTGCGATGATATCGGCGGCCGCGCACCGGTCGGCCGCGCCGGGGTCGCTGGTTGACGAGTGCCGGCGGTTGTCCGTTGCCTCGCAGAGTGAGGCGACCTCGTGCTGAACGGCCAGAAGGGCCTTCACCACCGCCGGGTCGAAGTGGATTCTGGATAGCTTCTCTATGTGCTCGATTGCTTGCTGGTGGTTCCAGCCTCTCTTGTAGCAGCGGTCGGACACCAGGCCGTCGTAGACTTCGGCGACGGCGATGATCCGGGCGCCGAGCGGGATGTGATCACCGGCAAGGTGACCGGGATAGCCCGTCCCGTCATATTTCTCGTGATGGTGAAGCACCATTTCGGTGATGTTCCAAGGGTAATCGATGCCTTCCAGAATCTTGGCGCCGACTGCTGCGTGGTTGCTCATCCGGGCGAACTCCTCGGGGTCGAGAGGTCCCGGTTTGAGCAGAATGTTCTCGGGAACACCAAGCTTTCCGACATCGTGAACAAGGGCTGCCACGCTGATCCCGTCGGTGAGATGTTCATCCAGTCCCAGCTTGGCCGATATGACCTCGCAGATACGACGCACGCGGTGCACGTGATGCTGCTCGTGTGTATCCTTGGCGGCAATCGCGGATGCCAGCGCTTCGGTCGTGGCGCGGTAGACATCATCGATCTTGCGGGCGCTGGCCTTCCTTGTTGGGCTCGCCGAATGCAGTCGCGCCCCGGCAACGCTCGAGCCGACGTATATCGCGACTCCAACGAACAGCCAAGTCACTGCAAGCAACGCTCGGGACTCGCCCATCCACGCGCTGGTGTAGGCTGCACACGCTACAAGTGCCAGTACGGATATGAGTATGCGTCTCGCGTTGTGTTGCATGACTGCGGCCCTCCTCTCGCGTTGGGTTCGGCTTGCGAGCGTGTTACACGTCCCAGGCGGATCTCAGAAAGAACGAACGTCAGCGCTTGGGTCGTGGGTGCCGTCTGTCTGCCGGTGGCTCAGAAGGCCCACGCTTTCGAGCAGAAAGAAAACCTGGTTAGTGGTGGAGGGACGCGCGAAGGTCCTGTCGTGGCGGGCGGAACCCGTTTCGATGGCCTTGCGAACGTTGTCGGTTCCGGACTTAGGTGTAGGATCGTAGATTGTCAGCATGTTTGGTTCACCCCGAATAAGTAATGCCAGGCTGTCGCAGCCAACGCGCGTATCCTGTCCTGTCACCTGCAGCCCATCGAATCACGACGGACAGGGCCATTCGCGTTTGCTTCGGCAGCCTGGCAAACATATCCCGAGTGAACCGGGGGTTAGTCCCAATGGCTTTGCGTCCCCTGGTTTCCCAGGGTTTGCCTTTTTCGGAAGCTTTGTCAGCAACCTGATTTGTCTACACAAAGGTTGTGCCACGATCTTTATGGCGGGTAACCTGAGGAAAATACCGGAACTTTCCTATAATGGAGACAAGCGAGCCAGGGCCTGCTCGCCAAACCGGCAATGTACCGGACAGGACAGCTCTCGCCATATACACGCAGACTCGGAGGCGCGAAGGAATTCGCTGCCCGCGCACTCCGCGACTTGCGCCGGCCCAAGGAGGGACATAGGATATGCTCAATCGTAATCAGGCACTAGCCCTGCTGGCGGTGCTCCTGCTTGCCGTGTGCTGCACCGTGTTGGTGCATGCGGGCACGACCGGCATCATCGCCGGCGTGGTGAAGAGCGTCGAGAACGGCACACCGGTATCGGGGGCGAATGTCATCATCAGCGGCACCACCCTCAGCACCGTCACCGACTCTCAGGGGAACTTCGTAATCACCAACGTTCCCCCGGGCGATTACACGGTCAGGGTCGAAATGGTCGGCTTTGCCGTCGAGAGAATCGCCTCGGTGCAGGTCGCGATGGACGAGAAAGCCGAGCTGAAGCTCGACCTTACGCCGGAGGCAACCAAGGAAACCACGGTTGTTGTCACCCGACCCCGGCCGATGGTGACCGCCGAAGTCACCAACACCCTCAACCTCGTCAACGCCCCGCAGGAGCCGCTCACGCGTCAGGACCCGGCGAGTATCAGACAGGCTCCCGGAATGCTCAGCGCGTTCCCGGGTGTTACGGTCGAGCCCAGCGGAAGTGGGCAGATGCACATCAGGGGAGGACGAGCCGACCAGATAGGCTGGTACGTCGAGGGAATGCCGATCACTGATCCCAACACCGGCATGTTTGGCACGAACCTCTTCACCACCGGCCTCGGCAGGTTTCAGGTATATACCGGCGGGTTCGGCGCCGAGTATGGCAACGCGATATCCGGGGTCCTCAACGAAGTCAAGAAGACCGGGGCCGATAGCCCCGGGGTTCGGCTGAACCTTGAAGGTGGAAGCGCGAGCTACCGTGACGCGTTCGGCGAGTTCGGAGGAGGCTCCGCGGACCAGTTCAACTACTACATAGGAGCCGCGGTCCAGAGCACCGCGCTTGACGGACCGGTGCTGACTCACAGCGAATACACCGACTCGGTCGCCAAGCTCGTGTGGCCGTCCAAGAACAACACATTCACGGTCCTCGCGATGCAGGGCAACCTCATAGGCAACCCGGATACCTACCACGATTCCGGCGACAACGGTGAAGCAACGCCCCATGAGAAAGACTACATGCGGCAGCGCTACTCAGTCACCTCGCTCACCTGGAATCACAGCTTCAGCCCCAAGTCATTTGTGATAGTTCGACCCTACTACCAGGTCACCGACATCTTCCAGAACCTGGTGGGCAAGTATGGCGTGGTAGGGCGGATATCGTCCACCCGAGGCGGGCTGCAAGTCAATTACACCAACCAGCTCAACGACAAACACCTGCTCAAGCTCGGCGGATCGATCCTTCACTCAGACAACAACTACTACGTGTTCCCGGGCTTCCCTTACTACAGCTCGAATGTCAACACGTCGCAGTCCGACCTGTATATCCAGGACCGTGTGAAGCTCGCCGACAAGTGGAACCTCGAGGCCGGGATACGCAACGAGCGCATAAGCTACAGTCTTCTCGGCAACGACTATGTGACGGGAGAAGGCTACACCGGATCGGCGCTGTCCGACCCTTCGGAATCGGTAACCACGCCGAGAGCGGGCCTGTCGTTCTCGCCGGACTCGCGGACGGTGTGGAAGTTCAGCTACGGCAAATACGCCAAGTTCGTGCCGGCTTCCTCGGTGCAGAAGGTCTACTTCGACCCGGATATGGACTTGGGCGGCATCGGCCTGTATACGGCCATGCCCGGGCTTGGCTCCGCCGCCCCGCAGACCAGCATCGAAACCGAGTTATCGCTCGAGAAGCAGATCAGCGATACGACTATGTATCGCATAACTCCGTTCATCTCTACCTACGAGAACCTCGGAGATTCCTATATGGACCCCAACTCCGGGATCACTACATACTCGAACCTCGGCGAGGGCCGGTCGAGCGGAATGGAGTTCCTGGTTCGCAGGAAGATGGCCGACGGCTGGCAGGGATGGCTCTCGTATACCTATCAGAAGACCAAGGCCAATCGCGCCGACCTGGGCCTGACCAGCGGCAGATACTATACTTCGTGGGACCAGACTCATACCCTTTCCGCGGTGGTCGATCGCAAGTCCGGCCGGTTCAACCACAGCGTTCGAGCCGACTTCGGCAGCGGACGGACCGACATCGGCGACCCGTCGTATGCCGGCAGGGCGAACCCCGCGTTGGTTCTCAGCTACAACCTTGCGATGCAACTGCCCAAGGATACGGGCCTGGGAGACACGGTCTACCTGAGCGTGTTCAACCTGCTGGGCAACCACCAGACTCAGCAGTTCCGGTGGGACGACCCTTCCACCCGAGTGCGCGACTCTTGGGTGCCGGAGAGGTTCATAAGCCTCGGTTTCTCGCAGCAGTTCTGATCCTGAGACAGACGACTCATCAGTCCGAAGGGCGGGGCAGACCCCGCCCTTCGCCACGTACGGACGGGTCGCGTGCCGAAGGACCGGACGGATGGCCTGTCGAAGGGTACATCTCGTAATACTCGCTCTTGGAGAAATCCCTTTGCAGTTCGTTGACCGTTACAAAGCCCTCCCGCGTGACCTCAAGCTCCTCTGGACCTCCGTGTTTGGTGTCATGTTCGGCCTTGGCATCTACCTCTCGTCGTTCTTCAACTTCGCGACCGAGAAGCTCAGCATAGACCCATCGAGTATGGGTCGCCTCGAAGCCATTCGTGAGTTTCCGGGATTTCTGTGCGTGCTCTTCGCGGCTCTCACCATGCATCTTCTGGAGCCGATCGTCGGCTCCATCGCGATGCTGCTGATGGCGGCGGGGCTCGCGGCATACGCGTGGGTTTCGAACCTGCACCAGTTGATGCTCTGCTCGTTTATCTGGAGCGCGGGTTTCCACACCTGGACTCCGCTTCAGTCGTCGCTGGTCACCAACCTTTCCGGGGACAATAACAAAGGCAAGCGGCTCGGCCAGACCGCGAGCGTCGGCTGCATTGGTACACTTGCCGGGATGACCGTGGTAATGACCTTCGGCGTAAGGATGGGCTATCCGGCGCTCTTTCTTACCGGCGCCGCCGCGATGGCGCTCGGGGGACTCGTAATGCTTGCTGTGCGGCGCGATATCGGCCATTCCGCCAAGCCGCGGCTGGTTCTCAAACGCCGCTACTCGCTGTACTATGCCCTGACTCTGCTGGAAGGCTGCCGGAAGCAGGTCTTTCTCACGTTCGCCGTGTATGCGCTGACAAAGGTCTACCAAACGCCTCTCCAGGTGGTGGCCATGCTGATGGTGATCAACAATCTGATCAATATGTTCGGGGCGCCGATCGTGGGCAAGCTGATAGACCGAATCGGCGAGAAGGCGATTCTGCAGGTCTGCTACACCGCACTGATCTTCGTCTTCATCGGCTACGCCACAGTGCGCAAGGTGCACGTGCTGTACGTACTCTACTGCCTCGACAACCTGTTCTTCCTGTCATCCACCTGCCTGACTACTTATCTTCAGAAGATCGCGGAGCCGGAGGATATGATGCCTACTCTTTCCATGGGTGTTACCTTCAATCACGCCGCCGCGGTGCTCGTGCCGCTGATCGGCGGGATGCTCTGGAGCAAACTCGGCTATCCGGTCACCTTCTTCGGCGGCGCTGTGGTTGTCGCCATTTCGCTGACGCTTGCGTCGCGGGTGGGCGTGTCTGAGAGAGCGGAGGTTCCGGCATGAGTGAACGAAGGGTCATAGTGATAGGCGGCGGGGCGGCGGGGATGATGGCGGCGGGGCGCGCGGCGGAGTCCGGGGCTTCAGTCGTTCTTCTTGAAAAAGGCCCCAAGCTCGCCCGCAAACTCAGGATCAGCGGCAAGGGCCGTGGGAACGTCACCAACACCGCCGAGATCAAGGAGTTCATCGAGGCATTTGCTCCCAACGGCAAGTTCCTCTACGGAGCGTTCTCGCGCTTCTCACCCGATGACCTGCTGGAGTTTCTCCACGCTCATGGTGTCCAGACCAAGGAGGAGCGCGGGGGGCGAGTGTTTCCCGAGTCCGACCGAGCAGGTGACGTAGCCGATGCGTTCGAACAGTGGCTGGGTTCTGTCGGTGTCCGCGTGCGCCTCAACAGCCGGGTGAAGTCCATTGTCGTCAAAGATGGTCGCGTCTCCGGCGTCGACCTCTACGGCGGGCGGATGGACGCCGACGCCGTGATCATCGCCACGGGCGGCGCGTCCTATCCGAAGACCGGTTCCACCGGCGACGGCTACGCCATGGCTCGCGAGGCCGGCCACACCATAGTCGCTCCCAAGCCTGCTCTGTCCGCGCTGATTTGTGAGGAGAACTGGGTAAGAGACATCGAGGGGCTGTCCCTGAAGAACGTCGAAGCGACACTGATGCTTCGCGGCGAGGGAGACCAGCGCCCGCGCAAGGTGACAAGCGAGTTCGGGGAGATGCTCTTCACGCACTTCGGGGTATCAGGCCCGATCATACTCACGTTAAGCCGGGGCGTCGATGAACTGCTCGGCCGGGGCAGCGTATACGTTTCCATCGATCTCAAACCGGCGCTCTCGCCCGAGCAATTGCACGCGCGTCTGATCAGGGACTTCCGGCAGACGAAGCACGTAAGGAACTACCTGCCGGACCTGCTGCCCAGGCTTCTGATTGAGGTGTTCATGTGGCTCGCGAAGCTCGACCCCGATAAGCCCGTCAACTCGGTTACGGCCGAGGAGCGGACGCGCATGGTGGAGTTGCTCAAGGACTTCCCGGTCACGGTCAGGAGCATGGCCGGTCTCGACGAGGCAATCGTGACCGCAGGCGGCGTGCCGGTGAGAGAGATCGATCCCAAAACGATGATTTCGAAACTCGTCGATGGCCTGTTCTTCGCGGGCGAAGTCATAGACATAGACGCCAAGACCGGCGGGTTCAACCTGCAGGCCGCCTTCTCGACGGGATACGTGGCTGGTGAGGCCGCGGCCCAGCGTCCGTAGTTGCCCCGCGGGGAGGCGGGCCCACGATATGAAGCCTTTGTTCCTCATGCTTGAGGACGGTGCGGTGTTCGAGGGGACGAGCGTCGACAGCGACGTGGCGGATTGCGAAGGACTGCTATCCTTCGATACCAGCACGGCTGGTTTCGAGCGTGTGGTCACCGACCCCGCCAATATGGGCAAGATCATTGTCTTTCCCAGTCCTTTGACCGGCGGCGCGGGCATCGACCGCAAGGACGCGGAGTCATCCGGTCCCAAAGCGGCGGGGGCGATCGTCGGCCGATGCGCGGCGCACCTCTGTGGCGGACTCGCGGCCTACCTCGGTTCGCCGCGCTTGGCGCTCGGCCACGGGTTCGACACTCGCGCCATCATGCGTCATCTCAGACGAAACGGTGAGATGAAGGCCACGCTGACCGCGAAGGAAGTCTGCGAGCGGACGCTCTCGCGCCGAATGGACGCGATAGGCTGCCCGGATTACGAACCCGAGAACCGACCCCTTCCCTGCAGGCGAGCAAAGGCGGGCGCGGCGGTCTTGGACTTGGGCGCTTCGAAGTCGTTCTTCCGCGCTCTGGCGGCGCTCAAGGTGAGGGATGGACTGAATCCCAACGAAGCAGACCTTGTGATCGTGAGCGATGCACCCTATTATACTGTAGAGGACTCATCAGTGATCAGCCAGGTCACCGGCTGGTTCGGCAGGAAGCCTGTGCTAGGCTTCGGTCACGGCGCCGCGATAGTCGCTCGCGCGTGCGGCGCTCGCGTTAGCTGGCTTCAGGTCGGTCACCACGGGACAAGCGTGCCGGTGAGGGCCGTGAGCGACGGCCGCTGCCGCACCACCGAACAGAATCACAACTACACCGTGTCTCCCAATGGAGGGCTCGCCAGTCTGTTCAACGACATCAACGACGGCGCCTGCGAAGGCTTCGTCTGCTCCGACGCTCGTGCGGCCGGAGTGCATTTCGTGCCGGATGAGCAATGGTTTGGGGCCGTGCTGGCCTCAATAGGGGTGGAATACAAGGATGCCTAAACGAACCGACATCAAGAAGATTCTGATCATCGGCAGCGGGCCGGTTACCGTAGGGCAGGGCTGCGAATTCGACTATGCGTGCGTGCAGGCCTGCAGGGCGCTTCGCGAGGAGGGCTTCGTCACCGTGGTGGTGAACTCCACCCCCGCGACTCTTTCGACCGATCCCGGAGTCGCCGACCGGGTCTACATCGAGCCGTTGACCGTCGACTCACTCAGCCGGATCATCGAGCAGGAACGCCCCGATGCGCTGCTTGTCAATCTCGGCGGGCAGACCGCTCTCAATCTGGGGCTGTTCCTCGAGCGTGAGGGAGTCCTGGCCAAGTTCGGATGCGCGTTGATCGGCCTCGACGCGGACGCAATAGCCAGAGCCGAGGATCGCAAAGTCTTCAAGGATGCGATGAAGTCCGCTGGTGTCCGCACCCCGAAAAGCGCGATAGCCGGTTCCATCGAAGAGGGCATTCGAGCCATCAAGCACGCCAACTTCCCCGCCATCGTCAAACCGGCCTATGCCACTGGCGGAGCAGGAGCGGCGACCGCCTACAACATGGAGGAGTTCGTTGAGATGCTGGCCGCCGCCCTCGAGACCAGCCCGATCCGCCAGGCGGCAGTTGAGGAATCCGTGCTCGACTGGAAAGAGATCGAGCTTGAAATCGTGCGCGACTCGGCGGATAACACCGTCATCGTAACCACCATCGAGAACATCGATCCTGTCGGAGTTCACACCGGCGATTCTACCGCCGTCGCTCCGGCGCAGACCCTGACACGCTCCCAGCTCTCCGAACTGGCCGAGATCGCGCGCAAGGCAGTGCGGTCGGTCGGGGTGGTCGGCTGCGCGAACGTGGAGTTCGGCATCGATCCCAAAACCGGGGAGATCGTGGTTATCGAGCTGAACCCGCGATTCACTCGAACCTCGGCCTTCGCGAGCAAGGCGACCGGCTTCGCCGTCGCGCGCGCTTCGGCGCTGGTGGCCGTCGGGCTGACCCTTGATGAGATCGCCAACGAAGCCACCGGCAAGCCATGCTTGCTCCAGGAGCCCGCGATGGACTACTGCGCGGTAAGGATGTGCCGGTTCACCTTCGAGAAGTTCCCGCAGGCCCAGACCGCGCTCGGAACATCGATGAAGTCGGTCGGCGACGCGATCGCCATAGGCCGCAACTTCAGGGAGGCGCTGCAGAAGGGCATCCGTTCGCTGGAGATGGGCAGACATGGACTGGGCTCCGACGGCGGCGACCCCGGCGAAGCCGAACGCACCGACGCCGACACCATCCGCGAAAGGCTCGTCACTCCCAGCGCCGACCGGCTCTTCGCGATCCGATATGCCATCGAAGCGGGAATGACGACCGCCGAGATATCCGAGCTCAGCCGGATAGACGGATGGTTCGTGGAAGGCATCCGTGAGCTGGTGGAGTTCGAGACCAAACTCGTCGGGCGGTCCCTGGTCGGCGTGCCTTCAGAGGCGCTCCGCGAGGCCAAGCGGCTTGGCTACTCCGATATACAACTCGCCCACCTGCTCGAAACCGAGGAGGAGCAGGTGCGCGTCCGGCGCAAGGTCCTCGGCATCAAGGCCGGGTTCTGCGCGGTGGATTCGAGCGCGGGCGAGTTCGAGGCGATAAGGCCGTACTTCTACTCTTCCTACGACTCGTCCGGCGACGCCGAGCCTGTGTCCAACCCAAAAAGGGTGATCGTGCTCGGAGGAGGCCCAAGCCGCATCGGCCAGGGCATGGAGTTCGACTACTGCTGCGCGAGCGCCGCGCTTGCCCTGAGGGAAGAGGGTTACGAGGCCGTCATCATCAACTGCAATCCCGGCGCGGTGTCGACCGATCCGAGCATCTCCGACCGCCTTTACCTGGAGCCGCTGACGCTGGAGAACGTGCTCGCGATTGTCGAACGCGAGAAGCCGATGGGCGTGATCGCGCAGTTCGGCGGGCATACGTCGTTCGATCTTGGCGGCGCACTGAAGAAGGCCGGAGTATCGATCCTCGATGCTCCCGAGCGCAAACGCGACCGGGCCTCCCAGCGCAAGCTCGTCGGCGAACTGGCACGCAAGCTCGATCTCAAGCAGCCCGAGAACGATACGGCTATCCTCGCAATCGACGTCATCGACAAGGCCGACAAGCTCGGCTACCCGCTGCTGGTGCGCGCGACTCGCGTGGTCGGCTCCACCACCTGGCGGATCGCCTACGACGAAGAAGACCTGCGAGCGTTCCTCGACACGCGCATCGAGATATCATCGGAGCATCCGCTGCTGATGGAGCGGTTCCTGGAGGACGCGATCAAGGTCGGAGTCGATGCGATCTCCGACGGTGAGAGAGCGCTTGTCTGCGGGGTGATGGAGCACATCGAGCAAGCCGGGGTTCACTCGGGCGACAGCGCGTGCTCCCTGCCGCCGTACAGCCTGCCGGACGCGACCGTCGACGAAATCAAGCGCCAGACCCGGCTGCTGGCGAAGGAGATCGGCGTTCGAGGTCTGATCAACATACACTACGCGGTCAAGGGAGCGGACCTGTATCTCCTGGATGTCAGCCCGCAGGCCTCGCGCACCATCGGGTTCGTGAGCAAGGCGACCGGCGTATCGTGGGCGAAGGTGGCCGCTAAGGTGCTTGTCGGCAAGTCGCTGGCGGCGCAGGGGATGACCGAAGAGGTCACCGCAAAGCACGTCTCGGTGAAGGAGGCCGTCTTCCCGTTCGTTCGATTCGCGGGCGTGGACGTGGTGCTCGGGCCGGAGATGAAGTCCACCGGTGAGGTCATGGGCGTGGCGGCCGACTTCCCGTCGGCGTATGCCAAGTCGCAGCTTGCGATCGACTACTCGCTTCCGCGCGAGGGCGCCGCGTTCATCTCGGTCTGCGACCGTGACAAGCGCGCCGTTGTGTCGGTCGCCCGTCAGCTTGTCGCGCTCGGTTTTCGCATCATGTCCACCAGGGGTACGGCGAAGCTGCTGCAGGCGTCCGGGATCCCGGTGGAGCAGGTCCGCAAGGTGCACGAAGGCCGCCCGAACATCGTGGACCGGATCGTCAACGGCGATGTGCACCTCGTGATCAACACGCCGTTCGGCCGCGAGACGCGCTCGGACGGCTACCACATCCGCACAGCGGCGGTGCAGCATGGCGTGAGCAACATCACCACGATGGCCGCCGCGCAGGCGAGTGTGGCCGCAATCGAGGCCATCATTCGCGGTAACCTCGAGGTCATCGCGTTGCAGGACTTCGACGGGGGGCTTGCGTGACCGAAGCGGGACATCACCCCGAGGTGGAGCGCGCCGGACTCGTCGCCAACGAGCGTGTGGCCGAGGGCGTGGGTCTGGCCGTCTTCGATGCGCCGCGCACTGCGTCCGCGATCAGGCCCGGGCAGTTCGTGCATCTGCGCATAGCCGAGGGCGCCGAGTTCATCCTGCGGCGTCCGTTCTCCGTGTACCGGGCACCCGCGGGGCGCTTGGAGATTCTGTACCAGGTGGTCGGCCGTGGTACGCGGGCGCTCGCCCAGGCCACACCCGGCGCAGTGATGGACCTCATCGGGCCGCTCGGTCATGGCTGGCTCGTTCCCGAGGGCACCGCACACGCACTGGTGGTGGCCGGCGGGCTCGGCGCGGCGCCGATGGGCATGCTCGTCGAGGAGCTCGCTCGGCGCGGCGTGGCGACCACGCTCGCGCAGGGTGCCCCGAGTGAGGGGCGGCTGCTGGCGCGCGAGCTGTTCGAGGCCACGTGCCGGCGTACCGAGGTCGCGACCGACGACGGTTCGGCCGGGCTCTGCGGCTTCGTCACAGAGCTCACCGACGGGCTCATCGCCGCCGATCGGCCCGACATCGTGTACGTATGCGGGCCGGAGCCGATGCAGCGGATCGTCGCGGCGCAGGCCGCCGCAGCGGGCGTGCCGTGCCAGGTCTCACTCGAGCGGCTCATGGCGTGCGGCGTGGGCGCGTGCCTCTCCTGCGTGGTCTCGACCGTGAGCGGTCGGAAGCGCGCGTGCGTCGACGGTCCGGTCTTCGACGCGGCCGAGGTCGTGTGGGACCCGTGCGAGGATCCGGAGGCGGGAGCGTGAGTGCCGCGGTGGACATGAGGGTGCGCATCGGAGCACTCGAGCTCCGCAATCCGGTGATGACAGCCTCCGGCACGTTCGGATCGGGTCGTGAGTACGCCGACTTCATCGACCTCTCGCGCCTCGGCGCGGTCGTGACCAAGGGCGTGTCGCTCGAGCCGTGGGCGGGCAACGACAGCCCGCGGATCGCCGAGACGCCCTCGGGCATGCTGAACTCGATCGGCCTACAGAACCCCGGCGCCGAGGCGTTCTGTGCGGGCGACCTGGCGTGGCTCGCCACGCAGGACGTGCCGGTGATCGTTAACCTCGTCGGGCACAGCGTGGAGGAGTACCGCAGCGTGGCCGAGCGCCTCGATACCGAGCCGGACATCGCGGCCTTCGAGCTCAACATCTCGTGCCCCAACGTGGATGCCGGCGGCATGGCGTTCGGCACGTCGTGTCCGGCTGCCGCGGAGGTCGTGCGGGCCGTGCGTGCAGCGACCTCGAAGACACTCATCGTGAAGTTGAGCCCCAACGTCACCGATATCGCCGAGATCGCACGTGCGGTGGAGGCTGAGGGTGCCGATGCGGTGAGTCTCATCAACACGCTGCTCGGCATGGTGATCGATACGCGCACGTTCAAGCCCGCGCTGGCCAGGGGGGTCGGCGGCCTCTCCGGTCCGGCGGTGCGGCCCGTGGCGGTCCGGATGGTCTGGCAGGTCGCGCATGCCGTGGGCGTGCCGGTGATCGGCATGGGGGGCGTCATGTGCACGAACGACGCCGCGGAGTTCATGCTCGCCGGCGCGACCGGCGTGGCCGTGGGCACCGCGAACTTCGTGGATCCCGCCGCGACGGTCTCGATCGCCGATGGCCTCGAGCGCTTCTGTGTGGACCGTGGCCTCGGGTCTGTGGGCGATCTGGTGGGTGCGGCATGGCCGGAGCGGTCGGCGTAGGGACAGCGCGACCGGCGACGAGCAGGAAGGACATCATGAAAGACACGCTGATCATCGCACTCGATCTGCCTGATGGAGCACGCGCGCTGGATATGGCGCGCTCGCTTCGCGGACAGGTCGGTTGGGTCAAGGTGGGCATGACGCTCTACTACGCCGAAGGCCCGCAGATCGTGCGGGAGCTCCGGGCGATGGGCTTCAAGGTCTTCATCGATCTCAAGCTGCACGACATCCCGCACCAGGTCGAGGGCGCGTGCCGGACCCTCACGCGGGTCGGCGCGGACATGTTCACGGTCCACGCCTCGGGGGGTCGTGCCATGCTCGCGGCAGCGGTCACGGCCACCGCTGAAGCCGCCGAGAAGTTCCGGATCCCCCGGCCGCAGGTGGTCGCGGTCACGGTGCTCACGAGCCTCGATGACGCCGCGCTTGCCGAGATCGGTGTGGTGGCCAGCGCAGCCGCCCAGGTCACCACGCTCGCCGGGGTGGCGCGTTCGGCCGGGTGTGACGGTGTCGTGTGCTCGCCGAACGAGGCTGCGGTGATGCGGGAACTCCTCGGGCCTGACGCGCTCGTGGTGACGCCCGGCATCCGTCCGGTGGGTGAAGATGCAGGCGACCAGGCCCGCACGGCCACTCCCGCGGCGGCGCTCGAGGCGGGGGCGTCACATCTGGTGATCGGCCGTCCCGTGACCGGTGCGACGGATCCGGCCGAGGCCGTGAAGACGATCCTGAAGGAGATGTCGGCATGACGATGACGGACGCGGACGTTCTCACGGCGCTGCGCGATGCGGGTGCGATCCTGCACGGTCACTTCCAGCTCACGAGCGGACGCCACTCCGACACCTACGTGCAGTGCGCGCGCGTTCTCGAGGATCCGGCGCTCACGACCCGACTCGCTGAGGCGATGGCCGCATCGGTGACCGGCCAGCGGATCGACGTCGTGGCCGCTCCGGCGGTGGGCGGGATCATCATCGGTTTCGCCGTCGCGCAGGCGCTTGGGGTCAAGTTCATCTTCAGCGAGCGTCAGCAGGGAGCGATGGCGTTCCGACGGAGCTTCACGATCGAGTCCGGCCAGCGCGTGCTGGTGGTCGAAGACGTGGTCACGACGGGCGGCAGCGTCGCCGAGGTCATCGACCTGGTGCATGCCGCAGGCGGTGTCGCAGTGGCGGTCACCTCCATCATCGACCGGGGAGGGGCGAAGGCGTTCAACGCCGAATATGTGCCTCTGCTTCAACTCGAGGTTGAGTCTATGGAGCCGCAGAACTGCCCTCAGTGCGCCGCCGGAGCGGCGATCGACTCGCCCGGAAGCCGTCGCCTTCTGTAACTAGGGGTTTGCATCCTCGCAGGTCAGGGGTATCATCAACCCGCTGTGACGCAACGATGACCGTGCGCTGCGGCGCACGGTATAGTAGCCGTACGACATGTGCATGAACCCGCGAGGAGGAACAATGGCACTGCCGAATCTGTCCCCTGAGGATCGCAAGAAGGCCCTCGAGAAGGCCGCCCAGGCGCGTCAGGCGCGCGCCGATCTGCGCCAGAAGATCAAGGGCGGCACGATGTCGTTCGCAGACGTCATGAAGAAGTCGGACGACCCCATCGTCGCGCGCATGAAGGTCGCGACCCTGCTCGAGAGCCTGCCGGGTTTCGGCAAGGCCAAGGCCGCCAAGATCATGGCGGAGTTCGAGATCTCCGAGAGCCGTCGCGTTCAGGGCCTTGGCGCCCGTCAGCGTGAGCTGCTCATGCAGCGCCTCGGCTAGAGCCGCTGGCATCGTTGAAGCCCAAGGGCTCGCTCATCATCATCTCGGGGCCTTCGGGCGCCGGGAAAGGGACCCTGGTGGACCGTGTGGTCGCCAGGGTTCCTGACGTGTGGGTGTCCGTCTCGGCCACCACACGGTCGCCGAGGCCGCACGAAGTGGAGGGCGAGGACTACTTCTTCCTCACGCCGGAGGAGTTCTCCGCCCGAATCGATGCGGGTGACTTCCTGGAGTGGGCGGAAGTCCACGGCAATCGCTACGGGACGCTCACCTCGACTGTGGTGTCGCGCCTTGAGCGGGGGATCGATGTGATCCTCGAGATCGATCCGCAGGGCGCGCTACAGGTGAAGGACCTCGTGCCCGAGGCGGTGCTCGTGTTCATCCTGGCGCCGTCGATGGCCGAGCTCGAGCGGCGCATCCGGGCGCGCGGCGCGGAGACGGACGAGCAGATCAAGACGCGTCTCGCCACCGCCGTTCGCGAGCTTCAGCTTGTGGAGACATACGATCATGTGGTAGAAAACGATGATGTTGCCCGGGCCACGGACGAACTGGTCGGCATCATCGAATCCCTCCGGACATGCGAAGGAAGTCCTTAACCATGGTCATCAAGCCCGAGATCGACTTGCTGCTCGAGAAGGTCGACTCCAAGTACACGCTGTGCATCATCGCCGCCAAGCGCGCGCGCCAGATCAACGACATGATCCACGGCGTCCGCGACCAGGCGCTGCTCACCATGCAGGCCCCGCAGATCGCGCAGATCACCAGCACCAAGCCGCTCACCCTCGCGCTCGACGAGATCGCTTCGGGCGATGTGAGCTACGAGCGGGTCAAGGACAGCTACAAGTAGCCGTTCACCGCTGGCACGTTGTGAAGATCATGCCCCGGCCGCACGAGCGGTGCCGGGGCATTTTCGATGGCGAGGAGGTGAGCCGGTGCGTATCGCCCTCGTGCACTATCACGAGATCGGCCTGAAGGGCCGCAACAAAGGCGCGTTCGAGCGCCGGCTGCAGTCCAACATCGTGTGGGCGCTTCGCGATGTGCCCGGCGCCGAGGTCGTGCGGGTGGCGAGCCGCGTGTTGGTGCGTATCGCCGACGAGGCGGCCGTCCCGTCGGTGGCCGAAGTGCTGTCGCATGTGCCGGGCGTCTCGTACACCGCGATGGGCGTCGACGTACCCGCCGAGCGTGATGCCATCGCTGTTGCGGCCCTGAGCGTGGCGCGCGAAGAGATCGCACGGCGCGGGAGTGCGATCCGCACCTTCGGGATCGAATCACGGCGCTCGGCCACCGAGTACCCGGAGCGGAGCCTCGACATCAACCGGAGGGTGGGAGAGCTCATCCGCGAAGCCACCGGGCTCATCGTCGACCTTTCAGCTCCCGACCTCCTGGTGCGCGTCACGGTTGTGCAAGGGACGGCATACATCTACGCGCAGCGCGTGGAGGGGCCGGGCGGGCTTCCCGTGGGCACGTCGGGCAAGGTCGTGGCCCTGATGTCTGCGGGGATCGACTCGCCGGTGGCCGCCTGGCGGATCATGCGGCGTGGCGCCACCGTCGTCGGCGTGCACTTCTCGGGCCGGCCGCAGACCGCCGGCACGTCGGAGCAGTACGCCGCGGGATTGTGCCGGGTGCTCTCGTCCGGGGGTGGCATGGGCCGCCTGTACGTGGTGCCCTTCGGCGAGGTGCAGCGCGCCATCTCTCTCGACGCTCCGCCGGACCTCAGGGTGCTGCTCTACCGCAGGTTCATGGTGAGGGTCGCCGAGGTGATCGCGCGCGAGGAACGCGCCCGCGCACTGGTGACGGGGGAGAGCCTCGGCCAGGTGGCGTCGCAGACGCTCGAGAACATCGCGGTCGTGGATGCGGTGGCCACGCTGCCGGTGTTCCGCCCGCTCATCGGCAGTGATAAGCAGGAGATCGTGGCCGAGGCGCGCGCGCTCGGCACGTACGGTCTCTCCATCGCCGATGATGATGACTGCTGCACGCTGTTCATGCCGCGCCGCCCGCAGACGCACGCCCGGCACGAGGAGATCGCCGAAGGTGAGTCCGGGTTGGACGTGCCCGCGCTCGTTGCGCAGGCGTGTGCCGGCATCACGCACATCGACTTCCCGTCGGCGTCCTACCGGCCGCCACGCAAGGCCCGGCAGTGAGCGCCCCGCGCCTGCGCGTGCTCGCGCTCGAGCCCTACTACGGTGGCTCGCATCGCGCCGTGCTCGACGGGCTCGTCGAGCGCCTCCGGTCCCTCGACTTCGCGTTCGAACTGGTCACCCTGCCCGCGCGCAAGTGGAAGTGGCGGATGCGCGGCTCGGCGATCACCATGGCAGAAGAGGCCCGCGCGCTGGCGGCAGCGTGGAGCGAGCAGCACCCGGACGGCGAGCCCGGGCGCTCACGCCCGAACGCCGCGTGGGATCTCGTGTACGCCTCCACCTTCGTGAATCTCGCCGAGTTCGTGGCACTCGCGGGCGATGCCGTGGCGGGCGTGCCGCGCATCGTCTACTTCCACGAGAACCAACTGCTCTACCCCAACCGCCACACGGCCGAGTGGGACTACCAGTTCGCGCTCACCAACATCACGAGCGCGCTTACGGCCGACGCGTGCCTGTTCAACACCCGCTACAACCTCGACGGCTTCCTCGCGGAGATCCCCGGCTTCCTGCGCGAGTTTCCCGATCACCGCCCTGCCGGCGTGTCCGAGCGGATCGCCGCGCGCGCCCGCGTTCTCCCGCCGCCGTTCGACCCGCAGCCCTTCGACGCCGCGCCTGTCACGCGCGGCCGGCGCGTGCGCATCGTGTGGCCGCATCGCTGGGAGCATGACAAGGCGCCCGAGGCGTTCTTCGCGGCCGTGCAGTCTCTTGCCGTCGAAGGCCTCGACTTCGAGGTGGCCGTCGCCGGTCAGTCGTTCCGTGAGACCGAACCGCTCATGGCCGAGGCGGCCGCGGCCCTCGGCGACCGGCTCGTGCACCTCGGCGAACCGGAGTCACGTGAGGCGTACGCGCGCCTGCTCGCGAGCGCGGACGTTGCGGTCTCCACGGCCGAAAACGAGTTCTTCGGCCTTGCGATGCTCGAGGCCTGTTATGCGGGCGCCACACCGCTCGTGCCCGACCGGCTGGCGTATCCGGAGCTCTACCCCGCCGAGTGCCGCTACGCGTCGCCTGGTGCGCTCGTGGCGCGTCTGCGGGCCCACGTACTCGAGCGCTCCGGGCCCGGCGCGTACCGCGCGCTCGCGGAGCCCTTCACCTTTGGCGCGCTCGTTCCGCGCTATGCCGAGGTGTTCGAGGCCGTCGCGCGAGGGTAAGCGTGGTCAACTGCCGCCCGGTCAGGCTGTGAAGACCGGTGGTGGCCGTTTGCCCGCCCGGCACGTCATCCACACCGTCGGCCCGGTCTGGCAGGGCGGTGGGGCAGGGGAGGCCGCGACAGTCGCGAGCGCGTATCGCGAGAGCTTGGGTGTGGCGGAGCGCTACAGCCTGCGCACGGTGGCGTTCCCCTCGATCTCAAGGGGTGCGTACGGGTATCCGCTCGCCGAAGCTGCGGGCGTGGCGCTGGGCGAGGTGGCGCGCTTTCTGGGCGAGGAGGCGCGATCGGTGGCCGAGGTCACGTTCGTGCTCCACGACGAGCGGACGTATGCCGCGTACGCGTCAGCACTCGAGGAGATCGCCGGCCGAACGTAGGCGTCAGCGCGGACATGTGCCTCGCGAGTTCGCAGATCTGAGACCTGGTCGGTCGGAGGGCTTCCCGGCAAGTTCGCAGATCCGCTAACACGGGGGGTAGCAGATCTGCGAACTGGGGGCCGAAGGGGCATCGGGTGGGTTAGCAGAGGTGCGAACACCCCATGGGTCATGTATCTTGCATCGCCAACTAGTATGTGGTACAAGGTAGCAGGTCGTACAAACAACCATCGCAGCCGCCGAAAGGAGTGTCATGGCGCCGGATAACGACAGTCGTGTGTCGCAGTTCCGCAAGGGCGCACTCGAACTCGGCATCCTGGCGCTCCTCGACCGTGGCGAGCTCTACGGGGTGGAGATCGTCGACCGGCTTGCGGAGCACAGCGGCCTCGAGGCGAGCGCCGGCACCATCTACCCGCTGCTCTCGCGTCTCAAGAAGGCGGGCGTGGTGGACACCACCTGGCGCGAGTCGCCCGTGGGGCCGCCGCGCAAGTACTACCAGCTCTCCGAAGCGGGCCGCAGAGAGCTCGCCGGGATGACACGCTCGTGGCGGGACCTGTCGGCTACCCTCGACAGCCTGCTTGCCGAAGGGGCCGACCGATGAGTTCCATCACCACCATCGACGCCTACGTCGCCGCCGTGCGAACCGGCCTCACCGGCCTGCGTGCGTCAGATCGCGACGAGGCGCTCGCCGAACTCGAGTCGCTCCTGCACGAGGTCGCCGAGCGGGCGGGCACGGCGGCGGCGGTTGCCGCACTCGGCGATCCCGGCGAGTACGCCGCGGGCATCCGTGAGGCGCTCGGCACGGCGCCCCTCAGCGAGGCCGAGGCCGGCCCGCAGCCGCAAGGGCGGCTCCTCGGCATGCCGTACGACTTTCGCGGCGCATCGGTGGACCGCATCGGCAACCGTCTGTGGAACACCGAGGACCCGCGCATCTTCATGCCGCGGCTCTTCGGTCTGGGTTGGACCGTCAACTTTGGCGCGCTTGCCGTGAAGCTTCACCTCATCCGGCCGGACGATACCGGCGACGAGTCGTTCGAGCGCATCCCGGCGGCAACGATCGGCGTGCTGCTCGCCGTGCCGCTCGTGATCGCGCTCGCGGCCGTGGTGCTCGTGGCGCTCGCGTGGGCGGAGCTTCCCGCCGAGGTGCCGTTCCACTGGGGTGTGTCGGGCGCGCCGGACGACTGGGCGTCCAAGCAGCTCGCCTTCGGGCTGCTGCTGGCGCTCGGCGTCGTTCCGATCGCGATCACCTATCCGCGCATCCTGCGCCGGGGCACGCCCGCGCGATCGCGGGTGCTCTCGGCGGTGGCGCTCGCTCTGCCTGCCGTACTCTCCCTCGGCGTCGTCATGATGACGATTGCGGACGCCGACGGCGGCTCCTCGGGCAACAAGGTGCTGTTCATCCTACTCGCGGCGCTCGTGCTGCCGTTCCTCATGCTGTACATCCCGCTGCGCTTCGGCTTGCGTGCCGAGTGGCGCGAATCCCGTGTCTATGACCAAGGAGGTCGTACGTGATGCAGTCGAACATACCGCTCTCAGAGATGCCCGCGTGGACGCTGGCGCTGCTCGGCGTGCTCGTGGTGGTGCAGATCGGCGTTGAGATCTTCGCGATCGTGAAACTGCTCAAGACGCCGGACGACCAACTCGTGTTCGGTAAGAAGTGGCCGTGGCTGCTCATCATCCTGTTCGTGAACCTCGTGGGCGCGATCGCGTTCCTCGCGGCTGGTCGCAAGCCTGCAGAGGCGGTGGACCCGCTGGCCGCTCCCGTGTCCGATGCCCCGGCCACCACCGACCGCGCCGCCCGCGCAGCCGACGTGCTCTACGGCAGCGGGAGTGACGCGCAGTGACCGCAGCGATCGAGATCCGCGGCCTCACGAAGGCCTACGGCACCAAGCGCGCGCTCGACGAGGTGGACCTCACCGTGGCCGAGGGTTCGGTCTTCGGCTTCCTCGGCCCCAACGGCGCCGGCAAGACCACCACGCTCCGCATCCTCACCGGTCTTGCGCGGCCCACGTCGGGCGAAGCGCGCGTGTTCGGCCGGGACGTGGTGAGCGCCACCAACGCCGTGCGGGCTGACATCGGCTTCCTGCCCGACGTCCCCGGGTACTACGGCTGGATGACCGCGCGGGAGTTCCTGCGGTTCGCTGGCTCGCTCTTCGGCCTCGGCGGGAAGACCCTCGACGCGCGCGTGGAGGCGCTGCTCGACCTGGCAGGTCTCACGGGCGTGGACACGAAGGTGGGCGGCTACTCGCGCGGCATGAAGCAGCGGCTCGGCGTGGCGCAGGCGCTTATCAACGCGCCCAAGCTGCTCATGCTCGACGAACCCACCTCGGCGCTCGACCCGATCGGGCGCAAGGAAGTACTCGACATGATCGCGTCGCTCGGCGGGCGCACTACCGTGTTCTTCTCCACACACATCCTGGCCGACGTGGAGCGCGTGTGCGACACGGTGGCGATCCTGCATGACGGGCGCGTGCTCACACAGGCGCCGATCACCGAGCTCAAGGGCCGCTACGGCGCGTCACGCCTCACCGTGGAGGTCACCGTGGACGCGGACGCCTTCGCCGCGCGCTTCGCTGCCGAGCCGTGGGCGAGCGAGGTCGCGCGCGTGAACGGCGCCACGCTCTCGATCACGGTGAGGGACCTCGAGACCGCTCGGGTTGCGATCCCGGCCGCAGTGGCCGAGCGGGGCGTCGGGCTCGTGCGGCTCGAAGCGGGCGAAGTCTCACTCGAAGAGGTCTTCGTCGACCTGGTGGGAGGTGACCCGCGATGAACGGGTTCACCGCCTTCCTCGGCAAGGAACTCCGCGAGATCTTCCGCACCTGGCGCATCTGGGTGCTCCCCGGCATCGTGCTCTTCTTCGCGATCTCGGGGCCGCCGCTCGCCAAGATCACGCCCGAGCTGCTCGGCTCGCTCATGGGCGAGCAGCAGCCGGGGATGATCATCCAGCTCCCGGAACCCACGTACGTCGACGCGTACCTGCAGTGGACGAAGAACCTGTCGCAGATGGTGCTCTTCGCGGTGATCATCATGTTCGGCGGCATCATCTCCGCCGAGAAGAAGTCGGGCACGGCTGCGCTCGTGCTCACCAAGCCGCTCTCGCGCACGGCGTTCGTGGTCGCCAAGTTCGTTTCGCAGGCGTCGCTGGTGGCCGTGCCGGTCATCGTGGGCACGCTCGCCACCTGGGGCATCACGTACGCGATCTTCGCCGAGGCGCCGCTGGCGCCACTTGCCGAAGCCACGGGCGCGTGGCTGCTCTTTGCGCTCATGTTCGTGGCGCTGATGGAGCTGCTCTCGGCCGTGCTTGACTCACAGGCCGGGGCCGCGGGCATCGGTTTCGGCGCGTACATCCTGCTGAGCGTGGCAACGCTGTGGGCGCCGATGCTCGACTACACGCCCGCGGGCCTGGTGGGTGCGCCCACCAACATCGTGCTTGGTGAGAGCGGCGCCCTCGGCTGGCCGATCGCGGTGACGCTCGCGCTCACCGCGCTGTTCGCCGCGGGTGCGGTCTACGTGTTCAAGCGGCGAGAGCTCTAGCCGCAGACGACAGAAGGGCCCCGGCATGCCGGGGCCCTTTCTGCGTTCGGCAGGTGAGTGCTACGCGTACGTCTTCGCCAGCTCGTCAAGCGTGATGTGGTCGGCCTCCACTGCCGAGATGGCCGCCCAGACCTCGCTCAGGCGAGCGTTGGTGGCGCGCTCGGCGAAGAGCGCGTAGAGTGCCGTCGCGCGGTTCTCGCGCGTGCGCGACTCCTCGATGTCGCTCACCCACGAGCCCGTGGTCTCGCCGGGCGTCATGAGGTCGGCCGGCTTTGCCACCTTGGCGAGCTTGCAGAACACCGAGCAGTGCTCGACCTCGACCTTTGCGAGCCGCTTGTAGGTAGCGCGGAGGGTGTCGTTGTCCTTGCGCTCGGCCATGCCGAGGTAGAAGCGTGTGTTCGCAAGTTCTAGCTCGATGGACGCCTCGAGGTCGGCGCGCTCGGTCTCGGTGATGTCGATGTCATTGATGTCCGCCGGGTACTTCTCGGGCGCCTCCAGGAACTCGATCGTTGCGCCGCAGAAGGGGCAGTTCTCGGGCGCTTCGTAGCCGAGGTAGACCTCCCCGCAGATGCGGCAGCGGTAGATGCGGAGCTGCATGATGGTTCCTCTCATGGCGTGGTGATCAGGGCAGGCCGAGCGTGTCGGCGATGGTGAATCCGAAGGCGCGCGCGGCCTCGGGGCCGTTGGCGGTGATGATGGGGCCGTCGACCTCGACGGGGCTATCGGACCATTGCGCGCCGTGCGCTATGAGGTTGCCCTTCTGGCTGGGGAACGCCGTGGCGCGCACGCCGCGGAGCAGCCCTGCGCGGGCGAGGATCGAAGGGCCGATGCAGATGGCGCCGAGGACGCGGCCGGCGTCGTGCGCGTCGCGGGCGAGCGCGTGGGCGACGGGGTCATCGAAGTAGGTCTCGGCACCGCCGCCGCCCACGAAGACGATGGCGTCGTAGTCTTCGGCGTGCGCATCGGCGAGGGCGACCGTAGCCTCGGCCACCATGCCGAGCTTGCCCATGCACGGTCCGACGCCCCGGCTCGCGGTGATCACCCCGGCGCCGCGGCCTTCAAGGACGGTCTTAGGGCACTCGTACTCCTCGTCGCGGAAGACCGCAGGCGCGATCACCATGAGTACGTGCTTCAAGGGTCCTACCTCCAGTCTGTTGCATGTACGACCATCATACCCGCACCGAGTGGCGTGGGTGCGGGGCCGGGATGCTCGCGGAGTCACTCCGCAGGCAGGGAAAGCGGCGAAGAGGCATGACCTCTTCGCCGCTGAGGGCCCCTGCCGAGGACTACGAAGCGGGCGTTCCGGCCCCGCTCCGGTCCCAGGCCGCTAGTGCTCCTCGGACTCCTCAAAGGCGCCCACAACCCACGTATCAGCCACGCCCGGGTCCGCCGAGTACGCCTCGATGAACGCTCTGACCTCGCCCGGCGAGCAGCCGTACACGTCCTTGAGATCCTTGAGTGCGGTGTCCATCTCGCTTTCCGGGACGCCGTACACCTGTGTGAACACGCTTGCGGGGATGCCGCTCGCATCCACCACGTCGGACAGCGCGGTGCTGCCCTTGATGAGCGCCGTGTCGAACGGCACGCCGGTGAGGCTGCCGCCCGTACCATCGCCCGAGCCGTTCTCGATCTGTTCGCGCAGCGTCGGCACCGTCCAGTCGAAGTTGCCGGTCACCGTCGCGCCGCCGACCAGCACGGCGAACGTGCCCACCGCGAGCGCGCCGGTGGCGACGGGGGAGAGCGCCGAGCCGCTCGGCGGGGCGATCGCGAGCGTGTCTTTCACCGGACACGCGGATACGCACTCGCCACAGTCGATGCACTCGGGGCTCGCCATGCTGTCGATCTCGGAGACCTTCAGATTCACGGGGCACACCTTGTCGCACGCCTTGCAGTCGATGCAGGTCTCGGCGTTGCGGCGCACCTTGAAGATGCTGAGTCGCGAGATGAGCCCGAGGAACGCGCCCATCGGACACGCATACTTGCAGTAGAAGCGGTCGAAGACGAGCGAGCCGGCGAGTGCCACGAGCAGCACCGCGAGCCCGATGCCGTTCTCGGTGAGGAGCTCGGCCGACGTGAGGTGGTTGTATGCGACCCACGGGTCGTACGAACGGATCACGAGCTCGCCGGCGTTCCACGTGAGGACAAGGATCGCGACGAGTACCACGTACTTGAGGTAGCGGGCCGGGCGGTCGAGTGCCGCGGGCACCTCGAGGCGCCGCTTGAAGAGCTTCTTGCCGATGCCGCCGAAAAGTTCCTGCAGGTAGCCGAGCGGGCAGATCCGGCCGCAGAAGGCGCGGCGGAACACGAGCGCGGTCACCACGGCCGCCACGAGCAGTGCCACGCTCGATGCCGCGACCCGCTTGATGAGGCCGCCACCGGCGAGAAGCGAGAAGAGCGTTTCCAGCCCGCCGAAGGGGCAGAGCGCGTCCACGCCCACGGGTTTGTTCAGGCCGAGCGTCTGGTGAAGGTAGCCGAGCACGGTCACGAGCGCGAGCACGGCGGCGAGTATCGCCCACCGGACGATCCTGGCGGTCCTGCGGGGTGCGAGCGGGGCCTTCTCGGCAGACATGTTTCCTCCCTGGCAGCGCGACGCACGGCGCGTCGCATTTCGGCGTGCTATACCCTACCAGGTATGAGGCATCGCCGTGTGGAGAGTACGGGAGAGTTGTGTGCTCTGTGTGGAGATGCGCGCTAGTCGAGCGCGGAGGTGACCGCCGCGTAGGTGCCCGGCCGGTCATCCAGGCCCTCGACGATCAGCCGGTCGACCTCGGCGAACACGTTGTGCTTCGCTGCCAGGGCGTTGCGCGCATCGGCGGCTGTGTTGTATCGCTCGACAAGCGCGTTGAACCGGGGCACGAGCGCGTTGTACTCGGCGGTGTTGCCCGACGCCTTGAGGCTGGCCATCTCGCTCTGCATCGCGTCGAGTTCGCTCTGCATCGTGGCGAGCTCGGCGTCCGCCGCCTCGATACTCGCTACGAGGCCGGCGGCCTCGGCGATGGCGCGGTTGCGACCCTCGAGGATCGTGCGCACGTCGCCGCCGGCCGTGTAGGCGGTAGCGCCGCTGCCGATGCGGAACACGCGGGGCTCGCTCGTGAGCGTGAGGTCACCCGAGAGACTGTCAGGCACCATCCCGATGAAGCCCGCCGACGTGGTCTCCACGAACGCGTAGCCCGTGTCGAGGTAGGGGACCTCGGCCGAGCGGATACCGAGCGCCACGTGCTTCTCGGGCTCGAACATCAAGATGGCCACATCGTAGCCCTCGCGGGTGAGCAGGCCCGCGAGCAGCAGCGTCTTGTCGTCGCAGTCGCCGGTGCCGTCCACGAACGTCTCCACCGGGAACTTCGGCTCGAGGTCCACCGGGTCGGTCTCGTAGACGAGCGACTGCACGAAGACGGTGAGCAGTTCCGCATAGCGGTCAGCGTCCAGCCCGAGTGAGTCCCGCACTTGCCGTAGCGCTACCAGTACATCAGTGAAGAAGGGCTCCTGGTGCTCCTCGTCGATGAACGCCGGCCAGTAGTCCTCGATCCAGTCGTTCTCGCGCGCATTGCCGAAGCGCGTGACGCTCTTCTCGGCGGCCACCGCGCCGGCGTAGAGGCTACCGTCCACGGTGACGTCGAGGGTCACCTGGCGCCCCTCGAAGGTGAAGGTTCGACTCACGGGATAGTCGGCCGTGACCGTCTCGTCGAGGGTTATGGACGGGTAGATGACGCCCTCGGGCCACCCGCCGGAACACCCGGTGAGCAGGAGGAGTGCTGCGAGCATGATCGACACTCGACGCATGGCACCTCCGTTAAGCGGCCTTGTACGTGCACAAGCACATCCGATGCCGAGGATACCTGAACGTTAGGCGCTCGCGTGGGGTACCTTCAGGAGTGTCCACCCGCTATCGAGGAGTGATCGCATGTCACGCGCCTTCGGCTTCATCCCCGTCGTCCCGCCGTTTGCAGGTGCCGGCCAGAACGAAGCGGTCGTCGCCGCGTACACAGAGCGTCTGACCGCGCTCGGGGGAACGCGCCGAAGCGCCGGGGACCTGGGCGATCCCGCGCCGCTCGTATATGTGATGGCCACCGGCGGCACCGAAGGCGCGCTGCTCGCGCTTCACGAGGAGCGGCAGGCGCTCGTGCCCGGCGAGCCGGTGGTGCTCGTGGCGCATCCGGGCAACAACTCGCTGCCCGCGTCCCTCGAAGTGCTCGCCCGGCTGCAGCAGGACGGCGCGCAGGGCCGCATCGTGTACCTGCGCGGTGCCGACGACGAGCGTGGGCTCGCGGCGCTCGATGACGCGTTGCACGACGTGGCAGTGCGCTTTGCGCTCCACTCGGCGAGGATCGGGCTCGTCGGCGCGCCGTCGGACTGGCTCGTGGCAAGCTCACCCGACCCTGCGGTGGTCGCCGACGTGTGGGGCCCCGAGGTCGTGCCCGTCTCGCTCGCGGACCTGGACGCGGCGATGGACGCGGCGTCGGCAGAGGCTGTGGCCCTGGGCGCGGCGTCACTGGCGGGCGGCGCAAAGGACAGCGTGGAGCCTTCGGCAGCGGACCTCTCCGAGGTGTCGCGCGTGCACGAGGGCTTGCGTGCGCTGGTTGTCGAGCACCGGCTCGACGCGCTCACACTGCGCTGCTTCGACATCGTGCTCGCACGCAGCACGAGCGGCTGCTTCGCGCTGTCGGAACTCACCGACGTGGGTGTGATCTCGGGCTGCGAAGGCGACCTGGTGAGTACGGTCGGCCTGCTGTGGGTCAAGCTGCTCACGGGCGAGGTGCCGTGGATGGCGAACCCCTCGGAGGTGAACGAGGACACCAACTCGCTCGTGCTCGCGCACTGCACGGTGCCGCGTACGCTGGTGGAGAGCTACCGCCTGCGCTCGCACTTCGAATCTGGGCTCGGCATCGGCATCCAGGGCCAGTTGCCGCTCGGCCCGGTAACGCTGCTGCGCATCGGCGGCTCGATGATGGACGCGCTCTGGCTCGCCGAAGGGGAGGTCGTCTCCACAGGGGATGCGGAGAACCTGTGCCGCACGCAGGTGCGCGTGTCGCTCTCGCGCGGGAACGTGCGCGATCTGCTCACATCGCCGCTGGGCAACCACATAGTGCTGGTCTACGGGCACCACGCGGATCGGCTTGCCAGCTGGTGGGACAGCATGCTGTGAGCCGCGAGCACTACGAAGCGCGCGACACCCCGACCCCTTCTACTCGTACTTCTCGAGGATCGCCGAGATGTCTCTTGGCGACTCGGCATGTTTCCACATCGGCCGGTCGAGTTGTGGTAGGCCGTCCTGGTAGGTGAAGGAGTCCTCTTCGCGGTAGAACACGCCGATGGGGATCTTGCACTCGTCCGGCGCGCACGTGAGCTCGTGGAACGTGGACATCGATACGTCGAACGCCTGCGTACGGCTTGTGGGGTCGTAGCCTTCGGTCTCCTCGAGCTTGTAGACGCGGTCGCGGAACCACTTGAAGGTGTTGACCTTGTTCCAGGTCACGCACGGCTGATACACGTCCACCAGCGCGAAGCCCTCATGCGCGAGCGCCTGGCGGTAGAGCGACTTCAGGTGCTCCACGTCGCCCGCGAAGCCGCGTGCCACGAACGTCGCGCCCTGCGCCACGGCCACGCCGACGGGGTTCACGGGCTCCTCCACCACGCCGCCCGGGGTGCTCGGCGTCTTCATGAACTGTTCGGAGGTGGGCGAGGCCTGGCCGGTGGTGAGGCCGTAGATCTGGTTGTTGTGGAAGATGGCCACCATGTCGATGTTGCGGCGCACCGAGTGGATGAAGTGGTTGCCGCCGATACCGTAGCCGTCGCCGTCGCCCATCTCCACGATCACCTTGAGGTCGGGATTGGTGAGCGCGATGCCGGTGGCGAGCGGGAGCGCCCGGCCGTGCAGGCCGTGGAAGCCCTGCGAGCGGTAGAAATCGGCGCCGTTGCCGTGGCAACCGATGCCCCAGACCATCACGTAGTCCTCGAAACGCATGCCGCTCTCGGCAAGCACCTCGGCAAGTGCCTTCTGCATGTTGAAGTTGCCGCACCCGGGGCACCACGTGGGTGCCAGCGCGCCGGTGATCTCGGAGACCTCAGGCATTGTCGGCCACCTCCTTCAGCTTGGCGTAGACCATCTCAGGCGAGAACGGCCGCCCGTCGTAGCGGTGGAGCGTCTCGTCCACGTCGCGCAGGCACTGCTCGCGCACGAGGCCCTGGAGTTGACCGGTGTAGTTGCCCTCTATGATCACCGTGCGCTTCGCCGCGCCGAGGAACACCGACACGTCATCGGCGGGGAAGGGCGAGAGGGTCACGACCTGCATCGCGGCCACCTTCACGCCATCGGGCTCGAGCCAGCGCATCGCCTCGAGCACGGGGCCCTTGGTGGTGCCGAAGAAGAGCACTGCCACGTCGGCTTCGGCAGGCTCGGCGCCGAAGAGGGCCGGCCTCGGAACCAGCGTGCGGGCGAGTTCGAGCTTGCGCATGCGCTTGTCGTTCTGGGCGGCGCGCATATCGGCCGGTTCACCCGCGGAGCCGTATCCGTACTCGTCGTGCTCGTAGGAGTTGGCGAGCTGGATCGCTCCGGTCACGCCGGGCAGCGCGCGAAGCGAGACGCCGTAGTCCGTGAGCCTGTACCTGAGGTAACGTCCGGCCTCATCTACAGCCTCAGGGTGGTCGGCGATGTCGCCCTCGGCAACCAGGTTGCCGCGGTCGACTTCCACAGCATCGAGGTCGAAGTACGGCACGCTCTGGCGGTTGTCGGAGAGATAGCTGTCGCCGAGGATGATCACAGGCGTCTGCAACTGGTCGGCGAGGTTGAACGCTTTCCAGGTGAGCTCGAACGCGTCGGTGCGGTCGCCGGGGGCGAGAACCACGCGCGGGAACTCGCCCTGCGCGGCGTGCAGCACGTAGCGCAGGTCGCTCTGCTCGGTCCAGGTGGGTAGGCCGGTCGCCGGTCCGGGGCGCGTAAGCACGCCCACCACGACGGCACTCTCGCTCACGCCGGCCATGCCGAAGGCCTCTACCATGAGCGCGAAGCCGCCGCCGGCGCTGGCGCACATGGCGCGGGTGCCGGTGAAGGCGGCGCCGATGACCATGTTCATCGCGGCGATCTCGTCTTCGGTGTGCTTCACCACGACGCCGGCCTCGCGTTCGTGCGCCGCCATGAAGTGCAGGATCGAGGAGGCGGGCGTCATCGGATACGCGGCGTAGAAGCCGATGCCCGCAGCGAGCGCGCCCATTCCGACCGCCTCGTTGCCGTCCACCAGGAGACGCTTGGGGGCGTCCGGCTCGGGTTCCACCTTCATCCAGAAGTCGCCGGCGAGCTTGGATACGTAGGCGTAGCCCGCGGTGGCCGCGGCCACGTTTTGCTCCGCGATCTCCGGCGCCTTGTGTGCGAACTGAGCGCTGAGCGCCTCGGTGAGGTGCTCGAGCGGGAAGTGCACCAGTGCGAGCGTGGCGCCGAGTGCCACCGTGTTGGCCATGATCGGCCCGCCCGCCTCCTTCGCGAACTTCGCGAGGGGGACGGGGACCGGACGCACCTTCCGGCTCGGCAGCCAGCCCTCCGTGGAGGTGGCCTCGGGATCGAAGATCACCGCGCCCCCGTCGATCAGCTCGTCCAGGTGCAGGTCCACGGTCTCGCGGTTGAGGGCGATGAGCACGTCCACGGTCTCAACGTGGCTCGATATGGGCCTCGGGCTGATCCTGAGGGTGTACGTGTTGTGGCCGCCGCGTATCAGCGACGGGTACTCCGAGAGGTCGAACACCTCGAGCCCCGCATGCACGAACGAGCGTGCGAGCGTCTGGCCGGCGGCCTTGATGCCGAACCCGGCTTCGCCGCCGATCTTGACGCGCAGCTCGCTGCCCTTGGGCGGAAGTGGCACGATGATGCCTCCTTGCAGTTCGGGAGCGGGTACGAAACGGTTTGTACCCCGGTAGGTGCGTTTGTGCCTCGCGATGCTACTGTCGCATACTGCGGGGGTCGAGAGGAGGTGCCGAGGGTGACCGATACGCGTACGACCATCGTGGTGGGTGTGACCGGCGGCATCGCCGCGTACAAGACGTGCGAACTCGTGCGCGCGCTCGTGAAGCGCGACTACCGCGTCAAGGTCGTCATGACCGAGGCCGCTACCCGCTTCGTGTCGCCGCTCACGTTCCGCACGCTTTCGACCGAGCCCGTCACGGTCTCCCTGTGGGCCGACGAGCCCGACGCCAAGGTGCATCACATCTCGCTCGCGGAGGAAGCGGACGTGATGGTGATCGCGCCCTGCACCGCGAACGTGATCGCGAAGATCGCGCACGGGCGCGCCGACGACATGCTCACCACCACCGCGCTCGCCACCGAGGCGCCGCTCGTGATCGCTCCTGCCATGAACGTGCACATGTGGCGCAAGGAGGTCACCCAGCGCAACGTGGCCGCACTCGTCGCCCGCGGCGTGTGCATCGTCGATCCGCCCCGTGGCGAGCTTGCCTGCGGCGACGTGGGTGAGGGGAGGCTCGCTGCCGTCGACGACATCGTGGCGGCGGTCGAGGCCGAGGCGGCACGCGCGCGCGACCTCGCCGGCATGCATGTGCTCGTGACCGCTGGTGGCACGCACGAGCCGATCGATCCGGTGCGCTACATCGGCAATCACTCCTCGGGCAAGACCGGCTTCGCCATCGCCGAGGAAGCGGCGCGCCGTGGCGCACGCGTCTTTCTCGTGACGGGCCCGTCGCACCTGCCCGACCCGTTCGGCTGCGAGGTCGTACGGGTCCAGACAGCGCTGCAGATGCGGGCGGCCGTGCTCGCGCGGGCCGACGCGTGCGATCTCATCGTGATGTCCGCGGCGGTCGCGGACTTCAGGCCCGCGATCGCGGCAGGCGAGAAGATCAAGAAGACCGACGCGCCGGCGGCCATCGAGCTCGAACGCAACCCCGACATACTCGCAGAACTCGGCACACGCGGCGGCAGGGCCGTGCTCGTGGGATTTGCGGCCGAGACCTCCGATGTCGAGGCCAACGCGCTCGCGAAGCTCGAGGCCAAGGGCTGCGACCTGATCGTCGCCAACGACGTGAGCGACCCGTCCCTCGGCTTCGGCACAGACGATAACCGGGTGCTGTTCGTCACGCGTGAGGGGGTGGAGCGCACAGGCGTTCTGCCGAAGCGTGCGATCGCACGCGAGCTGCTCGATCGTGCGTCGCGGCTCGTGGGAGGCCGGCGCGGGGAGTGACCGGGTCCGGGCCGTACATCCACTCGGGGACCGCGTTCCTCGCTGCCCTCGCGCTCGGGGCGCTGCTCGTCATCCATGGCTGGCTGACGCACGCACCGCGCCGGGCGATCGTCTCGCGCCTGTTCGGCGTGTTCTACGCCGCGTGGGTCGTGTCCATGACGCTGCTGCCCCTGCAGCCGGGTCCGCCCGGTTCTGGTGTGGGCCTCGACCCGTACTGGCGCCACTCCGTGAACCTCGTGCCGTTCGAGACGATCCGGCTCTACCTCAAGAGCGATCTCGGCCGGATCGCCTGGGCCAACGTGCTCGGCAACCTGCTGCTTCTCGTGCCGCTCGGCGCGCTCGGCCCGGTCGCCTGGCGCAAGCTCGATCACTGGGGCCGGATTCTCGGGGCCGGACTCGCCATGTCCGTGGGCATCGAGGCGCTGCAGTTCGCAAAGCGCTTCATCGACGTGCTCGGACAGACCCGCTCGGTGGACATCGACGACGTGCTGCTGAATGTCGCAGGCGTGCTCATCGGCTTCATCGGCTACCGGCTGGTGCGGCCGTGGTGGCGGCGCAGATGGGGAGAGCGGCGCGGGGCGTAGGTGCGAGCCTGTGTAGTTCTCGTGGATTCTCGCTGCTCAGAGTGCATATGAGACGCACTTGGCACCAGGCTTGCGTATCTCGATCGACCGCCGCGATCGCGCATCCGACCGCGGCGGGGTCATGTCCCCGGCCTTGGAGGCCTATTTGAGGTACGCACGTAAGAGCACGCTCATCGCAGGTATCGCACTGATCGTCACAGCGCTCGTCCCGCCCGCAGCCGCAGTTGCTGCGGAGCCACCGTCGCAGGCGCTTGCCGCCATCCTGGAAGCGGCGCGAGCAGACACCGACTCGGCGGTCGCCGCAGGCGCTGAAGCCGCCATCGTACAGGCGCAGGCTGCCGAGGCCGCCCGCCTACGGGCAGAGCAGATCGCGGCATACGGCCTGTTCCCGGTGGCCGGCCCATGCGAGTACATCGACAGCTGGGGCTTCCCCCGCAGCGGCGGACGCTCCCACAAGGGCACCGACATCATGGCCGAGGCGGGTATACCCGTGGTCGCGGTCAAGGACGGTACGCTCACCTCAGGTAACAGCCGTCTCGGCGGCATCACACTGTGGTTGGAGACCGCCGACGGCACCCGCTACTACTACGCGCACCTGGAGTCGATAGCGATCGGCTCGGGCGCAGTGGCGGCCGGCGAGGTCATCGGATATGTCGGCAGTACCGGCAATGCGAGCGCGAGTGCGCCGCACCTCCACTTCGAGATCCACCGGCCGAATGCGGTCAACCCGTATTCCGAGTTGCAGCAGATGGTGCGATAGCACCCGATTCGGGTGCATGCGCTTGATGTGATGTCTCGCGAGCCGTACTATGTTGCTTCGCTGCCCTCGGGTGGCACAGATTCGGGCTGTAGCGCAGCTTGGTAGCGCACTTGACTGGGGGTCAAGGGGTCGCAGGTTCAAATCCTGTCAGCCCGACCAGCGCATTACGAGGCGTCCTTCGGGGCGCCTCGTTGCTTTGCTGCGGTGGCCGAGGGAGTCCTTTCGTGTACCTGTTGCCCCTTGCGGAGCCAGCATCTTTCGTTTCCGTAAGGTCGCGGTCGTTCCTGCGAAAGCTTGCCGCGCCACACTCTGCTGAAGATAGGCAGAGGAAGACGGCAACTGATTCGAACAGGGAGTATCGCGATGAAGAGGCAAAGTACGATCGCAGTAAGCGTCTTGCTGGCGTTCGCTCTCGCGGGTTCGACATTGGCGGGATGCTCAAGCACGACCACCGCTGATTCGACGACGCCAGCGACATCCGCGGCACCAGCAGGGATGCCCGCTGGTGGCCCGCCGGCGGGGGGAGCTCCCGGCGCCGGTGGAGGAGCCGCAGACACGAGTTCGGTCAAGACCAAGTACCTCGATCTGGCCTACGCTAACCAGTCTGACGCCCAGAAGCTCGACATCTACCTGCCCAACGAAGGAACTGGTCCGTTTCCCGTCATCATCTCGGTGCACGGTGGAGCGTTCATGATGGGAGACAAGGCTGATGGGCAGCTCACCCCGATGCTTGCTGGTCTCGATCGCGGGTACGCAGTGGTGGGCGTGAACTACCGCCTGAGTGGTGAGTCCGTTGCACCGGCAGCAATCAACGACGTCAAGGCCGCGGTTCGCTACGTACGCGCCAATGCCGAGAAGTACAACCTCGACCCGGACCGCATCGCCGCGTGGGGCGGCTCGGCGGGTGGCAACCTCGTGTCACTGGCGGGCACCTCGGGGGGCGTGAAGGCGCTCTCCGACCCGGCGCTGGGCAACTCAGAGGTCTCGGACGAGATCCAGGCAGTTGTGGACTGGTTCGGCCCCATCGACTTCGGTGCTATGGACGAGCAGTTCACCGCCAGTGGCACGGGTCCGGCAAACCATGATGCGGCGGACTCACCCGAGTCAAAGTATCTTGGTGCGGCGCTCAATACGGTGCCCGCGAAGGTGAAGGAGGCCGACCCGACGACCTACATCACCGCTGACGATCCTCCGTTCCTCATCCAGCACGGCACGAACGACGCCAACGTGCCGGTCGAGCAGTCCAAGGACTTCTCGGCTGCTCTGATCAAGACCCTGGGAGCCGAGCAGGTGACGCTTCGGTTGCTGGACGGGGCGTCACATGCAGACGCTGCTTTCACAACGGACGAGAACGTGAAGCTGGTTCTCGATTGGCTCGACGCGAACCTCAAGTAAAGCGCCGCTGGTCCCTGACCGCCGTCGGCTTCCGTGTCGGCGGCGGTCTACCGACTGCTAGAGTGGATTAATGGAAACGCAGCGAACCTATCGGATTCTGACCGTCGAGGACGACCCATCGGTTGCCCAGGGCCTTGTCGAGAGTCTGAGCACCGAGGGCTTTGATGTGCACTGCGAAGCGACGGCCGCCGCCGGCATCGAGTGGGCCCTCAACTGTAGCCCGCATCTCATCATTCTTGACGTCCGTTTGCCAGACGGGAGCGGCTTCGACGTTCTGCGTCAGCTGCGCGCTCGTGGGCTTCGGCAGCCGATTCTCATGCTCACCGTGCAAGCCGAGGAGATCGATCGCGTCCTCGGACTGGAGCTCGGCGCCGATGACTACCTGGTCAAACCATTTCTCATCCGCGAGCTCCTCGCCCGTGTGCGCGCGTTGCTGCGACGCGCTTATGGCGCGTTGTCCTCGGCAGAGGCCGAGTTGCTCTACGTCGATGACCTGCTGGTCGACCTCACCCGCGCTTGTGTGTCGCGAGACGGCGCCGACTTACGGCTCACTCCTACCGAGTACCGGCTGCTCGTTCATATGACGCGCAGGGCTGGTCAGGTGTTCTCACGCGAGCAGCTGTTGAGGGCCATATGGGGCGATGATGGCGAGTTCCACGACGAGAACACCGTGTCAGTCCACATTCGACGGCTACGGGAGAAGGTCGAGCACGACCCTTCCAATCCGCAGATCGTTCTCACGGTACCAAGCTTGGGCTACCGAGTGGCGGGCTGAATGACAGCGAAGACGCTTCCGTCGCTCCGGTGGCAACTCGCGTTCGCGTTCGCGGGTGTCGCGCTGCTTACGGCGGCGGTCTTGGCGGGCGGGATGCTTACGATGCTGTCTCACCAGTATGCCCGAGCCGAGACAGAGTTCCTGCGCGAAGGTGCAAGGCGCGCCCTGGATGAGCCGATCAAGGATGGTTCCAAGTCGGCGCTTCGCTCTTGGACGATAGGAGCTGCCTTGGCCGCGCAAGCGCGGGTGCGAGTATACGACGGCGCTGGTGTGCTACTGGCGGACTCGGGTAGCCCGGCGAATCTGGATCCCTCAATGATCGGCGGGCTGTCGCCCAGACCCGGCATGGCAGCAGAGGGAGCGGCCGCGCCCTCGCCAGCTAGTGCTTCACCTGAAACGCGAACTACCTCGGAGAAGGTTCTGCGCGTTGCTCTACCGGTGGGCGCTGCAATCACGGGCGGATACCTGGTGCTCTCTGAGGCGCCTGCGCAGGGTCCCATCGTTCTGTCGCGCGTCAGTCAGACCTCGCTCGTGGCGGGTGTTCTTGCCGTGCTGGCGGCGGCGCTCACCGGCTACCTTCTCTCGCGTCGCATCGCGCGACCGCTCTCCGAACTCGCGCAGGTGACTGACCGCATGGCTGAGGGCGACCTCAGTGTCCGCGCGGATGCCGGAGGCAGTGTAGAGGTCGCCCAACTCAGCGATTCCTTCAACACGATGGTCGCGCAAACCGGCTCAACGATGGATGCCCTGCGTCGGTTCTTGGCTGACGCCGCACATGAACTCGGAACCCCGCTGACCGCGCTCCAGACCGACCTGCAACTCGCCGAGCGGGCGGCGTCCACTCCTGACGAACGCCGTTTGGTCGAGCGGTCGTTCGCACAGGCCCAGCGGCTGCGTTCGTTAGTGGACGGGCTGCTCAGTCTCTCCCGCATCGAGGGCGGTACCAGCACCCCCGCAGGGACACTCGACGTGACCGCGGCCGTCCACTCGGCAGTGGATGCGGTCGCCTCACGCGCCGAGCAGGCCGGCCAATCACTTGAACTGGACGCACCGTCGGGCCCAGTGTGCGTACTCGCAGATCAGGCCCGCTTCAGCGTGATCGTCATGAACCTTCTCGACAACGCCATCAAGTTCACGCCCGACGGCGGCACCATCTCCGTGTCACTACGGATCGACGGCCCAGAGGCTCTTCTCGCCGTGCGAGATGACGGCGTCGGAATTCCGATTGATGAGCGCGAGCAGGTCTTCTTCCGCTTCAGTCGTGGCAGAGGGGCGGCGGGGGTCCCCGGAAACGGGCTGGGTCTGGCAATCGTCAAGGCAGCGGTAGACAGTATGGGTGGCGCCATCGTCGTAGAGGACGCCGCTCCGGGTACTCGCTTTACGGTGCGGATGCCGCTGGCAGAGGTGCCTACGGAGAAGGTATAGGAAGCCCAATCCAAGCGCCACGGCATCAGCGCAGAGTGATGGCTTGAGTAGTCAACGCTCATTCGCGCGGGTTACAAACGCGTCTACTAAGCCCGACCAGCGCATCACGAGGCACCCTTCGGGGTGCCTCGTTTCGCGTACGGTTCCTGCCTTGACGGTCTCGATCGTACGACGGGGAGGAACGTACCTGATACGCGTCCGCTCAACGGAGAGAGGTCGCGATGGGATTCGACGTCAAGATCAAGGATGCGGCTGAAGAAGCTGCAGGCAAGGTGAAGGAGTGGGTCGGAGACAAGACGGGCAACGAGCAGCTCGAAGCAGAGGGCAAGCGTGATCAGGCGGTCGCGAAGACCAAGGAGGCAGTCGAGGCCGTGAAGGATGATCTCGGCGACAAACTCGACGACGCGCACGACTCCCTGAGCGAGAAGGTCGGGGATCTGAGTGACACGGTGGCCGATAAGGCCGCTGAGGTGAAGGATCGGGCAGACGGCTAGCCGTCTGGCTGCGAGTCCGCGGTCGGGAGAATGACTGTATCCCTTCTCATCATTCGACCAGGTCAGCGCTGCGACCAGGAGCGCGATTGACGACGTAACCGAGAAGGCGAAGCGAGTCGTCAACCCATAGAAGTAGTGGCGAACAGGATGGGGCAACACCAAGGGGGAGTGCAGTGTGGCGAGTCGATCCGGCGGAGCCAAGCCCGATTGGTATGCGGACCCGATGGGTCGTCATCAGTACCGCTACTGGGACGGAGCGAGCTGGACGGATCACGTTGCGGACGCCGGAGAACAGAGCGTGGATGCGTTGTCGGCCCGGCGCACGATAACCGGGAAGGAGCTTCCGGAGGTCCTGATCGCCGCGCTTCAGGACGCGGACGTCGAGGTGCAGAAGTCGGCGGCCCGGGCGTTGGGTGGTCGCGGGGGCGCAGCGGCAGTGGAGCCGTTGCTCGCATGCCTTGAATCGGAAGATGTGAACCTGCGCACGTATGCGATGCAGGCACTCGTGGAAACCGAGGCGGCCGAGGCTGCATTGGTGGCCGCCCTGGGCGCTCCCGAGTATCATCCACCCGATGCGAAACTCGACGCTCTCACCGATGCGGTACGGTTCGGCCTGCTGAAGGGTTCCTCACGATGCAATCGGATCCTCCGGTTAGCGTTCAAGCAGAGCTGGATGTCGCCCAAGTCGCTTGCGCTTCTCGGTCTCCTGATGGAGAACGGAGATCCGGTCGGACTGCAGCTGTCTATGGCTGTCAATGCGGACGACAGGGCCGCCGTTGAGCGTATCCTGGCGTCGTTCTGAGAAGGATCAGCTATGACTGGGCCGTCCCGTCTCGCGTTGCGCCCTTCGGCGCGGCACTGCGCAGCGCGGTAGTCTGCGCTGCGGCTGACAGCCGCCGACGTGGCTACTTCTTCGGCGGCAGTGGCACGAGCACCGACGTGCGCGCCTTGTAGGCCTCGTAGTCGGCCTGTCCGCCCCAGGTCTTGTCCGCGTGCTTCTCGAGAAGCGGCACGCCGCTCACCCGCGTGATGAGCAGGAAGACGAAGACCGGGGAGATGAGCGTGACGAGTTGCCAGCCCTGAAGGGCCGGAGCCGCGATGAGCGCCATGCCTGACCACAGCGTGATCTCGCCGAAGTAGTTGGGATGACGTGACCAGGACCAGATCCCCGTGTGGATGAAGCGGCCCTTGTTGCCGGGATCGGCCTTGAATCGGCTCTTCTGAAGGTCGGCGATCGCTTCGATCGTGAATCCGAAGAGCCACACGAGCGCGCCGGCGATCATGAACCCATCAACATCGACCGGGCTGGCCGAGGTGATCGCAGCAAGCGCCGCTCCGGCCGTGAGCGTCAGCCACAACCCCTGGATGGTCCAGGCGTTGAGGAACCGGACGAACGACGGCTTGATGTCGTCGAAGCGGCCGTCCTTGCCCGCCTTCATCACTCTGCGGAATAGGAACGTCCCGAGCCGTGCCGCCCACACGATCACGAGCGCGGTGACGAGCGTCGACCGCGCGTCGAGCGGGGCGGCGAGCGTTGCCGCGAGCAGTGTCATGGAGATGTAGGTCAGGCTGCCCGTCAGGTCGTAGAAGCGCTCGGTCTGCATGATGAACGCCGGGATGAAGGCGACGATCTGGATGAGGAACATCAGGCCCACCACGAGGGCGAATACAGGGATGTCGCCGACCGAGGCGCCACCTTGCGAGCCGGCCCAGGCGACGCCGGCCCCGAGCACGAGAACGAGCGGGGTGATGAGGGCACTCAAGAGGGAGTTCTTCATATCGGTCGCCCTTTCCGGTGAACGGGGGGTCGCAGAGCGCGGTCCGCTCAGGAGATGTCTCCATGGGGACATGGTAGTCCATATCCGTCGGCCATCGGAGGTGCACTGCTTGCGGGGATAATCGCTCCATGGCGCTTCGGCGTGGGCAGTGCGATCGCACCAGGCAGGTGAGGCTCGTGAGTACGGCGCGTCGCGTGATGCAACTCGTAGGCCTGGCGATGGTTGCCGTATGGCTCCCGCTGCTTCTGGCCGGTATATCGTCGCTTCGGTCGCGGGGACGGTTGGGCGACTCCGATGTGCTGATAGTGACCGGACCCTATGCGTGTGTTCGGCACCCGCTCTACGCGGGCCTGTCCCTGACGGCGGTCGGATTGGGGCTCATCTGCGGTCTGCGGAGGCTTGTCCTGGCGGGTGCCGGGTGGCTCGTGGTCACCCGCCTGTGGTCCATCGGCGAGGAGCGCAAACTCGTCGAGCGCTTCGGTGCGCGGTACGCGGACTATCGAACGGCCACTCCGGCGGTCATCCCCGACGGTGCGTGCCTGCTGCGGTCGTGCCGGGGGACGCGCCAGCGCTGATGGGCCCCGGCCGCTCCGGTTTGTCGTCGGCTCCGTCGCTGCTACACTTTCCGTCTGAAGCCGACACAGAGGTGGCGAATGGCACGGGAGCACAGCGGACGCGGACAGCGGGGTGGCACAGAGCGTCGCGGGTCGGCGCGGCGCGTGCCGGACGCGGTCTCCGACAGCATCCCCGTGACCGGGGAAGGCCGCCCCTCGCGTAGCGCCCGGCACGCGAAGCCGGCTCGTCGCACGCACGCATCCCGGCGCACGGGACGCCCGGCCGGCGAGGGCCTGCCGGGTCGGCACAGCGCGCCACGGGCGACTCGATCATCACGCGGCCGAAGCGGTTGCGGCCGGGTCATCCTCGGCGTGGTGGTCGTGTTCGCACTGCTCGCGGTGGCGGGCGCTGCCGTGGGGCGCTACCTTCTCTATCATCCCGAGACCGAGGTCGCGGCCGGACAGCCGGTTCACGTCGTGGTCGAGCAGGGTTCCACGACCGCCGAGATCGCCTCGATGCTCGCGGAGCTCGGCGTGATCGATAACGCGCTCATGTTCCGGTACCGGGCCCGCAAGTCGGGTCTCGACGGGTCGCTCAAGCCGGGCGAGTACGATCTGGCCACCGGTATGCCCTACGAGATGGTTCTCCAACGCCTCGCCGAGGGTCCCGTCATCGTCACTGTCGACGTGCCGATCCCCGAAGGGTTCACCGCGCGCCAGATCGCGGAGCGTTTCGCCGCGCGCACCGGGTTGCCGCAGGAGGAACTGTTGGTGCTGATTACCCAGGGCGCCCCCCAGTTCGCCGCCGAGCATCCCTACCTGGCACGGGCCCACAACGGCTCGCTCGAGGGGTTCCTGTTCCCGGCCACGTACACCGTCAAGGCGGACGCCACGCCCACTGAGGTAGTGGAGAAGATGCTCGATGAGTTCGACCGGCGCATCGCCACGATCGATCTGACCTACGCGTCCTCCCGCAACCTCGACGTCTTCGACGTGGTGACCATCGCTTCCATACTCGAGCGCGAGGCGAAGCTCCCGGAGGAGTTCCCGCTGGTGAGTTCGGTCATCTACAACCGTTTGGCGAAGCCGATGCGTCTCCAGTTGTGTGCGAGTGTCCTGTACACGCTGCCCGCGGGCACGACCTCGCTCACCAACGACGATCTCGACGAGGACAGTCCCTACAACACCTACATGAACGATGGCCTGCCGGTCGGACCCATCAGCAACCCGGGGATGGCCGCGCTCGTAGCCGCCGCGGCGCCCGCGCAGACGAACTACCTCTACTACGTGCTCACCGGCGAGGACGGCTCGCAGACGTTCACCGCCACCTACGACGAGTTCCTCCGGGCGAAGCAGTCATCAGCCGCCATCCGCAACAACTGAGCCCCGGCGGGGCGTGAAGCGGTATCCTGGTGGACGTCAGGACGGTGACCGGCAGGGGAGGGCGCGGTGGCGGCACTGATCACGGCACGCTGGATCGCCGAGGGTGTCCTGCGTTCGGACGGACTCGATTCGATCCCGGCCGACTTCGCAGGCCCCGTGTGGATAGACGTCATCGAGCCCGATGAGGAAGCGCTCCGGGCGGTGAGTGCCCGGTTCCCGTTGCCGCCACTAGCCATCGAGGACTGCGTCCACTTCCCGCAGCGGCCGAAACTCGACGGGTATCACTCCCAGTCGTTCCTGATCTGGCTGCTTCCGCAGATGCTCATCGGCGACGGGGTCGAGTCGCACGAGCTCGACGTCTTCCTAGGCGAGGAGCACCTCATCACCGTTCACCGCGCCGATTCCCCGGCGCTCGACCGGATCATGGCGCAGGCCGATGCCCACCTCGCGCGTGGCGTCGAGTGGACCCTGCACGCGATCCTGGACGCCGCCGTCGACGAGGTGTTCCCGATCGTGGAGGCGCTCTCCGACGAGCTCGAGCAGCTGCAGGATCTCATGATCGCCGATGCCCGGCCCGAGCACCTGCAGCGCCTGTATGCCGCCAAGCGGGCGCTCGTGCGCCTCCACAAGGTGGTCAACCCCGAGCGGGACGTGGTCCGGGGGCTCGCCCGGCTCGAGGCGTTCGTGGAACCGGACGCGTACATGTACTTCCAGGATGTGGGCGACCATCTCGCGCGGCTCGGCGATACCATCGACACCTACCGCGAGGTCGCCAACGGCACGATGGACATCTACCTCTCATCGCAGAGCAATCGCATGAACGGCATCATGAAGCAGCTCACGGTGGTGGCCACCATCTTCATGCCGCTCACGCTGATCTCGGGCATATACGGGATGAACGTGCTCAAGGGGATGTGGCCTCCTGCAGACGCAGGCTGGTCGTTTGCGGCCATCATGGCTGCGATGGCGGTTATCGCCGTCTGGATGATGCTGTTCTTCCGAAGGAGGGACTGGTGGTAGAGGAACACGATGCGCAGCCGGTGACCGAAGAGGTTCACCACACGGTCTATTCGGTGGCGAACCTCATCACCGTCATGCGCTTGTTGCTGGTCCCGTTCTTCTTCACCGTGCTCGTGGACGCCGATGGTGAGCGAGGCCGCCTCACCGCATTCTTCATTTTCGCTGTCGCCGCCTCCACCGATTGGATCGACGGGCAGATCGCGCGGAGGACCAACACGGTCACGCAGTTCGGCAAGATCGTCGATCCGCTTGTGGATCGCCTGTTGCTCGCTTCGGGTGTGGTGGGTCTGTATCTGATCGACGTGCTGCCGTTGTGGGTGCCGGTCGTGCTGCTCGCACGCGATGCGTACCTGCTTTACGGTGCGTACAAGCTCGAACACTACAAGGTTATCCTGCCGGTGACCTACATCGGGAAGGTCACGACTGCCGTGCTGTTCACGGGCTTCGCATCACTCATCGCCGGGTGGCCGGAGGCATCCGGCGTCGGACTGCTCCAGACGCCATGGCTTCCGGGGCTTGGGGCGGCGTCCGCGCCGCTGGGCATCTGGTTCGTGTACGTGGGGGTGCTCCTGTCGCTATCGGCGGCCGTCCAGTACACACTCATCGCGGTGCGAGCACGGGCCGCTGCGATCGAGGCGGAACGGGGGTAGAGCCGCATGAAAGCAGTGGTCATGGCGGGTGGCGAGGGGACGCGACTGCGGCCGCTCACGAGCATGCGGCCGAAGCCGATGGTGCCGATCGTCAATCAACCGGTGATGGAGCACATCATCGGCCTCGTGAAGCATCACGGCATCAACGAAGTGGTCGCCACGCTGGCCTTCATGCCGCAGATCATCGAAGACTACTTCGGCGATGGCGATGAGTGGGGGATGGACATCAGCTACGCCATCGAGGAGACGCCGCTGGGCACCGCGGGCTCGGTGAAGAACGCGGCCGATGCGCTCACCGAGACCTTCATCGTCATCTCGGGAGATGCGCTCACCGACATCAATCTCACCGAGGTGATCGAGTTCCACAAAGCCAAGGGCGGAGCGGTCACGATCGCCCTCAAGCGCGTCCCCGATCCGCTCGAGTTCGGCGTGGTCATCACCGATGACGACGGCAAGATCGAGCGCTTCCTGGAGAAGCCGTCGTGGGGACAGGTGTTCAGCGACACGATCAACACGGGCATCTACGTGGTCGAGCCGCTCGTGTTCGACTACATACACGAAGGTAAGCCGTTCGACTTCTCCTCCGAACTCTTCCCGTTGCTGATGGAGAACGGTCATGACCTGTACGGCTGTGTGGTCGATGGCTACTGGGCGGATGTGGGAAGTCTCGAGGGGTACATCGATGTGCATCGGGACATCCTCGACGGCAAGGCCATGCTTTACGTCCCCGGCGCGAGGACCAAAGACGATGTCTGGATCGGAGAAGGCGCCGATATCCACCCATCGGTTGAGATCTCGCCCAAGGTGGTCGTCGGTGCGAACACGACGGTCCGCGCCGGTGCGCGGCTCGGCCCGTACACCGTGATCGGTGACAACTGCCTGGTGGGCGCCGACGTGGAGATGGACCACACGATCGTGTGGAATGAGGCCTTCATCGGCAAGAACAGCCACGTCGATGGTGCCGTGCTCTGTCGCAGCGTCGATGTGAGGGCGGGGGCCCGTGTGGGGAACGGCGCGGTGATCGGCGATGAGAGCGTCGTCGGACAGGGTGCATCGGTTGGAAACGACGTTCAGGTCTACCCGTTCAAGCGAATCGATGCCGGAGCGATGGTCACCTCGTCGCTGATATGGGAATCACGCGGAGTCCGTGCGTTGTTCGCCGCCGACGGCATCGCCGGCCTTGTGAACATCGACGTGACACCCGAGCTCGCGTTGCGCGTCTCACAGGCCTACGGCACGCTTCTGCCGAGCAGGTCGCATGTCGTGGTGAGCCGCGACTCGAGCCGATCGGCGCGCATGATGAAGCGCGCACTGGCGGCGGGCTTGAACTCTGCCGGGTGTCACGTGCGCGACTTGCGAATGGCGTCTCCGGCAGTGACACGCTTCACCACCCGCGATACGCGCGCATCGGGCGGAATCCATGTCTGCGCGGCGGATAACGACCCGCAGTCGCTCGAACTCCACTTCTACGACGAGCATGGCATCGACATCTCGACCGGTCTGGAGAAGAAGGTCGAGCGTCTGTACTTCAGGCAGGAGTTCCGACGGGCGTTCTTCGAGGATGTGGGGGAGATCCTGTACCCGCCCCGGGCGCTTGAGTACTACATCGCAGGGCTGAGCGCCGCGCTCAACGGGACCGGCCAGCTGAGGAAGCGATTCAAGATCATCGTGGACATGGGGATGAGTCCGGCGTCGTTCGTGCTGCCCTCGGCCGCCGGCGACTGGGGCATCGATGTCATCACGATGCGCGGGTACGTCGACTCGGAGCACGCGCGCATCGACTCGGTGGAGCGCGACAGTCAGATCGCGCAGATCGCGAACTCGGTGGACGTGTTCCAGGCCGATCTGGGCGTGTCGTTCGACTCGACGGCCGAGCGCCTCACGCTCGTCACGGGCAGCGGGAGGATCCTCGACCACGACACCGCTCTGCATGCGATGGTCTCGCTGTGGTGCGCCACGGAGCCCGGTGATGGCAACGGGAGGGATGTCGCGGTGCCGGTCACGGCGTCCACCGCGGTGGAGGTCATCGCCAGCGCGGCCGGCAGATCCGTTCGGCGGACCGGCACGTCGCGGCGCGCGCTCTCCTCGGCGGCACTCGACCCTGCGGTCGGATTCGCGGGATCTCGTCGTGGCGGTTTCGTGTTCCCGCACTTCCTGGCGGCCTACGACGCCATGATGTCCTTCGGGATGCTTCTCCGAATGCTCGACCGGCAGGAGACCACGCTCGATGAAGTGGTCGCCGGTCTGCCCGAGTTCTTCCTGCGCGAAGAGGCCGTCTTCTGCCCGTTCGACCGCAAAGGCGCGGTCATGCGTACGATGGCCGCACTCGGCGAGATCGGCTCTGCGGTGGAAGGAGTCCGGATCCCCACGGACGATGGATGGGCGCTCGTCCTTCCGCATGCCACCGAGGCGGTCGTGAACGTGCACGCAGAGTGCGAGAGTGCGTCGAGCACGGAGGCGACGCTGGCGCGCTACGTGGCCGAGGTGCAGAAGGCGATCGCAGAAGGCTGATCGCGTGACGAAGTGGCAGCGTCGTGTGACGGCGGGCACCTTCGTGCGGTATCATCGCTGCTCACGGGTGGCGGACTTCTTGCTGCTCCGACCCCCGGTAGCCGATCACCATCGATCACCCCGGAAGTGCAGATGACCACCGAGCCAATGAGCAGCGAAAGCACGAGCCGGACCTCACGTCGCACATCGCGGCGCAGGCCGTTGCGACTGCCCGCCTGGCTTCAGTCATGGCCGTTGCCTGCCCGCATCGCGCTCTTCGCATCGGCGGCTCTGATCGTCGTGGCAGCGCTTGGCGTCGGTGTCGATGCTGCGATCTCCGCCGGGCGTGTACACCCGGGCGTGCAGGTCGGGACGGTCGACGTCGGCGGCAAGACCGAGTCAGAGGCCCGCACCGCGATAGCGGCGTTCGTTGCCGAGCAGTCAACGATACCGGTCACCGCCCAGGCGGGCGGGGAGTCGTGGGAGGTTACAGCCGAGTCGGTCTCACTCTCGGTGGATGCGACCGCGCTCGCGGGCGATGCGTTCGCCGTCGGTCGCGGGTCGCTCGGCCCCGCGATCTCCGAGCGTCTGAGAGCGCTCTTCGGCGGCATCACGGTCCCCATCGTCCTTTCGTGTGAGGATTCGGCGCTTGCGGCCCTCGTGCTCTCGATGAACGAGACCGTCGCCACGCCGCCGGTCGACGCGGGCGTGAGCGTGGAGGGCGTGAAGGTGACGCGCATCGAGCCCGTCGACGGCATCGGCATCAGCGAGGATGACGCGCGCGAACGGCTGCTGCCCGCGTTCATCTCGGACGATCGTGTCGTCGAGTTCGAACTCGGCCCCATAGCGCCGGCGGTCGACAGCGACGGCGCGCAGCAGGCCTACGAGGACGCGCTGAAGATGGTCTCGGCACCGCTGACGCTCTTCTATGCTGACAAGCAGTGGGACGTTCCGGCCCACATCATCGGCGAGTGGATCGGGTTCAGGCGCATCGAGGGGACCGAGCCCGCGACGCTTGAGGCCTACGTGGTCGCCGAGGCTCTCTCAACCGACGTCCTGCCTATGGTCGCCGAAGTGGGCAAACCCGCCCGTGACGCGGGTTTCAGTGTCTCGAACGGCACGGTCTCGATCGTTCCTGCCGAAGACGGCCTGCAAGCAGACGCTGCGGACCTGGCGCCCAAGTTGGACTCCGTGCTCACCGGTGACGGGGAGCGTCGGGCGGAGCTCGCCATGCACCGCGTCGAGCCCGAGATCACGACCGCCGAGGCACAGGCGATGGGTATCGTGGAGAGGATCTCCACCTTCACCACCGACTACGCTTCATCGAACAAGCCGCGCGTGAACAACATCCACACCCTGGCGGACGCGCTGGACGGCACGCTCATCCCGCCCGGGGGCACCTTCAGCTTCAATGAGACGATCGGCGAGCGTACGGCCGAGAAGGGCTACCAGGAGGCGAACGCCATCGTCAACGGTGAGCTCGTGCCGCAGCTCGGTGGTGGCATCTGCCAGGTGGGCACGACGATCTTCAACACAGTGTTCTTCTCCGGACTGCCCGTGGTCGAGCGCCGTAACCACTCTCAGTACATCAGCCATTACCCCACCGGGCGTGACGCCACGGTCTCGTGGGGCGGCCCCGACTTCAAGTTCAAGAACGACACGCCGAACTGGGTCCTGGTCGCGACCGGCTACTCGAACTCCACCGTGACCATCTCTCTCTACGGCACGAGTCCCGGCTATCAGGTCACGTACGACACGGGTCCCTGGACCGACATCAAGAACCCGCCCGTCAAAGAGGTCCCGGACCCCACGCTCCCGGCCGGGAGCAGGGTGGTGGAGGAGAAGGGCATCAGCGGTCGCACGATCGTGGTGGTGCGTCACGTCATGAGTAACGGCGTGGAGATCCGTACGGACTCCTTCAAGTCGGTGTACCGTCCTACAGAAGAAGTGGTGCGTGTCGGAACGGCGGGGGCTTCTCCGTCGGGAACGACCACGACGACTCCGTGAGTCCGGTCCGGTGAACCGGTGAGTGGGTAAGGGGGATACACGTGTTCCAGCCCGAGCTCGAATCCATGGCGCCCGGGGACCTCGAGGCGCTGCAACTCGACCGTCTGAACTCACTTCTCGGCAGGGTGTACGCCAACGTGCCGACGTATCGCGCCAAGTTCGACGAGGCGGGTGTCGCGCCGGAGGTGGACGACCTCACCGGTCTGGCCGATCTTCCCTTCACCGTGAAGGATGACCTGCGCGCGGCCTATCCGTACGGCATGTTCGCCGTCCCTCTTGGCGACATCGTGCGTGTCCACTCGTCTTCGGGCACCACTGGGCAGGTCTCGGTCGTGGGCTATACCGCGGCGGACATCAGCAACTGGTCCGACCTCATGGCGCGCACGTTCGCCTCTGCCGGCGGGACCCGCGACGACATCGTTCAGATAGCCTACGGCTACGGGCTGTTCACCGGCGGGCTCGGCGCACATTACGGTGCCGAGCGGCTTGGTGCCACGGCGATCCCGATCTCGGGGGGCAACACGAAGCGCCAGGTACAGGTGCTGAAGGACTTCGGTACGACGATCCTGGCGTGTACGCCGAGCTACGCGTTGCTGATGGGCGAGACGGCTCTTGAGATGGGCATCGACCCGCACGAGTTGCCGCTCAAGGCAGGCGTGTTCGGTGCAGAGCCATGGAGCGAGAGCATGCGCACGCAGCTTGAGGACGTGCTTGGCATCACGGCCATCGACATCTACGGTCTCTCCGAGGTGATGGGGCCTGGTGTCGCCGCCGAATGCACCGAGAAGTGCGGTCTGCATGTCAACGAGGACCACTTCATCATCGAGATCGTCGACCCGCGGACGCTGCGTCCGGTGCCCGACGGCGAGCAGGGTGAGGTCGTGTTCACGACGATCACCAAGCAGGGTATCCCGCTGGTGCGCTATCGCACGCGTGACATCTCGCGCATCGTCCCCGGCGAGTGTGCGTGCGGGCGGACGTTCCGTCGCATGGAGCGCATCACGGGCCGCACTGACGACATGCTCATCATCCGGGGCGTGAACGTCTACCCGAGCCAGATCGAACAGGTGCTGATCGGCATCCCGGGCGTGGCGCCGCACTACCAGGTGGTACTGTCGAAGCGTGGCAGCATGGACCACGTCGCGGTCCACGTGGAGGTCGGTTCGGACGTCTCGTTCGATGAGATCAAGGTGCTCGAGCGGCTTCGCAACAGAGTCGGCGCCGAGATCGCGTCGTCGCTCGCGGTCAATCTCGAAGTGAAGCTCGTTGAACCGAAGTCAATCCAGCGTTCAGAGGGCAAGGCGAAGCGCGTCGTCGACCTGCGCAACGAGGGGAGCGAGTGACCGATGGTTAAGCAGCTGACGGTGTTCCTGGAGAACAGCCCCGGCAGACTGGCGGGGCTCACCCGCGCGCTCGGTGATGCGGGTGTGAACATGCGCGCTCTGATGGTGGCTGACACGGCCGAGTTCGGCGTGGTGCGCATCATCTGCGATCGGCCGGAGACCGCCCGAGAGGCTCTTGAGGCGGCCGGCTTCAGCGTGAGCGTCGCGCACGTCATCGCGGTTGAGGTGCCGGACCACCCGGGCGGGCTCGCCGATGTGCTCGAAGTGATCGGTTCGGTGGGCGCTAACGTGGAGTACGCGTACTGCTTTGTCGAGCCGGGCGGAAGTGCCGCCGTCGACGTGTTCCGCGTGAAAGATGCCGCCGAGGTGAAAGAGGCGCTCAGGGAAGCCGGGATGCGCGTCTTGGATGCGGACGAGGTCTACGCTACCGGGTCCTGACGCCTGTCGGCGGATGCGCCACGCAGATCGCCGGTGGGTGTTGCGGCCGGTGGGATCTCCGCCACCGTCGGGTTGAGCTTCTCCACGAGATGATTGAGCGTCTGCGCGTCACGCTCGGCTGAGAGCACCGCAGCGGTGACGGAATCGTCGCGCGTTCCAAGCATCTCTCGAAGTCCCAACGAAAGCCGCTCGGCCACCACTGCGGCGCCCGGTGCGTCGGTACGGGGGAGCAGTATGTAGTAGGTCCCTGTGCCGCCGGAAGCCAGATCATCGACCATGCGGATGTCGTTGCGGATGTGGCTTGCGGCCTGGCGGAGTAACTGCCGGGAGCGGTTGGCCTTGAGCGCTGCATACACGCTCCGGGCAAGGGTGATCACCACCACCGAGTAGTGCGTCTGGTAGCGCTGCCACTGCCCGAGGCCGGAGGCGATCGCATCCGCCGCATAGCGAGCGCTATACACGCCAGTGACCGGGTCGATCAGCGTGTCACTGGAGAGCCGCGCGAACACGTACTTTATCCGTCCCGCGATCTCGCCACCGACGATGCCCACCAGCGCGTATGTGATGGAGCGGGTTGCGAGGAGTGTGACCACGTCGGTCGAGAGCCCCTGGGACTGCAGAAGAGGGACACGCATCGCCACATAGATGGCGATGGAGAGCAGTGCGGCGATGAATCCCCCGTTGCGGCCCCAGTGGATCGCTCCGGCGATGACGACGATCAACAGCAGCTGTCCAGCGACCTCGACGGCCTGGGGCGATGTGGCCGGAGAGACGAAGATGCTCGCGATGATCGCGCCCGTGCCGAGCACAAGCGTGAGCGCCTCGAAGTGGAAGTACTTCACGTTCGGCCTCCTTCGACCGGGAGCGCGGTCACTGGGGATGGTTCGGGCATGTGACCGTGTCGGTCACGGGATCGTACTCGAGCGGTGTTCCGTCAAGGGGGCACGTGGAAACGCCGTCGAAGTTGACGATGCATGAGGCGATGTCATCCAGAGCATCGATCTCAGTCCCACTGGCACGAGCAACAGCGATGGCGCGGTTCATCACGACCTGGTTCTCGCGGCACGCTGCGGCATTCGCGGAGTCGCTCGCGCGGGTGTACGAGGCCACTGCCACCGCGAGCAGTATGCCGATGATCAGAATGATCACCATGAGTTCGACGACAGTCCAACCATGGTCCTCATCGATGTGTGCGACGACTGAAGAGCGATTCATCTGCTTCCCCCGAGTCCGCCCGCACCGCTCAGGCGGCGGGGCGCGGTCTCACCACACACAGTGTCGGCATGCGATACGCGTAAGTTGAGTGCTCTTGTACCAGGTTGTGTCACACAGGTGCGCCCAAGCCGGTGAACCCGTACAATCGACCGTGCCCCCGCTGACACCGCATTCGAAGGAGCAACGCGTGCCCCCCGTACCCGCCGCAGTCTGTCGCGCGCGCGTATCCATCATAGCCGTTCTGCTTCTCGTGATAGTCGCGGTGTTCCCCGTTCACAGTAGCGCACTCGAGCGGATAGATGGCACCTCGGTGGCTGACGACGCTGCGCTCGCTGCGGCCGCTCCTCCCGTCGGTATGCCCGCGGGGATATTGCGAACCGGTGATGGCCGGACATTGTGGGAGCGCGATCCGGACGCCGAGCGCTCGATGGCATCGACCACCAAGATCATGACCGCCCTGGTCGTACTCGACAGGGCGGATCCTGCGGACACGGTCACCGTGTCGGCGCGCGCCGCATCGGTGGGGGAGTCCGAGGCCGGTCTGGTGGCAGGGCGCTCGTATACGGTGCAGCGCCTGCTGGAGGCCATGCTCGTGCACTCGGGCAACGATGCTGCGACCGCACTTGCCGAGCATGTTGGGGGAGACGTCGACGGGTTCGTTGCGCTGATGAACGAAAAGGCGGCTGAACTCGGCCTCACACATACGACGTACACCAACCCGCACGGTCTGGACGAGCCCGGTCACTACACCTCGGCGGCCGATCTCGCGACGCTGAGCGCGATCGCGATGGCCGATCCGCGCTTCTCGAGCATCGTCGGTATGGAGCGGGTGGAAGTCGCCAACGGCTCAAAGGCGACGACGTTCGAGACCTCGAACAAGCTCATAGGCAGGTATGAGGGCGCCACCGGGGTCAAGACGGGCTGGACCAACGACGCCGGGTACTGTCTCGTGGCCTCGGCGCGACGCGGCGGTATCGCCTTCGTCGCCGTGATCCTCGGCACGTCGTCCGAGTCCGATCGATTCGCGCAGGCCGAGACTCTGCTCGACTGGGGGTTTGCGCACTACGCCGAGACACAGATCGCCTCTGCCGACGCGACCGCCGCACTCGTGCCGGTCACGGCCTGGCTCGATCGCACGGTCGCGGGGGTGGTCGCCGAGGATGCGGTCGTGCCGGTGTTCGACCTCGACGGCGAGGTGGTGTCGCGCGTCGACATGCTCTTCGAGGTGGACGCGCCGGTGAACGCCGGCGATCGGCTCGGCACGCTCACCGTGGTCCAGGGACAGCGCCTGCTGGCGCAGGTGCCGGTGGTCGCCGCCGAGGACGTGCCCGCTCCCGATGCATGGGAAGCGATAGGGATCTGGTTCACCCGACTCTGGAGGACGGTCTTCGGCGGGCAGCTCCAGGCGTCCGCCGTGCCCGTGATGTGAAGGGAGCTCGAATGTCAGACGGCTTGCGGATGACCCCGCTCTACGAGGAACATGTGGCGCTCGGCGCTCGCATGGTGGACTTCGCGGGCTGGCAGATGCCGGTGCAGTACGCCGGCATCATCGATGAGCACCATGCGGTGAGGTCCGGTGTCGGGATCTTCGACGTCTCACACATGGGCGAGTTCAGGTTCTTCGGCGTGCACGCCAAGGAGGCCCTGCAGCGCATCGTGACCAACGATCTCGACAAGATCGATGCGGTGGGCGATGCCCTCTACACCGTGATGTGCGACGAGGACGGCGGCATCATCGACGACCTGATCGTGTACCACTCGGGCGACATCGAGTATCTGATCGTGGCGAACGCCTCCAACCGGGAGACCGACTGGGACTGGATCACCTCCCATCTGCCGGGCAACGTGGAGGCTGTCGACGAAAGTGATCGCACTGCACTCATCGCCGTACAGGGACCGAAGGCGCTCGGCATCATCGCCGAGCTCGCAGGAGACCAATGGGAGCCGCCGCGCCGTTTCGCGCTCGGCAGTGCCACGCTGGACGGCGTGAACGTCCTGGTGGCGCGGACCGGTTACACCGGCGAGGATGGGGTGGAGTTGTTCTGCCACGAGAGCCAGGCGGTCGCCGTGTGGCGGTTGCTGCTGAGCTTTGCCGAGGTGGTGCCGTGCGGCCTGGGCGCCCGCGACACACTGCGGCTGGAGATGGGCTATCCGCTCTACGGCAGCGACATGGACCGCGGCGTCGATCCGATCTCGGCGGGCCTGGGATGGGTCGTGCCGAAGACGAAGAGCGACTTCATCGGCGCCGAGGCGATCGCCCGCGTGCGTGAGGCCGGACCGTCCGAGAAGCTGGTGGGGCTGACGGTCTCCGAAGGCGTTCCACGGCATGGCTACAGCGTGTTGCACGAGGGTCAGGCGGTGGGTAAGGTGGCAAGCGGCACGTTCGCACCCACGCTCGGCCATGGCGTCGCCACCGCGTACGTTCCAGCAGCCCTGTCAGTGGTGGGCACGCGGCTTGAGATCGAGATCAGACGTAAGGTGGTCCCGGCGGTCGTCTCGCGCCCGCCGTTCGTAGGTGAGACATCGCTTTCGGCCACGCGGTCGTAAGCGCCCGACTGGAGAAGGAGCGGAATACCCATGTATCCGGAGGACCTGAAGTACGACCGCGAGCATGAGTGGGTGCGCGTCTCGGGCGATATCGCCACGATCGGCATCTCGGATTTCGCCCAGGACCAGCTGGGTGAGGTCGTTTACGTCGATCTGCCGTCGGCGGGAGGCACCATCTCCGCGGGTGATTCGTTCGGCGAGATCGAGTCCGTGAAGTCCGTCTCCGAGCTGTTCACGCCGGTCTCCGGCGAGATCGTCGAGGTCAACGATGCTCTCGACGGCGCCCCCGAGACCGTGAACGAGGACGCGTACGGCGCGGGTTGGATCATCAAGGTGAAGCTCTCCGACCCGACCGAGGTCGAAGGACTCATGGACGCGGTGGCCTACGAGGCGTATCTCGCCGAGGAAGCATAGTTCCCGTGCGCTTCATCCCGGTGACCTGCGAAGATCAGGTCGAGATGCTTCGGACCGTCGGCCTCTCAGATGTCGACGAGTTGTTCGCCGACGTCCCCGAAGCCGCACGGCTCGCACGCCCGCTCGCGCTACCTGAGCCTATGGGTGAGGTCGAACTGGCGGCTCACCTGAAGGAGCTTGCGCGCTCGAACGCGGGCGCCGATGACGTCGCTTCGTTCCTGGGCGGCGGCTGCTACGACCACTACGTTCCGGCGATCGTGGACGCGGTGGTGAGCAAGCCGGCGTTCTTCACGGCGTACACGCCGTACCAGCCCGAGGTCAGCCAGGGCACGCTCCAGGCGGTCTACGAGTACCAGTCGATGATCTGCCAGCTCACCGGCATGGAAGTGAGCAATGCTTCCATGTATGACGGAGCCACGGCGTTCGCCGAGGCTGCGCTCATGGCCGCACGGGTCACGAGGCGCGGTCGGGTCGTCGTGTCGGGCGCCGTGCACCCTGAGTGGCGCTCCACGCTCGCCACGTACGTCGAGGCCGGCACGGTGACCGTGACCGAAGTCGCTGCTGCCGGCGGCGTCTCGGACATCGCCGCGCTGGCGGCGTCGGTCGGTGACGACGTCGCGGCGATCATGGTCGCTTCGCCGACCTTCTACGGCAGACTCGAGGACCTGGCCCCGCTCGCCGAACTCGCGCACGGTGCGGGAGCCCTGCTGGTCGTCGGCACGAACCCGATCCTGCTCGGCGTGATGGAGCCTCCGGCAACCTTCGGCGCGGACATCGTGGTCGCCGAGGGGCAGCCGCTCGGCAGCCCCATGTCGTTCGGAGGCCCCGGACTGGGAGTCTTCGCGTGTCGCCAGGCGCACATCCGGCAGATGCCGGGGCGCGTGGCCGGTCGCACCACCGATGTGGACGGGAGGACGGGTTTCGTTCTCACGTTCTCGACCCGTGAGCAGCACATCCGACGCGAGAAGGCCACGTCCAACATCTGCTCCAACCACGCGCTCAACGCGCTCGCGGCGGGCGTCTACCTCTCGGCGGTCGGGGCCGAAGGCCTCGCAGGGATCGCCGGAGCGTGCGTCGCCAAGGCGCAGTACCTCGAGCAGGCGCTCGTCGCCACCGGACGCTTCGAGCGCGTGCACGCGGCGCCCTTCGGCTACGAGTTCGCCCTGCGCTACCGGGGGGATGTGGCCGAGATGCAGCGCGCGCTGTTGGACGCCGGGTTCCTGGCGGGCCTCGACCTCGGTCGCTTCTCGGCAGATGACGCGGGTCTCGTGCTCTTCGCGGTGACCGAGAAGCGCACGCGTGCGGAACTCGACCGGTTCGTGGAGGAGGTGGGCGCACTGTGAGCACACATGATCGCACCGAGCCCACGAGAGAGCCACTCACCGGTACCCTGATCTTCGAGCGTGGCGCGGCCGAATCACGCTGCGTCGAGGCGCCCCCGCTCGATGTGCCCGTGGTCTCGCTGGGCGGGTACGCGCGTGCCGCGGCTCCCGCATTGGCCCACGTGACCGAGGTGGACATCGCCCGGCACTACGAGCGGCTTGCGAGCGCCAACTTCGGCGTGGACAGCGGGTTCTACCCGCTCGGCAGCTGCACGATGAAGTACAACCCCAAGATCGACGAGTGGGCCTGCCGGCTGCCCGGGTTCGCCGGGATCCATCCGTATCAGGCGGAAGAGACCGTACAGGGCGCCCTCGAGCTGATGTGGGGCCTGCAGGAGTCGCTCGCCGAGGTGGCGGGTCTGCCGGCGGTGACGCTCCAGCCGGCGGCCGGCGCGCACGGCGAACTGACGGGCCTTCTCACGATCCGTGCCTATCACACCGCACAGGGGGATCCGCGCAAGCGCGTGCTCGTGCCCGACTCGGCGCATGGCACCAACCCGGCGACGGTGGCCATGTGCGGCTACGAGGTCGTGCAGGTTCCCAGCGACGAGCGTGGTGGGGTGGACCTGGACGCGCTGCGCGGACTGCTCGACACCGATGTCGCCGCGCTCATGCTCACGAACCCGAACACGCTCGGCCTGTTCGACGAGAACATCCTCGCGATCACGGCCGCTGTCCACGAGGTCGGCGCGCTCGCGTACTGCGACGGCGCCAACCTGAACGCGATCCTCGGCAAGACGCGTCCCGGCGACATGGGCTTTGACGCACTGCACATCAACCTGCACAAGACGTTCGCGACGCCGCACGGCGGAGGCGGGCCGGGCGCCGGTCCCGTAGCCGTCACCGGGGCGCTCGCGCCGTTCCTGCCCGGCCCGGTCGTAGGCATGACCGATGACGGGCGCTACACGCTCGTGACACCGGCACGCTCGATCGGTCGCGTGCGGTCGTTCCTCGGCAACTTCGGCGTGCTCGTCCGTGCGTACACCTACATCCGCGCGCTCGGCGGGCAGGGCGTGACCGAGGTGGCCGAACAGGCGGTGCTCTCGGCGAACTACCTGCGGGTCCGTCTGGGTGACGCGTGGCCGGTGGCGTATGACCGCGTGTGCATGCACGAGTTCGTGCTATCGGGCGGCACGATGCGCAAGGAGCACGGCGTCCGCACGCTGGATGTCGCCAAACGCCTACTCGACTACGGCTACCACCCGCCGACGATCTACTTCCCGCTGATCGTGGACGAGGCCATGATGATCGAGCCCACCGAGACGGAGAGCAAGGCGACACTCGACCGGTTCGCCGACGTGCTCCTGGCGATCGCCGCGGAGGCTGCCGAGGACCCGGACCTGCTGCACGGTGCGCCGTACACGACGCCGGTGCGGCGTCTGGACGAGGCGGCTGCCGTGAAGGAGCCGGATCTCGCGTGGCGGCCGCAGGAGGGCGCAGGCGTATAGCGGTGACGCGCACCTGGCGACTCATCTGCCACGATGGCGCCGATGGCGTTCGCAACATGGCCATCGACCGGGCGATCCTCGACGCGCACGAGGTCGGTCTCGTGCCGCCCACGCTGCGTCTGTACCGGTGGAGTCGCCCCACAGTGTCGCTCGGCCGGTTTCAGAGGATCGACGATGTCGACGCGTCATTCTGCGTCGCGGAGGGGATCGGCCTGTGCCGACGCCCCACGGGCGGGCGGGGAGTGCTGCACGACGACGAGATCACCTACTCGATCGTCGCGGGTGTCCGTGACGATGTGCCAAGGGGCGTGAGCGCGAGCTATCGCTTGCTTTGCGGGGCCCTCGTGGAGGCATACCGCGAGCTCGGCGTGGCGGCAGACCTGACCGGCAGGCCGAGAGGGGAGCGGGGCGCCGGCGCGTGCTACCTGCACGCCACGAGCGCCGACCTCTCGTTCGGTGCGGCGAAGCTGTCGGGTTCAGCCCAGGTGTGGACCGGGTCGAGCTGCCTGCAGCACGGCTCCTTCGTGCTGTCGCGCGACGTGGGACGGGAGGCGGCCGTATTCCGGCTCGACCCTTCGGCGGCCGATGCGCTCGATCGATCCACCGAGACGATCATCGGCGTGCTCGGTCGGCGCCCGACCGATGCCGAGATGGTGTCGGCCATCGTGACAGGCGTGGAGCGCGGTCTGGGCGTGCGATTCGAGGAGGGCGGACTCTCGGCAGCGGAGGTCAGCGCAGTCGATGATCTGGTCGCGACGTTCCGATCCGAGGGCTTCTGATCGCGGAGACAAGATCGCACACCGAGCCGATATGGTGTATCGATATCGAGTAGAGGTCGAAGCCGTCGTGTCGCACCCGTCTGCTACAATGCGCTCAGCAGGAATGACTGCGGGGATGACTGCGGAGGAGGGACAGTGGGCGACAGAGGTGCTGCCGATGACGCGCTGCTCAACCTGAGGGAACGCACCATCGATGAGCTGCGAGGGCTCCTGGACGACTTGTACGGGGAAGAACAGAAGGTCAGCTACCGTAGGCGCGTGCTGCACGGGAAGATCGACATCCTCCGTGCCGAGCTCGTCCGAAGGCTGAAGGAGGACCGCGACGCCGGCAAAGGTGTCGTGTCCGGTAGTGATATCGAACGGCTCATCGAGATACTCGCGAACGATCTTCACGGTGTCTCGCGTTACGATGTGACGGCCGATGATGAGGATTGGGGCGACGACTGACGCGGCGTGCGCGCCCGTCGTGACAAGGAGGCGACAGTGCCCAGTGTTGCCGATAGGATCCAGGCGTTCCTCAACGATCTCGCGGTCGACGCGATCGAGGAGCGTGTGGTTGAGTATGTCATCCGTGAGGTCCACAACGGACGTCGGCTGAGTGATGCGCTCGCCGATCCCTATGTGAAGAACCGGCTGAGTGACGAGCGACTGGCGAAGGTTCTCGAGACTCCCGAGGTCATGACCGCTCTCGAGGAGCAGATCGCGCAGTCGTTCAAGACCAAGGACTTCGGTCTGCTCAGCTGACATGCTGGCCCGCACACGCGGTGCCACTAGGAGATGGTGACGATGGACCGGTGCCCCGCATGCGGCGCTCAAGCGCTGGAGGGTGGCGTCTGCACTGAGTGCGGCGTTCATGCCGAAGGCGCCACCGCATCGTTCGAGGCCATCGCGGAGAGCCCGGGGACGCTGTATGAGGCCGAGGTCGGCGCCACCGAAGTCCCCGTGCTCATCGTGCGCAAGGGCGTCGAGGTCGGCGAACGCTTCTACCTTGAGCAGCAGCGCACAACGATCGGTCGCGATCCCGCCAGCGACATCTTCCTGAATGACGTCACAGTCTCCCGCGAACATGCCGTCCTGCACGTGGAAGCGGGTGTGGTCCGTATCGAGGATGTGGGCTCTCTCAACGGGACGTACGTGAACGACTCGATCGTCTCGGACGACACACTCGTCAACGGCGACACCGTCCAGATCGGGCGCTTCCAGATGGTCTTCCTGAGCGGTGGGGATGTGGCGTGATGGCCCCGGCCGGTCGTGATTACCTGACCATCGGTGAGGTGGTCGAGAAGCTCTCGCCTGTGCATCCGGATCTGACGATATCCAAGATCCGCTTCCTCGAAGACGAGCGACTCATCTCGCCGGAGCGGACGCCGGGCGGTTACCGCAAGTACCATCCGACCGACGTTCAGCGGCTGGAACTCGTCCTGCGTCTGCAGAGGGACAACTTCATGCCGCTGGCGGTTATCCGCGAGAAGCTCGACGATCTCGATCATGGCAAGGTGCCGCCCGAGCTCAAGCCCGCGGTGGACCATGCCGAGACGATTGCGCTTCCGCTTGACGACGCGCAGACGGTCCCGCTCGATCGGGTCCCGGATATGCTCGGGCTTCCGACCGCGTTCATCCGTGAGCTCGCATCATTCGGCATTGTGACGCTCGTTCACGGTGATCACGGCGAGGAGTTGCCCGGACCCGATATCGGGATCGCGCACACGTGTTGGGAGTTGCGCAGGTTCGGCATCGAGCCCCGACACATGCGAATGTATGAGAGCTTCGCCGAGCGCGAGGCTGCGTTCTACCAGCAGATACTGATGCCGGGAATGCGTCACCGCACGCCGGAGGCACGCCAGAAGTTGATTGAGACGCTCGCTGACCTGATGGGCAAGACGGGTGAGTTGAAGGACCACATGATCCGGCGCGCTGTCGGCCGACTCTTCGAGGATCTAGCCTGACTACGATGACTGATGATGTGCGCGACGAGCCGCTGGACGACCTGGCGGACACCCTACCCGTATCGGATCGAGTCGCCAGCACGGCGTTCGCGCATCCGAGCGAGCGCGTTGCCGCGCAGATCCTCGACTATTACCGCATCCCCTGGGAGTACGAACCCACGACCTTCCCGCTCGAATGGGACAAGCATGGCAACGTCCTGATGTCCTTCTCGCCGGACTTCTATCTGCCGGAGTCGGACCTGTACATCGAGCTCACCACGATGAGTCAGAAGCTGGTGACCAAGAAGAACCGGAAGGTTCGCAGGCTCAAAGAACTCTATCCGGAGATATCCATACGGATCCTGTATCAGCGTGACTTCCGAAAGCTGCTCTTCAAATACGGCATCCCGGTGGTGGCGCGCGAGCACGCTGATGGCGGCGGCCTCGACGGTGCCACGGGCGCGGGGGAGTCGTGACGGCGCGTGTGCACCTTTCTGATTCGCGGATCGATCGGGTGCTGTTCACTCCCGAGATGATCGCTGAGCGCGTAGAAGAGCTCGGTGCGGAGATCACCTCCGACTATCAGGGGCGGGATCTCGTGCTCGTCACCGTGCTCAAGGGTGGGCTGTTATTCCTCGCCGACCTGTGCCGCCATGTCGATCTGCCCCACACCGTCGATTTCATGGCCGTCACGTCATACCGCCCCGGGGCTGCCGGCTCTGTGCGCATCACCAAGGACCTGGACGACGCGGTCGAGGGCCGCGAGGTGCTGATCGTCGAAGACATCATCGACACGGGTCTCACGCTGAACTACCTCATCCGGGTCCTGCGCGTCCGGAAGCCGGCGAGCCTTGCGGTGTGCACGCTGCTGGACAAAGACGTGCGTCGCATCGTCGATCTGCCCATCGAGTACACGGGCTTCTCCATACCCGACCGTTTCGTCGTCGGGTATGGACTGGATCTGGACGGTGTGTGGCGGAATCTCCCGTACATCGCGACTCTCCATGACGAAGTCTGGGACCGCTGATGAGACGCGTCCGCATCGCCGCACTGTTGCTCCTTGGAGTTCTCGTGGGGGGCACGCTGGGCTACATGATCATCGAGCGGTGGAGTCTGCTCGACAGCGCGTATATGACCGTCATCACTGTGGCCACGGTCGGATTCCGGGAAGTGCACACGCTGTCCGATGCGGGACAGTGGTTCACCATCGCGCTCATCTTCGCGGGCGTGGGTGGCATCGCGTATTCGATCGGCACGATCGCCGAGTTCATGGTCGAGGGACCACTGATCGAACTGCTGGAGGGACGACGCATGGCGAAGCGCATCGGGGAGCTGAGTGGTCATCACGTGGTCGTTGGTATGGGACGCGTCGGGTCGGTCGTGTGCCAGACCCTGGCATCCCAGGGCGTGACGTTCGTCGTCGTCGACCAGGACGACGAGTGCATCGAACTCGCCGAGGAGCACGGATGGCTGTACTTGCAGGGGGATGCCACTAACGAGGAAGTGCTCGAGGCAGCGGGTGTGACCAGGGCCAGGGGCCTGGTCACGGCTCTCGATACGGACGCGGACAACCTATTCGTATCCCTCACCGCCCGAGGCATGAATCCGGCACTCTACATCGTCGCACGGTCATCCACGCTGGCGTCCGAGGGCAAGATCCTCAAGGCCGGCGCCGATCGCGTGATCACACCGAACGTGATCGGTGGTCGTCGCATGGCGACCAGCCTACTCGACCCGCTCGTCGCGGACTACCTCGACATCGTCACCCACAGCGATGAGCTCGAATACCGACTGGAGACCATGTCCATCAGTGCCGACTCGCGGGTCGTGGGCCAGCCTATCCGCGATGTCCGCATCCGGGACGTGACGGGCGCGTTCATCCTCGCCATCGCCGACGGCGAGTCGATGGACCGGAATCCATCGCCTACCAGGGTGCTGTGCGCGGGGGATCGGATCGTCGCACTCGGAACGCGTAGTCAACTCGACGCGCTCGCTGCGATGCTCTAGGGAGTGCTCTCTCAGCGTGGTGCGTTACACTAGCCCGGACAACCCAGACACCAGGAGGAGCGCGTGGACCTCGAGCAGTACATCAGGGACATCCCGGACTTTCCCAAAGAGGGCGTTGTGTTCAAGGACATCACGCCACTTCTCGCCAGCGCTGACGGATTCCGCGGCGCCATCGACACGATCGCTGCGGAGTACGCGGACGCCGGTGTGACGAAGGTGATGGGGGCCGAGGCGCGCGGGTTCATCTTCGGCGGCGCTCTTGCCTATAAGCTCGGGGCCGGCTTCATCCCGGCCCGAAAGCCGGGTAAGCTGCCGTGGAACACGACATCGCACGCATACGCCCTCGAGTACGGCACAGACTCGCTCGAAGTGCACACGGATGCCTTCTCGGCGGACGACATCGTGCTCATCGTGGATGATGTGCTGGCGACGGGCGGCACTGCGGCCGCCAAGGCGATGCTCGTGGAGAAGATGGGTGCCACCGTGGCCGGGTTCGCGTTCCTGATCGAGCTCGACTTCCTCGACGGCCGCAGCAAACTGGGAGAGCCCAAGATCATCTCGCTCATCCACGTGTCCTGATCTCGATCCGCACGATCCCGGAGCGGCTCGTCGGCCACACGCCGCGGGCCGTTGCGCGTGTACGGTCACTGGACCGGGAGGACGATCTCCACGTCGACCGTGGCAACCCCGGAGAACCCGAGCTCCTGCGCTGCGGCCTTGGACAGGTCGAGGTCGCGGCCGTCGATGTACGGGCCCCGGTCGTTCACGTAGACGATGACGCGCCGGTTCCCGCGGGTGAGCGCAAGCACCGTGCCGAAGGGGAGGGTACGGGACGCGCAAGTGAGATCGTCTTCGTTGAAGATCTGTCCTGAGGCGGTGCCCCGACCGTTGAAGCCCGGTCCATACCAGCTGCAGACCGCGGAGAAAGTACGGCCCGCGGACACGTACGAGCGCGGCATGTACGCGGAGATGATGTAAGCGAGTCCCGGACGGCTGTCAACCGATGCCGTCGCACGGGGGATGACGGTGCCGATGGGGATCGAAGCTCCCCGCCACTGTTGGCGGGTGGACGCCGTCAGCTGACGGGCCTGGAGTAGCGCGTCGCGCGCCTCGACGGTCAGCCGGGCGACGAGGGCCTCCTGCTCGGAGAGTAGCGCGCTCAGCGAAGTGATCCGCTGTTGTTGCGCGGCTTTGAGGGTGCGGTCCTGCGCTTGTATGTCCGCGAGCACCGTCTGCTGGTACCGGGCGTTGGCGGCGGCCAAGTTGAGATCGGATACCATCCGGCTGTCACCCTCGGCGATCCGTGTGAGGATGGCGGCGCGCGAGAAGAGTTCTGTGAGCGTGTCGGATGTAAGAAGGATGCTCAGCGGATCGAGCGAGCCGCGCTTGTAGACCGTCACGAGCCGGCCTCGGAAGCGCTCCTCGGCCTCGGACAGGGTTGCCTCGGCGGCGTCGACTGAGGCCTGTTGCTCGAGCAGGCGCTGCGTGGTGACCGCGAGACGCGCCTCGAGGGCTCGGGTGTCCTCGTCCAGCGAGGTGATCTCGGCCTCGAGCTCCAGTGCACGGGCGGTGGCGGCATCGAGTTCGCCGGTGACGCCGCTCAGGTCCGCCGCAAGACGGGCGAAGGGGATGGTGACCGAGTCGGGCATCGGGGTGGGGGTGGTGGTGGTCGACTGGGCGTGCGCGGGCGTCGCGGCGAAGGCGAGGAGCGCGAACGCCGCGGCACAGCCGATGAGGCGGATCTCGCGCATCACACCTCCACTCGGACGCCGTGGTGACACGCTCGGACACCAATGCTAGCAGAAGGTCACGCGGCGCACTGTGGTACACTTCAGACTGTAGGGGCGGTCACGACCGGCCTCTGCTGGCGGCCTCTAGACACACCATCATCTGCAGCACGGAGGTTCCAGATGCGGATCGCCACCGCACATGCGTCCCGGATAGGGGCCGTCGCCCTGGCGCTCGCCCTCACCGTTCACACGCTGCCCTCTGCTGCCTTCGGCGCGCCCAACACACCTGAGATCGAGGCGAAGCAGGAAGAAGCCCTCTCGGCACAGGCCGAACTCGAGCGCATGAACGTCGAGCTCGAGATCCGGGTGGAGGAGTACAACGCCCTCACCGAATCACTCGAGCGCACCCGTGAGGACATTCTTCTCACTCAGGCAGAACTCGAGCGCGCGCGGGAGGAACTCGACGCCGCGCAGGAAACGCTCTCGCGTCGCGCGACCAGCATCTATAAGGGCGGTGCCACAGACGCGCTCGAGGTCTTCCTGGGCGCCCGGTCGTTCACCGACTTCCTCACCCTCCTGGATCTGGCTGTGCGCATCAGCAACGCCGACGCGGCGATGGTCGCCGAGGTCGAGGCCGCGAAGTCGCGCGTGGAGGCTACGGTCGTGGTACTCGAACAGCGCCAGGCCGAGCAAGTGTCGCTGCAGTCGGAGGCCGAGGCCCGGGCGAGACAGATCCAGGCCGATGTCGAATCGCAGGAGCGCTTCGTCGGCCGGTTGAACACCGAGGTGCGTGCGTTGATCGCTGCCGAAGAGGAGCGCCTACGCAAGTTGGCCGAGGAGCGCGCCCGTCAGGCGGCTGCCGCGGCCGCGGCTGCGGCAGCCCGCGGTTCGTCGTCAGGCGATCGCGCAGCGGCGGACCCATCGACGCTGGGGGCCGGCCAGTCGCAGGTCGTGGCGATAGCGCTCCAGTATCTCGGGGTGCCTTACGTCTGGGGCGGCTCCACACCGAGCGGCTTCGACTGCTCCGGGCTCACGCAGTACTGCTACCGGCAAGTGGGCGTGTCCCTGCCGCGGACCAGCCAGTCGCAGTACTACGCAGGTCAGCACATCGCGCGCGATCGGCTCGACTTGCTCAAGCCGGGCGACCTCGTCTTCTTCGGCACCGACGGGGACGCCGACAGCGTCCATCACGTCGGCATGTACGTGGGTGACGGGAACTACGTCCATGCGCCATACACGGGGGCTTCCGTACGCGTGGATTCGCTGACCTCGCGGGTCTCGAGTCGGGGAGACTACGTGGGGGCTTCGCGCTTCTGAGGTCCTCCGGAGACGCCGGATCGGCCCTCATCCCATGCCCGGCGGTGTATCCGCGCTGTGCTATGATTCTCCGAACTTCGGCTTTGATAGGCCGTCTATCCGCGCGGAGGTGGTCGTGGCTCCTATCCTGATGTCCGGCAATGAGGCCATTGCGCGAGGTGCCTGGGAGGCCGGAGTGGCCGTCGGGGTAGGGTATCCCGGCACGCCGTCGACCGAGGTCCTCGAGAACCTCGTCGGGTACGAGTCGGTCCTTTGCGAGTGGGCGCCCAACGAGAAGGTAGCGGCCGAGGTCGCGGGCGGGGTCTCATTCGGCGGTCGGCGCGCCCTGGTGACGATGAAGCACGTCGGCCTGAACGTCGCCGCCGATCCACTCTTCACTCAGGCGTATACCGGGGTCACCGGGGGTCTCGTGTATCTGGTGGCCGATGATCCGGGAATGCACAGCTCCCAGAACGAGCAGGACACACGCAACCTTGCTGCCGCGGCGCACGTCCCGGTGTTCGAACCATCGGACAGCCAGGAGGCGCTCGAGTTCATGCGTGAAGCGTTCACCGTCTCCGAGCGCTTCGACGTTCCCGTCATCGTGAGGATGACCACGCGTGTTTCGCACGCCAAGTCGTTGGTGGACGTGGGAGAGCGGAGTGAGGTGCCCCCGGTGCCTTACGCGAAGAACACTCAGAAGTATGTGATGATGCCGGGCATGGCTCGGCTTCGCCGGGTAGACCTCGACGCGAGGCTTGCGACTCTCACTGAGTACGCTCGCGAATGCCCGGCCAACAGGGTCGAGATGCGAGACCCGTCGCTGGGCATCGTGACCTCGGGAATCTCCTATCAGTATGTGCGCGAAGCGCTGCCTGAGGCATCGATCCTGAAGCTCGGGTTCACACATCCGTTGTCGGACGACCTCATCCTCGACTTCACCTCCAGGGTGGAGCGTGTGGCGGTCGCCGAGGAGCTCGGGCCGTACCTGAGCCTGAGGCTTCAGGTCCTGGGCGTCGAGCAGGTGGAGACCGGCCTGCCGGCGATCGGGGAGCTGTCACCGGTCACCATCGGACGGGCGTTCGGATCGGTGGTCCCGCCGGTCCGTGCGACGATCCCGGATCTTCCTCCTCGTCCGCCGCTGCTGTGCCCCGGATGTCCTCACCGTGGCGTGTTCCACGCGCTGGGCAAGATGCACGCCGTGGTCACCGGGGACATCGGGTGTTACACGCTTGCGGCGCTGGCCCCGCTCAAGGCGATGGACAGCTGTGTGTGTATGGGCGCCAGTATCGGTATGAGTCACGGAGCCGCGCTCGCAGGGGTGGACTCCGGCCCGGTCGTGGCCGTGATCGGCGACTCGACGTTCGCTCACTCGGGCATGACCGGCCTGCTGCACATGGCCTACAGCCGAAGTGCAGGCACGGTCGTCGTTCTCGACAACCGGACCACCGCCATGACAGGGCATCAGGGCAACCCCGTGAGCGGCGTGGCCATCGGCGGCGGGGCGGCCCCGGCCGTGGATCTGGAGGCGCTCGCGCGTGCGCTCGGCGCCGGGGCGGTGAGGACGGTCGACCCGCATGACCTGGCGGCGACGCTCGAGGTCCTGAAGGAAGAGGCGGCCGCCGACCACCTGAGCGTGGTCATCGCGAAGGCCCCCTGCGCGCTCATCACCAGGGACCACAAGGACCCGTATGCCGTTGACGAGGAGGCATGCACCAAGTGCGGCGCATGCGTTCGGCTCGGCTGCCCGGCGATCTCGCGCGACGAGAACGGGCGTGCAGTTATCGACACCTCGCTCTGCGTCGGATGCGCGCAGTGCGTCCAGGTCTGCCGGTTCGATGCGATCGTGCAGGTCGGTCCGTCGTGCGACTTCGGAGGTGCCTCGTGAGCGTGACGACGGTCGTTCTGGCGGGCGTAGGTGGCCAGGGTACGATCCTGGCGGGCGACGTCCTGGCGAAGGTGGCGGTCGCCGAAGGTCATGACGTCAAGCTCTCCGAGGTCCACGGCATGGCGCAGCGCGGCGGCTCCGTGGACACGGTCGTGCGCTTCGGCGAGACCGTGCATTCGCCTGTGGTGGACCCGGGCGTGGCGGACCATCTCATCGCGTTCGAGCTCATCGAAGCGGCGCGATCGCTTCGTTTCCTGCGTCCGGGAGGCCGTCTCGTAGTGAACCGCAGACTGGTTGCGCCACTACCGGTGCTCATCGGCGATCTGCCCGAGCCGGGGGACCTGGAACCGGCTCTTGCGGCCGAAGGCGCCATCTTCCTGGACGCCGAGGCGCTGGCGTGCGAAGCGGGGAGTCCTCGTTCGGCCAACATCGTGCTTCTCGGCGCGGCCTCGTACGGCCTGCCATTCGCGGCGGAGACCTGGAGGCGCATCATCGCGGAGCGTGTGCCGCCCAAGACCGTCGAAGGCAACCTCCGTGCGTTCCAGTTGGGGTCGGAAGCGTGTGCGGAAGGAGTATGCGAGCTATGAGTGATCGACCGTTCGTCAGGCAGCTGTCGGTGTTCATCGCCAACGAGGCGGGGCGGGTGAGCGAGGTCACCGGACTGCTCGGCGACAACGGCATCAACATCCGCGGATTCTCCGTCTCGGACACCATCGACTACGGCATCCTGCGCCTAGTGGTGGACAGACCGGATGAGGCGCTCGCCGTGCTCAAGGACGCCGGATTCACCGTTCGCGAGGACGCGGTCATCTGTATCGACTTGCCCGATCATCCCGGCGGCCTGGCCAACGTGCTCAGGATAGTCGCCGAGGCGGGCGTGAACATCGAGTACGTCTACTCCCTCGTCTCGACGTTCGTCGTGATCAACGTCGCGGACGTGAACAGGGCGCTGCACCTGCTCGGCGACCGGCCGGTACGGCTCGTCTCGCAGGATGACATCGCGGCGATCGGGCGGTAGCGAGGAGGCCCGCAACGCGCGGGAGTGCGTGCGGGTGCGCGGGAGGATCAGGGGAGGTTGGTGGCCATGCGAAGAACGACCTGGACCGCGCTGGTGGCGATTCTCGTCATGGCGATCGTCGGCACGTCGCTCGTCGGCTGCACGGACACGGGCGACACGACCGAGACGCGCGAGTCGGCCCAACAAGAGGAGCCGAAGGCTCCGTACGTCATCGGGGCGGTCCTGTCGCTCACGGGAGCGCAGGCGAGCCTGGGTGTGCCCGAGAAGAACGTGATCGAGATGGAGGTCGACCGCATCAACGAGGCGGGCGGCATCAACGGGCATCCGCTCGAGGTGATCATCGAGGATGACGCCAGCAACGTCGACCAGGCGGTGGCGGCCACCACCAAACTCATCGAGCAGGACGACGTGCTCGCCATCATCGGGTCGACCGGGACCGGCCAGACGATGGCCATGCGGACCCAGATCGATGCAGCGGACATCCCGCAGGTGTCGCTGGCAGGCAGCCTCGTGATCACCGGGGAGTTCGACCCGCTCGTCTTCCAGACACCGTGGTCCAACGCGCTCGTCGTGGCGAGCACGCTTCAGCACCTTCAGTCGGAGGGTTTCACCAGGATCGGCCTCATCACCGAGGACACAGGCTTCGGCAAGGACGGCAAGGCGCTCGTGAACGAGTCGGCCGCCGGGTACGGGATGACCGTCGTGAGTGACCAGGTCTTCAAGCCGACGGACACCGATATGACCGGTCAGCTCACCGTCATCAAGGGTGCAGGCGCCGATGTCGTGCTCATGTGGTCATCGGTGGCCGCCTCCTCGATCGTGCCCAAGAACATGGCGCAACTCGGGATGGAAGCGCCTTTGGTGGGAAGCCACGGCATCGCGAGGCTGGAGTTCGTCGAGAGTGCAGGAGAGGCCGCCGAAGGCACCACGATCTTCGCGGGCAAGATCCTGGCTCCCGAGGCATACGGTGTGGGCAGCGAGGGCCACACGGTGGCGACCGACTACATCGCCCGCTATACCGAGACGTACGGGGAGGCCCCTGACAGCACCTTCGCGGGACACGCATACGACGGGCTGTACCTCGTCGTCGAGGCGATGAAGCGGCTGGACGAGGGCTTCACGAGCGCCGATCTGCGGGACGAGATCGAGAAGACCGACGGGTTCCAGGGTATCGGGGGCGTCTTCACGTTCTCCGAGACCGATCACAACGGCATGACGGAGGACGATCTTGTGGGCTACCGCGTCGCCGGTGGCACGTGGACCCTGCTGAAGTGATGAGACCATCTGAACAGCTAGAGGCGGGAGAGCGGTATGCGTAGAGCAAGTGTGGTGCGGGTTCTGGTGATCGCGTCTGTGGTGACCGCCATGCTGACTGGGTGCGGCGCCGAGACCACGGAAGACGGCAGCTCGGGCCCCACCGGTGAGCCGCTGGTGATCGGGGCGGTGCTGTCGGTCACGGGCGCGCAGTCAGGGCTCGGACAGCCGGAGAAGCAGGCCATCGAGATGGAGGTCGCGCGCATCAACGAGGCGGGCGGCATCAACGGCCGACCGCTCGAGGTGCTGATCGAGGACGATGGCAGCGATGTGGACAAGGCCACGGCGGCGACGACCAAGCTGGTCGAGCAGGATCGTGTGCTGGCGGTGATCGGGTCCACCGGCACCAGCCAGAGCATGGCCATGCGCGCCGAGATAGTGGCTGCCGGCATCCCTCAGGTCTCACTCGGCTCAGGTACCGCCATCACGAGCGAGTTCGATCCGCTGGTGTTCCAGACCACCTGGACGGCCAAGCTGGTGGTGCCGCTGATGCTGCAGTACCTCGAGGACGAGGGCTACACCAAGGTCGGCCTCATCACCGAGGACACGGGCTTCGGCAAGGACGGTAAGGCGCTCGTGAACGAGTTGGCCTCCGAGTACGGGATGACCGTCGTGAGCGACCAGGTCTTCAAAGCGGCCGACACCGACATGACCGGCCAGCTCACCGTCATCAAGGGAGCGGGTGCTGAAGTCGTGCTGATGTACTCATCGGTGTCAGCGTCGGCCATCGTCCCGAAGAACATGCGGCAGCTCAACATGGATATCCCGCTCGTCTGCAGCCACGGGAACGCCAAGCAGGAGTTCGTCGACGGTGCGGGCGAGGCGGGCGAGGGCGTGATAACCTTCGCGGGCAAGGTGCTGGCGCCTGAGACGTACGGTGCGGACACCGAGCAGTACAAGGTGGCCACAGGCTTTGTGGAGCGCTACACGGCCGAATACGGCGTTGCACCTGACCATTACGCGGGACACGCCTACGACGGCCTGTATCTCGTCGTGGAGGCGATGAAGCGGCTTCCGGAGGGCTTCACGAGCGCCGATCTGCGCGACGAGATCGAGAAGACCACGGACCTGCCGGGCATCGGCGGCGTGTTCACGTTCTCCAAGACCGACCACAACGGTATGACCGAGGACGATATCGTGATGTACCGCATCGAAGACGGGGCGTGGGTGCTCGCCGAGTAGGACGACCGGACGCGATTCGAGGCCGAGTGTGGAGAACGCCGAGCTGTTGCAGCTCGCCATAGCCGGGCTGAAGAACGGCTCGATATACGCCCTGCTGGCGCTGGGGTTCACGATCGTCTACGCGGCGACCAACGTGATCAACTTCGCCCAGGGCGAGTTCTTCATGCTCGGGGGTATGTTCGCGGTGTTCGCTTTCAAGACCCTTGGGCTGCCGCTGATAGCGGCAGTGCCGCTCGCGGTGGTCGCGGTCACGGGCGTGGGCGTGCTCTTCGAAGTGCTGGCGATCCGTCCGCGTCGGGACGGCGATCAGATGTCGCTCGTGATCATCACGGTGGGAGGGTCGCTCGTGCTGAGCTCGCTCGCGCGGCACCTGTTCGGAAGTGACGCGCTGCCGCTTCCCGAGTTCACGCCGGGCCCGTCTCTCGCTTTCGCCGGGGCTGCAATCGAACGACAGACGCTGTGGATATGGGGGCTGGTCCTGATCGCCGTCGTGGCGCTCACGATGCTGTACTCGCGCACGCGTCTGGGCCGAGCCATGCGGGCCTGCATGCAGAATCGCGAGGCGGCGCGGCTGATGGGGATCGACACAGGCCGGGTCGTGATGATCAGCTTCGCGCTGGCGGCGATGCTCGGGGCGCTCGCCGGCGTGGCGGTGACGCCGCTGACCTCGACGCGTTTCGACATCGGTGCGGGGATCGCGGTCAAAGGCTTCGCCGCTGCGATCCTCGGCGGACTCGGCAATCCCATCGCCGCGGTCGCCGGCGGCCTGCTCCTGGGCCTGATCGAGCAGGCGGTCATCCCGTTCTCGTCCACGCTCAAGGACGTCGTCGCCATCGTCGTGCTGCTGAGCGTCCTGTTCGTGCGCCCGCAGGGGCTGTTCATCCGCGAGCGCAAGGAGAAGACGTAGCCGTGGGGCGCCGTCATCCTACACGCTCCCGCGTCATGGCGCATGCCGGGCTGGTCGCCGGCATCGTCCTGCTTGCGCTTCCGCTCGTGCTCGGCGACCTGTATCTCGTCCGCATCTTCACGCTCGTCGGCATCAATCTCGTGATGGTCACGGGGCTCTCGCTGTTGTTCGGCTATGCGGGGCAGATCTCGCTCGGACACGCTGCCTTCTTCGGGCTGGGCGCCTACACGTCGGGCTTCCTGACGCGACTCGGGTGGCCCTGGGTCGCCGGTCTTCTGGCCGGCGTGCTCGTGGCTGCCGCCGGCGGTCTACTGCTGGCCCTGCCGAGCCTCCGGCTCAAAGGTCACTATCTGGCCATGGCCACCCTTGGCTTCGGCGAGATCGCGCTGTTCTTCTTCACCGAGGCGGAATCACTCACGGGCGGTTCGGATGGGCTGCGTGAGATCCCGGCTGCCGCGATCGGCGGCTTCTCGTTCGACACGCCGACGCTGAAGTACGCCCTCGTGTGGGCGACGGCGGCCCTCGTGCTGTTGCTCGCCGCGAACGTCGTCCGCTTGCGTCCGGGGCGTGCGCTCAGGGCGATCCACGGGTCGGAACTCGGCGCACAGGCCTGCGGAATCGACACCGTGCGCATCAAGACGCAGGTGTTCGTGATCTCCGCAGGTCTGGCGGGACTCGCCGGTGTGCTCTACGCGCACTACATCGGGTTCGTGTCGCCCTCGACCTTTACCCTCAACCTGTCGCTTATCCTCGTCGCGATGGTCGCGCTCGGCGGCATGGGGTCGCTCTCGGGAGCGGTGGCCGGCACGGTGCTTCTGACGCTCCTGCCGTACGCGGACGCGATCATCCCGGGGCTCTCCCGTGACACCGTCGCGTTCCTGCAGGACTGGGAGAGCGATATCCACGGGCTCGTCCTCATCTTAGTGATGCTGTTCATGCCCGGCGGCATCGCCGGGCTCGGCAGACAGCTGGCCGTTCGTCTGCGCCGCACGTCGCGCACCGCCGAGGGTGGTGCCTCATGAGCATGCTCTCGGTGCGGGGGCTCACCCGCAGGTTCGGGGGCCTCACTGCGGTGGACAACGTCTCCTTCGACGTTTACGAGGGGACGATCCACGCGATCATCGGGCCGAACGGCGCGGGGAAGAGCACGGCCTTCAACCTGCTGACCGGCTTCGATACGCCGGATGCGGGCGAGGTCCGATTCGAGGGCACGCGCGTGACCGGCCTGCGTCCTCACCGTGTGACCCGCCTCGGCATCGCCCGAACGTTCCAGAACACGCAGCTCTTCGACTCGATGTCGGTGCTGGAGAACGTGCTCGTCGGCACGCACTGGCACACGAAGACCGGGTTCCTGCGGGCGGCCCTGCATCTGCCCGGCGTGCGCGCCGAGGAGCGCGACTCCCGGGAGCTCGCCCGCCATCACCTGCGCCTGGTCTCTCTCGAGCACCTCGCGGACGTCCCCGCGCGCGACCTGCCGCACGGGCAACGGCGCCTCCTGGAGATCGCCCGGGCGCTGGCCACCCGCCCGCGGCTGCTGCTCCTCGACGAGCCGGCGGCCGGCCTCAACAGTGCCGAGACCGGGCAGCTTGCGGGGACGCTCTACCGCATCCGGGACATGGGCGTGACCATCGTGATCGTGGAGCACGACATGGGCCTGGTGATGGACGTGAGCGACGAGGTGATGGTCCTCAACGAAGGCGCGAAGATCGCCGAGGGTCCGCCCCGGCTCATCCAGAAGGACCCTGCGGTCATCGAGGCGTACCTCGGAGGCGATGGCGGTGCTTAGCGTCCAGGGCCTGGTCGCGGGCTACAGCGCGGCTGCCGTGGTGGACGGCATCTCGGTCGCAGTCTCGGCGGGGGAGATGGTGACGCTCGTCGGCGCCAACGGCGCGGGCAAGTCCACGCTGCTCAAGGCCATCGCGGGCGCGATCCCCGTGCGTGCGGGACTGGTGAGTATCGACGGTGAGGACGTCACCAACGTTCCCGCACACCGGCGGGTGGGGAAGGGGATCGTGCTGGTCCCCGAGGGCCGGATGCTCTTCGCGGGCATGAGCGTGGACGAGAACCTCACGCTCGGCGCGCACCTGCGCACGGGACCGGCCGCACGGCGTGCGGTCGCCGAGGACCGCGAGAGGGTCTTCGGCCTCTTTCCTGTGCTCGCCGAACGCCGGAGGCAGGCTGCGGGCACACTTTCGGGCGGCGAGCAGCAGATGCTGGCCATCGGCCGTGCGATGATGTCCGCACCTCGCGTGCTGCTGCTTGACGAGCCGTCGCTCGGCCTGGCGCCCAAGGTGATCGGTGAGATCTTCTCTGCACTCGACGTGCTGCGCGACTCCGGCCTGGGGATGGTGCTCGTGGAGCAGGACGCGCGGCTCGCGCTTCGGCACGCATGCCGCGGTTATGTGGTCCGCACCGGTAGGGTCGCGCTCGAGGGCCCTGCCGAGGAGCTGCTCGACAACGACGATGTGCGCCTCATCTACCTCGGGGCGTGGCACGAGACGAAAGGGTGAGTGGGCGATGCCCATCTGGAACGCCGAGTACGAGACGATGGAGCGCGCGAACCTGGAGGCGCTGCAGTTGCGGCGGCTGCAGTCGACGGTCGCCTGGGTCTACGAACGGGTGCCCTTCTACCGCGATGAGCTGGACAAACGCGGTGTAAAGCCGAAGGACATCCGCGCGCTCGCAGACGTACGCCTGCTGCCGATGACTGACAAGACGGCACTGCGGGACACCTATCCGTACGGGATGTTCGCCGTGCCGCTCGAGCAGGTCGTGCGCGTGCACTCCTCGTCGGGCACCACCGGCAAACCCATCGTCGTCGGCTACACACGCGGCGACCTCAACACGTGGACCGAGCTCACCGCCCGCGTGGGGTCCGCCGCCGGCGTCACCGAGCGTGATCGTGTGCAGATGGTCTTCCTGTACGGCATGTTCACCGGCGGATGGGGCATGCACTACGGCCTCGAGCGTATCGGAGCGACGATCTTCCCGGCCGGCTCGGGCAATACCGAGCGTCAGCTGCTGATGATGCAGGACTTCGGCACCACGGTGATCGTCGGCACGCCCAGCTACGCGCTGTACATCGCCGAGATCGCTGAGAAGATGGGCATCGACATGCACGCGCTGCCGCTGCGCGTCGGGCTCTTCGGCGGCGAACCGTCGGGCGAGGGCATGCGCGATGAGATCCAGCGTCGTCTGGGAATCCTTGCCACCGACAACTACGGCCTGTCGGAGGTGATGGGCCCCGGCGTGTCCGGCGAGTGCGAGCACCAGTGCGGCCTGCATATGGCCGAGGACCACTTCCTGTTCGAGGTCGTGGACCCGGTGACCGGCGAGCCGAAGGCAGAGGGGGAGGAGGGCGAGCTGATCATCACCTCGCTCACCAAAGAGGCGTTCCCCGTGCTCAGGTACCGCACGCACGACCTCACCGTGATCGACTCGTCACCCTGCGAGTGCGGGCGCACGCTCTCGCGTATGCGCAAGGTGCGCGCTCGCACGGACGACATGCTCATCATCCGCGGCGTGAACGTCTTCCCGAGCCAGATCGAAGACGCGCTCCTCCAGGTCGAGGGTGTCGAGCCGCACTACCTCATCATCGTCGACCGGATCGGTGCTATGGATCAGCTCGAGGTGCAGATCGAGGTGTCCGAGGCACAGTTCTCGGACGTGATGAAGGACATGATCGCCTTCACGCGGTCGGTCTCGGAACGGATCAGCTCGGTCGTCGGGCTGCACGCCAAGGTCACTCTCGTCGAGCCTGGTACTATTGAACGTACGGTTGGCAAGGCGAAACACGTCATCGATCGACGCCAGAAGCAGTAGACCGTTCGACGCTGATCTTTCAGGAGGACCACGTGCCCGACGGCTGGACACCGTACGCGATCATCGCAGGCGTGGCCGTGGTGTTGGTCGCGCTCACGATCGTGCTCGCTCGGCTCGCCTGGCGCCGGCAGGTCAGGCGCTACCTTGTGGGCCTGTTGGGGCGCAGGGAAGCCATCGGGGCCGCACTCAAAACGGTCGACGGGACCATCGGTGCGCTTGTGGAAGGTTCGGTCGACGGCCTGCTCGCCTTCGCTGAGGAGGGCTCGGAGGAGCGTCGTGTGCTTGCGGAGGTCGCCGCCCGGATGACCATGGAGGCGGCGGAACTCGCCGATCTCGCCCTCCCTAAGACGCTCTGGTCGTTGGCAGACGCGCTGGGTGCGGCTGCAACGTCACTGTCCGAGCAGGTCGGCAGGGTAGGGGGCGCAACGGGCGAAGCGGTGCTCGACGCGCTGGCGGATCTCGACCTGGACGCCTCGCGTGCATCGTTCGCGGAGGCGGACGGACTCATCGCGAGTGCCTCGACGACCTACGATCTCACTGATCCCGCCGTCTACGGCGGGGGACTGTACATCTGAGATGAATCGGGAGGCGCAGCATGTCTGAGGAGTACGGGCACTCGCCCGACATGTCAGGACTTGTCCGCGCCGTGCGCTTCATCGTCCCCTGGGTGCTGCTGCTCATCGTTGGTGCGGTCCTATGGGGCTTCATCTCGGACTACCGGGAGGCCCGTGCCGCAGCCGAGGCCGAAGAGAGCGCCGAGACGACCCAGCAGCCGGGAGCGGTTCTTACTGCAGGACCGTACGTGGTCGTGCTGAGCGACGGGCTGAACCTGCGCGCCGAGGCGTCGACGACGTCCCCGGTGGTCCAGGTGCTCTCCATCGACCAGCAGCTTGTGCTCCTCGAGGAGGGCACCGGTTGGTACCACGTCCGTACCGCCGACGGCGTGGAGGGCTGGGTTGCGGCCGGCGGCAGCTACACACAACTCGTGACGCCCTGAGGGAGGCACCCGTGTCCAAGAGCATCGGCAATGCCGCAGATTTCTATCGTCTGAGGGTCATGACGGTGGACACCACCGACGCGGTCGACCTCGAGTGGCGTGACGACATACTGTACCGCCGACCGCCGGCCGAGACGATAGTCGATGAAGCGGCCTACACCGTGGAGGCCGTGCTGCTCGATGACGAGGACACCACGTTCACCCTGGGGTCGTTCCCGGACAGGGGCGCGGCACATGAGTGGCTGAAGTCGCGCGAGGAGGACCTTGCCGAGATGACCAAGTCCGAGTTCGAGGGTGCGTTCTTCCCGCAGGGCCTGCTCTGATCGATCGAGAGCCCCGTAGCGGCTCTCGAAGCGACACCGAGGATGCACGGGGACCCATCTGTGAGGGAGAGGGGTCCCTTCTCTAAGCCCTTTGGTGTGCCATACATCTCACTTCCCATAAGATACATTATCGGGCGTACACCTTGAGCGTAGTCCAGCAGGAATGCGGGCATGCAGTGGTCTGCTGCCGAACAGGTGTCAGGCGACGTCGTCCGCGAGTTCCGATTGCAGTCGACCGGAGATCCCACGACGTGTGACGACCCAGTCGGTGTTCTTGAACAGCTGGTCATACATCGCAACCAGTGCGATCGCATTCTTGATCATCACGAACCAGACGACGCACAGCGCGTAGACGATCCCGTACCAGGCCGGGTACCGTCCCTTGGCATGCCTCATCGATGAGATGGTCGCCATCGGACCGCTGGCCAGTGTGACGACGGTGCTGAAGAGCAGGAACCAATGCGTGCGCATCGGCATGTCGCCTTGGTACAGCAGCAGGCTGAAGATGACCGGGAAGACCTGGAGCGTGATGATCGGGTAGAGCTCCCTGTAGAGCAGCAGATACGTCCAGTGGATCTTCTGTGCGAGGGTCAGATGCTTCGTGGTCCAGAAGGGCCGCTGGTACTTCAGGCTCACCTGCAGCCAGCCCTGAGCCCATCGTTTGCGCTGACACCAGAATGCGTGGAACGTGTCCGGTGCCAACTCCGCGGAGATGATACTGCGGTCATGCGCGATGCGATAGCCTGCCAGAAGTGCGCGTGAAGAGGCATCGATATCCTCGGTCATCATCGTGCCATCGAAGAGGATCGCTTTGAGGACGTCCGCTCGCCAGTAGCCGTTCGATCCGCCGAAGATGGCCGTGTCGAGCACCAGCGACCGGGCAGTGTGACTGACCGCGTAGATCGACTCGAATTCAACGGCGATCATGCGTGTCAGGAAGTTCGTCGGATGGTTACGTATGACGCTGCGCCCCTGAACGACATCGTAGCCGTTCTGAAGCCACCTCCAGGCGCGGCTGACACAGTCGCTGCAAGGCTGGTGGTCGGCGTCGAGAATGCAGATGACATCCCCTGTGGCTCGCCGGATCGCCGCATTGACGTTCTCAGCCTTCGACTCGCTTCCATCGACACGGAGCATGGTGAAGGCGGATTCGGTCGCAGCGAGCCCGGCAAGCGCCTTCTCGACAGGGAGATCGCATGGTGTGTTGTACGCAAGAATGACCTCGAAGCCGGCCGTGGGACGCTCCACGGACGTCAGCAGGTGGCGGATGGTCTCTAGGATGATCAGTCGTTCGTTGGGCAGGAACGCGGCAACGATGAATGTGATCGAGCCGGGAGGCGGCAGCTCCGTCTCCGGCAGCCGCCCGCCTGAGATGTGAAGCAACCGGGCGAGTCGCGCTCGCAGCCCGGACGGCTCTCCCGAGCTGTTGGCGCGTCTGCGCCTGATCGTGGCCAGGGCCTCCCACATCACAACCAGTGCGGTGATTGCGTAGAAGGCCGCGATCGTAAGGTGCAGTTGCAGGAGTCCGTTTCCAGCGACGCGCAGTCTGTAGTAGATGATCGTTGGGATCACCACGATGACGAGGTTCATGATGATCAGACGCCCCCACTCGTAGGGCGTGCGTCGGACTACCTCATCCTCTTCCGGCATGAAGACCCCCGCCTCAGTGTCGCCTGCTGTCGTATTGGTGTGATACTAGTCACAACGCGACAGACAGACGCGAGGTTACGGGTTGTTATGGAATGCCATCCCCCGTTCTCCGGGTCGTGGACCGGCGAATGCCGTGGAGTTGAAGCAGCCCCGGACTGCGTGATTCGCAGCCCGGGGCCGTCAGATTCCACACGAGCCCGTTGCTCGCGGAGTCTCAGTGCGGTAGTTCTACGCTCCCGCCGCCTCTTCCTGCAGTTCTGCTGAGAAGTCCGGCGAGTCGATCGCCAGCCCCTTGGACTCCTTCGGCAGGATCAGGTTCAGCAGAATGCCGAGGAACGTTGCGGTGGCCATGCCCGGTAGGACGTAGTCGCCCAGCGGGATGACGGTCCCTGTGGTCTCCATGCCGATACCTATGACAAGGACCACACTCGACAGGATCAGGTTCCGGCTATGGCCGTAGTCGATGCCGCTCTCCACGAGCATCCGCAGGCCGGAGCTTGCGATGAGGCCGAACAGGAGCAGCGAGATGCCGCCCATGACCGGCACCGGTATCGACTGGATGAGGAACTTGAGCTTCGGCACGAATCCACCGATCACGAAGGCGAACGCGCCTGCGTACCAGAAGATCTGAGTCGCATAGACCTTGGTGACCGCCATGACGCCGATGTTCTCGGCGTACGTCGTGGACGGTGAGCCTCCCACCATCGCGGACAGCGCCGTTGCGAGACCGTCTCCGGCCAGCGATTCCGGCAACATCGGCGTGAAGTCTTTGCCGACGATCTCGTTCACCACGAGAAGGTGGCCGATGTGCTCGATGATCACGACGAGCGCTACCGGAGCGATGATGAGGATCGCGCCGAGGTCCCATTCGGGGAACACCAGCGTCGGGAGACCGACCCACGCGGCGTCGAGCACCGGCTGGAAGTCGACCATGTCCATGGGGATCGCGGCGATGTAGCCGACGACGATGCCCAGGAGCACCGGTATGGTGGACAGGAAGCCCTTGAAGTAGCTCGAGAAGGCTATCGCCGCCGCCAGCGTGATCATCGCGATGATCAGGTTCTCGATGGCGAAGGCGTCTCCGGCTCCCTTGGTGGCCATACCGACCGCCACACCGGCGAGACCGAGACCGATGACGATCACGACCGCGCCCACGAGGGCCGGCGGCAGGACCTTGTTGATCCAGCCGGTTCCGAATCCCTTGATGATGAGGGCGACGACGACGTACAGAAGGCCGCCGACCACCAGACCACCGAGTGCGGCCGGGATGCCCTTGGTGGCGGCCACCGCGGCGATCGGTCCGATGAACGCGAACGACGACCCCAGGTAGCTCGGGATCTTGTTCTTGGTGAGGATCAGGTACAGGATCGTCCCCGCGCCCGAGGTCATGATCGCGAGCGACGGATCAAGGCCCGTGAGAAGCGGTACCAGGACCGTGGCCCCGAACATCGCCATCAGGTGCTGCAGGGCGAGCGGGATCGCCTGCAGGATGGGCAGCTTCTCGTCTGTCTGTATCACTTTGCGTTCAGCCACGTATGCCCCCTACCCGATCGCAGCCTGGATGCTGGGCAGGACGAACGCGACAACGAACGCCACGCTCACGATGTACATCAGCCAGTGGATGTCTTTGGCCTTGCCATGGAGCAGCTTGATGAGAACGAAGCTGATGAAGCCGAGGCCGATACCGTAGCTGATGTTGTAGGTGAGCGGGATCCCGACGATCACGAGGAAGGCCGGGAAGGCGTTCTCGAAGTCGTCCCAGGGGATCTCCCTGATGTTGGTCATCATGAGGAAGCCGACGACGATGAGCGCGCCAGCGGTGATGGAAGTCGAGCCGCCGATCATGGCGATGACCGGCGTGAAGAACACCGTCAGCGCGAAGAGAAGACCGGTGACGACGGAGGTGAGGCCTGTGCGGCCGCCTTCGGCGACGCCTGCGGCCGACTCGATGTACGTGGTGATGGAGCTCGCGCCGAACAGACCGCCCACCGCAGCGGCTGCCGAGTCGACTGCAAGGATGTTCCGGATGCCCGGGACCTTGCCGTCCTCGCCCACGAAACCGGCCTGCTCGCCCACGGACAGAACGGTGCCCATCGTGTCGAAGAAGTCGGTCAGCATCACGGCGAACACGAAGAGCAGCAGCGTCGGTGTGAAGACCTGCAGTAGGGCGATCGAGTCAGTGCCCTCCGGTGTCTGGAACGGAGCGAAGAAGGTGCTGAAGTCCGGCGAAGCGACGATGCTCGTCGGGAGGCTCGTCACCTTGAAGATCAGGGCAGCCACTGCCGCGACGAGAATGCCCCACAGGATATCGCCCTTCACCTTGAGCGCCATGAACGCGAAGATCGCGACCAAGCCGATCAGGGTGACCCAAACGGCGGGGTTGCTGAAGTCGCCGAGTTGGACGAGCGTAGCCGGGTTGGCGGTCACGAGTCCGCCATCGACGAGGCCGATGAAGGTGATGAACAGGCCGATGCCCACGCCGATCGCACGCTTGAGGTTGATCGGGATCGCGTTCATGATCGCCTCGCGCAGGCCTGTCATCACCAGGAGCAGGATGACGATACCTTCAACGAAGATGACCGACATGCCGACCTGCCACGGAACGCCTGCGCCCAGGATGATGCTGAACGCGACGACCGCGTTCAACCCCATGCCCGAGGCCAGGGCGAGCGGGCGGTTCGCGATGAGCCCCATAGCAAGACACATGAGGGCGGCACCGAGAGCGGTTGCGGTCGCCAGTGCGGGGATCCACTCTGCGCCAGCATCGCCGAATGCAGCGGAAAGGATGCCCGGGTTCACGAAGATGATGTACGCCATGGTCATGAACGTGACCACACCCGCGAGAATCTCGGTCTTGAGTGTGGTTCCGCGCTCGCTGAACTTGAAGAACTTCTCCATCGCATCGGCCTTTCGTTCGTAGTCGTTGTCAGAAGAGTGGTGAACATTCGCACGAAGCGTCGTAGCGCGGACCGACCCGGTCCTTAGGATGATGGTCGTCCGCGCAGGCGTCGTGCCCGCTGTGGCGATCCCTCCTCCCGTGGTACCAGGGCTCTGCCGATGACAACCTCACAGGCGCTCTCGCACCTGACTAACACCGATGAGCGGCAGTGATCAGACACCCGTGCTCCCGAACCCGTCGGCGCCTCGGTGTGTCTGGTCGAGATCGTCCACCTCGACGAGACGGGCGTGCTCGACACGTTGGACAACCAGTTGAGCGACCTTTTCGCCTCGCGTGATGTTCACGGGGACGGTCGGGTCGAGGTTGATCGCGATCAGCTTGATCTCGCCGCGGTAGTGCGCGTCGATCAGCCCTGGTGTGTTGACAAGAGAAAGGCCTCGCTTGAGGGCGAGGCCACTTCGGGGCTGGACGAACCCGGCGTAGCCGTCCGGGATGGCTACGGCGATGCCGGTGCCGATGAGTGCGCGCTCGTGTGGTGCGAGGGCGCAATCCTCGGCGGAGTAAAGATCCAGACCGGCGTCACCCGCGTGTGCATACGAAGGAAGCGGCAGATCCGGGTCCAAGCGCTTGATCATGATGTCCACCGGATGTGCCATGTCAGTTCGCAAGAATCGCACGTAGATCCGAGGGGTCCGGCGTGATGCCGCGCCATCCGGCCACCTCGCGGCCCGAGGAATCGACGACTACGACCGACGGCGCTGATGCCACACCCAGCAGAGATGCTTCGGCGATGCCGCGCATGTCGCTCAGGTCGTAGACGGAGAGGTTCGCGATGCCCTCGCATGCCTCGCGCGCGGCGGGACACCCGGGACAATCTTCGCGAACGAACAACTTCACTTCCATCAGTCGGGCTCCCGGGCTACGTCGTTGGAATCGGCAGTGCTCAGCCGAGCTTCTTCAGCTCGGAGGTGAATCCATCAAGGTCCGCAAACTCCTTGTATACCGATGCGAAGCGGATGTAGGCCACCTTGTCGAGGTCGAGGAGCCGGACGAGCACCATGTCGCCAAGGCGCTTGGCAGGGATCTCGTACTGCATCGCATTGTGGAGTTCGGCTTCGATGTCGTCCATCAGGGCCTCAAGACGCGCCGTCGAAACGGGGCGTTTCGCGGTGGCCACGACGAGTCCGCGCAGCAGTTTTCCCCGGTCGAAGGGCTCGGTCGAACCATCCTTCTTGAGCACCATCAGCGGCATCTCCTCACGACGCTCATACGTCGTGAACCGCTTGGTGCACTCAAGGCACTCACGGCGCCGCCTGATAGCGTCCTGAGCGTCCGAGTCGCGGGAATCCACCACTTTGGTCTCGCTGTGACCGCAGAACGGGCACTTCATCGGTATATCCCCCATATCTAGGATTGCCGAAAGCCTAGCACACAAGATATGGGGCGACAACAGGGCGTATGCATAGACTGCACGTGCGAACGAGGAGTGAGCGCGTAGAGGCCTGCAGTTACCGCTGGGCCACGGCGAGCGCCGGCTCGGAGCCGGGCACTCGCAGTACCTGACCTGCGTGAATGGTGTAGTCGTCGAGGCCGTTCTCAGCCCGGATCAGCTCAAGCGTCTCGAGCGTTGATCGTCCGTTGACGGGGTGAGCCTCCGCGATACCCCACAAAGTGGCGCTCTCACCTACCGCCACCGCGCTCCACGTCGCCGGCATGGGGGCTGCGGGCTCGTGCGCGAGCGCTGCGAGCGAGACGAGCAGTGCGGCTGCCAGAAGAGCAGACAGGGCGAAGCGTTCGACCGTGCGGCTCAGTTGACGGGCTGCGGGCTGCCGTGATGCGTTTCCGCGCCGTGACAGGGTCCGGGCCGGTGAAAGAGTTGCTGCGTACTGCATCAGTCCTCCATTCGTGCGGTTTGCATGCACACCCTACCCGCCCGGTCTGACATCGCTTCGTCCGAAACGAACATACGTTCGAGTCACACTCTACCGAACACGTGTTCGATATGCAAGCAGTGAGTACGAACATGTGTTTGCATGCACTATGCTCCTGGCGTACACTGTCGCCGAAGGGTTTCCTATCCAGGGGGTCTCCATGGCATACAAGCGTGAGCTCACCTCACGGCAGCGCGAGATCCTCGACTACATACGCGCGGAGATCCACAGGAAGGGCTTTCCGCCCTCCGTCCGGGAGATCGGCGAGGCGGTCGGCCTGTCGTCTTCCTCCACCGTGCATTCGCATCTCGCCGCACTTGAAGCCAAAGGTCTTCTACGTCGCGATCCGTCCAAGCCTCGCGCGCTCGAGGTGCTCGACTACCGTGATACCGAACGCGCCATCGACTACGAGCGTGTCCAGGCGGTCCCGCTGGTCGGCCAGGTGGCGGCTGGCGCGCCCATACTCGCCGCCGAGAACATCGAGTCCACCCTCCCCCTCCCGGCTTCGTTCGCGGGTGAGGACACCTTCATCCTGCGGGTGAAGGGTGAGAGCATGATCGAAGCCGGCATCCTCGACGGCGACTACGTCGTGGTGCGCCAGCAGCAGACCGCGAGCAACGGAGAGATCGTGGTGGCCATGCTCAACGAAGAGGCCACCGTGAAGCGGTTCTTCCGGGATGGCGAGCGCGTCCGTCTGCAGCCGGAGAACCGCACGATGGAGCCCATCTACGCCGACGGACACGTCGACTTCGCAATCCTCGGCAAGGTCGTCGCGCTGTTCCGCCGGGTGTAGCTCCTAGCGGTCGACGAGGAAGTCGCCGAAGCGGCCTGCGACCTCGGGCGGCGACACGAGGGTGATCAGCGTCCCCTCCGCCGTGTGCTCCTCGGACAGCACGTGCGCGCTGTCGTGTGCCAGCCTGACCATCTCTCCGCGTTCGTAAGGTATCAGCACCGTGATCGCGGTGCCGCTCTGCGCGGCGATCAGGGCGATGCGCTCGAGCAGCGCATCAAGTCCCCTCGGGGCTCCCGCCGAGATGGCCACCGCACCGGGCAGTTCGGCCAGACGCTCCGTCTCGTGCTTCGGCAGGAGATCGGTCTTGTTGTATGCGATGAGCTGCGGCTTGCCCGAGGTGCCGAGTTCCTGGAGGACCTCGTTCACGGCGGCGATCTGCGCGCCGGCGTTCGGGTGGGAGGAGTCGACCACGTGGAGGAGCAGGTCGGCCTCTCGCACCTCATCGAGCGTCGACTTGAAGGCCTCCACCAGCCCGTGCGGGAGTTTGTTGATGAAGCCGACGGTATCGGTGAGGGTCGCGTCGCGGCCGTCCGGTAGGCTGAGGCGCCGGGTGGTGGCATCCAGAGTAGCGAAGAGCTGGTCCTGTACGAGCACGCCCGCATCGGTGAGCGCATTGAGGAGCGTGGACTTCCCCGCGTTGGTGTAGCCCACGAGCGCGATGCGGAAGACGCCCGAACGCGCACGGGATGCACGCTGTGTCTCGCGTGACCGCGCGACCTGCTTGAGCTCGCGCTTGAGCTCCGAGATGCGCCTGCGGGTCAGGCGTCGGTCGCTCTCCAGCTGAGACTCGCCTGCGCCGAAGCGCGCTCCCCTGCCACCACCGAGCCGCTCGGCCTCGAGGTGGCCCCACATGCCCCGCAGCCGGGGCAGCAGGTACTCCAGGCGCGCCAGCTCAACCTGAAGCTTGCCCTCGTGGCTCACCGCGTGCAGGGCGAAGATGTCGAGGATGAGCTGCGTGCGGTCGATGACCCGCACCTGTGGCAGGAGGCCCTCGAGGTTTGCCTGCTGGCTCGGCGTGAGGTCGTCGTCGAAGACCACGAGCGTAGCGGCCTGCTCGCGGGCGAGCACTTCGATCTCGGCGGCCTTGCCTGCCCCGATGAAGGTGCGCGGGTTGGGCCGCTCGAGACGCTGGGTCACGGTGCCCACGACCTTCGCTCCGGCGGTGTCGACGAGGCGGGTGAGCTCGGCCAGGTCGTCTTCGAGCGTCCAGCCATCGGAACGTGCGCGGTCGATGCCAACGAGCAGTGCCCGGTCCCCGGCATCCTGTGTGACTTCGAAGGCTTCGCGAGCCATATGTGAGGGAGTGCTCCTTAGAGGGATTCGGCCATACGTTCGAGCGCCTCGGCGAGACGGTCGTCGGGTGTGGCGAGGGAGATGCGGATGTAGCCTTCGCCGTCGGGGCCGTACGCGCTGCCCGCGGGGACGATGACGCCGGCCTTGTCGAGCACGGCCGTGGCGTACTCGACCGACGTGTAGCCCTCAGGGATCCGCGCCCACACGTAGATGGTGCCGGCCGAAGGCCGCGCCGTGAGACCGATCCTGTCGAGCGCCGCCAGAACCGTGTCGCGCCGGCGCTGGTAGATCGTCCGCATCTCGGCGACGTCTTCCTGGGGGCCGAGCATGGCCTCCATCGCCGCTTCCTGGATCGCGGTGAATGCTCCGGAGTCCACGTTGTTCTTCACCGTGCCGAGGGCGTTGATGGCCTCGGCGTTCCCGCATGCGAACGCGATACGCCAGCCGGTCATGTTGTACGCCTTCGAGCAGCTGAAGAGCTCGATGGCCACGTCACGCGCGCCGGGGCGCTCCATGATGCTTGGGGGCAGGTAGCCGTCGAAGCCGATCTCCGAGTAGGCGTTGTCATGAACGAGCAGCAGGTCGTGCTCCCTGGCGAAGGCGATCGCACGGTCGAAGTACTCGGCGGGAGCGGACACCGCCGCAGGGTTGTTGGGGTAGCTGATGAACATCATCTTCGCGCGTGCGAGGACGTCTGCCGGGGTGGACTCGAAGTCGGCGAGCCAGTCGTTCCCCTCGTTCATCGGCATGTAGTGTGTCTTGCCGCCCACGAGCACGCCGCCCGTGGTGTAGACGGGGTAGCCCACGCCCGGAACGAGCGTGTAGTCGCCCTCGTCGACGAATGCCGGGAACAGGTGGGCGATGCCCTCCTTGGAGCCGATGAGCGCGAGCACCTCGGTGGCCGGGTCGAGATCCACGCCGAAGCGGCGCCGCATCCACTCGGCACACGCGGCGCGGTACGGGCCTGAACCCGCGTAGGCCGGGTACTGGTGGTTCTTGGGCAGCGTGATGGCATGCGCCATCGCATCGATGATCCGCTGCGGGGTCGGAAGATCAGGGTCACCGATGCCGAGCGAGATGACGTCGACGCCCTCGGCCTCCTTCAGTGCCCGCTTGCGGTCGATCTCCGCGAACAGGTACGGCGGCAGGTTGGCCATGCGGCTGGCGGTCCTCACGGTGGTGTCCCCTTCTCTACAAGGCGATACGGCGTCCGGGACATGGTAGCAAACGGCGGAGCGGTCCCGGAGTGGTCGCGGTGCGGCGCTATGCGTCTTCGTCGCCGAGATCGATCGTACCGGTGAAGGCGACCGCCGCGGAACCGGTCATGTACACGTGGTCATCCTCGTGCCAGCGGATCTCGAGGTTCCCGCCCGGAAGCTCGACCGTCGCGTCACGGCCGACCCGGCATGAGAGCGTCCCTGCCACGAGCACCGCGCAGGCGCCGGTTCCGCACGCGAGGGTCTCCCCCACGCCACGTTCCCAGACCCGCATCTTGATCGTGGTGTTGTCGACGAGCTGTGCGAGCTCGACGTTCGTGCCCTGCGGGAAGCGCTCGTGCTTCTCTATGAACGGGCCGACGGTCTCGACCGGTGCCTCGTCCACGTCGTCGACCCAGATGACCACGTGCGGATTGCCCATGTTCACTGCGGTGATACCGACCGTGCCGACAGGTGTATCCAGCGGGCAGTCGTAGACCTGCGTCCCCTCGAAGTCCGCGGGGATCTCCTCCGGCGCGAACTTCGGGATGCCCATGTCCACCGTGGCGGTGGCGAGCAGACCGTTCTCGTCGCGAAGGAACGTGACGGGCCTGAGGCCGCCGAGGGTCTCGATCACGAGCGAGGTGGCGTCTGCGGGCACCAGTCCGTGGTCGACCACGTACTTGGCGAAGCAGCGGGCCCCGTTCCCACACATCTCCGCAAGAGAGCCGTCGGCGTTGAGGTAGTGCATGTAGAAGTCCGCCTCGGATGTGGTGGCAGGACGCACGAGTATCACGCCGTCAGCCCCGACGCCGAAGTGGCGGTCGCACAACCACTGCGCGGCCTCCGGCGACAACTCAAGAGCCTCGCCGAGGTCCTCGATCATCACGAAGTCGTTTCCGAGGCCATTCATCTTAGAGAACGAAAGCTGCACGTTGCTCCTCCCACGCTGCTATTCGGCCGATTCTACCAGGTCGAGCACCGCACGGGTCGCGCCTTCGGCTGACATCTCGGTGACATCCACCCAGATGACGCGCGGATCCGCGCGGAACCAGGTGAGCTGGCGTTTCGCATAGCGCCGCGAGGCCCGCTTGATCTCATCGGCCGCGGCCTCGAGCGTCGACCGTCGTTCGAGCACCGGGACGAGTTCCTTGTAGCCGATGGCCTGGGTGGCCGTGAGGGCGTGCCGGTATCCCGCCTCGAGCAGTCGTGCCACCTCACCGAGCAGGCCTTCGGCGAGCATCGCGTCGACCCTCGCATCGATGCGCGCGTACAGCCGGGACCGCTCCATCGTGAGTCCGATGAGACGCGCTCCCGGGTAGTGCGCCTCCCTGCGCGTGAAGCCGGAGGCCTGCTGCGCGTACGAAGTGCCAGACGACCGCATCTCCAGCGCGCGGATGGTCCTGCGGACGTTGTTCGGGTGGACAAGCGCGGCCGAGGCGGGATCCAGCGCCGCGAGCTCCGCGTGGAGCGCCTGCGAGCCGATACGCTCTGCGCGTTCCTCGAGGAGGCGGCGCGTCTCGTTCGTGCGCTCCCCTTCCGGAAACGAGAACTCGTCCAGGGCGGCCCGCACGTAGAGGCCGGTGCCGCCGACGATCACCGGGATGTGACCTCGTGCCGCAACTGAGTCGATGGCGGCTCGGGCATCGCGCTGGAACAGCGCCGCCGAGTACGGAGTCCCGGGCTCGGTCAGATCCAGGCAATGGTGGGGCACGAGGCGGTCGGCCGGCGCGGTCTTGGCCGTGCCGATATCCATGCCGCGGTAGACCTGCATGGAGTCCGCGTCAATGATCTCGCCGTCGATGCGGTAGGCCACCTGCTCGGCAACGGCACTCTTGCCGACCGCGGTTGGCCCGACGATCGCGATGGGGTGTGGTGTGGTCACCGGCTAATGGTAGCGGTCCACGCGGAATCGCTCGAGATTCACGTTTTCGCCCGGCCCGATACCCGCCTTCTGGCGGGCGATGGCGATCTGCTCTTCAGCAGAATCCACTCCCTCGAGGTCGGGCAGGAGCAGCCCTCTGCGCCAGTCGGCCGACACGATCACGCCGAACACGCGCGGATCGAGGTCCTCCTGAGTGGCGGGCTCCGGCGGCTGGAGGACATCCACGGAGATCTCGAGGTCGTCCAGCTCGTGGACGCCCAATGGCGGGAAGCGCGGATCGGCCGTCGCCGCCTGGATGGCGTTGTGGATGATCTCGTCGGCGAGAGTGGGTTGGGTGGGAGCGATGGTGCCGATACACCCGCGCAACATGCCGGCGCGATGAAGACTCACGAACGCGCCGTGGCGGGACGCGAGCAGGCCTTCGGACGGCGGTTCGGTGATCACCCTGCGTTCGCGCACGTACGTCCCGATCGTCCGTCTGGCCAGGTCCACGGGCGCCGATTCTGTTGCGCCGGGCATGCCGCCCTTCACGCCGCGATCGGGCGTGCCGAGGTGTGCCAGAAGAGCCGGAGACCCCGACAGCGCCGTGAGATATCCGACGCCCCAGGGGCCCTCGTACGAGAGCACGCGTGTGTGGACGTCGCTCTCACCCAGGAAACCGCCGAGGGTGATGAACGAGCGCAGCCCGCACTCGCCCGCGGCTTCGATGAGCGACGGCTCGATATGCTCGAGCTCGTCGAATGCACCGGTGCCCAGGACCCTCAGCAACTCGGCATCGAACTCCGCTCCGTGCACGGAGAAACCGGCCGGTGCGTCGCGGGTGAGCCGGTGGCTGCAGTCACCGCTCGCAATGAACACGGTGCGACGCCCGAGTCGCTCGGTGGCCCGGCGGATCGCTGCCCCGAAAGAGCGGTGGGTCGCGAGCGGGAGGAACGCCAGCGACAGTTCCACGAGCGGATAGCGGGACTCACGATCGAGGAAGCTCAAGGGAACGAGCGCGCCGTGGTCGAGTAGCCCCGGGTCGAGCGCGGGACTCGCCGAGCGCGGGACGATGGGGATGCCCGAGGCGGTGGCCTCACTGATGATGGCCTCCGCAAGCGCGGAATCACCACCCGTCGTGATGCGGACATTCCCGGCGCCGAACGCGCCGAGATCCCCTGTCAGGACCTCGCTGGTGTCGATGACGAAGGCGTCCCGCACGACAGGGGCGTGCGGAGACATCAATACGATGACATCCGGATCGAATGCTGTGAGCGCCCGATGGGCGACGTCCATGGCCTCCGTCGAGTCGGCGGTGACCCCCGCGCGCACACCCCCGACCTCAAGCACCATGATGGGGGGATGTGGCGCGATGATGCCGAGCACGGTCCCGTTCACGCTGATCACCTCCCGGACCACGGTGAGCATTCCCGCCCCGGCACGGGTGCTAACGCCACGCTCAGGCGAACTCCCCGGTGAGGAACCACGGGTGTGCTGCGGTGATGGCGACGTCCTGAAGCGATCCCGCAACGTCCGCGGCTCGCGTCCCGGCGGCAACGGGGAGGTGCACGAGCTTGTTGTGCGGCGTGCGAGCGGCCAGCACGGCGGGGTCCCGGCGCGAGGGTCCCTCGATCAGACAGGAGCGTACCGCTCCGACCTCGCGCTCGTTCGACGCGTACGCGAGGTCACGCACGAGCACCGCGAGCCGGTCGAAGCGCTCCTGGGCGACGTCACGAGGGACAGTGTCGACCAGAGCAGCAGCGGGCGTGCCCTCTCGACGCGAATAGATGAACGTGAACGCGTGATCGAACCCCACTCGGCGCACCAGGTCGAGCGTCTCGGCGAAGTCGTCCTCGGTCTCGCCGGGAAAGCCCACGATGATGTCCGTCGAGAGTGTGATGCCCGGGATCGCGGCGCGGAGCGCCTCGATGCGTGCGAGGTACTGCTCGCGGGTGTACCGCCGGTTCATCGCGGCCAGGATGCGGTTCGAGCCGTGCTGCACCGGCAGGTGCAGGTACGGCATGATCGACGGGATCTCGGCCATGGCTGCGATCGTGTCGTCGCTCAGGTCTTTGGGATGACTGGTGGCGAAGCGGATCCGTTCGACCCCCGTGGACGCCACCGCGCGAAGCAACTCAGCGAAGCGTGGTGCGCCGTAGCGGTCCCGTCCAAAGGAGTTGACGTTCTGTCCGAGCAGGGTGACCTCCACGACACCGTCAGCGACGAGGGATACGACCTCGGCTACCACAACCTCGAGCGAGCGGCTGCGTTCCGGCCCGCGGACCGTCGGGACGATGCAGTAGGCACAGTGGTTGTCGCAGCCGACGGTGATCGAGACCCACGCGTGCCAGGCGGTGTCGCGTACCGACGGCAGGTCGCTGGCGAACCGGTCTCCCCCCTCAAGGACGCTGACGGCGGAACGGCCCTGTTCGGCGGCATCGAGCAGCGAGGGCAGCTCGTGGATGTTGTGTGTCCCGAAGACGACATCGACGTGAGGAACGTGCCTGAGGACCTCGGCACCATCGCGCTGCCCCACGCATCCCCCGACCGCGATGATGACGTCGGGGCGGCCGCCCGTCTTGAGGGCCTTGAGAGACGAGACCTGACCGTAGAGGCGCTCGTCGGCCGTCTCCCGGACACAGCAGGTGTTGAAGACGATCACATCCGCGCTCTCCGGCGCGTCGGCTCGCGTGAGGCCTCGCTGCTCGAGCAGCCCGGCGATGCGCTCGGAGTCGTGCTTGTTCATCTGGCAGCCGAAGGTGCGCACGAAGTAGCTCTTCATCGGCCCGCCCGGACCTGTTCGTGTGCCGCCGCGAGCCGGTCGATGACATCGATGGGGACGTCCGCGGAACCGAGCCGGTCGCCGTCGCGATCGAGACCGTGGAAGTCGCTTCCGCCGGTCACGATGAGATCCGATTCCCTGGCGATGAGCAGGTAGCGGCCCACTGTCCCGGGGTCGTGAGTGGAGTGATACGCCTCGATGCCGAGGAGCCCTGTGCGGACCAGGTCAGGGATGAGATCGTCGACGTTGCTGAGTCCCGGGTGCGCGATCACCGGCACGCCGCCGGCGTGGCGGATCCATCCGATCACCTCGGCGGGCGAGCACAAGGGCTTGGGGACGTAGTGCGGGGCCGAGCGCCCGAGCAGGCGACGGAAGGCGTCCTCGACCGACGCGGCGTTCCCGGATGCGACGAGCAGTTGCGCGATGTGGGCACGGCCTACCGATCCGCCGTCAGCGAGACGTAGCACGTCGTCAAGGCTCACCTCGATGCCCGCGTCGTTCAGAGATATGACGATGCGCCCGGCGCGTTGGCGGCGGACGCCACGCAGGCGTTCCAGGTGCGCGAGGAGAGTCGGGTCTGTGTGATCGATGTGATAGCCGAGGATGTGGAGGTCGCGCCCGTCGACCCCTGCCGAGAGCTCGACTGCCGGTATGAAGGTGACGGCGCTGTGAGCTGCTGCTGCGAGCGCCTCGGCCACCCCGCCGACCGTGTCGTGATCGGTGATCGCGATAGCCGGGCAGCCCGCGCGGGCAGCTTGAGCCACGGTCGCTGTGGGCGTGAGGACGCCGTCGGAAGCGGTGGAGTGTATGTGGAGGTCGGGACCCGCCATAGCGATCACGCGCGATGCGGGTGGCGCGGCTCCACGAGGAGACGGATGGCGGTGCGTTCTTCGCCGTTGATCTCGATGTCAGCGAACGCCGGCGTGCAGATGAGGTCGAGGCCCATCGGTGCGACGAAGCCCCGGGCGATGGCGATGGCCTTGACGGCCTGGTTGAGGGCTCCCGCGCCCACGATCTGGATCTCGACGACGCCCTGCTCGCGTATGACGCCTGCGAGGGCGCCTGCGACTGAGTTGGGACTCGACTTGGTGGAGACCTTGAGGACTTCCACGGCGGCGGTGCCTCCTGTGCTGCGGATACGAGAGTGTGACAGGTGCGGTGAGTGCTGGTGTGTCGTTGGCTGCTGGTGTGCTAGAGCCGCAGGAGGCGGCCTGGCGGGATTATATCCCATGAATGGGGTCGGACGCACTACCGAATGGCAGCGACCACCCTAGTCGTCCTTCTCGACCGGGAAGCGCACGTTGATCGCATCCCGGCCCACCGTCACCTTCGGCTCCCCCTTGAGGTTGAGGTAGTAGCGCTCGGCGAGCAGATCGAACGCCTTGGAGAGCTCCTGGCGGAATGCCGCAAGGTCGGCGTGGTGGATGTGGAGCGAACGACGGTCCCGATAGATGTCGGGTGCAGGCTTCGCGTCAGGCTCGTCGTCGGTCGTGAGCTGCGCGAGCACGGGCTCGAGGGGGGCGAGCTCGCCGGCGAGGATGCGATGCGCGGTGCGCTCGGAGACGGGGATGCCGATGGCCGAGGCGATGTCGCCGAGCTCGGCCGCGTCTCCGCAGGCGGCAGGACGTTGCCACACGACGAGGCGGTCGAGGTTCTCGCAGAACATGAGATCGGCGACATCGAGCTGGGTCCTGCCGAGCGCGACGAGGGTGGCCAGCACCTCCGTCGGGGTGCCGATGTACAGCTCGAGCTCGGGATGCTCGCAGGCGAACTCGACCAGACGGCGCACGATGTTGTGCGGCCCGCGCGCCACGTGCGGGGTGCCCGTCTCGTCCGGCTCCACGGTCGGCCAGGTGGACTGGTCGGCACGCTCAGTGAGTTCCGAGGTATCCGCGATGACCGTCACGGCGGAGCCCTTGTGCGGCGCCGAGGCTGCGATCCTCGCGGCACTGACGTTCTCGCGCACCGAATAGAGCGCCATGCCGCGCCCGTGCACACCCCATCGGTCCATGACCATCGTCTCTAGCTTAGAGGTGACGCGCGGCTCGAAAACGGTGTCGTGCAGCGCGGGAGGTATGCCCACGCCGTCATCGAGCATGGTGAGCGTACGTACGGTCCCGTCGCGGGTGGTAGCGACGAAGATCCGCTGCGCGTGAGCGTCACGGGCGTTGCGAAGCAGCTCGATCACCACGTCTTCGACGCTGCGGATGTCGTGTTTCGCCTGCCGGCGCTCGGCCTCGGGCACCCGGAGCCGAACGAACCCATCGCCGAGCGACTCCTCCACCTTGAGGTAGCCGTCACCGGAGACCGTGGTCACGAAGTCTATGAGTGGGTCGTGTTCGCTCATGTCGTCCCCAAGCCTGCCATGCCTGCTACCGGTTCTCAAGAGCAAGGGGACCGCGAACGGTCCCCTTGCGGCCGAACAGTGTGGGGGTGATGCTCCCCTACTTCGCGTAGTCGATCGCGCGGCTCTCACGGATGATCATGACCTTGATCTGTCCGGGATACTGCAGCTCTTCTTCGATCTGCTTGGCGAGGTCACGCGCCATGAGCGTGGCGTCCGCGTCGGAGATCTCCTCCGGCTTCACCATCACGCGGATCTCGCGACCCGCCTGCATGGCATACGACTTCTCCACACCCTTGTGGGCTTCGGCGAGAGCCTCGAGTTTCTCAAGACGCTTGATGTAGCTCTCGAGGGTCTCGCGGCGAGCGCCGGGGCGTGCCGCCGAGATGGCGTCCGCGGCCTGGACGATGACGGCCTCGACCGTCTGCGGCTCCACGTCACCGTGGTGCGCCTCGATGCAGTGGACGACTTCCTTGTTCTCGCCGAGCCGGCGCGCGAGATCGGCACCGATGACCGCGTGGGGGCCTTCGATCTCATGATCGATCGCCTTGCCGAGGTCGTGCAGCAGTCCTGCGCGCTTGGCGAGCGCCGGGTCGAGGCCGAGTTCGGCTGCAACGACGCCGGAGAGGTACGCGACTTCCAGCGAATGGTTCAGCACGTTCTGGCCATAGCTGGTGCGATACTTGAGGCGGCCCAGCGTGCGGACGATGTCACTGTGGAGGTTGTGCACGCCGGCGTCGAAGACGGCCTGCTCGCCCGCCTCGTGCACCTGCTGGTCGACGAGTGCCTCGGCCTTCTTGAACATCTCCTCGATGCGAGCCGGATGGATGCGGCCGTCGGCGATGAGGTTCTCGAGCGTGATGCGGCCGACCTCGCGTCGGACCGGGTCGAAACTCGATAGGATGACCGCCTCGGGCGTGTCGTCGATGATGAGGTTGATGCCGGTGAGCTGCTCGAAGGCGCGGATGTTGCGACCCTCGCGACCGATGATGCGGCCCTTAAGGTCATCGGATGGGATGTGCACGACCGAGACCGTCGACTCGGCGGTATGGTCGGCGGCGACGCGACCGATGGCGATGCCGATGATGTTGCGTGCCTTGCGGTCGGCTTCCTCCCGAGCACGCTGCTCGCCCTCACGGACGATGATCGCGGCGTCGTGACTCACGTCCTGGCGAATGCGGTCGAGGAGCACGGTCTTGGCCTGGTCCGAGGACATGCCTGCGAGCGCCTCAAGCCGGGACTTTTCTTCAGCGATGGCGTCCTCGAGATCCTTCTCGCGCTTGGCGACCTGACCGACCTGGCTCGAGAGGGCGTGTTCGCGCTTGTCGAGCGATTCGGCCCGGCGTTCGATTGACTCCTCGCGCTGCAGGAGTCGCGCCTCCATCGCCGTGATGTCCTTGCGGCGCTCCTTGGCCTCTTCCTCGGATTGCGCCTTCAGGTGGAAGATCTCGTCTTTGGCTTCGAGGAGCATCTCTTTCTTGGTCGTCTCGGCCTGCTTCTGCGCATCAGCAAGCATGCGCTCCGCGGATTCGCGGGCCTGGTTTGCCTTACTGGCGACCAGGAAGCGGTTGATCACATAGCCGAGGACGACGCCGAGAGCCAGACCGATCAGTGCGTAGACTACGGGGCCCATTGCGTGTCACTCCCTTGCTTTGAGAAGCGATCATCTGTCGTGTCAATGGCTCGTGTGAAACGCGAACGCCGAACGAGGTTGTCGTCCGGCGCGTGAGATCGGCGTATGCGGAACCTGTGCGAAGATGCACGACAAACCGCCCTCTGAGGGCGGTATCGTGCTTCGAAGCTGAAGAACCACATACGAAACGGTCACCAGCTGGCACCGTCTCGATCACATTTGCCGCGCTCATGGTACTCGGGAGAGCGATCTTCCGTCAAGGCGGTGAGCGGCTCTGAGCAGCAGAAACGGCGCGCTAGAAGTCCTCGTCAACCGAACCGTGACCGGGCTCGTCAGCGAGTATGGAGCGCGCCGCGTCGAGGGAGACCCCCGGCGCGAATCCACGCCGGGCAAGCCTCGCCGCAAGGCGTTGGACGGTGTCTCCGTTGCGCAGAAGACGACGCGCCAGCAGACGTGCCCTCTCTGGCTCGTCGTCCGGTGGTGCCGCGGCATCGAGTGAAGAGCGGGCAAGCCCGTCGTCGATCCCCCTCGTGCGCAGCTCACGAAGCGCCCGCTCGCGGCCGTACCCCCGCGAGCGGATGAGGGTCCGGGCGAAGTTCTCGGCGAATCGGGTGTCGTCGACGAGGCCGGTGTCGACCAGCCAGGCGACGAGGGGATCGGCCACATCCGCCGGATAGCCGTCGTCCAACAGGCGGGAGTGGATCTCGTGTGTGCTGCGCTCGCGATACATCAGAAGTCGCAGCGCCCGCTCTCGTGCGAGACGAGGCTCCACCTCCCGCAACCGCTCGTCGGGTCCCACGATATCGATGGTGTCGCCAACTGTGATCCGGCACTCGCGCAGGGCCTCCACCGCCATGTCCCGCCAGGGTTCGCCATCGACCCAGACGGTTCGGCGATGCGAGGCCCTGCCGTGGGTCTTCACATCGGTGACCAGACGGAGCTGATCGGTCACGCTCAGCCCTTCTTGGGCTTCGCTTCGACGGGCATCTCCTCGACCGGCTCCACGGCCGCGGGAGCCTGAGCGACAGGCGTGCGTCCGCTGACCGGCAGACCGAGATGGTCCCTGATCTGGGACTCGATCGTGTCGCGCAGGCTCGCGTTCTCGCGCAGGAAGTCCTTGGCCGCCTCACGTCCCTGCCCGAGGCGCTCCTCGCCGTATGTGTACCAGGAACCCGACTTCTGGACGAGACCCTCCTCGACGCCGAGGTCGAGAAGGCTGCCTTCCTTGGAGATGCCCTGGCCGAACATGATGTCGAACTCCGCCTGGCGGAACGGCGGGGCCACCTTGTTCTTCACGACTTTAGCGCGCACGCGGTTGCCCACGTTGTCAGTGCCCTGCTTGATCGAGTCGATCCTTCTGATGTCGATGCGGATCGAAGCGTAGAACTTGAGTGCGCGGCCGCCGGATGTGGTCTCCGGGCTACCGAACATCACGCCGACCTTCTCGCGGAGCTGGTTGATGAAGATGCACGTCGTATTGGACTTGCTGAGCGAGCCCGCGAGCTTGCGCATCGCCTGGCTCATCAACCTCGCCTGGAGGCCTACGGTCACGTCGCCCATCTCACCCTCGAGTTCCGCTCGAGGGACGAGTGCGGCCACGGAGTCGACGACGATGACATCGATGGCGCCGGAGCGCACGAGCATGTCGGTGATCTCGAGGGCCTGCTCGCCGGTGTCCGGCTGTGAGATGAGGATGTCGTCGATGTCCACACCGAGACGGGCGGCGTACGCGGGATCGAGTGCGTGCTCGGCGTCCACGAACGCGGCTATGCCACCGGTGCGCTGCGCCTCCGCGACGATCTGCAGTGCGAGGGTGGTCTTACCCGAGGACTCCGGTCCGTAGATCTCGACGATCCGTCCACGTGGGATGCCGCCAATGCCGAGGGCGGCGTCGAGTGCCAGTGAGCCTGTCGGGATAGCGTCGACGACCTGCAGTGCGGCGTTCTCGCCCAGCCGCATGAGCGACCCCTTGCCGAACTTCCGGTCGATCTGCTCCCTCGTGAGCTCAAGCACCTTTTCCTTGTCACTCTGTATCACTTGTATCCCGCTCCTTATCCCGGTCGGGCGACCCCTGAAGGCTGAGTCGAACCTACACGAACGTATGTTCGGTGTCAATCACCTGCCGAGCGGTACGATCGCCAATTCTTCGTACTCCGGACCGCGTGGCGTGAGTGTCGACGAGAAGAGCGTAACCTCACGCACTGACATGGACACGGCGCGCTCCTCGGATCTGCGCAGAATGTGTTCCACGGCATCGAGTGACGTAGCGGTGACGCGCCGGGGACGCCGTGCACGACAGAGCGTCGCGTGCGTCCTGAACCGCGTGCCCTCGGGCTCGAACTCGAGGAACGAGGTGGCGGCCGTCACAGCCTCGGCGAGCGCGGCGGTCTCCTCCCCTCCTGCCGAAGGCTGGACCCACACGAGTGACGCGGACCGCGGTCTCGGGACGGCACGGACCGCGTCGAGGCGGAGGTGGTACGGTTCCATGTCCGCCAGGGCGTCGCGCACGGCATCGCTCACATACGGGATGAGTGCGTCCGGGACGATGCCAAGGAACCGCAGTGTGATGTGTAGGTTCTCCTCGGCTACCCACTTCTCGTCGCGCCATGCCGGGTCGGCGTCAACGAACGCCTGACGGCAGGTCACGAGTGTTGAGCGCATCGTGAGAGGCAGCGGGATGGCGACGAACGCGCGCGGCATCTCACGTCACCTCGCAAGGAGCTCGCAGCGCAGCATGTCGAGCGCGATGAGAGTGGCGCGGGCGCGGACCGCCGCGCGGCTGCCCTGAAGGCGGTGTTCGGCCACGAGGGTCTCGCCGGTGGTGCGTGCGAGCGCGAACCACACGAGCCCGACGGGCCTGTCGTCCGAACCGCCGTCAGGTCCGGCGATGCCTGTGGTCGCCACTGCGATCGTCGCGCCCGGGAGCGCGAGCGCGCCTTCGGCCATAGCGCGTGCCGTCCGATCGCTCACCGCTCCGGAGAGGGCCAGCACGGCAGGCGGCACACCGAGCACCCCGGACTTCACCGCGTTGTCGTAGGCGACCACGCCGCCGGTGAACGCGGCGGACGAGCCCGGTACGTCGGTAAGCGCCGACGCTACCATGCCGCCCGTGCACGATTCGGCCGTGGCGATGACCGCCCCGCGATCGCGCGCGAGGCGGATGACCGTCTCGGCAAGCGTGGAGCCATCGGTGGAGTAGCATGCCGGACCGAGGGCGGCCTGCGCGGCGGATGAAGCGGCCTCCAGGTCGACGGGGTCGGCGTCGCGCGGGAAGAGCACGACCTCGACGTCTCCCGGTGCTGCCAGCAGGGTGAGCTCGACGGCGTAGGCCGCTATCGCGGGCACCACGAGGTGCTGGGCGTCGGACTCGGAGACGCCGGTGCACCTCAGACGGACCGGGGCGGGACCGTGTGGACGGGTGCTGAGGAAGCCGATCAACAGCGGGCGCATCTCGTGAGGGGGTCCCGGAAGCAGCACGAGTTCGTGTCCCCCGTCGAGCGCCAGCGCTTGCCCGGGGGCCGTACCGGCCACCGCGGGGAGCACGGTGGCCCCCTCGAGCACCTCCGCCTGGCGGAACATCTGCTCCCGGGAGGCGGTCTGCGTGTGACGTGCGGCCACCCGAGTCAGCTGCGAGGCGATGGTTTCGTCGGGCAGAAGTGCCCTTCCGAGGGCGTCAGAGGCCGCCTCGCGGGTTATATCGTCGTGAGTGGGTCCCAATCCCCCCGTGACGATCACGAGGTCACACGCCTCGATGAGCGATGCGATCGAGGAAGCGACGATAGAACGGTCGTCCGGCAGTGAGAGAGCGGCGTGCACCACGTATCCCGCCTCGGCGAGCAGGCGGGCGATCTCCGCGGTGTTGGTGTCCTGGCGGAGCCCGGTGGTGAGCTCCGTACCTATCGTGAGGATGGCGGCGGTACGCAGGCTCACCACGTCACGAGCTCTCCCCCTGCCCGCTGTCCCAGGGCCCCGTGAGGATGTCGCGCGCGTGATAGAAGTAGTCGATCATCGACGCGATGGTCATGACCACGGCCGCCCCCATCACGAACCACGCCAGCGCGTTGAAGTACTCCATGCCGAGGATGCCGAGGAACTCGGCCAGAAGCAAGCTGTCCTTGAGCAGGAAACCGACGATGGCGACGATCTGCAGGACGGTCTTGACCTTGCCGTAGTTCGAGGCCGCGATCACGCGTCCCTCGGCCACCGCGACCATCCGAAGACCGCTCACCACGAGCTCGCGGCTGATGATGACGAGCGCGATCCACGAAGGCAGGCGCTCGAGGTCCACGAGGGCCACAAGTGCGGCCGTGACGAGCAGCTTGTCGGCGAGCGGATCGATGAACTTGCCGAAGGTGGTGACCTGGTTGCGGCTGCGGGCGATGTAGCCGTCCACCGCGTCGCTGGCAGCGAGCGCGATGAAGATCAGCGCAGCGATCCAGGGTTGCACGGTGCGCCACCACTCCGGAAGCGCGATGGCGGGCGGGAACTCGCCGAGGAGCACGACCAGGAAGATGGGGATCAGCACCACGCGTGCGAGCGTGATCCGGTTCGCCAGGTTCATGTCACGGATCATAGTGGTTCCCCGATCAGATCGTAGCCGGCAGCATCGATGATGCGCACATCGACGAAGGTCCCGACAGGCGCTGGGCCGTCGATCACAGTCAGGCCGTCCACGTCAGGCGCCTGTCCACAGGTGCGTCCCACGAGCTCGCCCTCGTCGTCACCCTCGACGAGCACCCGCTGCACGCTGCCGACGAGGGATGCGGCCCGCGCGAACCCGCTCACATCAGCGATATCGCGCAGGCGCTGGGCACGTTCGGCACGGACGTCGTCCGGCAGCTGGCCGGGCAGCGTCGCGGCGACCGTCCCCTCCTCGGGGCTGAAGGCGAAGACGCCCACGAAGTCGAAGGCGGCCTCCTCCACGAAACGTTCGAGCGTGGCAGCGTCGGCCTCCGTCTCGCCGGGGAAGCCGGCCATCACCGTTGTTCGCAGCGTGACGTCGGGAAGCACGGTGCGGATGCGGCCGAGCAGGCCGATGAAGTGCTCTGCGCCTCCCGCGCGGCCCATTGCGTCGAGCACGGGCGCCGAGGCGTGCTGGAGCGGGACGTCCAGGTAGTGACAGACCTTGTCGGACGCCGCGATCGTGGCGAGCAGACGGTCGGTTACGCCGTCCGGCTGCAGGTACATCAAGCGGATGCGGAAGTCGCCCGCCAGAGCGTCGAGTCGTTCGACGAGCGTGGCGAGGTCGGCCTGTTCGGCGAGGTCATAGCCGTAGCTGGCGATGTCCTGCCCGACGAGCACCAGCTCGCGCGCACCGGCATCGATGAGGAAGCGGGCTTCAGCGAGAACGTCGTCGACAGGCGCGGAGATGAACGCCCCGCGGATGGTCGGGATCGTGCAGTAAGCGCAGGCGCGGTCGCAACCTTCGGACACCTTGAGGTAGGCGGTGGGTGCTCCCGGCGTGCGGGTTGGCGCCCCAGCGCGAAGCGCGAACGGCACGCCCAACAGATCCTCGAGCACCTCGGGCAGGCGGCTCTCCTCGGCTACAGGCAGGTAGGCGTCGACCTCGGGCATGGCGTCGGTCAACTCGGCGCCGTAGCGAGAGGGCATGCATCCGGCCACGACCAGCCTGCGGCCCGCGCGGGCAGGGACCCACTCCCCTGCCAGTTCGAGGGCGGTGGCGATCGACTCCTCTGTCGCCGGCTGTATGAACGCGCACGTGTTGAGCACGACCACGTCGGCGTCGGCGGGGTCGTCGACCAGCCGGTACGCGGATGCCTCGACGAGAGCAGCCATGCGGTCCGAGTCGACCTCGTTCTTCGGGCAGCCGATGGTGACGAACGCTATGGCCGGCGTGAGTCCCAAGGTGCTACCGGTAGTTCACGAACTGGAGCGGGATGCCGTAATCGTGCTCCTTGAGGAAGCCGATGACCGCCTGGAGCTCGTCGCGGCTGCCGCTGAAGACGCGCAGCTTGTCGCCCTCGATCTGCACCTTCGCCTTGAACTTCTCGTCGCGGATCTCCTTGTTCATCTTTCGCGCGATCTCCACGTCGATACCGTTGATGATCGTGCCGGTGCTGCGCGCCGAACCGCCCGAGGCGGCCTCGATCTTGCCCCAGGAGATGGCCTTGAGGTCGATCGTGCGGCGGACGAGTTTGGACTCGAGTACGTCTTTCACCTGGCCGAGGACGAAGTCGCTCGGCGCGGCGAGCGAGATCGAGGAACCGGCGCGGTCGAACGTGATGGTGGCGCCGCTGTCCTTCAGGTCGTAACGCTGCGTGAGCTCCTTGCTCGCCTGCTGCACGGCGTTATCGACCTCCTGCATGTCCACCTGGGACACGACGTCGAAGCTCTGGTCCTTTGCCACAGTTCCTCCTTGGTGGGGGTAAGGCTACTCGGTGGTAGCGCTGAGTTCTATCTCGGCGATGCCACCATCGGCAGCCGGGATCGCGACGGACTTCCCATCGCGTGTGAGGATGATCGCCTCCGGTTTGCCAGCGCGAACGGTGGCGGCGTCGGTGACCGTCCACATCTTCGACTCGCCACCCGGGAGTGTCCCCTCGTAGGCGATCAGCCCGTCGACACGGACCTGGATCCACGACGACTGACCCGGGATGACCTCGAGCTTGAGGATGAAGGCACCGGCCGCCGACTCGCCGGACGCTTCGGCGCCTTGGTCGTCCTGCGTGCTGCCGACGGCGGTCGAATCGACCGTGCGCGTCGTCTCAGGCGCGATGGGGGGCGGCGTCTCGTCACGTCCGAGCAGGGCCGAAGCACCCCATACCACGAGCGCCATCAGCGGGATCGCGACGGCGGCCGCGATCCAGGCCTGCCTCGGGATCGCGTGCACATCGAGCCGGTGTGGCACGACCGTGCGCTCGGGGATATTCCGCAGTGGCGCCGCATGTTCTGTCCGAGCCCCGAGGTCATGCGCGAACTCCTCAAGCAGCGGTCCCGGGTCTGCGCCGAGATACTGCGCGTAGTTCTGGATATAGCCGCGGACATAGACCGTGGCGGGAAGCTCGTCGAACCGGTTGTTCTCGAGCGCCGTGAGCATCCGGCCCATGATCTTGGTGGCCGACTCCACGTCCGAGAGCGTCTTGCCACGCTCGCGCCTGAGAGCCGCCAAACGATCGCCTACCGGCATCGTGCCACCTCCGTGTCCGGAGCGCAGGGACTACTGTTCATCGCGTTCCTCCCGCTCGAAGTGCTTGAGCGCCTCGAGGTCTTCCACATCCACAAGCACCTCGCGGGGACGGCTGCCGTCGGGCTGACCAACGACACCCTTCATCTCGAGCATGTCCATGATGCGGCCGGCCCGCGCGTAGCCCACCTTGAGGCGGCGCTGGAGGAGCGACGTGGAACCCATGCCGCTCGTGACCACGATATCGGCTGCCTCCCAGATGAGCGGGTCGTCATCATCGGAGTTCTCGATGCTGCCGCTTCCCGGCGTCATCTTGAGGTGGAGGATCTCCTCGTGATAGTCGGGCTCGGCCTGCGACTTCACATGTTCCACGACGCGCATGATCTCCTCCTCGGAGACGTACGCGCCCTGGATACGGTTGGGCTTGGACAACGCGGGCGTGGAGAAGAGCATGTCGCCCAGGCCGACGAGCTTCTCGGCACCGGATGTGTCGAGGATGACCCGGCTGTCGATGCCGGATGAGACCGCGAACGCGATGCGGTTGGTGATGTTGGTCTTGATGAGGCCGGTGATGATGTCGGTCGACGGGCGCTGCGTGGCCACGATGAGGTGGATGCCGGCGGCGCGCGCGAGCTGCGCGATGCGCACGATCGACTCCTCCACTTCCTTGGCCGCCACCATCATGAGGTCGGCGAGCTCGTCGATGATGATGACCAGGTACGGCATCTCCTCAAAACCCTCCGGCGCCTTGCCGTCGCGCACCGCCGTGTTGTACTGGGCGATGTTGCGGGCGCCGGTCTTCTGCAGGCGCTTGAGGCGCGACTCCATCTCCCCCACCGCCCAGTGAAGCGCCGAGGCGGCTTCCTTGGGCTCGGTCACCACCGGGACGTAGAGGTGCGGCACACCGTTGTAGAGGCTCAGTTCGATGCGCTTGGGGTCGATGAGGATCAAGCGGACCTCGGCGGGCGTCGAACGCATGAGGATCGACATGATGAGCGCATTGATGCAGACCGATTTGCCCGTGCCGGTGGACCCGGCGATGAGCAGGTGTGGCATCGAGGCGAGATCGGCCGCGATCTGCTGGCCCGCGACGTCCTTGCCGATGCCCAGCATCAGGGGGCGCGGATCGGCGATGAGGCCGCTGTGCAGAACGTCGCCCAGCGTCACGGTGGCACGACCGGCGTTCGGCACCTCGATGCCGACGTAGCTCTTGCCGGGGATCGGCGCAAGGATGCGGATGGTAGGGGCCGCCAGTGCGAGCGCGAGGTCGTCGGAGAGTGCGGTGACGCGGTTGACCTTGACGCCCTTGGCGATCTCGACCTCGAACATGGTCACGGTCGGGCCGGCGATCCAGCTCACGACACGCGCCATGATGTCGAAGGTGGCGAACGTCTGCTCGATGAGGCCCGCCGTGTGGCGAAGCTCCTTCTCGGAGGCCTTGTGGGAGGCGGCGCTCTCGGGTGTGCGTGCGAGCATGCCCAGGGCCGGGAGCTCGAAGCCTTCGAGGGCGCGGGGAGCCACCGACGCATGGGCCGGCATCGTAGGCTTCGAGACCTCGGGATCAAGGCTCTTCTGGCCCTTCTTGAGGCGCGACGGCAGCGCCGGCGCCGACTCGCGTTCGAACGCATCAGTGCCGTTGAAGTCCTCGAGCGGCACGGTCTTGGCAGCCCGGCGGCGTGACGCCGGCTCGGGTGAGGTGAACTCCTCGGGCACAGAACGGCCGAAACGCGCACGGACGGCCACGAGCACCTCGGTGATCGACAGCCCGGCGATGACGAGCCCCACCAGGACGAGCGCGCCTGCCACTACGTAGCCGATGGCATGCCCGAAGAGCGTGCGCAGCAGCCAGGCGAGCCCGCCGCCGATGTAGCCGCCGGTGGCGATGAGCGTGGTCGGATCCCATTGCACGAGAGGGTCGTTGCCGATGGCGAGGATGCCGAGGAAGGCGACGAGTACCAGGCCGAGTCCCATCCCCACGCGGACCTCGTCCACGCGCAGACCCGTGAGGAAGAACGTGACCGCCCACAGCAGGATGATCACCGGGATGGCGTACGCACCGAGGCCGAACCCGACCTGCAGGATCGCCTTGACGGCCTCTGGGATGACTCCGGCGGTCTGGGTGAAGACGGTGATGGCGAGCGCGACGGCGAGCGCGCCGAGGCCGATGCCCACGATCTCGTGGCGGCTGTCATCGTCGAGCACGCGTGCAGGCGGAGGCGTGTTGCGCCGCGCCGCAGGCTTCGTGGACTGCGAGCGGTTCGTCTTCTTGGGTGGGGCTGTGCGGCCGGTGGCCATTCGCGAGTCTCCCTTGTGCGTCTTACGAGATGACGCTCATCACCAGTATGGCCGTACCTGCGATCGCAGTGTAGATGGCGAACGCCCACAAGGAGTGTTTCCGGACGTACGGCAGGAGCAACGCGATCGCGATATACCCTACGATCGCGGTCGTGATGAGACCGGCGATCAGCGGGCCGGCCGCGGGCAGCGTCTCTCCGCCCACGATCACATCCAACAGGATCTTCTTCGCGGTGGCGGCGCCGATGATCGGGATCGAGAGCAAGAACGAGAAGCGGGCCGCCTCCTCGCGCTTGATGCCGAGCCCCACGCCCGAGGCGATGGTGATGCCCGATCGTGACAGCCCTGGCGCCACCGCGAACGCCTGCGCCACGCCAATGACGAGCGCCTGCTTGAGCGGGATCTCCTCGGCGACGGCGATGGTGACCTTCGCACGGCGCGCCAGTAGCTCCGCTCCGGCGAGCAGCACGGCCGTCGTCAGCAGGAATGCACCGGTGATCGTGACCTGCGAGGCCATCGGCAGTGTCTCGACGCCTTCCACCAGCGGTTCGAGTGCGAGTGCGATGAGCGCGCTCGGAATCGTGGCGGCGATGATGAGCCAGGCGAGCCTGCGGTCGCCGGTGCGGTCCTCCCCTTTCGAGAACAGGCCGAGGAGCAGGTTCCAGACATCGCGGCGGAAGTACGCGATGGTGGCGGCTAGTGTCGCCGCATGCAGTACAACGTCGAATCCGAGGCCGAATCGGTCCCACCCGAACAGCGCGGGCACCAGGATCAGGTGCCCGTCGCTCGAGATAGGCAGAAACTCGGTGATGCCCTGGGTGATCCCCAGGACGATGGCTTCCAGAACGCCCACCTACACCTCCATCACGACGGGGATGATCATGGGTCGGCGCCGTGCGGTCTCCCAGATGTACTGCGACACCGCGTCATGGAGCGCCTTCTTGATGACCGCCTCGTCGGTGGCACCTTCGGCGGAGGTCTTCTTGAGGACCCTGTCGATGCGGGTGCGCACACCCTTGAGTGCTTCTGTGGTGTCGGCCCCCAGCACGAGCCCGCGGGTCACGAACTCCGGTTCACCGACGATGGCGCCGGTGCGGCTGTCGATGGCCACCACGATGAGCGCGAAGCCATCGCTCGAGAGTGCCTGCCGATCGCGAAGGACCACCTGTCCGAGGTCGCCCACAGCCAGTCCATCCACGTAGATAACGCCCGAGTTCACGCGCTCGCCGCGATGCACGCCGTTCTCGTCGATCTCGAGGCAGTCGCCGTTGTCGAGGATGAAGACGTTGCCCTCGGGAATGCCGACGGCCTTGGCCAACTCGGCATGCGCGTGGAGGTGTCGCATCTCGCCGTGCACGGGCACGAAGTTCTCCGGTGAGACGAGGTTCAGCATGAGCTTGAGCTCTTCGGCGGAACTGTGGCCGGAGACGTGGATCTTCGCGATCCCCTTGTGGACGACGTTCGCCCCGGCGCGGTAGAGGCGGTTCATCACGCGACTGACGGCCTTTTCGTTACCCGGCACGGGGCTCGCCGAGATCACGACCGTGTCGCCCTCTTGCAGTTGGATGGTCTTGTGGTCGCCATTTGCGATGCGCGCGAGGGCCGAGAGCGGCTCACCCTGGCTTCCTGTGCACAGCACCACGACCTCGTTGGCGGGCATGTTGCCCATCGCGTAGGCATCGATGATGTCGTCATCGTCGATATGCAGGTAGCCGAGGTCGCGAGCGATCTTGGTGATGTTGATCATCGAGCGTCCCGTGACAACGACCTTGCGGCCGTTGGCCACCGCCGCGTCGCACACCTGCTGCACGCGATGGACGTGGCTGGCGAACGACGCCACGATGATGCGCTGCTCGGCAGCGGCGAAGATGCGGCGGAGCGCGACGCCGACCTCGGCCTCCGACGGCGTATGCCCGGGATGCTCGGCGCCGGTGGAGTCGCTGAGCATGAGCGTGACGCCCTGCTTGGCCGCGCGCGCGAAGCCGGCGAAGTCGGTGAAGCGGCCGTCGATGGGCGTCTGGTCGAGCTTGAAGTCGCCGGTGTGGAGCACCGTGCCCACGGGCGTGCGCACGTATACGGCCACGCCGTCGGGGATCGAGTGGTTCACAGCGAGGAAGTCCAGGCTGAACATGCCGAGGTTGATGTGGCTCCCGGCCTTGATCTCGCGCAGCTTCGGCTTCTTGATTCGGTGTTCCTCGAGCTTGCCGGCGATGATGCCGAGCGTCAGCTTTGTGCCGAGCACCGGCACGGGCACACCGAGGTCCTTGAGCAGATACGGCAGCGCGCCGGTGTGGTCCTCGTGACCGTGCGTGATGACGATGCCCCGCAACTTCTCTTTGCGCTGGAGGATGTAGCTGTAGTCAGGGAGGATCAGATCGATTCCCGGATGATCGTCATCGGGGAACATCAACCCCGCGTCGATGACGATCATGTCGTTCCCGAGTTCGAGAACGGTCATGTTCTTGCCGATGCCGTCGAGCCCGCCGAGCGGGATGACGCGAAGGCGATTCTTCTTGGATGTCATGGAAGGCTGTATGTGCTCCTTGTCGTGTCGGTGATGAGCGTCGTGCGCCTTCAGTGCAACGCGGGCCGGTGTGGTCCGCGCTTCAGTCAGGAGATGAGCCCGATTCGGCGCAGGATCGGCGCCAGCTCGGCGGTCTGTGCATCGGTCGCCGGAATGAGCGGCAGACGGCACCCACCCACAGGGTAGCCCGCGAGTTCGAGGGCCTTCTTCACCATGATCGGGTTGGCCGTCATGAACAGCGCCTTGAAGAGCGGCATCAGTTCGAGGTGGATCTTGAGCGCGCGTGTGTGGTCGCCACCTGCCTGAGCGGTGAGCATCTCCGCAAGCTGCGGGCCCACCACGTGCGAGGCCACCGAGATCACACCCGTGGCGCCGAGGCCCATCATCGGCAGCGTGTCCTCATCGTTGCCCGAGAGCACCTCGAAACCCAGCGGCGAACCGTCGATGATGGTCGCGATCTGCGTCAGGTTGGAGGAGGCCTCCTTCACCGCGACGATGTTCTCGAAGTCAGCCGCCAGCCGAAGCGTGGTCGCCGCCTCCAGGTTCACCACCGAGCGTCCGGGGATGTTGTAGAGGATCACGGGGACGTCCACGGCGCTCGCGATCGCGCCGAAGTGGCGGTACAGACCCTCCTGCGGAGGCTTGTTGTAGTACGGGACCACGGCCATCACGGCATCCACACCGAGCTTGACGACCTTCTGCGCGAACTCCACGGAATCGTCCGTGCAGTTGTCGCCGGCGTTGGCGATGATCGGCGCCGAGCCGTTGACGGCCTCGAGGACGGCTTCGAACAGGCGCAGCTTGTCGTCGTAGAAGACGGTCGGCGACTCACCGGTGGTGCCGCACACCACGAGTGCCTCGCTGCCGGAATCGAGCAGGCGCAACGCCAGGTCCTGCGCGCGGGGCAGGTCGAGTTCACCGTCTGACGTGAATGGTGTGACCATCGCGGTGAGGAGTCTGCCGAATCTCGGCTCGGTCATGGTGGATCGCCCCTCGGGTCAAGGCGTTGTCCGGACGCCTGGATTCGTGTGATTACCGCAGTATTGTGCCACAGAGCGGCCCGGACCGTCGTATGAAGCGGCCTTTGGTGGTGGGGGCGTTACCTGCGGAGTGGTACATATCCGTGAGAATGCACGATTCTGTGAGGGGGAACCATGCTGTGCGTGCGGTGGCGTTCCGTGTCGGTTCGGATGTTGTTGGCGCTGGCGCTGGTGGCGGGGGCGTTTGCAGCCTTCGGCTGCACGCCGGAGGCGGAGACGGACCTCGAACCCGCGGAAGGGGCCCTCGAGGAGTCGCCGACGCAGGAGGACGCCGAGCAACCGGCCCTCCCCTCCTCCTGGGTGATCACGGTGGTGGACGACGATTCGTACACCGAGGGCGAGATCACGTACTCGATCGCGCTCAACCTTACGGCGACCAACCCGAGCCAGTCGATCGATGGAACGTACAGCGGCACGGCGACCGCAAAGACGGACACGGTGGGCACGGTGCAGGGGCTGCCGCTCAACGCCTCGGCTATCGCGAACAGCTCGATGCTTGAGTTCACGCTCGTGGACGAGGCCGGCACGGCTGATGGGCTCGCGCCGCTCACGGCTGAAGACGCGGTCTACTCGGGGACCGGCAGGATCGTGATGGCGGCCTCCGGCTCGGGCACGATCGGCGCTGCCGGCGGCGGTTTCTCGAACACCTCGGGCGATCCTGTGGAGGTGCGCGTGCAGGGCTCGGCCGTCACGTTCAAGGTGACGATCAGTGGCCACACCTACACGTTCGATGGGACGCTCGAAGGTGGTTCGTGATATCGGCGCGCGTCAGGTGGTGAGGTGGGTGACGAACGTGATGGACAACCGGGACTCCCCCCGATCCGAGATCGATCATTCCTGCGACCGGGCGACGTCGTGGCGCTCGAACGGCGTACCGATCACCGCACAGTCTATCTGAGGCTTGCGGGCATCGGCCAGACGCCAGGTTCAGCGCCGCATCCCGAAACTGACATCCGCCGAAGGCACCGCCTGGATGCGCGGCCCGAAACTTGCGATCTCCGGCAGCGTCGCGTTGTGGTGTTCACGGATCCGCGCCGCCGTCGCATGCGCCTTGTCCCGGGTGGTGTGCGCATCGGAGGCGAGCATGACCGGGTAGCCGAGCGCTGCGGCACGCCTGACCGTGGTGTCGACACAGAACTCGGTGGCGAATCCACAGATGACGAGGCTGTCGACTTCGTGCTCGGTGAGTAGGTCCGTGAGATCGGTGCGCAGGAACGCATCGGGGGTCGTCTTGCGTACGAAGAGGTCGCCCGGAGCGATCTGAAGCTCGGGGAGGAGACCCCATCCGACGGATCCGTGCGCCACTGTGGTGTCAGGACGCTCGTGCTGAACGAACACGACCGGCGCCCCTGCAGCGCGCGCACGGGACGCAAGGCCGTTTATGCGCGAGATGACCTGCGGCCTCTCGAACGGTTCGGGTTCCTCGCCGAACAGGCCGACCTGCATGTCGACGATGATGAGTGCGGGTTTCATACCTCCCAGATCACCGTGCCACTGCCCTGATGATCTGCTCGATGACGGTCTCGGGCTCTGCGATGATGCCCGTCAGGACAAGGAACACCGTTGACGCGCATCCGCACAACACGAGACCGACCGCGATCATCGCGGCCGTCACCCAGGGCTTCGTCCGGGGAGTGCCGCCCGAAGGTTGTGTGCCGGAGCCGGAATCGGGCGCACTCTGAACCTGAGGATCGTCCATGACCGCACCTTCCGTCGGAATCGAATCCGAATGCCGCCTCGTGTCCGCCTGAGTCTACCGCACGCCGGTGCGAACACACGGGGTCGGTGAGCACGCTGCGGATCGAATCGTCTTGTGGCGCCATCGGGACGCTCCTTGTGTCGGTCGGCATGCGTGTGAAGAACGCTCCCGGGCCTTGCGACTGACACCGATCGCGCACGACGGGATCAGCGCGTCATCAGCGCGAACACACCCCAGCCGAGGTACTCACGCGTGTAGGTCGCGTAACGCACGGGCTCCGATGTCAGTTGAGCCCTGACTTCTGGAGTCAGCTCGTCGTCAGCATTGGCCTCAAGCCATCGGCGCATGGTGAGCCACTTCGTGGCTTCGTACCTGTCCCAACCATCCTGGTCGGCGAGAACCATCTCAACGACGTCGTAGCCTAGGGCGCCGAACGACGCGAGCAGCTCCGGGAGTGCAAGGAAGTCGGAGGCCGAGTGGGCAAGACACCCCTCTGCGACATCTTCGGTCGAGGGTAGCTGCCGCCAGTACGGCTCGCCGATGAGGATGATCCCTCCGGGGCGCAGGCTCTGCGTGAGAAGCTCGATGGTGCCGGCGACTCCCTCTCCGATCCACGTGGCGCCGACACAGGCAGTCACATCCACCTGTTCGACTGAGACGTAGCCCGCGGCGTCGCCATGGATGAACTCGACCCGATCGGCAACGCCGAGCTCCTCGGCGCGAAGTCTCGCCTGCCCGGTGAACAGCTCGCTCATATCGACGCCGGTCCCGAGGATGCCGTGATCGCGTGCCCAGGTGCACAGCATCTCCCCGGATCCGCTGGCGAGGTCGAGCACCCTGGTTCCCGGCTCCATGCGCAGCGCTGCGCCGAGAGTGGCGAGCTTATCCGGTGTGATCGGGTTGTGGATGCGATGAGCGCTCTCGGTGATGTTGAATATCCGTGGGATGTCCAATGCTGAGAATCTCCTTACCTGTGTGAATGTATTCGTCTCCGCTCAAGGGCCGCAGGAGTCCTTCATCCTGCTGGACCAGTGTGGCGTGCGCTCAGAGCTCGTACAACAAGTTCCGCATGACCTCGCGCTCGATCCACCCGCGCGATGTGTAGAAGCCCCGCTTGTACGCCTCGCGGCTGGCGCGGGTGAGGACGCTCAGGCGGCTGCATCCACGCTCACGCGCCTGAGCGATGACTGCATCGAGGAGCAGGGTCCCTACCCCCAGTCCCCGGTGGGCCTCCTCGACGAAGAGCTGGGACAGGTAGCCCTCTTCACCGGTGAGAAAGAGATAGGGTACCCAGTGTACGGCTGCGTATCCGATGACGCCGGAGTCCCCGGCATCGACGACCAGGACCGTGTGGCACCCGTCCGCGCCGGACAGAGTCTCGAGGTAACCGGTGATCCGGACGGTCGTGGTGGCGGCGTCCTCAGCGGCGAGGTCTCCGAACCAGCCCAGCGACCTCATAAGGCGCGAGAGCGCAGGAGCGTCCTCGACGCGGGCCGAACGAATGCTGAAGTCCATAGTCACCCCGAGCCTGATGTGCCGGACGTCGCGGCACCCTATGCGGCAGCTTACTGCTCAGATCCGCTTCAATGAACTGAGATCGATTCTATGGGCTCTGACGCGTCGCAAACCGGACTCAGTCGGACCCTGGACGCGTTGACAGCCACTCATCGATCAGGCGAGTAGTCTCGTCGCGAGCATGGCGAAAGGCCTCGATGCGGTCATTCTCCGACCCATCGACGCTCGCCGGGTCGCTGATGGACCAGAAGAGCCTCTGCCCGCCGACTGGCCAGATGCGCGGGCAGTGTTCCTCCGCGTGCGCGCACACCGTGACGAGGTAGTTGATGTGCATCTTGCCGAGGTATTCGTCGACACCCTTGCTATGGAGACCCTCCGTCGGAACGCCAGCCTCCTCGAGGACCGCGATCGTCTCTGGGCGCACCGCGCTGGGTTCGAGACCTGCGCTGTGGACCTCGAATCTGTCACCGGCGCGCTGGCGCAGAATCGCTTCCGCCATCTGACTGCGGGCGGTGTTGCCAGTACACAGGAAGAGTACACGCGGGAGATGCATCGTCTGGTCCCTCCGACGACTGCGGATAGACGCATTATCTACCGAGCGAGATGCCAGATGACCATATGCAACGAAGAGTTTACATGGTCTCGAGGACCATTCTGACTGACGTCTCTGGATGCCCCCGATCACGCATAGCGCAGTGGTCTGCGGGTGGACCGTTGAGCTAGCGTGAAATTGCGGCGATGAAACTCACGGCGACAAGGACATCGAGGGTGTTGACCAGCACGTGGACGATGATGGAGACGTACAGATTCCGCCGCTGGGCAACGTAGATCATCGGGATCAAGGCAAGCGTTCTTGTGACGAACTGCCACGGCGTCCAGAAGTGGTAGATCGCGAACAGCAGGCTGTGCAGGACGGGTGCCCACTTGCCCGCGTAACCCATACGGGGCAGCAGGAATCCGCGGAAGTAGAGCTCTTCGACGACCGGGCCCACGACGACCCCGAACACCGCCACCAGGCTGTACGTCCAGATCAGCGCGGTCCTGGAGTACTCCGCAGTGAGGCCGCTCTCAAGCGCCGGCACCCAGGCGAACAGGGTCTGCTGTAAGGCAGCGTCGACGGGCTTCATCAGCGTGAAGATGATCCCGACGATCACGAAGAGGCCAGGCACCCAAACGACGTACTGCCACATCGGAATGGGAGTCCTGTACGACGCGACGCCGCGCAATGAGTAGCGACCATTCCTCTTCCGACCTTCGTGCAGCAGGTAGCCCAATTCGAACGGGGTGAGCACCAGGGCCGCAGCAATCATGAGTGAGGCTAGCGAGGGAAGGCCCCACTGCCGAAGGACCGGAGAGAGCATGTAGTAGCACAAGCCGACCGCGACACCAGGACCCAGGTGCAGCAGCAGGGATCGTCCGACCGAGTGCTGCTCAACAGGGGAATCGGAATGCATTGCGTCCCTTCCGCCACGAGGTACCCTCCAACTGCCTAATGTGTCGGCGTCTCAGCCGTGTCACGCCGACGAGCACTTGCGACCCAAGTCTGCTGCACGGGGCGCGCCGTGTGGGTGAGGCGCGGGTCAGCGGGTTCACCGCTCGAACTCAAGCCCGGGCATCACCCGGAGAACATCCAGGAGCGAGTCGGTCTCCAGCGCGACTCGCGCGCTCTCGACCGCCTCCCGGGTCCCATTCAACGCGACCGAGTACCCGACAGCGTTGAAGAGCGGGATATCCGATCTCGAATCGCCGACATGAAACACCTCAGACAGGGAGATTCCACGAGCGCCACACAGCGACCGGATGAACTCGGGTTTGTCGTCCTCAGTGAAGTCCATCTCGACCTCACCGCTGAACTCCCCGCCTCTGCCAATCCTCAGGGTCGGTCCGCTGGAGGCGATGAAGCCATACCGGTCGGTGAAGACCTCGCCGACGAACCGCCAGGCGAGAGTGCAGATCACCGAGGGGATGCCGCGCTCCTTCAGCCACCCGACGGTCTCCACGATGTCATCGATGACCGGGATGTCATCCAGCATGTTGGCGACGTCGGCCCGGGTCAGGCCACGGTAGTGGCGGCCGTCCATCGCAGCGACATCCGCGTTAGTGACCGTTCCGGCGGCGTATGCCCTCTCGATCTCAGCCATCGCGTCGACGTGCCCCAGGTGCGTGGCGAGGTGTTGCCCGGTGCTGACGTGCCTCACCAATGTGCCATCAAGGTCGAAGCAGGCGAGCTTCCATCTCGTGATGCACATGGCCCGTCCCAAGGTCGGCATTGATGACAACAAGTCCGGCTAACGTCTCAGTACTTCAGCCGCGAACGAGCGGCTTGAGTTCAGCCTAGCGTGTGCGTGAGTCGGCTGGGAGTACGTGTTGCCTAGACGCCCTCGTTCAGGCTCGCCTGCGCAGCCTGCGTGACCCCGCGCCTCACCCCGCGTGCGGTCACCAACGCGAGCGCGGAGATACACACCACTCCGATCAGCGTAGCGAAGACGAGGGCGAAGAGCAGCTGTGGGTTGCCGCTGTCTGCCATCGCGAGCTGGATCCTCCAGTTCGCCACCAGATACCCCACGACGACCGCGGCGCCGAGCCCGGCACCGACGTGACCCTCGCGACCACCGGCCACGAAGAGCAGGACGCTCAACACCGTCACGACCGCCGCGGCGTACTTGATCAGGAACAACCCGTACACAAGCGGCGACCTGAGAAGTCCATCGAAGCCCATGGCGGCCAGCCCGGTCGGCACCATACCGACAGCGACAACGAGCCCCGCGATACCGAATGCGACGAGCATCACGGCCAGGCGCCTGTGCAACACTAGGTCCACGTCATCCTCCCCCCCAGGGCGATCTCAGTTCTGGCTTACATCTTTGAGCATCAGCCGCGGTCGTGAGCTTCACTTCGTAGCGTAACGCCCGCGCCATCGCTGGAAGTCCGGGTCAGCCCCTCGCTACCTGCCCCCCCGCAGTCAGGAAAGACGCGACCTCCTCTGCGTCATCACGGGTCGTTGCAACCAGGGTCCATTGACCGGAACGCTCCCGGTTGTCGAAGGCGGCGCTCAATACGAGCACACGGCCGTTGCGCTTCGCGAGGGACACCGCTGCGAGTGGAAGGTTCATCGTCCGCGACTCGCCCCGGGACAGGCGAAGGATCCCGAAGGTGATCGCCCCCAGAACTGCGGCAGCCACCCCTACCGCGACCGAGCGGAGCTCCAACGAGCCCGGAAGTGCGAAGAGGGCGAGCGCCAGAAACACCAGTACCGCGCCGATATAGGAGAGAACGATGGCGTAGTAGTGGTGTAGAGGGCGGGCGACTAGGGTCACGGAATCCGGGCCCACGCGCAGTTCCGCGTCCCCCATGTACGAGCGCGGCAGATTGACCATGACCGCGAATGCCTGACTGCCCGTCGCGTCCATCTGCACTCCTGACTCCCGTGGAAACGTAGTCGTCACAGGTGATGGGGCTGACGTTCTTGTGCCTGAGCTGAAGCGCGCCCCTTGCCCGTTCCCTGCCAAGTCTACCGCACACGGGCCCGCTCTCTGCTCGACGCCGGGGCTAGGCAGTTCCTCACAGGTCGAGCTCAAGTCGCTGCTCCACCACCTCGGTGCCCCATCGTGTGCCGTGACGCTGTTCAGTGAGCACGAAACCCGCGTCGTCGTAGAGCCGTCGCGCATGGTCGAGACCCGCGAACGTCCAGAGGTGGACAGTGCTGAATGCCTTGTCCCGACAGAAGGTGAGCGCCGCGTCCAGAAGCCGTGATCCCGCTCCGTGTCCGCGCAAGGAATCCGAGACGAGAAACCAACGGAGTTCCGCCATCCCGCGGACCGTAGTCGGCGAGCCGTCGATAGCCACCGATCCTTCGACTGTTCCACCCACGTGCGCAGTCCAAAGGCCGTCGCACCCGGGGTCGAACCCGCCGAGGAAGTCCGACAGCTCCACCACGTTCTTGTGCGTGAACGCGGCATCGAAGCCCCAGCGCGACCCGTAGTAGGAGTCGTGCATATCGACGATTCGATGCAGGACCCCGGGCACGGGACCAGTCACTATCGAGTAGGCGACCATGCCGCTCCCTGGAGACTGCCTGACGTCTTTGGGCGTGAGTTGAAGCGCGCCCCACCCCACTTTCCTGCCCGAGTCTACCGCACGCGGGCCCGCTTTCTGCACGACGCCCGGGTTAGAACGCCTGCACCTACGCCGTCAACTGCACCTTGAGACGCTTGCCGATGGCACTTGCCGCGCGCTCGAGCGTGACGAGCGTGACCGAAGGGTTCGCGGGATCGAGCAGACGCTCCACCGATGAGCGGCTCGTCTTCATGCGGCGCGCGAGTTCAGACTGCGAGATGTTAGCGCGCTCCATCTCCTGGGCCAACTGGTAGGCGATGACCCGCTTGGTCGCGACGGCCTCCGCCTCGTCGAGGACACCCTCATCACGGAGGAAGTCGTCGAAGTCGCTTCCGATATGCTTCTTGTCCACCGTGTTCACTCCCTTCGCAGATCCGCCAGGCGCTGCTGTGCGGTCGTGAGATCGGATGCCGGCGTCTTCTGGGACTTCTTCACGAAACCGTGGAGCAGCACCATGACCGATCCTTCAACCGTGAAGAGCACCCGTGCGATGCCCGCCGCGATGTGCGAGCGGACCTCCCACAGACCCGACTCGAGCTTGCGGATGAGCGGCATCCCGAGCGGCCAACCGTACTGCGCCGTCTTGATGTCCTCGCCGACCGCTCGCCGGTCGTCCTTTGTGAGTCCGAGGAGCCACTCCCTCACCGGCTCTGTGCCGGATGCGGTGCGGTAGAACCGCACCGAGAGAATGGGCTGCTTGTCACGGGACTCACTCATGCAAGGAGTGTACCACAATTGGTACAGAATGAAACCCCGAATGTCAGGAGAATGGAGGGGTACTGAAAGGTCGTTCTAACGTCTTTGGGCGCAAGCTGAAGCGCGCCCCGCCACACTTCCCTGCCCGAGTCTACCGCACACGGGCGCGCTCTCTGCTCGACGCCCGGGTTAGGCCGTGTGTTCGAGCTGGCGGCCCAGTCCCGACCACGGCTTGATGCCCTTGAGTGTGTCCCGAAGCTGATCTTGCGCGACCTCCGTGTCATAGGCGGCCTGGGCACGCAGCCAGTAGCCGTCCGAGAGGCCGAAGAACTTGCAGAGACGCAGGTCGGTGTCAGCCGTGATGGCACGCTTGCCCGCGACGATCGCACCGATACGCTGGGCGGGAACGCCGATCTCCTTAGCGAGACGGTACTGCGAGATTCCCATAGGCTTGAGGAACTCCTCCAAGAGGAGCTCGCCGGGGCTGACTGGCTTGAGCTTGGTCATCGTCATCACGTCCTAGTGGTAGTCCACGATCTCAACGTCTTCCGGACCCGCTTGCGTCCAGCGGAAGCAGATGCGGAACTGGTCGTTCACCCGGATGCTGTGCTGGCCGGCTCGATCGCCCTTGAGCGCCTCGAGCCTGTTGCCCGGTGGCACCCGCAAGTCGTCGAGCACGCTCGCGATCTCGAGCTGCCGAAGCTTGCGCCTGGCGACAGACTCGATGTTGACGAACCGGCGCACGTGGTTGCCGTGAGCCAGCCGTTCGGTGTCAGCATCTTTGAATGAGACGATCATGGGTGGATAGTAACGCGGCGCGTGCATAACGTCAAGCGTTACTAGTGAGATGCGCGGTTCGGAGCACGAGATGGACGCTCACACCGGCCTAACGTCTCTGTGCTTCAGCCGCGAACAAGCGGCTTAATGTCAGCCTAGCGCGTGCGTGAGTCGGCTGGAAGCACGGGTTAGACATGCCGCATACCTACTCACCCTGCGTACAGTCGTCGTCTGCAGCAAGCAACTCCTGCTGCGACTTCGCGAGCGCACGGACCTTCCGACGATGCTTGATGCGCCCGAAAGGCTTCGTTCGGGGAGTCAGGAGATAGTCAGCAACTGCGGTCAGCGAATCGTCCACTTCGTGCCCGATTGCAAGAATCCTCGCAATAGCGTCAGAAGGCCGCCCAGCGTCAATCGCTTCCAGACCCACAGAGCACAGCATGTCGATCTCTCCCGTGACCCGTGCGAGGACCTGCTGGACCTCCGCCGGAATCGACTCGATTCGTACTCGCGTAATCTCGTAGTGAATCTGCTGTACGGCGGAACGGCAGGCTGCAAGGCTCTCGCTTGTCTTCTGCGGCGAACTCTTGATGACTTCCGGCAAGAACATCACGCGGCGAGCCATCACCAACTGCTTGAGCGCTGACTGAATGTTGCGCATCGCCTGATGCTGTTCGAGAATGCGCGCCTTGCGGACCTCGAGGGTGGGCTTCGCCGCGTACTCCAGCGCATACGTGACCAGCGCCGCGGTCAAGGCTGCGATTAGGGCGCTCTGGAGTGCTGCCGGCATTCATCCCCCGTAGATCGGCCATGTCTAACGTCTCGGTGCCTCAGCAGCGCGCCGAGCACCTCTCTTCGTAGCTTAGCGCTTGCCGCGTCTGCTGGAAGCACGGGTTAGGCGGGCGTCACATGCCTCGCGTGAGCCACCACATCCAGGCCGCGAAACCGACCACCGCAACAATCAGGATCACCACATAGGCCTTGAAGACGCGTGCGAACGAGAACTTGTCCTCCGAGAACGGGTTACTGGTGCCGGAAGACCCCCCATCGACAGGCACGCCGGTCCTGGCCCGCAAGCGACGGATGATAGACGCCACGCCGAGCACGAACAACCCCTGGAGCAGTGCCCAGGCCGCACGTTGCGCGAGCCCTGCCAGCGATGATTCAGGGTCGAGTATCAGCGACTGGACCGCTGCGATGCCGAAGCCCGCGACGACCAGAATGACGAGCGCAAGAAACGCTGACAGCCGCTTGTTGGCGTACTGCACGGCCACGAGGGTGAAGACGACGAGGAGGAGAACCGCAGCCACAAGCGAGACGACGGATGTGGTGTCCAAGCCAGCCCCCGAATCTCGCTCCGCCTAACGTCTCTGTGCTTCAGCCGCGAACGAGCGGCTGCAGTTCAGCCTAGCGCGTGCGTGAGTCGGCTGGAAGCACGGGTTAGGTGCGCGACCAGAGAGTTGCCTGGTCTTCAGAGTACTCCTCGAGCAACAGTCCGATTCGATGCCAGGAGAAGGCCGCAAGGATTCCGACGAACAGCAGCGCCATGGCGAGGAAGGGCAGGTTGCCGGATGCATCGCCGCCCCAATAGCCGAGCGCGAAGCCGATGTAGCCGAGAAGAGGACTGAGGACGTAGACCAACGGCATGCCGCCCTTTGCCTCCGCGACGCCGGAGGACCAGTCGATCGACAGACGCACGCTGCACTGACCGCGGTCGAAGAAGGAGTAGCGCTCGCGAAGCAGCAGTCTGTCCGCGCTTACAAGCTTGCACTTGCCGTGGGTGGTGAGACCCAGTTGGCCGACCATCGCCACCGGTCGCGCGAGGTCTGGCATGGACCGCCTGACTATCGGAACGCTCAGCGCGAAGGAGACTCCCGAGAACCGAAAGTAGCCGATGAGATCCAGCAGGTACAAGGCGAACAGGGTCCCACCGAAGTAGTCCAACAGGTCTCCCCTGCCTCCTCGCTGCACCTAACGTCTTTGGGCGTGAGCTGAAGCGCGCCCCGCCCCATCTCCCTGCCCGAGTCTACAGCACACGGGCGCGCTTTCTGCTCGACGCCCGGGTTAGGCGCTCACGGTGCGCACTAGGGCTTTGACTTCAGGGCCGCCAACCGAGCTTGGGCCTGCTCGACCATGCGTGGGGCCTCGTACAGGTACTCGAGCACGGCATTCGAGAGCGATTCAAGAAACGGGATCTCCGCCTTGGTCAGTGAACCCAAGTCCGCATGCGCTCCGACATTCCGGAACTGACGTACGTGCTGTGCCAACTCAGCGAGAACGCTCGGAATCTCGCCCCTGGCTGCAAGGTCCACTAGACGCTCGTGAAGGGTACCGCCGCTTGCGCCGCGATCGGCACACACGGCGTCAAGAACGCGGCCGAGCATCACCGCATACGCATTGGGGGAGATCTGGGCCACAGCCATGGCTGCCTCGTACTCGGGTTGAACGGTAGCCGGAAGTGAGGTCAGCCTCTTGGATTCCGGCGGGTAGAGTGTGGCAGCGCTCCAGTCTTCTTCTTCCATCCCCTCATAGTAGAAGCCGGCCGTCACGGTTGGACGCTCGCACTTCGAACAGACTTGAATCTCATAGATAGGGCCGTGCTCCTGCCCGGGCCAGCCAGTCTCGCTGTCGACGTCCTCTTGCAGGTCGTGCACTCTACCCGCGACCCGCATCGGGCCGACATTGCCACAGTGCCTGCACGTGGTTGAGACGGAGTACTGAATGTCTGTCATGCTGCTTCCCCCGAACCGGAACAGTCTCCGATGCGCCTAACGTCTTTGGGCGTGAGCTGAAGCGCGCCCTCGCCCGATTCCCTGCCAACTCTACCGCACACGGGCGCGCTTTCTGCTCGACGCCCGGGTTAGATGCGCATCGCCCGAGACGGTGCACGCTCTCGCGGCGTGATGCACGCAGTGTGTCACGCCGCGCAGCCCGCGACCCTGTGACTCACACCAGGCCGATCCCGAGCGCTCCGGGATGAAACGGACACCTCACAGCGGAGCATCTGGCAAGTGGGTGCGACCGCTGCTCTCACCTCATGAACACGACCCGGATCCCCCGTGCAGGCAGACTTGCGGATGTGCGGCTGCATCTAACCCGAAATTGCGCAGACTGCGTATCCAGTCCGCCGTACATCACGTAGTTCTCTGCTACACAACCAACCCCTGCACAGCGGCGTGATGCGCGCGAGTATGCAGTCTGTGTAAGCACGAGAGACTCCCGCGCACCTACTCCCCCAGTCCGAACCCCTCGTGCAGTGCCCCCACAGCACGCTCGGCCTGATCCGCTGCGATCAGTACCGATATCGTGGTGTGGCTGTCGGCCACCTGCAGAACGTTCACGTCGGCCTCGGCGAGTGACTCGGCAACGCGCGCCATCACGCCGGGCACCCCGTGCATCCCCGCGCCCACGAGCGTCACCTTGGCGAGCCCTGAGCGTACCTCGTGCGCCATCCCGAGCGTGCCCAGCACCTCACACGCGCGGTCCACGTCGGCTTCCTGCAGCGTGAACACGAGCGCGGTCTTCGACGGCGTGAACATGTCGAGCGATACGGCCGCGTCGGCCATGGAATGGAAAACGCGGGTCTGGGCCGCCATGTGTGCGGCGGCGTCCTCTTCCGCAGGCAACTCCACGCGGATGCGCGCAATGCCGGTGGAGTGCGACACGGCGGTCGCCACGCCAGCGGGCCGGTACGACGCGATGTCGGCCACCTGCGTGCCGGGATGATCGGTGTAGGTGTTGCGGACGCGGACGGCCAGACCGCTCGCGAGCGCGAGTTCGGCCGCCGGCATGTGCACCACCCGCGAGCCGTGCTTGGCCATCTGGAACAGCTCGTCGGCGCTGATCACGTCGAGCACTGACGCGCCGCCACACGTACGCGGGTCGGCGGTCATCACGCCGTCCACGTCGGTGTAGATCTCCACGGCCTCGGCCTCGAGTGCCACGCCGAGCGCGCACGCGGTGGTGTCGCTGCCGCCACGGCCGAGCGTTGTCACGCGTCCGTCGGCCGCCACGCCCTGGAAGCCGGCCACCACAGGCACGCGCCCGAGGGCGATGGTCTCGAGCAACCCCGCAGGGTAGATGTCGGTTATCGCGGCGTTGCCGTACACGCCGTCGGTGCCGATGCCCGCCTCCGCACCGGTGAGCGCGCACGCGTCGATGCCCGCGCCCCGCAGTTCATGCGCAACCACCACGGCGGATATGAGCTCGCCGGTCGACGCCAGCAGGTCGTGCTCGCGCGCGTCGGCGGGAAGCCCGGTCACGAGCGCAAGGAGCGTGTCTGTGGCGTACGGAGCGCCTTTTCGGCCCATCGCCGATACCACAAGCACGGGGGCCTTGCCGAGCTCGAGCGCCTCGGTCACGCGGCTCGCGATGGCACTGCGGCCCTCGGGCGTGGCCACCGACGTACCGCCGAACTTCATCACGATGATGGGATGGTCACCCACGCTACTCCCCCATCAGGTGCTCGAGCCCGACCACCAGTCCGCTGCACCCGCCAACCTTGCGGACGGCGAGCACCACGCCGGGCATGAAGCTCGTTCGGTCGATCGAGTCGTGGCGGATCGACAGCGTCTGCCCCTGCCCACCGAATAGCACCTCCTGGTGCGCCACCAGCCCCGGCAGTCGCACGGAGTGGAGCGTCACGTCGTGCACGAGCGCGCCACGGGCGCCTTCGGCGATCTCGGTCTCACGTCCCGGCGCGGGAGGCACGCTCGCGCGCGTCTCGGCGATGAGCGAGGCGGTCCGAAGCGCGGTGCCGCTCGGGGCGTCTGCCTTGCGGTCGTGGTGGAGCTCGATTATCTCCACGTGCGGCATGAACTTGGCGGCCTCGGCGGCGAAGCGCATCATCAGCACCGCGCCGATCGCAAAGTTGGGTGCCACGAACAGGCAGGTGCCCTCCGGCGCGGTGGCCGCGAGCGCCTCGAGCGCGTCTTCGGCAAGCCCGGTGGTGCCCACCACGCAGTCCACGCCCGCAGCGAGTGTGGTTCGTATGTTGCCCTCCACCACCGACGGGTGGGTGAAGTCCACCACCACGTCGGGCGCGCACGCAGCGATCGCCGAGGCGAGGTCCCTCTCGAGCGCGAGCCCGCTCCCCTCGCCCAGCGCCTCACCGGCGTGCGCAGGATCCACCGCCGCCACCAGTTCCAGGTCGTCTTCGGCCATCACGGCGCGCACGACCTCACGTCCCATGCGCCCGGCGGCGCCGCTGACGAGTACCCTGATCATCGCTTCGGTCCTCCCCTACACCAGGTGCCGAACGGCATCTTCGCCGAGCGGCCCGATCATCGCGAGTGCGTGGTTGCCATCGAAGATGCGCTGCGCGATCGCATTGACGTCCTCGACCGTTACCGCGTCGATGCGCTCCACGATCTCATCGAGCGACAGCAGCTCGCCGTCGGTCACCTCGGCCTTGCCGAGGCGCGTCATGCGGCTGCGGGTGCTCTCCAGACCCAGCACCATCTGGCCCTTGATGCTCTCGCGGACGCGGTCGAGCTCGTCGGCGGTGATCCCGTCGCCACAGATGCGGTCCACCTCGGTGCGGATGAGCCCGATCACCTCGATGGCGTTGTCCGGACGCGTGCCGGCGTACACAACGAACTGCCCGGTGTCCTGGTACTGCGCGTGGTAGGAGTACACCGCGTACGCCAGCCCGCGCTTCTCGCGTATCTCCTGGAACAGGCGCGAGCTCATCCCGCCGCCGAGCACGCCGTCGAGGATGGCGAGCTTGAAGCGGTCCTGATCGCGTGCGGCAAGGCCGGCCACGCCCCAGCAGATGTGGGCCTGTTCGGTGTCCTTCGTGACCACCGCAAGCCGCGGCTCGGTGGCGGGAACCGCGTGCACACGCACGCTGCGCTCACCTGCCGGCACCGCGAGCTTCTCGCGCACCATCCCGACGATCTCCGAGTGGTCGAGCGCGCCTGCGGCCGCGACCACGATGTTGCCGGTCTTGTAGTGCGCTCCGTGGAACGCCTTCGCCGCATCGTGCCCGAATCCGCCCACGGTCTCGCGCGAGCCGATCACCGGTAGGCCGAGCGGGTGAGACGGCATGAGCGTGCTGGCGAACAACTCGTGCACCTGGTCGTCAGGCTGGTCCTCGTAGCGCGCGATCTCCTCGATCACCACTTCGCGCTCGGAGGTGCATGCCTCCTCGGCGAACAGCGAGTTCACCACCATGTCCGAGAGCATGTCCACGGCCTGACCGGTGTGCTGGTCGAGCAGGCGCGCATAGTACGCCGTGTACTCCTTGCTCGTGAACGCGTTGAGTTCGGCACCGAGGCGGTCGAACGACTCGGAGATGCCCGCCGCGGTGCGCGTGGGCGTGCCCTTGAACATCATGTGCTCCATGAAGTGCGACATGCCGGCTTCGGCCGGTGTCTCGTCACGACTTCCTACGGCGCACCAGATGCCGAGCGTCACGGAGCGTACGGTGTCCATGGGCTCGGTGATGACCGTGATGCCGTTGTCGAGAACGGTCTTGTCGTAGAACATGCGGCTCCTTCATGGCGGGTGGGCGTCCGCCCATTCTATCCCGTACGTCGCGAGGACTGCACACCGGAAGCATGCGCCCGTTCGGGAATACTGCATGTATGCGAACACGGACGGACTTCCCACACCCGGTACGCGAGATCGAGAACACGTGGATCCCGCTTGCCGATGGCACCCGCCTCGCGGCGCGCATCTGGCTGCCCGAGGATGCCGAGGCGGCGCCGGTGCCGGCGATACTCGAGTACCTCCCGTACCGCAAGGACGACGGGACCTCGGCGGCCGACGCTCGGCGGCACCCCTACTTCGCGGGTCACGGCTACGCCGCGGTGCGGGTGGACTTGCGCGGCACCGGCGACTCGGACGGCCTGTTGCGCGGCGAGTACCTCGCACAGGAGCAGGACGACGCTCTCGAGGTACTCGCCTGGCTCGCCGACCAGCCCTGGTGCACCGGTGATGTGGGCATGATCGGGTATTCCTGGGGCGGTTTCAACGGCCTGCAGGTTGCCGCCCGACGTCCGCCCCAACTCAAGGCGGTCATCACCCACGCGTCCACAGACGACCGCTACCGCGACGACTGCCACTACATGGGCGGGTGTCTGCTCGGCTCGGACATGCTCAAGTGGGCAACCTCCATGCTCGGCTATACCCTGCAGCCGCCGGATCCGCGGTTCGTAGGCGAGCGGTGGCTCGACATGTGGAAGGAGCGCCTGGCCTGCGCACCCACGCTCGCGCGCGACTGGGTGGCGCACCAGCGGCGTGACGACTTCTGGAAGCACGGTTCGGTCGCCGAGGACTACGGCGCTATCACGTGCCCCGTCTTCGTCGTCGGCGGGTGGGCGGACGCGTACACCAACGCGGTCCCGCGCCTGCTCGAACACCTGGAGGTTCCGCGGCGCGGGCTCATAGGCCCCTGGGGCCACATGATGCCCTACGAAGGTGTGCCGGGGCCGGCGATCGGGTTCCTGCAGGAGGCGCTGCGCTGGTGGGACTTCTGGCTCAAAGGGGTGGACACCGGGATCATGGCCGAGCCGCTTCTGCGCTGCTGGATGCAGGAGTGGGTCCCCCCTCAGACGTACTACGCCGAGCGCCCCGGGCGTTGGGTGGGGATCGGATCGTGGCCGCCACCCGGCTCGGTGGAGCGGTCCTGGCAGACTCACGCAGACGGTACCCTCGCCGAGGGGGCAGACGCGCAGGCAGGCGCCACGCTCACCCTCCTGGGCGCGCAGGAGTGCGGCGAGACCGCGGGAGTGTGGTGCGCGAACGGTAATGCCGACGAGATCGCGGGGGACCAGCGGCCGGATGACGAGCGGTCGCTCACGTTCACCTCGGCGCCCCTGGACGCTCCGGTCGAGGTGCTCGGGTACCCGACGGCGCGACTGAGACTGATAGTGGATCGCCCGGCGGCGGTCGTGGCGGTGCGCCTGTGCGACGTGGCCCCCGACGGCAGTTCCCTGCTCGTTTCGTGGGGTATGTGGAACCTCACGCACGATGCCTCCCATGAGCAGCCCCACGCTCTCGAGCCCGGTGTGGAGCGCCTGTACGAGATCGGCCTGCGGGTGTGCGGTCACCGCTTCGACGTAGGACATCGATTGCGCCTGGCGGTCTCCCCCACCTACTGGCCGCACGCATGGCCCACGGCAGACGCGGTCACCCTCGGCATCGTGACCGGTGCGAGTAGGCTCGCTCTGCCGGTGCTCACGCCGGATGTCGCAGAGATTCCGGTCCGGGAGTTCGCACCTCCGGAGGTGGCCGCGTGGGGCATCGTGGACCCGGAGGCGCACGGTCGGCGCAAGCGGACCGTGCGCGAGCGCGGTGGGGGTCTGCACATCATCGATGACGTGGAGCAGCACGAGCGGACGGTTGCCCCGGGCGTGCGCTACCGTGAACGCGCACGCGACACGTACGTGATCCGGGAGGGCGATCCCCTGAGCGCTGAAGTCGTCTGTTCGCGCGAGACTGTCTCAGAGGGCGCCCTGCATCCCTGGGCGGTGCACCTGCACGCGACGATGCGCTGCGACGAGGATGCGTTCCTCATCACCGAGGAGTACGAGGCATCTGCGGACGGCCGGGAGATCGCGAAGAGATCACGCAGCTTCCGTGTCCCGCGTGACCACGTGTAGGGCGGCCTGTCGCTCATGCGAAGAGACCCCCAGCGGAGTAGTCCGCCGGGGGTCTCATTCGTCGTCGTGCAGCCGGACCGCCTAGTCGCGGCGGCGGGGCCTGCGGTCGCGATCGCCGCTGTGACCGCGATCGTCACGGCGCGGCGACGGCGGTGCCTCGGCACCCTCCGGCACTTCGAACTTCTCGATGAGATCCAGCGACACCTTGCCGCGGTCGTCGATCTCCTGAACGATGACCTCGACCTCGTCGCCGATGTTCAGCACCGACTCCACGTGCGCGATACGGCCCTTGGCCATCTTGGAGATGTGCAGCAGGCCGTCCTTGCCGGGGATGAGCTCGATGAACGCACCGAACGGCTGGATCGAGACCACGCGGCCGGTGTACTTCTCGCCGGGCTCAACGTCGCGGACGATCGCCTTGATGCGGTCGACTGCAGTGGCGCCACGGGCGTCGCGCGCGGCCACATAGATCGTGCCGTCGTCGTTCACGTCGATCTCGGCGCCGGTCTCTTCGACAAGGCCCTTGATGACCTTGCCGCCCGGCCCGATGACGTCACGGATCTTGTCCGTCGGGATCTTGATGGTGATGATCCGCGGCGCGTACTCCTTGAGGTCCGGACGCGACTCCGAGATGGCCTCGTTCATCTTCGCGAGGATGTGTGCGCGACCGGCCTTGGCCTGGTTGAGCGCGGCCGAGAGAAGCTCGACCGACAGCCCCTTGGCCTTGTTGTCCATCTGCAGCGCTGTGATGCCCGCGGGCGTTCCGGCAACCTTGAAGTCCATGTCGCCGAGGAAGTCCTCGAGGCCCTGGATGTCGGAGAGGATCGCGTAGCGGTCGCCCTCCTTGATGAGGCCCATGGCGATACCGGAGACCGGGGCCTTGATCGGCACACCGGCGTCCATGAGGGCCATGGACGAACCGCAGACCGAGCCCATGGAGCTGGAGCCGTTGCTCTCAAGCACCTCGGAGACGATGCGGATCGTGTAGGGGAAGTCCTCTTCGGCCGGAACGACCGGCAGGAGCGCACGCTCGGCGAGCGCACCGTGGCCGATGTCGCGGCGCTTCGGGCCACGCATGAAGCCCGTCTCACCGGTCGAGAACGGCGGGAAGTTGTAGTGGTGGATGTAGCGCTTGCCTTCCGACACGTCGATCGTGTCGATGCGCTGCCACTCGTTGAGCATCCCGAGGGTCAGGACGGAGAGCACCTGGGTCTGACCGCGGGTGAAGAGGCCGGTCCCGTGGGCGCGCGGCAGGTAGTCCACCACGCAGCTGATCGGGCGGATCTCTTCGGCGGTGCGGCCGTCGGCGCGCTCACCCTCATCGAGGACCATGTCGCGCATGGTCTTCTTCTCGAGTGCCTTGAGGAGTCCCTTCACGTGCTTGGCGCTCGCGTTGGGCTCGTCCTCGTCCAGCATGGCCTTGAGTTCGTCCTTGACGGCTGCAACGGCGTTCATGCGGGCGTGCTTGTCGGGATTGTGGAGCGCGGCGCGCATCTTGTCGGCGCCCGCGGCGAAGATCTTCTCGCGGAGTTCCTCGGGGGCCTCGTCGAGCTTGACCACCATCGGGGTGATCTCGAGCTCGGAGAGGAACTGCTCCTGAACCGCACAGAACTCGGCGACGGCCTCCTGCGCGAACGTGAGCGCTGCGAGCATGTCCTCCTCGGACACCTCGTTGGCGCCGGCTTCCACCATGTAGATGGCGTCGCGGCTACCGGCCACCACGAGGTCGAGATCGGAGGCCTCGGCCTCCTGGAAGGTCGGGTTCACGAGGAAGTCGCCGAAGTCGTCGCGGCAGATGCGAACACCGGCGAGCGGGCCCTCGAAAGGGATACCTGCGGCCGTGAGAGCCGCAGAGGCGCCCATGATGGAGATGACGTCCACCTGGTGCTCCTGGTCGGCCGAGAAGACCGTGGCGATGACCTGGACGTCGTTGCGGAAGTTGCTTGCGAACGCCGAGCGGATCGGGCGGTCGATCATGCGTGCGGTGAGCGTCGCCTTCTCGCTCGGGCGGGTCTCACGCTTGACGAAGCCGCCGGGGAGGCGTCCCGCGGCATACATGCGCTCTTCGAAATCGACCGTCAACGGGAAGAAGTCGAGATCCTTCGCCTCCTTGCTCGCGGTCGCGGTGACGAGCACAACGCTGTCGCCCTGGCGGACCAGGACCGCGCCGCCGGCCTGCTTGGCCAGCTCGCCGGTCTCGAGCGTGTACTGCTTGCCATACAGCTCGAAAGTCTTCGTTACCTTTGCCATCCTCTTCCTCTTCTCCGGCCGCCCGCCCCATGCGGTGCGACCTCATCAGTCGGGGCCTCGTGCCCCTACGTCAGTGAAGGCGGGGTCATCCCCGCCTTCACGTGGTTCCGCTCGTTAGTTGCGGAGTCCGAGCTTCGCGACGATCGCGCGATAGCGCTCGATGTCTTCCTTCTTGAGGTAGTTCAGCAGCCTGCGGCGCTGGCCGACGAGCTTCAGGAGCCCGCGGCGGCAGTGGTGGTCCGCCTTGTGCGTGCGGAGGTGCTCGGTGAGGTCGCGGATGCGCTGGGTGAGAAGCGCGATCTGAACCTCTGCGGAGCCGGTGTCGCCCTCGGTGCGGGCGTGGTCGGCGATGATCGACGTCTTCACGTCTTTCTCAAGTGCCATATTCTTGTTCACCTTTCTTGAGGAGTCGCCCGGCGCCGAGAGAGACGGTGGTGAGTCGTCAGTCCAGGGACCGGGTCATAAGCAACCCGCGGAGTATAGCACAGCGGCCGCGGTGCGCCCACCCCGAGGGAAGCGTCAGCCGAGCAGGATGCGCGCCCGCTCCACATCGGCGCGGATGGCCTCGGCGAGCTCCTCGTTCGAGCCGAACGCGCGCTGGTCGCGCAGCCTGTGCGCGAACTCCACGGTGAGAGTGCATTCGTAGAGATCGCCCTCGAATCCGATGAGGTGCGCCTCGAGAACGCAGGTGGCATCGGGGAACGTCGGCGGCACGCCCACCGAGAGCGCCGCGGGATGGCGCTCCCCCGCCACGCTGGCCCAGCCGGCATAGACCCCGGGCGCCGGCAGTGCGAACTCCGCGCCGACGTGAAGGTTGGCCGTGGGCACACCGATCCGGTGGCCGAGTCTCTTGCCACGCTCCACCACGCCGTCCAGGGAATGGTTTCTGCCGAGGAGTGCCGCCGCCTCCTCCACCTCCCCGGCCGCGATGAGTCCGCGGATGCGTGTGGAGGTGATCGGCGCACCGCCGTGGTGCACGAGCGGATGCGTCACCACCTGGAAGCCGTGAAGCGAGCCGAGCGCACGGAGCGTGTCGGCGTCTCCCGAGGCCTTCGTGCCGAAGCGGAAGTCATGGCCCACGACGCACGCGATGGGCTCGGCGGCGTCAAGGAGCACATCGATGCAGAAGTCGTCGGGCGAGAGCGACGCCAGCCACTCATCGAACGGGACGACAAGGATCGCGTCCGGTCCCAGTGCCGAGATCAGGCGCACCTTCTCGTCGAAGGAAGTCAGCTGCGGCGCGGGATGTGTTGGCGTGACCACCTGGTCGGGATCCCGGTCGAAGGTGAGCACGCACGACGCGCACCGCTTCTCGCGAGCGATGGTGATGGTGTCGGCGATGAGCCGCTGGTGGCCGATGTGCACGCCGTCGAACACACCGATGGCGATCACAGCAGGGCCGATCTCGTGGCGGCCGGTCGCATGCGTCATGAGCGACGTCATCGGGGTACCCCCGGCACGAGGACGGTCTCGGGTACGAGCGTGTTCCCGCGCTGGCGGTACACGCCGAGCAGTTGATCACCCGCCACGATGGCGACCGGCTCGTCCTCGGCGGAAGCGACCTCGGTGGTGGTCACCGATCGGCCGTCGCGAACGTCTTCAGCGGAGACCTCGACGCACCGCATGCCCAGGAGCGCCACGGGGTCGATGAGATGCTCCTCTAGCAGCCCCGCCTCGGCGGAGACCACCGCGTCCTCCAGGTTCATGGCATCGGTGAGTCGAGCGAGGCCCGCCGATGTGCGACGAAGCGCAGAGAGGTGTGCGAGGGTCCCTGCGGCCTCGCCGATGTCGCGCGCGAGCGAGCGGATGTACGTCCCTTTCGAGACCGAGAAGGAGACGTCCCACGCAGGCCTCTTGGTCCTGATCTCTCGGAGCGACGCCTCGTATACCTCGACGGGCCGGGGCTCGAGAACCGGGATGCCCCCCGCGCGCGCCACACGGTGTGCGGACATGCCACCCCGCTTGATGGCCGAGTATGCCGGTGGGGTCTGGTCCTGCCGGCCCACAAAACGAGCGAGAACCTCTCTTGCGAACGTCTCGTCGAGGACTTCTGGAGGTACGGGTGCGGTCTCGGTCACTACGCCCTCGGCATCGAGCGTGTCGGTGGCCTTGCCGAAGGCGATCCGGGCTTCGTAGGATTTGTCGTGTCCGACGAGGTAGCGTTCCAGCCGGGTGGCGCGGCCGATGATCACCACGAGTAGCCCTGTCGCCATAGGGTCGAGCGTGCCCGAGTGGCCGATCCGGCGCTCACCTGTGGCGACGCGGATGGCGGACACGACATCATGACTGGTGAGGCCGGCCGGCTTGTCCACGAGCAGCACTCCCGCAAGATCGGTAGCGCCCCGCTGCGGCCTCATCGTTCAGCGCCGGGAAGCAGCGGCAGCAAACGCGCGATGAGCTCATCGAGCGTGCCGTCAAAGGTGCAGCCGGCGGCGGCACGGTGCCCGCCCCCGCCAAGCGTACGCGCCACAGACCCCACGTCGATGTCCGACTTGGCGCGCAGACTGCATCGAACGGTCGAAGAGTTCACCTTGGCGAGAAAGACCACGTCGACCCCACCCAGCGCGCGCACGAAGTCGATGAGGTTCTCCGCTTCCTCGGGGCGTGCGCCGGTCTCGGCGAAATCGTTCTCATCGATCCAGGAGTACGCAACGCGGCCGTCGTTGGCGAGCGCCACGCGCTCGAGCGTGCGCCCCACCAGGCGCTGGGCGCCTGCGGAGCGGTTCTCATACACGGCGGCGTAGATGTCGTTGGGGTGCGCGCCGGCGTCCACCATGTCGGCCGCAAGACGCAGTGTCTCGGGCGTGGTGTTCGAGTAGCTGAAGCGGCCCGAGTCGGTGAGGACGGCGGTGTACAAGCACGTAGCGACTCGCAGGTCCGGCACCACGCCGAGATGCAGCAGCAACCGCCACACGAGGATGCCCGTAGCGGCGGCCGTGCTGTCGATGAGGTTCAAAGAGCCCTCGGCGAGGGCGTCCGGATGGTGATCCACGATGAGGAGCGTGTCGGCCGCTCGTGCGAGTTCTGCCGCCTGGCCGAGCCTGCTCAGGTCCGGGCTGTCGAGCGCGATGAACAGGTACGGCCCGCTGACCGGCTGCGGCACGCCCAGACGATCCGAACCGGGGAGGAACGTGTACGTCGAGGGGCACGCGGTGCCCGAGCCGAGGACCACGCTGTTGCTCACGCCGAGCAGGTCGAGTGCGAACGAAAGCCCGAGCGACGAGCCGATGGCGTCGCCGTCCGGGTCGACGTGCGACCCGATGACGACGTGTTCGGCCGCGAGCAGTGCTGCGGCGACGGTTGCGAAGGAGTCCTCTTCGGCCATCTCGACTACTCGTCGCCGGCCATGCTCGGCGGCACGTTCTTGAGCGCCTCGTAGATGCGCATCCCCTGATCCACCGAGGTGTCCAGGTGATAGCGCAACTCGGGGGTGATACGCAGCTTCACGCGGCGAGCGAGGCCGGTGCGGATCCGGCCGTCCGCCGAGCGGAGGCCCTCCAGCAACTCGTCGTAGCGCTCCTGGTCGCCGTGGGTGGTGACGTATACGTCTGCCACGCCGAGATCGGAGGAGACCTGGACCGAGGTTATGGTGACGAAGTCGAGGCGCGGGTCGGCGACGTCCTCGCGCAGTACTTCCGCGAGGGCCTCTCTCACCGCCTCCCCCAGCTTCCGGGTTCGGGGCGTGCTCTTCATGGCTTACTCCTCGCGGGCGACCTCGACGGTCTTGTACGACTCGATGAAGTCTCCGACCTTGATGTCCTGGAAATTCTCGATCCCGATACCGCACTCGTAGCCCTGCTTCACGGTCTTGACGTCGTCCTTGAAGCGGCGCAGCGAGTGGAGCTTGCCCTCGTGGATGACCGTGCCGTCGCGCACGATGCGCACGCGGTCGTCACGCGAGATCTCGCCGTCTTGTACGAAGCAGCCGGCGATCGTGCCGAGCTTCGGCACCTTGAACAGGTCGCGGACCTCGACGTGGGCCGTCTCCTGCTCCTCGATGGTGGGAGCGAGCATACCCACGCGCGCGGCGTTGATCTCCTCGATGGCCTGGTAGATGACGCGGTACATCCGCAGGTCGACCTTCTCCTTCTCGGCGAGCTGGCGTGCCTCGGGGAGCGGCCGGACGTTGAAACCGATGATGATGGCATCCGAGGCGGTCGCGAGCATGACGTCGCTCTCGGTGATGCCGCCGACGCCGGAGTGGATCACGTTGATGTGGACCTCGTCCTGCTTCATCTTGTCGAGCGCGTCCTTGAGGGCCTCGATCGAACCCTGGACGTCTGCCTTGACCACCAGGTTGAGGTCCCTGATCTCGCCTTCCTGGATGCGCAGGAACAGGTCGTCGAGGGTGACGTGGCTCTTGCGCTCGTGGGCGAGCAGGCGCTGCTTGAGCGAGCGCTCCTCGGCCAGATCGCGTGCGTCGCGCTCATCGGCAAAGACGCGGAACTCGTCACCGGCGGACGGAACGCTCGAGATGCCGACGATCTCCACCGGGTCTGCCGGGTGAGCCTCCGTGACGTGCGCACCCGTCGGGGAGATGAGGGCGCGGACGCGGCCGTGGCTGGTGCCGGCGACGAGTGCATCGCCCACACGCAGCGTACCGCGCTGTACGAGCACGGTCGCGACAGGACCGCGACCCTTGTCGAGGTTCGCCTCGATGACCACGCCGCTTGCGAACGTGTCGGGGTTCGCCTTGAGCTCAAGCACCTCGGCCTGCAGCAGCACCATCTCGAGAAGATCCTCGATGGCGATGCGCTTCTTGGCCGAGACGTTCACGAAGATGTTGTTGCCGCCCCACTCCTCCGGCACGATCTCGTGCTCGGTGAGCATCTGCTTGACCTGCTCGGGGTTCGCGCCGTCCTTGTCGATCTTGTTCACGGCCACGATGATCGGCACGCCGGCGGCCTTGGCGTGGTGGATGGCTTCCACCGTCTGCGGCATGACGCCGTCGTCGGCGGCCACCACGAGGATGACGATGTCCGTGATGTTCGCACCACGGGCACGCATGGCGGTGAACGCCTCGTGGCCCGGCGTGTCGATGAAGGTGATCTGCTTGCCGTTACGCTCGACGACGGATGCGCCGATGTGCTGGGTGATGCCGCCGGCCTCGGTGGCCACGACACCCGTCTCACGGATGGCGTCAAGGAGCGACGTCTTGCCGTGGTCCACGTGGCCCATAACGGTCACGACGGGAGGACGCGACTTGAGGTCTTCGTCGGCGTCCTCGAACACGAAGCCCTCTTCGGCAGGGGTGACCACGTTGACTTCTATGCCGAGGTCCTCGGCGAGGATCTCCATCGCGTCGCGACTCATCGGCTGGTTCACGGTGTGCATGTCGCCGAGCATCATGAGGCGCTTGATGACCTCGCCGGGCGTGACCGAGGCCGCGTCCGCGAACTCGGCTACAGTGGCGTTCAGCTGCACGCTGATGACGTGCGCGGCCACCTGAGGCTTCTCGTCAAGGGTGATGTGCGCGTGCTGCGCGGCTTCACGCTTGCCCGACGGCTTCTTGGTCTTCTTCTTGCGCTTGTCCGAGTCGCTCTGCACCATCTTCGCGGCTTCGGTGATGAGGTTCGCGGGTGCAGCAGGCTGCGCCGCCTCGGCATCCTTCGCCATCTGGCGATAGCGGTCGGCCTCGGCAGCCTCTTCTTTGGCGGCCTGCTCGGCGAGCAACGCGCGCTCTTCGGCGGCACGCTGCTCGGCCTCTTTGCGGGTCGTCTCATCTGCCTCGCGCTTGGCGCGCTCTTCAGCCTCGCGGATGCGCTGCTCCTCATCCGCCTTTGCGCGGGCATCCTCCTCGGCCTTGTGCGCCTCCATCTCGGCCTTGTGCGCCTCTTCCTCGGCGGCTTTGCGAGCCGACTCCTCCGCGATGCGGGCGGCTTCCGCGGCCTCGCGTTCGGCACGCTCGGCTGCCTCGGCGGCGGCACGGGCCTCCTCCTCGCGACGGCGCTCCTCCTCGAGCTCGGCCTGCTTCACCTCGATCACGTCGGCAAGGTCCTTGCGGATCTTGTCGACGTAGGCCTCGACGAGTGTGGAGGCGTGGTTACGGGCAGGGATCTTGAGTCGGCTCAGATGGTCGAGGAGCTCCTTCGAGCTCATCCCGAACTCCTTGGCCAGTTCATGTACGCGCATAGCGGGCATCAGCGTCACCGTCCAGATCGAGAGTCGGCCACCCCGCGGATCCGGAGCGCCTCCTCGAATTCGTTCCTCAACCGCTCCACATCTTCTTCCGAGAGACTCGCGCGGAGCGCGGGGGCGAGCCTCTTCTTGCTCACTGCGGCCTCGAAGCAGGCCTGGTCCGCACAGATCGACGCTCCCCGTCCGGCTGCCTTGGCGGTGATGTCCACATGGGTCTCACCGTCGGCGTCCCGTACGAATCGGACGAGCTCACGCTTGTCCGCCTCACGGCGGCATGCGACGCATGTCCTGGTTTGCGTCTTGCGAACAGCCATACGCCTAGTTCGCGCCCTCCTTCTCGTGGACGCCGCAGAAGCGGCTGCCCGGACGCGCCTGGTTACGGCACCGGATGCCGGAACTCGTCACCGCGGTGCAGCGGCCGTCACCGTCGTCGGTGTCAGCCATGGCGCCCTCGCCTACCGAAGAGATACCAGCCGAGGCGGCTTGCACCTGGCTCTTGATGTCGATCCTCCAGCCGGTCAGCTTGGCCGCAAGGCGGGCGTTCTGGCCCTCCTTGCCGATAGCGAGAGACAGCTGATCGTCGGGCACGATGACGGTGGCCGTGTGATCGTCGTCGCTCACGATCACGCGGGCGACCTTGGCCGGCGAGAGTGCGTTGCCGACGAACGTGGCCGGATCGTCGTTCCACGGCACCACGTCGATGCGCTCGCCACGGAGCTCGGCCACGACCATGCGCACGCGGCTTCCCTTCGGCCCCACGCACGCGCCGACCGGGTCGAGACCCGGCTCGCGCGACGAGACCGCGACCTTCGAGCGCAGACCCGGCTCGCGGGCGACGCTCTTGATCTCAACGATACCGTCGTAGATCTCGGGGACCTCGAGCTCGAAGAGACGCTTGAGGAGGTTGGGGTGCGTGCGCGAAACGACGATCGACGGCTCGTTGGAGGTCTTGCGCACGTCGATGATGAGCGCCTTGAGGCGCTGGTTGTGCTCGTAGCGCTCGTTGCCGGGCTGCTCTGCCGAGGGCAGCAGCGCCTCGACGCCCTCGCGGATCTTCACGAGGGTGTAGCGCGAGTCGGACTGCTGCACGGTTCCGGTGATGCTGTCACCGATGCGGTCCGCGTACTCCTCGAAGATCTGCTCGCGCTCGGCCTCGCGGATCGACTGGGTGATGACCTGCTTGGCTGCCGTGGCGGCATAGCGGGAGATGTCCGAAGGCGTGACGTCGCGCGCCTCGACAACGGGCTCCTCTTCGGTGCCACCGACAGGGACGAGCTCGTAGACGTAGATACGCCCGGTCTCACGGTCGATCGTCACCGAGCAGTCGTTCTCGGTGTCCAGGATCCGCTTGTACGTGATCGCGAGCTGCTCCTCGAGACGCTCGAGCATGACCGTCTCGTCGATGTTCTTCTCACGAGCGAGTTCTTTAAGGGCTTCCATCAGTTCGGAGCTCATTCGAGTTCCCCATCCCTTTCGCTGGCCGAATCGAAGTCGACCTTCAAGCGTGCGCGCTCAACATCGTCGAATGCCACGCGGTGTTCCTTCCCATCCGCCTCGATCACGACGTCGTCGCCGTCGAGTGCGATCAGGCGGCCGGTCAGTCTCGAACGGCCGTCGATCGCGTGCGTGAGATGGACGCTCACGCGCTCGCCCGAGAAGCGCACGAAGTCCTGGCGCTTCCTGAGCACGCGCTCGATACCGGGCGACGAGACCTCGAGCGTGTACGGCCCACTCAGACGGCTCATCTCATCGAGCGCCTCGGAGACCCATTCGTTGGCCCCGGCGACCGCCTCGATGTCGATGCCGCCCTCACGGTCGAGGAAGACACGGATGGTCTGATGCTTGTGACCACCCGCCACCTCGACAGTGACCAGGTCGAGTCCGTGCGCGCCTGCGAGAGGCTCGAGCAGCGCGATCAGCTCATCTACCAGTGATGCCATGCCCGGACCTCCTTCCAGAACAAAAGAAGCGGGGGTAAGCCCACTTCTCGCACGGGACATCTGTCGTTCGCAGGGATTGTAGCACAGGGGCCGAACCGGTCAAAGGCGGCGCGAGGCGGGAGCCCGGGTGTATCAGGTCCCTGCGAGAGCGCTCTTGGCACGACCGATGAGGTCCGCGAGCGCGGCCACTGCCGCATCAACAGCGACCGTGGTGCGCTCCCCCGTCGAGCGGTCCTTGATCTCCACCACGCCCTCGGCCAGGCTCTTCTTGCCCACGACGAGTTGGAACGGCCAGCCGATCAGATCGGCATCGGCGAACTTCACGCCCGCACGCTCGTCACGATCGTCGATGACGGTCTCCACGCCAGCCTGAGCAAGCTCGTGCCACAGACGCTCGGCCACGGGCGTGACGATGTCGTCGGAGGAAAGCGGCAGCACGGCAACCTCGGCAGGGGCGACGCTCACCGGCCATACGATGCCATGCTCGTCGTTGTGCTGCTCGATCACCGCGGCCAGCGAGCGCGTGATGCCAACCCCGTAGCAGCCCATGATGAACGGCTGCTCGGCGCCCGACTCGTCGGTGAAGGTCGCGTGCATGGACGTCGAGTACTTCGTGCCAAGCTGGAACACCTGCGAGACCTCGATGCCGCGCGCGGACTGCAGGGCAGCACCGCAGCCGGGGCACGCGTCGCCGGGCTCGGCGGTCACGAGGTCGGCCCACACGCCGATGGCGAAGCCGCGGCCGGGCAGCGCACCGGTCAGGTGATAGTCGGGCTCGTTCGCGCCCACGGTCCAGGCGAGTTCAGCCTTCAGTGTGCGGTCCACCACGATGAGGGTGCCCTCGGGCGCACCCACCGGGCCGAGGAAGCCCCTGTGGATACCGAAACGTTCGAAGTCCTCTTCGGCGAGCAGCTCCATCCCCGGAACGATGCCCTCGGCCTTCAGCGGGTTGAGCTCGCGGTCGCCGGGCAGGCTGAACAACACGAGCTTGCCTGCCGGTGTGCGCGCGGCCATGGTCTTGACGGTGTGCCGGGCGTCCACGCCGAGGAACGCCGCCAGTTCGGCGATCGTCTGCACCGAGGGGGTGTGCACGCGCTCCAGCGGCTGCGACGTCGTCGCCTTCGGCTCGTATGCCACGATCGCCTCGGCGGCCTCGACGTTGGCGGCATAGCCGCAGTCGCAGTACACGAGCGCCGCCTCGCCGCTCTCGGCAAGCGCCATGAACTCCGTGGTCACCGATCCGCCGATCTGGCCGGAGTCGGCCGCCACGGGGCGCCATGCAAGGCCGAGGCGCTCACAGATGCGTCCGTACGCGCCGGCCATCGCGTCGTAGTGCTCCTGGAGCGACTCCTGCGTGGCGTGGAAGGAGTACGCGTCCTTCATGATGAACTCACGCCCGCGGAGCAGCCCGAAGCGGGGGCGCATCTCATCGCGGAACTTCATGTTGATCTGGTAGAGCGAGACCGGCAACTCCCGGTACGAGCGCAGTTCGTCGCGGATCGTCGCGGTGATGATCTCCTCGTGTGTGGGGCCGAGACAGAACTCACGGCCCTGGCGATCATTCAGGCGCGCTAGCTCGGGACCGTACACGTCCCACCGGCCGGACTGCTGCCACAACTCGGCAGGCTGGACGATCGGCATCAGCATCTCCTGGCTGCCGATGGCGTCCATCTCCTCACGCACGATCTGCTCCACCTTGCGCACGCTCCGGTAGCCGAGCGGCAGGAACGTGTAGATCCCCGCAGCCGCCTTGCGCATCATGCCGGCGCGCAGCAGAAGCCGATGAGAGATCACTTCGGCCTCGGCGGGCTCCTCCTTGAGGGTGGGGGCGTACAGATCGGTCATTCGCAAGGCGACGGACATGAGGCTCCTGTTCGGTGGTGACGGAGGTACGGTGGCTCAGGTGCTAGCCGATGCCGCGATCGGACGGGTGCATGCTCGGCGCAAGTTCCCCGGCACCCGTGGCGAGCGTCATCAGCAGGCGCGCGACGAGGTCGTGCACGATGATCGTGTCGGTGTTGCCCTGAGCCCGGAACGCGTCTTTCAGCGCCGGTTTGACCATCGGGTCGCCGCTGACCTCGATGATGAGGTCGATCTCGTGGGCCTTGGCACCGAGGACGCTGGCCTCCTCGGTGTAGAACACCCCGTGCTCCTGCGCGAAACGTGCACCGGTGCTGGCGGGGTCCTGATCGGCGACGCCGATCACCTCGATGTACGGCAGTGCACTCAGCGCTTCGAGCAGCGGTGCACCGGTGCGGCCCCCGCCGACGATGGCAATGCGGATCTTCTCAGACATGGCAGTCCTCCCAGACTCCTACGCTTCATGGTCTTGAGGAAGGATACCGCAGCCGGGGACGAGCGGCGAGCCGTCTGTCCCTAGCGGTCCGCGGCCTCATCGAGTCGTGCGATCTCCTCGAACAGCGCGTCTACGATGTCCGCGGCGGCGACCTTGCGGACCGGCTCGCCGTGGCGGAAGAGGAGCCCGACGCCCTTGCCGGCAGCAACACCCACGTCGGCCTCGCGGGCCTCGCCGGGGCCGTTGACGACGCAGCCCATCAATGCGACCTTCACGGGTGAGGCCATGGCGCGGAGACGGCGCTCGACCTCGGTGGCGATGGGGACCAGGTCCACCTCGCAGCGACCGCACGTGGGACACGAGATGAGCTCGGGCCCGCGCCTTCGGATGTCGAGCGCGGCGAGGATCTCCCATGCCACGCGCACCTCCTCCACGGGGTCCGCCGTGAGCGAGACGCGCAGGGTATCGCCGATCCCCGCCTCGAGCAGCGTGCCGAGGCCGACCGCCGACTTCACGGTTCCGGAGAACTGAGTGCCTGCCTCGGTCACGCCGATGTGCAGCGGATACGGGACGCGCGTCGCGAGCAGACGGTATGCCTCGATCGTGGTGGTGACGGAAGACGCTTTCGCCGACACGACGATGTCGGTGAACCCGCGCGACTCGAAGTGCTCGCAGAACGACGTCGCGCTCGCGGCGAGCTTCTCGGGCAGCGGCAGGTCGCGGTCGTGGTATTCGGCAGCGAGGCTGCCCGCGTTCACGCCGATGCGGATAGGGATTCCCGCCTCCCCTGCCGCCTCGATGACCGCGTCCACGCGGGACACGTCGCCGATGTTCCCGGGGTTGATGCGCAGCTTCGCCGCGCCAAGTCGGGTGGCCTCGATGGCGAGCCGGTGGTCGAAGTGGATGTCCGCCACCACCGGAAGCGCGCTTGCGGCACAGATGGCGCCGAACCCCTCGAGGGCATCGGCGTGCGGGATGGCGACGCGGACGATCTCGCATCCCGCCTCGGCAAGGCGTCCGATCTGCGCGAGCGTGGCCGCTGCATCGCGGGTATCGGTGTTCGTCATGGACTGGACGGCGACGGGTGCGTCCGCGCCCAGGAGCACGTCGCCGACCCGCACCACACTGGAGCGTCTCCTTGCGATCACGCGCATCCCCCTCAGGTCGCGTAGCGGAGTATGTCCTGGTACATCACGTAGCCGATCAGTGAGAACAGCAGCACCGCCCCGACAGCACTGAAGCCTATCGTGACCGAGCGCGGGAGCGGTCGCCCCATCACCCGTTCGACGAGCTCGAGAGCGATCTTACCGCCATCCAGTGGCGGGAGCGGCAGGATGTTGATCACGCCGAGGGACAGCGAGAGCATCGCGATGAGCGCCGCATATGCCAGGGGTCCTGCGGTCGCTGCCTGTCCCGCGAGAACGGATATGCCTATCGGGCCGGTGAAGGTCTTCACCGTTCCGCTGAACGTCGCAGGGTTGAAGATGTCCATGACGGCCCCGAACACCAAACCGATGTAACCGAAGCTCTGCCTGAGGCTTTCGAGCACGCTCGGGCGCACGAACACCGATGACGGTCCGACGCCGAGGAACCCGTGGCCGTCCTTGTCCACCAGCGTCACACGCACATCGCGCTCCAGGTCGTCGCGCAGCACCGTGACGGTCACGGTCTGCCCGGGATCCGTCAGGGCCATCAGCCCCTGGAACTCGGCCCATGTCTCCACTGCGGTCCCGTCGAGACCGACCAGCGTGTCGCCCACCTGCAGACCGGCGGTTTCGGCGGGCGTGTCCTCCCCGACCGAATCGACACGGGTGGTGAGATCGTAGTAGCCCCAGACGGACAATACGACCGTGAACGTGAGGATCGCCAACAACAGGTTCGTGACGACGCCCATGGCGAGGATCGTCACTCGCTTCCATGTGGCCTGCCCACGGTACGTGGACGCGCGCGCCATCGCGAGCACAGAGCTTGCGTCCTGCCCGGGATGCGCACCCTCCACCGTCACCGAGAAGCGGCCATCGGCCTGCGCCGCGATCGCCTTCCACTCCTCGAGCGAGCGCAGGATCGCCTCGGCCCGATCGTCGCTGACGTCGAGCATCCGGCGGAGTTCGGCGACACCAAGCGGGCCATGATCGCGGATCGCCACGAGCGCTTCGCCGGCAAGCGCGTCCTCCTCGCCCGGCTCCATGCCCGCGATGCGAACGTAGCCGCCGAGGGGCACCGCCGTCACACCCCAGTCCATGTTCTTGGTGTGGAGCCGCAGCGCCGGGCCCGGCAGGCCGAGCATGAACTCGTGGACCTTCACGCCAAAGGCGCGTGCCGCGAGGAAGTGTCCCATCTCGTGCAGCACGACGAGGATGGAGAACGTCAGAATCCCCCACAGGGCGGTCTGAAACGCGCCGAGCGATTCAGTCATAACAACTCCCGTTCTCAGGGATGGGTCTTCGCTTCATCTGATCGAGCAAGTCGCACGCCACTCCTCAGCGCGTGAGTGCCGCCGCGCGCGTGCGTGCCCAGGCGTCGGCCGCCTCGACCATCTCCAGATCGAGTGCCGCGCCCGGCGTGTGCGCCTCCATCACGCGCTCGACTATTCGCGGGATGTCATCAAAGGCGGCACGCCGGTCAAGGAACGCAGCAACGGCGATCTCGTTGGCGGCATTCAGCACAGCCGGCATCGTACCTCCGGTCCTGCCAGCTTCGAGAGCAAGCGTGAGGCAGCGGAACGTCTCAGGATCCGGTTCCTCGAAGTCGAGTGCTCCGATGGTCCTGAAATCGACCGGGGGCAGCGGCGCGTCCCACCGATCGGGATGGCTGAACGCGTACTGGATGGGGATCCGCATGTCCGTTGCGCCCAGGTGCGCCTTCACTGAACCGTCCGCGAACTCCACCATCGAGTGCACACATGACTGCGGGTGCACCACGACCGTGATGTCGTCATACGACACGCCGAAGAGGTGGTGCGCCTCGATGACCTCGAGACCCTTGTTCATGAGCGTCGCCGAGTCGATGGTGATCTTGGGACCCATCGTCCAGCGGGGATGCGCGAGCGCTTCTTCCACGGTGACGGTGTGCAGTCGCGCAGGAGTCGCCCCCCGGAACGGGCCTCCTGAGGCCGTGAGCCAGATTCGCGCGACCGCATCGGCAGGCTCGCCCAGAAGACACTGGTAGATGGCCGAATGCTCGCTGTCCACCGGGATGATGCGGTCGAGGCCGAGGCCGGTAACGAGCTCACCACCCACGACGAGCGACTCTTTGTTTGCGAGAGCGAGACGAGCACCCGATCGCAGTGTGGCCTCCGATGCACGGAGCCCGGCCGCCCCTACGAGCGCGTTCAGCACGAGGTCAGCCGAACCCTCCTCCGCCATTCGCTCGAGCGCCTCAGCACCGGCACCCACCGGCCTCCCGAGCTCGCGCCGGGCGTTCTCGGCAGCGTCGGGGTCCGCGAGCGCGATGTTCTGCACACCGAACCGGGCGGCCTGATCGAGAAGTGCGGTCACGCTCGAGTGAGCCGCGAGCGCTACGATCTCGATCCGCTCGGGATAGCGTGCGGCCACATCGAGCGCCTGCCGCCCGATGGAACCGGTGGAGCCGAGTATGGCGACCCGAAGTCGGCTCATCGCACGCCCGCCGCGAAGAGCATGTAGTACGTCACGATCGAGACCATGATGAAGCTGTCGAAGCGGTCGAGATAGCCGCCGTGTCCGGGCAGCAGCGTTCCGGAGTCCTTCACCCCGACCTCCCGCTTGATGCGGGACTCGGACAGATCGCCGATTGCCGCCGCAAGTGATGCGGCTGCGCCGATGGCGATCCGCCACCCCAGAGGCAGGTCGATCCCGGGAAGCGCATTGGCGGCGATCCAGACGCCAGTGGTGGCGAGCGTACCGGCTGCGAATCCTTCCCATGACTTCTTAGGCGAGATTCGCGGCGCCATCCTGTGCTTGCCGATAGTGGAGCCGGCGATGTAGGCGAACGAATCGTTGGCCCAGATGCTGGCGATCATCACGAACGCGAGCCACATGCCCTGGTCGAGCTCACGCACCAGAACGACGTGTGCGAGGGTGAATCCAACATACACCGCGCCGAAGAGCGTCACGCCGGTATCGTAGAGGCGGACCTGGCGGATCATCACATGCCAGAAGAACGCGCTGATCACGAGGATCCCCACAACGGCGGTGAGGCCGAGCGCACCCCAACCGGCAGCCGCGAACGGCATCGCGGCGACAGCCGCAAGGCCGATCAACTCGCTCGGAAGGCGGCTCTCCCTGCGGGTGAGCGCGTAGAACTCCATGGTGGCGAGCGTCGCCACGACTGCGATGACTGCGGCAAGCCCGAGGACTCCCCCGAAGAAGAGCGAACCGAGGACCACGAGCCCGAGGAGGACCGCAGTGCCTGCTCGAACGCTGAGGTCACGAAGTCGTCCGGCCATCAGCGACCGCCGAACCGGCGCGCACGCTGCTGGTAGTCGATGACGGCACGCAGCAGGTCGCCACGCTTGAAGTCAGGCCAGAGGGTCGACGTCACCCACAGTTCGGAGTACGCGATCTGCCACAGGAGGAAGTTCGAGATGCGCATCTCTCCGCTCGTTCTGATCATGAGGTCGGGATCGGGGATCCCAGACGTGTAGAGATGCGCGGCGATGACGTCCTCATCGATCGCCGAGGGCTCGGTCGTACCGGCCGCCACCTCTTCGGCGATCGATCGCATCGCGTGCGCGATCTCCATGCGGCCACCGTAGTTGAGAGCGACCACCAGGGTGAGGTCGGTGTTGCGGCTGGTCTTCTCCTCCGTACGGCGGAACGCGTCCATCGTGGCCGACGGGACGCCGTCAGCGCTCCCCACCACCAGCACGCGCACGCCCTGCCGCATGAGGTTGTCGAGTTCGCTCTCAAGCACTTCGACGAACAGCGCCATGAGGCCGTTCACCTCTTCGGCCGTCCGTCGCCAATTCTCGCTCGAGAACGAATAGATCGTGAGGTACTCGATGCCGAGTTCGAGCGAGCCGATGATCGACTCCCGAACAGCCTTGGCGCCTGCGCGATGGCCGAAGATGCGCGGGACCCCGTGTTTGGCGGCCCAGCGGCCGTTGCCGTCCATGATGATCGCAACGTGATGCGGAACCGCGTCGGCGTCGAGCTTGGCGAGCAGCTCCCTATCATGGCGGGTCGTGAAGGCGGCCTCGAGCGAGGCTCGTGTCGGAGCCATCGGGGCGTCAGACCTCCATGATCTCCGCTTCTTTGCGCTTCAGCATCTCGTCGATCTCGGCGATGTGTGAATCCGTGGCCTTCTGTGTCTCGGACTCCAGGCGACGGAGGTCGTCTTCGGAGATCTCATGATCCTTCTCGACGCGCTTGAAGTGATCGTTTGCGTCCCGGCGGATGTTGCGCACGGCCACGCGCGACTCTTCCGCATAGTGACGGCAGAGCTTCACGAGCTCCTTGCGCCGCTCCTCGGTGAGTGGCGGGAATGGCACGCGGATGACGATGCCGTCATTGGATGGGTTGAATCCCAGGTCTGCCGAGCGGATCGCCTTCTCGATGGCGTTGAGGGCGCTCTTGTCGTAGGGGCTCACCACAACGAGCTGTGGCTCGGGAGTACTCACCGAGGCGATCTGCTTGAGCGGCGTCGGTGTTCCGTAGTACTCGACCATGACCTTGTCTAGAATCCCACCCGAAGCACGACCCGTACGGACACCGCCGAACTCGTGCTGCAGGGCGACGAGCGCCTTGTCCATGCGCTCGGCCGCTTCCTTCACCGTGTTCGTCGTCATCAGACGCCTCCCCTTACGATCGTTCCGACAGGCTCGCCCCTCAGGGCGGCCGCGATATTGCCCTCACGTTCCATGTTGAAGACGATGATGGGCAACCCGTTGTCCATAGCCAGGCTGATGGCGGTGTTGTCCATGACCTTCAACCCGCGGCTGAGCACCTCTATGTACGTGAGCTCGTCGAACTTCACGGCGTCGGGCACCACCTTCGGATCGGCATCATAGACGCCGTCGACCTTGGTGGCCTTCATGATGCACTCGGCATCGATCTCGAGCGCGCGCAGCGCGGCAGTGGTATCCGTTGTGAAGTACGGGTTCCCGGTTCCCGCTGCGAAGATGACCGTGCGGCCCTTCTCCATGTGGCGGATCGCCCGGCGGCGGATGTAGGGCTCGGCGACCGAACGCATCTCGATCGCGGACATCACCCGCGTAAAGACGCCGGCCGCCTCCATGGCATCCTGCAGTGCGAGCGCGTTCATCACGGTCGCCAGCATGCCGATGTAATCGGCCTGCGCCCGATCCATGCCCGTTGCCGATGCGGCGATGCCTCTGAAGATGTTGCCCCCGCCGACGACGATCGCCACTTCCACGCCGCCGTCGGTGACATCCTTGATCTGGCCCGCGAGCGATTCGAGAACTTTGGGATCGATCCCGTAGCCGGCGTCGCCCATGAGCGCCTCACCCGAGAGCTTCAGCAGGACGCGTTTGTATCGGTAGGCCGACAAGGATCCTCCTCATCCGCGGACATCGGGACGCGGGGCGCGTACACGACCCTACGCGATGATAGTCCAACGGGGCGGTGCATCGCACCGCCCCGTTGTCATACGGACACTAGCAGCAGCAATCAGCTTTGGGTTCGGGGTTCGTTTCACCCAGGACCATACGCACGAAGCGGACGACATCGAGGGCGCCACCGGCTTCCTTGGAAGCCTGCTCTGCCTGCTGCTTGACCGTGATGTCGGGGTTCTTCACGAAAGGCTCCTCGAGCAGGCAGAACTCCTTGAAGAACTTGTCCAGGCGACCTTCGGCGATCTTCTGCTGGATGGGCTCGGGCTTGCCGGTCTCGGCGGCCTGGGCCTTGTAGATGCTCATCTCGTGCGCGACGACGTCCGCGGGGACTTCCTCGCGACGGACCGAGATAGGCGCGGCGGCCGCGATCTGCATGGCCACATCCTTCGCGAACCCGGAGGTCACGGGAGAGGCGGCAGCCTCAGGCGTGGCGGCGCTGACCTCGACGAGGACGCCGATGTTGCCCACGCCGTGGATGTACACGCCGATGCAACCTGCGTCGGTCGACAGGTCGAAGCGCTCGAAGCGCGCGATGCCCATGTTCTCGCCGAGCTTGCTGACAGCCTCGCCGAGGCGCTGCTCGACCGTGATCTCCGGACGCGGCGAGTAGACCTGCGCCATGAGCGTGGCGACGTCGGCCGGAGCGCCCGCGATGATCTCGTTGGCGAACTCCGTCACGAGGTCCTTGAAGTTCTGGTTGCGGGCGACGAAGTCGGTCTCGCAGTTGACCTCGAGGATCGTACCCGACGTACCGTCGGCGCTGATCGCCCCGCCGATGATGCCCTCGTTGGTGGCGCGACCGGCCTTCTTCGCGAGGTCCGCAAGGCCCTTGGTGCGCAGCACGTCCACTGCAGCGTCCATATCGCCGTCGGCCTCGGTGAGCGCCTTCTTGCAGTCCATCATGCCTGCCCCGGTGGCCTCCCGAAGCTCCTTTACCATTGCAGCGGTGATCTCCATCGGTCCTCCTTCACCGGCCCGATACGGGCCGGGATGCATTCGTGGTGTGGTGACGTGCGGGTGTTACTCGGCAGCCTCGGGCTCGACGACCGGCTCAGCGGCCACGACAGCCTCGGGCTCGACGACCGGCTCAGCGGCCACGACAGCCTCGGGCTCGACGACCGGCTCAGCGGCCACGACGGCCTCGGGCGCTACCGCAGCCATCTCCTCGTCCGGCGTGCTGAGTCCGGCGGCCCTGCGGCCATCGATCGCCGCATCGGCGATCACGCGGCAGATCAGCGCGACCGAACGGATCGCGTCATCGTTGCCCGGGATCACGTAGTCGACCTCATCGGGATCCGCGTTCGTGTCCACAAGGCCGATCAGCGGGATGCCGAGTCGGCGCGCCTCCTTGACTGCGATCGCCTCGCGCTTGGTGTCGACGACGAAGACCGCCTTCGGCAGATCGGCCATCTCGCGGATGCCCGTCAGATCACGCTGCAGCTTCTCGAGCTCGCGGCGCAGGAGGATGGCTTCCTTCTTAGGAAGCTGACTCATCGTGCCCGACTCTTCCATCGTCTCGAGCTCGGTCATGCGCTTGATGCGGCCACGGATGGTGACGTAGTTGGTGAGCATGCCGCCGAGCCAGCGCTGATTGACGTACGGCTGGCCGGCGCGCTCGGCTTCCTTGCGGATGGGGTCCTGGGCCTGCTTCTTGGTACCCACGAGCAGTACGGAGCCGCCACGGGCGGTGATCTCACGAACGAACTGGTAGGTGGTCTCGATCTCGCGAAGCGTGCGCTGGAGATTGAGGATGTAGATCCCGTTACGCTCCGTGAAGATGTACGGCTTCATCTTCGGGTTCCAGCGGCGGGTCTGGTGGCCGAAGTGGACTCCGGCCTCGAGCAGGTTCTTCATCGAAACGGACACAGTGGTGCCTCCTTCTTCGGTTGTTCCTCCGCCGGATTCATCTCCCGCTACGACCCGACGCATATGCGTCGGGCACCTCGCGCGGGATCCACCGGCGTGTGTGATAAGAGCGGGGCGTAGAATACCACAGCCCGCCGCCGATGCCCAGGTTGATCTCTCAGGTGCGGCGTGTGTCTAGACTGAACCTGAGAACGACTTGCCGCACGACGGGCATACGAACCGCGCCTCGTACCAACCCGCTCTCTTCGGGTCAGGCACGAGCTCAAGCGCGAGTTCGTTCTCACAGGCCGGGCACCACAAGCGGCGCTTCAACGCAGCATGTGCGACGAGCGCGTCGACATCGCCGCGTGACGCGTCGGGATACACCAGGAACGCGGCGGTTCCGCTGTCGCCCGCAACGAACGCCTCCAGCACGAGCTTCACCTTCTCGGCGACATCCGCGGGGCGCGTCTCGTTCTTGATCAGGTAGTCCACCGCGCCGAGTGAGACGGCGCGTTCGATCGTCGACTCCTCGCCGAGATTCGTCAGCACGACCACAGGGATGGACTGGGTCCTCGGGTCCTGCTTGACCGCTTCGAGCACCTGGATGCCACCCATGCGCGGCATGATGAGATCGAGAAGGATGAGATCGAAGTGCTGGTCACGGATGAGGCTCAGGGCGGCGAGTCCGTCAGGGGCGTCCGCGACCTCGTATCCGTCTTGGACGAGCCGGTCACGATACATCCGCCGGAGCAACTCCGTGTCTTCGACGACGAGTATGCGCTTGTTCGACACGACGCCTCCCTCGATCCTCTAGCGCCGGATGTGCCTACGTTGCGGGTACGAATCCTTGTGCCGCATGGAGCCGTCCACGAAGCCGAAGCACGGCCTTGGTGTGTAGTTGACTCACGCGCGACTCGGTGACGCCGAGAACCGCACCGATCTCCTTCAGCGTCAGCCCTTCGTAGTAGTACAGCGCGACGACGGTCTTCTCGCGCTCCGGCAGTCGCTCGATAGCACCAGCGAGGATCTCTTTCACCTCGGCGTTCTCGAAGATGTCGACCGGATCCTCTGCCCGCTTATCAGGTATCGCCGCAAGCGGGTCCTGGTGATCGTCGCGTTCACCGCCGCCGATCCACATCTCCTCGAAGGACACGACAGAGGCATACGACAGTTTGGAGAGGATGGACTGAAGCTCGCGAGGTGAGATGCCCATCTCCGCCGCGATCTCGGCATCGTCGGGAACCCGCTTGAGCCGGTTCTCCAGCGCGACGTAGGCAGCCTCGAACTCCCGCGCGCGTGCACGCACCGAACGCGGGACCCAGTCCATGGCACGGAGCTCATCGATGATCGCGCCTCTGATCCGCGCGATCGCGTATGTCTCGAACTTGATGCCGCGCTCGGTGTCGAACTTCTCGATCGCGTCGATCAGACCGAACACGCCGTATGAGATCAGATCCGAGGTGTCCACCGTCTGCGGAAGGCTTGAGGATAAGCGGCCTGCAACGTACTTCACCAGTGGTGAATACGTGAGTATGAGGTTCTCCCGGGCGTCCGGGTCTCCGTTATCTTTGAACGCTGCCCAGGCAGCGGAAAGGTCCGACTTCGGTTCGGATCTCATACAGTGCGGCCTCCGTCAGGCCCGAGGATGTGCCCCTTTGTGTACGTCACGCAGGTGTTTCGTACTCACGTGAGTATAGATTTGGGTCGTTGAGAGCGCAACGTGGCCGAGAAGCTCCTGCACGGTGCGGAGATCGGCACCACCTTCGAGCAAGTGAGTCGCGAACGAATGCCGCAGCGCATGCGGCGTCATCTGCGCCGAGGCGCCCATGGACGTGAGGTGCCGTTCCATCATCCTCCGAATGCCGCCATCTGTGAGGCGTGTACCAAGACGGTTCAGGAAGAAGGCCGAGCCCGACGAGGCGCCCTGCAGATGGGGCCTGCCACTCGCCAGATACTCGCGCAACAACCGGATCGCCGCGGGGTGCATCGGCACGACGCGCTCGCGTGAGCCCTTCCCCATCACCCGCACCGTACCGCCTACAAGATCGACGTCGCCCATGTCGAGGCCGCTCAATTCCGACACACGCACGCCGGTCGCGTAGAGCAACTCGAGCATGGCCGCGTCGCGCACGCCGAACGGAGTGGCCGTGTCGGGCGTTGCCAATAGGTCTGCCACGAGTGCCTCTGGAGCAACGGCGGGTAGCGTGCGCTGAAGCCGCGGTGTCGACAGTACCGCGGCCGGGCTTCCGGTCGTATAGCCGCGCAAGACCAGATAGCGGTAGAACGCGCGGATCGCCGCCAGTCTCCGGGCGATCGTGCGTTTGGCGTAGCGCGCCTGATCGAGCTCCGCGAGATACCGGCGAAGCCTACGGTGATCGACGTCCAGAACATGCGTCTGCTCGCGCTCGGCCCATGCAAGCAACGACGCGAGGTCTGTGGCGTAGGCCTTCACGGTATTCGGCGAGAGGTTGCGCTCAACCCGGAGGTGCGTGACGAACTCGTCGACCAGCGCCTCGGCTGTGACGCGATCGTTCATCGGACGTCCCCGGAGACGGGCTCCGCCGTGACACGCCCCGGGTCCGCCGTGGGTGACCGGAATCGAAGATCCGGTCTGTTCCGGAGTGTCTCTGCTCGCGCCGCCGTAGCGCGCTCGGCGTATGCGGCGTAGCGGCGCTGTTTCCCCGAAACGCGGGTCTCAAGCGGCGGCACCAGGCCGAAGTTGACGTGCATCGGCTGGTACGGGCGGGTCTCGGGGTCGGTCGCATACGCGATCAGAGACCCAAGCGCTGTCGTTTCCGGCAGGGCGAACAGCGGGAGACCCTCATGCACGCGCCACACATCGAGTGCAGCCAGGAGCCCGGTGGCCGCCGCCTCCAGATACCCCTCGGTGCCGCAGAGCTGACCGGCGATGTGGATACGCGGGTCGCTGCGCAACGCCAGACCTGCGGTGAGAAGCCGGGGTGCGTCGATGAAGGTGTTCCTGTGCATGACGCCGTAGCGCAGGAACTCCGCACGCTCGAGACCCGGGATGAGACGCAGCACGCGCTCCTGCTCTCCGAAGGTCAGGTTCGTCTGGAAGCCGACGAGATTGAACGCCGACGCGGCGCGATTCTCAGGGCGCAGCTGGACCACCGCCCAAGGTCGGAGTCCTGTCCGGGGGTCTACGAGGCCGACCGGTTTCAGTGCCCCGAAACGTAGCGCGTCCGGTCCGGTTCGTGCGACCTCCTCCACTGGCTGACACGCCTGGAACAGATCGCGACGCTCGAAGTCCTTCGCGTGCACACGTGATGCGCCCAGCATCTCGGTGATGAGGCGCTCATACTCGTCCCGATCGAGCGGACAGTTGAGATAGTCGGCGCCACCACCCTTGTCCCATCGTGAAGCCGGGAAGACGCGTTCCATGTCGATGGTGGCGGCATCGACGATGGGGGCGGCGGCATCGAAGAAGGACAGCCGTTCGGGGCCCACCACTCTCGTGATCGCGTCCTGGAACCCGTCGCTCGTGAGCGGCCCCGACGCGATGATCACGTCGCCCGGTGGGATGTCGACAGCCTCCTCGCGCACGACCGTGATCAACGGATGAGAGGAGACGATGTCGGTCATCCGCCCCGAGAAGGCCGAGCGGTCTACGGCGAGGGCCGCGCCGGCCGGGACTGCCGTGCCCCGGGCAACAGCCAGGGTGAGCGATCCCATCGCTTCTAGCTCGCGCTTGAGGAGTCCGGTAGCCGTGTTCGGGTCGTCACTCTTGAACGAGTTCGAGCAGACCAACTCGGCGAGACCGGCAGTGTGGTGTGCGGGACTCGGGACGACGGGACGCATCTCGATGAGCCGCACCGGGATAGCGCGTGCCGCAAGCTGCCATGCGGCCTCACACCCCGCAAGACCCGCGCCTATGATCGTGACCTGATCCACCCGTCGTGCTCCTTATCGCCTCGGCGGCCATTGTACGGCACCCGGGAGGCAGGTCCATCACACGATGCCGTACCTCCCGTCCGCATACCGCGCGATGAGCCCCCGGGCTTCGAGAACGCCCAGCGTCCGCGCCATCTGCACTATGTCGATGCCGAGATCGCGCGCAAGATCGTCCGGTCGCATCGGATCCGCGGTTAGCGCGCGGACGACGCCGCCATGCTCTGCATCCGCTATGACGAGCCGCTGACACGGCACCCCCAGGCTCGCGGCGAGGTCCGACACGTCGTTCACGACAGCTGCTCCCTGACGGATGAGGCGATTCGAGCCTCGCGACTCAGGCGAGAAGATCGAGCCCGGGACTGCGAGCACGTCGCGACCGGCGTCGAGCGCAGCGTCAGCCGTGCCGAACGTGCCGCTCGGCAGACCAGCCTCGACTACGAGGACCGCGGATGCCAGCCCGGCGATGATCCTGTTGCGGCGTGCGAACGCGAACCGCAGCGGTTGCTGTCCGAAGGGACACTCCGAGACCACGGCGAACCGCTCTCGCATCTCTGCGAGTATGGGGGCGGACCGACGCGGGTAGTCGACGTCAGCACCACACCCGAGTACAGCCACACTGCTTCCGCCCGCCTCGAGGGCGGCCGTGTGCGCCTCGCGGTCGCACCCGATCGCCGCGCCCGAGATGACCGTGATCCCGTTGCCTCCGGCCCAGCCTGCGAGAAGCCTGGTCGCGCGGATGCCGTAGGGCGTCGCGTCACGTGCGCCTACGATGGCCAGCCCCGGCACCAGCGCCTCCGGATCTCCGATCCCGTACAGCACCTTCGGTGGGTCGGGGGTTTCGGCGAGTTGTGCGGGGTACCCCGGAGAACCCCGGTGCAAGACGAACCTCTCCCCCTTCATTGCGCCTCCCAGGTCCGGTAGCCGAGCGCCTCCGCGATGTGCTCTTCTCCGATCGTCGGATCCTCAGCCAGGTCGGCGATCGTGCGTGCCACCCGGAGCATCCGCGTGACCGCCCGCCCCGACAGACTGGACCGGCGTGCGGCCGTTTCCAGTAGAGCCCGAGCCGGAGCGTCGAGATGCCGCCTCACCTCCCCGTGTCCTCGTGTGCGTGCGAAGTCGCGGGCACGGAGGACCCGGTCGCGGGCCTCAGAAGACGGGTCTGACGAGATCTCGGTACCGATGAGCAGGGCCGGATCGATCCTGTCGACTCGAACGGACATGTCCATCCGGTCGTACAGCGGGCCGCCTATTCGTCCGTTGTACTTCGAGATCGCCCCCGGCGTGCAACCACACGCTCGCTGCGGATCTCCGGCGTATCCACACGGGCAGGGGTTCATAGCCGCCACCACGGTCACGCGCGCCGGATACCTGATCGCCCCGTTGGCACGCACGAGCGTCACGGCGCCTTCCTCGATGGGCTGCCTTAACGCCTGCAGAGCTCCAGGCCCGAACTCAGGCAGTTCGTCAAGGAACAACACCCCGGTATGGGCGAGCGAGATCTCACCAGGGATGGGCGGCGTACCACCTCCGACGAGGCCGGCGATCGTGCAGGAGTGGTGCGGGGCCCTGAATGGACGGACACCTGCCAGGCACGGCAGCGGGTCCCTTCCGGCGACGGAGTGCACGAGTGCAGCCTCGAGTCGCTCGGCCGGTGAGAGCGGTGGAAGAAGGCCGCACAGAGCCTTCGCGAGCATGCTCTTACCGGACCCGGGTGGGCCCACGAACAGCATGTTGTGTCCGCCGGTGGCAGCGATCTCCAGACAGCGCTTCGCGCACTGGTGGCCCGCGATGTCCGCAAGATCGACCTCGACGCCACACGCCGGGATAGATGCCGTGTCCGCGCCGGACTCAACGTCAGGCAAGCCCATGCGGACGCGCGCGATGCTGGACACCGGACGGTAGTGCAGGTCGGGTACCGCAGCCACGACTCCCGCCGCATCCGCAGGGCCCAGAAGGGCGCGCTGTTGACCGGAAGCAGCAACCGCGTGCGCGAGCATCCCCGGTACCGCCCGTACGGTGCCGTCCAGTCCCAACTCTCCGACAGCGTTAACATCAGCGAATGCGCTTCTCGGCAGCTGCCCTGTAGCGCACAACACCGCGAGCGCGATGGGTAGATCGAATCCCGTGCCGTGCTTCCTCAAAGGAGCCGGCGCGAGGTTGACGATGACCCGCGCATTCGGGAACTCGTAACCAGACGAGCGCAGCGCCGCGCGAACGCGGTCCCTCGCCTCCTGGACGGCGGCATCCGCCAGACCGACGATCCCGAAGACCGGCAGGCCGCTGGACACGTCGGCCTGCACCTCCACCGGGACGGCGTCCACACCGACAAGCGTCGCTGTTGCGATCGAGGCCTGCACGCGCGGACCTACTCGACCTCGAACGCCGCGCGGTGGTGCCGCAGCAGCGCACGATCATCTGCGATCACGCGAAGCGCGATCACATCGAACCGGATCTGGCACGGCTCGAGCCCCTGGGCTGAGACGTATGAAGCCGCCAGACGGACCAGTCTTCGACGTTTCGCGGCAGAGACCGCCTCCTCGGGGGTGCCCTGCCCGTCCGTCATGCGGGTCTTGACCTCACAGATGACGAGCGTATCCCCGTCGAGTGCGACGATGTCGAGTTCGCCACGTCCGTCTCGCCAGTTGCGATCGACCACCCGCATCCCCGCTCGCTCAAGATATGCCACCGCTGCGTCTTCGCCGCGACGACCGATCCCGGTCCTATCCATGTCCACTCCCTTCGTAGGACAGGAGCGTGACAGGTCAGGTGAAGCGGGCGGTAAACCGGATCGGAACCGATCAGAACAACGCGATCTGAGAGCACGGGGCGAACGACCGTCGGTGGATCGGTGACGGACCGAGCTCGGCGATCGCCGCGAGATGGTCAGCGCTGCCGTATCCCTTGTTGCCTGCCAGCCCGTAGCCCGCGTGCACCACATCGAGTTCGACCATGAGGGCGTCCCGCGCGACCTTGGCGAGTATCGCCGCCGCGGCGATCGCGCGGACCGTGGCGTCTCCGCGCACGATCGCGGTGGAGGGTCTGCCCACGTCGACGGCGCGACCGTCGACCAGGACATGTTCCGGAGCCACAGAGAGTCCGTCCAGAGCTCGGCGCATCGCAAGCACGGTGGCGGGGCCGATCCCGATGGTGTCTATCTCCGCGGGACTGGCGTGTCCCACCGCGCAGGACACCGCCACCGCCAGGATCTCGGTGCTCAGTCGCTGCCGGACGATGGGCGTGAGCCGCTTCGAGTCGTCAAGCCCGGGAATCATGACGTCGCGTGTGAAGATGCAGGCACCGGCCGAGACCGGGCCGGCGAGCGCCCCTCTTCCGACCTCGTCCACACCGGCCACCAGCGTGACGCCGGCATCGACCATCCGGCGTTCGGCCTCAGCCAGAGCCTTCAGACGCTCGCACTCAGCAAGATCGCGTGCCAGTCGCCGCCGCGCCACTGAGACCGCTGACAGGACCCCGGGACGCCGATCGGTCTCGTGAAGAGCGATCAGGGCGGGCAGCTGCTCACGCGGCGCCGCACCGAGTGCGCCACGAATCATCGCGACAGAGAGAGTATCCATGCGCACAGTCTACCCCTGTACAGCAAACAGCCCCGGTTACGTGCCGGGGCTGTCTCAGTGTTCTTCGGTGATCCGGATCTAGCGCAGTTCCTTGACACGGGCGGCCTTGCCGACCTTGTCGCGGAGGTAGTACAGCTTCGCGCGGCGGACCTTGCCGCGGGTGACGACCTCGAGGCTGACGATCTTCGGCGAGTGGACCGGGAAGGTGCGCTCGACGCCGACCGCGAAGGAGATCTTGCGGACCGTGAACGTCTCCCGGTTGCCCGCACCGTGACGGCGGATGACGATGCCCTGGAACGGCTGAACGCGCTCGCGGCTGCCCTCGACGACCTTGTACATGACCTTCACGGTATCGCCGACGCCGAACGCCGGGATGTCCTCACGCAGCTGCTGCTGCTCGATGGCGCGAATCTTGTCCATGACCTGTTCCTGTTCAGTCAGTTGTGTTCTTCAGGGTGCCAGGAGGCACGAGTGGGTAGTATAGCCTAGCCGTGAGGCGCAAGCAACGACACTCCGCGCGCGTCACCGTCCGAAGTCGCTAGAGTTCGCCGATGCGGTCGATCGGCCAGTAGCACAGGAACGCCTTGCCCCTGATGTCCGAGAGCGGCACGGCGCCGAACACCCGCGAGTCCGCGCTGTTGGTGCGATTGTCGCCCATCAACCAGACCGAGCCTTCGGGCACGACATACGGCATCGGCTGGACCATCGGTTCGCTTCTCTGACCGTATGTATAGGGCTCATCGAGGACGACACCGTCGACCACCACCATGCCGTCTTCCAGGTCGACCGTCTGACCGCCGACCGCGATCACCCGCTTCACCAGCGTGTCGACGTTGCCGGTCGGGTCGTCGAGCACGACGATATCCTTCACCTCGGGCTCGCCGAATCGGTAGATGAACTTGTTGGCGATGATGCGGTCCTGGATCTCGATGGTGGGGATCATCGAGCCCGTGGGCACGACATACGGCTGCACGACAAAGGCCCTGATGCCGCTTGCAAGCAAGAACGCCAGAGCGACCATGACCGCAAGTTCGGCAAGCCATCGCCCGAACGAGACCGGTCTCTCCTCGGGCTCCTCCTCGAAGAGGTCGTCCTCGACCGGCGCGCCGGTCGTGCTCTCGATCTCGAATTCGTCTGCCACGTCGTCCCTACTCTTCAGTATCGTGTGCGATGCCTTCAGCGAAGCGTCTCTCGTCCTCGGAGAGGTGCGCTGAGGCTATCAGGTCGGGACGCCGCTGGGCGGTCCTCCTGATCGCCTCTGTGCGGCGCCACCGCGCTATGCGCGCGTGGTCCCCACTCGTCAGCACCTCAGGGACATCCATCCCCAGAAACGATGCGGGACGGGTGTACTGAGGATACTCTAACAGGCCCTCGGTGAACGATTCGTCTGCAGCTGACTGCTCGTGGCCCAAGACCCCCGGCTGTAGGCGCGCCACCGCATCGATGACCACCATCGCTGCAAGCTCTCCTCCGGTGAGCACGTAGTCGCCAAGCGACACCTCCATGTCAGCCCTGGCTAGGATGCGCTCATCGAATCCCTCGTACCGACCGCACACCAAGACAAGTCGGGGGCGCTTCGCGAGATCGCGGACGAGATCCTGGTCTAGGCGGCGGCCCTGCGGCGAGAGCACGATCACCGTTGAGGGCAGTTGGGACATCGCCCGGATATCGTCGAGCGCCCGATAGACCGGTTCCGGCTTCATCACCATGCCCGGCCCACCGCCGAACGGAGCGTCGTCGGTCGAACGATGACGGTCGGCGGTCCAGTCGCGGAGATCGTGTGTGACGACATCAAGCGCGCCCGTGGCGCACGCGCGCCCGACGATCGACGCGCTCAACATCGGCGCGAACATGTCGGGCAGTATGGTCAGCAGATCGATGCGCATCAGTCGTCCTCGTCGATCAATCCGTCGAGCAGCGCGACCTCGAGGCCGTCTGCGTCGAAGTGGAGCATGACGTCGTCGATCACGGGGATGAGCACCTGTCCGTACCGTTCCCCGTCGACCACGAGCACGTCGTTGGCGCCGGTCACGATGATATCCGTCACGTGACCGAGCTCTCCGCGCACCACATCACGGACCGCGGCCCCGATATACGCGTCGCGACCTTCTGTCACCTGCTCCTCTACACCGCTCGCAAGCAACCATCGGCCGCACAGGTCATGCGCTTCCGGCGCGGTGACGACGCCCGAGATGCGGACGAGCAGCCCCTTCGGGCCCGATCGGACGGACTCGATGCGTCGAGGCACGGCTCCGGATGCAGGCGGCGGAACGATCCACACGTCCTCCTCAAGGGGAAGAGCAAGGGCGAGGCCCCCGGTCTGCACGACCGTGACCTCGCCCGTCGTTCCATGAGCCTTGACGATCCGGCCGAGCCGTCGGTACGGCGCGGACATCCGATCAGCCGATGACTTCGACCGTGGCGTCGGCGTCTTCGGCGGATGCCGCAGCGCGGACCAACACGCGGATCGCCTTGATGACCCTGCCCTGACGCCCGATGACCTTGCCCGCATCGTCGGCGTGGACCGATACCTCGTACGTGGTCGTCTCCGCCCCGACTCGCTTCTCGATCCGGACATCTTCCGGATGCTCGACGAGCGAGGTCACGAGGTATTCGACGAGTCCGTCGAGATCCACCGGGTTCGACACGCTACTCGGCCGCCTCTTCAGGAGCCTCTTCCGCGGCCGGCTCTGCCTCGGGCTCCACCTCGGGCTCTGCCTCGATAGCGGGCTCTTCTTCGACCGGTGGCTGTGCGGCAGCCTCGGCGGCTTTCGCCTCAGCCTCAGCGGCGGCCTTCGCATCGGCCTCGGCCTTGGCCTGGGCCTTCTTCGAGAGCGCGGACTCCTTGGTGGGCGCGACGGCCTCGGGATTCTTGGCGATCGCGAGGAGCTTCGCGACGGTCTCGCTGGGCTGCGCGCCCTTCGCGATCCAGGCATCGATCTTCTCGACGTTCAACTCGATCGTGGACGGGTCGGTACGCGGGTTGTACCGGCCGAGGATCTCGATGAAACGGCCGTCGCGCGGTGCGCGCGAATCGGCAGCGACAACGCGGTAGAACGGGGCCTTCTTCGCGCCTGCGCGAGCAAGGCGGATCTTGACTGCCAAAACCTTCACCTCCGTGTAGGTGGCCCGGTCGGGCCACACCTGAGCAAAAGCAGCGACTAATGATACGAGAAGCGTACCCGAGGGTCAAAGCACTTACCGCCGGACTACTCAGACTACAGCGGACCGGGCATCCCTGGAAGGCCGAACCGCCTTCGTTGCCCGCCTTTCTTGCCCTGCCGCTCCATGACCTGCATCTGCTTGATCATCTTCTGGGTGGCAGCGAACTGCTTGAGCACCTGGTTCACATCGTAGACGCGCACTCCCGCGCCCGCCGCGATGCGCTCCCTGCGCGCCCCGTTGATGATAGAGGGCTTGGCGCGTTCGCGCAGCGTCATGGACTCGATGATCGCCTCGGTGCGGCCCAGCGCCCCCTCATCGATCTCGGCGTCCTTCGGCAGTTTGTTCGCACCCGGGATCATCTTCATGATGTCCGAAAGCGACCCCATCTTCCGGACCTGTTGCAGCTGGGACAGGAAGTCGTCGAGAGTGAACGAGCCGCTCTTGAGGCGCTCCTCCATCTCCACTGCGGACTGCTCATCGAAGGCGTCCTGCGCCTTCTCGATCAGGCCGACGACGTCTCCCATGCCGAGGATGCGCTTGGCCATGCGCTCCGGATGGAACGGCTCGAGCGCATCGAGTCTCTCGCCGACGCCGACGAACTTGATCGGGCGACCGGTGACAGCGCGAACCGAGAGCGCGGCGCCGCCCCGGGCATCACCGTCGAGCTTTGTGACTATGACACCATCGAAGTCGACGCGCTCGGCGAAGGCGGTGGCCGCGTTCACGGCATCCTGACCCGTCATCGCGTCGATCACCATGAGGACCTGGTCTGGCTTGACGGCGGCCTTGATCGCAGCGGCCTCCGCCATCATCTCCTCATCGATGTGCAGACGACCGGCGGTGTCGATGATGACCAGATCGCGCATGTGTGCTATCGCATCGCGCACGCCTTCCTGCGCGATCGCCACGGGGTCCGTGCCCTCGCTGCGATAGACGGGGATGTCGAGCTGGCGGCCCAACGCCTCCAGCTGGTCGATAGCCGCAGGCCGGTAGACGTCGCAGGCGACGAGGAGCGGGCTCTTGCCCTGCTTTCGCAGCACGTTGGCGAGCTTGGCCGAAGCGGTCGTCTTGCCGGAGCCCTGGAGTCCCACCAGCATGATCACGGCCGGCAATCGCCCGGAGAAGACGAGCCTCGACTCGGCGCCGCCCATCAGCGTCGTGAGCTCCTCCATCACGATCTTCACGACCATCTGGCCCGGCGTGAGGCTCTTCATCACGTCCTGGCCCACCGCCCGCTCGCGCACGCGGGCGACGAACTCCTTCACCGTCTTGAAGTTGACGTCGGCTTCGAGGAGCGCCATGCGCACTTCGCGCATAGCGGCGTCCACATCGGCCTCGGAGAGGACTCCACGACCGGTCAGTTTGGAGAAGACCGCCTGTAGGCGGTCGGTGAGGTTCTCGAACACGGGGCCTCCCGGGTCAGGACAGGGCTACACCCTACGTATGGCGCACGTCACTCGTCAATCCTGCCCATCCGCGACGGCGGGAGGATCACCGCGACGACCTCGCCTTCGATCGATGAGAGTGGGACGAAACCGATGTTTCGGCTGTCGAGCGAGACCGGCCGGTTGTCGCCAAGAACGTAGACGCTGCCATCAGGCACGGTCATCGGCCCGAGCCTGTACGACGCACTGCCGATATATGCGTCCGGCGCGGCCACAGACGACTCGCCGTTGACGTACGCGGAGTCGCCGACGATCTCCACCCGATCGCCCGCAAGCGCGACCACCCGTTTGATCAGACGGACCGTCGTGCCGTTGCGATCCACCGACGTGAACGACACGATGTCGCCGACCTCGGGCCTGTCGTAGCCACGCGTCACGAGGACACGGTCGGACTGCAGGAGCGTCGGCTCCATCGATGCACCATCGACCTTCAGGACGTTGTGAACGACGTACAGAAGCGTGACTGCCACAGCAAGCACGATGACGAGCGCCACCGCGATCGGCAGGAAGTGCCGATCGGACGAACGCCAGGCGATGAGCCGGGGCGGCTCCAAGGGGATCCTAACCGACCGAGCCGACGAGGGCCTCAGCAAAGACGCCCGGATCGAACGGCTCCAGGTCTTCAGGGCCCTCCCCGACTCCGATGCGCACGACAGGGAGCCCGAGCTCCCGTGCGACGGCGACCACGATCCCGCCCTTGGCGGTCCCGTCGAGCTTGGTGAGGACGATGGCGTCGAGCGACAGCGCCCGATCGAACTCGCGTGCCTGGATGAGCCCGTTCTGGCCTGTCGTGGCGTCCATCACCAGCACCGTGCGCACCGGGAACGGACTCTCCCGCTCGGCCACGCGCTTCACCTTCACCAGCTCTGCCATAAGGTCCGCCGAGGTATGCAGCCGACCTGCAGTGTCGATCATGATCGTGTCGGCCCCGTGCTCCCGCGCCTGCGCGATGGTGTCGAAGACCACCGCGGCAGGGTCCGAACCGTGCGGACGCTCGACCACCGGGACGGCCGCGCGCTCGGCCCACACCCGCAACTGCTCGATGGCTGCCGCCCGGAAGGTGTCGCCCGAGCCGATCACCACCCGTCTGCCGGCATCGGCGAGAGACTTCGCCAGCTTGCCCACGCTCGTGGTCTTGCCCGTGCCGTTCACGCCGACCATCAGGATGGTGCACTGCGGCAGCGAGAAGGGGTCTTCCCCATCGACGCTGACCTCCGCGGCGATCTCCGTAGCGAGGCGATCGACCACGGCCGCGGCGTCGGGCAGCGACTCGCGCGCTGCAAGATCACGCAGGCGCGCCACCATCTCGGTGGTGGCGGCTATGCCCATGTCGGCCTGGATCAGAGCGTCTTCGAGCTCCTCCCAGAAGACGTCATCGAGGTCGGGCCCACGCCTCAGCAGGACGTTCAGGTGCCCCCTGAGCTCGCCCCGGGTCTTGGCGAGACCCTCGCCCAGCCGCTTGTACCAGGGCTCGGTCACGCGGGCGCCTCGCCGACCGTCGGGCGCTCGACCTTCTGGCTGACGACCTTGCTCACGCCGTCAGCTTGCATCGAGACGCCGTACAAGACGTCGGCCATCTCCATCGTCCTGCGCTGATGGGTCACGACGACGAACTGCGTGTGTGCCCGCATGCTGTCGACGAACGCGAGGAATCGCCGCAGGTTCGTATCGTCGAGCGCCGCCTCGACCTCGTCCAAGATGTAGAACGGGCAGGGGCGGGTGCGGTAGACGGCGAACAGCAGCGCAAGGGCGGTGAGCGACTTCTCGCCACCCGAGAGGAGCGTCATCTTCTGGAGGCGCTTGCCGCGAGGCTGCGCCACGACCTCGACGCCCGTCTCCTCCGGGTCGTCCGGATCCGTCATGCTGAGCGATGCGTGACCGCCCGGGAACAGGACCGCGAATATGTCCTGGAAGTGGTTGTTCACGAGTTCGAACGTCTCCAGGAAGCGGTCCCTGACCTTGCGGTCGATCGCCGAGATCACCTTCTGCAAGGCCTTGCGGCTGGACAGAAGATCGTCGAGCTGCGCCTGCATGAACGCGCGGCGGTCGCTCAGCCCCTGGAACTCCTCGACGGCCACCGGGTTCACCGGCCCGATCGTGGCGATACGCTTGCGCAGGCGGTGGGCACGCTCCGCGGCCGACTCGCGATCTTCGATCGGCGGGATCTCGAGAGCCTTCTCGATCGGCATGCCGAGGTCTTCGACGATCCGCTTCACCGCAGCGGTCACCTGCACCTCCAGCGCGGCCTTCTCGACGCGCACGTCACCCATCGCCTCGGTGGCCGCGTCGACGGCCGCCTGTGCGGCCTTCACGCCATCCTGGCCGTCGTGGATCGTCTGACGCAGTGATTCCGAGTCGGCCTGCTCGAAGCGGGCGCGGTCGCGCAGCCGGTCCGCCCAGTGCTCGGCGCGCTCCAGGAGCTCGGCGTAGAGGTCGTGGAGCGGTTGCACGCGCAGGATCAGCGCCTCGAGCGATCCGGTGGTGAGCGCTGACTGGGAGACGGTGTGGGTCAGCTCCTTCGTCTCGGCCGTGAGCGACGCGAACCGGCGCTTCAGGTGCACCTCGCGCTCCGAGACGGCCGCGATCTCCACCTGGCATGCCGAGAGGCGCGTAGCGACCTCCGACTCCTCACGGAAGCGCACATCACGGCCCTCACGGCGTGCGATGGTCGCGTCCTCGAGCTCTTCGATCCTCACGAGCCCTTGTTCGATACGGTCGCTCAGCAACCGTTGCTGCGGGCTGTTCTTGACTGTCTTCTCATCGATCTGCCGCAGACGCAGGTCGATGGCGGCCGCCTCGGTATCGCTCTCGGTGATGGCCTGCTCGATGCGCCCGGCATCCTCACTCAATGACGCCGACTCCGCCGAGAGGGTCACGATCCGCTGCTCGATCTCGAGCGCGTCCTGCTGGGCGGCCGCGAGCGCCTCGTCCGCCTCGACGAGCAGCGCCTCGGCCTCCCCCACCTGTGAATCGAGCGCCTGCATGCGATCACGCAGATCGACGAGCGCACGTCTGCGGGTGAGCACGCCGGCGTCGTCTCCGAGGTTCGGCCCGACACGCACGCGACCGGACTGCCACACGGTGTGACCGGCCTTGGTGGCTATCCGCCACGGCCCGGCAGACGCCGAGAGCGCCTCCTCGAGCGTATCGACCACGCGCACGTCGCCGATGAGCGCGTTGAGGGCGTTCCACAACTCGTCCGGACAGCCGATCGCATCGACCAGACGCACACCGGGGCCCGACTCGGGCAGAACCGGCGCAGAGGATGTGTCCACCGGGACGAGTGAGAAGTCCGAGGCACCGTGCTCCTCGAGCACCGCCACCGTGGGAGCCACGTCGGAAGAGTGCCTCAGCAACACACAGAACAGATCCGCGCCGAGCACGCGCTCGACGACATGCTCGTACTCCTCGGGGACCGTGATGTGGTCGGTCACCGGACCGATCACGGCGCCGAGGTCGTGCTCCCGCGCCAGCATCCATGCCAGGGCCGGTGAAGCGGATTCGAACGCGCGGTCGACCTCCTCGAGCCCCCGGATCTCGGCGCGTACGTCACCCAGCTCCTGCCGGGCCTTCTCCAGCGTGGATCGCCGGCTCTCGACGAGCCGCACGCGCTTGTCCACATCCGATGCCGCGAGACCGGCCTCCTTACGGGAGTGCTCGATCTTGCCCGCAAGCTGCTCCAACCTCGTGCGGCGGGCCGACAGCGTCTGCATGAGCGCGGAACGCTGGTCGCGCACGGCTTTCGCACGAGCGCTGAGCATATCCGTCTCGACTGCGAAACCCGACATCGCCTGCTGGATATCGGCAAGCTCTGTGCGGGCGTCATCCACGTCTTTGCGGATCTTGCGCGCTTCCATCATCGTCTCGGAGAGTGCCTCATCGGCCGCGAGCCGTTCTTTCTTGATGGTCTCGGACTCACGCCGCAGTTCGCCGAGCTGGTTGTAGAGGGCCTGCATCCTGGCCTCTGTGACCGCACGCTCCTCGGCGATCTCCTCGAACTCGCGCGTGCGCCCTTCAAGCCGGCTCTCACTCTGATGCATCTTCTGGCGCATCTCCGAGAGACGCTCGACGAGGTTCTTGCCCTTCTCTTCCAGAAGGAGGAGACCGGAGTTCGTGCGCTCGAGGACCGACTGGAGGCGTCGGCGCTGCTCGGAGAGGTCGCCGACGAACAGGCCCTTCTCCTCAAGGAGTGACTGGAAGGTCGCGAGCTCCCGCTCGGCCTCGGTAAGACGGTACCGGGCCAGTTCGACCTCAGCATCCTGCTCGCGCTCGCGCTTCTCGACCCCGTCCCACGCCTCCTGGAGAACTCGCAGGTCCCCCACTGCGAGGGCGACCTCCAGATCGCGGAGCTCGGCCTCGATCCCGCGGTACTCCTGGGCCTTGTCGGCCTGGCGCTGAAGCGGTTTCAGCTGCCGGTCGACTTCGATCAGCACATCGCGGATACGGTCCAGGTGGATGTCCATGGCCGCAAGCTTGCGCACCGCGCGGTCCTTGCGCTTCTTGTGCTTCAGTACGCCGGCGGCCTCTTCGATGAGCGCGCGCCGGTCCTCCGGCTTGGAGTTGAGTATCTCGTCAAGCCTGCCCTGACTGATGATCGAGTGCGTGTCTCGGCCCAGACCGGTGTCGTGCAGCAACTCCTGCACGTCGAGCAGCCGGCAGGGCGACTGGTTGATCAGATACTCGCTCTCCCCGTTGCGGAACATGCGCCGGGTGATCGTGACCTCGGAGAACTCCAGAGGAAGCGTTCCGTCACGGTTGTCGAGCACGAGGTCGACCTCGGCGATGCCCACCGCCTGACGGGCCGAAGATCCGGCGAAGACGACGTCTTCCATGGAGTTGCCGCGGAGTGCCTTAGCCGACTGTTCGCCGAGGACCCAGAGGATCGCGTCGGAGATGTTCGACTTGCCCGAGCCGTTCGGCCCCACCACGACGGTGACGCCGGGCTCCAGGCTGAGGCGACTGCGGTCCGCAAAGGACTTGAACCCTTTGAGCGTGAGCGACTTGAGGTACAAACTGAACCCTTTTCGCTGCAGGTGGGGACGGTTGTGACGTGCCGGCGCGCCTCAGGCGACGCACCGTATCCTACCATAGGGTACGGGCTGTTCGAGATTGCACACAGGCCTGGATCAGTAGTCAGCCGGCGCCTCACGGCGACCGCGGATCACGTCCAGAGCGATCGTTGCGGCGGCCTTCTCGGCAGCCTGCTTGCTCGGACCTGAGCCCGAACCCAGGACGCTCCCGTCGACGCTCACTTCGGCGGTGAAGGTCCGCGCGTGGACAGGACCTATAGCCTCCACGATGCGGTATGCAGGCAACACGCCGCGCAGCCCCTGCGACCACTGCTGAAGCGCGCTCTTCACGTCCACATCCGGTACCTCGCCTGAGGTGAGCCGGTCGCCCAGGACACGCTCGACGAACGTGCGGGCGGCCTCCAGACCGCCGTCGAGGTAGATGGCTCCGATGAGCGCCTCGACCGTGTTCTCGAGCACCGACGCACGCTTCCGATCGCCGGCAGCGTGTGCACCCGCACCCAGCAACACGAACTCCGGCAGCCCGAGCGAGACGGCTGCACCGGCGAGCGAATCACCGGAGACCACGTGATGCTTGCGCCGCGTGAGCTCGCCTTCGGGCTCGTCCGGACACTGCGTATAGAAGTAGTCGGCGACGATGAACCCGAGTACGGCATCACCGAGGAACTCGAGGCGATCGTACGTGTCCTCGGCGCCGTGCTCGGCGGCATACGACGGGTGTGTCAGCGCCGTGCGCAGCAGCTCACGGTCTGTGAACGTGTAGCCGAGCAGCGACTCCGCTTCGGCCATCCTGGTCTCGTCCACTGCGCCCACTCAGCCGTCGTAGCGCGTGATCAGGACCGACGCGTTGTGTCCGCCGAAGCCGAACGAGTTGCTCAGGACGGCGTCGACCCGGGCCTCGCGCGCGACGTTAGGTACATAGTCCAGGTCGCACGCAGGATCGGGTGTCGTGTAGTTGATCGTTGGAGGCAGGACCTCGCGCTCGATCGCCAGCGTGCAGATGACGGCCTCAAGCGCTCCGGCACCGCCGAGCAGGTGACCGGTCATCGACTTGGTCGAAGACACCGGCGGCGCATCCGACCCGAAGACGGCCTTGATGGCGCCGGTCTCGGCGGCATCGCCCAGCTCCGTCGATGTCCCGTGCGCGTTGATGTAGCCGATATCGGACGGGTTCAGACGCGCGCGCTCGAGTGCAGCGACCATGGCGCGGCGCGCTCCGTTACCGTCCGGTGCAGGCGCGGTCAGATGGTACGCGTCCGCGGACGCACCGTACCCCGCCAGCTCCCCGTAGATGTGGGCTCCCCTGGCCCTGGCGTGCTCCAGCTCCTCGAGGATCAGGATGCCACCGCCCTCACCCATCACGAAACCGTCACGATCGGCATCGAAGGGGCGCGAGGCGCCCAGCGGGTCGTCGTTGCGTGTGGAAAGGGAGCGCGCGGCACAGAAGCCGGCGAGACCGAGCGGCGTGATGCCGCAGTCGAACCCTCCGGCGATAACCACGTCAGCATCTCCGCGCTTGATCGCTTCTCCGGCTTCACCGAGCGAGTGGTTGCCGGTCGCGCACGCCGAAACGGGCGCGTAGTTGATGCCCTTCGCGCCGAAGCGGATCGAGATGTGCCCCGCCGCGAGGTCGACGATCATCATCGGAACCAGGAACGGACTGACGCGCCCCGGGCCCTTCTCGGCCAGCACGTCCTTCTGGTCCTCCATCGCATGCAGGCCGCCGATGCCCGATCCCACGATCACGCCCACCCGCTCGGCGTTCGACTCGTCGATGACGAGTCCGGAGTCGTCCATCGCCATCTGGGCGGCCACCACGGCGAATTGCTGGAAACGCGCCATGCGGCGTGCTTCCTTGGCGTCGATCCACGGCGTGGGGTCCCAGCCGTCCACGCAACCGCCGAAGCGGGTCGAGTACTCGGACGCATCGAAGAGCGAGACCTCGCCGATACCGCTCCTGCCTGCTGTGATCGCATCCCACACCGCGGGCACCCCGACGCCCACCGGTGAGACGGCGCCCAACCCCGTGATCACCACTCGTCTCATCGCGCAGCTCCTTCTTCGGCGGCCTGCCACTCCGCGACCAACCGATCGATGACCTCGGCCGCGGGCAGCACATCGTGCACTCGCGCCGCGGACGTGCCGGCGAATACCAGCCCCGTGGTCACGTCTCCGGTCTGCGATCGGATCAACGCGTCCATGATGCAGTACTCCTTGCCGCACTCCTTCAGGCATGCCCGGCACCGCTCGATGCGCTCGTAGTCGCCCCGCGCGTGCCGCTCGGTGAGCGGGTTGCGGATCGCGCGTCCCGGCAGGCCGACCGGGCTGGTGGTGAGCACGATGTCGTCATCGGTCGCTGCCACGTACATCGCCTTGAACGAGTCAGCGGCTGAGCACTCGGTGGTAGCGACGAACCGCGACCCCATCTGCACGCCCGACGCGCCGGCATCCAACATACGCTTGATGTCCGCGCCGGTGCAGATGCCACCCGCGGCGATGACGGGAATCTCTACCGCGTCGAGGATCTCCGGCAACAGATCGTCCACGTGCCGGTCGGTGCCCAGGTGCCCGCCGGCATCAACGCCCTCCACGATGACGGCCGAGGCACCGAACTTCTCGGAGAGTCTCGCCACCCTCGCGGAGCCGACGATCGGCACCATCTCCACACCGGCGTCTTTGCACCAGCCGAAGACGTCACGCGAGAATCCGGCGCCGGCGATGATGATGTCGGCGCCCTCCGAGATGGCCGCGTGGACGAGGTCCTTGAAGATCCGCACAGCCACCATGATGTTCACGCCGATGACGCCGTCAGTGGCCGCGCGCGCGGCGCGCACCTCCGCGCCAAGCTCTTCGGGCGTCAGCCCCGAGCCCGCGATGACGCCGACGCCGCCTGCTTGCGCGACCGCGCTCGCGAGCGGTGACAGCGAGATCCTCACTGCCATGCCCCCCTGCACTATGGGGAGACGAGCGGTACGGGTTCCGATGACGAGCCGGGGCATCTCCATGTCGACCTTCCGCGTCGATTGAGGGCGGCGCCATCCGGCGTACCGGTGACGCCGCCCCGAAGCGGCTGCCCTGCAGCCGCGCTACTCCATGTTGGCCGCGATGTAGTCCACCGCATCGCCGACCGTCTTGATCGACTCCGCGTCCTCATCCGGGATCGAGATCCCGAACGAGTCCTCGAGGGCCATGACAAGCTCGACGATGTCGAGCGAGTCGGCGCCCAGGTCGTCGAAGAACGACGCATCGGCGGAGACATCATCCTCCTCGACCGAGAGCTGGTCGACGATCACTTCTTTCACCTTGGCGAAGATCTCCTCGTGCTCCATTCCAACACACCTCCTTCCGCGCTGTAGCGTGGATCCGGCTCTATGAGAAGGTCATTCCGCCATCGACGGCGAGGACCTGTCCGGTGATGTACGAGGCATCGTCGCTCGCAAGGAACGCGACCGCTGCTGCGATGTCCTCGGGTGTACCCAATCGTCCCATAGCGATCGCTCCGACGGCAGCGTCGCGCGCCGCCCCGGGAAGCGCGTCGGTCATGTCGGTGCCTATGAAGCCCGGTGCGATGGCGTTGGCCCGTACGTTCCGGGACGCCAGCTCTTTTGCGACCGACTTGGTCATACCCACCAGACCGGCCTTTGCGGCCGCGTAGTTGACCTGGCCGGCGTTGCCCACGAGTCCGACGACCGATGCGACGGTCACGATCGACCCGCCTCGCGCCTTCATCATGATCTTCGAGGCCGCTCGAGTCGCATAGAACGCGCCAGAGAGGTTCGTGTCGATGACCGCCGACCAGTCATCGTCCGACATGCGGACCAGCAGGCCGTCGCGCGTGATGCCGGCGTTGTTCACGAGCACGTCGAGTCTGCCGAACGCTTCGAACACGTCGGCCACGAGCCTGGCGCAGGCCGCCGAGTCGCTCACATCGGCCTGGAACGCTCTCGCCGTGCCACCCGCACCCTCGATGCGTGCGACAACATCGGCTGCCGCGTCGGCGCGCCCGGCATAGTTCACCGCCACCATGGCGCCCTCACCTGCGAGCCGCTGTGCGATAGCAGCGCCGATACCGCGCGATGCGCCGGTCACCAGCGCCACTCGCCCGTCAAGACGTCCGGACATCACACCGCCTCCTTGACGCGTTCGGCCCCATCGCCTTCGGCTGAAAGCACGGTGAAGCCGCCGAAACGCTTCGCCAACCCGGTGAGCACCGCGCCGGGGCCTGTCTCGGCCACGACCGACACCCCGGCGGAGCGGAACGCCGCCATCGTCTCTGTCCACCGCACCGGCGAGACGATCTGCTCCATCAGCCGGGCCTTCACGGTATCAGCGTCCCGGGTCATCTGCGGCAGGGTGTTCTGGAGCACCGGCAGGCGGGCATCCTGGAAACTCGTACTCGCGAGCACCTCGGCGAACGCATCGCGCGCCGGCGCCATCAGCGGGCTGTGGAAGGGGCCGGCGACGTTCAGGGGCACGATCTTGCGGGCGCCGGCACCGAGCAACGCCTCGGACGCCCGCTCGATCCCGGCATACGTGCCCGACAAGACGACCTGTCCGGGCCCGTTGTCGTTGGCGACCCACACGCCACTCGCGCCCTCGAGCAACCCCGCGATCGTGTCGCGCTCCATGCCCAGAACAGCGGCCATGGTACCCGGAGTGACGGCTGCGACCTCGGCCATGATCTCCGAGCGGGCGACCACTAGTTCCAGGCCGGCCTCGGGCGAGAAGACACCCGCGAACGCCAGCGCCGCGAACTCTCCGAGACTGTGACCCGCCACGACGGCCGGAACGATACCGAGCGCCTCCAGCGACCTCGCCCACGCCAGATCCGCGAGATACAGAAGCGGCTGCGCGGCACGCGTATCAGCGAGGTCCGCATCCGGGCCTTCGGCTGAAACGCGCCGCAGGTCGAGCCCCGAGAGGCCCTCGGCAGCGTCGAGCAGCCGCGCTATGTCGCGGTCCGACGAGAACGGGTCCAGCATGCCGACACGTTGGGATCCCTGTCCGGGGAACGCGAACGCAAGCATCGCACCCACGCTAGGCACCCAGCCGTTCGCACATCTGCCGCATCGTCTCGGCGGCCTCGGCCATCATGCTGTCGATGATGGCTGCGGCAGGTTCGATCGTGTCGACCATGGCCGCGCACTGCCCGGCCATCAGACTGCCCATGGCGGTGTCACCCTGACGCATCGCAAGCGCGAGCTTACCCGCACCGAGCGCTTCGATCTCCTCGGCGCGGTTCTCGCGGTCAAGCTCCATGATCTGGCGCGCAAGCTTGTTCTTGATGACGCGCACAGGGTGGCCGGTGGAACGGCCGGTGACCACGGTGTCGCGGTCCTTGGCCTTGAGGATCTCGGCTTTGATGGCCGGGTGGATGGTGCACTCCTCGGCACACATGAACCGCGTACCAACCTGGACGCCCTCTGCGCCGAGAGCGAACGCGGCGGCCATCCCACGGCCGTCGGCGATGCCGCCTGCCGCGATCACGGGGACCTTGACGGCATCAGCCAGCTGCGGGGTGAGCACCATGGTGGTGAGCTCACCGATGTGGCCGCCGGCTTCCATACCCTCGCCGATGACCGCGTCCGCGCCGATGGACTCCATGCGTTTTGCCAGTGCCACCGAGGGCACGATCGGGATGACCTTGATGCCGGCGTCCATGAGCGCCTGCATGTACTTTCCGGGATTCCCCGCGCCGGTGGTGACCACCAGTACATGTTCGTCCAGCACCATCTGCACGAGCTCGTCGATGTGTGGAGTGAGTAGCATGAGATTCACGCCGAAGGGCCTGTCCGTCACAGCCTTGGCTCCGCGGATCTGCTCACGCAGCAGATCGGTGGGCATGTGCCCAGCGCCGATGATCCCCAGCCCGCCGGCATTGCTGACCGCTGCGGCCAGTTCGGCAGTCGCCGTCCATGCCATGCCGCCCTGGATGATCGGATGCTCGATTCCGAGAAGCGCCGTCACTCGTGAGTGCAGACTCATCTGCTGCTATCCCTTCGTCCAGCGGACGATCGCGGCGCCCCATGTGAGACCGCCGCCGAATCCGACCAGGGCGAGCACGTCTCCCGGGTGCAGTCGGTCGCCAGTATACAGGTCGTGCAGGGCCAGCGGTATGGAGGCCGCGGATGTGTTCCCGAAGCGCTCGACGTTGGAGAAGACCCGCTCGTCCGGCACCCCGAGCCTCTCGGCAATGGTCGCGATGATGCGCTGATTCGCCTGGTGCGGCACCACCCACGCGAGATCCGCCGGTCCCAGCCCCGACGCCTCGAGCGCCGCCCGCGTCGTCTCGGGGATGACGCGGACCGCGAACTTGAAGACCTCGCTGCCGATCATCTGCACGTACTGCTCCCCCGCTTCAAGACGCTCGGGCGTGCAGGGGGCCGCGGAGCCGCCGGCGGGGACCGCCAGGACGTTCGCACCTGATCCGTCGGTCCCGAGGTCGATCCCGAGCATGCCCGGCTCATCGGCGCTCTCGAGAACGACCGCACCGGCGCCGTCGCCGAAGAGCACGCACGTCGCGCGGTCGGTGAAGTCGACATGGCGCGTGAGCGCGTCTGCGCCCACCACGAGCACGCGCTGCGCCCGCCCGCTCTCGATGGCCACGGTCGCGTACTGCAGCGCGAAGATGAAGCTGGTACATGCGGCAAGTACGTCGAACGCCGGACACGACGCGCCGATGGCCACCTGCACGAGTGCGGCGCTCGACGGGAACGAATGGTCGGGGCTGGATGTGCCGACGATGATCAGATCGAGATCGGTCGCCTCGAGCCCCGCATCGGCCAGCGCGGCCAGCGCGGCTGCCGCACCGAGGGTCGAGGTCGACTCACCCTCGCTCACAATGTGGCGCTCCCGTATGCCCGTCCGTGTGAGTATCCACTCCTCGGAGGTGTCGACCATCGCCTCGAGATCGCGATTGGTGAGGATGCGCTCAGGAACGAACGCTCCGATCCCGGTGATTGCGGCGTGTGTCATGGGGCGTACGGTCCCTTGTTCAGCGCCGCGCTCCTGCGCCCGACGCACCTGAGTGTCCGTGTAGTGTACACGTTTGCCCCTGGCGGGCAAGCGTGCTCACGACGCATCCGGGACCCGCTCATCGGCGATGGCAGAAGCGATGTGCTGCGTGAGCTCGCCACGGACGGCTCGCGCGGCCGCCGCGATGCCGTTCGCGACCCCTTCCGCACCGGAGCCTCCGTGCGCGATCACGCACACGCCCTTGACGCCGAGGAGAGGCGCTCCTCCGAAGCCCTCGGGATCGAGACGGCGCTTGAGCTCGCGCATCGACGGCAGGATGACCGAGGCAGCGACTCGATTGGCCAGCGTGGCCGTGAGCGCAGTCTTGAGTTGTGCGAACAGCATCGCGGCCGTGCCCTCCATCGTCTTGAGGGCGACGTTGCCGGTGAACCCGTCGGTGACCACGACGTCGCAGGTGCCCGCTGGGACGTCTCGCCCCTCGACGTTGCCGATGAAGCCGGGGACCCCGGCCGCGAGCAGCGCGTGCGCCTCCTGGGCGAGCGTGCTGCCCTTGGTGTCCTCTTCGCCGATGTTGAGCAGCCCGATCGTCGGTGCGGTCACGCCCAGCACCACCTCGGCGTAAGCCGAGCCCATCCGTGCGAACTCCACCAGCATCTCCGGCTTCACGTCCGCGTTCGCGCCCACGTCCAGGAGTACGACAGGACGTGCCGAGGCCGGGATGATCTGTGCGATAGCGGGTCGGGTCACACCGGGTATCCGCCCCATGACCAGCGTCGCCGCAGCCATGCAGGCACCCGTGCTGCCCGCGCTGAAGAACCCTGCGGCCCGCCCCTCTTTCACTAGACGGCACCCGACGACGATGGACGAGTCCTTCTTCGTCCGCACCGCCGATGCCGGGTGCTCGGCCATATCGATGATCTCCGTGGCCGGTATCGACTCGCAACGGTCTGATGCGAGCGGCGATACCACGGCGTCTGGCCCGACCAGCAGCAGCCGTAGCTCCGGGTCGGAGTCCAGCGCACGACGCGCACCCTCGATCACCACATCGGGCGCATCGTCACCGCCCATGGCGTCGACCGCGATCACAGTAGCCTCCGTGGTCATGCGGACTCCTCGCTCGTCGTCACTGATCCAGACCGAACACCGTGGCGAGGCGTACCAGGTCGATGTCGCGCTCGAACATCATGCGGATACGCTCGGCCTTCACCGGGTCGTGCAAGTGAACGCGACCGAACAGCGCCTCCATGCGCTCCACTGCGGTCAGCGTATCGGTGTCCACGAGGACCATCGGGACGCCCAGGTCCTCCGCGCGAGACATCACCGCGGCGCCGGGCATCTGATTGCCGGTGAGCACGATGCAGCGGGTGCTCGTCTCAAGGGCCGCAAGCTGCACGTCGGCGCGATCGCCGCCGGTGATCACCGCCTTGTTGGTCTTACGCCGGAAGAACCTCAGCGCCTTGTCCTGCCCCATCGCACCGACCATGAAAGACTCCACGGTGTCCCCCGCGCGATCGGAGGCCGTGAGGACGGTCCCGCCGAGCGCCGCCACGATCTCAGCCACGGTGACCGCGCTCAGTGCCGGGTCCTGCGCGATCACGCCGAGGACCGGGATGCCCCGGCTCTCAAGGAACTCCGTCACCCGTCCGCGCACCACGGCAAGCCGTGACTCATCGATTCCGTTCAGGACCACACCACCCAGTGCCTCTCCGTACAGCTGTCCCACCCACACCGCGTCTTCGGGCAGGTCGGTCGGGCGGGGACGGTCGATCAGCAGGATCCGCGCGTCGAGCAACTCCGCGACCCGTAGCGCTGACAATCCAACACAGGCGCCCTGTGCGGGCTCCGTGGGTCCCTCCACGATCATGATGTCCCGCCCTGCGGCACATCGGCCGAAGGAGGCGAGCACGGACTCGTCCGTCGAGACGTCCTCCCCCGCCAGAACCCGCTCGATCAGGCCGTGCGAGCGCACGACCGGGCAGACGTCGGCGAGCCCCGAGGGACGCGGCAGCAGCCGATTCACGTACAGGGCGTCCTCATCAGTGGTCACATCCCCCTCCACGACCGGCATGGAACCGTACGGCTTGAAGTAGCCCACGTCCAGGCCCTGCGCGGCGAAGTGGCCGATCAGTGCGATGCACAGACCGCTCTTGCCCGTATACGGCTTTGTCGAGGTGACGACGATGGTGCGCATGTTCACCCTCCGATTCCGATCCGTATGTCCGCCGCGATCGCGCCCGCACCCCTGTCTCCGACGATGAGAGGGTTGATGTCCAGCTCGGTGATGTCCTCGAACTCCATCGCGAGCGCAGAGACCCTGCAGATCACATCGGCGATGGCGTCTATGTCCGCGGGCGCCGCGCCGCGAGCCCCACGGAGCAGGCCGAAGGCGCGGATCTCTGCGATCATGTCCCGCGCCTCGCGTGGTGTCACCGGACACAGGCGGAAGGTCACGTCCTGCAGCACCTCCACGTATATGCCGCCCAGGCCGAACATGAGGATCGGGCCGAAGTTCGCGTCACGGTTCACGCCGATGATCACCTCACGGCCCGGTGGCAGTTGCTCCTGCACCGTGAGGCCCCAGATCCTGGCGTCCGGCATGCGTTGGATCACCCGGCCCATGATGCGTTCGTAGGCAGCCACGACCCCCGCGTCGTCCGTGACGCCGAGCTCGATACCGCCGATGTCGGACTTGTGCAGGATGTCAGGGCTGGCGATCTTCAGCACGACCGGAAACCCGAACTCCGCCGCCATCGCCCGCGCAGACGCGAGATCGCTCGCTATACCGGCTTTCGGGGTGCGGATCCCGCACGCCTCGGCGACCCTCTGTGCCGAGGCTTCGGTGATGAACGTGCGGCGTGCCTCCCTGGCATGGTCGACCGCCGAGCGGATCGTGGGAGCGTCGATGGCACACTCATGTGCTTCCGAGGGCCCTTGCTCGCGGATGGCCCGGTAACGCCCCATCGCCGCAAGCGTGGCGACCGCCCGCTCCGGGAAGGAGTAGCCCGGGATACCGCGCTCCTTCAGGACCTGCATGGCCGAGGCGACGGTAGCATCACCCATGAAGACGGCGAGGGTGGTGATCGCTGTCCCCTGCGTGACCTCGGCGATGGCGAGCGCGGTCTCGGTGGGCTCCGTCATGGCCTGCGGGGTGAGCACCACGATCAGCGACGCCACGTTCGGGTCGCTCAACAGGATCTTGGCGGCCTCGGCGAAGCGCTCCGCCGGGGCATCACCGAGGATGTCGACCGGGTTGTACACGGATGCGGCCGCAGGAAGCACCGCGCGCAGCGCCGCAGTGGTCTCCTGCTCGAGTGTGGCAAGTGCCACGCCGTGCTCCTCGCAGGCGTCCGTCGCGAGGATCGCCGGGCCCCCGGCGTTGGTAAGGATCACGGTACCCGGACGTGCGGGAAGCGGCTGCCGGGCGAAGCCCTCTGCGAAGTCGAACAGTTCCTCCACCGTACGAGCCGCAATGGCGCCCGCCTTCCGGAAGGCGGCCTCGTACGCCTGACGGGAGCCCGCCAGGCTGCCGGTGTGAGAGGAGACGGCGCGAGCACCGGCATCGGAGCTGCCCGCGGTGAGCGCGATGAACGGGACCCGGTCGACGAGCGTCCGGACCGCGTCGACGAACGCACGGCCGTCGGTGATCGCCTCAAGATACGCGACGACCACCCCTGTGTCGGGATCCTCGGTCCACGCGCGAACGAGATCCACTTCAGAGACGTCGGCCTTGTTGCCGAGGCTCACGAAGTGCGCCAGACCGATGCGCTCGCCCGCCGCCCAGTCAAGGATGGCGGTGCCGAGTGCCCCCGACTGTGACAGGAAGGAGATACTGCCCGGTGTGGGCATGATGGGTGCGAACGACGCGTTGAGCCCATTGCGCGTGGCGACCAGCCCCAAGCAGTTGGGCCCGAGGATGCGGACCCCGCCTTCGCGCGCCGAAGTCATGAGTTCGCGCTCGAGAGCCGCTCCGGCGGGCCCCGTTTCCCGGAATCCCGCCGAGATCACGATCGCGGCGGGAATGCCAAGACGCCCGCACTCGGCGATGACGTCGGGGACCGCGCGCGCAGGAACGACGATGATCGCCAGATCGACGCGCTCCGGGATCTCCGTGAGTGACCGATACGCCGTGTGGCCAAGCACATCCGGCGACGACGGGTTCACGGGATAGACGGCACCGGAGAATCCACCTTCGAGGAGGTTCGCGAAGACAGCGTGCCCGACCTTGCCCTCGTCACGGGACGCTCCGACCACGGCCACACTCCGGGGCGCGAAGAACTCCGCGAGCAATGGACCCCTCCTCCATGCAGACGCGTGAACGAGAACGGCGCCGGAATCCGGCGCCGTCGGCACTACTCGGTATCGATGATCTCTCGGCCGTCATAGTACCCGCACTCCGGGCAGACCCGGTGCGGGAGCTTCGGCTGGTGACACTGGGGGCACAGCGAACGCGCAGGTGCCTCCACCTTGTGAGTGGCCCGGCGCGCGTCGCGCACGGCGCGGGTCGTCTTCCGCTTGGGTACCGCCATGGCTTCCCTGACTCCCTTCACGAGCGCCGATCGCTGAACGCGGCGCTTCACATCATGAATAGACGCCGAATCGGCTCCCGGCGCAAGGCGACATGATAGCACACGCGGTGCCGGCGCACGCAAGGAGGGTCAAGCGCCCTCAGGCATCCTGATTCTCGTCGATAAGACCCTGAAGCGCGGCGAACGGCGAGTCCGAACGGTCGGGTTCGCAGTCGCAGGTCCCCTCCACCAGATCAGCACCGCACTTCGGGCAGATCCCCGGACAGTCCTCGGCGTGAAGCGGTGCGAACGGGAGCTCGAGCACCAGCGCTGCAAGTATCTGCTCCATCAGGTCGACCGAGCCCTCGTGCAGGTAGCCGACCTCCTGCTCTTCGGGAAGCTCGCTGTCATGCCCCTGTTCCACGAAGAACGCCTCGAGCGGCGCAACCACAGGCAGGGCGAACTCCCTGAGACAGCGCGAACAGATGGCGGTGAACTCCGCATCGAGTGTGCCGGAGGCGACGATACCTGCGCCCGTATTGGTGACTGCACCCACCAGACGCGCGGGACGTGTGGGCGAGAAGGTCTCCGACCCCAACTCGATCACGGGAATCGCGACCGCGGCGTCGAGCTCGATGCTCGCGCCGAGGTCCTCGAGGAGAGTCCGGACGTCTATCGAATATGTCGCTCCACCCATCACTGACCGCGCTGCGCAACCTTGCCCTGCAGGCGGTCGCGGCCACGCTGGACCGCCGTCAGGAGTTTGCCGATGTTGACCTCGAGGTTCGCGAGGACCTCATCCGCGTAGTCCTCGGCGCCGAGACGGATCTCGCGCTCGCGGGCACGGGCATCATCGAGGATGTCGGCACGCTGCTGTTCGGCCAGCCGGACGATCTCCTGCTCGGAGGCGATGGACTCAGCGCGCGCCTTCGCCTCTTCGAGGACCCGGTTCGCCTCCTTCTCCGCCTCCTCGAGCATCTCCTGGCGCTCCTTCACGATCCAGCGCGCCTGCTTGAGCTCATCGGGGAACTGCGCCCGGATCTCGTCGATCAACTCGTAGACCTTCTCCGGATCGACGATCTTGTTCCCGCCGAACGGCACGTTGCGACCGCTGTCGATGAGTTCTTCGATACGGTCGATGAGCGCCAAGATATCCATGCGTACCTCCCTAGAGGGACTGGTGCAACCGTGAGTCGAGCGCCTCACATACTGTGTCTGGCACGAGCCCTTTCACTGACCCGCCATGGCGGGCGATCTCTTTCACAGCCGACGAACTGAGATACGCGTACTCCGGGATGGACATGATGAACATCGTCTCGACGTCACTGTCGAGGCGGTAGTTCAACTGCGCCATCTGGAACTCGCGTTCAAAGTCCGTGACCGCGCGAAGGCCTTTGATTATGACCTTCGCATCCATCTCCTGTGCGCATTCTACTAGAAGTCCGTCGAAGGGTTGTACCCGCACGTTCGAGAACGCACAGACCGCCTCGGAGATGAACCCGACACGCTCCTCGAGGGTGAACAGCGGACCGCCGCCTTTGTCGGGGCTCAGCGCGACAGCCACCACGACCTCGTCGAAGAGCGTCGAAGCCCGCACGATGACGTCCAGATGGCCGTTGGTGACCGGGTCGAACGTGCCCGGACAGATTGCGCGCTTCACGTGCGGTCGTCACCCCTCATACGTCGCGAACGATACTGCCGTGTCGCCATACCGCCGGGTGGCCTCGTCGCGGAACCCCGATGGCCAGTGCGCCGTGATCCCGGCCGCATGCTCGTACACCACCAGCGCACCATCAGCGAGTACCCCGCCGGCAGCCAGAGCTTCCAACACCTGGCTGAACTCGGCGGGGTCTATCCTATAAGGAGGGTCTGCAAGAAGCAACGAGACCGGCGCGGCTCCACGCGGAGCGTCAGCGAAACGACGCACATCGGCATGCACGACGGTCGCTGACTCCGGGGCGACCCCCAGAGCGTCGAGGTTCCTCCGGATGACGGCGACCGCCGCCCGGTCGCTTTCGACGAAGACGCACGATCCCGCCCCTCGCGAGAGTGCCTCCAGGCCCAGGGCGCCGCTTCCCGCGTACAGATCGGCCACCCCCATATCCTCGATGCTGCCGCACAGCGAGTACACGGCCGAGAAGACCGCCTCACGTACGCGATCCGAAGTAGGCCGCGTTTCGCGCCCGACCGGGGCGGCGATCCTGCGCCCCTTCCACATCCCGGCTATCAGCCTCATCCCGCGCTCACCCACTGCCACACCGCGCCGATCCGCCGATCCACATCTTCAAGAAGCGGTCGGTGTTCCGGACGGGACAGGCGCGGGTCTTCTTCGATCAGTCGGCGCGCGTCCTCGCGGGACTGCTCAAGTAGCTCTTGATCCGTCGCGAGGGACGCGAGGCGCAGCCCCGGCAGTCCGCTCTGGCGATCGCCGAGCACCTCACCCTCGCCCCTGAGGCGCAGGTCGTACTCGGCCAATTCGAACCCGTCATCGGTGGACGTGATGGCCGCCATCCGGGCCTTGCCGTCCGGTGTCTTCGGATCCGCAAAGAGCAGCATCTCACCGGGGGCCTCGCCACGGCCGACCCTTCCGCGCAACTGATGGAGCTGCGCCAGGCCGAACCGCTCGGCATTCTCAACGATCATCACCGTCGCATTCGGCACGTCGACACCGACCTCGATCACGGTAGTCGCGACGAGCACGTCCGTAGCCCCGTCGCGGAAGGCTCGCATCGCGGCGGCCTTGTCCGCCGACGACATCTGCCCGGTCAGCAGGCCCACCTTGAGGTCGGCGAACACCTGTCTCTGCAGCCTGCGCGCCTCGGCCGTCGCAGCTTTCGCCTCGGTGGTGTCGCTCTCCTCGACCAGCGCGCAGACCACGTATGCCTGATGCCCGGAGGCCACCGCCGCGCGCACCGCGGCGTACGCGTCAGCCCGGCTCCCCATGGGAACAACGCGTGTCCGCACGTGGCCGGGACCACGACCCCCCGGGCGCTCGCGAAGGTACGAGGTCTCCAGGTCACCGTAGAGCGTCAGCGCAAGGCTCCGCGGTATCGGCGTGGCGGTCATGACCAACAGGTCGATGCCCTCCCCCTTGTCCCTGAGCGCCAGACGCTGGGCCACGCCGAACCGGTGCTGTTCGTCGACGATGGCAAGCGAGAGGCTGGAAAACGTCACGGACTTCTGGATGAGGGCATGCGTGCCGAACACCACGGTGACCGAACCGTCGGACAGCCCCGCCAGGATCTCCTTGCGCTCGGCGGCCTTCGTCGACCCGGTGAGGAGCCTCCACGACACGCCGGATGCGTCGAGGAGGGGCGCCACCGCATGAGCGTACTGGTTGGCGAGCACCTCCGTGGGGGCCATCATCGCAGCCTGCGTGCCTGAATCCGCGCACACAGCGAGCGCGTGTGCCGCAACCGCCGTCTTGCCGGTCCCCACGTCGCCAAGCAACATCCGGTTCATCGGACGCCCGGACGCCATGTCGCCGAGGATCTCGGCGATCGCACGGTTCTGGCCCTCGGTGAGCGCGAAAGGAAGAGCTTCTCCAAGCGCCGCCTGATGGGGGCCGGCCGTCACATGGCTGAATCCGGGCACCACCTGCGTGGCGTTGTACCGGCGCGCCGCCATCGCGAGCTGTATCGCAAGCAGCTCCTCGTACGCCAACCGGCGTCGCGCCTCGTCCGCCTCGGCCATAGATGACGGGAAGTGGATGGCCGAGAGTGCCGCGCCAAGCGGCATCAGCCGGCGGTTCGCACGGATCTCTGAGGGCAAGGGGTCGGGTTGGTCTCCTGCATCCGCCAGCGCCTCGCGCACGAGACGGCGGATCCAGTTCGTGGACAGACCCTCGGTGGCCCGATGGATGGGGATGATCCGCGCAATGTCCGGACCGCGCTCGTCTTCAGGCAGCTTCTCGACGAACGGGTTCCGCATCTGCTTGAGTCCGAAGTCGAAAGTGACCGTCCCCGCGAACGCGACACGCTCGCCCACCTGGAACCGCTGCTCGATGTAGGGCTGGTTGAACCAGACGCCGATGAGTGCGCCCGTGCCGTCGACGATCGCGACTTCAGTGATAGTGAGGCGTGGCCGCGGACGTTTCACTTTGATCTCGTGTACGCGACCGATGACCGTCGCATCACTTCCCACCGGAACGCTCCGGAGGTCCGAGGTGGTGGCCAGGTCGAGATAGCGGAACGGGTAGTGCCGCACGAGATCAGCGACCGTCGTCACACCGAGTCGGCCGAGTGCCTCCGTACGCCGTCCATCCACGAGCCGGACAGATCCGACAGGAGCATCCGACGCCGCACGCGCTCGTGCGCGCCCGGAGACAGCGGATCCTCCGCCGGGCACCCGGATCACCTCGGGCAGAAGACCGCACCGACCGCACGCGGACCGGCGTACGTGCCGATCACGGCACCGACGCTCACCGTGCCCACGATCGTGCAATCGATCCGGAGCGCGCGTATCTCGGCGATGAGGTTCTCCGCAAGCTCAGGCGCCTGCGAGTGCAGGATCCCAACCCTCATGGGGCCCGCTCCCACTTCGGCACTCGCCGCGGCGATCTCCGCAACGGCGCGCTTCATGCCCTTGACCTTCTTGTGAGGCTCGATGATCCCGTCGGTGTTGAATGTGAGCACGGGCTTGATGTTGAGCACCGACGCGGCCATCCCCTGCGCCTTGCCTGCACGCCCGCCCTTCACCAGATACTCCATAGTGTCGAGCGCGAAGAAGATCCGCCCGGTATCGACCACGCGCTCCACGGCCTCGCAGATCGCGGCGGCGTCACCGCCGGCATCGCGAACCGCGACCGCTGTCATGATCGCGAGTCCCGAGCCGATGGACACCGTGCGTGTATCGATGGCATGGACCGGCACCGGGGCCAGCTTCGCCGCCATGATCGCCGACTCCATGGTCCCCGACAGTGCGGAGGTCAGGTGGATCGAGACGATCTCCTCACATCCCGCCTCCGCAAGCTGCCGGTAGACCGCACCGAACTCCGCAGGCGAGGGCTGCGACGTCTTGGGCAGAACCTCGGCGGCGGCGAGCTTCTCGTAGAACTGCTCCGGCGTCAGGTCGATCCAGTCGAGATACGTCGTATCGCCGAAGTTGATCTTCAGCGGCACCATGACCACGTCATGGTCCCCAAGCCAGCCGGGGTCGAGGTCGCAGGTGCTGTCGCAGACGATACCTGTCTTAGGCATGTAGTTCCTCTCGTGAGATCTACTCGACTGCGATGATCACCGGATACACGGGCTGGTCACCACGATGACCCTCCACCTCAAGATCCGGGTACTGCTCCGAGAGGCGCTCGACGAGCGCATCGAGCGCGTCGTCGTCGATATCCTCACCTCCGAGTACCGTCACTGTGTCTCCACCGTCGACGATCACACCGAGGACGCCGGCAGCCACGTCGGCGACATCGGCGCCGATCACCTCGATCTCATGATCGACGATGCCGATCACCTGGCCCGCCTTGATCGCCCCGGCCTTGCCCTTGGAGTCCTTGATGGCGGTCGTGATCTCCGCCGAGCGCACTGCGGATGCGGCCTCTCCCATCGCCTCGGCGATCGCGTCGAGGTCGGACGATCCGTCGTAGGCGAGAAGGGCGGCGAACGCCTGGGGCACTGCGGTCGTGGGCACGACGACGACCGGGCGGTCGGCAACCCCGACCACCTGCTGCGCGGCCATGATGATGTTCCGGTTGTTCGGCAGGATCACCACGGCGGCGGCGTCCACGCCCTGGGCGGCCTCAAGCAGCTCAGCGGTCGACGGGTTCATGGTCTGCCCGCCGCTCACCACCACATCAGCGCCGAGGCTCGTGAGTATCTCGGCCATGCCCGCACCCGCAGCCACGGCTACGAAACCCACCGGCTTCGAGGGCGCGGCCTCAGCCCTGAGCGAATTCGTGCGATCGGCCGTCTGTCGGCGCATGTTGTTCACGTGCACCTCGGAGACCTCGCCCAGACCGGTCGCCCACGAGAGCACGGTGCCCGGTTCGTCGGTGTGGACATGGATCTTGTACGTCTCGCGGTCACCGACGACCAGTTCCGAACCGCCACGATCGGCGATGTACTGCTCGATCACGGTGCGGTCGACCTCGGCGCCGTGAAGGAGGAACTCAGTGCAGTAGAGGTACTCTTCGTCGTTCCAGTCGTCCACCGGGACCACCTGCAGGGGTTCGGCCGCAGTCTCGATGGTATGCTCCCGATACTCACGACCCTTGTATGCCGACACGAACCCTTCGGCCAGGATCGCGAGACCGAATCCGCCGGCGTCCACCACTCCGTTCTCCTTCAGTACCGGGAGAAGCTCCGGACCGCGCCGCACGGATTCGAACGCCGCGTGAACGACCTCATCGAGGAACTCGTCCAGCTCGAGGCCCGCCGAGACGCCGGCCGTCGCCGCGATGGACGCGTCCTTGAGAACCGTGAGCATCGTGCCCTCCACCGGCTTGCGGACCGCCTGGAAGGCGACCTGGACGCTGCGCTCAAGCGAGCGCGCCACCACTTCTGGCGTCATCTCGGTAGCGTCGGTGATGACTTCGCACAGGCCGCGCAGCATCTGGCTGAGGATGACGCCCGAGTTGCCGCGGGCCCCCATGAGGGACCCGTGTGTGATGGCGTGACACACGTCAGAGAGTGAGGAGTTCGCAGGTAAGGCGCTCAAGTCGGTCAGCACCGCATCGAGTGTGAGCGTCATATTGGTGCCGGTGTCGCCATCGGGGACCGGGAACACGTTCAGCCGGTTCACTTCCTCCACGCGCTGCTTCAGCGCAGCGACCGAAGCCGCGAAGAGGCCCACCTGGAGCGTCTGTGTGGTGTCCGTCATGCGTGCTCCGTCTTCTTCCGCAGCTTGATCCCTTGCACGTGCACGCGCACATCGGAGACCTGCACCACAGCATTGTGCGTGAGTGCGTGACGGACGGCCGACGAGAGATTGTGGGATACCTGGGTGAGGTTCGTGCCGTATTCGACCACGACGTACAGGTCGACCGCCACGCTTCGTTCGTCCGTATTGGTGATCACGACACCCTTGCGCAGCTTGTCGCGCGACAGCAGCTGCGCCACGCCGTCGCGCAGCGACGGGCTCGCCATGCCGACCACACCGTAGCCCTCCATCGCGACGAATCCGGCGATATCCGCCAGGACGTCGTTCGCGATGGTGACAGTGCCCTGTACGTCCTCAGCCATCGATGGCCCTCCTCGGGTTCACCTGACAGTCCGGCCGATCACCCGGACGTATGACGAAGTATAGACGAACAGTGTATACAATCAGGCTCGGCACCACGATGCACGCCCGCACGCAGCGGGGACATCGGCGGGTCTTTCCCCGGTCATCGGCCGTGTGCTAGTATTGCTGCGCTTTTGCCGACACCGGCGCGGCCACTTCATGCCGCTACGCTGAGATCATGAGAACGGAGCCTGAGAAGATGTCCAAGGTGTGCAGCGTTTGTGGCAAGCATCCCAGCGCGGGGCGCAACGTGAGCCACTCCCACCGAGTCACCAATCGTATGTTCCACCCGAACATCCAGAAGGTCTCCGTCGTCGTCGACGGGACCGTCAAGAAGATCAACGTGTGCACGAAGTGCATGAAGGCCGGCAAGGTAACGCGCGGCTAAGCACGTCCATCGATCGAACCGGGGACCCGGCTCGATCCGCGCCTCAGGATGTCTCGCAAGACCTCCACGACAGCCGGATCGAACTGGGTTCCTGCCTTTTCCTGGAGCTCGCGCAACGCCGCAGCCGGGGTGAACGCGTTGCGGTATGGCCGATCCGAGGTCATGGCCACGTACGCATCGGCGACCGCAAGGATCCTCGCCCCTATCGGGATGTTCTCCCCCGACACGCCGTTCAGGTATCCCTCACCGTCATACCACTCGTGATGATGGTAGACGATAGGGACGACCTGCCGGAGCGCCGGTGCTTCCGCCAGGATTTCCGCAGCGATCTGAGGATGCATCTTCAGTAGCGCCCGCTCCACCGTCGTGAGCGGTCGATCCGCGAGGGCCACGCCCTCCCCCGCCGCGGCCATTCCGATATCGTGCAGCAGAGCGGCGATGCGCACGGCATCGTGCTCCTCCTGCGGCAGACCGAACGCTCGGGCCATCGCCTCCGCATACTCCAACACGCGCTCGGTGCCGCCTCGGGAATACGGATCCTTCGTCTCGAGCGCCACCGCCAGTGCCTTGAGCGTGTCGAAGTACAGCTGCCGTGTCGCGACCACCGCTCGTGCGTTCCTCAAGGCAGTGGCCGTCTGCTTGCCGAGGATCTCTATGGACGCGAGATGCGATTCGGTGAAGCGCACCGGGAACGAACGGCTGCCCACATTGAGCACCCCGAGGATGCCGTCATCATCCGCGATGGGCACCGAGACAGCGGAGCGGATCCCATGGCGCCTCGCCGCAGGAGTGCGAGCCGGAAGGTCCTCGATGAGCAGGGGCTGCCGGGAGGCGAGCACCCACCCCGCGATGCCCTCGCCCTCGCCGAGTGTCGTGTCCTGCACAACCTCGGAGGGCAGTCCCTCCGACATCTCGATCGTGAGACGCCCCGTGTCGGGATCCAACAACATGATGCTGCCGGTCTGCGCGTTGCTCAGCTCCATCGCACGTTTGAGAGCGGTGGCCAGGACCTCCCTTGGGTCGAGCATCCGGCTCAGGTCACGGGCAGCGACGATCAACATCTGCGCGGTCTCCAACTCAAGGCGCGCCACGTGCAGGCCGAGCGTGCCTGCGAGCGACCCGCGCAAGGGTGCGGTGACCTCAGGCAGCGTTGACGCATCGATCTTGTCGGCGGATCGGAAGTCAACGGCAGCGACCCCGCGTGTGTCCCCCGCAACCACGGGCAGCGCATAGCGCCAGATGGTGCTCTCCTCAGAGCCGCCACGGACACGGACGACCGGCCCGAGCTCGGCCGCACCACCCGTGCACGCGCGCACCAGTACGTCATCGTCCGAGAGCAGTACCGGTTGCGCCGAAGGCGCCATCGGGCCGACGGCAGCCACTCGCCGTAGCGTGCCCGTGGGTTCGTCGGCGAGCCACAGATGAGCGGCGACCGGTGTGGTGATGTGTGCGACCGAGTCCCTCAGTGCGCCGAGCACGATCTCGGGATCGAGGCCCGGCGGGATGCGCGGTATCGGCGCCGGGAGGCTCTTCGCCGGCGCCGGCGCCTCAGCGCGCCGGCTCTCCGGAGCGGATACGCGTGCCTGCCACAGCCCCATGACGGCGGCACCCGCACCGGCCATGGCGAGCACTTCGGACGGGATGATGAAGCCCGCAAGGATGCACACGCCGCCGAACACCGTCAGCGCCGTCCACCACCCTGTCCCCGTCCGTGGTCCGGACAGTACGCCACCCCCATCACCGCACACCATGACGACGCACAGGCTTCGTGCGTTCCTACACAGTATCGGTGATGAACGGCGGGGACTGTAGTGGCAATGGCCCCACACCGCGGTTGACGATCACGAGCGCCGTGCCGGCGTGCGCGGTCACTGACTGGACGCACCCCCTGCTCACGTTGCTCAGCCCCAGCGACGACAGCGGCCGAAGGCTCGACTTCTCCAGCGGGTATTCGAAACCCTCGGCACTCACGATCGCAGGACCGCCGACGGCCAGCACGGAGACCACGCCGCCCGATGGCACCGCAAGCCGACAGGAAGGGCGGACCACCTCATCGAGTGGGATCGCGACCCATCCGGGCTCGTCGGCGTACCCGGCAAGGTCTGCCGCCGACACGAGTGTGCCGAGAGCGGTCAACGTGTGGTCGACACGGCCGCTGAACGCAGCGCATATGATCACCGGGCGCTCGCCCCGCTCGCGCGCGACGTCGAGCGCGAGATCCAGGTCGCTCACGTCTTTCACGGCCGGGAACCGCCTGATCTGGGCACCCGCATCTGCGGCGCCCGAGAGGGCCTCAGCCGGCGTGGAGTCGAAGTCACCCACGCAGACGTCCGGCACCCGACCGGCGGCCAGGCAGGTCAGAAGACCCCCATCCGCGGCGATCAGGAACCCGGCACGACCGATGAGTGAGGCGTAATGCCCGGAAACATCGGGCACGGGCGCGGCGCCGACGATCAGCGTGAAGTGCCTATCCATCACTCTCCTGTCACATGCTGGCGCCTCAGTGCCGGTAGGACCGCGGCCGCCACCAGCGCAGACGCAACCGCCGACACGAGAACGAATCCGTTGTAGGCAAGCGAGTACACCAGAGGCGCTTGTCCGGCTTCCACGGCGTATGACGAAAAGAACACCAGTCCTGAGATCACGTGCGCCACGTAACGGCCCAGAGCGCCGATCGCTATCCCCGGGACGACGGCCGTCCACAACGCTGCTCCCCACCGGCCTTCATCCGAAAGGGCCGCGAAGCGTGCGGCGAAGAGTCCGGCAAGTCCACAGAGTGCGAACGCCACCGGGTAGTCGAGCACGACCTGCACGGGATGAAACAGGTATGGCTTGAGCATGAAGTCGACAAGGCCGTAGAGCGTGCCGGCGGCAAGACCCACCCCGGGGCCCCGAAGCAGCGCCAAGACGAAGAGCGGCAACATCACGAACGAGACGCTCCCACCCTGCGGCATCTGCCAGACGGTCAACATGCCGAGTACCGCACACAGCGCGACTGTCAGGCCGATCTCACTGGCGACTCTCACGCGGGATACCTTCATGACACTCTCCACTCCCGGCGCATCGCGCCGATGTAGTGGGAGCACTGAGAGCGGGCAGTGGCCGTGCCACCGCCGTCCGTGTTGCTGCGCCGCATTACCGGCCCAGTCATCTCGGTCGCGACATGATGTCGCCTCTCAGCCGCCGATGAACGGCAGCTCCCGAAACGGTCCACACCGGTCTCTGCGGGGCCCGCGGAGACCGTCGTGCTACTGCATCTTCTTCAGGTACGGGTACGGATTGACGGCGGCGCCACCATTCGGGTGGATCTCGAAGTGCAGGTGCGGAGCGCTCGCCGACGCGTTGCCGGTACTCCCCACGTACCCGATGACCTGACCTGCCGAAACGCGGCCGGACGTGACCTTGTAGTCGCTCAGATGTGCGTAATAGAACGCCCATCCGTTGTCCGCAGTCAGCCATATCGTCTTGCCGCCGAGGCTGCTCTGCGACGTCCTCACGGTACCGGAGAGCGTGGCCACCACAGGAACGCCCTCACGCGCCATGATGTCGGTACCCTTGTGCGTCCGACCTCCCGAGCGTGCCGCACCCCAGGTGTCGGTGTAGGTACACGGACCGGCGACCGGGAATACCATACCGTTCGGGCCCGGTACTGCCGAGGACGCCTTCTGCTTCGCCTTCTCAGCGGCCAACGCAGCCGCAAGCGCCTTCTGCAGCTTGTCGTACTGGGCCTGCTGCGACTTCAACTCGGCATCGATCCGATCGGCCTCGGCTTTGAGGGCTGCCGTGTCCTGCGCCTGGGTGCTGTGAAGCGCCTCGAGTTCGGCATGTCGCGCCGCGAGCGTGACCTGAAGTTCCTCGACCTCGGCGATGATGTCCGCGTCCTGCTGGCCGATCCGCTGCACGTACTCCAGCCGCTGCAGCATCTCGTCGAAGTCATTGCTTGAGAGAAGGATCGCCATATAGTCGGCGCCGCCGGCGCGATAGATCTCGCTTGCGCGCTGGTTCAGGCGGGCGCTGACGGCTGAGAGTCGCCCCTCGGCCTCGGAGACCTCGGCATCCACTCGGGCGATCTCGACGCGCGTGGCGTCGAGCTTCCAGTACGCGTCAGAGTAGGCCTCTCCCGCCTTCGAGGACGCTGACTGCAGTTCCTTGATCTGGGCCTGGAGCTTCTGGACCTCTGTCTGTGCCGCGCCCGCAGAGGGCGCGATCGCGAGTACCAGCACCAACGACAGGACCAGGAGCGTGTATATACGGTGTGAACGCACAACGACTCCGTTCGATCTCATACGGAAAACACCCGACAGTCTACACGAACGGCGATTCACCTGTCGCTCACCGCCGGGCCCAAACCCCGGTAGATCGCCCGTGCGACCTGATCCGCCCAACTCGGGTCACGGAACAATGCGCGGTCCGCCTCCACGGAGGAGTCACCGATCTCAACACGTACGCCAACTCCCGGAAAGGCGCGCAGGACCGCATCTTCGGAGGGCGCGGGTTCGCGGACCACGAGTGTCGGAAGCGATGCGGCGCGTGTGATCGCCTGGGCGTACGCATGTGAACTCGCCTGCCGACCATCACCGACATCTGCCGCGCCATACACGACACGCAGGCCCCCTTCCCCGGCGGTACCCACGTCGAGACCGACCAGGATGTCGGCGGTCGACGCGGCGGCTATCGCGACGCGGTCGGGAGCCGCACTCGCACCCAGCGGACGCGTCGAAACCACCTCGGCACCCGCAGCCTCGAAGAGCGACTGGAGGCGACGCGCGACCTCCATGGCCGGATCGATGTCGGCCCCTTCGGCGGCCGGCAACGGATCGAGCAGCACGGTGATCCCGGTCAGATCATAGGGCAGCAGAACATCGGCATCCTTCGAACCACCCGGCACCGAGAGCCGGATCTCATCGCCCGGACTCACCGGCGCTCCGGACGCCGGGTACATCTCCAAGACGACCGGCACGGTCGTCTCCGACGACACCGCCTCCACGACCACCGTGAGGCCGAGAGCGGTGAGCGCATCGCGCGCGCCCTCGAGTGAGGTCCCGACGAGATCGGGGACTTTGAATGTCTGCGGACCCACCGAGAGAACCACCCGCACGGAGGAACCGGGATCGAGGAGTGTTCCCGGTTCGGGGCGCTGCGTGATCACCTGGCCTGAGGGGACGGTGGCCGACACCCGACTGCTCTCAAGCTCGTACACGAACCCCTCGGCCTCGATGGTCTCCCGCGCCACCTCGGCAGGCAGTCCGGTCACGCCGGGTACCGCCACCAGCCGCGAACGCGCGACCATCATCGAGGCGGCTACGGCGGACGCGATGAGCGCTATGATGATGATCGACGCGATGATCGCCGCCCTTGGCACGAGGCGGCGCCTGTGTGTTGTGTGGGTCATGCCCGGGAGTATAGCAAGCACGGTGCCTGCCTTGCCTGCACGCGCATCCGCGAGTATCCTGCACTCTCACCGCCACACCAGATGGAGCGCTCATGCCTGCGTACGACTATCGATGCCTCTCGTGCAACGCCGTCTTCGAGCTCACGCGATCGATCTCCGACGCCAGCGACGTGCGCTGTCCCGACTGTGGCGGGGACACGAAGCGAGTCTTCACACCTGTGGGTGTCGTCTTCAAGGGCTCGGGCTTCCACAACACCGACTACCGGCCCCGCCCGAAGAACGAGGAGTCCTCGCCGACCGGCAAGGACTCCTGTGCTGATCAGGGACCGAGCGCCGCATGCGCGACGTGTCCCGCGAGCGAGTAGGATCGCCGCTACTCCATCCGCACCCAGAACTTCTCCGCACCGGCACGCTTCACGGTCTCGACAAAGCGCACCGTGCCCGTCTTGTTCTCCATGGTGATCGAGTGCGTGCGTGAACCGTGGCCGAAGTACTTCACACCACGGAGCAGCTCACCGTCGGTGACGCCGGTTGCGATGAACGCGGCCTCGTCGGTGTTCACAAGCGTGTCCATCTCGAGGATCCCATCGATGTGCGGCGTGCCCATCTCCACCGCACGGGCCTTCTCTTCTTCGCTGCGCCACGCGAAACGTCCCATGAAGCACCCGCCGATGCACTTCATCGCCGCACACGCCAGCACACCTTCAGGCGCCGCGCCGATACCGAGATAGAGGTGGATGCCAGTCCCCTCGATGGCGGTGGCGACAGCGCCGAAGACGTCGCCATCTGAGATGAGGCGGATTCTCGCCCCCGCTGCACGGACCTCGGCGATGAGGTCCTTGTGGCGCTCACGCTCGAGGATGCACACGACGAGGTCCTCGACGGGCCGCTTGAGCGCCTTGGCCACGTTGCGGATGTTCTCAGTAGGGCTCAGATCGATGTGGACCGCATCGGCAGCCGTAGGCCCGACCGCGATCTTGTTCATGTACGTGTCCGGGGCGTGCAGCAGCGTGCCCTTCGGTCCGAATGCCAGCACGGCCAGCGAGTTCGACTGCCCGTAAGCGGTGAGATTCGTACCCTCGAGCGGGTCGACGGCGATATCGATCGCCTCGCCGCCATGCCCGACCTTCTCACCGATGTACAGCATCGGCGCCTCGTCGCGCTCCCCTTCGCCGATGACGATCGTGCCGTCGATCTCGACGCTGTTGAATGCTGTCCGCATGGCCTCCACAGCGGCATCATCGGCGGCGTGCTTGTCGCCCTTGCCCATCCACCGTCCGGCTGCCAGAGCGGCGGCCTCGGTGACTTCGAGCATCTCGACGATTCGGGTGCTACGCATCCCATCCTCCCTCGGATCGTTGGTCTGCCGATCGACTATTCACTCCGGCGCAACAGGGCCACGAAGTGCCCATCGGGGCCGCCTGCGCGAGGCCACGACTGAAGGCAACCGCGCCCGTCACGGAATGTGCTCCATTCGGCCGGGATGACCTCGTTCAAGGGCTCCAGCGCGAAATCGCGCCCCACATCGGAGGCGAGGAACTCGTCGACCACACCGCCGTTCTCCTCCATCGCGATGCTACAGGTAGAGTACACCACCGAACCTCCCGGGCGGGTGACACGTGCGGCGGCCCTGACGAGCTCGAGTTGCAGCGCCCGCATCCGCGGCGGCACCTCGGGCGATATCCGCCACCGCTTCTCGGGGTATCTGCGAAGCGTTCCGAGACCGCTGCAGGGTGCATCGACCAACACCGCATCGAACGCATCCGCCCCGAAGTGCGCGACCAACTCGGTCGCGTCCGCGGTCACCACAGTCACCCCGGGTACCTGCGACTCGTCAAGACGACGCCTGAGCGCCGTGGTCTTGCCTTCGTGGACATCGAGTGCCGTGATCTCCGCCGGCTGACCGCTCCTGACGGCGATCCCCTGCAGGCACACCGTCTTGTTGCCTCTGCCGGCCCCGACATCGAGGATCCGCATCCCAGGACCCGGTGCGATGGCCCGGGGGGCGAGTTGTGCGGCAGCGTCCATCGCGAACCACCCCCCTGACGGAGTGACCCCACCGTACGCAGCTCTCGGCGTTCCCAGCTGGTAACAGTCGGGATCGGGTGGAGAGGAGGCCGGCGTCGCAGGCTGCAACTCGCCGAGCGTCACCTCGCGATCGCGCGCGAAGGGGTCGATGCGGATGAACGCAGGCGCAGGCTCGAGACCGCACGCGAACATCTCCCGCGCGGCTTGCTCCCCGAGGGACTCCACCGCCACGTCGAGGATCCATCGGGGATGGCCGGCAAGGCGTGCGAGTGCATCGAGGTCGCTCTCAGGGTCGCCCCACGGGAAGTCGGGGGCTCGCTCACTCACTCTGCGGACCACGGCGTTCACCAGGCCTGCCGCCTGCGGTCTCACGTGTCGTGCCGCGTCTACCGCCTGATCGACCACCGCGTATGCGGGAGCGCGCCCGAAGAGGAGCTCGAACGCCGCCAGCCGCAGCACGTCTCTGATGCGTGGTTCGACGTCACCCCGGAGATGCGCCTCGATCGCCTCGTCGAGAACACCCTGCGCGCCGATCGTCCCGTACGTGAGCCGCGTGGCCAGCGCGGCATCATCGGCCGACAACGCCGCACGGGCCAACTCGCCCGACAGCACCGGACCCGAGAACGCACCGTCGCGCCGTACACGCGCAAGCACATGCAGGGCTGCTATCCGTGCCGGAGCGACCGTCACCGGGTGCACCTCCAGCACGTGCCCTCGGCCAGATGGGCACCGCGGGCCCAGTCACCACCCGTCATGTCGCCCTTCCCGGCGGGCCGGACGACTTCGAGGGCGAGTGAGCCATCCGTGAATCCCAGGGCGGGAAGACCGTGTGACATACAGACACCCCCGGGGGCCACCCGCTCATCCGTCGGATGCGCACGTACCACAGTCAGCTCGCGATCACCGATGCACGCACGCGCGGGTGCCCGCCGTGTCGCTGCCCGCACGCGGGCGTGTGCCTGCGCGGCCGTGATGTCGGGTACCAGGGCCACGTCATCCTTGCAGATCTTGGTCGCGTACGTCGCGAGCGACGGATCCTGCGGCGTCCAGACCACCGTCCCGGATGCGATCTCATCCAGAACCGAGAGCAGGGCCTCGGCGCCAAACCGCGCAAGGTCCTCCTCGATATCGGCGACATAGCGGTCGTTGACGGGCACGGTCACCTGACGGGCGAACGGTCCGGTGTCCAGGCCCGCCTCCATCAGCATGATGCTCGCGCCAGTGACGACCTCGTCCGAGAGCACGGCCCGCTGGATAGGCGCAGCGCCCCGGTACCGTGGCAGCAGCGAGGCGTGCACGTTCACACACCCGTGAGGCGGGATATCGAGGACTGACTGCGGCAGCAGCATACCGAACGCCGCTACGCAGATGACATCAGGCGCCGCCGATACTATGTACTCGACAGCCTCCCCCTTCAGGGCCGCGGGCTGATACACCTCAAGGCCGAGGGCGAGCGCCGCGCGCTTCACTTCCGGGGGGTGCAGCGAGCTTCCGCGACCCGACGGAGCGTCGGGCTGCGTGATCACCCCGACCACATCATGGCGAGCGGCGAGCGCTTCGAGTGAGGGCACCGCGAACGCAGGTGTGCCCATGAACAGAACACGCATCCCGCGTTCCTTCCGCTTCTGGCGACCGGGCTAGAGGTTGTTGGCCTCGTTGTATGCCCGGACGATCGCCTTCTTCATGTCACCGGGGCAACGATCGAGGATCAGCACGCCGTCCAGGTGATCGATCTCATGCTGGAGCACGCGTGCAAGCAGATCCTCCGCCTCGATCGTGATGTCACGCCCTTCGAGCGTCAGCCCGGTGCACACGACGCGGGTACTCCGCTCGACAGGCACCGTGATACCGGGGACGGACAGGCAACCCTCGTCATCGACGACGGTCTCCTCCCCGAACTCAACGATCACCGGGTTGCACAGCGCCGCGAGTCTATCATCCACGTCGAACACGATGACCCGCTTGTCCACGCCGACCTGCGGGGCAGCCAGACCGATGCCGGACTCTTCGTACATCGTCTCGGCCATAGCGCGCACGAGATCCCGCAGCGCAGGATCGCTCGTCACGTCGACCTCATGGGCCCTGGCCTTCAGCACCGGGCTGGGGTGGTGAAGCACGTCCATCGTCTGGTGTCCTCCGTCGGGTGTTGCCGGATCGTGCGCGCGGATGGTCTGCCCATTCTACAACGGGATATCAGAGCATGCCCACGGGGTCGACGTCGACGATGCGGGTCACACCGTCAGGCACCGGCGCTTCAGCCAGCCCCACGGCGACGATCCGGCCGATCTGATCACCCGCAGGAGCCTTCACGAGGAAGTGCCACCGCCAGTTGCCCTTGATCCGCTCGATCGGCGCCGAGGCGGGACCCACAAGCTCCCACCCGTCCGGCAGGGTCGCACTGACAGCCGAGGCTGACGCGCGTGCAGTGTCACGGACGACCCGAGCGTCCGTGCCCGAGAGGACCACGTTCGCGATCCGGCCGTACGGAGGGAAGCCCAGCGGGGCCCGCTCCGCAGCTTCCTGTTCGTACAGGGCGGTGCCGTCGCCCGATGCCACAGCCAGGATCGCCGGATGCTCCGGCCAGTAGGTCTGGATGACGACCTGTCCCGGCTTCTCGCCCCTGCCCGCCCGGCCGGAGACCTGCTCCAGCAGCTGGTACGTCCGCTCGGCGGCGCGAAAGTCCGGGACATGCATGCTCGTGTCCGCGTTGAGGACACCGACGAGTGTGACGTCCGGGTAGTCCAGACCCTTGGCGATCATCTGCGTGCCCAGCAGAACCGCGCTCGGATGGGACTCGAAGCGCAAGAGCGCCTCCTCGTGTCCGCCCTTGCGCGCCGTGGTGTCCGCGTCCATCCGCACGATCGGGAGCTCGGGGAACAGCGCCGCAAGATCGGTCTCGGCACGCTCGGTGCCCGCTCCGAACTTACGGAGGTATGCGCTACCGCACCGTGGACACGTGATCGGGAGCGGTTGCACGCTTCCACAGTGATGGCACTCGAGCGATCCGGAACGTTCGTGGTACGTCAGGGAGACGCTGCACGAATCACACTCCGGAACGAACCCGCACTCCCGGCACAGCACGAAGGAGGCAAAGCCCCGCCTGTTGAGGAACAGCACGGCCTTCTCACCGCGCTCGGCGACCGTCGAGAGGGCCTCCTGCAGCGCGATCGAATAGATGGAACGATTCCCGGCGGTGAACTCAGCGGCCATGTCCACCACGCGGATCGCAGGAGGGGTACCTCCACCGACCCGTCGGGTGAGCGTGGCACGCTGGTAGAGGCCCATGGCGGCACGATGCTTCGCCTCGAGACTCGGCGTGGCCGACCCCAGCACGAGCGTCGCTCCGTGGGCCGCGCACACCCGCTCGGCGACCTCCCGTGCATGGTACCGGGGCGACTGGCTCTGCTTGTACGAAGGCTCGTGCTCCTCGTCGATCACGACGAGTCCCACGTCCCTGAGCGGCGCGAAGAGCGCGGACCGCGCGCCCACGACCACTCGCACGCGTCCGGCGAGCGCGAGCTGCCACTGGTCGAAGCGTTCCCCGACCGACAGGCGGCTGTGGATGACAGCCACGTCGTCCCCGAGGCGCGAGCGGAAGCGGCCGACGGCCTGCGGCGTGAGCGAGATCTCGGGTACCAGGACGATCGCGCTCCTCCCGGAGGCGATCACCGGCTCGATGGCCGAGAGGTAGACCTCCGTCTTACCCGATCCGGTGACGCCCTCCAGGAGCACGACACCCCCGCCGTCGGCCACGGACCGCGTGATCGCCTCGATCGCCGAGGCCTGTTCTTCGGTGTGGGCGTGCGCGCCTGCACCGCCAAGACCCCCTGCCGGGCGCCGGTAGCGCCGACGTTCGATCGTCGTCACAGCACCGACGCGTTCGAGCGCCTTGACCGCGGCCGCCGCACCCGGGATCTCCGCGGCGAGCTCGCCGGATGTGAGCGGGCCAGCGGACAGCGCCTCGAGCACCGCACGCTGGACCGTGGCCCGTGCGGCCGGCACGTGTCCGCTGTCAGCAACCAGCGTCACCAGCCGCTCGGACGCGGGCCGTGTCTGCCGCCCCTCGAGGCTCCAGCCATCAGGTCCCCGGACGATCCTCGGCGCCGCCCCGGGCGGCAGGAACAGCCGCAGCGACTCGGAGAGCGGGCACACGTACTCCTCCGAGATCCACTGGGCGATGCCGATGGCGTGCTCGCCAAAGAGCGGGCTGCCGAGCACCGCCTCGATCGGGCGGAGCGTTCCCGCAAACGCCGACTCGGCGACGCGCTCGACGACATACCCCACGCACGGACGCGGTCCGAACGGCACCGCCACCGGACATCCGACCAGGACCGTCCCGCGCATCTCATCCGGGATCGCGTAGTCGAACGGCTCGGTGAGCGCCCGGGCGGGCACGTCCACCACGACTCGTGCTATCGGCATCGTGTGCATCATGACCCACAGCATAGCGAAGGCCGCCGACATGATGCCGACGGCCTTCGGCTGATACCGAAGATATCGCTACCCGATCGCCGCGCGAAGCTCATCGACACGGTCCAGACGCTCCCAAGTGAAGTCGGCGTCATCCCTGCCGAAGTGACCGTACGATGCGGTCTTGCGGTAGATCGGCCGACGCAGGTCGAGATCGCGGATGATCGCACCGGGGCGCAGATCGAAGACATCGGCGATGGCCTGCTCGATCTTGGCGGTGTCGTACTTCTCGGTACCGAAGGTCTCCACGGTGATCGACAGCGGGTGGGCCACGCCGATCGCGTAGGCGAGCTCGAGTTCGCAACGGTCCGCGAGGCCGGCGGCGACCACGTTCTTGGCCACCCAGCGTGCGGCATAGGCGGCGGAGCGGTCGACTTTGGTGCAGTCCTTACCCGAGAACGCGCCACCGCCGTGGCGGCCCATGCCACCGTACGTGTCGACGATGATCTTCCGGCCGGTCACGCCCGAGTCACCCATCGGCCCGCCGATGACGAATCGGCCGGTCGGGTTCACGTAGATCTCGGCACCCTTCCACTCGATGTCCTCGAGAGCGAACACCGGATCGATGATGTGCTCGATGAAGTCGGGCTTCATGAGGTTCTCGATGTCCACCCCATCGGCGTGCTGCGAGGAGATGAGGATCTTGTCGATCGCGAGCGGCTTGCCGTCGCGGTAGCGGACCGTCACCTGGGTCTTACCGTCAGGACGCAGGTAGTCTAGGACCTCGGCCTTACGGACGGCCGTGAGCCGCTCGGAAAGGCGGTGCGCGAGGTAGATCGGCATGGGCATGTACTGCGAGGTCTCGTTGCAGGCGTAGCCGAACATCATCCCCTGGTCGCCGGCCCCGATGAGGTCCAGCGGGTCGCGATCGCCGTGCTTGACCTCGTACGCCCGGTCCACGCCCATCGCGATGTCCGCGCTCTGCTCGTGGATCGCGGTGAGGACCCCGCAGGTCTCGTAGTCGAATCCGTACTTCGCCCGGGTGTAGCCGATGTCCTTGACGGTCTCGCGCACGATCGCGGGGATGTCCACGTACGCGTGGGTCCTGACCTCACCGGCAACCACGATCAGGCCGGTGGTGGTGAGCGTCTCGCAGGCGACGCGGACGTAGTCGGGTGAGGCCTTGGACCCATGCTCGGTCTCGTAACCCTCAGCGGCAAGCTCACCCTCCCTCTTGATGATGGCATCGAGGATCGCGTCCGAGACCTGATCGCAGATCTTGTCGGGATGACCCTCGGTCACTGATTCAGAGGTGAACACGTACTCGCGCTCGGTCATGAAGCCTCCTTGCGTCACGGCCCGCATACGCGGGCGTCTGCCGTCGTACCCCGGACAAAGAAAGATCCCCTGTCCGTCCAGACAAGGGATACAAGCCAAAGGCACACGCGGCGCCGCGCTCTTCCCTCATCTTCCAGACGTCGCCGTCTGCCGCAATGTGGCACCGTGCGCCGTTTTCGCGTCGGTTGCCGGGGCGTCGTAGGGTGCGGTCCCTCGGCCCTCTGCAGCGCTTCCGCGCTGCCTCGTGATGAGAACACGCCGACGATAGCACGCACCCGCGCCACTGCCAAGCGGGACGCTTGCGGGTATAGTGAGTGCGTTCATCTCGCCGAAGGAGACCCGCTGTGAAGCTGTCACCGATACTCGACCGCATCGTCCTTTATGTCGAAGGCGCCGTGACCGCACTGCTCGTGATCCTGGCGGTGCTGGGCGTGGTGGATGTCGTCATCAAGATGGTGGAGGTGACCCGCGCGGACGGATTCATGTCCCCGGATGGCATCACCCGCACGATCGACACCGTGCTCATCGTGTTCATCGTGATCGAGCTGATCCGCATCGCGTTCGCGTACATGCATCACCAGGATGTGATCGGCACTGTCCTCGAGGCGGGCCTCGTCGCGGTGGTGCGGAAGCTCGTGATCTTCGAAAGCGGCTCCGACATGCTGCCGAAGGCCATCGCGCTCTCTGCCCTGATACTCTCCGTGGCGATCGCGTGGTTCCTGCTTCGCCGCGCGGGGCTGTGCAGCCCGTCCGAGTCACACCAGCCTGCCCCTGCGCCCGAGGACCTGACTCTTAAGCCAGCCCCCTCTGAAGGAGAACGCCCGTGACCGAGGTCGTACGCGTCCGCTTCGCACCCAGCCCCACCGGAGCGCTGCATGTCGGCGGCGCCCGCACCGCCATATACAACTGGGCGCTGGCGCGTCGCACCGGTGGCACCTTCATCCTCCGGATCGACGACACGGATGCGGAACGCTCCACGGCCGAGAACACCGCGCAGATCCTGCGATCGCTCGAGTGGCTCGGCCTCGACTGGGACGAGGGCCCCGAGGTCGGCGGACCGTTCGGCCCGTACTTCCAGACCGAGCGGGCAGACCACTACCGCTCCGCGCTGGACCGCATGAAGGCGAACGGCTCAGCGTATCCGTGTTTCTGCTCCGCCACAGAACTCGAGGCCAAGCGTGAAGCCGCACGCTCGGGTGACGGCTCCGCTGGCTACGATCGGACCTGCCGGCATCTTCCTGCCGACACCGTCGCCGCCCGTATCGCGGCCGGCGAACCGCACGTCTGGCGACTGTCCGTCCCCGAGGACCGGGGCGACATCCTGGTGGACGACGCGGTGCGTGGCGAGACAACGTTCCCCGCATCGGCAATGGACGACTTCGTGCTGGTCCGCAGCGACGGCACCCCCACCTACAACTTCGCCACGGTCGTCGACGATGCCGATATGGAGATCACGCACGTCATCCGTGGCGACGACCATCTTTCCAACACGCCACGACAGATCCTCGTGTTCGAGGCTCTCGGCCACGCCGTACCACGCTTCGCGCACCTCTCGATGATCTGGGGTGCCGACGGCAAGAAGCTGTCCAAGCGCCACGGGGCCACGTCAGTCGAAGCGTTCCACGAGGAGGGCATCCTCCCGGAGGCCCTGCTCAACTACCTCGCACTGCTGGGATGGTCGCTCGATGGTGACACCACGATCATCTCGGCCGACACGCTGAAGACAAGCTTCTCACTCGATCGCATCTCCAAGAACCCCGCCATCTTCGATCCCGAGAAGCTGGAGTGGATGAACGGGATGTATATCCGGGAGATGCCCCCCGGCGTGCTCATCGAACGGATGGTGCCGTGGCTCGAGTCCGCAGGACTCGCGACGGCGGACGATGTGGCCGCTCGCCACGACTGGTTCGTCTCCCTGGTGCCCCTGATCTCCGAGCGCCTGAAGCGGATGACCGAGATCGCGCCCACGGTCGGCTTCCTACTCACGGATAGGTTCGAACCGGACCCCGCAGCCGTCGCCAAGGGACTCACCGGCGCCGAGGCGTACCGGAGCGTCAGCGCGGCTCACGCAGCGCTCGAGGTGCTGGAAGTGTGGGAGACCGAGACCGTCGAGACCGCGCTCCGTGCGCTTCCCGAGGCTCTCGGCATCAAGCCTAAGATCGTCTTACAGGCGGTACGTGTGGCGGTCACCGGATCCACCGTGAGCCCGCCGCTCTTCGAGTCGGTCGCACTGCTCGGCCGCGACATCGCACTTGCCCGACTGGATGCGGCATCACGCGGCACCGGGGAGTGAATCCGTGTTGACACTCCCCGTTCGCGCAGGTAGCATACCTATTCGCGCCCTGAGGGGCGTAGGCAGGTACTGGGGTATGGTGTAACTGGCAACACGTCGGATTCTGGTTCCGAAGAGTCTAGGTTCGAGCCCTAGTACCCCAGCCACATGGCGCGTTCGTCTAGCGGTTAGGACACCGCCCTCTCAAGGCGGAGATCACGGGTTCGAATCCCGTACGCGCTACCAGCGATAACGAAGGCCCCTTCCGAGCGACTCGGCAGGGGCCTTCTCGCATCCGCGCACACGCATCACGAGTGAGGCTTGTGCTATCCTCGGCGACCATGGATACCAACACGACACCCACCCCCGAGCGCAGCGACTTCGTCCGCGATATCGTCGCCTCCGACCTTGCCGCCGGACGCGTTGACGGCGTCGTCACGCGCTTCCCGCCCGAGCCGAACGGATACCTCCACATCGGGCACGCCAAGTCGATCTGCCTGAACTTCGGCATCGCTTCCGAATTCGGCGGCCGTTGTCATCTCCGGTTCGACGACACGAACCCCATCAAAGAAGAGCAGGAGTACATCGACTCGATCATGACCGATGTCCGCTGGCTCGGATTCGACTGGGGCGAGCACCTCTACTACGCCTCCGACTACTTCGAGCAGCTCTACGAGTGGGCAGTGCATCTCATCAATGCGGGCAAGGCGTACGTCGACGACCTCTCGGCCGATGAGATCCGCGAGCACCGCGGCACGCTCACCGAGCCCGGCCGTGAAAGCCCGTTCCGCAGCCGTTCGATCGAGGAGAACCTCGATCTGTTCGAGCGCATGCGCGCCGGCGAGTTCCCCGATGGAGCGCGGGTCCTGCGCGCGAAGATCGACATGGCTTCCGGCAACATCAACTTCCGCGACCCGGTGATGTACCGCATCCTCCACGCCGCACACCCCCGTACCGGCGACGACTGGTGCGTGTATCCGTCCTACGACTTCGCGCACGGCCAGTCGGACGCGATCGAGGGCATCACGCACTCCATCTGCACGCTCGAGTTCCAGGACCACCGCCCGCTCTATGAGTGGTTCATCGAGAACCTGCCGGTGCCCTCCACACCACATCAGTACGAGTTCGCGCGGCTGAATCTCACCCACACCGTGCTTTCCAAGCGCGTCCTGCTCAAGCTCGTGAGGGAAGGCCACGTCCGCGGGTGGGACGACCCCCGCATGCCCACGCTTTCAGGCATCCGCCGGCGTGGGTTCCCCGCCGAGGGACTCCGCGACTTCGCCGGGATGATCGGCGTGGCCCGCGCGGACAGCGTCGTGGAGATCGAGATGCTCGAACACGCCGTGCGGGACGTGCTGAACAGACAGGCCGAACGCCGCTTCGGCGTGATCGACCCCCTCAAGCTGGTCATCGAGAACTACCCTGAGGGCCAGGTCGAGCAGCTCGAGGTCACGAACAACCCGGAGGATCCCGGGGCAGGCACGCGCATGGTGTCCTTCTCGCGGGAGTTGTGGATCGAGCGCGACGACTTCATGGAGGAGCCGCCGGCCAAGTACTTCCGCCTGGCGCCCGGCCGCGAGGTGCGGCTGCGTTCCGCATACTTCGTGACATGCACGGACGTCGTGAAGGATGCGTCAGGCCAGGTCATCGAACTGCACTGCACCTACGACCCGGCCACTCGCGGCGGCAGCTCTCCTGATGGCCGCAAGGTCAAGGGCACGTTGCACTGGGTCTCTGCTCCCCATGCCATCCCCGCCGAGGTCCGCCTCTACGATCACCTCTTCTCGGAGCCGTTCCCCGGTTCCGAAGGTCGCGATCTCTTCGACGACCTGGCCCCCGACTCGGAGACGATCATCGCAGGCGCCTTCGTCGAGCCCTCCCTCGCCGAGATCCCCGTAGGTCAGACCGTCCAGTTCGAGCGGCTCGGCTACTTCTGCCCCGATCCGGACTCCACAGACGGCGCCCTCGTGTTCAACCGCACGCTCACGCTCAAGGACACCTGGGCAAAGCTGCAGGCGCAGAGCCAGGGCCGCTAGCGCATTCCCGCCGATGAAGACCCCCGCCACCTGCTAGAATGGCTGCGGGAGTGGGCCGGGCGGCCGCGCGTCTTTCGGGGCGTGAGGAAAGTCCGGACTCCGCAGGGCAGGGTGCCTGCTAACGGCAGGGCGGCGCGAGCCGACGGAAAGTGCCACAGAAAAGAAGACTCCGGAGCGCAGGCCCCGGAAAAGCTGAAACGGTGCGGTAAGAGCGCACCAGCGCTGCGGCAACGTAGCGGCTTGGCAAACCCCACCCGGAGCAAGGGCGAATAGGAGCGGTCACGGCTGGCCCGGCCACGCTCGGGTACGCCCGCACGAGGCCGTCGGCGACGGCGGTCCCAGATAGATGGTCGTCCACGACAGAATCCGGCTTACAGGCCCACTCCCACCTGTCTACCGGTCACGCGCGCTACGCAGACAGCCGCTGCCTGACCGCTCCCGCGAGCGCGCCGCCGCGAACGTCCCCGAGCCGCACGTACTCCCCGCCCGCGGCACGCGCAAGATCACGCGCGGCCATACCCGCGCCCGGTCCGGACGTGTCCACCACGAGCGTGTTGATCGCCGAGCCTCGCAGCCGGGCCGCGGCCGTGCGTGCGTCTTCGCTGCCCAATCCTGCACCGATCCCCACGTTCGCCCGCCCGTCCGTCACCAGCACGAGCCACGGCACGATACCGTCCTCCCGCCGCGTCTCGGCGTTCAGTACGTCGAGAGACGTGAGGATGCCGTGGGCGATGGGTGTCGCGCCGCCGGTGGGCAGCGACTTGAGCTTCAGCTGAGCGAGTTCGACGCTCGCGGTCGGCTGAAGCACGACATGGGCCGCCTCGCCTCTGAATGCCACCAGCCCCACACGATCGCGCCGCTGGTACGCGTCAACCAGGAGCTCAAGGACAGCCGCCTTGGCAGCCTCCATCCGGTTGGATGCTCCCATCGAGCCGCTCGCATCCACGCAGAAGACGATGGACGCACCGACCCGTCGCTTGCGCACCTTCGTGCGCAGGTCCTGCGGCTCGATGCTGATAGCCAGATCGCTCTCCCGCTTCGCCTGGTGGGGCGCCGCTGCCCGGATCGTCGCGTCGAGCGCGAGGTCCACCGGCTGGCCGGGACGCGCGGGTTCGGCACGGACGTACCGGCCGGTGCGGTCGTCAGAGGTGGTCTCCTGTCGTCTGCCGCCATGGGCGCGTCGCATCCTGTCCATCCCGGCGACCAGTTCCGCGGTGATCGCCTCAGAGGAGGCGGTCGCCTCGGCAGGTCCGACCTCGTGCGGGACCCCCACCGGAGACGCCGCCCCGTCGGAGGGTTCTCCCCCGCTCTCGCCGCCGGCCTCGGACGGTCCCGGCGCCACGCTCGCGATCAACTGGTCGAGGCGCTGCTCGTCGAGCTGCTGCTCCTCGAACGGCGACTTCCGCATCCGGTGCGCCAGCACCATCGGCGCCACGGCGCGGATGTCCGCGGCAGTGACCTCACGACGCCCGTGCAACACCGCGTACGCGGCGGCCGCCCGGCCCATCACGAGGTCCGCCCGGTGCCCGTCCACACTCATGGCCACGCACACCGATGCGATCAGGAAGAGCAGGTCGTCGTCGAGCTCCACATCCGGCAGCGTGCCGATAGCGGTGCGGATCTGCTCCTGCAGTTCGGCTTGTGAGCTCTGCCACGTGCTGCTGAAACCGCCGGGGTCGTCCTCAAAGGAGCGGCGGCGCTTCAGGATCGTCACTCGCTCGGCGGGATCCGCGATGCCTTCGACATCCACACACAGACCGAACCGGTCGAGCAGCTGCGGCCGGAGCTCGCCCTCCTCGGGATTCATGGTGCCCACGAGCGAGAACCTCGCGGGGTGCTCGAAGCGGATGCCCTCGCGTTCGACGACGTTCACGCCGCTCGCGGCCGAGTCGAGCAGGGTGTCGACGAGATGGTCGTCGAGCAGGTTGACCTCAT
>DIWS01000014.1 GCA_002423585.1 Actinobacteria bacterium UBA6100
GCCTTGGTGGGCCATTACCTCACCAACTAGCTAATGGGCCGCGGGGCCATCCTTCTCCGCCGGAGCTTTCCCGAGCAGATCATGCGATCCGCAAGGAGTATCCGGTATTAGCACCGATTTCTCGACGTTATCCCAGAGAGAAGGGCAGGTTCCCCACGTGTTACTCACCCGTTCGCCACTCGGTCTTCACCCGAAGGTTGGACCTCGTTCGACTTGCATGTGTTAAGCACGCCGCCAGCGTTCNNAGCCAGGATCAAACTCTCCGTTGAAGTTGTTACAGACCTTGCGGCCTGTAGTACACGGAGCTTTGCGGACCTGGCTGGTCCGGAGTGGATCCACCTCAACCGGTAAGGAGGCCGGTTCGGTTTGGATCCGAGTTGTCTCATCGGTTTGACCTTTTGACTGGCCCTCTCGATGTGACGGGGTATGTTGTGGATTCGAAATGAATCCTTACTGGCTTGTCACAGTATCCGGTTTTCAAGGTTCAGGCGCAGCGAGGGGATACGTTACTTGTCCCGTTTCCCGCTGTCAATCGCTTTCTTCAACCGATTTTCGACCACGTTGCGGACCCGGTATCAGGCGATACAAAACGCCCCCGCCTGTTCGGCCGGGGGCGTCGGATTTGCGCCGGACCAGTATGACTGGCTCCAGCACCTCTACCCGATCGCCCTCTCAATACCCCGAGCTATCAAATCCCGCTCCGTCTCCGAACGCTCGGCAGAAGCAGCTTTGGTAATGTACCACCGCACGCGCAGGGATGCAAGGGTTCGCGTATGGCGTGTTTCGCCGATCGTATACGCCCGCTCACATCTGCCCCTCAAGACGGCATAGCACGGACGACAACGCCCTCGGAGGGCACGCCGGGTCGCGCTCCCCCTACCCGACGATCCGTGCGTAGCGACGCTTGCCTGCCTGGAGCACGTGGCCCTCCAGTAGACCCCACGGCACGTCGTAGACGCCCGGAGCGAGCTGCAGGGGCTCTCCATCCACTCGGACCGCCCCACCGTCGATGAGGCGGCGCCCCTCGGAGGTAGTCGGCGCAAGCCCTGCTTCCTTCAACACCACGGGCAGGTGCACCGGATCGGCGCGCGTGACACGCACCTCGGCGATATCCTCCGGCATCTCACGATGCTTGAAGACCCGGTCGAACGCGGCCTCGGCCGATGTTGCGGCATCGGAGCCGTGGTACAGCGCGACGATCTCGCGTGCCAGGCGGCGCTTGGCTTTGTTCGGATGCTCGGCGCCGGACGCGAGCGACGCCTCAAGGGCATCTATCTCCATGACCGGCAGCGCTGTGCAGAGACGGTAGTACTTGACCAAGAGCCCATCGGGTATCGACATGACCTTGCCGAACATATCGCCGGCCTCATCCGTCAGTCCGATGTAGTTACCGTAGCTCTTGCTCATCTTCTGGACGCCATCCGTGCCTTCGAGCAGGGGCAGCGTGAGACAGACCTGCGGTTCGAGCCCGAGCTTCTCCATAAGCTCGCGACCGGCGAGCAGGTTGAAGAGCTGATCGGTGCCCCCGAGCTCCACATCGGCAGAGATGGCCACCGAGTCGTAGGCCTGTGCCATCGGATACAGGAGCTCATGGAGCGAGATGCCCACGCCCTCACGGTAGCGCTTCTGGAAATCATCGCGTTCGAGGATCCGCGCGACGGTGAACTGACTCGTGAGCTTGAGAACGTCGGCGAACCCCAGCGGGCCGAGCCACTCGGAGTTCCGCCGCATCGTCGTCTTGTCCGGGTCCAGGATCTTGAACGCCTGATCTATATAGGTTGTAGCGTTCGCCTCGATCTGCTCGGGCGTAAGCGCCGGCCGGGTGGCCGAGCGGCCCGAGGGATCGCCGATGAGCGCCGTGAAGTCGCCGATGATCAGCACGACCGTGTGGCCGAGGTCCTGGAACTGCCGCAGCTTACGCAGCGGGACCGCGTGCCCCAGATGGAGATCAGGGGCAGTGGGATCGACGCCGAGTTTGATGGTGAGCGTCCGACCCGAGTTCAGCTTGGCGCGCAGCGCCTCGGCGGGAACGATGTCGGCGGCACCGCTTGCGATGGTCTTCAGCTGTTCTGCTGCAGACTGCACGTTTCTGCTCACGCTCCCTCTTCCGCCCGCCACCGTTGCTGGATCGACACGGTCACGCGGTGGCATGGCCCGCTGATTGCAGGTCATACTATCACGACCACACGTGCCCGCCCGCGTGGGTGCTGTACAGTAGTCACCGGACATCCGACCTACAGGCAGACCGTGAATCCCGCCTCGGAAGGGGCCCAAACGACCGTGAACGCATCGAACCGCAACACCGGCGACTCGCGCCAGCGGCCTCAGCCGCGCAAGCGCAGTACGACATCGTCGAACCGCGAGGAAGCGCCACGAACGGGCAGTCGTACCGGCGGCTCGCCCGGTGCATCACAGGGTCGGTCCCGTAGCCGGTCCTCATCCGAGCGCACCATCGTCCGCGGCGGGGCCGCAGGGCGGCCGGGTGCACCCGCCGCACGACGGGCGCCGGGCGCATCACGCCCACGACCTAAGAAACGCAGCCGGTGGCGTACGTTCTGGCGAGCGCTGCTGCTCGTGATGCTGCTGCTGGCACTCGCTGGCGGGATCGCGGGATGTGTCCTGTTCGAGCGGCTTAACGACGACCTCCCCGACCTCTCGGCAGGCACAGAGCCACTCGCAGAGACCAGCATCATCTACGACCGTACCGGCGCGGTGCTCACGGAGCTCCACGCCGAACAGAACCGCACGAACGTGCCGCTCGCCAGTATCCCGATGGCGCTTCGGCAAGCGGTCATCTCTACCGAGGACCAGGCATTCTACGAGCACAAGGGTGTCGACCCGCTCGGCATCGCCCGCGCCTTGTGGGTCAACATCACCCAGGGCAAGCATCAGGGCGGCTCCACGATCACACAGCAGTACGTGGTCAACACGTTCATCGAGCGCGAGGACAGCCTGTCGAGGAAGCTCAAGGAAGCCATCCTCGCCTACAAGCTTGAGTCGCAGTTCTCCAAAGACGAGATCCTCGAGAAGTACTTGAACGCCATCTACTACGGACACGGCGCGTACGGGGTCTCGGCGGCCGCACAGACGTACTTCGGCAAGGATCTGAGCCAGCTTACGACCGCCGAATGCGCCATGATCGCCGGGGTCATCAAGTCGCCCGGCCGGTTCTCTCCGCGCATCGACCCTGCCGCAGCCGAGACCCGCAGAGCGGTGGTGCTCGGGCAGATGCTGGAGCAGGGCTACATCGACCAGGCCGCACATGACGCCGCGGTGGTCGAACCGTTCACGCTGGCCGCGCCTGCCGCCGCGATGACGCCCGCGCCCTACTTCGTCGAGTGGGTGACGCAGTCACTCATCGATGACTACGGCGCCGATGCCGTCTACAAGGGCGGCCTGCGTGTGACGACCACCATCGACCTCTCCATGCAGGCGGCTGCCGAAGCGGCGATCGTGTCGATCCTCGACCAGCCCGATGACCCCTCCGCTGCGATCGTGGCCATAGACCCGAAGACCGGCGAGGTGCGGGCCATGGTGGGCGGCAAGGACTTCAGCACGCAGCAGTTCAACGCTGCCGTCCAGGGCGGTAGGCAGCCGGGATCATCGTTCAAGACGTTCGTGCTCGCGGCGGCACTTGCAAACGGAGTCTCGCCCGAACAGACCTACGAGAGCGCCTCGGGCTCCTTCCCCATCCCCGGCGGCCAGACGTGGAACGTCAGCGGCCACGGGAGCGGACCGATGCGGCTGCGAGTCGCCACATCGCAGTCGGTCAACTCGGTGTACGCCCAGGTGATCCTCGCGATCGGGGCGAAAACCGTCGCCGAGACGGCCAAGAGCATGGGGATCACGACCGAGATCAACCCTGTGCCCGCGATCGCGCTGGGTGCCCAGGAGGTCACGCCGCTGGAGATGGCCTCGGCGTACGGCACGCTTGCGAACAACGGCGTGCACGTCGCACCGCACGGCATAAGCCAGATCTCCAATGTGAAGGGCGAGGTACTGCACACCGCAGTCACAACGGGGACCGAGGTCATCTCCCCGGCGGTCGCCTACCTCACGACCGATATCCTCAAAGGTGTCATCACGTCGGGCACCGGCACGGCCGCCGCCATCGGGCGGCCGGCGGCGGGCAAGACCGGCACCACGCAGGAGTACCGCGACGCGTGGTTCGTCGGCTACACGCCCGACCTCGCGGCGGCCGTGTGGATGGGCCACGTTGAGGGTCAGGTCGAGATGACCAACGTCCACGGCAAGAAGGTCACGGGCGGCTCGTTCCCGGCCCGGATCTGGGCGTCGTTCATGAAGGCGGCACTCGTCGACACGCCCGCATCCGAGTTCACCCGGCCGAAGGGGCTGACGAACGCGACCATCTGCCTCGACAGCGGACAGCTCGCCGGACCGCTGTGTCCCAACCAGGGCACTGGCCTGTTTCTCGCCTCCACTCCCCCGATAGCATGCGAACTACACGTCACCCCGGCAGCAGTGGACGTGCCGAACCTCATCGGCACACTGAAGGCCGATGCACTTGCCACACTCGCGAACCTGGGACTCGTCGCATCTGTGGAGGAGAAGGCCGTAGACGGTGTGCCTGCCGGCATGGTGAGCGATCAGGACCCGCGCTTCGGAGGACAGGTGCCCGCCGGCAGCACGATCAAGGTGATCGTGTCCACAGGGAGCACCAAGATGGTCGAGCCGGTCGCTGAGTTCAGCTACACCCCGGACAAACCGAAGCCGGGCGAAGCGATCGGGTTCGACGCCTCCGATTCGCACGACGAGGACGGCGAGATCGTCAAGTTCGCGTGGGAGTTCGGGGACGGCACGCCGCTGATCATCGGTGAGAAGGTGACACACACCTACACATCAGCAGGCAGCTACACCGTCACACTCTGGGTCACCGACGATGACGGTCTCTCCACCAGCGCGTCGATCACCATCGAGATCAAGTAACCTACAGCACGCCCCGGTAGAAGTGGCCACTCGTGGAGGGCTCGACGAGTGGCCACTCCGGCGGTGACGCTCCATCGCTCACCGCGGTGAGTGCGGAGCGTACCGCGCGCACGATCTCGGCCGCACGTTCGGAACTCTCGTCTGTGAAGTCGATCCGTACCGCCGACACACCGGATGCGACGACCTCGTCAAGGGCGCGCACAAGATCGAGTGTGACCGAGTTCATTATGTGCGAGCGTCCCGATTCGTCGGTGGTCACCGGGAACTCGTAACCCTTCTGGTCGCGCAGACGCCACCACCCCGTGCGACGCGCGCACGTCGCGCACCTGCGGCCGCATGTGCCGGCCGCAATCAGCACGCACTGCTCGGCCACCATCAGCTCGAGCCTGCCCCAGATCACGCAGCCGACCGGGATCGCCGACGTCGCAACCAGTTCCGCGAGCTGCCTACCCGAGAGCTCTGGCGACGCCCAGACGAATTCGGCCCCAAGCTCTGCCACTTCCGCCGCGGCGTGTGCGTTGAGTACGTTGAGAGGCCAGTCCGCGCAGACGGGACCGCGACGCGCCGCGCGATGGAGCAGGCCGAGGTTGCCCGATGTGACCCGCCCGCCGTCCATCCATCCGTCGAGGTCCTCGACCTCGGCGGGCCAGGCGATGCGAGGCAGCAGCGGCTCGGCGGGAACGCGGTCACACGCTGTGGGCGCCGAGAATACGCGGCGAAGCACGCCGTCAGCGCCGGCGGCCACAGCAGCCTCGGCGATCTCCTCGTTCCATGCGCTCACGACCAACTCGGGTATGCCCGAGCGCGGTGTGGCTGCAGGTAGCACCGGCACCGTGACGCTCACGGGCGCATGCCGGTCCCACGGCGCGAGCCGTAGAGTATCCAGCCCCTCGAGCGCCTCGCGCCTGAGCGCGTGGAGCGCCGAGAACCCGAGTCCGGCACCGGCATCGAGATCGATGGCCCAGTCGCGCGCCCCGTAGCCGGAGCCCCCAAGCCTGCCGACGTGCGCCACGATCTCGTCGGCGGTGATCGCCTTCGTGCGCGCGGACGTGACCGGTGCCCCCTCCGCCTCGGCAGAGACGCCGGCAGCTCTGGCGACGAGCCGCAGGGGCTGGCCCACACGCACGCGCACCTCGAAGTCGACCGGCGTCAGGTGGTGGTCGGCCACGCCCGAGCCGGTGAAGGTCCGCCTGGCGGCCTCGAGAAGTGCGGCGTTGGCAACACGGAACACGCGGTCACCGATCGCCACGCTGCTCTCAGGGACGAATCCAGCGACCGTCCCGGCGGGAGCGGCATTGACGGCGACGCCGCTGACGGTGAGCCTGCCGGCCGGCTGCGCAAAGCGTCCCGACCGCGTCCACACCTCGAGCGTGTCAGCCGGGTCGATGGCGCGCTCCAGTTCGACCGTGGCCGAGCCGGGTGAGGCACTCGCGACCCTTCCCACGAGCACGCCTCTGTTGTTGGGGCGCGAGTAACTCATGAGGGCATCGCCGCGCTCGCCGGTCAGGTATCCGTCCGTGAACCCCCGGCTGAACGCCTCCTCGAGCATCTCCCACTCTGAAGTAGTGACCGCATACTCCTCCGGCCTCGCAATCGCGCGGTCGAGTGCGGAGCGGTAAACGCTCGTGACGACCGCGACGTACTCGGGCGACTTCATGCGCCCTTCGATCTTGAGCGCCCGGACGCCGGACGCGATGAGCGACGGGAGCTGTGTGATGCCCGCAAGGTCCTTCGGCGAGAGAAGATAGCGGCCCGGCGTCGCGACGACCGTACCGCTGACGTCCAGCAGCTCGTAGGTGAGCCGGCACGGCTGCGCGCACATGCCCCGGTTGGCCGAGCGTCTTCCGATAATCGAGGACATCAGGCACTGACCCGAGTAGCTGTAGCAGATGGCACCGTGCACGAACGATTCGACCTCGACGCCGGTGGCGGCGCACGCCGCGATCCCGTCGAGCGAGAGCTCGCGGGCCAGCGTCACCCGGCTCGCCCCTGCCCCGGCCAGCGCGAGGACGGTATCCGGGTTCATAGCGTCGATCTGCGTCGACGCGTGGATGCGGACATAGGGCATAGCCTGCCCGAGCGCGCGCAGCAGACCGAGGTCCTGCACGATGACAGCGTCGACACCCGCCGCCCAGGCGGCCGCGATCATCCTGAGGGCTTCGTCCATCTCCTGCGGCAGGATGACCACGTTCGCCGTGAGATAGACGCGGACGCCACGCAGATGCGCGAAACGTGCGGCTTCGGCGAGCGAGTCCAGGTCGAAGTTCGTGGCGCTGCGCCGTGCGTTGAGCTCGCCCAGGCCGAGATACACCGCATCGGCACCGTTGTTGACGGCGGCGACGAGCGCGTCGGGGGCCCCGGCGGGCGCCAGCAGCTCCACCGAGTGGTCGTGTGTGTTCGGCAACGATTCCCTTTCGCCGCGCCCGAAGCGTGCGGAGTGCCCGTCGCACGCTATACTATTGCACCGGCCGGTGTTCGATCGGGCCACCGGGCGATGCCATGCCATGATATCCCGTACGTGCCAGGGGGTTGTGTGACCAGACGTAGCAGAATGCGGCGGCACAAGAATCCGCACACCGCTCTCAAGGTGCTCGCGGCCGCGCTCGCGCTCTCACTGTCCGCCGCGCTCGTGCTCTCCGGCTCCGGCGTCGCGCTCGGCCTGGGCGTTGCGAGCACCTGGCTCGAAGGTCTGCCCAGCATCGACGACCCCACGGCGTTCTCCGTGGCGCAGACCACGAAGATCTACTCGGCCGACGGCGTGCTTCTCGCGAACCTCTACCTCGAGAACCGCCAGATCGTGGCGCTCGATCAGATCTCGCAGGACCTGCTACATGCGGTGGTGGCTGTCGAGGACGAGCGCTTCTACTACCACAACGGCGTCGATATCCCCGGCATTGTCCGCGCATTGGTCACCAACACGACCACCGGTCGCAATGAAGGCGCCTCGACGCTCACGATGCAGTACATCCGAAACACGATACTCGCCGAGGAACGCTTCGAGATCTCGTACCGCCGCAAGGTGCGCGAGGCCGTGCTGGCGATGGAGCTCGAACGACAGCACACGAAAGACGAGATCCTCGGCATGTACATCAACACCGTCTACTACGGTGAAGGAGCCTATGGCGCCGAGGCCGCTGCCCTCACCTTCTTCAACAAGCATGCGAGCGAACTGACCATAGCCGAGGCCGCGCTGATCGCCGGCCTCCCGCAAGCGCCCGGCAAGCTCAGTCCCTACGACAACCCTGATGGGGCTGTCGCGCGCCGGCAGTGGGTGCTCTCGAAGATGTTCGAGCAGGGGTACATCACAAACGAGCAGTACGAGGCCGCAAAGGTCGAAGGCCTGACTCTCGGACGTTCCGCGACGCTCGACGAACAGGGCGTGTACTCATCGCCGTACTTCGTCGCGCATGTCAAGAAGCTCCTCCAGGACGAGTACGGGACCGATCTCGTCTTCAAAGGTGGGCTCACCGTTCACACGACGCTCGATACCACACTCCAGACCTATGCCGAGGAGGCCGTGGCTGGTGTGCTGGACCAGCCCGGGGACCCGGACTGCGCGCTCGTGGCGATCCAGCCGACCACCGGCTACGTGAAGGCCATGGTCGGTGGCCGCGACTGGAGCACCAACAAGTTCAACTTCGCCACCCAGGCCAAGCGGCAACCGGGTTCATCCTTCAAGGTGTTCACACTCGTTACCGCACTCGAGGAGGGAATGCCTCCCTCCCGCAAGATCGACTCCTCCTCACCCGCGACCATCCCGACCGGCGGGCGCCCGTGGGTCGTGAGCAACGCCGAGGGTGGTGGCGGCAAGGGCTACATCACCCTTCAGCAGGCCACAGTCGGGTCGGTGAACACCGCGTTCGCACGACTCATCGCCGAGATCGGTGCCGACCAGGTGGCGCGGACCGCACGCCGCATGGGTGTGGAGACGGAGGTGCAGCCGTTCCTGTCGATCACCCTCGGCAGCCAGGAGGTCGCACCGATCGAGATGGCATCGGCCTTCGGCACGCTCGCCGCGGATGGCAAGCATTTCCCACACACATCGATCACCAAGATCATCGACTCATCCGGCGCGACGATCTTCGAGTACACGCCTGAAGGCGATCAGGCCATCAGCCATAGCATCGCCTACGCCGCCACCTCCATCCTCAAGGGAGTCATCACCGGCGGGACGGGCAGAAGTGCCAATTTCGGTCGCCCTGCGGCAGGTAAGACGGGGACCACGCAGGACTATCGCGACGCCTGGTTCGTGGGCTACACGCCGCAGCTTTCCGCGGCGGTCTGGATGGGCTTCACGCCTGAACGGCCCATGCGCAACGTGCATGGCCGAAAGGTGTTCGGCGGCACGTTCGCCGCGCCGATCTGGAAGGCGTTCATGAGCAGGGCACTCGCGAACGAACCCGTGCTCGACTTCAACGCGGCGCCCGAACCTCAGTACACCTGGAAGAAGGCCTGGGACATCCCCAGCGAGGCGGTTCCGAACGTCATCGGCATGAGCCAGGCTGCTGCGATCGAGACGCTGGCCGCGGCGGGCTTCAAGGATTACGTAGTCACCACAACCTTCAGCGACACGGTTCCCGCGGGTCTTGTGGGAGCACAGAGTCCCGATCCGGGAGCACTGGCCGATCCGACCACCACCGTGGTGACGATCGCCATGTCTCAGGGCCCGGGAACGCCTCCAGCACCTCCTCCTCCAAGTCCACCGGAGACCACTTCGACGCCATCGCCCTGATACCTCAGAAACGATGCCCCGGTCATGCTGACCGGGGCATCGTTTCTTCCCACTATCGTCTACCTATCACGGGCGTCGCACGCGCACCATGCCTGACGTGCACACGACCTCTACTCCCCTGCTCTCGATACGATCGAGCACCAGGTTCATGCCGAGGGTGTCCGAGCTGATGTGACCGGCTATGACGAGGTTGAGGTTGAGGCTCTCGGCGTGCTTGCGGTGCTCCTCCGAGTAGTGCATCCCCACCAGCGTGTCCACGCCTGCGGCCACGAGCTTGTCGAGGGCCTCCTTGGGCCCTTCGGTACCGCCCGTCATATCGACGAGACACGAGCCGCATCGCTTCGAACCCTTGCCCTGGATCAGGATCGGCCCGTAGCCCTTCATCGCGGCGTCGGCGTACTCCGGCACGCTCCTGAGCAGTTTCACGAGGTCGTCGAGCGTGCGTGGTGCGCTCCCATCGATGAGGTCCTGCACGAAGCGGTTGACGTTGTTGTCCGCAGGCGTGTGGCAGGACATGGATGCGAGACCCAGATGACGAGCCGCATCGATCGCCTGGTAGTGGTTCACCGGCATTATCCTGCGGCGCACTTCCTCGGCGCGACCGTCGATGAGCGCATCGGCGATGCCGATGCCCACTCCGCGTGCCGCCCACAGGTCGGCCTGCATGTGCATGACACGGTGCAGGTTGGCGTAACCCGGCCCTTCGGGATGATGAGCGAAGACGAGATCGATGGGCGCGCCGCGCTCACGGAGCCGGTCGGCCAGGAGCACCTCCCCCACCTGCATATCGATCCCGGTGATGAGACCTCGTACCTCGAGATCCCGATCACCCACACAGATCCGCGTGTCATCGTAGGGATTGGTGAGGCGCTCGGTGTCGAAGAACCGCTTCTCGTCTTCGTCGAGGTCCTCCAACTCCCGGGCAGATGCAGCGAGGACCGCATCGATCTCCTCGCGCGTGCGCGCGTCAGCCGCGATACCCGCCTCGACCGCAGTCGTGTAGATGTCTCCCAACTTCATGTCGTCTCCCTGTCCGTCGTCGCTGACCGTCTCGATGCCCGTGGTCCGGGCCGGCCCCTGGAAACGTACCCGTTGTCCGCCACGAAGAACCGCAGGGGCGCCTCGTGCCCGGAGGAGAGGCCGATCCGTCCGCTTATCTCCACCTTTCCGTCACGCAGGACGGGCACGTCGTACACCCTGATGTCCTCGCCAAGCGGCACGCCGTTGTGACGAAGATCCACGCCGAGTGCCGCGGCCACCTTGCCCGGCCCGTTCGTCAGCTCCGTGTCTGTGCGACCGGGCCTTCGCGCGCGCATCGCATCGAGACCCGTGCGGGGTTCGAGCGCGCGAACGAGCACCGCGCCGGCCGTCCCTTCCGGTCCGGTCACAAGGTTGAGCATGTGGTGCGTGCCGTACGTGAAGTACACGTACGCGTGTGCGGGAGGCCCGTACATGACCCGGTTGCGCGGCGTGACACCCTTGGTCGCCGCGTGCGAACCCGGATCGTCCGCACCAAGGTACGCCTCGGTCTCGACGATAACACCCGCCGCACACACACCATCGACGGTCACCGCCAGCACCTTGCCGAGAAGTTCCCGCGCGACCGCTTCCGCCTGACGCTCGAAGAAAGCTGCCTGCAGGTGCGGCGTGCAATCTGACGATGCGGCTCTCACGCGCGGAACCGCCTCATCCCTGCCAGAAGCGTCTCGAGTGGCGCTGTGTTCACCACATCGGAGGGGGCGATCCACCCTCGGCGCGCCGTGGCGATACCCCACCTGATGTGGCCGAACTGCCGGGCCTCATGCGCATCGGTGTCGATCGCGATCCGCACGCCCGCCTTCCGCGCCATCCGCAGGTGGACGTCGTTCAGGTCGAGGCGCTCCGGATGCGCGTTCAGCTCGAGTACCGTGCCGGTCTCGGCGGCTGTTGCGATGACCGCCTCCATGTCCAGATCGAACGGGTCGCGGCGACCGAGCAGGCGCCCCGTGGGGTGGCCGATGATGTCCACGTAGGGGTTCTCCATCGCCACAAGCAATCGCCGGGTAGCCTGTTCCCGGGACTGGTTGAAACCGTGGTGGAGTGATGCGATGCAGTAGTCGAAGCGCGCGAGCACCTCGGGCGGGTAGTCGACACTGCCGTCGTCACCGATGTTGAGCTCGATCGACTTCAGCAGCACGGGCCCGCCATCGTCGAGAGCGTTCAGGTCGTCGATCCGCGCCCACTGCTCCTCGAGCTGTGCCAGGTCGAGGCCGCCGACCATCCGCAGGTCATACGCGTGGTCGCTCACGCCGAGGTACTCGTAGCCGAGCTCGGCCGCGCGCGCCCTGTTCTGCTCGAGCGTGGAACGACCGTCGGTGGCCACGGTGTGAGAGTGCAGGTCTCCTCGCACATCCTCGATCGTGATGAGGTCGGGCGCGCGTCCCTCGAGCGCGAGCTCAACCTCGCCCGTGTTCTCGCGCACCTCCGGCGGCATCACCGCCATACCGAGCGCCCCGTAGACCTCGGCTTCTGATGCGGAGGCGAGCCGCTCGCCGGTGTCCGCACGGAACACGCCGTACTCGCTCACCTTGAGACCGCGCGACTTCGCGATCTCGCGCATCCGCACGTTGTGCTCGGCCGAGCCGGTGAAGTACTGGAGCGCCGCGCCCCAGCATTCGGGTGCCACCACGCGCACGTCGGCCTGTCGGCCCGAGGTGGTCATCACGCTCGTCTTGGTCTCGCCGCTCGCGATGACATCAGTCACGATCGGCAGATCGCGCACCGCCGCCATGATGGCGGGGCCGTCCGAGGCGGCCACAAGCACATCGATATCGCCCACGGTCTCCTTCATCCGCCGGATGCTGCCCGCGTACCGCGCGTCGGACACACCGGGAAGCGCTCTGAGTTCATCGGCGAGCTTCTCGGCGAGTGGCAGCGCATCGGCCAGGAGGATCCGGGCCGAGAGTGACCGGTACCGCTCGATGCCCAGAGCGATGTTCTCCACCGTCTTCTCGCCGAATCCCGCGAGACCCGCCAGCCGGTCCTCGGCGATCGCCCGCTCGAGGTCGTCGATCGAGGCGATCGCGAGTTCATCGAAAAGCACCTTGGCCCTTTTGGGGCCCAGCCCCGGGATGCGCATGAGCTCGATCACCGAGACGGGCACGCGCACCGTGATCTCGTCCATCCCGGGGAACACGCCGCTCTTCAACAGCGATTCGATGGTCACGGCGATCTTGGCGCCGATCCCCGGGATCTCCGTGAGACGTCCGCCGAGCGCCGTGGACATGATGTCCTCGTCCCACGCGCGCACTGCGTGCGCGGCCTTGTGGTAGCTCAGGAAACGGTAGCGGTCCTCACCGGCGATCTCGAGCAGATCGCCGAAGTCGTCGAGCGCGGTCGCGATCGCGGCGTTGTCGTACGAGGGCATCGGGCGGCTCCCGGAGTGAGGCGGTATCGACTCCGATGATACCCGAGCCCGGGCGCCGTTAGAGCGACCGGCGCATGAAGAGGAATCCCGCGGGGTCGTGCCCCAGTGGGGTGTCACGGAATCGCGGAGTCACTTCGAAGCCGAGTTCGCGGTAGATCCGCTGCGCTGCAGCGGTCGTGTGCAGGACCGCGATGAGCAGCATCTCGCGATAGCCCATGCCGCGCGCCTGGTCCATCGCGGCGCGCACGAGTGCCCGGCCAAGCCCCGAGCCGCGCTGACCCGCCACGACGTACAACCGCTTGATCTCGCACGCGGTGTCCGAGAGGCCCTTGATACCCACGCAGCCCGCTGGCCGCCCGCACCCGTCGCGCGCGAGCAGAAGAGCTCCGTCGGGGGGCAGGTAGGGCGCAGGCAACGTCGCGAGCTCGGCCGTGAGCGTGGTCTGCCCGATCTCGGCGATCAGCTCATCGTGGTACTCCATGAGGATCGCACGTACGGCTTCAACCGCCCTCGGGTCGCTTCTCTCGGCCGTGGTGATCGTCCAGACCGACATCGTGCGGCTACTCGTCCGCCGCGCCGTGACCCTCGAGCCACTCCCCGTCGCGCCCGAGCGCCTCACGCGCCGCGGTCAGTTGCTCGGCCACCCGCGAAGGAGCGGTGCCGCCGGCGGTATCGCGACGCGCGACGACGGCCTCGATGTCCACTGTGTTCAATGCGTCGCTGCCGAAGGCCGGTGAGGCTGCCGCGAGATCTTCAAGCGTGAGCTCCTGGAGCACCCGCCCCTCGCGCTCGCAGGTGAGCACGAGCCTGCCGACGATCTCGTGGGCCTCCCTGAACGGCACGCCGTGCGCCGCCAGGTAGTCGGCCAGGTCTGTCGCCGCCATGAACCCGCCGAGTGCGCCGAGGCGCATCCTCTCCGGGTTCACGCGCATGGTCGACAGCATGCCCGCCATCGCCTCCAGCGAGTCCGCGTACGTGTCGATCGCGTCGAACGCCGGCTCCTTGTCCTCCTGCATGTCCTTGTTGTAGGCGAGCGGGAGACCCTTGAGTGTCACCAGCAGCGCGGTGAGATCACCCACGACGCGCCCGGTCTTGCCGCGAACCAGTTCGGCGAAATCGGGGTTCTTCTTCTGCGGCATGATGCTCGAACCCGTGGACCACGCGTCATCGAGCGTGATGAACCCGAACTCCTCGGTGGACCACAACACCAACTCCTCGGCCAGACGCGACAGATGCACCATGCCGAGCGTGCACGCATAGGTGAGGTCGACGAGGAAATCGCGGTCCGAGACCGCGTCGAGCGAGTTCGGGGAGACGGCCGAGAAGCCGAGCTCATGAGCGACCATCCCGCGGTCGATCGGGAACGTGGTGCCGGCGAGCGCCGCGCTGCCGAGAGGCAGCGTGTCGGCCGCCTCATGCGCGTGCCGCACCCGCGCGAAGTCGCGCGTGAGCATCCACGAATACGCCAGCATGTGATGGGCGAAGAGCACGGGCTGCGCCTTCTGGAGATGCGTGTAGCCCGGCATCACCACGTCCGGGTGATCGGCGGCGAGGTTGAGTAGCGTCGAGCGCAGGCCGTTGATCCGAGCCGCGACCTCGAGCGAAGCGCGCTTGCTGTGCAGGCGCGTATCGGTAGCCACCTGATCGTTGCGGGAGCGGGCGGTATGCAGGCGCTTGCCCGCGTCGCCGATGCGCCGCGTCAGCTCGGCCTCGATCGCCATGTGGACGTCCTCGTCCGCCTCATCGAACACGAAGGCGCCGGCGTCGATATCCCTCAGGATGCCGAGAAGCCCGTCCTCGATAGCGCGCGCGTCCGCCTCGCTGATGACGCTCTGTGCAGCGAGCATGCGTGCGTGCGCGACGGAGCCCGCGATGTCCTCGGCGTACAGGCGCTTGTCCACCGGAAGCGACGCGCCGAAGCGTTGCTGGAACGCGCCCGGGGTCGCCTCGAAGCGACCGCCCCATGGGGTCTTCGGTGCGTCGGCCACCACTGCTAGACCTCGCCTTCCTTGCCGACCTTGCGGCGCTGCCGTGCCCACACCTTCACGGGCAGGCCGTGCAGGTCGATGAAGCCCTTCGCTGCATGGTGGTCGAAGGTATCCGCCGCGTCATAGGTGGCGAGGTTGTAGTCATACAGCGAGTAGGGCGAGCGACGGCCGACGGTCACGCACGAGCCCTTGAAGAAGCGCAGGCGGACGTCGCCGGTGACCAGCTGCTGCGTGGTCTCGATGAAGCCATCGAGCGCTTCCTTGAGCGGCGAGAACCACATGCCGTTGTACACGAGCTCGGCCCACTTCTGCTCGACGCCGAGCTTGTAGTGAAGAACCTCGCGCTCCAGGCACAGGTCTTCGAGCGCCTTGTGCGCGGTGATGAGCGTGAGTGCGCCCGGCACCTCGTAGACCTCACGGCTCTTCACGCCGATGAGCCGGTTCTCGATCATGTCGATCCGGCCGAACCCGTGCTTGCCCGCTAGCTCGTTCATCGCGTTGATGATCTCGTGGAAGCTCATCGGCTCGCCATCGAGGGCCAGCGGGATGCCCTTCTTGAAGCTGATCTCGGCGTACTCGGCCTCATCACAGCTGTCACCGCGCGCGTCGTTGGTGAGCGTGTATATATCCGCCGGGGGCTCCGCCCAGGGGTCCTCGAGGACGCCGCACTCGATCGCACGGCCCCAGAGGTTGTCGTCGATCGAGTAGGGGCTCTTCTTGGTGGTGGGCACCGGGATGCCGCGCTCGGCGGCCCAGTCCATCTCCTCTTCGCGCGTCCTCAAGTCCCACTCACGCACCGGTGCGATGATCTCAAGGTCGGGGTCGAGCGCTGCGATGCCCACCTCGAAACGCACCTGGTCGTTGCCCTTGCCGGTACAGCCGTGGCCGATGTACCGCGCGCCGACACGGTGAGCCTCCTCCACCAGATGCTTCACGATGATGGGACGGCTCATGGCCGAGAGCAGCGGGTACTTGTTCTCGTACAGAGCGTTCGCCTGCAGTGCCCGGGAAAGGTACTCCTCGACGTACTCCTCGCGCACGTCCTTCACGATCGACTCGACGGCACCGATCGTCAGCGCCTTCTGGCGAACGAACTCGAGATCCTGGCGCTCCTGCCCCACGTCGATCGCGAGCGCGATCACGTCGAGGTCGTGGTTCTCCTGGATCCACTTGATGGCGACCGAGGTGTCGAGTCCCCCCGAATACGCCAGCACGCACTTCTCTCTTGCCACGTGAGCAGTCCTTTCCGATGTTCAGATGCGCGCTACGAACGGCCGCGGAACTTTTCGATCCCTGCGCGGACGGTGTCGGCGTCGGCGTCGTTGTCGGTCACGATCATGATCGTGTCGTCACCGGCGATGCTGCCGACGATCTCGTCCAGGTTGGCCGCATCGAGCGCCGCCGCGACCCCCTGACCGCCTCCGGCCGTCGTCTTGACGATGACGAGCTGCTGGGAGCGGACGACGCTCTCCACGAGCTCGGCGATCATCCGCTGCAGGTGTACGTCCTCGGCAAGCACGTACACTCCCTCGGGCAGCTTGCGCAGCCCCATGTCCGCGATGTCCCGCGACACCGTCGCCTGCGTGCAGCGGTACCCCGCCGCAGCGAGATGTGACACCAAGTCGCGCTGCGTCTTGACGCGCTCGCGCCGGACGATCGACCGGATGGCCTCCTGACGCTCGGTTCGCTTCCTCATCGTGCGCTCCCCTTCCGGCGTCCTACAGTACGAGCGACATCCAGGCACGCTGGGCGTGCAGTCGGTTCTCGGCCTCATCGAAGACGACCGAGGCTGCCGAGTCGATGACCGCGTCGGTGACCTCCTCGCCCCGGTGGGCGGGCAGGCAGTGCATGAAGATGGCGGAAGGATCCGCCTTGGCCATGAGGCCCGGATCCACCGAGTATCCTGCGAACTCGATGAGGCGCTTGGCGTGCTCGGCCTCCTGGCCCATCGACGCCCAGGTGTCCGTCACCACGACATCGGCACCGGCGACCGCGGCTGCGGCGTCATGCGTGACGGTGAAGGCCGCGCCCGTCCCGTACTGCGCGGCGAGCTTCTCGGCATGGGTGACGACAGCCGGTGACGGCTCGTAGCCCACGGGACCCACGATCGCGACGTCCATTCCGGTGAGCGCACCCGCGAACAGGTAGGTGTGCGCCATGTTGTTACCGTCGCCCACGTACGCAAGCTTCAGCCCCGACAGCGCGCCCTTGTGCTGGCGGATCGTCAGCAGGTCGGCGAGGCCCTGGCACGGGTGATAGTCATCGGTGAGCGCGTTGATCACCGGTACCGAGGCGTGCTCGGCGACCTCCTCGATGTGGCTGTGCGCGAAGGTGCGCAGCACGATGAGATCGACGTAGCGCTCCAGCACCTTGATGGTGTCGTGCACGGTCTCCTCGCGAGAGAAGGCATCGTATGGGCCCATCACGACGGGATGGACGCCGAGCTGGACACAGCCGACCTCGAAACTCACCCGTGTGCGCAAAGAGGGTTTCATGAAGATGAGGCCTGCGGCGGCCCCGTCGAAGCGCGACCACCCGGCAGCGGGCGATTCGGCCACATCCAGGACGTGTGTGATCTCCTCGGGAGTGAGTTCGGCGAGCGTCAGCAGATCGCGACCCTTGAACGTTTGCATCAGGCGGCTCCTAGGACGGCATGCAGTGTATCACTGAGTATAGCCGTTTCGTCCGTAGTGCATACAAGCGGCGGCAGGAAGCGTAGGATACGTTCGCCGATCGCGTTGATGACCAGGCCGCGCTCCAGGCACTCCGCCGCGACCGCCTGCGCACGCGGCTCCGTGAGCTCGGCGGCTACCATGAGGCCCCGCCCGCGCACCTCGGCGATGAGGCCGGTCTCGGCCGCCAGCGCGCGGAGCGCATCCCGGAGCGCCGCCCCCGTGCGTTGTGCGTTCTCGCCGAGTCTTTCGGCCTCGAGTGCCCCGATCGTAGCAAGCGCCGCCGCCGCGATCACCGGACCCCCGCCGAAGGTGGAGCCGTGATCGCCGGGCCCGAGCGCCTCGGCCGCGCTCCCCGAGGCGAGGACCGCCCCGGCCGGCAGGCCGTTGGCAAGCGCTTTTGCGAGCGCCATCACGTCGGGCCGGACGCCGTAGCCCTGCCAGGCGAACGGCGTGCCGGTCCGGAAGAAGCCCGTCTGCACCTCATCGAAGGCGAGCAGCACCTCACGCTCGTCGCACAACTGGCGGACTGCGCGCAGGTACGACTCCTCGCACGGGTAGACGCCGCCCTCCCCCTGCACGGGCTCGAGCAGGATCGCACACGTGCGATCCGTGACGGCAGCCGCGAGCGAGTCGATATCGTTGAGGGGGACGTGCGTGAACCCGGGGAGCAGCGGCGCGAACGCTTCCTGCTTGGATGCCTGACCGGTGGCCGAGAGTGCGGCCATCGTGCGCCCGTGGAAGCTCCGCTGTGCCGACACCACCTCGAAGCACGTCTCGCCCCGGCGTGTCTTGCCCCAGCGACGCGCCAGCTTGATCACACCCTCGATCGCCTCGGTGCCCGAGTTGCACAGGAACGTCTTCCACCCGCCGCCCGCCAACCCGGAGAGGCGCTCGGCCAACGCCGCGCGGTGCTCGACCTGGTAAAGGTTCGAGACGTGGACGAGCGTGTGCATCTGCTCCGCCACCGCCTCGGCGACGGCCGGGTGCGCGTGACCGAGGTTCACGCAGCCGATGCCCGCGAGGAAGTCGAGGTACTCCCGACCCTCGTCGTCGTAGAGGCGCATCCCCTCCCCGCGCGTGAACAACACCGGTTTGCGGGCGTATGTGGGCAGGTGATAGGCCGCGTCCAGCGCGGCGATCTCGTCGTAGTGAGCGCCCATCGGCTAGAGGGTCACCTCGCCCTCGTACGCGGTGTAGGTCGCGTCATCCGGAAGGCCCAGACTGGCCGACTCCGCGGTGATCATGGTGCCGACGCCCTCGTCGGTATACACCTCGAGGAGCAGCGCGTGCGGGATCGTGCCGTTGAGGATGTGCGCCCGCTCGACGCCGCGCCTGAGCGCATGCACGCACGCGCCCACCTTCGGGATCATGCCCTTCGCCAGGGTGCCGGAGGCGAGCATCGTCTCCGCCTCGGCGAAGGTGAGCGCGCTGATGAGCGACCCCTTGTCGTCGAAGTCCGCGTACAGGCCATCCACGTCAGTGAGGAAGATGACCTTCTCGGCACCGAGGGCGGCGGCGATCTCACCCGCCACAAGGTCGGCGTTTATGTTGAAACTGCCGCCATCATCTCCCGCGCCCACCGACGCGATGACCGGCACGAAGCCGTCCTCGATGAGATTGGTGATGATGGTGGTGTCGATGGCGGTGACCTCGCCCACCCGGCCGAGGCGCTCGTCCTTCTGCGTGGCGCGGATGAGGTTGCCGTCGTCGCCCGCGATACCCACCGCCATTCGGCCATGCGCGTTGATGGCCGAGACCAGGTCGCCGTTCACCTTGCCCACCAGCACCATCTTCACGAGCTCCATCGCCTCGGGCGAGGTGACCCGGAGGCCGTCGACGAACTCGACCGGCATGCCGAGACGGTTCATGTAGGCGGTGATCTCCGGACCTCCTCCATGCACGATCACCGGGTTGATGCCCACCAGCTTCATCAGCACGATGTCAGCGGCGACGCCGTGGCGGAGCGCCTCCTCGGTCATCGCAGCGCCTCCGTACTTGATCACGACGGTGCGGCCCCAGGCGCGCTTGATCCACGGAAGCGACTCCATCAGGATCGCGGCCTTGTCGTGCATGTCCTTCATCGGTCCCCCACTCATGAGCGGTAGTCGCCGTTGATCCGCACGTAGTCGTAGCTGAAGTCGCAGGTCCACACCGTGGCCTCGGCATCGCCGACATGAAGGTCCACAAGGACCTCCACCTCGGGCTCGGAGAGCACGCGGGCGGCCTCCTCCTCGTCGAAGCCGGTGGCCGTCCCGTCCCTGCAGGTCACGATACCCGCGAAGATTATCTCGAGCTTGCCGGGATCGATGGTTGCGCCCGACTTGCCCACCGCCATGGCCACCCGGCCCCAGTTGGCGTCCTCGCCGAAGAGCGCGCATTTCATCAGCGGCGAGTTGGCGATCGCGAAGGCGGCCCTCTCGGCGTCGGCTTCGCTTATCGCGCCGCGGACGGTCACCGTCACGAACTTCGTCGCCCCCTCGCCGTCGCGCACCACCATCTGCGCGAGAGCCGTCGCCACCTCGAGTACCGCAGCCGCGACCGCTTCGTAGGCCGCGCTCCCGGGCACAAGCTCCTCACCGCCTTCGGCACCGCTTGCCATCAGGAAGCAGGAGTCGTTGGTGGAGGTGTCCGAGTCGACCGTGATGCGATTGAACGACCGGGCGACCGAGGCGCGAAGCAACGCGTCGCACGAGGCGGCCGACAGGGGTGCGTCGGTGGTGATGAAGGCGAGCATCGTGGCCATGTTCGGCTGGATCATCCCGCTGCCCTTGGCCATGCCCCCGACCGTGAAGGTACGCCCGTCGGCGGTCACACTGATCGCCACCTGCTTCATGAAGGTGTCGGTGGTCATGATCGCCTCGGCGGCCTCCTCACCGTTGGTGGAGTCGAGATCCGCTGCGGCATCGCCGATACCCGCGATCACCAGATCCAGCGGCAGCGGCACCCCGATGACGCCGGTCGAGCACACACCGATCTCGGCAACGTCACAGCCGAGCGCAACGGCTGCGGCATCCGCCATGGCACGAGCGTCGCGCAGCCCCGGTTCTCCCGTGCACGCATTGGCGTTGCCCGCGTTCGCCACGATCGCACGGAGCACACCCCCGGCGATATGCTCGCGCGAGACCAGCACCGGCGGCGCCGCGGTCGTGCTCGTCGTGAACACCCCGGCCGCCGGGACGGGCCGCTCGGCGGCGAGCAGGCACACATCGCGCTTGCCCGACTTCTTGATGCCCGCGCTCACGCCTGCGGCGAGGAAGCCCGCAGGAGCGGTGACGCCTCCTTCGGCGTGGGAGAACTCGTAGGTGACCGGCTGCATGCGGCGTGCTCCCTAGACGATCGGAACGGGCGTGCTCAGTCCTGCTGACTCATCGAATCCCAGCGCCACGTTCGCGCACTGCACCGCCTGTCCGGCGGTGCCCTTCACGAGGTTGTCGATGGCCGCGGTCACGATGAGTGTGTGTGACACAGAGTCCAGCGCCACACCGATGTGCGCGCGGTTCGAGCCGCGGACATGCCCGGTGGCCGGCTGAGCGCCGCTCCCGCACACGGTGATGAAACGCTCTTCGGCATACGCCTCAGCGTATAGCGCGTGCGCCGCTTCGGCCGACAACGTGGGATCGACCTCGAGGTAGACGGTCGAGAGCAGCCCGCGATCGAGCGGGGCGAGATGCGGCGTGAAGACGACGGAGGCCGCCTCCAGACCGAGTTCCCCAAGGCCCTGCGCGATCTCCGGTGTGTGGCGGTGGGTCGCCACCTTGTATGCCGAGACCGACTCGGTCGCGGCCACGAAATGCGTGGCGGGAGAGAGGCTGCGCCCGGCGCCGGAGACACCCGAGATCGCGTCCACGATCACCCGGCCGGAGATGACCACGCCGGCACGTACGGCCGGAGCCGCCGCCAGCAGCGTCGCTGTCGGATAGCAGCCCGGGCAGGCTATCAGGCGCGCGCCGGGAAGGCTCTCGCGCCACAGCTCGGGCAGGCCGTAGACCGCCTCGGCCAGGAGATGGGCCGCCGTGTGCGGCTCGCCGTACCACGCCGTGAACGTCCCGGGGTCGTGGAGCCTGAAGTCGGCCGAGCAGTCGACGACAGTGAGACCCGCATCGAGCAGGGCGGGTGCGACCGCCATCGCCGCAGTGTGAGGCACGGCGAGGAAGGCGACCTTCGCCTCACGCGCGATCGCTGCCGCATCATGGGCGCTGTAGGCCAGATGGCACTCGGCGAGGCCCGGGTAGAGATCGCACACCGGACGGCCTTCGTCAGCGTTCGACGTGACGCGCACGAGATCGAACTCGGGATGGCCCAGCAGCAGGCGCGTGAGCTCCGCTCCCGCGTACCCTGCGGCTCCGACGATGGCGACAGGTAGCACGATCTTCATCCTCCTGGTGTATTGCCGTGTCGCGACAGTACACTTTGGAGTGCATGGAGTCAAATAAATATTCGATTCTAATGCCTATATTTATGCGTTCTAGTCGTCAAGAGTGCATTCGAGCCGTGTCTATGCACGAACCTCCGCACCCACCGCACCGCACACCTTCCGGATGAGCTTGTCGTGGACGGGGCGCACGTCAGCCTCGGAAAGCGTTCGATCGGCCGTGCGGTATTCGAGCGAGAAGGCCAGCGACTTCATGCCTTCAGGCAGACGCCGCTGCGCCTCGGGCGTTCCTTGCGGGTCGCGGTAGACGTCGAAGAGGTGGACCGACTCGAGCAGCGCGCCACCAGCCGAGCGGAGCGCGGCAGTGACGCGCTCGGCGGTGACCGCCTCATCCACGACGAGCGCCACGTCCAGCGCGTACGCGGGATACCGAGGTATGTCCCGGTACGAGATGGACTCGCGCGATGCCGCCTTGACGAGCGCCGGCACCGAGACCTCGAAGAGCACGACGGGGCCGGTCAGCTCGTAGTTGTCGAGCACGTGCGGCGCCACCTCGCCGAGCCAGCCCACCACGTCTCCACCCACGATGACCTCGGCGCTGCGGCCCGGCTGGAGCCAGGGGCGGTCGGAAGCCCTAACGCTCCAGCGGCCCGCATGCGTCGTTTCGAAGAGCGTTTCCAGCACGCCCTTGCCATCGAAGAAGTCGAGCTGACGTGCCTGCTCGTTCCAGCCCGGCGCGTTCCATGCCCCGGCAAGCGCACCGGAGACCATGAGGCGCTCCTTCGGCTGCTTGCGGCCGTCCGCTGTGATGAATACCGTCCCCATCTCGTAGAGGTGGACGTCCGAGACGCCACGGCGGCGGTTGTGGGACACGGCGCGCAGCAGGCTCGGCGCAAGCGTCCATCGCAGCACCGACTGTTCCTCCGACATCGGATTGATGAGCTCGACCAGCTGCTCATCGGACGCGAGATCCCACGTCAGGCGCTCGAGGTCAGCGCGATCGCCGAAGGCGTACCCTATGTGTTCGTCGAGTCCCGCGGCGCGCAGTGTCGCTCCGACGCGGACCTCGAAGCGCTGGGCCGGTGTGCGGCCGCCGATCCTGCCGCGTCCGCCGGGTCGCGAAGACGGGATGTTCTCGAGGCCATAGAGACGTGCAACCTCCTCGACGAGATCGATCTCGCGCTCGAGGTCGGGGCGGAATGCGGGCACGGTCACATCGAGGTCGTCGCCCACAGGCGTGACGCCGAGGCCGAGCGGGGCCAGCAGCGCGCTCATCTCCTCCCGCGTGAGCGATGTACCGAGGATCTCGTTGGTGCGGCCCACCCGCAGCGGGAGATGAGCGGGTGGACGCTTCCCGGGATAGACGTCCACGATCCCCGGGGCGACCGTCCCGCCGGCGACCTCGGCGATCAGCATCGCCGCCCGATCGGCGGCGCGCGCTGCTAAGTCGGGGTCGACTCCCCGCTCGAAACGGAGCGATGACTCCGATATCAGACCCAGACGCCGGCTCGTACGGCTGATCGAGGCGGGATCGAAGCACGCCGCCTCGAGCAGGATATCCGTGGTGGCGTCGGAGACCTCAGTGGTCTCCCCACCCATCACGCCCGCGAGTGCGATGGGGCCGGAGGGATCGGTGATCAGGATCGCGTCGCTCGCAAGCGGACGATCCTGCCCGTCGAGCGTGCGGATCGTCTCCCCTTCTCCGGCGGGCCGCACGATGATCGCCTTCTTCTCGTCGCACTGTGCGATGGTGCCCATGTCGAACGCGTGGAGCGGCTGGCCGAGTTCGTACATGATGTAGTTGGTGACGTCCACGACGTTGTTGACCGGCCGTGTGCCGCACGCCGCGACCCGCTCGGCCAACCACGCAGGGGACGGCCCGACCGTGACGCCCCGGATCGCGCGCGCCGTGTACCGCGGGCAGAGCTGGCCGTCGGCGATCTCGACGCTCACGAGGTCGCCCACCGGGGTCCCCGACTCCTCCGGCGTGCCCGACGGCACGCGGTAGTCGACGTGTGTGACCGCAGCCACCTCGCGAGCGACGCCGACCATCGACAGGCAGTCGGGGCGGTTCGGAGTGACCTCGAGCTCGAGAACGGTGTCGGCGAGGCCGTAGTACTGCGCGAATGGCACGCCCACCGGAGCGTCATCGGGAAGAATGAGCAGGCCGCTGCCGTCGCCGCCCACCTCGAGCTCGGTCGCCGAGCACATCATGCCCTGCGATTCGAGGCCTCTCAACTTCGCCCGCTTGATGGTCATGCCGCCCGGCAGCGTCGCACCGACGCATGCCACCGGGACCTTGTCACCGGCGGCGAAGTTCGTCGCGCCACACACGATCTTCAGCGGTTCGGCAGCGCCGATGTCGACCGAGCAGTACGACAGCTTGTCGGCATCGGGATGCTGCTCGCGAGTGAGCACCCGGCCGACGACCACACCGTCGAGCGCCTCGCCGAGCGTGTGGACGGCCTCCACCTTGGTACCCGTCATATCGAGCCGATCGCAGAGCTCCTCGACGGGGAGCGTGATGTCGACGAGATCTGCCAGCCACTTGAGCGATACGCGCATCGCGGGTCCTTCCTCAACTGATCGGACGGTGCAGCTCGCTCCGCGAACGGAGCGGGAGTGTCAGAACTGGTGCAGGAACCTCGTGTCACCCTCGATGAAGTGCCGAAGGTCCGGCACCCCGTACTTGAGGCCGGCGATACGCTCTGCCCCCATGCCGAAGGCGAAACCGGTGTACTTCTCGGTATCGATGCCGACGTGGCCGAACACGTTCGGGTCGACCATGCCGCACCCGAGGATCTCGAGCCATCCCTCGCCGCCGCAGGATCGGCACCCGCTCCCGCCGCAGATGCCACATGACACATCCACCTCGGCGGACGGTTCCGTGAACGGGAAGAAGTGCGGGCGAAGCCGCACGCGCCGGTCGGGGCCGAACATCTCGCGCACGAAGTGCTCGAGCGTTCCCTTGAGGTCGCCGAAGGTGATGCCCTCGTCCACGACGAGACCCTCGACCTGGGTGAACTGCGGCAGATGGCTCGGGTCGGCCACGTCTCGGCGATACACCTTGCCGGGCACGATCACGTAGATAGGCGGCTTCTGCGCCTCCATCACGTGGACCTGGGCGGGGCTCGTGTGCGTGCGCAGCAGCACGTCGCTCTCACCCTCGACGGCGGCACGGTCGCCGGAGAGGTCCTTGACGTAGAACGTGTCCTGTAAGGCGCGCGCGGGGTGGTCCGGCGGATGGTTGAGCGCCGTGAAGTTGTAGTAGTCGAGCTCCACTTCGGGCCCCTGCGCTATCCGGTACCCGAGACCGGAGAATATCTCGACTATCTCGTCGACGACCTGATGCAGCACGTGTTGCCGACCCACCGGATGGTGCCTGCCCGGCAAGGTCACGTCCACGGCCTCGGCGGCGATGCGCGATGCCCGGGCAGTCCCCTCGAGCCGGGCCCGCTTCGACTCAAGCGCCCCCTCAAGGGCCTGCCGTACCTCGTTCGACACCTTCCCCACGATCGGACGTTCATCTGCCGTCAGCCCGCCAAGGCCGCGCAGGACCGCCGTGAGCGATCCCTTCTTGCCCAGGTAGCCGATGCGCGCCGCTTCCAGCTCATCCAGCGTCGCGGCCGCCTCCACAGCTGCCAGCGCTTCGGCCTCGAGTGCCCGCAGGTCATCGGTGATCGTCATGCGTCCTCACCACTCCATTCCAACGAAAAGGGAGCCGCTCCGTCCTTTCCCACAAGGACGGGAGCGACTCCCGCGGTACCACCTTGTTTGGCCGCCCCAGCGACCCGCTCGTTTCCGTCCGGGCGAAACGCCCGGTGCGGACCGGGTCTTCACCCCGGCTGCCCGGTAACGGGGGCTCCGGCTCCCCTACTCGGCGCGTTCCGCCTTTCAGGTCACAGCTGATGGAGTGAACCGCAACGCCGCCGCCCCGGAGCCCTTCCAGTCATGGGGCCCCTCCCTGGCGAGCCGGCACATCTCGCGCCGCGCCTCTCCGTCACCGCCTCTTATGCGATTGGTTCGCAAGTCTAGCATCAGTGCACCGAGCGAGCCAAACGCACAGCCATGCGCCCTGCCGGCAGGATGGCCACCACTTCACCACACACGTCATCGTCTTCGACCGGCTCCACGTCGAGCGTCTCGTTCGCATCACCCGCCGTGCGGATCGATCCGTCTCCGACCACCTCTGCGACGCGATGCACGACCAACGTCCCGCCGTGGCGAAAGACCACCAGGTCACCACGATCGGAAGTCACACCGACCCGACGGTACATGATCAGATCGCCCGCAACGAGGGCCGGCTTCATCGACCCGCCCTCGACGAACAGGACGCCGTGTGTACAGCCGACCGCCACCAGCACAAGTGCGAGCAGCACCTCGGCGGACACGCGCAGCCATGCGTGGCGCTGCTCAGCGGGACTGTTCGGCATCGATGTAGACCGAGGCCTTCACGTAGTCGCCCTGCAGGTCGTTGCCAGCATCCGCCGGAAGCGTGATCGCATAGGTGATCGTGGCGCTGCCGCCGGGGCCTACCCTGACGGACGCGGTCCTCATCGCCGAGAGCGGGCCCTGGTAGAGCTCGACTCCGCTCGAAGTGGCGCGGCACTGCAACGCATTCCAGAAATCGGTGATCCCCGCCTTCTTCGACGCGGTGGTCACCGCGTCGAACCCCAGCGTGCCGGTGTTGCGCACCTCGATCGTCTTGCTGATCGTCTCGCCGGGCGCAAGCGCGTCGATGGCGAGCGGAGCCGACGTCGGCTCGGCCGAGATGGCCACGGTCCCGGCGGTGATGACGCTGTCCTTCACTTCCGTCTGAGCGGTGAAGTAGGCGCGCGCGCCGCCCACCGACAGCACGGCCGCGATGATGCCTGCATAGACAAGCAGTCGCTTCATGTCTCCTCCTCCTGTGATGCCGCCGAGGGAGGACGGCTGTCTGCAGTGATGCGGGGCCCCGCGAAGGACAGCATGCACCTCGACACATAGCCGGATCTGTGGCAGAGGTAAGCCGGACTTCAAACAACCTATCGGCCACCGTCTCGCGAACGCACGAAGGCCCCGCTTGCGCGGGGCCTTCGAATGAGCGTATGAGTCTGCCTCTACGCGTTCTGCGCGGCCTTCGAGACCTCGGCGAGCTTGGCGAACGCGGCCGGGTCGTTCACGGCCATGTCCGACAGGACCTTGCGGTCGAGTGTGACCTCGGCCTTCTTGAGACCGTTCATGAACACCGAGTACGACAAGCCGTTGAGCCGCGCGGCGGCGTTGATGCGCGTGATCCACAGACGGCGGATCTCACGCTTCTTGTTGCGGCGGTCGCGGTACTCGTACTGGAGCGAGTGCTGGACCTGCTCCTTCGCGCTCTTATACCGACGGCTGCGGTCACCGTAGTAACCCTTAGCCGCCTTGAGAACGGTGCGACGCTTCTTCTTCGCGGTGACTGCACGCTTCACCCTGGGCATCTTCGATCACTCCTTGAAGGAATCTGCGAGCGTCGGACTAGCCGATGCCCAGCTGCTTCTTGATGACGTTGGTATCCGCGGCGTCGACGAGTCCGTCGTGGCGGAAGTTGCGCTTACGCTTCGGGCTCTTCTTCTCCAGGATGTGGCTCTTGAAGGCCTTGGCGCGCTTGATCTTGCCGGTACCGGTGAGCTTGAACCGCTTCGCGGTACCCTTGTGGGTCTTCTGCTTGGGCATCGTGTCTCTCCTACTCCGTAGCGTCCGACGCTTCGGGCGCCGCATCGTCCGCATCATCGGCCTTGGCCGGCTTCACCTTCGGGGCTTCCTTCTTCGAAGGAGCCACGAGCATGAACATGTTGCGTCCCTCGAGCTTCGGCTTGCTCTCGACGAACGCGAGCTCGGCGATCTCGCTCTCGAGCCGCTCCAGGATCGCCAACCCCCGCTCCGCATGGACCATCTCGCGTCCACGGAACATGATCGTGACCTTCACCTTCGCCCCGGCCTCCAGGAAGCGCACGACGTGCTTCTTCTTGGTCTCGTAGTCGTGCTTATCGATCTTCGGCCGGAACTTGATCTCTTTGATCTCGATCTTTGTCTGGTTCTTCCGGGCCTTCTTGGCCTTCTGCTCCAGTTCGTACCTGTACTTGCCGTAGTCCATGATCTTGCAGACCGGGGGATCGGCGTTCGGCGCGATCTCGACAAGGTCGAGCGCCGCGTCATCGGCCATCCTGAGCGCATCGGACATCATGAAGATGCCGAGCTGCTCGCCGTCCTCGCCGATGAGTCGGCATCGCGTCGCCCTGATCCGGTCGTTGAGCCTGGGCTCTGTCGTGCTGATAGCGTCACCTCCGGTGTACGGGGGCTCCCGTAAGCCCCTTGAATCAAGAAACGTCCCGCGGCGCTGCCGTCGGGACGTCTGAGGTGAACGCGACGCGGATGCGCCCGTTCGCTTCTTCTGACCAGACAGCTGCACTCATGTGCGCCGGCGGGTGGGGACCGATCTCGACCCTACGAGGGTGGGGTCCCTCTTCATCTATGTGCGGTTGTAAGCCTGCCGAGTATAGCGACCGAACGACCGGGTGTCTACCTACCAGCGGCCCTTGCCGCCGGGCCCGCCCTCGAGGTCTTCGAGTGTCGGTTCGGCATCCGCGAATTCCTCGGCAGCGCCTTCGTCGCCCTCGGGGATACCCTCCGGCACCGCCCATCTGAGAGTGGGACTCGCGAGCGCGAGGTCGGACTCTCCCCGAAGCGCCGCCCTGAAGGTGAGCGCATCACCGAAACGCCCTGTGAGGTTCTTCTGGACTGCGATGGTGAGCGTGCGGCGGACCCGGTCGGTGAGGTTCGGCAGGAACGCGTGCGGATCGAGCGGATCTTCGCCCGCCGAATACGGCAGCACGCCCATGAGCATCCGGTACGCGAGCACGCCGAGCGCGTAGACGTCCGCCCGCACATCCGCCGGCTTGCCGTCGAGCTGCTGCGGCGAGAGATACGCCCCGGCCTCGGCGTATGACACGGCCCCGGCCGCAGGCAGCAGTACGACCCGTCCGGGACCGGCGATGAGCACCCGCGCGGGGTTGATCGCACCGTCGGCGACACCATCCCGATGGTCAGCGCCCACACGCTCCAGAAGCGCATCGAGCAGCGCCAGGCCCTCCCCGAGCGGCAACGGCCCGTTCTCGTCCAGGTACTGCCCGAGCGTGACACCGTTCTCGATCACTGTGGCGCCCCTCTCATCACGATCCCGCGGCGTCCGGCGGAACCTGATCCGGCAGGATGAAGGTGAATGTGGATCCGACCCCTAGCTCACTGGCGGCCTCGATCCGTCCGCCGAGACACTCGGCGAGGCGCATCGAGATGTTGAGCCCGAGACCGGTGCCGCCGGCCTCCTCGTGTGCATGGAACCTCGAGAAACGGTCGAACGCCCGACTCAACTGGTCCGCGCTCAGCCCCGGCCCGGTGTCGCGGACCTCGAACCGGACCTGTTCGCCGTCACGAGTCACCGAAAGACGCACTTCGCCCTCGGTCGTGTATTTCAGTGCATTGCCCACGAGGTTCCACAGGATCTGCTCGACTAGGTGTGGGTCCGTCGTCGCAACCACATCGCGCCCGACGTCCAGAACCAGCGCCAGGTCGCGTTCCTCGGCTGCGCCCTGCATCGATTCGATCACGTACGATGCGATGTCAACGGCGTCGACCCTTGTCGACTCGACCTCCACCTGACCAGCCTCGATCCGGGAGAGATCGAGTACCTGGTTCACGAGCACGAGGAGGTGCCTGCCGGAACGCTCCACCATCGCGATCTGCCGGTGTTGCTCCTCGTTGAGCGGCCCGGGAAGCTCCTCCCCCAGCAGATGCGCGAATCCGATCACCGAGTTGAGCGGCGTACGCAACTCGTGACTCATGCTGGCGAGGAACTCGTCCTTCGCGCGCGTCGCGGTCTCCAGATGTGCCATCGCCTCGCGGAGGTCGGCTGTCTGCGCAGCGACCAGGCTCTCGAGGTTCTTCTGCTGCTCCTGGAGCGCATGCTCCGCGTCGGCCCGCGTCGTCACGTCATGGATGATCGTGTATATCAGCGTCCGATCCCCGAACTCCAGCGGAGTGGAATACACCTCCACCGCTCGATGCTCACCGTCGGCGCGGCGATGCCAGTACGAGCCACACTGCCGGTGACCGCTCACCGTGGCATCGATCTCATCGGCGATCACGTCGTCGGAGTCGTCGGTGAGATCGACCACAGCCATCGTCACGAGCTTCTCGACGGGATACCCGTAGAATGTCGCGGCCGCTACGTTCGCCTCAATGATACGAGCTCCCTTGGGCTCCACCAGCAGCATGGGTTGCTCGCTGCTGTGGAAGAGCGTCCGGTAGCGCGCCTCGCTCTCGGCCAGCCTCCGCTCTGCGGTCATCCGCTCGGTGACATCATGCACGATCGAGTACAGGAGCTCCCGATCCGGGGTGATCACGGGCCCGGAGAACACCTCGACGTCCCGGATGTCTCCGGACGCCAGACGGTGTTTGAAGAGGAAGTAATAGCGGCCGCGCTCCCTGGCCAGAGCCATCTCCCGGGCGATCTCGTCCGGGCCAAGCGTGTTGATGTCGCTGAGGTGCATGCCGGTCAGCTGATCGCGACTCCATCCGTAGAACTCCTCGGCAGACCGGTTGGCGTCCACCACCTCGGCTGTGACGGGATCGATGACGAGCATCACCGACGCGCTGTTCTCGAACAGCGTCCGGTAGCGCGCCTCGCTGTCGGAGAGGAGCCGCTTCGTGCGTTCGAAGTACGCCACCAGGACGCACAGCGCCACAGAGAGCGCGAGGGCCGCCGCGACCATGAAACCGGCCGCTGCGGCATCCGGCACGCCGCGGAGCAACGGATAGTCGAGCGCGTGGAGCCCCCACAGCAAGAAGCCCACCGCCGCGATGGACGCCCAGCGTCCACCCCGGTCGCGATAGCGCCACCAGGCGTAGCCTGTGGCGATCCTGGCGATGCCTTGGATGAGGTATGCGGGGATCGCGACCAGGGTCGCCGTAAGGCCGAGCATCTGAGCCGCGACCGTGACCGCGAGCGCGGCCAGACCCGAGATGCCGAGCAGGCGCACCCGTGGCGGTCGCCCGAGGAAGCTGGCTGTGCCGGCGAGCATGAGCATCGCGTACGCGATACCCATCGCCGCAGCGAGCAGTCCGAGGAGGGTCGCACCATCCGGCAGCAGCGCCACGCCCAGGTCGAGCACGAGCCGCACCGTGTAGAGCACCCAACCCGCCGCCCACAACTGCAGACAGCGCTCGCGCTCCGTATGTGCAAGGTACGCGAACACGGAGGCGACCACGATGCTGCCGGTCATCGACGCCAGAATCGCCGGCACGAGCCAATCCATGCGCCCTCCGATCCCGGAGTCGGACGGGACCCTACGGTCGCTCGCTCGCCACCCGGGCGGCGAACGCCTCGAGCGCCATCGCGCCGAGATCGCCGGCGGTGCGCTCACGCACGCCTACAGTGTCGGTGTCTATCTCTTTATCCCCCACCACGAGCATGTACGGCACCTTCTGCTGCTGTGCCTTGGCGATCTTCACGCGCATGGGCTCGTTCTCGGCGTACACCTCGGCGCGCACGCCCGCCTTGTTGAGCCGCTTCGCCACGACGTCACAGTGCTCGAGATGGCGGTCGGCGATCGGGATGATGACCGCCTGGATGGGCGCAAGCCACGTGGGGAACGCGCCGGCCGTGTGCTCGATCAGGATGCCGAGGAATCGCTCCATCGAGCCGAAGATGGCCCTGTGCAGCATGAACGGCTGCTCGTCGGTGTTCCCTGCGGTGCGATACGTGATGTCGAAGCGCTCCGGATTGTTGAAGTCGACCTGGATGGTGGAGAGCTGCCAGATCCGACCGATGGCGTCCTTGACCTTGATGTCGATCTTGGGACCGTAGAACGCGCCATCACCCTCGTTGATCTGGTACGGCAGCCCCCACTCCTCGAGTGCGGTCATGAGTGCTTTGGTGGCCAGATCCCAGTCCTCGTCCCGGCCCACCGACTTCTCAGGTCGGGTCGAGACCTCGGCGGTGTACTCGAAGTCGAAGGTGTCCATGATGAACTTGACGATGTCGAGCATGGCCTTGACCTCGGGGACGATCTGCTCCCCGGTGCAGAAGATGTGCGCATCGTCCTGCGTGAAGCCGCGGGCGCGCATGAGTCCGTGCACGACGCCACTCTTCTCATGGCGATACACGGTACCGAACTCGAAGAGGCGCATCGGCAGGTCGCGGTACGAGCGCATGTCCGCGCGGTACACGAGCAGCGCGCCGGGGCAGTTCATCGGCTTCACCGCATAGTCGGTGGGCTCCTTGCCCTCCCCTTCGTCGATCTGGAAGGGGTACATGTTCTCCTTGTAGTAGTCCCAGTGACCGCTCGTCTTCCAGACGTCGGCCTTGTATATGTGCGGTGTGCGGATCTCCTGGTAGCCGCGCTCGTACAGGTCCGCCGAGAGCCACTCGATGAGTTCGTGCAGCACCCGCGCGCCCTTGGGGTGGTAGAGCACGAGGCCACTCCCGGCGAGCTCGTCGAAGTGGAACAGGTCGAGCTCGCGGCCGAGCTTGCGGTGGTCGCGCTTCTCGGCCTCCTCGAGGCGGGTCAGATACGTCTGCAGATCCTTCTCGGAGAACCATGCGGTGCCGTATATGCGCTGCAGCATCGGCCGAGTGGAGTCGCCGCGCCAGTACGCTCCCGCGACCTTCATGAGCTTGAACGCCTTGATCCAGCCGGTATGGGGCACGTGCGGGCCGCGGCACAGGTCCGTGAAGATGCCCGAGGTGTATGCCGAGAGCTCCTCGGCGTCGGGCAGGTCAGCGATGAGTTCGAGCTTGTACGGCTGACCGTCGAAGACGCGCTCCGCCTCGAGCTTGTCGAGCACCATGCGCTCGAAGGGTTGTTCCTCGGCCACGATCGCACGCATCCGCTCCTCGATGGCTCCGAGGTCCTCGGGCGTGAACGTCCGGTCTATCTCGATGTCGTAGTAGAAGCCGTCCTCGATCGCGGGGCCGATACCGAACTTCGCGAGCGGGAAGAGCTGCTTGATCGCCTCGGCCATGACGTGCGCCGCCGAGTGACGGAGCAGCTCGAGGGCCTCAGGGCTGCGCTCGGTGATGATCTCGATGCGGGCACCGTCGGTGGCGACCGTCCGGATATCGACCATGCGGCCGTCGATCCGGCCCGCGAGCGCGGCGGCGGCCAGACGTACGCCGATCCTTTCGGCGACGTCGAGCACCGTGGCGCCTTCGGGTGCCGTGAGCGGAGTGCCGTCCGGAAGGGTGACGGAGATATCAGGCATGGTGCGCTGGTCCTTTCTAAAAGACCGAAGGCCCGCTTGCGCGGGCCCGTGGTGTCACTGCTTGGTCTTGCAGTACGGGCAGACCTGCCAGTCGAGCTTCAGCGGCTTGTTGCAGCTGATGCACTCCTTGCGGAGCTTCTTCATGCACGACGGACAGATCAGGAAGTCGGGTTCCACCGGCTTGAAGCATGCAGGGCACGTGGCCGCCTCGCGCTGCAACTCGGCCTCACGGGCCCGGATCTCGAGCTCGCGCTCGCGAGCGTCGTCTGCGTACTCCGGGGGACGGACGACCATGTAGATCATCCAACCGAAGACGTTGAACAGTAAGACGACGAGCGCCCAGAACCAGGGCATCGCACCGCGCCGCTCGGCATCACGCCACGTCCAGAAGATGAGCGCCACCGAGAAGACCACGAAAAAGAGCATGCACAGGTTCGTGGCGAGACTCACCGCAGGACTGTTGAGGATCGGGTCGAGTATCTCGCCGAACAAGTCGTTCATTCCGTCCCCTTCCGGGAATATGGACACACGCCTGATGCCCCCCTGAGTACAGGCGATGTCGAAGAGACTACCGGGATTCTAGCAGAAGAACGCCTTCGAACCTCTACTGCACGAAGAGCGCCCGCACGGCACCCGCCGTGTAGAGACTCCCCGTGACCACCACCCCTGCTCCGGCACGCTCCGCAGCGGCGAGCGCCCTGCCGATGTCCGGCTCCACGACAGGCGGTTCGCCGGTCTCCGCCTCGACGACCGCGGCGAGCGCACCGGCCGACATGCACCGCGGCGAACCGTTCTCGGTCACCACGAACGATCTCGCACAGGGAGTGAGTGCACGCACGATGCCCCCGGCGTCCTTGTCCGCCAGGATCGCCAGTACGATCACCGGCGGCTCGCCGCCGAAGGCCTCGGCGATCGCGGTGGCGAGCATCCCGGCGGCCTGTGGATTGTGCGCGCCGTCGATGACGAGCGGCGGGTCCTTGCGGAGCAGCTCGAACCGGCCCGGGAGGCGCAGTATCTTGGCCACCTGCTCGCCGGCATCCGACTCGCCCACCTCCCACAGCGCGACGCCCACCGCGGTCATCGCGGTGGCGATGTTCGGAGCCTGATACGAGGGGGCGCGGAGCGTCGCGCGGCGCGTGTGCACCCCGCACAGGTCCACATCGACCGTGAGCGTCCCTCCGGGCGTGCGGGGGCGCCGCACGATCCGCCAGGTCACGTCGGGGTCGTGCCCGACGCCCACCCGTGCCACATACGGACTCGTCATCTCGACCGCGCGGTTCTCGAAGATGTGCTCCACACCCTCGCACCCGGGCCCGATGACCACGACCGAATCGCGCTTGATGATGTGCGACTTGTCGACCGCGATCTCCTCACGGGTCGTACCGAGGCGATCGGTGTGATCGAGCCCCACGCCGGTGATCACAGCCACTGCAGGATCGACCACACTCGTGGCATCCCACCGCCCACCCATCCCCACCTCGAGCACGGCCCACTCCACCCCACGGGTCCTGAAGAGCCAGAACGCCGCAGCGGTGAGCAGCTCGAACTCGGTGAATTCCCTGCCGAGCGCTTCGGCCGCGGTGAACACCTCGCTGAGTGCCCGGGCCAGCTCCTCTTCACCGACCGGCGTGCCGTCGATCTCAAAGCGCTCCGTGTACGAGATGAGGTGAGGGCTCGTATAGCAGCCAGCGGTGTGGCCCATCGCGTTCAGCCCGGCCCCGATCATCCGCACCACGGATGTCTTGCCGTTGGTTCCGGTCACCTGTATGCAGCGGAAGGCCCTCTGCGGCGAGCCGAGCGCGTTCGTGAGCGTCCGGATGCCCTCGAGCGAGGGGTTGATACCGAATCGCAACGCTTGGCCCAGTCGCTCGATCGCCTGCTCGTACGTGAGAGTGGCGGCCGCCATCTCAGTCAGCCAGCTCACCCAGTTGACCGGTGAGCCTCGCCACCGTCGCGCCGAGCTCCGCCGCCTTGGCACGGTCCTTCTCGATGATCTCCGGCGCCGCCTTCGCGAGAAATCCCTCGTTCGCGAGCTTCTTCGTGAGCCGGGAGAGCTCTTCTTGCGCCTTGGCCGACTCGGTGGCGATGCGCTGGCGTTCGGCTTCGAAGTCCACCAGGCCCTCGAGCGGCACGAACACGGTCATGTCGCCCGCGACGAACACGGCCGAGTGCGGCGGCTTGACGGCATCCACGCCCGCGGCGAACTCGGCTACGCCCGCCAGCGACTTCATGTGGCCGAACTCCTCCTGTATCCACCGGTTGTCAGCGTCACCGGACGTCTTGAACTCCACGCGCAGACCCTGTTTCGGGGAGATGCCGTAGCGCGCGCGGACCGCACGCACGCCGACGACCAGCTCGATCAGCCGGTCGATGGAACGCTCGGCGTCTTCGTCCCGATACGCTGCGAGCTGCGCGGCATCCGGCCACGCGGCCACCATGAGCGCCTCCGCTCGCTCGGCTTCGTCGTGCGGCAGGCGGCCCCAGATCTCCTCGGTCACGAAGGGCATCATGGGATGGAGCAGCCGGAGAGCGTGGTCGAGCACGAACACGAGGTTGTCGAGCGCCGTCTGGCGCGTGGCTCCGCCTGCGGCAAGCCGCGGTTTGGCAAGCTCGATGTACCAGTCGCAGAACTCGTTCCAGAAGAAGTCGTAGAGCGCGCGGGCGGTCTCGCCGAACTCGTACGTGAGCAGGCCCTCGTCCACGCGCGCGGCGAGGTCGGCCAGCCGCGAGAGGATCCACGCGTCGGCGACCGTCTCGACCCTCGGCGCGCCCGGCTCGAAGTCCTCCCCTGCGTTCATGAGCACAAAGCGGCTCGCGTTCCAGATCTTGTTCGCGAAGTTGCGGCTGCTCGCGAGCTTGTCCTCGGCGAACTTGATGTCCTGGTTGCCGGTGACCTGCAGCATCAGGCCAAAGCGCATGCCGTCCGCGCCGTAGTGGGCCATGAGGTCGAGCGGGTCCACGCCCGTGCCGAGCGACTTGCTCATGCGCTTGCCCTCGGCGTTGAAGACCGTCGGGTGGATGATGACGTCTTTGTACGGTACGTCGCCCACGAAGTACAGGCCGCTCATGATCATCCTCGCCACCCACAGGAACAGGATGTCGCGTGCGGTGGATAGCACGGTGGTGGGATAGAAGAAGCCGAGCTCGGGCGTATCAGCAGGCCAGCCGAGGGTCGCGAACGGCCAGAGCTGCGAGGAGAACCAGGTATCGAGGACGTCCTCGTCCTGCCACACGGGAGCTCCGCACGTCGGACAGGTCTCCAGGTCATCCATGCTCGCGCCCTGGAAACCACATGCGTCACAGTAGAAGACGGGGATGCGGTGGCCCCACCACAGCTGCCGACTGATGCACCAGTCGCGTATGTTCTCCATCCAGTGGTAATAGACGTTCTCCCAACGGCGCGGATGGAAGACGACCCTGTCTCCGCGCACGGCGTCGATGGCCGGAGCCGCAAGCGGCTTCATGTCGACGAACCACTGGTCGGAGAGCCACGGCTCCACCACGGTGTGGCAGCGGTAGCAGTGGCCCACCGCGTGCACATGGTCGTCGATGGCCACGAGCAGTCCGGCGGCCTTGAGATCATCGACCACACGCGCGCGCGCCTCGTAACGGTCGAGACCCCGGTACGGCCCGCCATCGGCGGTGATCGTCGCGTCGGCGTTCAGGATGTTCAGCTTGGCGATGCCGTGCCGCTCGGCGATGTCGAAATCGTTCGGGTCGTGGGCCGGTGTCACCTTGACGGCACCCGTGCCGAACGCAGGGTCGACGTAGGCGTCCGCGACGATCGGGATCTCCCGGCCGAGCAGCGGCAGCACGATCGTGGCTCCCACGAGGTCGCGATAGCGGTCATCGTCCGGATGGACCGCCACGCACATATCGCCGAGCATCGTCTCGGGCCGTGTCGTGGCCACGACGAGGTGATCGCGGCCGGCGACCGGATCCTTGAGCGGATAGCGGATGTGCCACAGGTGGCTGTCGAGTTCCTCGTGCTCCACCTCGATGTCGGAGAGGGCGGTCGAGCAGCGCGGGCACCAGTTGATGATGCGCTCGCCCCGGTAGATGAGGCCCTTCTCGAACCAATCGACGAAGACCGTGCGGACCGCACGCTGATACGGCTCGTCCATCGTGAAGTGCTCATCGGCGTAATCGCAGCTGCATCCCATGCGCTTGAGCTGCTCGATGATGATGCTGCCGTGCTCGATCCGCCACTCCCAGCACAGTTCGATGAACCGCTCCCGCCCGACGTCATGGCGAGACAGGCCCTGCGCGGCGAGCTTCTGCTCGACCTTGTTCTGGGTGGCGATTCCTGCGTGATCCGTGCCCACCACCCATCGGGTCGGCCGACCGGTCATCCGGGAGCGGCGGATCACCACGTCCTGGATGGTGTTGTTCAGCGCATGTCCCATGTGCAGGGACCCGGTGACGTTCGGCGGCGGGATCACGACGGTGAAGGGCGCGTCTCCTTCAGGCCTCCGGGCGAAGTAGCCGGCCTCGGACCACCCGCTGAATATCCGGCCTTCAACAGCGTCCGGATCATATGCCGTCGGCATCTCGCTCATGGGCTGCGTGACATCCTTTCGAAATGAAGGTTGAATCTGGATTCTACGACAAACCGGACCGACTACTCATCGCGTCTGTCATCGCAATCCGACCGCCTGCCGAGAAGTTGTGGCCCGCTCTGCGCCATTCACACTGATTTAGGCCATAATGTGAATGAGGGCACCAGCGGGAAGGCTCCGAGAGGCGGTGGCAGCAAGAATGGCTGAATGCGAACTCATCAACACCTGCCCATTCTTCAACGACCAGATGGCTGAGATGCCATCGATGGCCAATATCATCAAGGATCGCTACTGCAAGGGCAGCAACACGCTCTGTGCACGGCACATGGTCTTCCGTGTCCTTGGCCGTGAGTCCGTGCCCAAGGACCTGTATCCAAGCCAGGTCGAGCGCGCTGATGAGATCCTCGGCAACCGTTAGTACGAACCTGAAACGATGATACGAGGGCCCCGCTGATGCGGGGCCCTCGTCGTTGGGCCGCATGGATGTGCGCGTTAAGCGCTGGCGTCCGCTGCGGCGCGCAGTGTGAGCACGGGGGGGATCGAGCCCCGCACGACCTCTTCAGAGATGGTCACTCGCTCGACGTCATCGCGACCGGGCAGCTCGTACATGGTGTCGAGCAGGAGCGTCTCGAGTATCGAGCGCAGTCCGCGCGCGCCGGTCTGTCGCACGATGGCCTGGACTGCGACCTCGATGAGCGCCTCGGGCGTGAATACGAGGTCCACACCCTCCATCTCGAACAGCCGCCGGTACTGCCGGACGAGCGCGTTCTTCGGCTCGGTGAGGATGCGAACGAGTTCGTCCTCGTCGAGCTCCTCGACGTGAGCGGTGACGGGGATGCGTCCGATGAACTCGGGGATGAGACCGAACTTGTGCAGGTCCTCGGGAAGCACCCGGGCGAGCAAGGCGCCCGTGTCGTGCTGGTCCGCCTCGTGGATCTCGGCGCCGAAACCGACACCCTTCTTCCCGATCCGGTCGGCGATGATCTTCTCGAGCCCCACGAACGCGCCACCAAGGATGAAGAGCACGTTGGTGGTGTCGATCTTGATGAGTTCCTGCTGAGGATGCTTGCGTCCGCCCTGAGGCGGCACGGACGCCTCGGTCCCCTCAACGATCTTGAGGAGCGCTTGTTGCACGCCCTCACCGGAGACGTCACGCGTGATCGAGAGGTTCTCGGCCTTGCGCGCGATCTTGTCGATCTCGTCGATGTAGACGATGCCCATCTCGGCCCGGGGGATGTCGAAGTCGGCAGCCGTGATGAGCTTGAGCAAGATATTCTCAACGTCCTCGCCGACATAGCCGGCCTCGGTGAGCGTCGTGGCATCGGCGATCGCGAACGGCACCTTGAGAATCCGCGCCAGGGTCTGCGCCAGCAGTGTCTTACCGCAGCCCGTCGGACCGAGGAGCATGATGTTGCTCTTCGCGATCTCGACAGCCTCGGTGTCGTCATCCGCGGCGCAGCGCATGCGCTTGTAGTGGTTGTAGACCGCCACCGAGAGCGTCTTCTTCGCCAGATCCTGGCCCACCACATAGTCGTCGAGCGCCGCCAGTATCTCCTTTGGTGTGGGGAGAACCTCGTCCGGAGCCGCAGCCGCACCCTCGGAAGGCTCTTCGTCGACTATGTCGCAGCACAACTCGATGCACTCGTCGCAGATGTAGGCGTTCGGGCCTGCGACGAGCTTACGCACCTGATGCTGCGGCTTGCCGCAGAAGGAGCAGACCAGCCGCTCATTGTCTTCGTGACGGTCCATGGCTGACTATCAGCCCTCTTTCGTCGTGGCGCGCTTCTCGAAGACCGCATCGATGATGCCGTACGCCTTCGCTTCCTCGGCCGTCATGATGTTGTCGCGCTCCGTATCAAGGTGGATCTTCTCCACGGTCTGACCCGTGTGACGCGACATGATGAGATCGAGCGCCTCCCGGATGCGGAGCATCTCCTTGGCCTGGATCTCGATGTCGGTTACCTGACCTTGTGTGCCGCCCCACGGCTGGTGGATGAGCACGCGACTGTTGGGCAGCGCGAAACGCTTGCCCGCGGCACCCGACGCGAGCAGGACCGCCGCAGCGGACGCACACTGGCCGATGCAGATCGTGGACACGTCCGAGCGGATGTACTGCATCGTGTCATACATCGCCAGCGCCGAGGTCACAGAGCCTCCGGGCGAGTTGATGTACAGGCTGATGTCCTTGCCCGGATCGTCACTCTCCAGGTGCAGAAGCTGTGCGATCACGAGATTCGCGCTGATGTCGTCGATCTCGGTCCCGAGGAAGACGATGCGCTCGTTGAGCAGCCTGGAGAAGATGTCGAAGCTGCGCTCGCCGCGCGAGGTCTGCTCGACGACGATAGGAACGAGCGCCCTGGAATCGTGGCTCATGACTGCTCCTCTTCCACCACGGTGACCGAGTCGATCAGCCACTTGAGGGCCTTCTTGTGCATGATCTGCTCGCGGACGATCGGCAGCGCGCCGTTCGTGGCGAGGTTGTCGCGCAGAGTCGCGGCCGCCGTGTCATCGCCACCGGCGATCTCGCGGATGGCGTCGGCCACATCCATGTCGGTGACCTCGAGCTTCTGCGCGCGGCACAGCGCCTCTAACGCCAACTCCTCGCGAACGCGACGATCGGCCTGCTCCTTGAGGTCGTTCTGCATCTGCTCGGGAGTCACGCCGGTCATCTGCAGATACTCCTGCACCGAGATGCCGCGCTCCTCGAGCGTCTCGAAGAACTCCCGCGCCATCGAGTTCGCACGGGTCTCGATCATCTCTTCGGGCACGTCGCCCTCAAGGCGCTCGGCGACCGCCCGAAGCGCAGCGGTCTCGATCTCGCGCATGTGCGCGGTCTCCTTCGCCTCATCGAGGCCCTTGCGCACGTCCGCGCGGTACTCCTCCATCGAGTCGAAACCGCCCGCAGTCGCGGCGAACTCGTCATCGAGCGCGGGGAGCACCTTCGTCTTCACCTCGTGTACATCGATCTCGAATCGAGCCTGCTTGCCCACGAACTCCTCGTTCGAGCTCGTATCGGGGATATCGAACTCGGCGACGGTCGAGCCACCGGGCACGACGCCCACGAGCGCTGCATCGAACTCGGCGGGCATCATGCCACGACCGAGCTCGTAAAGGTACTTGTCCACGGAGTTGCCCTCGTACGCCTCCCCGCCGACCGTGCCGACGAACGAGATCAGCGCGAAGTCGTTCTCGCCCACGGCCTGATCGACCGCCTCGAGGGTGGCGAAGCGCTCCCGCGTGTACTCGATCTGCGCGTCAACCTCGCGATCAGAAGACGTCCTCGAGGGCACGGTGACCTCGAAGGCATCGGCCTTCGAGAGCGTGAACTCCGGCCGCAGCGCGACCTCTGCCGAGTAGGTGAAGTCCTGGCCCTCATCGATCATCGCGAGTTCACCGACGTCGGGCTGGCCCAGCGTGCGGAGGTCTTCCTGCGAGATCGCGCGCCCGTAGGAGTCGGACACGACATCCTCTTGCGCCTCGGCGAGCACGGCCTCCCGGCCCACATGCATATCGATCACCGGACGTGGCGCCTTACCCGGGCGGAACCCGGGGATGCGTAGCTTCTTGCCGATAGCCGCGTACGCGCTCGCGATCGCCACATCGACATCGGCTGCCGGTACCGTGACCGTGATCCTGACGCGGTCGCCTTCAAGGCGTTCAACGCTCGTGTGCAAGTGTCCTCCTCATGAGCTGTGGTGATCGTCAAGAGCGCGGTGTGCGCCCAACTCGTTCCGTCAGTGGTGCGGGCGAGAGGACTCGAACCTCCACGAGTTTCCCCACCGGGACCTAAACCCGGCGCGTCTGCCAGTTCCGCCACGCCCGCATGCAAGCGTCCGTACATGATAGCAAAGGCCGAGGGCTTCATGCCCCGGCCTTTGCGTCGTGAACAGAAGACGCGATCGAATCGCGTGCCCCACACTGACTCCCCGCAGAACAGAGGCCAACCGCTGATCAGCGAGGCCGCCCGAATCTCTAGTGGACGTACAACTTGGTCCCCAGCGGATATGGAGATGTGTTGCCATGCGCTGTGGAGCCACCATAGCTTGTCCAGCGTGTATGGACAGCGTTCATGTCAATGCCGTATGCAACCTTCACGCAACCGTACGAGTAGTAGTCGTTGGTCCCCTCCCAGCACTGAGGATCATCGCCAGCTGTTGGATTGTACTGCCCATTCGAGGGTGTCTCCTCGGTGTGGATGAACAGCGCGGTGCGCATGACACCGGTCTTGACGCTTCGCTTGTCCGACAAGTACCAGACCCGGCCATAGATCGCGCTGCCGTAATAGTTGTTCCAGTGCCCCCTGATCGAGTACCACCCTGAAGGCAACCAACCGTTCGTGCGGTCATCCAGGTAACTCCCCGAGCCAGCACGCCAGTACACAGAGTACACAGGGGGTACGTCGCCCCAGGTGTAATTCCATGTCAGGCGGCCGTTGGTGTTCGTTCCGTTGCGCGCGTAGTCAAACCACCCGATGGGTGTCGCCCCGAACGCCATCGAGGGGCACAGAGCCGCTACAAGCACAGCCAGCAGACAGGTGCAGGTGAGTCTACGACTCACGGTGCTAAGGATGGATGCAAGCATCGGGCACCTCCTAACGAGGCCGACTGGGGTTGGACACAAGATGCGTGATAGCTGGCATACCAGGAGCAATCCAGCGCGAACACTCGCCGGACGCAAGGTCGTAGGTGATGACTGCCGTCCTCTCGAGCTCAGAGGACGCGTCCCCCTCATCGGCAACCAGATAGATGCGGTTGCAGTCCGTGCTCAGCGTTATCGTGGTCAGACGACCGTCACGCAGCTTCGGATACTCAAAGGTGATGATGTCCTCCAGTGCGAGCGCCCCACCCTCTGACGACAGGACGGCGATGCTCTTGGAGCCTAGGGACACCACTATTCGGTCACCTTCCCACGCAGCCTCCCATACACCATCGACGGGTTTCCCGGTTATCGGATCGAGTTGGTGCTCGAACGAGAAGCGCGCAATCTCCTCGCCGCTCCCCAATTCCACCTCGCGGATCATCAACGGCTGACCGGAGTCGAAACCACCAGATGAGATCAGCACATGCTTGCCGTCGGGACTCACGCCAAGGAAGGACTCTCTATCTGCCTCAGAGAGAATGCTCCGTTTGAGATCAGGCCCATCAAGCGCGATATACTCGCGTGCACCGCCCATAAGCTCACGTGAGACGATGAGTGTGCTGCCGGCCCATAGTTCGACGGTGTATCGATCCGCATCCGAGGTCCACACCGATGGCTCGCCATCCAGCCCCTGCTGCACGACCACCCGCTCGAGGTATGGCAGATTGAGACGGTAATCAGTGTCTATCCCCGTGGCATACGCGAACGCACCGTCCGCCCTCCACGCCATCGAGCGGGCACCAGATGCGATGAGCGTGTCCTCGCTGGAGACCAGGTCGAACAACCGTATGGTGGGTGTGTCCATATGGGTACCATCGGCGACCTCGGGGTCCCCGGGTGCATACGTGGGGAACTCCGTGATCCGCTCCCAGAACGAGTAGATCACCCGCGTGCCATCCGGTAGCAGAATCCCCGCCCGCGAGCCAAGACCGTCCTGTGTCATTCCTTCGACTTTGGCAGGTCCGAGCTGCAGCGGCTTCTTGGCCCTCGTTCCGTATAGCTGCCCGGGAGATGCGAAACGGCCGTCGAGTGGCACAGTGACGACCACGATTCCTGGGTCAAGCTCGGGCGCATTCCGAACACGGGTTACGACTGTGCCTCGAACCCCTTCATCAACAGCCGGATGCGACTGCCCGCCACCCTGGCTGGAGCCGCCCTCCTCGCCGAGCGCGTACTCATCGCCCGAGCCCACCAACGCATGAGAACCAACGAACATGAGAACCGCAGCAACGACCGCGAGACCCACTCGCAGTGCGAGCACACGAAACGAGACTCCCTGATGCATGAGCCTTTCTCCCCCTTCAGTACTGTATGCGCAGTGCCCCAATATCTATATTGGTGACTCAAAGTACTCAATATTCATCCATGAGCTTCATCTTCTGACGTCGCATGTTCCCGGATGGCCTCCACCTCCCACCCCGAGAGAGCTGCCAGACCTTCGAAACGTCACCCATCAGTCCCCCTCCCCAACGGCTCGGAACCTGCGAGACCCTGCAACCGGGGAACCGAGCGCCATGGACCAGGCTGTGGGTAACGCACGCATCGAGGCTACTGCGGCGCAGTCAACCAGTTCTTCGCGCCTTCTGAACCGCTATGACGCGGGCAGGTCGAGGCTGGTGGGCGCGTGACGATCGGAGCGGCGAACTCAAGCCCGGAAAACCGACGACTGCTTCGTGAGAACGCACAAGACCCCCGCAGTGATCCTGCGGGGGTCTGCTCGAATCGTATGGTGGGCCGTATAGGGATCGAACCTATGACCTTGGGATTAAGAGTCCCCTGCTCTACCAGCTGAGCTAACGGCCCGAACGCTCGCATATTGTACCTGCTGTCGCGCCGAATGCAAATGGCGCGTGACGACCCTATCTCATGTCAAGCGCGCCGCTACGACAGCCCCACCACATGACCGTTCTCGTCGATATCGATGTGCTCCCCCGCGGGTGTTCGCGGCAGGCCGGGCATAGTGGTGATGTCACCGCACAGCGCGTACGCGAAGCCCGCGCCGGCGGACACTCGCACATCGCGCACAGGAAGCCGCCAACCAACCGGAGCGCCCTTGAGCTTGGGGTCGTGACTGAGCGATAGGTGCGTCTTGGCCATGCAGACCGGGATCGAGCACAGCCCCGCATCGCTGATCGCCTGTATCGCCCGCGAGGCCTCGAAGGAGAAGTCCACCCCGCTCGCACCGTAGATGCGCGTGGCGATCGCAGCGATCTTCTCACTCAGCGGCGCGTCAGCCGGATAGGAGAACGCGAGCACGGACGGCTCCTCGCATGCACGACCCACGGCCTCGGCAAGCGCAAGGCCACCGCGCGCGCCTTCGGCGTGCATCGTGTGGGTGACCACGTCAAAGGCGTGCGCCTGCCGCGCGGCCTCCTCGATGAGCGCGTGCTCGGCCAGCGTGTCCGTCGGGAACGCGTTGATCGCTACCACGACCGGTATGCCAAAGGCCCGTACGTTCTCCACCTGCTTCACGAGGTTCGGCATGCCCGCAGCGAGCGCGTCGAGGTCCTCGGTGATCAGGCCGGGGTCGAGGTCACGTCCCGGCTTGACCTCGAAGCGCCCCGAATGCGCCTTGAGCGCACGCACCGTGCACACGAGAACGGCGGCATCCGGCTTGAGGCCCGATGCGCGACACTTGATGTTCACGAACTTCTCGGCACCCATGTCAGCACCGAAGCCGGCCTCGGTGACCACGTAGTCGGCGAGCTTGAGCGCGATGCGGTCGGCGACGATCGAGCTGTTGCCGTGTGCGATGTTGGCGAACGGCCCGGCATGGACGAACGCCGCACCGCCGTCGAGGTTCTGCATGAGGTTCGGCTTGATGGTCTCCTTCATGAGGACGGTCATAGACCCCGCGACCTTGAGGTCCTCGGTGGTGACCGGCGCTCCCTCGAAGGTACGGCCGATGATGATTCGCCCGATGCGCGCACGCAGGTCACCGATGTCCTCGGCGAGCGCGAGGATCGCCATCAGTTCGCTCGCCACCGTGATCTCGAAGTGCGACTCGCGCGGGTTCCCGTCGGTGCGTCCGCCGAGGCCGATCACAACGTTGCGCAGCGCACGGTCCGAGATATCGAGCACGCGCGGCCAGCTGATCGCGTGCGGATCGATGCCGAGCGCATTGCCGTGGTAGATGTGGTTGTCGATGAACGCCGCGCAGAGGTTGTGAGCGGCTGTGATGGCGTGCACGTCTCCGGTGAGGTGCAGGTTGATGTCCTCCATCGGCACGACCTGCGCGTAACCGCCACCGGCCGCGCCGCCCTTGATGCCGAAGACCGGTCCGAGCGACGGCTGGCGGATGCAGGCGACCGCCGAGTGACCTGCCGCCCTGAACGCCTGCCCGAGCCCGACGGTGGTGAGCGTCTTGCCCTCTCCGAGCGGCGTGGGAGTGATGGCCGTGACGAGCACGTACCGGCCGTTCGGCGCGTCCGCAAGACGGTCGAGGCACCTGAGCGTCACCTTCGCCTTGTGGCGTCCGTTGGGCTCGACCTCGTCGGGCAACAGACCGAGTTCATCGGCGATGTCGCGTGCGGGACGTACGGTCGCGGCGTGGGCGATCTCGATATCTGAGAGCATCAGCGGCTCCTCGGCGTGTGTGGTGAGACTCAGTGATGAGTGTAGCCGAGCGGACCCCGCGGGTAACACGACGACCCGCACAGAGGCGGGCCGTCGCGAGGATTTCATGGGGTGGGTAACGGGACTTGAACCCGCGGCCTCCGGAGCCACAGTCCGGCGCTCTAACCAACTGAGCTACACCCACCATGTTGTGTCTGGCACGCCCGGAGGGATTCGAACCCCCGACCTAGAGATTAGAAGTCTCCCGCTCTATCCAGCTGAGCTACGGGCGCGTATGCGAGCGCCTCCGAAGTGCCGAGTGAGAACGGTACCTTCGGGCGCCCTATGTTGTCAATCGGCCCGCACACGGCATGCCGAGGATGGTACTGGAGCGGCGGACGGGACTCGAACCCGCAACAATCAGCTTGGAAGGCTGATGCTCTACCAATTGAACTACCGCCGCGTACTGGTCGGGCCGACAGGATTCGAACCTGCGACCCTCTGCTCCCAAAGCAGATGCGCTACCAAGCTGCGCTACGGCCCGACCTCGAACCCGAGCGAGGCCCTCGCGGACCCATGCTCGAGAGCATCGCCCAGTATACGGGCGAGCGTGAATACGGGCAAATGGGCATCAGCGACCACAGCGCGATTCCGCATATCAGCCGCCGAGCATCGCTCCGAGCGCCCTGAGCGCGGCCCCGCGATGGCTGATCGCGTTCTTCTCGCCCAGCGCGAGCTCGGCCATGCTGCGGCCCGGTGTCGCCTCCGGAAGGAAGAGCGGGTCGTAGCCGAAGCCGTTCTGCCCCCGGGGCGTGAAAGCGATCGTGCCTTCGCATGCGCCTTCGGCGACCGTCTCGTGCCCGTCCTCGCCCACCAGCACGATCACGCTGCGGAAGCGGGCGGTGCGCTCCGTGGCCGGCACGTCATCGAGCTCGATCAGCAGGCGCGCGTTGTTGGCCGCGTCACCACCTCCGCAGCAGTCATCCGCGTAGCGGGACGAGTACACGCCCGGCGCACCGCCGAGCACATCGACCTCCAGGCCACTGTCGTCAGCGAGCGCCGCGAGACCGAACACCTCGTGGTAAGCGTGCGCCTTAAGGCGCGCGTTGGCGATGAAGGTCGTTCCCGTCTCCTCGACTTCGAGCGGCTCGGCGCCCAGATCGGCAGCGGTCACGAACTCCCACCCCTCGAAGGGCAACGCCGAACGGATCTCCTCGAGCTTGCCGCGGTTGGACGTAGCCACGATGACCCGACGCACCTCAGGCGCGCTCACTGAACACCTCGAGGTCCTCGGCGATCACCCTGCGCTGCAGACTGACGAGCTTCGCGGTGCCTTCGGCGGCGACGTCGAGGAGCTCGTCAAGGCGGCCGCGATCGAACGGGGTGCGCTCGCCTGTACCCTGCACCTCGATGAAGCGGCCCTTGCCGTCGCAGACCACGTTCATGTCCACCTCGGCGATGCTGTCTTCGCCGTACTCGAGATCCAGACAGACGACCCCGTCCACGACGCCCACGGACGTGGCGGCCACGTAGTCGAGGATCGGCAACTCGGCGATCTTACCCGCCTGTCGCCATGTGTTGAGCGCGTCATGCACCGCTATGAAGGCACCGGTGATGGCGGCGGTGCGCGTGCCTCCATCGGCCTGGATCACGTCGCAGTCGACGTTCAGGGTGTACTCGCCACCGAGGCCGCCCATGTCCACGACGGTGCGCAGCGAGCGGCCGATGAGCCGCTGGATCTCGTGCGTGCGGCCACTGGGCGAGCCGGAGGCGACCTCGCGACGCGTGCGCGTGTGCGTGGACGCCGGTAGCAGCGAGTACTCGGCGGTGACCCAGCCCAGCCCGCTCCCCCGGCGCCATCCCGCTACCGTCTCGGCGAAGTTCGCCGCGCACAGCACCTTCGTGTCGCCGAGCTCGAACAGGCACGAGCCATGCGCGTGCTTGAGGTACCGTCTCGTGATCGTGACGGGCCGCATCTGGGTGGTGCCCCGACCTTCGGAACGCTGCATGGACGTGGTCTCCCTACTGCTCGATGTGAAGCTGATCCATCTCATCGGCCACGATAACACGCCCGCCGAAGACGGCCGTCGCATCGGCGAACGCCACCGCCCGGTCGACCGTGGGCCACAAATGCGTGAGCACGAGCGTGTGTGCGCCACAGTCACGCGCGAGCGTGGCGGCCTCGGCGGGCGTCATGTGCGGCGCGCGACCCGCGAACTCCTGCGGCAGCGTCGCATCGGCCAGCAGCACCGAGGCATCACGTGCCGCCGCACGCGCCGCATCGCAGAGACGTGTGTCGGCCGTGTAGCACAGCCGCGCATCGCCCTCATCGACGACGAGCGCCATGGTGAGCCCGACGTGCTCGACCGGCGTCGGCGTCACCGTGATGCCGCCCACCCGGATCGCCTCGCCCGCCTTGAGCTCGTGGACCTCGAAGGCCTCGGCGAGCTCACGTGACCCGTGCTCGGTCAGTGCGCCGGCCATGAGATCGAAGAGCCCGTCGGGCAGGTAGAGCGGCAGCGGCGGCAACGGACCGGCAGGCGCGTAGCGCAGCGCAGCCTCCAGCGCATACACGTCCGCGAAGTGGTCGATGTGCGCGTGGGTGATGAACACCGCCGAGAGCGCGGTGGGGTCGAGCACCCGGCCGAGGTTCGATATCACGCCGTTCCCGCAGTCCAGCAGCACCGACGTGGCTCCCGACTGCACCAGATGTCCCGCGCACGCCCGTCCGGCGTCCGGGTACGACGCGGCGCTACCCAGTACGGTCAGCTGCACGTCCCGTCCTCCTCGAACGCCCTCTGGCGCGTGCGCGACTCCTCGGTGACGAGCGTCTCAAGCTCGGAGACCATCACGTGCTCGGCCGAAGGTATCGGCCGCCCGAGCACACGCGCCCCCAGGCCGGTGAACTCGGCCGCATCACCGGTGGTGACGAACCGCTCCGTGCGGCCACTGCCCGGCCCGGCGAGGTGCCCGCGCGCCTCGAGCGTCTCGGCGACCTCACGCGCGGTCTCCTCGGCCGAGGAGATGAGGCGCACGTTCGATCCGACGACGCTCTGGATGGGCGCCGCAAGCAGTGGGAAGTGCGTACAGCCGAGGACGAGCGTGTCGATGCCACTGCGCTTGAGCGGGTCGAGGTAGTCGCGCGCCATCTCGTAGAACGACGGACGGATGTAGATGTCGCCGATCTGCGCAAGCCACTCCTCGATGGTCCCGTCACCGAGGCGCAGCCCCTGCTCCACGACGTCGACGAAGCGTGGCGTGGCCGCGGAGAACACGGTCACACCCGCATCGAGCGCCCGCACGGCAGAGCTGTACGCACCCGACTTCACTGTGCCGAGCGTGCCGATCACACCCACACGGCGGTTGACGGTGCTCTGGACGGCGGCACGCGCGCCCGGTTCGACGACCCCGATGACGGGCACGTCGAAGACGCTCTGTGCGAGCGCCAGGCCGGCGGCGGTAGCGGTGTTGCACGCGACCACGATGAGTTTGACCTGCTGTCCGGTGAGCCACTGCCCGATCTGCAGCACGAACTCGCGCACCTCGGCGGGCTCGCGCGGGCCGTAGGGGCAGCGGACAGTGTCACCGAAGTAGATGATGCTCTCGTGGGGAAGCGCGCGCATGACCTCGCCGGCCACCGTGAGGCCGCCGAGTCCGGAGTCGAATATGCCGATAGGTAGGTCGCGCATGCGTCCGAGTATAGCCATCGGGCGTCGTCCCTACACGGGAACGGCGAGCCGTTCGATCTCGGCGGCGATCTCATGCACCGGCAGGACCGTGTCCGCGGCGCCCACATCGATCGCGGCTTTCGGCATGCCCCACACCGTCGAGGTTGCCTCGTCCTGGCAGATCGTGGGCCCGCCGACGTCGTGCAGCTGCTTGAGTCCGCGCGCACCGTCGGCCCCCATGCCCGTGAGCAGTACTCCGAGCGCCTGTCTGCCGTACGAGCGCGCCGCCGACTCGAAGAGAGTGTCTGCGGAGGGGATGTACAGCTGTCCGGGCTTCGGGTCGGTGAACCGGGTCACCATGCCGTCGATCTCGATGTTGTGGCCGGTCGCAGCGATGTACGCCACACCGGGCGCTACCGACCCCCCATCCTCGGCGGGCGTGACCTTGATCTGACAGCCCGCGTCCAGCCAGCTCGCCAGGCCGGGAACAAAGCCCTCGGCGATGTGCTGAGCGATGACGACCGGCAGCGGGAAGTCCGATGAGAGGCGCCCGAGGACGTTCAGCAGCGCCGAGGGGCCGCCGGTGGACGAACCGATCGCCACCATCTGCACCTTGCCGCCGCGCGTCTGGGCGTTCGGCCGCCCGGGAGCTGCGCGATGGATCGGATCATGGCGGCCCCTGATGTGCGTGATCACCCTCACCCGTGCGAGGATCTTCACCTTGCGGATGATGTCGCGACCGATCGCCTCGAGCGCCGCCCAGTCGCGCGGTTCGGGTTTCTTGATCACTTCGAGGGCACCGACGGCCAGTGCGTCGAACGCCCGGCCCATCCCTTCGCCGTACACCGAGGAGGAGACCACAAGGATCGGCGTCGGTGTGTAGGCCATGATGCGCTCCGTGGCCTCGAGGCCGTCCATCTTCGGCATATGGACATCCATCGTGACCAGGTCGGGCCGGAGCCGTCCGACCATGTCGACGGCCTCCTGACCGTCAGACGCCGTGCCGATGACCTCGATCGTGCCGTCGCTGGCCAGGATCTGACTGAGCATCTCCCGCGCGACGAGTGAGTCATCGGCGATGAGAACCCTTATGCGCCCGCTCGGGTCTGCTGCGATGTCACTGCTCATCTATCGGATCAATCGTTCGACGGTGTCGAGCAGCGTGTCCTGATTGAAGACCGACTTCGTGATGTACGCGTCCGCGCCCGCGTCGATGCCTTCCGCCTTCTCCTCATCGCGCTCAAGGGACGTGACGATGATGACCGGGATCGACTTGAGCAAGTCGTCCGACTTGATGGCCCTGGTGAGCTCGAAGCCGGTCATATTGGGCATCTGGACGTCGGTCACGACAGCATCCGGGTTGAGGCCCTCGCGCAGCCGTGCGAGACCCATCGCTCCGTCGGTCGCTGTCTCGACCTCGAAGCCCGCAGCTTCGAAGATCGAGCGTTCCAGCTCACGTGTGGTGAACGAGTCCTCGCAGATGAGGACCCTGCTCGGCCCCTTGTCCTCCTGCTGCTCGGCGGCCCCTCCGGCGCGACGCGCCCGCACGCCCGTGAGTTGGCGTCCGTTGGTCATCAGATCGGGGACGTTCAGGATCGGCACCACCTCACCGGCGCCGAGGATCGTCACGCCCGCCACGTTGTCGACCCTCTTGAGGTGCGTGCCGAGGGTCTTGATGACGATCTGCTGCTCACCGACGAACTCATCGACGATCAGGCCGAGACGATGTCCCGAGAAGCCCAGTGTCGCCACCGGGATCTTCTGACCGATCTCGTCAGCACCGAAGTCGATGCCGAGGATGTCCCGCAGGTGCACGAGCGGGACGGTGCGCCGCTGCCGACGGATGACCTCATGGCCTTCGACCTTGATGATTGATGAGCGCTCGATACGCGAGGTCTCCTCGATCGACGAGGTCGGCAGCGCGAAGGTCTGCCCGCCGACACGCAGCAGAAGCGCGCGGATGATCGCCAGCGTGAGCGGTATCGTCAGCCGGAAGGTCGAGCCCTTGCCCAACTCGGACTCCACATCAAGGGCGCCTTTCAGGCGCTCGACCACGAACTCGCGGACGACATCCATCCCCACACCACGACCGGAGATCTCCGTGATGATGGCGGCCGTGGAGAAGCCCTTCTCGAAGATGAGGTAGCGTGCCTCGCGGTCCGACATGGACTTGGCCTCGGACTCGGTGATGTAGCCCTTGCGCACGGCGGCGGCCTTGACCTTCACCGGGTCGATCCCGGCCCCGTCGTCGGCGACCTCGATGATGATGTGGTCGCCCTCCTGGCGCGCGCTCAGGGTGATCGTGCCCTTCGCCGGCTTTCCCAACGCCAGCCGCTCGGCCGCGGGCTCCACGCCGTGATCGACGGCGTTGCGCATGATGTGTACCAACGGATCGTTGATCTCTTCGAGGACCTTCTTGTCGAGTTCGGTGTCACCGCCCTCGATGAACAGATCGACATCCTTCTTGAACGTACGCGCAAGATCGCGCATCGCGCGAGGGAACGTGTTGAAGACGGTGCTCACCGGGAGCATACGCAACTCCATTGCACGCTCCTGAAGATCGCCGACGACCGCCGCCGTGCGCGACGTGTCGTCCGCGTAGTCCTTGGCAAGCGCGACCAGCTCCCTGCGCTGCGTCAGCAGCAGGTCATCGAGCGCGCGGAGGTCGATGTCGAGAGCACTCTGTTCCTCGGGCGACAGCACACTGAGCATGCCTTTGATCCTGCCCCACGACTGGAGCGCGTCGATCGACTGGGCCGAGACGACGCGAAGATCTCGGACGCGCTGCTGCGCCTTGATCTGCCCGATGACGACCTCGCTCACCAGGTTCAGTAGCCGATCCACCTGGCTCGTGCGGATGCGGACCGTCGTCTGCTCCTTGCTCTGAAGCTTGTCGTCGCGTTGAGCCGCCTGAGGGGCGTGCGCCTCGTGCTCATGATCTGTGCCGGACTCAGCGCCTTCGGGAGTGGCATCTGTGATCGCGGGCGCGGACACCGAGACGGCCTCACGCGCCGGGGTCTTCTCGGTCGCCGATGCGGACGGTTCCTGCACAGCGACCGCTACGGACGCGGATTCGACCGCATCAGCTGCGGATCCCGCGAGGGTGGTGAGCCGCCCTGTCACACCCACCAGGTCGATATCGGAGGCCGAATCCTTGCCCGCATGCTCGGCGAGGTAGACCACGACATCCAGAGCCTCGAAGAACGTGTCGGTCATGTCCCCCGTGTAGGCCATGCCACCATCGCGGACCTTGACCATCACGTCTTCCATGCGATGGGCGATGTCGGATATCTCGATCAGGCCCACCATACGCGACGAACCCTTGAGCGTGTGAGCATCACGAAGCCACTGATCGATCAGCGGACGGTTCGCCGGGTCCGCCTCGAGGTTGATGATGCCCTCGTTCAGGCGCTGCAGGAGGTCTGTCGCCTCCTCCTGGAACTTGGCGATGAAAGCCGAACGGTCGAACTCGACCATCATGTCTCCTTCGTGCGATCGAGCCGCCGGTTACTGGCTGACGACCTTGAACGCCGCTCCGATGTGGCTGGACTCCTTCGCGATACCGGAGAGCTGCTCGGCGGCACCGGCGACCTGACGCGAGGCGGAGGCGGTCTGCTGGGCGACCGATGCCACCTCATGCATGGCCTTGACCACCTGCTCGGTGGCGCTGCGCTGCTGCTGGGTCGCGGCGGAGATCTCCTTCGCCGCGATCGTCGTCTGCTCGATCGTCTCAAGGATCTGGTCGAAGCTCTCGCCGGTTGTGTGCGCCAGATCGACGCCGCTCTGCACCTGCTTCATCTCCTGCTCCGTGGCGATGACGAGGTCGTTCGCAGCACCCTGGATCTCGGTCATGATCGTCTCGATCTCGCCGGTGGAGTCCACGACCGACTCGGCAAGCTTGCGGATCTCGACCGCGACCACGCTGAAACCCTTGCCCGCTTCGCCCGCACGCGCCGCCTCGATCGCGGCATTGAGCGCGAGGATCTTCGTCTGGTCGGCGATGCTGTTGATGATTGAGAGGACCTGCCCGATCTGCTGGCTCCGCTCACCGAGCTGGAGGATCTTCGCCGCGGAAGACTGCGACCGCGACTTGATCGACTCCATGGAGTCGAGCGTGTTCATGACCGCCTGCTGACCACTCTCGGCGTTGCCGAGCGAGGTCTCTGCCATCCTGACCACCTGGTTGGCGTTCTCCGCGATCTGGCGGTACGTGGCCGCAAGCTCCTCCATCGTCGCGGTGGTCTGACTGATGGAGGCCGCCTGCTCGGCTGCACCCGAGGCCTGCTGCTCGGTCGCAGAGAGGATCTCGCCCGAGGCCCCCGCGAGACGGCTCGAGGAGTCTTGCATCTGGTTGATCAGGTAGATGATGAGGTCAAGCATCTGGTTGTACGAACGCGAGAGCACACCGAATTCGTCCTTGGCGTCCGCCGTGACCTTGTGGCCGATCTCACCCTCGCACGCCGACTTGATGCTTTTCACGACCTCGAACAGCGGCGCCATCATCCGCTTGCCCAGGTTGATCTGGAAGTATGCGAGCCCGATCATGACCCCGATGAAGATGATCACCATCAGCGCCGTTCGCAGGACGAGTTCGGTGTTCAGCTCGCCGAGATAGTCGCGGAAGATCACGAAACCGGCGATGAGCTGCACCAGGTTGGCGACAGAAACCATTGCGATGGTGAATATCGAGTACTTCAACAGGAAGTTGCCGCTGATCTTCTGCATCAGTCGCTTGAACATGCTGCACTCCTCGTCAGACGTCTTCTCCGATGGGCTCCAGGACCTTCTCAAGGTTCACGACGCCGATGAGCCGTCCGCCGATGTACACGGATCCGGCCACGAACTCCGCCTGCATCTTGTCCAGCGTGGACAGCGCGGGCTCGACATCTCCTCCGGGTATCTCAGCGATGTCACCGATCTCATCCACCACCACCGCGGTCACGCAGTGCTCGTTCGCGATGATGATGGCCGATGGCAGCTCCTCGACATCCGTGTGCTGCGTTCGGCTCGGTACACGGATCATGGCGCCCAGGTCGGTCACAGACATGATCTCACCGCGCACGTTCACGACCCCGAGGATGTACTCGGGGACACGCGGGATGCGGGTGATGGAGCAGTCGTTGTAGATCTCGCGGACGCCCTCTACAGGAAACGCGTACCACTCTTCGCCGAGGCGGAACAGCAGCAGCGACCGGGCATCATCCGTGGCCTCTTCCTCCTGCGCCTGTGCGAGCGACTGGGCGCGCTTGCGCAGCACCTCATCCATCTTCAGCACATGGATGTCATTGAGCAGCCGGGAATCCGCGCCCATCATCACTCCCCCGCCGTCGAGGCATCAGCTGCGGCGAGTGCCGCCTCCGGAACCAGTCGGTCGATGTCGAGCATGAGGACCAGTCCCCGGGGGATCCGCACCATGCCGAGCATGCGATCCGCCATGCTGTACAGGCTGGTCGGCGGCTGCAGGCCGTCCGTCGGGAGGTCGACAACATCCTCGACCCGGTCCACCACCAGACAGACCACATGTCCGCGCACCCTGCAGAAGACCATGGGCGTCTCGAGTGTGTACTCGAGCGACGGCAGGCCGAGCAGCGTGCGCAGATCGATCGCCGGCACCACGAATCCCCGCAGGTCGATCAGCCCCACGACAGCGGTCGAAGCGTCGGGCACCGGCGTGAACTCGACAAGCTGTTGGATCTCCTGAACGACATCGATGGGCAGTCCGTAGAGTTGCCCATCGAGCTTGAACGTGACCGCCTGCGCAAAGTGCACGGGGCGTTCCCCGGCCGCGACGTCCGATTCGCCGTCAGCAGATGTCGCCACGGTCGGTTCCACCGCGTCGGGCACGACATCCCCTACGACGGCCGACACCTCTTCAGGTGTTGCCGGCGTCGCGGTCTCGGCGTTCTTGGTCTTTCTCGGCACGCACGGCTCCCTACTGGACGAAACGCAGGACTCTGTTCAGTTCCTCGGCACTTACCTCGCCGTTCTTGACCCGTGAAAGACCCGAGACCAGCAACGGGCGCATGCCGGCCGCGGCCGCGGCGCTCGCGATCTCCGCCTCCGAGGCACCCCGTCCGACCGTCGCTCTGACCGGCTCCGTGAACGGGAGGACCTCGTTGATCGCAGTCGCGCCTTTGAATCCGGACTTCCCGCAGTTGGGGCAGCCAGAGCCCGCTTTGTCCCGGAGCCCTGAAGGTGCGCCGGGGATACGCGATGCGAGCGCCCCATCGGTCTCCAGCGAGCAGTTGGGGCAGTTCAGCCGAACGAGCCTCTGACCCACGCCGAGCGTGAGGGCCGCGGCGAGGCTGTGCGGCTCAGCACCCAGGTCGAGCATGCGCCGAACGCCGGAAGCGATATCCGCCGCCGGGAACGTGGCGATCACGAGCTTGCCGAGACCGGCTGCCTCGACAGCGAGGTGCACGTCCTCGACCGTTCGCAGACCGTCGATGGCGATCACGTCGGTATCCTGGCGCATGCCGGCGGCGATGTAGGCCGCAGGGGACGGTCCGCCAGGCTCGATCATCACCTGTGCGACCGCCGCGATCTCGTACTCGACGGACTGCTCCACCGAGTACACGGTCTTGCCGGAGGCCGCAGCGTGCGCAAGCAGCGCATAGTACGTCGTCGTGGAACCACCCGCGACAGGCGCGCACACGAGCAGGATCCCACGGCCACGCTCGACCATCGCTTGCAGTGCCCGTGTCTCGGCCTCACCCATGCCGAGATCCTCGAAACCGCGCGGCTTCGGCTTGAGACCTGCGATGGACACGACGAGGCGCTGCCCGGCGATCGTCGGCACCACGGAGACGGTGAGCACCCGGTCTTTGTCGCCGATGCGGGTGTGCAGGCGGCCGAGCGCAGGACGCGACGGCGGCACGCTGCCGAGCCGGGCGTACTGCTTGAACCCGTCGACAAGCGCACCCTGCATCGACAGCGGGGCGCTGGCGACCTTCTCGAGCGCGCCCTTCACCCGGTACACGAGGAAGAAGTCCTCCTTGTAGGGCAAGAGATGGAGGCGGCTGGCCCCGCGAGCGACCGCATCGTCGAGGATGTCGGCGACGAGCACGGCCACCTTGCGCGAGTCCGCGACCGCAAGCACATCGAGGTCGATCGCTGTCGGACCCGACGGCGCCGGCTCCGCGGCTGCCATCTGCTCGATGGTCTCCACAGCAGGTGCATCCGCGACCTCGGTCGCGGCAGGCCCGGCCTCGACGACCGGAGCGACAGGGACCGCAGGTGTCTCCTCCGCGGTCTCCTCGAAGAAGTCGGAGGCCTCGAACTGCTCGATCTCGGCGGCCACCGGCGGCACGGGGGCTCCGGGCGCCTCGGCGGCGACCGCATCCGAGGGGTAGTACTGCGTAAGCGTGGCAGAGAACGACGCCCCGTCCGCAAGGACCGGTTCAAGCTCGAGGCTGAGCTCGGCGGCAAGCGCATCCAGGGCGAACACGTCCATCGGGTCGCCCACCGCCACGGTGAGCATGCCCTCGATCTCGAAAAGCGGCAGCACCCGGCGCTCGCGCGCGAGGTGCGGCGGGACGAGCGCCAGCGCTTCATCCTCCGGCGCATAGCTGGAGAGGTCGACTTGAGGGACACCCATCTCATGCTCGAGTACCGAGACCACGTCGATGGCACTGACGAGGTCACGCTCGGCGAGGATCTCTCCCACGTGAACGCCACGCGTCGCGGCTGCATCCTGCACGCTCGCGACCTGCTCGCCCGTGATCAGGCCCGCCGCCACGAGGCTGTCCAGAACACGCTGTGAGATACCGTTGGCCGGGGACATGGCAGACGCCTAGCCCTGTGCCTTTGCGAGCTCTTCGGCCACCGCACCGAGCAGCGTGTCCGGCTCGACCGGTTTCGTGAGGTACTGGTTCGCGCCTGTCCGGATGCCGGTGGCCATCGCCTGCTCCTCGGTCTTCGCCGTGAGCATGATGATGGGGATCGACTTGTAGTTCTGGTCGAACTTCAGCAGACGGCAGACCCGGTAACCGTCGAGCTTCGGGAGCATGACGTCGAGTAGGATCAAGTCGGGCTTCTCCGCCCGGGCGGTCTCCAGTGCCTCGGCACCATCCGTGGCCGTGATGACCTCATAGCCTCCTGCCAGCAGGATGGCCTTGATCATCTCGAGGATGGTGGGGCTGTCGTCAACCGCGAGGATCCGCGCGCCTGCCATTACCGTCTCCCTCCCGGGCCGCCCCTCACCGGACCGCGAGTCCGGATGCGGATGGCAGCGTCCGCCTGCGATTATCCACCGATGGCTTTACGACACTCTATCAGACTGCGTTCACACGTCCTGGCCAGCAGATCCGCCTGGAATCCGCCGGAGAACTCCGTCCAGGTGCCCTCGGGACTCTGCTTGAGAGCCTTGAGCGCGTTCTCGTACTCCTTGGCCGCCGCCTCCCACTTGCGCTGCGACTTGTATATGTTGGCGAGGTTCAAGTGAGCCAGCGCGAAATCACCATCGATGTAGATGGTCTTCTTGAGCTCCGAGATCGCGCGCACCGGATCGCCCTGCCTCTGGTGGATGATGCCGAGGATGTAGCGCGCCACCGGCAGCAGCGGGTTGATCGCGAGCGCGCGATGCGCAGCACGCATCGCCTCATCGTAATCACCCGTATCGGCATGCACGTAGGCGGACAGCAGGTGTGCGTCGGCATTGTTCGGATCGCTCTCGAGAACCGACTGAACGATCTCGACCACGCGCTCGGGGCGGCCCTCCTTGAGATCGGCCCGCGCCTGCGCGAGGGCGTCCTCCGTATTCGCTGACACCGGCGACTCTGCCGGCACGGTTGCGGTGGGCGTGACAAGGGGCATTCCAGGTCGCGGCGCGGGGACCTTCGTTGCTTTCGCAGTCCTGGTCATCGACTGCCCGAATGTGAATGTCTTGCGCGGGACGGGCTTCCGGTAGAGGAAGACGCCGCCGACCTCGACCGCCTCAAAAGTGTCGTTCACCGACGTCAGCGTCTCGGAGTGGCCGACGAAGAGGTAGCCCCCCTCGTTCAGGCTGTCGAAGAAGTTCTGGACCACGCGCCTCGTGGACTCCAGACGGAAGTAGATCGTCACGTTCCGGCAGAAGATGACGTCCCAGTTGCCCATCAGTGACAGGGGATACGGCTCCTTGATGAGGTTCTGATAGCCGAAGTCGACGTACGACCGAACCCTATCGTTGACGCGGAAGTCACCGTTGGCCGTGCTCTCGAAGTGCCGAGCGACAACGTCCTCGGGCACGTTCATCATCGCGCGCCTGCCGTACACGCCGGACTTCGCCCGTGCGAGCGCCTTGGTTGACACGTCGGTGCCGAGCACCTGCGGCTTGTAGCCCGCCATCTCGATACCGGAGTCGATGAGGGTCATCGCGATCGAGTACGGCTCCTCGCCCGTCGAGCAGCCGGCTGACCAGACGCGGATCCCGCGATTAGTCCCACCTTTCGCCGCCATCAGTTCCGGCAGCACGTTATTGCGCAGCGCGTCGAACTGCGCCGGAAAGCGGAAGAAGCTGGTCTCGTTGATCGTCACGAGGTTCAGCAACTCGTTGAACTCGGCATCGTCCCGCTCGAGCGCCCGGTAGTAGTCAGGCAGCGTCTGATAGCCGAGCCGGGTGGCTCGTGTCACGAGCGAGATGCGCAGGGAGTCGAGCTTCGACTCCTCGAGATAGATGCCCGAATGCCGATGGAGCAGGTCCCGGAACCGCCGGAACTCCTCGAGTGTCAGGTCCTTTGCGAGATCCTCGTTCAGCACGGTCGCCCTACGCCCCCGGTCATCGCGCTTCGGCCTCCGCGCCAAGCCGCTCGATCAGGCCGGCGGCATGCATGCCGTAAAGGATCTTGGCGGTCTCGAAGTCGTTGTAGCCCGTGAGATCGACCAGTTCACGGACCGAGCGACCCCCGTGCAGGTAGCACAGGAGCATCCACTCGCGGGGCTTGAGGTGGATCTCCATCGACTTGTCGCCCGGCGTGGAAGCCATCACGAACTCGGTGTCCATCGACGGGATCTTCTGCCGGATCCGGCCCCAGAGTTCGAGCCGGCGCGACGCCTCCATGATGATGTTCTCGACCGATACCGAGACGCCGATGTCCTCATCGTCGCATCCCTCGTCCGGCTCGAAGCGCAGCTCGCCCTCCTCCCAGCGGAAGAGGTCGAACAGTGTGTCGTTTATCTGGTCCTGGATGAACGTCTCGAGCACCTTGCCATCGAGGTACCCCTCATCCACGAGGATCTGCCCGAGCCTCCTACCGGCCTTCTCCTTCTTCTGGATCTTCTGAAGACCGAGCGCTTGCCGCAGTTGCTTCTCCGAGATCACGCCCGCCTTGACGAGGCGCCGCCCGAGAGATTCGCGATGCCAGTTCGAACTGGCGAAGAAGACGCGGCCCTTCTTGAAGCAGACCTTGCCTTGCGCGTCCTCGCGCTCGAGATACAGCGTGCCGGTCTTCCGGCCCGAGGCCAGAAGCCGGAACATGTCCGCGATCGAGAAGTCTCTGAGGTTTCCCTCGAGCGCCACGTGCTTCACTCCCCCATTGGAGGCCCGACGGCATGCGTGAGACGCTGCCCGCCAGCAGGCGGCAGCGGGACAATCGTAGCACGTCACCGAGGGTGCTCAAACCCGAATGCACCGGCACGAGACCCGACTCTCATACCCCCACCCGGATTCGTTTACTGAAGGTACTTGCGCTTTCGCTTAAGTTGGATTAGCGTCGCATCGTAAGCATTCGCATATTCGAATGTATGTGAGGTGAAGCGTGGAGGACGAGGAGTTCTACTGCCTGCATTCCGATCTGTGTAAGACGTTGGCGAACCAGAAGCGCCAGATGATCCTCGGCTCGCTGCGTGATCACGAGATGACCGTGAGCGAGATCCAGGAGCACACCGGCATCCCGCAAGCCACGCTCTCGCAGCACCTCTCCATTCTCCGAAGCCATGGCGTCGTCCACACGCGCCGTTCCGGCAACTTCATCTACTACGCGATCAGCAACCCGAAGATCATCCAGGCGTTCGACCTCATCACCGAGGTCATGCTCGAGTCGCTCGCGCAGCGACAGGATGCTGCCGACCGTGCGCTCGGCGGTGAATCCACGGCGTAAACGCGACCCGGACGGGCGCGTTGCATGGTGTCACGACACACGAAGGAGGACCTCGGAATGGGCGAAGACGGCAAGAAGAGCCTGGCGATGGTGGTGATGAGCGGCGACATGGACAAACTGTTCGGCGCCTTCATCATCGCGAACGGCGCCGCAGCGATGGGTATGGACGTCACGATGTTCTTCACGTTCTGGGGCCTCCGCGCCCTCAAGAAGAACGTCAAGACGGGTAAGACGTTCTTCGGGAAGATGCTGGGCATGATGTACGGAGGCGACATCATGAAAGCCAACCCGAGCAAGTTCAGCTTCGGCGGCATGGGCCGCTGGATGTTCGGCAAGATGATGGGTGCCCACAACGTCCAGAAGCTGAACGAGATGCGCGATCTCGCGCTCGAACTCGGTGTGAACATGTACGGCTGCCAGATGTCCATGGATGTCATGGAGATCCCGCAGGAGTCGTTCATCGACGGCGTGCAGGAGCCGGTGGGCGTGGGCTTCTTCCTCCTGAAGGCGCAGAACGCCGACATCCAACTCTTCATCTAAGCGACTCGCAGCCGGACAGGACCGCGCGCTCCCGCGTGCGGCATGACAGAAAGGAACCACAATGTCTGACGAAACGAAGATCGATCTCGAACTGGATCTCAAGGGTCTGCTGTGCCCGCTCCCGATGGTGAGGGTCAGCCAGAACATCACCAACGTCCCGGTGGATGGCGTCATCCGCGCGGTGGCTACCGATCCCGGCGCCATGGCCGACATCCCCGCATGGGCCGCGAGCACGGGCCACGAAGTCCTGTCCGCCGGCAAGGAAGGCGACCTCTTCGTCTTCCTCGTCAAGCGCACGAAGTAGCCAACGAGAGGACCTGAGGGTACCCGTATGGAGACCTATCTCTGGATCACATCCGTCTGGGGCGTCTACCTCGCCCTCGCGGTGTTCATCATCGGAATGGGTTGGCGCATCTACGAGTGGGCCACCACCCCGAAGTCCGCGGTCAGGCTCGGCATGTTCCCCAAGCCCGCGACCAAGACAGGGCGCTTCTTCAAGATGCTGAAGGACACGTTCATCGCCCCACACTCGGCCAAGATCGAGCCGGCCATGTGGGTCTTCGCCTTCGCGTTCCATGTCGCGGCGCTCGGCGCCTTCGTGGGCCACGGCCGCCTGATCGCCGAGTTCCCGATCCTTCCGGAACTGCTCGGCCACGATGGCATGAACGCGTTCGCCGCCATGTCGGGCAGCATAGCGGGCGTCCTCATGCTCGTCGGCGTGCTCTTCTGGATCGGCCGCCGCACCTTCGGCCCGTACAAGAGCCTGTCGGTGCCCGAGGACTACCTGCTGCTGTTCCTGCTCTTCGGCGTGATCGTGATGGGTGACCACATGCGCTTCGTGTACGGCGACATCATCCATGCCGACACGTACCGTGCCTGGTTCCAGAGCCTGTTGACCTTCAAGCCCATGTTCCCCGAGAAGTTGCTCAGCGGGAACGTCGGCTGGTCGCTCGGCACGCACATGCTGTTCACCGACCTGTTCTTGATCTACTTCCCGTTCAGCAAGCTGGTGCACACCATCGGCTCATTCTCGTCGAACCGCGTGAGGAGTGAGTAACGATGGAGACAGTTGAGATGCAGACCCTCGCAGGCGTCATCGACAAGAAGATGAACCGCCAGCTCAAGCAGTACATCGACATCTGCGCGCGCTGTGCGATCTGCAAGGACGCGTGCCACCAGTACGTTGGCACCGGGGACTTCAAGTACCTCCCCGCCCGCCGGGCGGAGCTCATCCGCCAGGTCTACAAGAAGTACTTCGACAAGACCGGCAGGTTCGTGCCCGCGCTGTACGAGGCGCGCGATCCTGACGACAACCTGCTCGACGAGCTGTACGACTCCACCTACGCCTGCACAGGCTGCCGTCGCTGCATGTACTACTGCCCGTTCTCCATCGACACCGCCTGGATCCTCTCGGTGGCCAAGGCGGTCCTGATCGCCGCAGGCCGTGGCAACGAGATGCTCGGACAGCTCGCCGACGCCGCCATCTTCAAGGGCGACAACGTGGCCATGTTCGAGGGCGTCATCACGAGCGGATTCGAGGAGATCGCCGAGGAGGTCCGCGCGATCACCGGCAACCCCGACCACGGCGTACCGGTGAACAAGCAGGGCGCGGACGTGCTGTACGTCGCCCTCGCCGGTGCCCACTCCATCCGCCCGGCCGCCGTGATCTTCGAGGAGGCCGGCGAGAGCTGGACGATCTCGATGTTCGAAGCTGCCAACTACGGCTACTTCTACGGCGATCCGGAGAAGGCGCGGCTCATCACCAAGCGCTACATCGACGAGGCCGTCCGTCTGGGCGTGAAGGAGATCGTGGTGCCCGAGTGCGGGCACGCCTACCGCGTCGCGGAGTTCTTCTACGAGGCGTGGAGCAAGGAGCCGATGCCCTTCAAGGTGAGCCACATCCTCGAGAAGGTGGACGACTACATCAAGACCGGCCGTATCAAGGTTGACAAGGGCCTGATCGAGGGCACCGTCACCTACCACGACCCGTGCCAGCTCGGTCGCAACGGCGGCAAGTTCGAGCAGCCGCGCGACATCGTCAAGGCCGTGACGAGTAACTTTGTCGACCTCACGCCCAACCGTGCCGAGCAGTGGTGCTGCGGTGGTGGCGGCGGCATCGTGGCGATGGAGGAGTTCAAGGACGTCCGGCTCAAGTCGGGCAGCAAGAAGGTCGAGCAGCTCAAGGCGAGCGGCGCGAACATCCTCGCCTGCCCGTGCGAGAACTGCCGCCTGCAGATCGAGGAGCTCAACGAGATCCATGAGCTCGGCATGGAGATCTGGCAGGTCATCGACCTGGTGGTGGCGTCGATGCCTCTGCCCGGCAACAAGAAGAGCGCCGGAGCGTAGCGGCCCGACTCACGCGTGATCGCACAAGGGCGCCGGGATTCCCCGGCGCCCTTCGCATTTCCCGAACGCATCCGCGCCTAGGCGTCGCGCGCTGCGGCGAGTGCGGAGACCAGGTTGCCCATCTCGGCGGACGTCGTGATCCCGCCATCATCGGAGACGAACAGGCCCCCAGCGTGCGCGAGAACGCCGATGGTGCTGCCGATCGCCACAGCACGCGCAGGGTTGCCCAGTTCGGCGGTGAGCAGGCCGCCCATGACCGCGAGGCCCTCGTCTCGCGCTGCCCAGAACAAGCGATCGAACGCCTCGAAGCCGAGACCGCCGCCGGCATGGATCGCCGAGAAGCCGGCACGCGATACGGCATGCAGCAACGGACGGACATCGCCATCGGAGTGCAGGATGGCCGGGATGCCAAGGGCGCGGGCGACGCGCGTCACGCGCTCGTATCGCGGCAACAATTCGGCGATAGCGAAGTCGGGGGCCACCAGCGGTCCGTCGCTGCCCGCCAGGTCCTCTGCGAGAACGATCGCGCGCGCTCCCAGCTCCGCTCCACGCGTCACGTCACGTACGATGAGATCGAGGCCCTCGTCCAGCTCGGCACCGACCTCCCCAGGGTGCGTGAGGGTGGCGCGGAGTCCGTCCATCGCCCCACGCGCTTCGATCACGGGCCACAGCGGACCGTCGACGGCCCACAGCGGTGCGATCCCCGTTTCGGCAAGCATCGCGACGGCGCGCTCCGCCCACGGCGCTGCGGCGGGCACGAACGCGAAGGATGCTTGTAGCTCCGCACATGCCGCCACAAGCGCCCCGGCGGGATCGGCGTGACCCGCTGCGATCGGAGCGAGCACGTCCGGGGGAACGAAGGAGAGCCCGAACGGGAACGGCGTGCGGTGGGCGGCGAGCGAGTCCACGGCTAGATACTGCCGATGCCGAAGCCCACGAGCTCCGACAGCGCCCACACGAGCAGGAATGCGCCGGTGACGCCGCATGAGACGGCGAGGAAGGCACGCTTCGGCTCCATATCGAGGAGCCAGGCGGCGGCCGTGCCGGCATACGCGCCGGTGCCCGGGAGCGGGATCGCGACGAACACGGCAAGGCCCCAGAAGCCGTACTTCTCCACAAGCGGGTGGGCCTTGGCGCGGATCTTCTCGAACTTGCGGTGGAGCCAGCTACCCTCCGGGAAGCGCTCGTAGACGAACTCAAGGAAGTAGTAGCCGGGCCAGAATATGGCCAGGCTCGCCAGGAGGATGATCGGCATGTAGACCTGCTCGCCGGCGGCCACCGCCCAGGGGACCGCCGCACGAAGCTCGATCGTGGGTATCCACGACACGACCACGTACTTCAGCCATTCGGGCAGACCGCTCAGGAACTCGGGCATCGCTTACCTTTCGGTGGCGAAGACGTCGTAGATGCGCTCCACCTCGGAGCGCCAATAGTCTTCGGGGTCTGAAACGTCACGGCCGAGACGTGCGGCGTTGCGGAAGTACCCGTCGCCCGGCATCCCGCTATCGGCGCGGACCACGAGGGAAGCGAGCATGATGCCATGCTTCGCATCCGCCTCGGTGCAGATCTCGTTGAGGAAACCCATGATCGCCCACGACCGCGGCTTGAGCGTGATCGCAGTGACCTCGCGGCAGAGCTCCGCATATGTCGTCGTGCCACGCTCGCGCGCGCGCTCCTCGAGGAGCGCATTGGCCTGCTGTTTGGCCGCCTCCCATGCTTCGACCGGGAAGCCGTATCGGGTGTTCTCAGGCATGCACGAGAGTATGCCACACGACGCACGTAGCGGTGCGCCGCTGATGCCGCGCCGTTGAACTCACCCGGCCGCATGGCCCTGTGTGACGCGTATGATGACCGCATGGACCGCGAGCCCGACACCCATCATCAGATCCCGGCCGACGACGCAGCTCTCCTCGCCGAGTGCGACGTGTGGGTCTTCCGCGCCACCGGCCCCGGTGGGCAGGGCGTGAACACCACCGACAGCGCGGTGCGGCTGCGTCATCGGCCCAGCGGCATCACGGTGGTGTGCCGTCGCGAACGAAGCCAGCTCCAGAACAAGCGGGTGTGTCTGGAACGGCTGCGCGACAAGCTCGAGGCGCAGAACGCCGCGCTCGACGCGCCGAAGCGCGTGCCCACGCGCAAGAGCCGCTCGGTCAAAGCGCGACAGGTGGAGACCAAGCGAAAGCGGGCCCGCGTGAAGCGAACGCGTGGTCGGGTGGACGCCGACGAAGAGTAGGCGGGCATGACAACGCGCCCGCCCGCTGAGGTACGCGGACAGGCGCGTGAGGTCTCGTGGTGGAGGCGCGGAGAATCGAACTCCGGTCCACGACAGCCCCCTGGGGAGCATCTCCAGGCTCAGTCACATCTTGGGTTTCGGTCGGGGCTACACGGTGTGACGAGCGTGCCCTTCCCTAGCAGGTTCGGTCTTTCGCACAAGCATACCGGCTACGTCTTATGCGGCAGTCCCCTGAGTGACGTCAGATCCGGTGACGGGGACGCGCACCGGGAGACGTCGCTGCACTATTTAGGCAGCGAGAGCGTAGTTATTGTCGACGTTTGAGCGTCGTTTGCCCCTGTTTAGCGAGGTAAGGCGACCTCGGCCTGCTTCTCCCCTCAGAACTCCCGTGTCGAAACCAGTCGCCCCCGGGTGAGGTATGTGAAGGTGCCGCGCGGGTGAGAGTATACCCTGCCTGCGCCCGTTCGCGCCGATTCGAAGCACAGACTGTGCCAGTCGGGGCGCGAGCGAGACCCGGAACGGGTACTCTCATCCTGAGGCCGCGGCGCGCGGCGAACGCCCGAGAGGAGTTCCGAGATGGACGGCACCCCCTACCAGCCCCCCACCCCCTCCGTTCCGCCACCACCGGACATGCAGCAGCCGCAGTATGCACCACAGGCGCCCTATGCGCCCGCCGAGCCGCCCAAGAAGAAGAAGACCGGCCTCATCATCGGCATCGTGGTCGCCGTGATCCTGCTGTGCTGCTGCGGATCGGGCATCGGCGGCCTCTTCCTCTACAGGGCGGCGGACGAGGAGGTCACGGAGGGTCTCGAAGAGATCACGACGGAACTCGACAGCGAGCTGCCGGACCTCGACTCGGATGTTGACGAAGGAATGGACCCACGCGACACCGGCTGGGACGACTTCGATCCCGGCGCCTACGACTCGAGCGTGTGGATCTCCACCGATGCCTTCCACGAAGAGGTCCTCGCCGATGCCATGAGCAGCCTTTTCCCCGACTTCGATATCGAGGAGCGGCTCGCCCGGCCCACGACCGAGTACAGCACGGACACCGTGCTCGCGCGGGCCACGCTTGCGTCGGATCCGAACGTGGCCATCGCCTTCTGGTTGGAGGTCGAGAACACGCCCGCCTTCGAGTCGGGCTGGGTGTGGGACCCGGAGCGGGACGGCTACGACTACATGGACGTGGCCACCGCCCCCAACGGGCGAGAGTACTCCTGGGACAACACGCAGCTCGTCCCACTACTCTTCGGGATGAGTGATGACAGCACCGAGGACCTGCTCAAGGCGGTCACACGCGACTTCCCGGACTGCGTCATCTACCTTGTCGAGAACGACGGTGAGGCCGGGTACGTGGAGTTCACGCGCTGGGACGCGTATCCCGACTATGACGAAGGCTTCTACGCCGACTACACGTACGACGGAGGCGAGTGGATACTCGAAGACGCCAGCTCGTGGTAGGACTGACGACTCAGTGAACCGAAAGGGCCGCTTGAAGAGGCGGCCCTTTCCACGTCCCGGAGCGCTACTCGCCCTTCGTGCGCTCCCGGAGCGACCGCTCCACATCGCGCTTCTGGTCCCGCTCGGCGATGGCGTCGCGCTTGTCGTAGAGCTTCTTGCCGCGCGCCAGGCCGATCTCGACTTTCACGAGATTGGATGACGAGAGATACACCTTGAGCGGCACGAGTGTGAATCCCCGCTCCTTCGTCTTGCCGATGAGGTAGCGGATCTCCGCCTTGCGCAGCAGCAGCTTGCGCTCGCGGTCCGCGCGCACGTTGCTGCGGTTGCCGTGACTGTACGGCGAGATGTGCACGCCGTGGAGCCAGACCTCGCCCTTACGGATGGTCGCGAAACTGTCGCGCAGGTTCGTCTTGTTCTCGCGAAGCGACTTCACCTCGGTGCCGGTGAGCACGATACCGGCCTCGAAGACCTCGTCCACGAAGTAGTCGTGGTAGGCCTTCTTGTTGGTGGCGATCATCTTCTCTTCGCGGGGCATGGTCTGCGGATCCGTTCGTCGTAGCAGGGTGTGTGCTGATGCTAGCATGGCGACAGCTTCTCCGAAGAAAGGAATCGCCTCATGGACGTGATGGGCTACCAGTACGGCGCCGTGCCGACGCAGCGCAACGACCCGCAGTATATCGCCTACCTCGAGCAGCGGATCGCCGCGCTCGAGTCGCGGCTCCCCAACACGAAGGTGGTGGCGCAGGGGTTCTTCGCGCGCTCGTTCGCGATCTGGGGACACCACTTCGTCGCCCAGTTCCTGATCGGTCTGGCGCTCTCAGTGATCATGACGCTCATCAGCCTGATCTTCGCAGGCAGCCTTGCCGCAGTCTTCGGCACGCTCCTCGAGAACGTTCAGAGCACGGGCTACTGAGGACGGCACGATCGCCCCGGACACGCCGAAGGACGGCCTTCCGACCGTCCTTCGGCGTGACAAACCTGCACGTGGCCGCTGCTACGGCGTGAAGTCGGTCCCGGGCTTGAGCCGAAGCACGAACGCCGCGAGTAGCTTGGCTGTGTTCTCCACATCCTCGAGGCAGAGCACCTCGGTGGGCGTGTGCATATAGCGGAGCGCCACGCTCACCAGCGCGGCCGCCTTGCCGCCACGTGAGAGCTGAATGGCGTTGGCATCGGTCCCGGTGCCGCGCGGGGCGCCTTCCACCTGGTACGGGATCTTCTCAGCCTTGGCGGCCTTCACGAGAAGGTCGAACACGACCGGGTTGATGTTCGCGCCGCGGCTGAGTACAGGGCCCTTGCCGCAGATGACCTCGCCGAACTTGCGCTTGTCAACGTCGAGGTAGTCGGTGGCGTGCGTGACCTCGACCGCGATTCCCACGACCGGATCCTGGCTGTACGCCGAGGTCGTGCCTCCACGCAGACCGATCTCCTCCTGCACGGTGCCGGCAGCGATAAGGTCACCCGCGGCACCGCCCGCCTCCTTCACGAGGCGCATCGCCTCGGCGCAGATCCACGCACCCATCTTGTCGTCGAACGCGCGAGAGACGGCCATGCCGTCGCCGAAGGTCTCGACCCCCACGCCGTAGGTGACGGGATCGCCGATATGGACCTTCTTCTTCACGGTCTTGCCATCGAGGCCGAGATCGATGAACATCCGGTCGATCTTGACGACCTTCTTGCGGTCCTCATCCTCGAGCAGGTGGATAGGCAGCCGCCCGAGAACACCCCGGAGCACGCCGGTGACAGTGTGCACGTCGACACGCATACCCGGCAGGATCTGCGGATCGTGGCCGCCGATGGGCGCGAACGCGCAGAACCCATCGTCGGTGATGTAGGTGACCATGAACCCGATCTCGTCGATGTGCCCGGCGAGCATGACGCTGGGGCCACTCTTCTTGCCCTTAAGCAGCGCGTGCACGGAGCCCATGACGTCCGTCGAAACCTCGTCGGCGATCCCGCTCACGTACTCACGGAACACCTTCGCGGCCGGCTGTTCGTAGCCCGAAGGCGACGGAGCCTCGATCAGTGTCTTGAAGAACTCGAAGGATTCAGGACGCATGAAACGGCCTCCCTGCTGAATAGTGGTCGTGAAACGACAGTGTAGCGCCAGGCGCGTGCAGGCACCAGGCGCGACCGGTCACGCGAGTTCAAAGTCGAGCCGCCGCTCGGCGATGTTGGCATCCAGGATACGCACCTTCACCTGCTGACCGAGGCGATAGGTGCTCCCTTTGTTCTCGCCCCATAGCATGAACCGCTCGGCGTCGAGCCGATAGTAGTCATCGGTCATCGCCTCCACGTGCACGAGGCCCTCGGCGGTGTTCTCCAGTTGCACGAACAGCCCGAAGCCCATCACGCCCGTGACGATACCGTCGAACGCCTCGCCCAGGTGCCCGGCCATGAGCGCCACGAGCTTCACCTTCTGGCTGTCGTCCTCGGCGGCCTCGGCCTCCCGCTCCATCTCCGAAGAGTGCTCCGCAAGCCACGCGAGTTCGGGCACCATGTCCGCGGTGGGCCGCTTGTCGAGCGTGCGGGTGAGTTGCGCACGGAGCAGCCGATGCACGATGAGGTCGGGATAGCGGCGGATCGGGCTCGTGAAGTGCGTGTATGCGTCACTGGCAAGGCCGAAGTGGGGTCCCGGGTAGTCCACGTAGCGCGCGCGCTCGAGTGAGCGCAGGAGCAGCGAGTTGATGAGCCGCTCCTCGGGCCGTCCGTGCGCGAAGGCCACGATCTTCTGGAACGTCTTCGGGCTTGCGCCATGAAGGTCCTGGATGGGATAGCCGAACTCCTTCAGGACCACGGCCACCTGCGAAAGCGCGTCGGCGTCCGGCTCCTCGTGGATGCGGTAGACCATCGGCGCCTTGGCGACCGTCATGTGGCGCGCCACCACCTCGTTGGCGAGGATCATCGCCTCCTCGATCATGTTGGTGGCATCCGTGCGCGAGCGCAGCGTCACGCCGAGCGGCTTGCCGGAATCATCGAGCGTCACGCGGGCCTCGACCGTCTCGAAGTCGAGGCCGCCACGCACCACCCGGCGCTTGTGGATCTCGCCCGCCACCAGGTGGAAGTCACGGATCGCGTGCTCGATGGTCTCATCCGGGAAGCCGCCCCCGTCGAGCCAGCCCTGCACCTGATCGTAGTCACAGCGACGGTCGCTTCTGATCACCGAGGGGTACAGCGCGTACTGCTCAACGATCCCGGTCTTGTCGAGCAGCATCTCGGCCGTGAAGGTGAGCCGGTCCTCGTCGGGGTTGAGCGAACAGATCACATTGCTGAGGTGCTCGGGCAGCATCGGCAGCACGCGGTCCACCAGATAGACGCTGGTGGCGCGGTGACGAGCCTCCACGTCGACGACCGTGTCCCACGGGACGTAGTGGCTCACGTCGGCGATGTGCACCCACAGGCGATAGCCAGCGCCCTCGCGCTCGATGGAGATGGCGTCGTCGAAGTCACGCGCATCCACCGGATCGATGGTGAACGTGAACAGCTCGCGCCGGTCCTCGCGCCCGCGAGCGATCTCTCCGGTCACGTCCTGGCTGAGCGCCTCGGCGGCCTCGGTCACTTCCGGCGGAAACTCGGTCGCCAGCCCGTGCTCGTGGATGATGATCTCGATGTCCACGCCGGGCGCGTCCTCGGGGCCGAGCACCTGGGTGATGCGGCCCTGCATCGCGTCGCGCCTGTCAGCGTAGCGCGTGATGCGTGCGACCACGATCTCGCCGGCTTTCGCGTCGAGGGGCGAGGTGGCGAGGTCGACGAACAGGTCGCCTTTGATGCGCGGATCGGTGGGCACCACGATACCGAGCTTGCCGTGGCGCTCGAAGCGCCCCACGACCTCGGTCACCGCACGTTCGAGTACCTGCACGACGGTGCCCGCCCTCCCCTCACGGGTCCTCCGCGGGTCAAGGCGCACCGCCACCGTGTCACCGTGCATCGCGCCGCCGGTCTCGCGCTTGCCGATGTAGACGTCGCCGAGTGGCGTGTTCACGAAACCGAAGCCGCGCCGGTTCATCGACAGGCGCCCGGCCACCAGATTGCGCTCGCGCATCGCGAGGTACTTCCCGTTGCCGAGGGCGGCGACAACTCCTGACTTCTCCAGCTGGTGCAGGGTATGCGCTACGCGCGTGTGATCCAGGCCGGGACCGCCTTCGATCTCAAGCCGGCCCGCGATCTCCTCGGCGGTAAGTGGTGCGTGCGCATTGCGCAGGACTTTGATGACGAGCTTGTCAGGACGCATCCTCGCCTCCGTCTCAGGCGTGCCCGGCCCACTCACGCCCACGACTCGTTCCGCTCCTCGGCTGACTCCGACCGCTCGGCGAACGGGGCAAGGCGCCGGTTGTGCCTGGGGTAGAATCCACGTATGGTGCAACCTTACCGCAAGACCGACTTCCCGGAGCCGCCAGATGGAATCCCCCCGATCACTCACCCCACTCCTCGTCGGTGACGGCACGCTCACCGCGCCGCGCGACATGGTGCGTGCGCTCGAGACCATCGAGACATTCAGCTACCGCTACTCTGTCGATGACACGGAGATGGCGACCGGCAAGGCAACACTCGTCCGCATCATGCTCGACGATGTGTCCGCCAGCGCCATCGTGAACAGCTGCGCGTTCCTCAACGTATCAAGCTTCGCCTACCTGAACTTCCATACGAATGCCGAAGGCGAGTCGCGCTTCGAACTGTATTCGGACGGGGCGCGCCTCGAGATCACCCCGCTCGACGACCCGGAACTCCGTACCGGTCAGCGTCAGGTTATCCGCCTGATGGACGAGAGCGTCTTCGAGGGCGCGTCGTTCGTCTCACTGGAAGACGAAGACGAGGACGACTAGCACCCACTGTCGATCTCAACCATGCGAACGGGGCGCCTCAGAAGAGGCGCCCCGCAGCTTTGTGTGAGTCGGTGCGGTGTCGCCTTACGGGGCGACCACGTAGAAGCCGACTCCCTCATAGCGGTAGGTCTGGGGCCACGTCTTGATGACGTGGTCCTTCTCGAACACAGACGTCGTGTAGAAGTGGCTCTTGCTCGTCACGTTGTAGAAGCGGTGGACTGCAACAGCGTTCGGTCCGGCGGACATGGCGACGTTGAAAGTCGGCCCCTCGTAGTTGAAGAGGGTCGGCCATGTCGCGAGCACGATGGCCTTCTCCGCCGCGGAAGCCGTGTAGAAATGCGCGCCCACACTCGGGTTGTAGAAACGGTGGAGCGGCATCGTACCCGGAGCAGGTGTTGAGATGAACGCAACGCCCTCGT
>DIWS01000008.1 GCA_002423585.1 Actinobacteria bacterium UBA6100
GGAAGAGGTGGTGCGGCGTCGCCTCACAGGTGACGGCCACGCCCCGCGCCTTCGCGTCGCGCACGAGGGCCACCGAGCCTGCCGTGGAGATGTGCGCGAGGTGGAGCCTGCAGCCCGTGAGCTCGGCGAGTGCGATGTCGCGGGCCACATGCGTCTCCTCGGCCACCGCCGGGATCCCCGGAAGGCCCATGCGCGTGGAGACCACGCCCTCGTTCACCACGCCGNNGCGCCGAAGCGCTTGATGTAGTCCATCGCTACGCGCGTCATGCCGGCGCTCTGGATCCCCTTGCCATCGTCTGAGAACGCGACGGCGCCTTCGGTGAGCATGTCGGCGATCTCGGCCAGCTGCTCGCCCTTCTGACCTGCGGTGATCGCACCGATCGGATACACGCGCACCACGCCCGTGGCCGCGGCACGCTCGATGATGAAACGCACCTTCGAGCCGCTGTCGCACACGGGCTCCGTGTTGGGCATGCAGGCCACCGCGGTGAAACCGCCGTGCGCGGCCGCACGCGTGCCGCTCGCGATCGTCTCCTTGTACTCGCGGCCGGGCTCGCGCAGGTGCACGTGCACGTCGGCGAGACCCGGCAACACCACCTTCTCGGCGCAGTCGATCACCTCGGCGCCCTCGGCGGTGACGTCCTCGCCCACCGCCACGATGACACCGTTATCCACGAGCACGTCGAGAACGGCATCGAACCCCGCCGCAGCGTCGACGACACGCCCTCCCTTAAGCAGCAGCGCCACTGTCGGCACCTCCCAGCAGCAGGTACATGACGGCCATGCGGACCGCCACGCCGGACTCCACCTGGTCGAGTATCACGCTGCGCGAGGAGTCGGCCACATCGGCCGAGATCTCCACGCCGCGGTTCATCGGCCCCGGATGCATCACGATCGCGTGCGAAGGCAGCTTCGCCATCCGCTCGAGGTTCATACCGTAGAGCGTGGCGTACTCACGGTTGCTCGGGAACGGCATCCGCTCGGCACGCTCGAACTGCACGCGCAGCAGGTAGCAGACGTCGAGGGTGGGCAGCGCCTCGTCGAGGTCCCACATCACCTCGGCGCCAAGGATGTCCGGCCGCGAGGGCAGGAGCGTCGGCGGCGCGATCAGCACCGGCGTGGCGCCCACCTTGTTGAGCGCGGGCACGAGCGAGCCGGCAACGCGCGAGTGGCAGATGTCGCCTACGATGCCCACACGCAGCCCTTCGAGCTTCCCGAGCGACTGGCGCATCGTGTACAGGTCAAGCAGCGCCTGCGTGGGGTGCTCGTGCACGCCGTCGCCTCCGTTGACGATGGAGCAGTCCATCGCCCCGGCGAGCATCTGCGGCGCGCCGGCGTACTTGTGGCGGACCACCACCAGGTCGCAGCTCATCGCCGCGAGCGTCCGCGCGGTGTCGAGCAGCGTCTCGCCCTTCACCGTGGCCGAGGACGACGCGGTGAAGTTCACGCCGTCAGCCGAAAGACGCTTCGAGGCGATCTCGAAAGACATCCGCGTGCGCGTCGAAGGCTCGAAGAACAGGTTCACGATCGTGCGGCCGCGGAGCGTGGGGAGTTTCTTGATGCGACGCTGGTTCACTTCGGCGAAGGACTCGGCGGTGTCGAGGATGAGTGCGATCTCCTCGGCCGTGACGTCGTCCATCGTCATGATGTGCTTGCTCGCGAGCACGCTACTCCTCCTTCCCGTCGTCCTCGAGGATGATGACGGCCTCGCGGTCGTCGTGCTCCTCGAGCAGGACCTTCACGCGCTCGCGGCGCGACGTGGGCACGTTCTTGCCCACGAAGTCCGCCCGGATCGGCAGCTCCCGGTGGCCGCGGTCCACGAGCACCGCGAGCTGGATCGCCCCGGGGCGGCCGTAGTCCATGATCGCGTCCATCGCCGCGCGGATGGTGCGGCCGGTGTACAGCACGTCGTCCACGAGCACGATCGTGCGGTCCTCGACCGTGTAAGGGATGTCGGTGGTGTGCACCTCCGGCGACAGGCGTATCGCCACGTCGTCGCGGTAGAACGATATGTCGAGACTGCCCACCGGCACGGTCGTGCCCTCGATCGCGGCGATCCGCTCGGCGAGGCGGTTGGCCATGTCCACGCCGCGGGTCATGATGCCCGCCAGCGCGATGGAGCCGGCCCCCTTGTTCGCCTCGAGGATCTCGTGCGCGATACGCGTCAGCGCACGGTCCATGGCACGGGCGTCCATCACCTCGGCCTTCTCGCGATAGCCCACTCTTCGTTGCACCTCCCCGGTCCTGAGTCGACCGGTCCCGGGCACAGAGAACGCCCTCTTGCGGCTAAGGCAAGAAGGCGTCTGCGTCGGCTTGCGCGCGTCCCGCAGCACGGGACGGGGCTCATCTATGCGGTTTGCTCCTTGCCGGCCTCACGGGACCGGTGTTAAAGGTCTGCCCGAAGATACCAGGACACGGCGCGTGCCACAACCCGCACATTCGGCTGTCCGACGAGCGGTGCGACTACGCGAGCGGAAGCCTGATCACGAACGCGGCACCGCCGAGGTCGGAGGGGTGCACGCCCACCTTTCCCCCGTGACGCTCGACGATCTCGCGTACCACGGCAAGGCCGATCCCCACACCACCGCTCATCCGCGTCCGCGCAGGATCGCCACGCCAGAAGCGCGTGAAGACACGCTCGCGGTCCTCTTCGGCCACGCCCGGTCCCGAATCGGCCACCTCGATGACGGCCTCGGCCCCGTCACTGAGGAGCCTGAGACGCACGGTGCCGCCCTCCGGCGTGTAGCGTGCCGCGTTCGAGAGCAGGTTGCCCACCGCCTGCGTGAGGCGATCACCGTCGCCGCGGACCACAAGGCCCTCGGCAATCACCTGCTCAAGGACGTGACCCGTCGACTCCATGAGCGCACGCGAGCTCTCGAGTGCGACGGCCACCGGGGCGGCCAGGTCGATCGGCACGACCGCGAACTGCGCCGCGCCGGTCTCGAGTCGCGAGAGGTCGAGGATCGACTGCGTGAGGCGCCCCAGCCGCATGGTCTCGTCGTGGATCAACGTGAGGCGCTCCTCGTCGGTGGGCAGCACGCCGTCCTGCATGGCCTCCACGGTCGCCTGGATGGCCTGCAGCGGCGTGCGGAGCTCGTGCGCCACGTCGGCGGTGAGCTGCTGTTCGAACGCGCGCTCGGCCTCCACGGCGTCGGCCATCTGGTCGAAGGTCACGCCCAGGTCGGTGATCGGGTCGCCGCCGGTCATGCCGGTGCGCGCCGAGCGGTCCCCGCGCCTGAGCGCCTCGGCTGCGCGGGTGACGACTGCTATCGGCTTGACGATGCCGCGCGAGAACAGCACACCCGCAAGCGACGCGAGCACCACGGCGATCGCAGCGGCCAGAGCGAGGCCGCGCAACGACGTGGCCTGGAACCACCGGTCCCGCTCTGTGAGCAGGCTGCCCATCGCGGTCTGCACGACAAGCGCCTCCCCCACGACCTCGCCGTCCACGACGATGTCGCTCCGCGCCGTCACCTGTGTGGCGTCCGGCGGCGTGCCGTCGGTCATCATCCCGCCCATGCGCCCCTGCGAGTATGCGACCACCTCGCCGTCGGCGTCGAGCACGAGCAGGCGGTACTCGCCCGTGATACCGAGATGCGCGAGGTTCACGAACGTGACCGTCTCCCAGCTCCCGGCATCGGCGTACACCTGCGAGAGCACGCTGGCCACGTCGTCGGCGCGCTCCTGCACACCACGCTGCACGTAGACCTCGAACTGGCGCTGCCATGTGACGCTGATGACCACCGCCGCGATGACGGCGGTCGCCACGGCCACGAACGCGAACGCGATCGCCAGCCGGAATGTGAGGTCCCTGGGTCTCACGAGGCCTCCTGCGGCGATTCGAAGCGGTACCCGACCCCGAACACCGTATGGATGAACCGCGGCTCCTTGGGGTCATCGCCAAGCTTCGCCCGCAGGTTCTTCACATGGGAGTCGATGGCGCGCTCGTAGCCCTCGAAATCGTAGCCGAGCACCTTCTCGACGAGCTCCATGCGCGAGTACACACGTCCCGGGTAGCGCGAGAGCGTGGTGAGCAGTTTGTACTCACTCGCGGTCAACTCGGCCTCGGCGCCGTCGACGAACACCTTGTGGCCTGCGAGGTCGATCGCGAGCGGCCCGTACTCGACCCGCGATCGCTGTGGCTCCGACTCCGTGCGCGCACGGCGCAGTAGCGCCCGGATGCGCGCGACCAGCTCGCGGGGCGAGAACGGCTTGACCAGGTAGTCGTCAGCGCCAAGGTCGAGACCGGCGATGCGCTCCTCCTCGCTGCCCTTGGCCGTGAGCATGATGATCGGGACGTCGGAGGTGTCGCGGATGCGCCGGCACACCTCTTCGCCCGGAACGTTTGGCAGGTTGAGATCGAGCACGACCGCGTCGTATGCATGCGTCGAGAATGCCTCAAGGGCGCGCGCACCATCGCCGACCGCCGTGACCCAGTAGCCGTCACGCTCCAGGTACGCCTCGACCACCGAGCGCGTCTGCGCCTCGTCTTCCACCAGCAGGATCCTGCGCGTCTCCACTCGCCCGTCCTCTCTCACGCCTCCTGCCGAGGATAGTACCGCCGTCTGGTGGCCTCGCGCACGAGTTGTGGAGGTTGTGTGGAGCGACGGGGACTTACGCCTGCGCGTCGGGCCCGCCCGGATCGGCCGACCGCTTCGGCAGCGTGAGGCGGAACGTCGACCCTTCACTCGAGGTGGACACGAGCTCGAGTGAACCGCCGAGCAAGCGCGCTAACCGCGCCGCGATCGCGAGGCCGAGCCCGGATCCTTCGGCGCCGGACATCTCCGACTCGGCGCGGACGAAGTCTTCGAAGACGCGCTCGCGCTGCTCCTCGGCGATGCCCGGGCCGGTGTCGGAGACATCGAAGGTCACCACATCGGGACCGGCGGTCACAGTAAGGCTGACAGTGCCGGCCTCGGTGTACTTCACCGCATTCCCCAGCAGGTTGAGCAGGATCTGCAGCACCTTGCGTGCGTCGGTCCACATCGCGGCGTCGGGAGTCGGTCCGGGGCGCCATGCGAGCCCCTTGGCGGATGCGAGCGAACCCACCGTGCCGTCAAGAGAGCTCATGATCTCCAACAGCGTCACGTCGGCGAGATGAACCTCCATCTTCCCCGACTCGATCCGCGAGAGGTCGAGAACGTCGTCAACAAGGGCGTGAAGGTGCTCCGCCGACGTGCATACGAAGCCGATCTGCCGCGCCTGCTCGTCGCTGAGCGGGCCGGCCACGCCGTCGGCGAGGAGCCGGGAGAACCCGAGTATCGAGTTCAGCGGAGTCCGCAACTCGTGGCTCAGCGTCGCGAGGAACGCGCTCTTCGCCTTGGTGGCCGCCCTCAGCTCGGCGTTGACTCGCTCCAGCTGTGCGGTGCGCTCCGAGACCAGACGCTCGAGGTCGGCCTGATAACGGAGCAGCTCCTCGCGTGCCTCATGCGCTTCGGTCACGTCGCGCACGAGCACGACCTCCGCCGGCCGGCCATCGACTGTCGTCAGGTGAGACGTGACATCGACCCACAGTTCTGCGCCGTCCTTGGTGCGGTGGCGCCACAGGCCGGCCTGATCGATCGCCCCGTGCCCGGCACTCCGTGTGGCCTCGATGTTGGCCATCAGACGATCCCGGTCCTCGGTCGGCCGGATGTCGGCGATGGTCATGCGCAGGAACGCTTTGCGGGTATACCCGTACTTGTGCACCGCCGCGTCATTGACCTTCAGGAACGCGAGCGTCTCCAGATCGTAGAACCACATCGGGTTCGGGTTCGCGTCGAACAACTCGCGGTACATCCGCTCGTGCGCGGCGTATTGCATGGCATACCGGCTCACGAGCACGTAGAGCGAGACGCCGGTCACGAACACGAACGCCAGGCCTTTGACGAACGAGTACCGCGTTATCATCTCGGCGCTCAGGCCGAGCCAGGCGAGCACTCCGTCGGAGAACGCGATCCATGCGACCCCGAACACCGAGTACATGACCGCCACATTGAGGGCACGCTCCCTGGGCACCACACTCTCCCTTCACGTCTACCGTTAGGAACGTACCCGTTGGGGCGGGGCTTCGGTCCTGAGCAGGTCTATGCGTCCGGCGGGAGCACGATCGGCAGCACCTCGTCGCCCGCAGCGGTCCTGCCGAGCGACTCGGGCTCAAGGGACCTGAGTGGCCCGGCGAGGTCGGCCGGCAGCGCGTCGGTCAGATCGATCCGCTCGCCGGTGATCGGATGGTCGAACGCGATACGGTACGCGTGCAGGAACTGCCTGCCGAGGCCGAGTTCGGCCCTGGGGTGATTGCGGCCGTAGAGCGGATCGCCCACCACCGGGTGCTTGATGTACTGCATGTGCACACGGATCTGATGCGTGCGTCCCGTGTAGAGCTTGCACTCCACCAGCGTGTAGCCGTCGTCGTAGCGACCCGCGTTGAACCGCTCGAGCACGCGCAGCGTGGAGACGGCCTGCTTGGCATCGGGATGATCCGAGACCGCCATGCGCAGACGGTCCTTCGGATGACGTGCCAGCGGAGCGTCGATGATGCTCGTGTCCGGCGCGATGTAGCCGTGCACCAGCGTCACGTAGCGGCGCTCCACCGAGCGGATCTTGAGCGCCTCGGACAGCGCGATCTGCGTCTCATCGTCCTTGGCCACCATCATCAGGCCCGACGTGTCCTTGTCGAGCCGGTGCACGATACCCGGGCGCTCGTCACCCTGCTGCGTGCCGAGGTCACCGGTGTGGCCGAGCAGCGCATGCACGAGCGTGCCCGTCGAATGCCCGCGTGCAGGATGCACCACGAGATCCGCCTGCTTCGAGAGCACGATCAGGTGCTCGTCCTCGAAACGGATGTCGAGGGGGATGTCCTCGGCCTCGAGCGTGCACTCCTCGGCAGGTGCCGGATACACATCGATACGCTCGCCGGCGCGCGTGATGTGACGCTTCGTCGCGATCTCACCGTTCACGCGCACGTTTCCGCCGGCGAGCAGCCGCTGGGCCGCGGAGCGGCTCGGCAGGATATCGAGCTGGCCGAGGAGGATGTCGAGCCGCGTCCCGGCCTCATCGCCCCGTACGTTATGTGTGATGCGCTCATTCATCGGCGACACACGCCGCCATGTCGCCCGGAGCCGCGCTGGCGGCATCCGGCGCGTGGTGATGCTCCGTACCGAAGAGCAGCCACCACACCAGGAGCGCGACGCCGATATCGAGGGAGATGTCGGCGACGTTGAACACAGGGAACCAGCCGAGGTCGAAAAAGTCGGTCACGCCGCCGGATACGACCCGGTCGACCAGATTGCCGCAGGTGCCCGCGGCAATCATCGCGAGCGCGGCGTGCGCCAGCGGGCTCTCGGGGCGAACGCGGTGGATGACGTAGGCGATGACCGCGAGAACCACGACGGCGACCGCGATCAGGAACCACTGCTGACCCTTGAACATGCCGAAGGCCGCGCCCGTGTTCCTCACGTGTGTGAGCCAGAGAACGTCCGGGATGATCGGCCGTGACTCCCCGACTTCGAAGGCGCCTCGTACGAGCCACTTGGTGATCTGGTCTACCGCGAGGATACCGGCGATCGTCGCCGCGAAGAGCGCCAGACGCCGCTTCGTCACTAGACGCTCTCCTCGTGTTCCTTGCACGCCACGCACAGATCGGCCTCCGGCATCGCCTCGAGCCGCTCGGTGGGGATGATCTCACCGCAGCGTGCGCAGACACCGTACGTGCCGTCGTCCATGCGCCGAAGTGCGCGCTCGATCTGCTCGAGGCTCTCGCGCGCCTGCTCCACGATCGTCATGTCGAGCTCCCGCGCGAAGGTCGCCGAACCCTGGTCTGCCATGTGGTCGCGGTAGTTGTTCTCGCCGGAGACGTCAGAGAGCGTCTCCTGGCCCTCGCGCTCGTATTCCTCTATCTCGCTGACGAGGCGATCGCGCTCGCTCTCGAGTGCGGCCCGCAACGCCTTCAATGTCGTAGCTTCCATCGGTCGTCCTCCCTCGCACACGGGGGGTGTATGGCAAAGCGCCCCCGCCGAGGGGGCGCTGGTGCTCCTTGCTCGCTTCAGTATACCACCCACCCGCCACCCTCACGGCGGCGGGGCACACGCATCACACCGGCGAAGCCACCACCACCGAGCAGCGCGCACATAGACCGTCGTTGCCGAGCTCGCGCCAGTTCCAGCACCGGGGACACTTCTCACCCTCGGCACGCGTGACCTCGACCCTAACCTCGTCGGTTACGCCGGTGCGCAGCTCCACAGCGGCCACGATGAACATCTCAGCGAGCGATGCGTGGCCGCGCGCCTCCAGCACCGACAGCGAAGCGGCCGGGACTGTGATCGAGAGCTGCGCTTCCTGGCTCTTGCCCACCACGCCTGCGGTGCGCGCCTCTTCGAGCGCCTTGGTGCCGCTCTCCCTCACGGCGAGGACGACCGCGTACGCCTCCCGCAGCAGCCCGGCCTCCTCGGCGGGCACCTCCACCGTCGGCCAGCCCGCCAGATGCACGCTCACCGCGTCACCCCGGATGGCGGCCGGCATGAACTGCCAGACCTCCTCGGTGGTGAACGAGAGCACCGGCGCCGTCACCCGGACCAGTGCGAGCAGGATCTGCGCGAGTACCGTCTGCGCGCTGCGGCGCTCGACCGACGAGGCGGCGTCGGCGTACAGCCGGTCCTTCAGCACATCAAGGTAGAACGACGACAGTTCGGTCACGCAGTACCCGTGGACAGCATGGAAGACCTGGTGGAACTTCCACTCGTCGTACGACGCCGTCACCTTATCCACAAGGTCCGAGAGCTGCACGAGCGCGAAACGGTCGAGTTCGGGCATCTCGTCCCAGGCGACCGCATCGGCCGGATCGAAGTCCGACAGGTTCGAAAGCAGGAAGCGGAACGTGTTGCGGATGCGACGATAGGCCTCGCCCATCCGGTCCAGGATCTCGTCGGAGACCGACACGTCCTGCGAGTAGTCGGACGCCGCAACCCAGAGGCGGATGATGTCCGCACCGGACTTCGCGATCACGTCGAGTGGTGAGATCACGTTGCCGAGCGACTTGGACATCTTGCGGCCGTCACCGTCGACGATGAAGCCGTGGGTGAGCACGGCCTTGAACGGCGCGGCATCGTACGCCCCCACACTGGTGAGCAGGCTGGACTGGAACCACCCGCGATGCTGGTCCGAACCCTCAAGATACAGTTCAGCTGGACGGTGTAGGTCGTCGCGCTCCTCGAGCACGCTCGTATGGGAGACGCCCGACTCCCACCACACATCCACGATGTCGTTCTCGGGCATGAGATCGCCCACGCCCGCACCGCAGCGCGGGCAGGCCGTGTCGGCGGGCAGATACTCACTCGGACGCTTCGTGAACCATGCGTCCGCACCCTCGGATCTGAACAGGTCGATGACCGCGTCGAACGTGGCCTCGGTGGCGACCGTCTCCCCGCACTTCGCACAGGTGAAGACGGGCACCGGAACGCCCCACGCGCGCTGGCGGCTGATGCACCAGTCCGGGCGGTCGCCCACCATCGCCGAGATCCGGTTGACGCTCCACCCGGGGATCCACTCCACCTGGCCGATCGCACGCATAGCGTGATCGCGTAGGCCGGTCTTCTCCATGCTCACGAACCACTGCTCGGTGGCACGGAAGATGACCGGCTGCTTGCAGCGCCAGCAGTGAGGGTAGCTGTGCAAGATGTTCCCCGTGGCCACCAGGGAGCCGCGCTCGGCCAACCACTCGATGATCTTCGGGTTGGCGTCCCACACGTTCATGCCGGCGAAGAGGCCGCCGCCCGCGTCGAAGGTGCCGTCGTCGAGCACGGGCATCGGCATCGGCAAACCGAACTTCAGGCCTACCGCGTAGTCCTCGTCGCCGTGTCCCGGTGCTGTGTGTACGGCGCCGGTACCGGTCGAGAGCTCCACATGGTCGCCGGTGATGATGACGCCCTGGACGCCATCGTGGATCGGTTGCGCGTAGTGAAGGCCGGTGAGCGCGCTTCCCTTCACACGGGGCCCGACCACCTCGTGACCTTCCCAGCCGGCGTGCCCGGCCACCTGTTCGACCAGCTCCTCGGCCATCACGAACACGCGGCCGCCCGTGAGCCTCACACCCACGTAGTCGGCGTCGTCGGCGAGCGTCACGGCCACATTGGCCGGCAGCGTCCACGGCGTGGTCGTCCAGATGAGCACGGACACCGCGCCCTCGGCGTCCCACGGCGTCACATCGGCGAACCGGAACGCCACGTAGATCGAGTTCGACGTCTCGTCGGCGTACTCGATCTCGGCCTCGGCGAGCGCCGTATGGCACCGGATACACCAGTGGATCGGCTTGGCGCCCTTGTGGATGGCGCCATCGAGGTACATCTTCTTGAAGATCTCGACATTGCCCGCCTCATAGGCAGGCTTGAGGGTGAGGTACGGGTCCTCCCAGTCGCCCTGCACACCGAGGCGCTTGAACTCCTCGCGCTGCACATCGACGAACTTGAGTGCGTAGTCCCGACACAGCTCGCGCACCTTCGCCTGGCTGATGGCGGCCATCTTCTCGGGACCGAGGTTCTTCTCGACCTGGTGCTCGATCGGCTGTCCGTGGCAGTCCCAGCCCGGGACGTACGGCGCGTAGTACCCGCGCATCGACTTGTACTTGACGATGAGGTCCTTCAGCACCTTGTTGTACGCGGTGCCCATGTGGATGTGGCCGTTGGCGTACGGAGGGCCGTCATGGAGCACGAATGGCTGCCCGTCCTTGTTCGCTTCGAGGCTCAGGGCATAGATGTCCATGTCCTGCCAGAACTTCAGCCACTCCGGCTCGCGCGTGCTCAGGTTCGCACGCATCGGGAAGTCCGTGTCGGGCAGATTCATTGTGCTCTTGTAGTCGTTCTTCTCGGCCATCACGCCAATCCTCTCGCTCTTCAGGAGTCCCGCTCCACACAACAGCAAAGCGCGCCCGTCCGCGTCTGGGACGAAGCGCGCCTCATCGAGGTCGTACTCCGCGGTACCACCCAGCTTGCGGGCACCTCTTGTGCCCGCCACTCGGCCGCCCGATAACGGGGGCTACCGTCGACGCCTACTGGACCGTTACAGGCCGTTCGGGCCGAGGCTCGGGGGTGATATTCGGAACCGCCGCACCACGCGGGCTCTCACTGTCCCCGCTCGCTGCCGTGGTCGTGCGCGATCGTACTCTTCCCCGTCATAGCCTGCGTACGCGCGACCCGCGGGCCGCGTAGCTGCGATGGTAGCGTCAGTACCCTCCGGGGTCAACGCGATGACCGCCGGCCTCCTCGCCGCCCGGGGCGTGCGACCGACGCGATGGCGCCGAGCCTGGTACGCAGAGAACCGCGCGACTCGAGCGCCTCCCGGTATGCCTGCATCACGCTCGTGCGCACCTGTTCCGTCCCGTCCTCGTCGTCTCCTTCGGCGGGACGCTGCAGCGAGTAGTCCCCCTCGGCGCGTACGTACCCGCGCGCGGCCTCCGAAGCATGGCGCACCGCCTCGTCACGGTCGAACAACTCCTGGATGACCCCCGCGCAGGCTTCGGCCTCCTGCTGGTCGAGCCCGGCCCCGAACCCGATCGCCGCCCGCCATGACTTGATCTCGATGCGGGGACGCCCCGGCCGGCGCGAGTCGGGCCCCAGCAACTCGGCGACTTCGATGATCTTGCGGCCGATGAGATGCTCCCGCTTGAAGCGGCCTGCCGTTCGCAGCACGGTGATGTACTCAGGATCGATCGTGAGGGTCTCGACCCCGATGCGCGCGTACAGGGCGTTCCAGATCGTGATGTACGCGAGCGTGCTCAGGTTGTGGGTCAGCGCGAGCGCCAGCACGAGGAACAGCACGCGCACCCAGAAGCCCGCGGGCACCTCGCCCCACCCGAGGTACCACACACCCAGGATGATCACCGCCGTGAACCACGGCACGCCGAAGAGGACAGCCGGGAGTGGGACAGCCGCGCTCCGCGGGCCAGGGGCTTCGATCACGAGCCCGGGACCGGCGACCGTGACCTTCGCGCGCCCGATCGCCGCACCCGCTGTCGTGTCATTTCCCCGCGTGAGCGGCTCCCCCATTCCTCCGCTCCTTCTCAGAACAGCCCGGCCGGTGGCTCGCCGAACACGCGACAGACGTCATCCGGGCCTACGCCCTCGATCTCGACCTGCTTGTGCCGTGCGGTCTCGCCCCGCACCACCCGCACACCGCTCTTCGGGACCTTGAGTGCCGTGGCCAGCACCGCACGGGCGGCGGCATTGGCCTTGCCATCCTCGGGGGGTGCGGTGACCCTCACACACAGCTCACCCCCGCGCCAGCCCGCGACCTCGTCGCGACCCGACTTGGGGGTGACATGGATACCGATACGCATACCGTTGCCGCGCCTAGTCGATCTCCTCGATGTCGACGTCATCGTCACGCTCGCCGAAACCGAACTCGGCGACGTCGAACTCGATCGTCGCATCCGGTGGCAGGTCGGGCGTGCCGAGGTCGCCGAGGTGGAGGCTGGCGACGACCGTGGGCGTCGCTGACTCCGGTGCCGGCGGCTCGAATGCCTCCGGTTCATCCATGGGCTCGAAGAGAGGCTCGGGCGTGGAGATCTCAAGTGGCGCAACGGGCGGGAACGCGGGCGCGGGCTCGAAGACGTCGGCATCAACCACTGTATCGTCTGCTGTACGACCGACCATCAGCTTGACGTCTTCAGGTAGCGGGAGCTCGGCGAGCCCGCGCAACTGGCGCTCAAGCAACGCCTTGAACGTCTGACGGTACTCCTCTTCGGCCTGCTTGATCCTGCCGAGATCGGCGGTCGCCTTCTGCTTGCTCGTGAGCGCGTTGTGGATGACCTCCTTGGCCTTCACCTCGGCGTCCTTGAGCACGACCTCCGCCTCGCGCTGGACCTTCTGCATCATCTCGTCCGCTGACTTCTGGGCCGAGAGCAGCGTGTTGTGCAGGGTCCGCTCCATATCCTGATAGTCGCGCACCCTGGCCTCGAGCACGTCATTGCGCTCGCTGAGGTCGATGTTCTCCTTGAACAGGCGCTCCAACTCGTCGGCCACAGAATCGAGAAAGGCGTCGACCTCGGCCTCGTTGTAGCCTCTGAGCGCGTGGTTGAACTCCTTGTGGTGGATATCCAGTGGGGTGAGCTTCATGGAACGGGTCCTCCTTGACCGCGAATACTACTGCGATTCTAACCCAACTACCTGGACAGTAACCTCGCGATGATCTGCTCGATCACCTGGAGGACGATGATTGCGACGAGCGGCGAGAAGTCGAGCATGCCGGTACGGGGCATGATGCGCCGGAACAACCCGATCCACGGCTCGACGATCGTTCCCAGGGTACGGTAGACATCGAAGAGCAGCCCGCCGGACGGGCGGAACCACGACAGGATCACAAATGCCACTATCAGCAGCTCGTAGAACCGCATGAGCTGCAGGACGATCGCCAGTAGACTCACGAGCCCAACTCCTTCGCACGGCGGACAGCGGCCTCGACCGCATCGGCGATGATACGCCGCATGCCACCCTCGTCGAGTACCTGCAGTGCAGCGACCGTCGTGCCACCGGGGCTTGACACACCGGCGACAAGCTCGGCAGGTGACATCCCCGAAGTCTCCAGCAGAGCCGCCGTCCCCCTGAACGTCTGTACGGCAAGATGCTCGGCCGTCGCCCGATCGAGTCCCTGGGCGACACCCGCATCGGCGAGCGCATCCACGAACAGCGCGACGTATGCGGGCCCCGAGCCCGAGATCGCGGTGGCCGCATCCTGCAAAGGCTCGGCGAGCACAGTGCTCTCGCCCACCGCCTCGAACAGCGCCAGCACACGCTCGACGTGCGCCGGGATCGCTGAACGTCCGCCACTCACCACGGCCATACCCTCGCCGACCATCGCGGGCGTGTTGGGCATCACGCGGACCACGGGGATACCGGGGCCGAGTAGCGCCTCCAACCGGGCGGTCGTGATGCCTGCCGCGATGGAGACGACGAGCGTCTCGGGCGTGATGTCATCCGCGTAGTGAGCCACAACGGCGTCGATGACCTGCGGCTTCACCGCGAAGAGCACCGTCTCGGCGGCGATCACGACCTCGTGACCGTCGGCCGCGACGTGCATACCGTGGCGCTCGAAAACAGCACGGCGAGCCTCCGCGGGCTCCACGACCGCGATAGACGCCGGCTCGAGCATGCCCGAGGACACGAGGCCCGCGGCGATGGCCTCACCCATCCGTCCGCCACCGATGATCGCGAGACTGTACCGGGACACCACCGCGCGGATCACCGGTCCAGGCCGAAGAGACCTCTGTCGCGCATCACGGCGCGCTGTGCGTCGCTCACATCGACGTTGGCCGGCGTGAGCATGAACACTTTGTCGGACACCTTCTGCAGGCCGCCATTGAGGCCGTATGTGACACCGGATGCGAAGTCGAGCAGCCGCTTCGCCAGGTCCTGATCGGTCATCGTGAGGTTCATGATGACCGGCACACCCTGCTTGAACTTGTCCGCGATCGCCTGCGCCTCGGAGAACGTCCGCGGCTCGACGATCTGCATCTTCACCTGCGGCACCTGCTGCACGCCCGGCCCGGGCACGACGGTGCCCTGGCGAGCCGCCTCACGTGCACGGTCCAGATCGGGCTCGCGGTTCACGCGACGGATCGACTGTGGCGCCTCATCGTACGGACTGCGTGGGATGTCGCGACTCTCGATGCCGTCATCGGCGTCGTCGTACTCGTCGTATTCATCGTATTCGTCATCTCCGAGGCCGAGTCTCGCTTTGATGTCATGCCACACGCCCACTGTATGCTCCTCGCCTCGCCTGGTGAGATACGCCTACCTGCCGAAGATCGCACGACCGATGCGAACGATGGTAGCACCCTCTTCGATGGCCACGGCGAAGTCGTTCGTCATGCCCATGGAGAGCTCAGTCAACTCCACCCCATTGAACCGCATCGCGGAGAGGGATTCAAACAGGTCGCGCAGGTCGCGGAAGACCCACCGGACCGATTCCGGCCGAGCGTATGGCGCGATCGTCATCAGCCCGCGCACGGCCACGCCCGGCATATCGAGGGACGCCCGGATCATCTCCTCGATCTCGACGCGGTCCACGCCATGCTTGGATCCCTCGTGTGACACATTCACCTGCAGCAGGACCGGCTGCACCACTCCGAGCGTCTCGGCCACGCGGTCGATGCGCTCGAGCAGCTTCAGCGAGTCGACCGAATGGATCAGACACGCCTTGCCGACCACGTGCTGCACCTTGTTCGACTGGAGCGTCCCGATGAAGTGCCAACATGCCTCGGGGAACAGCCCGTGCTTGGCGACGAACTCCTGCACCCTGTTCTCGCCGAAGTCGGTGACCCCTGCTGCGATGGCCGCGCGAACCTCGGACGGACCGACGGTCTTGGCCACAGCGACGATCGTGACCTCATCGGCGTTGCGACCGGCAGCATCCGCTGCGTCACGGACACGACACCTGACCGCCTCGTATCGCTCGGCTACCTGGCTCACCCTCTGTTACGGCTCCTGCCCCTCATTGGTCTCATCGAAGGCCTCGAACGCGCCCGTGACCATGTAGACGAGTCGCTCACCGATGTCCACAGCGTGGTCGGCGATGCGCTCGAGATAACGCGATGCGAGCACCATGCTACTGGCCCACTCGATGTCGTCCTCGTCCTGAAGACGGCTGAGCTCGCGGAAGAACTGCTTGAAGAGATGGTCGATCGGCTCGTCCATCTCCTTGAGCTTGTAGGCGAGCTCGAGATCGTTGGTCTCGAACGCGTCGAGCATGGCCTCGAGCACGCGATGGACGAGGTTGCCCTGTGCACGGATGAGATCGTAAAGAGTACGGGGTCCCCGCCGCGCGGCGGTGCGCCGAGCCGCTTTCGCGATGTTCACGCCGAGGTCGCCCATGCGCTCCATGTGCATGCTGATGTGAGCGAGCGAGTAGAGCAGGCGCAGGTCGCGCGCCACCGGGAACTGCGTCGCGATGATCTCGAGCGCGCGCTCCTCGAGCGCGAGGCAGCGTGAGTCGATCGCGTCGTCACTCGCGATCACGCGCTCGGCGAGATCGACGTCCCCCTCGACGAGGGACGTGACCGCATCTCGTGTCATCTCGATGACGAGCCGGCCGGTCTCGACGACGTCGGCCTTGGTGGCCTTCAGTTCGTTGCGGTAGCCCTCGCGCATGGTCTTCGATCCCCTCAGTCAGCGGTCGGTGCGGTGGCGCGCATCATTATAGGCGGGTGATGCCCGAACAGTGTTTCACCACGGTTACACTCTCCCTACCCGAAACGACCGGTGATGTAGTCCTCAGTGCGGCGATCGTGCGGGCTCGTGAAGATGTCCGTCGTCCGCCCGAACTCGATCAACTCCGCGGCCTCGCCCTGCCGCTCCTGAAGGAAGAACGCCGTCTCCTGGCTCACGCGGGCCGCCTGCTGCATGTTATGGGTGACGATGATGATCGTCACGGTGTTCTTAAGCTCGTCCATCAGGTCCTCGACCTTCTGGACGCTCGTGGGGTCGATCGCCGAGCAGGGCTCGTCCATCAGCAGCACATCCGGCTGCACCGCGAGCACACGCGCGATACACAGACGCTGCTGCTGTCCGCCCGAGAGTGTGAGCCCGCCGCGGTCCATGATGTCTTTGACCTCTTTCCAGAGGTTCGCACGCATCAGCGCCTGCTCCACCACCGCGTCGAGTTCATCTTTCTTCTTCATCCCGTGCAGGCGCGGCCCGAACGCCACGTTGTCGTAGATCGACATCGGGAACGGGTTCGGCTGCTGGAAGATCATCCCCACGCGGCGACGCAGATCCACGGGGTCGACACCCGAGCTGTAGATGTCCTGCCCGTCGAGCGTGATGGTGCCGTCGACACGCGTGCCGGGGATGAGGTCGTTCATCCGGTTCAGGCATCGCAGGAACGTCGACTTCCCGCATCCGGACGGTCCGATGAAGGCCGTGACCGAGTTCTCACGGATGTCGATGTTCATGCCGGTGAGCGCATGGAAGTCACCGTAGTAGAAGTCGAGGTCCCGTACGGTGAACTTAGCCGAGCCATCCGGGGCGTCCGGCTTCAGCGCACCACTGAGCGGTGTCATGATTCCTTGACCTTCCTGTTCCGGGCAGTGAGCCACCGGGCGGACAAGTTGAACATGAGGATCATGACCATGAGCAGCAGCGCGGTACCGTATGCCGCGTCCATGTTGATCCCCTCCATCGCGAGCACGTACAGGTGCACGGTCATCGAGCGGCCGGGGTCGAGCGGCGAGATCGGCGTGTAGATCGCCTCGCCCATCGTGAAGATGACGACGGCCGTCTCGCCCACCGCGCGCCCCATCGCCAGGATCAGGCCGGTCAGGATCCGCGGAGCGGCGGCCGGCAGCACGATCCTGCTCACCGTCTGCCACTTGCTGGCGCCAAGGCCGTAGCTGCCCCAGCGGATGAAGCGCGGGACGGCGCGGATCGCCTCTTCCGTGGCACGCATCACGATCGGCAGCATAAGGAAGGATAGCGCCAGCGCGCCGGAGAGGACCGAGAAGCCGAGCCCCATCGCCTCGTAGAAGAACGCGAAGCCGAAGAGGCCGAGAACGATCGACGGGACGCTCGCGAGCGTATCGGCCGCGAACCTGATCGCGTTAACGAGCCTGCCCTGCACCGCATACTCGGCCAGGTAGACCGCAGCCAGCACGGCGATCGGCGTCACGATCAGCATCGCGAGACCGGTCACGTAGATCGTCGCGACGATCGTCGGCCCGATGCCGCCCTCGGCGTTCACGCCGTGCGGCTTCGTGAAGATGAACTCGGGGGTGATCTGGCCGATACCCCGCACGAAGACGTACACGATCACGGCGCCGAGCACGGCGACGGTCGTGATGCCACACAGCCACAGCGCACCCACCGCGATCCGGTTCGCCAGACGCTTGCTCATGGCCTCACGCCTTCCTGTCGTTCAGCCTCGACAGGGCGCGCACGAGCGCGACAAGACCCATCGAGATGAGGAACAGGATGATCGCAAGCCCGAACAGCGCGGTCTTATGCGTGCCCGAGGCGTAGCTCATGTCGATGACGATCTGGCTCGTGACGGTGGCGATAGGCGCGCCGAATCCCTTGAAGAACTGCGGCGCGTTGCCCGCCACCATGACGACCGCCATGGTCTCGCCCACGGCGCGCCCCATGCCGAGGATGATGGCGTCGATGATCCCGATCTTCGCCGCGGGGAGCAGCACCTTGTAGATCGTCTGCCAGGTGGTGGCGCCCATCGCGTAGCTTGCCTCGCGGATGCCCGGCGGGACCGAGCCGAGCGCATCCTCGGTGAGAGTGGCGATCGTCGGGACGATCATGACCGCGAGGATCACGGAGGCGGTGAGCGGGCCGAAACCCATACCGCCCGTCATCTCGGCGACGATGGGCCGCAGGATCACCAGGCCGAAGAAGCCGTACACCACCGAGGGAACACCCGCGAGCATCTCCACCGCCGGCCGCACGATCCGGCGCATCTTCGACGAGGAGATCTCCGAGAGGAACACCGCCGTGCCGATGGCGAGCGGTGCGCCGAGCAGCAGCGCCCCGATGGTGATGACCAGCGTACCGTTCACCAGCGGCAGGATGCCGTATTCGCCCCGGGTGGAGGACCATTCGGTGCCCCCGAGGAACGCCCCCAGCCCAGGGTCCCGGACGACCGACCAACCCCGTGATGCGGTGAAGATGAAGATCAGGGAGACTGCGGCGACGGCGACCACCGCACAGACCAGGAAGAGATTCTTGAGCAACGCCTCCCGGAGGTAGGTGGCGCGCGACATCATCTTGAGCGTACCGCCGTTGCGAACCGCGGGCTGCTCGAGCATGCGGTTCGACTCAGTCACCGAGCGCCTCCTTCGCAGTGATCGGGATGAAGCCGGCGTCACGCACGATCACGTCCTGGACCTCGGGCGACAGCACGTACTCGATGTAACTCGCCGCCGCATCGCTGATCTCGCCCTTCGTGAAGAAGTGCAGGATGCGCTGGACCGGATAGTCTCCCGACACCACGCTCGCCTCCGACGGCGCCACGCCGTCGATCGCGACGGCCTTCACCTCATCGGTCACGAATCCGAGCGATATATAGCCGACAGCGCCCTCCACCTCGGCCACCACGGCGCGCACCTGACCGGTTCCCGGCAACACCACGGCGCCGCGGTCGAACTGCGCGTCGTCCATGATGATCTTGGAGAACGCCTCGCGCGTGCCCGAGGCCTCGTCGCGATTCACCAGACCGATCTCGAGATCCGGCCCCCCGACCTGGCTCCAGTTCGTGATGACGCCCGCGAAGATCGCGCGGACCTGCATCGTCGTGAGCGAGTCGACCGGATTGTCCGGATTCACTATGACCGCGATCGCATCGTAGGCCACCGGCGTGTCCGTCAGCCCGAGGTCGAGCTCGGCGTCCTTGAGTTCGCGCGATGACGTCCCGATGTCGGAGGAGCCCTTCGTGACGCTCTCGATCCCCGCGGACGATCCCATGCCCGAGACAAGTACGGAAGTACCCTCGTGCAGCTCACCGTACATCTCGCCCGAGACCTCGGAGATGGGCAGGAGCGTCGTGGAGCCGGTGACGATCACCTCGATGCGCTCGGAACCGCCGGTGCATCCGGCAAGCGAAAGTGAGATGACTGCCGCCAGGGCGATCAGAGAATGACGGAGAGCGCGCCGTGCCGCCCGGTCTGGCCGTCGGCGCGGTGCGAGAAGAAGCGATCGGTGTTGTGCGCAGTGCAGATACCCAGATGCCACTGGCGACCTTCCGGGACTCCTGATCGCTTGAGGTCCGCTGCTACGACCGCCCCCAGATCAAGATGGGCGGAGGCCGCGGTAATCGTAACAAAGCGGTTATCGAAATGCGACACGCATTCGGGACCCACTTCGTAACAACACGGGCCGATGTGCGGACCGATGAAGGCCGTGAGGTCATCCGGGCCGGGAAGATCCGCCAGAATGTGAGCCGCCTTCCCGACGATGCCGGCGGCCGCTCCTCTCCATCCGGCATGCACCACCGCCACCGCGGGCACGCCAGGCCGCGCGAGCACCACCGGCACGCAGTCGGCGAACATGAGCAGGAGCGGCACCCCCCGCTCGCGCGTCCAGAGACCGTCAGCGCCCGCCACGGGCGGTACGCCAGCCGCAACGCCGGAGCCGGAGCCCGAGAGAGCGGACGTCGCTTCAAGCACCAGCGCTCCATGGACCTGCTCGGCGGTGGTGAGGCGGTCGCGAAGCATTCCGATGCCGATGCTCTCCATGAGCAGATCGCGATTGCGGTCCACGCAGGCCGGGTCGTCTCCGACGTGGCCCGCCAGATCGAGCGAAGCATACGGCGGCGCGCTCACGCCGCCTCCCCGCTCGGAGAACGCGATACCGATGCCCGACTCCATGAAGAGCGACGGCACCGTGTGTATCGTGATGCCGTCACGTTCGACCCGCTCGAACATCTCGCTCCCTTTCGCCCGCTCCAAAACACACAATCCGCACGGATCCGATCCCATGCATCGAGTGGCGCCTGCCGCTGGTCAACTTCCTGCGCATGCGTCACACTCCAAGACAGCGGTCAGCATGCTCCAGAGCTGCCGCGACACTGATGCTACATGACTGCTAGCCGAAGGGGGGTGACGCATAATGAAGCGGTCATACTCGTTCAAGGCCGCGCTCGCAGTGGGTGCCATGACGCTCGTGAGCGCGGTCCCGGCTCTGGCACAGGAGTACTCCTACGACTACAGCACGAGCGACCCCGCAGCTGCCGGCGTCATATGTGGAGTGTACGGATGCCTCGGCCTGTTCGGGATCCTGAGCCTGGTCTTCTGGATCTGGATGCTCATCGACCTGTTCGCCCGCCAGGAGCACGAGTTCCCCAACTCCACGGGCAACAGCAAGACGACCTGGATGATCATCATGTTCGCGTCGTGGATCCTCGGCGCCGCCCTGATCGCCGCGATCGTCTACTACTTCATGATCTTCAAGAAGGTCAAGCGCGGTTCCGGTGGCGCACAGCCCCCCGCGGCCGGCATGCCCGGTGGCTACCAGCCGCCGATGGCACCGCCTGCGGCACCGCCGATGGCACCTCCGGCGCCCCCGGCACCCCCGGCGGCTCCACCAGCACCGCCTGCACCACCTGCGCCTCCGATCGGCTAGCAAGCCACCGAGGCGCATGCACGCGAAGGCCCGCCACGCCCGTGGCGGGCCTTCGTCGTCCGGCGGGCGGATCGGTCAGCGCTCACATGGCCGGTCCCGTAACGCACTGCTGCCGTGTGATGAGCGCCCAGACTCGTCACACGGCAGCATGTCTGCAAAGCGGCGCACAGGCCGCTCGTCTCCAACTAGAAGGTGCGCTTCTTGAGGAACGCCGGGATGTCGAGGTCGTCTTCGGCGACCGCGCTCGGCATCTCGAAGGTCGGGATGCGCGGACCGTCGTCGTCCATGGTCGTCGTCGATTCGAACTCCATCGTCTCCTGGCGACGCTTGCCGCCGAATCCCGTCGCGATGACCGTCACCCGGATCTGATCCATCATGGAGTCGTCGATCACAGCACCGAAGATGATGTTGGCGTCCGGATGCGCTGCCGCCTGGACCACTTCAGCGGCCTCGTTGACCTCGAACAGGCCGAGGTCGCTGCCACCTGAGATCGACAGCAGGACGCCGTTGGCGCCTTCGATGCTGGACTCCAGGAGGGGGCTGGCGATCGCGGCCTTGGCCGCCTCGTTGGCGCGACTGTCACCCGTGGCCACACCGATACCCATGAGAGCCGTGCCGGCTTCCTTCATGATCGTGCGGACATCGGCGAAGTCCAGGTTGATCAGCCCGGGAACGGTGATGAGATCCGTGATGCCCTGGCAGCCCTGGCGCAGCACGTCATCGGCGATCCGGAACGCATCGAGGATCGAGGTCTTCTTCTCGGCGACCTGCAGCAAGCGGTCGTTGGGGATGATGATCAGCGTGTCCACGTGCTCCTTGAGGCGCTTGATGCCCTCCTCGGCCTGTATGGCCCGCTTGCGGCCTTCGAAAGCGAACGGCCGCGTGACGACAGCGACCGTGAGTGCCCCGATCTCCTCTTTCGCGATCTCCGCGATGACCGGAGCGCCGCCTGTGCCGGTGCCGCCTCCCTGGCCCGCGGTGATGAAGACCATGTCAGCGCCCTGGAGCGCCTCTTTGATCTCGGCCCGGTTCTCCTCAGCGGCCTGGTGGCCCACATCGGGGTCCGCGCCGGCGCCGAGGCCCTTCGTCAGACCCACGCCGATGTGCACCTTGTAGTCCGCATCAGACATCAGCAAGGCCTGCGCATCGGTGTTCACTGCGATGAACTCGACGCCCTTGACCCCCGCTTCGACCATCCGGTTGACGGCATTCGTGCCGCCGCCCCCAACGCCCACTACCTTGATGACCGCGAGGTAATTGGCTCCTGTCTCAAGCATCACATGCCTCCTGAGCTGCCCGTTCTCCAAATAGTCTAACCCTCAACTTGACGTTTACTGTGATTGGGCAAAGGTCAATCTTCACACGAACCTTATACTAAACGCAAGGGGTTTGCAACGACTTTTCTTCGACCGGGCCGCCGCCTTGCAGCAGTCACAACCGTCAGTCGCCGAGTCCACGCGAGATCGGTCGCTCGATGTTGCGCACATCGATGAATACGACGTTCGCGCCCTGTGAGGCGAGGATGTCAGTGATCAGCACTGACTTCTGCGACATGTTGACCGCCTCCCCCATCATGATCTCCACTCCTGAGGCAGTCAGCACTGCGGTCTCGTCCACCTTTGGAGCCGAGACGGTACGGACCGTGACACGAAGATCGTCGCTGAGGCCGGACAGGACCCTGAGAGCGTTGCGGAGCGTCTCCGATGTGCTCACCATCCCCGGTTCTGCGACGAAGTCAGTCACATCCCGGATCACCGGCACCGCCGTCGCGCTGCTGGCTACCGACTCGGCCAGCACGCGTCCGCCCGCCTCCACGAACCAGAATGTCGACCCGGTGTCGACCACGGCAGCCGGCGTGCGCTCCTCCACGTCGATGCGAAGCGTTGACGGGGGCCTCCTCGAGACATCCACCGCGGCGATCCACGGGTCCGCCATCAGGTTCTCCTCGATGTGGTCCGTGTCCACACGCAGGAGCGTCGCGCCTTGCTCCACCCCGGCACGGGTGACGATCTGCTCGGCGCTGAGCTGCGTGGCGCCGACGACATCGATCTGCCGGATCTCGAAGAGCTGTGAGCCTGACAGGCCGGCCCAGAGCGCCCAGACCGCCAGCAGCGCGACGACGACGGCAGCCGCCCGCAGTTGCAGCGTGCGTCGCTGCTCCGCCCGCTTGCGCCTTCGCTCCGCCTGCTGGGGGCTCATCGGACGTACGGCTGGGCGCCCTGCACCGCCGGTACCCTGCGCACGGCCGGTACCACCCGCCCTCTTGTCGTTGCTCGATCCCCGCGCGGGTGCGGGTCCACGACGCGACGATGTGCCGTCCATCTGTGTATGCGGGTGGATCGAAGCCTTTCGGCTCGTGGTCCCCGTGCCGACGTGTACCGTCTTACGCCGGGAGGAACTCGCCGACGAGCCTGACCTCCGGTGTGAGTTCGATGCCATGAGTGTCCTTGACCGCCATCTGTATCTTCCGAATGAGCCCGACCACGTCCGATGCCGTGGCGCCGCCCTCGTTCACGATGAAGTTCGCGTGGATGTCCGACACACGTGCGCCGCCGAGCCGCGTACCCTTGAGTCCCGCCGCCTCGATCAGCCGGCCGGCCGAATCCCCCTCGGGATTCGTGAACACGCTGCCGGCACACGGCTTGCCGAGCGGCTGCGTGGTCTTGCGGCGGTCGAGACTCTGCTCCATCTCGGACCGGATCCGCGCCCTGTCATCCTGCCTGAGCTTCAGTACGGTCTCGACGATGACACCTCGAGCGGGCAGTCCGCTCATACGGTAGCCCCAGGCGATCTCCGAGCCTCTGAGCCGCTCGAGTCCGGAGCCCGGGATGAACAGGGTGACCGACTCGACGATCGAGTCCATCCACACGCCGCTGCTGCCCGCGTTCATCGCGAGCGCGCCGCCCACGGTGCCCGGTATGCCCACCGCGAACTCCAGGCCGCCCAACCCGCGTGAGAACGCGTCCTGGACGATGTAGGCCAGGATGCACGCGCCACCGGCCTTGATGTCCGACTCCTGTACCGAATGCGCCTTGAACTCCCGGCCGAGGGTGATCACCGCTCCCCGGTAGCCCGCATCCGACACGAGCAGGTTGGAGCCCTTGCCCACGACCGTCCACTCAATGTCCTCCTGCGAACACAGACGCACGGTCTCCGACAGGTCCGCGATGGTATCGCAGGTCACATACAGATCGGCCGGTCCGCCGATACGGAACGTCGTGTGACGCGCCATCGGTTCGCGCTCCCGGACCTCGCCGACGAGGACCTGGCGCAACTCGGCCGCCACCTCGTGCACGCTCACGGTGTCTCACCCAGGTTGAGTGCCCCGAGCGCGCGCACCAGCTCGGGACCGATGGTGGTCACGTCGCCCGCGCCCATCGTCATCACGAGATCGCCCGCACGGGCACGCGCGGACACATAACCCTCGATGTCTACTCGATGTGGAAAGTATGCAGCCTGTGCCCGCGGGTCGGTGATGAGCAGTGCGTCCAACACCGTCTTGCCGGAAACTCCGGGAATCGGCGCTTCTCCTGCACTGTACACATCCATGAGAACCACCCGATCGGCATCCCCGAAGGCGGCGCCGAAGTCCTCCCCCAACGCCTCGGTCCGCGAGTAGCGGTGCGGCTGGAAGATCACCCATATCCTCTCGTACCCGGCAGCGCGCGCGCCAGCGAGTGTCGCCTTCACCTCCGTGGGATGATGTGCGTAATCGTCGACCACCGTGACGCCGGCCACCTCACCGACATGATCGAACCGCCGCCTCACACCGCCGAAGCGTCCGAGGGCCGCCGCGGCTCCTTCCACGTCCAAGCCGAGGGACCAGACCGCCGCGAGCACCCCAGTGGCGTTCACCGCCATATGCGTGCCGGGAACGGCGATCGTCACTCCGATCGCGGAGCCGTCCGGGAAGGACACCGTGAAGCGGTGCCCCCTACCCATGCGCTCAAGGTCGCCGCACAGCACATCGGCGTCATCGGCACGCCCGTAGGTGAGGACGCGGGCGGGTGAACCGGCGCGAGCGAGCGCGACGAGCCCGGGATCGTCCGCACAGGCGATCACCGCCCCATCGGCGTCCGTCTTGCCGATGAACTCGCGGAACGTCTCCACGATCGCCTCGAAGGATCCGTAGTGGTCGAGGTGGTCCGCTTCCATGTTGGTTATCAGCGATACATGCGGCTCCATGAACAGAAACGAGCCGTCGCTCTCATCGGCCTCCACCACGAAGTAGCCGCCGCCGCCACATCGCGCGTTCGCGCCCATGTCATTGAGCTCGCCACCGATGAGGAAGGTGGGATCTTCGCCGATAGAGTCGAGCACCATCGCGAGCATCGAACTGGTGCTGGTCTTGCCGTGGGTCCCGGCCACCGTGATCGCGACATCGTCTCCCGCGAGGTGTGCGAGCATCTTCGCCCTCGGCCACACGGGGATGCCGCGCTCCCGCGCCGCCGCAAGCTCCGGATTCGTCTCGGGGATGGCCGAGGAGACCACGACCACTTCCGGATCCCCCAGATTGGACGCGGCGTGTCCCACGTAGACCCGCACGCCACTCTCCTCAAGCGCTGCCGCGTAGCGCGACGCCTTCAGGTCGGAACCGGTCACCACGTAGCCGCGGTCGTGAAGCACGCGGGCCAAGCCGCTCACTCCGGCGCCGCCGATCCCGATGAAGTGTGCATACGCGGTGTGTGTCACCGCATCTCCTCTCACGTTCTGCCTACCCGAAGACGAGCGCTATGACGCGCTCGGTGGCATCCCTGCGGCCCAGAGAACCGGAGGCCGCCGCCATCGTCTCACGCAGCGAGTCGTCCTCCACAAGTGCCATCACGAGCCGCTTGAAACGATCCGTCCCAAGCTCGCTGTCGGCCACCACCGCGGCCCCTCCCGCCTCCGCGACCGCGCGTGCGTTCAGGGTCTGGTGGTCGTCCGTCGCATACGGATACGGCACCAGCACCGCCGCGCGTCCGATCGCGGTGATCTCCGCGATCGACGTCGCACCGGCGCGCGCCACGATCACGTCGGCGGCGGCGATGGCATCGCCCATCGCGTCGATGTACTCGACCACCCGGTAGCGGGGCTCGTCTGAGCCGAGGGCACCGGCGACCCGCTCGGCCACCGAAGCGGCCTCAATCCTACCCGCCGCGTGGAGCACCTGCAACGAGGGCGCCGACATCAGAGCCCCGGCGAGGTCCACGAAAGTGTCATTGATGTGCCGTGCGCCCCGGCTTCCGCCGAATACGAGCAGCAGCGTGGCTTCCGCGTCGACCCCCAGTGCCTGGCGCCCACGCCCGCGGTCAGCCGCAAGAACCGACTCGCGCACCGGGTTGCCGGTCACGACACCGCGTTCCGGATGCGCCAGGTGCGACAGCGAGTTCTCGTACGTGACTCCGACAGCGCGCGCCCAACGCGAGAGGATTCGATTTGCCAGACCGGGGACCGAGTTCTGTTCGTGCAGCACCAGCGGGACGCGACGGAGCACCGCACCCAGGCCCACAGGCAGCGAGACGTACCCACCGAATCCGAGCACCACTTCGGCGCCCGTGCGCCGGATGAGCCGCGTGGAGCGGATCGCCGAGGCCAGGATCAGCGCACTCGATGTGATGAGCGAGAGAGGGTTGCCGCGATCGAACCCCCGTGCACGCACGGGAGTGAACGCGATGCCCGCCTCGGGAACGAGGCGCGCCTCCAGGCCGTCCGGGGTACCGACGAAGGTGACTTCATGCCCTTCGGCCACGAGTCGCGCGGCCACCGTCAGCGCCGGGTAGATGTGGCCGGCTGTCCCGCCACCACTCATCAGTACTCGCACGTACAGACCCCCTGGTCTTCTTCGGACGCACCAGCCTCACCTTGGCGCTGGTACTGTTGCGTGCTACCGCAAGTATGAGGCCCACGCATGCGAGTGTCAGCGTCAGGGACGATCCACCGGCGCTCACGAACGGCAGCGGGATGCCGGTGATCGGCATCAACCCGGTCACGGCCGCCATGTTCATGAGCGCCTGGGCGACGATCATCGCAGTCAGGCCGCCGGCCAGCAGTCGCCCGAAGGGATCCTTGCAGTCGATCGCGATCCTGATCCCCGCATAGGCGAACAGCGCAAAGGCGATCACCACCGCAAGCGTCCCGAGAAGGCCCAGTTCCTCCCCGATGACGGCGAAGATGAAGTCGGTATGGGCGGCGGGCAGATAGAAGAACTTCTGCCGGGACAGACCCAGTCCCACCCCGAAGAACCCGCCGGAGCCGAACGCGTACAACGACTGGATGATCTGGTAGCCACCCTTGTCAGGCTGGGCCCACGGATCGAGGAACGCGGTCACGCGATCCATCCTGTAGCCCGCCACGGCGATCAGCAGCACCGCCGTCGGCAGGCCGACCGCAGCGAGCGAGGCCAGCCAGCGCCCCTTGGTCCCCCCGAGCCAGAGCAGCACCGCGACACCGATAAGCAGCGAGATCGTGGTACCCATATCCGGCTGGAGCATGATCAGCAGCACGACAGGACCGAGGACGAGACCCATGCGGGTGAGTAGCGCCTGTGTATCGATCTCCTTCTTGCGCCAGGCCACCAGCAAGACCGCCACCACGGCCAGACAGCCCAGCTTAGCGAACTCGGAAGGCTGGATGTACGCGAATCCGAGGTCGATCGACCGCGTCGCCCCCCACTTGGCCACGCCCATCGCCTGCACGACGATGAGGCCGACCAGTGACACGCCCCACACGCCCCACGCGGCGACCTCGGGGCGGCGTATGTCCAAAGGTCCCCTGCGGCCGGCCCTGAAGTCCCACCAGGATGCGCCGTACAGGGCCACCGCCCCGATCGCGGCGAAGATCAACTGCTTCTTGAGGTGATAGGCACTGTCGCCGTACTTCACGTAGTCGGCGACCGACGATGCCGAGAAGATCATCAGCGTGCCGCCGAGGACCAGGAAGCACGTGGCCCCGAGAAGCAGGTAGGCAGCGGGCGTGAGCCTACGTGCTCGCGACATCGCACACCTCGTCCCCGGACGCCCGGCGCACCAGGTCCTTGAACCGGCGACCGCGCTCCTCGTAGCTGCCGAACTCGTCGAACGACGTGCAGCCCGGCGACAGGAGCACCACATCGCCCGCGTGCGCGATGGCCCTGGCCGCAGCCAGCCCCTCCACGAGCCCCGGCGCAGTCACCCGCTCCACCGGCAGCTCCGCGAACGCCTCTTCGAACTCCGGGACCGCCTCACCGAACATGACCACGAAGCGCGCCCGTTCCGCGACGCGCTCGGCCAGCGGGCCCAGGTCGACGCCTTTGTTGCGCCCTCCGAGCATGAGCACGAGCGGACGGACGCCGAACGCGGTCAGTGCCTTCATGACCGCATCCGGGTTCGTGGCCTTGGAGTCGTTGAAGTACTCCGCACCCGCGATCACGCCCGCAGGTTCGAGGCGATGCTCGATCGGGAGGAAGCTCCGCAGGCCTCGCGCGATGGCGGGGAAGTCGGCGCCTGCGGCCCGCGCGCACACCGCAGCGGCAAGCGCGTTGCTGACGTTGTGCTCGCCTTTGATCCCAAGATCGCACACGGCCACCAGCTCGTGAGCAAGACCGTTCTCCTCCACGACGAGCATGTCGCCTGTGACGTATGCACCGGCGCCCTCGGCCGCCAGACGGCTCACACCGCACACACTGGCGCCGCCCGCTGCCGACCGCTCCGCATAGGGCGCGGAACCCGGATCGTCCAGGTCGATCACCGCGGTGTCCCCGGTCACCTGATGCGCGAAGACCTTGGCCTTTTCGGCGGCGTACGCCTCCATGGAGCCGTGGTAGTCGAGGTGATCCGGAGTGATGTTCAGAAGTGCCGCGACGCGCGGGTGGAAGGTGTCGGCGAGCGTCAGCTGGAAGCTGGAGACCTCGGCGACGATCACGCCGGCCTCCCCCATCTCCGACGCGACCGAGACCGCTGCGGGGCCGATATTGCCGGCGGGCTCCGCGGGGATGCCCGCCTCTTGCAGAAGATGCGTCACGAGCGCGGTGGTGGTGGTCTTCCCGTTGGTGCCGGTGATCGCCACCCACGGTGCCCGAGAGACCCGGTACGCGAGTTCAAGCTCTGAGATCACCGGCGCGCCGTGCGCGAGCGCCGCGCGCATGATGTCCGACTGTGGCCGAATGCCCGGTGATGCCACGATGAGGTCGGCCGAAGGCAGTTCGCATGTGGCGAGATGCACCTCGGCACCCGCATCTGCAAGCCTGGTGGCTCGGCGCTCGAGTGCCTCACCCGAGCCCGAGTCCACCACGGTGACGCGAACGTCCGCACCCCTCGCGGCACGACCGAGCGCCCACTCGGCAACGGCCTCACCCGAGCGGCCGAGGCCAAGCACCAGCAGGTGTCCGGTCCAGTCGCGCATGCTACGCGCTCGCCCGGGTCACGAACCACAGAGCGAAGCCGGCGCCCGCGAGGATGCCGGTCACGATCCAGAAGCGGACCATCACCTTGGTCTCGCTCCACCCCTTCATCTCGAAGTGGTGGTGCAAAGGCGCCATGCGCAGGATGCGCTTGCCGGTGAGCTTGAAGGAGGCGACCTGAAGGATCACGGACAGTCCCTCGGCCACGTAGATACCGCCGAGGAGCGGCGCCAGAAGCTCGGTCTTGGTGACCACGGCGAGCGTCGCGATCACAGCGCCGAGGCCGAGCGAGCCCGTGTCGCCCATGAAGATGTCCGCAGGGTAGCTGTTGTACCACAGGAAGCCGAGACACGCACCGGCCACGGTCGCCGAGAACAGCGCGAGCTCGAGGTTGTCCTGCGCGAACGCGATCGCCGCGAAGACGAGCATGACGATCATGATCGTCCCGGCGGCCAGCCCGTCGAGTCCGTCGGTGAGGTTCACGGTGTTGGAGAACGAGATGACCATGAACGCGACGAACGCGAGGTACAGCCACGGGAAGTGCAATGTGAACTGGCCCACGACGACGGCCGAGGTGAACACACCGAGGTCGACCGTGCCCACGAACGGGATCACGATCTCGGGACTCACGTGCACCCAGTTCACCGCCAGGAAGCCGATACCGCTGGCTATCGCCATCTGGCCGATGATCTTCGCCCTGGCGGTCAAGCCGAGCGAGCGTTCCTTCACGACCTTCGCATAGTCGTCGATGAAGCCGAGCAACCCGCAGCCCAGAAGCGCGATCAGCGCTGTGATACCGTGCCGCCCGACCTCCCCGAGACTCAGGTAGACGATCGAGACCACCAGCAGGATCAGAACGCCACCCATCGTCGGTGTCCCCTGCTTCACCAGGTGCCCCTGCGGGCCATCGGCGCGCACCTGCTGCCCGATGTTCCGGAAACGGAGCAGGCGGATCCACAGCGGGAACAGCACGCCGGCCAGCACCAGCGCCAGAACGGCCGCCACCAGGATCTGATAGGTGGGATAGCGCCCTATCTCAGGCAGAAGGTTGAACACGAGGTTCGATCATCCCCTCCACCACTCGTTCGAGCCCCATCACACGAGAAGCCTTCACCAGGACGGTGTCGCCCGCCGCAACGAGGTCGTCGAGCACCTCGGACGCCTCGGCGGCGGCCACGCACGGCCGGACCGAATCGGGCACCATGCCGGCCGCCACCGCGCCTTCGGCTATGCGGCGCGCGCGCTCCCCCACCGTGACGAGGACGTCCACAGCCAAAGCCGGGACCAGCTCGCCCAGCTGGAAGTGAGCCAGTTCGGCAAGCGAGCCGAGCTCGGCCATATCGCCGAGAACAGCGATCCGCCGTCCGCGGGTGGGCACATCGGCCAAAGCCGAGAGAGCCGCCTGCATCGACGTGGGGTTCGCGTTGTACGCATCGTTGATGATCGTGATACCTGTGGCGCTCTGGAAGGTCTCCATGCGCCACTTCGAGAACGTCGCCGACTCCAGGCCGCTAACGACGTCTTCGGGCGTCAGGCCGAGGTACAGGCCCACTGAGGCGGCGGCCAGAGCGTTGTAGACGTTGTGCCGCCCGGGCACGGGCAGATGCACCTCTGCGCTCCCCCGTGCGGTCACAAGCGTGAAGGACGGTGTGCCATCCTCATCGATCGAGATGTCCTCGGCCCGCACATCCGCTTCTTCGGACAGACCGTATCGCGTCACCGGCCCCACCGCGAAACCCCCGAGCGTGTCGGTCCAGGCATCGTCCCCGTTGAGGAACACCATGCCGCTCGCAGGGATCGCACGCACCAGTTCGCCTTTGGCGGACGCGATGGCCTCCTCGGTGCCGAGGATCTCCACATGGCTCACGCCCACGTTGGTCACAAGACCATCGGTGGGCCGCGAGATCGAGCACAGGTGCGCGATCTGCCCGGGGCCGCGCATCGCCATCTCCACGACGAGGACCTCCGTGTCGGCGCCCGCCTCCATCACCGTCAGCGGGACGCCGAGCTCGTTATTGCGGTTCTCGGCGGTGGCGACCACACGCATGCGTGTCGCGAGCACGCTCCTGAGGAAGTCCTTGGTCGTGGTCTTGCCGGTCGAGCCTGTCACGCCGATGACCCGACACATCAGGCGCTCCCGGTGATACCGGCCGAGCGCCTCGACGGCCTCGCGGGCGTCGGCGACCCGCACGAGCACGGATTCGCCTCGCTCCGCGGCGGCGAACGCCTCGCGCACGGTCTCGTCATCGCGGGTGACCAGCACGGCGCGTGCGCCGTCGGCCAGCGCCTGGCCGATGAACGCGTGTCCGTCGACCTGCTCGCCGGCGAACGCGACGAAGACCGTGCCCGGTTGCACCTGGCGCGAGTCGATCGCAAGGCCGTTCACCATCGTGCCGGCCGAACCCGCGAGCACGGTACCGCCCGTCACCTGGAGCAGGGTGTCCACCGACAGCGTCAGCACAGCGACCTCAACTCCTCACGGGCGACTTCACGGTCATCGAAGTGGATCCGCCGGTCGGCGAAGATCTGGTAGTCCTCATGACCTTTGCCGGCGATGAGCACGGTGTCCCCTTCGGCCGCGATCTCGAGCGCGGCGCGTATGCCGGCCCGCCGATCGATCTCGACACGATACGGGGTCCGCGTCGGGCGAAGACCGTCCTCGATCGCAAGGATGATGCCCACCGGGTCCTCGCTGCGAGGGTTGTCGCTCGTGACCACGACCTCGTCCGAGCCCTCTCCCGCGGCCACGCCCATGAGCGGGCGCTTCTCGGGGTCGCGATCGCCGCCACAGCCGAAGACCGTGATCACCCGACCGGTCGTCACCGCGCGCACGGCGTCGATGGCCTTGGCCAGGCTGTCCGGAGTGTGCGCGTAGTCGACGAGCACCGTGAACGGCTGCCCTTCGTCCACCCGTTCGAGACGGCCCGGCACCTGCGGCGCGTTGACGAGACCCGCCACCACATCTTCGAGCCCGATCCCGAGCGCAAGCGCGCATCCGGCCGCCACCAGCGCATTGCTCACGTTGTAAGCACCGGCGAGCGGCAGATCGACAGACGCCTGCCCCACCGGCGTGACCAGCGCGAAAGCGGTCGAAGCGGGACCGGGACGCTCGTCAAGCGCACGGACGACCGCGCGCTCGTCGCGACCCACCGTCCACCCTGCGGCGACCTCGTCCGCCAGGTCCCGGCCACGCGGATCATCGATGTTGACCACGCGCTCGGCCACTTCGAGGTCGGTGAACAGGCGGCGCTTCACCGTCCAGTACTCCTCGAGCGTCTTGTGGTAGTCGAGATGGTCCTGGGTGAGATTCGTGAAGGCGGCGACCGCGAAGCGAACGCCGTCAACCCGGTGTAGGTCGATGGCGTGTGAGGAGACCTCCATCGACACGCCGGTCACACCCGTATCGCGCATGCGTGCGAGAAGTGACTGCAGGTCGGCCGACTCCGGCGTGGTGTTCGCCGAGACCAGCCGTTGCCCCGCTATGCGCGTCTCCACGGTCCCCACGATCCCGGTCGTGCGGCCGGCCACCCGCAGGATGCTGTCCAGGAGATACGTGGTGGTCGTCTTGCCGTTCGTCCCGGTGATGCCGACCACGTCCATCGACCTGCTCGGCTCACCGTAGAACCGGGCTGAAGCGAGCGCCAGCGCCCGCCGGGTGTCCGGGACCACGCACTGCGGCACCGCGATCGCCAGCGGCCGCGCGCACACCAGCGCAGCAGCGCCGCGGGCCACGGCATCCTCGGCAAAGGAATGACCGTCGGCCTTGAAGCCGGGGATGCAGAAGAAGGCATCGCCGGCCCGCACGGCATCCGAGCGGTAAGCGATGCCTGAGACAGCGACCTCCCGGTCGAGACCGGGTGCCGCTTCGCATCCTTCGAGCAACTGTGAGAGGTTCGCTTCTATCACCGGTTCCTGCCGCCTCGCAAGCCGAATCATTCTACCATCGGTCCCGTGCCCCGCCCCGCCCCTTTTAGGGCTGTGACGCACCCGTTACCGGCGCTCCCGGCGGGATCTTCAGGTGCTCGACGCAGAACCGCGCGACCCGTGCGAAGGTCGGCGCGGCCACCGTTCCACCGTAGATCGAGTTCGACGGCTCGTCGATCGTGACCACGATCAGCACCTTCGGATTCTGGGCAGGGATGAATCCCGAGAACGATGCGACGTACTTGCCCGCCGCATAACCCGCACGGCCGTCCGTGCGCGCCTTCTGGGCAGTGCCTGTCTTGCCGGCCACCTGGTAACCCGCAACCGCCGCAGCCGAACCGGTGCCCTCGTTCACGACGTCGGTGAGCACCAGTCGCATAGCCGCCGCAGTCTCCGGCGATATGACTCCCTGTGAGGCCGGCCACTCCCGGGTTTCCTCGTCGCCAGAGACGCCCGAAAGGAAGTGGGGTGTCACGAGTGAGCCGCCGTTGGCGATGGCCGAGAGCGCCCGCGCGAGCTGCAGCGGCGTCACCGAGACGCCCTGGCCGAAGGGGATCGTGGCGATCGATGATGGCGACCACTGGTCGGTACCGGGAAGCCAGCCCTTCACCTCGCCGGGATAGTCGACGCCGGTCTTCTCGGTGAGGCCGAACCGGGCGAAGTAGTCGTACAGCCCCTCTTCGCCGAGCGCGAGGCCGAGCTTCACGGCTCCGACGTTCGAGGAGTTGGTCACGATCTGGGTGAGCGACCAGTTGGCCGTGGGCCGGTCGTGCGACTCATGGATGGTGCGGCCCCCGACATCGATCGTCGGCGGGAGCTCGAACATGCTCTCCGGTGCGAACAGCCCGTTGTCGATGACCGCCGCGGCCGTGAGGGATTTGATCGTCGAACCCGGCTCATAGGTGTCGACGATCGGCCTGTTCCGGTACGCGGCACTGTCCGATGCACCGAAGGCGTTCGGGTCGAACTGGGGCACCGATGCCATCGCGAGGATATCGCCGTTGGTCGGGTCCATGACGACGATGGATCCCGCAGCAGCCCCCCACTGCGCCACCGCCTCGGCAAGTGCGATCTGTGCCTGGTACTGGATGTCCTTGTCGATGGTGAGCGTGATGTCGCTCCCGTCGACGGCCTCCTCCTCCAGCGTGACGCCACCGGGGATCGGACGGCCCCGCGTGTCGCGCTCGGCGATCAGCCTGCCGGGCTCGCCGGCGAGCGTGTCGTCGTAGTAGAGCTCGAGACCCGAGAGCCCTTCGTCGTCCACGCCCACGAAGCCGAGCACCTGGCACGCGAGTTCGTTGCTCGGGTAGACGCGGCGCGAATCCTCAAGGAAGCCCAGTCCTGCGATGCCGAGGTCCTGAAGCGCCTTGGCCCGGGAGGCGTCGACCTTGCGTGCGATGTAGACGAAGGACGTGTCCTGAGCGAGTCTGCTCAGGTAGGTGGCAGGATCGCCGCCGAGCGCCGCGGCGATCGCGTTCGCGGCGCCCTCCTTGTCGGCGATCGATGTGGGCACGGCGTAAACCGTGCGCGCATCCACGCTCTCGGCCAGGACCTCTCCTTCGCGATCCAGGATGAAGCCCCGATGAGGGCTCAGCACGATGTCACTCGTGCGCTGGTCCGCGGCGGCCTCCGCATACGTCGGACCCACGATGGTCTGGATGTAAACGAGTCTGCCCGCCACCACCATGAGCACTGCGATCAGTATCGCCAGAAGTGACGAGAAGCGCCCTGTACGCTGCGGGCGCTCCTTTACGACGCTGCCTGCCGAGCGCGTCTGGCGTGAGCGAGACGCGCTCATCGTACCGAGCCGAGTCCCACATCACCGACCAGCATGACCTGTGCCTCACCGGCCGCAAGGTCCATGAGGGTGCCCAGGATGCCGGGACCGTCGCTCGCCGGTTCGGCTGACGCCTCGGCCACGAGTTCCGCGCCGACAGCCGAACCTGTCACCGAGGTATCCGACGGCAGTTCGAGGTACGCGACCACGGCGGGTCGCGTCATGTTCAGCGTCTGGCAGGCGACCGCCTCTATCCGGGAGGGAGCTGCCAGGACGCTGCGGTCAGCTTCGAGCGAGCGCGTGACGAGCCGCTCGGCCTTGACCTGAGCCTGAAGTTCCCACGCGTCGATGGACGCCTCTGCGGCGCTGGCAGCAAGAGAGACCCTGATGACACCGGCGCAGACCAGCACCGTGAGGCACACCATGGCCACGCGGAAGGCGCCCGAAGCCGCGGCCGCGGAACGGGCTGCGCTGCGACGGCGACCACCACGAACGAGCCGCAGGACCGGCCGGGCCGGTGCCGCGACGTGCGTGTGTGCCATCTTTCGCGCTGCTGCGCCCACGTCGGCGTGGGCCTCCTTCCCGCTGCTCTCCCCGCGCGCACGCGGGGCCCCTTGGTTCGCTACACTCGTTCAGCCACCCTGAGCCGTGCGCTCCGCGCACGTGGGTTCTGTTCTATCTCCGCCTCCGTCGGCACGATCGGCCGCTTCGTGACGGATCGGACTACCGGCACCTGTCCGCACCTGCACACCGGCAGGTCCGGAGGACAGATACACCCCTGTGAGAGCTCCGTGAAGACGTCGCGCACGATGCGGTCTTCCAGCGAGTGGTAGCTGATGACGGCGATGCGGCCCTTCGGTGCGAGCCATCCGACCGCGCTGCGAAGCCCTCGTTCGAGCACATCGAGTTCGTGATTGACCTCGATCCTGAGAGCCTGGAACGTCCGCCGAGCGGGATGCCCTCCGGTACGGCGCGCTGCCGCCGGGATGGCCGCCTTCACGATCTCGACCAGCTCACCTGTGGTGGAGAGCCGGTGTTGGCCTCGCGCGGCTACGATGAAAGCTGCGATGCGCGAGGCCCACCGTTCCTCGCCGTACTCGCGCAGGATCCGTGCGAGCTCGGTCTCGGAGTACGAATTGACGATGTCAGCCGCGGTAGGCTGCGTCGACGAGGAGTCCATCCGCATATCGAGTGGAGCGTCCTCCTGGTAGGTGAAACCGCGGCCGACATGGTCGAGCTGGGGTGATGAGACGCCGAGGTCGAACAGGAACGCGTCGGCGTACGGGATGCGGGCCTCGAGGAGCACATCGTCGAGATTCCCGAAGTTGCCCTTGAGAAGTACCAGGGCGGTAAGTTCCTGCTGGCCGAGGCGGAGTGTGTCTGCTGCTGCGGTGAGTGCGGCGTCATCTTGATCGATGCCCACCACGATCCCGGTGGGTGCTACAAGCTGTGTGATCCGCTTCGTATGTCCTGCCCCGCCTAAGGTACAGTCAACGAAGATGGAGCCGTCGTGTAAGGTCAGCTGCTGCGTGACCTCGGCCAGCAAAACTGGGGTGTGCCGGTATTCCATTCTCAAGGTCCTAGAGGATGCCGAGTTCGGCGAGCTTGCTCGTCACTTCCTCGATACGGTTCTCGGCCTCGTCGTTGTAAGCGGCCCAGGCAGCAACGTCCCAGATCTCGATCCGGTCGTCGTTACCGATGACCGCGACGTCCCTGCCGAGATTCGCGTACTCACGTTGGGCCGAGGTGATGCTGATGCGCCCGGCGGAGTCGAGCTCGTCCGGCTTGGCTCCGGCCGTGAAGAACCGGCGAACGATCCGGATATCCGGCCCGAAGTCGCCCTTCTCGTTGAGCTGAGCCAGAAACGCCTCGAATCCCTCGGGAGAGAAGACGTACAGGCACTTCTCGATGCCCTTGGCGACGACGTAGTCGCCGCTGAGTTGGTTCCGGAACTTGGCAGGCAACGACAGGCGACCCTTGGCGTCCAGCGTGTGCTGGTACTCGCCGAGAAACATCCGTCCCTCCCCACTTCCGGTCCGTTTCGTGCCACCCGAGGCACCAACATGCCATCATGCTATGCCACTTCATCCCACTTTGCAACACAATTTGGGAATTCGCCCCACTCACCGGACCGGTCATGCCACACCCTCCCCGGACGGGTGCCGCCCGCCGATCGGATGGGTCGAGGGTGACTCCGGATCCGGATGTCGGGAGAACCGGTGCGCCGATCCGCACGTCTTAGGGAATGACAGGCAGGATTCGGACCTTGACAGTGGAATGAAGCAACAGGCGGCGTCACGGTTGCCCGTGCGGGCTGCCCACGATAGAATCCGTCTAGCGAACAAGTGCGATGGAGGTGAGCAGTCCCTATGTACGGATGGTTCAACATCGGCAACAACGTTGCAGGCATCATGTTCAACCTGACCGTCGTCGTCTTCTTCGTCGTGGTCGCTATCGCAATCGGTCTCCTGATCTACGCCAACAAGAAGCTCAAGCAGGCAGAGGAGACGATCGCGTCTCTCAAGGGCGAGTAGCCCGGCTACATTCCACTGTCTCGTCCGAACGCCCTTTGACCTGTCGTATCGAGGTCACAAGGGCGTTCGTGCATTCTCGGCCGAGATGCACCGACAGAAGGAGGAGTCCTCTCATGAGACACAGGACGCGCTCGCAGGTGATGGCGGGGACACTGGCGGCGCTGCTCCTTGCGGGCACGCTGGCGGGATGCGCCGCTGACAGCAACGAGGCCGTCTACGACGACATGAACCGCACGGCGGGCAGCGCACCGGCCGCGGTCGACTCCTCGGAGATGACCGAGCAGTACGCGTCCGAGGACAAGGCGCTCGAAGCGGGCTCCACGCCCGGCTCGACCGCTGAGGCCGACCGCATGATCATCCGCACGCAGACGCTCCGCCTCGAGGTCGAGGACACCCCCGATACGGTCGAGGAACTGCGTGCGATCGCAAAGGCCAACTCTGCCGTGATCACCGACCTGCAGGTCGCCACCGAGACCGATGGCTGGCTCTACCGCTACGACGAGTACGGCTACACGGTCGGCGACGGCGCCGCGCTCCGCGGCTGGATGACCGTGCGCGTGCCTGCCGAGTCCCTCGACGCCTTCGTTGAGGCGACCAGGGCTCTCGGCACGGTGAAGTACCAGGCCGAGGATACCCAGGACGTCACCGAGCAGCACGTCGACCTCACGGCGCGCCTCACCAACCTCCAGGCTGAAGAGGTGCGGCTGCGCGGCTTCTTCGACGCAGCCACCAACGTCACCGAGATGCTGGCCGTGGAGACCGAGCTCAACCGGGTGCGCCAGGAGATCGAGAGCATGCAGGCTCAGGTCACGTACCTTGAGCGACAGGCAGCCATGGCGACCGTGACCATCGAGCTCACGGAGAAGCAGCCCGTGGTGAGCCCCGAGGGTGACGACTGGGGCTTCACGGACGCCGTGACGTCCGGATTCCGGGGCGCGGCCGACGTCATCACGTTCCTCATCGCCTTCCTTATCGCCACCGCACCGCTGTGGATCACCGCGCTCGTCGTCTTCTTCATAGTCCGGGCAGTCGTCAAGCGCCGCCGCGCGAAGCATGCCCTGGTGGCCACGGCACCGGCGCCCGAAGGATCACCCGACGATCAGACAGGCGTCTAGCGTGCAGATGATGCCGCGTCTCAGGATGCCGCTGTGGGCGGCGGTCGCCATACCGGCCGCCGCCTACGCGATCCGGAGCCTGGTCCGCCGGGATGCCACCCTGGAGCTAGCCGACGTCGTCGTCTTCGGCGCCCTGCTGGTCGTCCTGGCGCTCGCCGCGCGCTTGGGCCCGGCCGCGAAGGGCGGCAACGATGAACTGACCCACGAGGTGGCCGAGGGTGACGACAGCGAAGGCGCCGAGCGGTAGCACGCCGAGGTCGATGACCGGATCCAACCCCTCGGCACCGGGCGCTCCCGAGCCGCCCACGAGGGTGAGCCAGCCTCCGAGCGCGACCCCGAGCGCAGCGCCAAGCCCCCATGAGGCAGACCAGAAGAGCGCCTCCGCAAGACGGAAGCGCTCTCCATGACGGTCGAGCAGCATCCCCCTAGCCCTTCTCGTAGGGCACGCCGACCTGCGCGGGACCGACCGCACGGCCGATGACCCCCGCGAGCACGACGACGGTCACCACGTACGGCACCATCAGGAAGAACTCGGGGGGCAGGTCGATCACATCGCGGAACGGCTGCAGCTTGATCTGGAGAGCATCAGCGAAGCCGAAGAGCAGCGATGCGAGGTACGAACCTATCGGCGTCCAGCGACCGAAGATGTTGGCGGCGAGCGCGATGAACCCTCGTCCGTTGGTGAAACCCTCCTGGAAGACACCCACCTGCTCGATGCTCAGATTCGCCCCGGCGAGACCTCCGAGCGCGCCACTCATGAGAACGGCGACCCATCGGCCCCGCGCCACGCTCACACCTGCGGTATCGACAGCCCTCGGATGCTCGCCCAGTGCACGAAGCCGCAGTCCCCACTTGGTGTGATACATCGCCCAGTGCGTGCCGATCGCGATGAAGATCGCGGCGTAGACGAGCGGGGTGTGTGACAGGAACACCCCGTTGATCCAGCGCCAGACCTCTCCTAAGAACCCGTCTCCCATCGCGCCGAAGCCGAACACCGGCTGCAGCGTCGGAATGGGCTGCGTCGTTCCGGGATGGCCGTACCACAGCTCCATGAGGAACCCGGTGAGCCCGAGCGCCAGCAGGTTTATCGCCGTACCCGAAACCACCTGGTCCGTGCGCAGATTGACCGAGGCCACGGCATGCACTGCGGAGATAGCCACGCCAGCGAGCACCGCCACGAGCACCCCGAGCCACGGACTGCCGGTAGCGAGCACCGTCGCTGTCCCGAAGAAGGCCCCGATCAGCATGATGCCCTCGAGCGCGATGTTCACGACACCGGAGCGCTCACAGATCGTGCCGCCGATGGCCGCAAGCGCCAGTGGCGTCGCCATACGGAGCGCCGCAGCGAACAGATCCGGCGTGATGATGTCACTCAGCACTGCTGGCCGCCTCCTTCTGCCGCTTGCGGATGAACCAGTTCACGATACCTTCGGCGGCAACGAAGAAGATCACGAGCGCCTGGATGATGAGGATGATCTTCTGGGATACGCCTGCTTCCAGCTGCATGGTCCCGCTTCCGGCAGACAATGCACCGAACAGCAGTGCTGCCGCGATGATGCCGATCGGGTGGTTCTTCGCCAGAAGGGCCACCGCGATTCCGGTGAAACCCACTCCCGCGGAGAACTGGTCGAAGATCCGGTGCTGGAGTCCCATGACCTCGATTCCGCCGGCAAGCCCGGCGAGCGCGCCGGAGATGCACAACGCCTTGACCGTGGTCCACTGGACCGAGATGCCCGCTGTCTCCGCCGCCCACGGGCTCAGGCCGACGGCGCGGTTCTCGTAGCCGAGCGTCGTGTATCGCAGCACCAGCCAGACTCCGACCGCGGCCGCGATCGCGATCAGGATACCGAGATGGGCACGCCCGAGGTTGAGGAACGGGAGCGCCTCCAGTGCGCCCTCGGAGAACAGCGACTGGATGCGAGGGATCTGGGCCGACTCGGTGAGGTTGACCGTCTGGGGGATCTGGCCCGGCGCCTTGATGGGGCCGGCGGTCAACCACGCGACGATGTAGCGTGCGATGTGCGAGAACATCATCGTGGTGATCACCTCGTGCGCCCCGATGCGTGCCTTCAAGATGGCGGGTATGAACGCCCACGCCGCGCCCGCCAGCGCCGCAGCCACCAGAAGCGTCGGGATGGTCACCACAGAAGAGAGCCCGGCCATCTGCACGCCGAGCCACGCAACGAGCAGGCCACCCATCATCAACTGTCCTTCGGCGCCGATGTTGAACAACCCGGCGCGGAAGCCGTAACCCACCGCCAGACCGGCCAGGATGAGCGGTGTGGACCGCAGGATCGTCTCACCGGTCTGTCTCGGACCGCCGAACGCGCCCTTGAACAGCGCGGCGAATGCCTCGGCGGGGTCGTATCCCGAGATCCAGATGATGAACGAGCCGACAGCGATGGCGAGGACCGTGGATATGATCGGCGTGCCGATCTTCTGCACCACGGACATCCATGCGCGTTGAGTAGGCACCACTTCTCTCGACTCGCTCATGCGCCCACCCCCGATCCGGTCATCGTGAGGTCGGCTCCGCCCTTGTCGAGCTTGGTGCCGCCACCACCCGTCATGAAGTAGCCGAGCGTCTCGGCGTCCGCTTGCTCGGCGGAGAACTCCTTCACGATGCGGCCCTCGTACATGACCAGGATCCGGTCGGCGAGCGACAGCACCTCCTCAAGTTCAAGACTGATCAGGAGGACGGCCTTGCCCGAGGTGCGCTCAGCGATGATCTGGCGGTGCACGAACTCGATGGCGCCGACGTCCAGACCCCGCGTCGGCTGTGCCGCCACGAGCAACTCGGGGTTCCTGCCGATCTCACGGGCAACGACCACCTTCTGCTGGTTGCCACCGGAAAGGCTCGACGCGATCAGCTTCTCCGACGGCGTGCGGATGTCGTAGTCGGCGATACGCTTCTTGGCCATCGAGGTGATCTCTCGGGGGTGCATGATGCCGCGCGTAGCATACGGCTTCAGCCGGTGGTCTCCCAGCACGAGATTCTCGGCGAGGTTGAATGTGAGCACGAGGCCCCGCCGATGCCGGTCCTCGGGGATGTGCGAGACCCCGATCTCGATGGAGGAGCGGGCGCTCGCGCGCGTGATGTCGTTGCCCTTGAGCGTGATGCTGCCCGACTCCGGCCGGCGAAGGCCCACGAGCGCCTCGACGAGCTCCGTCTGACCGTTGCCGCTGACCCCGGCGATGGCGACGATCTCGCCGCCACAGACCGTGAAGGAGACCCCGTTCACAGCGCTCAGGTTCCTGTCACTCTTCACCGAGAGATCGCGGATATCCAGGACCGTCTCGCCGCACTTGACGGGCTGCTTGTCGATCCGCAGCACCACATCCCGGCCCACCATCAGGCGCGCGAGTCCGATCTCATCAGTCTCGGAGGGTCGGACCTCCCCCACCACCGCACCGTCGCGCATCACGACGATGCGATCGGCGACGGCCATGACCTCTTCGAGCTTGTGCGTGATGAAAACGACCGACAGCCCCTCATCAACGAGCGACCGCACGACCGCGAACAACTCACGGACCTCCTGCGGCGTGAGCACCGCCGTGGGCTCGTCGAGGATCAGGACGCGGGCGCCCTGGTAGAGCGCCTTCAGGATCTCCACCCGCTGCTGGAGTCCGACCTCCAGTTCGCTGATCCGGGCGTCCGGGTCGATGCGCAGCCCGTAACGCTCGGAGATCTCCGCCACCTTTTTGCGTGCAGCGTTCATGTCGATGACGCCCATACGTCCCGGCTCCCTGCCGAGGATGATGTTCTCGGTCACGGTGAGCGGTTCGACGAGCATGAAGTGCTGGTGGACCATGCCGATGCCGAGGTCGATGGCGTGCCTGGAGGATCGGATCTTCACCGGTTGGCCATCCACCAGGATCTCACCATGGTCTGCCGACAGCAGGCCGTAGACGACGTTCATCAACGTGGACTTGCCGGCACCGTTCTCGCCCAGCAGCGCCACTATCTCCCGCTCTTCCAGCGTGAGCGACACTCTGTCGTTGGCCACCACACCCGGAAACACCTTCGTGACCTCGCGCAGTTCGAGAACCGGCATCAGCATTCCTCTCGAACGGACTGTCGAACACCCGGTACGCGGGAGGGGCGACCCGCTGTTCGCCGGTCGCCCCTCGAGTGTAGCGCAGTAATGCGCGTGCTGGTGCACGCATCCGCACGACGCGTTCTAGAGCGCTTCCGGCACCGTCACCGCGCCGCTGATGATGTCATCGCTCGCCTTGTCGACCGCGTCCTTGATCGACTGCGGGACCTTCGACTCGAAATCGTGGAACGGCGCAAGGCCCACGCCGCCTTCCTTGAGTCCGAAGACCTGCATCGTGCCGGCCGGGAAGTCCCCATCCACCATCGCCTGGATGAGGTCGAACACGACGACGTCGATGTTCTTCATCATCGAGGTCAGCATCACGTCACCGGAGTTGGCGATCGTGTTGTACTGATCGGCGTCGACACCGATGAACAGCGCGCCCTTCTCCTGGCACGCGCGTACGGTGCCCTCACCACAGCCGCCTGCGGCGGCGTAGATCACATCGGCGCCCTGGTCGATGAGCGAGAGACCCAGTTCCTTGCCCTTCGCGACATCGTCCCAGCTGCCGGTGTACAGCGCGACGACCTGTACGTCAGGATTGACGGACTTGGCGCCTGCCTCGAAGCCAGCCTGGAACTTACGGATCAGCGGCACATCCATTCCGCCCACGAAACCGATGACGTTCTTGTCATTCAGGCGGCTATCGAAGGTGTCCTTGGTCGCCAGTCCCGCCACGACACCGGCCAGATAGCTGCCCTCGTTCTCCTTGAACCCGACGCCAACGACGTTCTCCGGCACCGGATCGAAGAACCCGTCGATGTTGATGAACATCGTGTCCGGGTACTCCACGCAGATCTTCGATACGGTATCCGTGAGCAGGAAACCGGTTGCCACAAGCGGAGAGTACCCTGCCAGCGCGAGCTCCTGGAGGTTGGGCTCGTAGTCGTTGATCGTGGCGGACTCGAGGACTTTGACCTCGACGCCGAGCTCCGACTCCGCCTGCTCGAAGCCCTTCCATGTCAGATCGTTGAAGGACTTGTCACCGAGACCCGCGGTATCGGTGATCATCGCCGCCTTGACGGTGACCTCTTCAGTCGTCTCTTCTGTGGTGGTCTCTTCCTCCTCCACAGGCTCTTCCTCGGCACACGCAGGCACGAACGCTACGACCAGCGTCAGTGCCAGGAGCACCATCAGGATCTTGCTCAGCTTCTTGTTCACGCTACGATCCGCCTCCCTATACAGAATCTGGGCATGCCTCATACATTTTACCCCCACAGTCGGTGGTATAGCGCATCTTCCTTAGGGAATCTGTCGTCTCCGTCACACCGATGGACGCGCCGGACACCGATCAGCGGAGACGCGCGCGGGGGTGCGTCGTCAGATACTCTTCCCTGACGTGTGCACGATCGACGTGCGTGTAGACCTGCGTCGTGCTGATGTCGGCGTGGCCGAGCATCTCCTGCAGAGCGCGCAGTTCAGCGCCGCCCTGGAGCATGTGGGTGGCGAATGAGTGTCGTAGCGTGTGCGGATGCAGATGGAGACCGACCCGGCCGCCGTATGTCCGGACCATCCCGAAGACGGCCTGACGAGTGAGTCGACCCCCGCGCACGTTCAGAAAGACCGCCGAGGGGTCCTGCCGGGTGGAGGTCTTCTTCGCGCGCAGGTAGGGTCGCCCGTGCGCGAGGTACTCCTTGAGAGCCCGCTGTGCCGCGCCAGCCACGGGGACCAGACGTTCCTTCCCACCCTTGCCCATCACGCGCACGAACCCGGCGTCCAGATCCAGGTCGAGCACGTCGAGCCCCGTGAGCTCACTCACACGCAGGCCGCACCCGTACAGCACCTCGAGCGCCGCGCGATCGCGATATCCCACCGGCCCCTCCGGGAACGGCTGTGACAGGAACCGATCCGCATCGTCGATCGAGATCACGTCGGGAAGACGCACCGGGACCTTGGGCAGGGCGAGATCGACGGTAGGATGGTTCGAGGTAAGGCCCTCACGCACCAGAAACCCGTGGAAGCTCTTCACGGCCGCGATCTTCCTCTCGACCGTGCTGGGCGCCATCCCCTTCTCCTGCAGGAGCGCCATGAACGACACGACATCGTCGCGCGTCGCCTCGAGCGGATCCGCAGACCTGTCCGCGAGGTGCGCGACGTACGCGCGCAAATCACCGCCGTAAGCACTGACGGTATGCGCTGACGCTCCCCGCTCAACGGTGAGGTAGCTCAAGAAGTCGTTGAGAGGTTGTTCTCCCATGAGGGAGATACTACCTCATTTTCGGCGCGAAAGGCAGGATTCGATAGACGAGCGGAGATGCTGCGCGAAGCAGGGCCGTGATGTCAGCCGACAGCTCGTTCTGCCGCAAGACGTCCGGCCGCAGCGGCCGCATAGAAGAACGCTGGGTCGTCCTCGGCGGCGCGCCCCATGGTCCGCGTCTGCACGCCGCGGGTGTCAGGCAGGGCGTCGAGCGTCACCGCCTGCCGCTCGTGTCGCTGCCAGATCCCTGATGCATCGAGCGCGCCGTCGACGGCGGGACCGAACGGCTCGCCGAGCACGGGAACGGGCACGAGCGCCGGAGCGAGCGCGACGGTACGAAGCGCGGTGATCGTCTGGTGACTCACCGGGACGTGGCGGGGGCGCTTGTCGGCGAACGAGAGACGAAGGACCGCGATAGGGACTCCGCCGAGCGCGTGGACGGCGTTCAACGCTTGACCCTGCGCGATCCCGCTGTGGCCGAACGGGGTGGCCGTACCCGGGATGCCGGGACCGATCGCCACGATCGTGACGTCAGCGTGGAGAACGTGGCGCGCGGCGAGCAGCGCGGAGTACAGGTTCACCGCCTCGGCCTCGCCGCCGAACGCCTGACCGCAGGTGATCGTCGCATCGAGCAGGCCCGCGACCACGAGCTTCGGCACCAGCCGGGAGACCGCGAGCGGCAACGACGCCTCGTCGGTCATGACGTAGGCGACCCGCAGTGCGGGAGCGTGATCCTTCACCGCGGCGGCGGTGAGCGCGATCTGACTGTGAAGACCGCAGCACACCACCGGCATGCCATCGAGGCTGTGGGCCTCGGCCATGATCTCGTGGAAGCCGCTCGCCTCCTCCTCGACCACGGTGACATCGAGCTGCAGGGGCGTGTACCGCAGCTTCATGATGTGGCCGGGCACCCGCTCCTCGAAGCTCACACCCTCCCCTGCTCTCGCCACCACGAAATGCTCGCCCCCCGTGCCGAGCGCACGGTCGACGGCGGTCGTGTTGCACAGGATGCGGTCTCCGTCAGAGCAGGGTCCCGTGAGCGACTCGTACGCCACTGCGACGGCAGGGGTGTCGGCATCGTCGAGGCGCACGCGCACCCGCTGCGCGCCGTTCTCGGCGGGCGGCGCTGACTCGACGGTGCCCCACACGAGTCGCATGACGCCTACGCCACCGCGCGACGGATGACGGACAGGACCAGGTCGGCGAGACGCTGGAGTTGCACGACCTCCAACTCCTCATCGGTGGAGTGCACCTTCGACATGCCGCTGGCGAGGACGAGCGTGGGGATGCCGAGCGCTGCGAACACGTTCGCGTCGCTGCCGCCGCCCGTGGTGAACGTGCGAGACTCGATCCCGATGTCTGCGCACGCCGCGGCGACCAGCGCTGCGGCCGACGCATCGTCGGGAACGCTGAATCCCTCGTACGCGAGCGTCCAGGCCACCTCGACGGTGCCGTCATAGCGAGCGGCAGCATCGTGCATCGCTGCGTCCATCGCTTCTCTGACCATTTCGACGCGGTCGCGGTCGAGGGACCGGCATTCACCGGTGACCGTGCACGACGGAGCCACCACGTTCGTCGCACTCCCGCCGGCGATCGTTCCGATGTTGGTCGTGGTGTGATCATCGAGGCGCCCGAGCTCCATGCCGGCGATCGCTGCCGAGGCCATGACGATCGCCGAGATGCCCTTCTCGGGCTCCACACCCGCGTGGGCGGCGCGGCCGGTGAACGTGGCCTCGAACGTGTAGTGCGTCGGGGCGGCTGTGACGATACCACCCACGGCCCCATCGGCGTCCAGGACCAGGCACACGTCCGTGGAAGCGTCTTCGGGTGCGAGCGCCTTCGCGCCCACGAGCCCCTGTTCCTCCGAGACCGTGAAGATCAGGCGTACCTCGGCGTGCGGCTCACCGGATTCGGCCAGACGCCGCGCCGCGTCGATCATCGCGGCCACGCCGACCTTGTCATCGCCGCCGAGCACGGTATCGCCCGCTGTCCGGATCACGCCATCGACAAGCACCGGCTCCACGCCCTCGCACGGGTCCACGCAGTCCATGTGCGCCGCGAACGCGACGCGCAGACCGGGCGCCGTACCGGGAAGTGTCGCGATGAGGTTGCCGGTGTCCGACCCGGTGAGATGCTGCGTCTCATCGAAGCGCAGAGACCAGCCCAGCGCCTCCAGCTCACGCGACACATACCCGGCGACACCGGCCTCCCGGCCGGTGGGACTCGAGATGCGTGCGAGATCGAGGAACGTATCGACCACCCTGCTCATCGCTCAGGACTCCTTCGCGGCCCGGTAGGCCACCGCCGCGCCGATGAAGTCACGGAACAGCGGTGCCGGGCGGGTGGGTCGGCTCTTGAACTCGGGGTGCCCCTGGTTGCCGACGAACCACGGATGGTCCGGCAGCTCGATCATCTCCACCAGCTTGTCGTCCGGAGACAGCCCGGAGATGCACATACCCGCGTCGATGAGTTGCTGCCGGTACGCGTTGTTCACCTCGTAGCGATGGCGGTGCCGTTCGTAGATGACCTCGTCGCCGTATGCGGTGTGGCCCTTAGTGGCAGGAACGACCTTGCAGGGATACGATCCGAGCCGCATGGTGCCGCCCATGTCGGCAACGCCGTGCTGGTCGCGCATCAGATCGATCACGGGATGCGGGCTCACCGGGTCGAACTCGGCCGAGTTGGCGTCCTCCAGACCGGCGACGTGGCGGGCGAACTCGACCACGGCGACCTGCATTCCCAGGCACACGCCCAGGTACGGCACCTTCTTCTCGCGTGCCCACCGCGCGGCACGGACCTTGCCTTCGATGCCGCGAACGCCGAAGCCACCGGGAACCAGGATGCCGTCGAAGTCCGCAAGACGATCCTCGACCTCTTCGGGCGACAGGCCCTCGGCATCCAGCCAGTGGATGTTCACCTTGTGATCGTGGTGGATGCCCGCGTGGTCGAGGGCCTCGTTCACCGATAGGTACGCATCGGGGAGCGCGACGTACTTGCCCACCAGGGCGATGTCCACCGTGCGCTCGAGTGAGCGGCGACGCTCCACGAACGCCCGCCACTCCTCCATGTCGAGTTCACCGCAGTCCAGATCGAGTCGCTCGATCACCATCGAGTCGAGGTGTTGCTCGTTCAGGGTGAGGGGAACCTCGTAGATCGAAGGCGCGTCCTCGCACGAGATGACGGCCTTGGGGTCCACGTCGCAGAACAGCGCGATCTTCCGGCGGATGCCGGCGTCGATCGGGCGTTCGGAACGGCAGACGATGAAGTCGGGCTGGATGCCGATCGAGCGAAGCTCCTTCACCGAATGTTGCGTCGGCTTCGTCTTCAGCTCGGAGGATGCCGCGATGTACGGCACGAGGCTCACGTGGATGTAACACACGTTGTCTCTGCCCACGTCCTTGCGCAGTTGGCGGATCGCCTCGAGGAACGGCAGCGACTCGATGTCGCCGACGGTGCCTCCCACCTCGGTGATCACCACATCGGGCTGCGTCTGGTCGGCCAGGCGCATCACGCGGTCCTTGATCTCGTTGGTGATGTGCGGGATGACCTGCACCGTGCCGCCGAGGAAGTCGCCCTTGCGCTCCTTGGTGATGACCGCCTGGTAGATGGAACCGGCGGTCACGCTCGAGTCACGGGTCAGCGACTCATCGATGAACCGCTCGTAGTGGCCGAGGTCGAGGTCGGTCTCACCGCCATCGTCGGTCACGAAGACCTCGCCGTGCTGGAAGGGGCTCATGGTGCCCGGATCGACGTTGAGGTAGGGGTCCAGCTTCTGGATCGTCACCTTGAGCCCGCGGCCCTTGAGGAGCCGGCCGAGCGACGCCGCCGTGATGCCCTTGCCCAGTCCGGAGACGACGCCGCCGGTAACGAAGATGTGCTTTGCCATGCTGTCTGCCCCAGTCCTCTCACATCGCCTGACGCTTGCATCGTACCCCACGAAGGAACACCTACGCGGGTGGTCCCGCCTCGTGCCCGGCCTCGCTGTCGTCCTCGCCAAGGCGGCCGAGCCGGTCGATCAGCCTCAGGGGGCCGACCGCTTCGATCACGGAGCTGAACGACACCTTTTCCGAGGCGACGTTGAGCGCCAGAAGGACCACCGCCAGCGCCGCCAACCACGGCAACGACAGCGATCCGGCGAACAGGTAGCCGACGATCGCGCCCATCGCGTTGCTGCCCGCGTCCCCCAGCATGCCGCGCTCACCGAGATCTGCTCCCCAGACGGCTAAGACCGGCCCGAGCAGGACGATCAGCACGCCCGCGACCGTCACCGCCACGTCCGTGCTCGTCCACAGGGCACCGTACTGCTCGGCGTAAGCGCCGTACTGTTCGGCGACCTCGAGCGTGAAAACCACTCCACCTACAGCTGCGAGCAGGGCATACGTCTTGAGCGCACGACCGGGCCTGAGGTCGGTGAGGTTCACGAGGTTGGCGCACAGCGCGATCACCAGTGTTGCCACGGCCCACCAGCCGATCCGCACCCAGGGGCTCACAACACCTGCAGCGTCGGCCCCGCGCGTCGCCGTATCCCACGCGTACACCGCGGATACGAGCCCGATTCCGAGCAGCTTCAGCCCACCGGTGGTGAGCCGGCCGCGGGCGAGCGCCTTCAGGTGGCCGCGGAAGCCCTTGTCGGCCGCAGTGCCGAAGACGTCATCGACAAGTCCGAAGAACGCCGCGGTCACGACCAGGATGAGCGGGATCGCATAGAGCGGCATCGTGAGCGGGCCGTCGAAGAGCCCCATCTCCATCGAGCCCATCTCCTGCGCCACGAAACTCCCGACGGCATCGAGAACGGTGCTGAACGTGAGGAGGGACACGGCCCACACGACCCACACCAAACCGAGGCCGAGGTACACGGAGCGTCCGCGGTAGTTCGTCGTGACCAGGCGCGAGGTGCCCAGCGACGACGCCAGAAGGCGCATCGTGAGCGCCGGGACCGCCCAGCCAGCGAGGAGGGCTACGGTGATGGCGATCGCGTAAGCGACGGGCGGGGTCACCGTTCAGCCACCAGAGATGGCCGGTCGAGACGCGAGAGCATGATGTGCAACAGGCTGCCGGTCACGTACAGCAGCACGAGTGCCGGGATCACGATACCCGAGTCCTCCGTGAAGTAGCCGACCAGACTCCCCCACAGCGCCGCGGTCATACCGACGGCGAAGCCCGGGTACGCGTTCAGCGTCTCGGCGAACACACCGTGAGGACGCCACCGCATGTAGCCGAGGAACACGAGTATCGCGATCATCAGGATCGACCAGTTGGTGGCCCGCAGCACGCGCCAGTTGGTCTCGGCCTTACGCTGTACGATCAGCCACAGCTCGGAGACCCCGCCCCTGCCGGCACTCTCCCAGGCGCGCCCAAGATGCGTCTGCGCGCCGCTTCCCGAAAGTGACTCGTAGAGCGAGAAGGCGACCACCAGCGCCCCGATCACGAACAACATGCCGAGGACGGTCTTCCAGGTGATGTGTCTGCCGTTGAGGTGCGCCCACAGGATGCCGAATGCCGCCGTGCCCCACGCGATAACGCCGATGTTCGCTCCCAGGAACGGTGCGGCCGAGATGACGACCACGAGCACGCCCATGATCGGCGGCGCCCAGCGGCGCACCACACCGATCCAGGGACGGTCCCGGAATGCATCGACAAGCAGTGCCACCCCGGTGAGCCCGGCACCCACGACGATGCTCGCACCCTCATTGCCGAGGCCGTAGTACCGTGCACCCAGCAGCGGGGAGTAGCTGAACAGGCCCGAGAACGACAGCGGTGCGCCAAGCACCTGATCGAACAGCAACACACCGGCACTCAGTAGCCCCACTGCCGCGAGCGCCACGGCAGAGCCCCGGATGCGATCGATGACGAGCGCGGCGAACCACAGCACCGCGGTCGTCCCGGCAAAGAGCGTCGCGACCGCTGCCGCCGACCCGGGACGCCGGACGAGGAGGAACATGACGGTCGCGGAAACGGGCATCACAAGCAAGAGCAGTATCACGTGGCTGAAGATCCGCGCGGCACGCCCACCCCAGCCGGTCAGCGCGCGCTGCATCGATTTGAGCAGCGCTGCACAGACGAGCAGGATGATCACCGTCAAGGAGATGTAGGAGTTCTGCACCACAGGACGCACGGTGTCGACCGCGACCGCGGTATCGTTCATCCGCTGCAGATACGCGATCGTGCCGGCGAGATCGTCCGGAGAGGGCTCGGCCGTCGCGGCGTTGCCCAGCATCTCGACCGGACGGTCGATACCCATGGCCGCCAGTACCGTGGCCGAGATGTCGAGATCGGTCATGAGGCCGGCCCGGTGCGTCGAAGGAGAGCCGATCAGCCCGCTCTCGGGCCTGGAGTCGCTGACGATGACCGGCCCGAATCCGCTCGGCCCCACCTCCGGGCGCACCTGCCCCGTGGAGACCACCATCAGAACAGCATCGGCGGGAAGGTGCTCTCGAGCGAGCTCGACGACCTTGTCGACAGTGCCGCACGCGGCGAGCCGTTGCGCCTCGGCGACGCTAGGCGCGGCATCGGAGCGGTAATTGTACGCCCGCTCCGGATCGCCCGCATCGAGCACGATCAGAGCAGGACCGCCGTGTTCCGCGGTGTCGGTGAGCGCTCTCCGGTACGCGTCTTCGAGTGCATCAAGATCGGTCGACACGCCGAAAGGAGAGTCCGGTGAGTCCATCAGCATCGAGGATGAGATATCGCCGAAGGTGACACGGCCCAACGCGTCCATCGCGAGGATCGCGGCCGGCCGACTCCGGTACGCCACACCGCCACGCTCACCACCGTCGGAGTTGCCGATCGCCACGGTGCTGCCGCCAGCGTCGACGATCGACTGCCCGAGCGCACCGGGGACCGTCTCGAACGTTCCCCGCTGCACCGCCGTGAGGATGCGCGCTATGCCGACATAGACGATCTCGGCATCCCCCGCGCCGGTCCCCATCGAACGCCTGTAGGCCTCATCGGCGGTACCGGCCTCCAGTATCGCGGACGCGTGATAGGCGGTGGCCGCGAGCGGATCGAAAGCGGCGGGCGAACCCGCGGACATCGTGAGCACGATGTGGGGCTGGCCGGGATCGGGTGCGAAGCGAGCACTGCTGCGCACGTTGAGGTCGCCGATGGCCGACGTCTCGGCGAGCGACCTGGTCGCCGGCATGACCCCGCCACCGATGTCGCCCCAGGTCACATAGGGAGCCAGGACGATCACGACTGTCCGGGTGGTCGCGGGACTCTCTACGGCCAGAGCGGGGGTCGCGGCTGCGAACACCAGGAGTGCCGCACAGAGCACGGGGGCGAGCCGGTGCGTGAAACGCCTCATCGTGTCTCCTAGCGGCCGGGCGCGGGCATGTGTCGAGAGAGACTCAGTGGGGGACGTGGGCGGACCGCGTGTGTGCCGCGGGCGGTCCAGAGTGCCCGCACTGTAGTATACCGAAACGTGACGCGCGTACGGTAACGCGTCGGCCTCGGCTACACTGACATCGTTCCGATCACCGTCCCGGGGAGCCTGCCATCGCAACGCCATCCATCGCGCGGTCGACCGCCGCCATGTCGGCATCGACCCTGGTGTCCCGCCTCACGGGCTTCGTGCGGACGTGGGCCATGGGCTACGCCCTCGGGCTCACCGCCATCGCGGACTCCTACGACGTCGCCAACAACCTCCCCAACATGATCTTCGAGCTGCTCGCCGGCGGAGTGCTCTCGAGCGTCTTCATCCCGTTGTTCATGGAGCGCCTCAAGAACGAGGGCGAGCAGGACGCATGGAAGTTCGCGAGCTACGTGCTCAACATCATCGTGATCGTCCTCGGGGCGATCGCGCTCGTCGCCACATTGTGGCCAGACCCCTTCGTGCGCTCGCAGACACTCACCGTCTCCGCCGAGAAGGCCGAACTCGCCATCTGGCTGTTCCGCTTCTTCGCGGTGCAGATCGTCTTCTACGGCATGGGGCTCGTGTTCACCGGCATCCTGAACTCGTACCGGCGCTTCCTCGCTCCTGCGATCGCGCCGATCTTCAACAACCTGGTGGTCACCGTCGCCCTCCTCGGCTTCTACGTCCCGTTCCGGGAGTCCGATCCGAAGCTCGCTCTCACGGGCCTCGCGGTCGGGACCACGCTGGGTGTGGTGACGATGGCCGCCGTACAGATCCCGAGCCTCTTGAAACTCGGCGGGAAGTACGTGCCGAGGATCGACTGGCACCATCCCGGGATCCGCAGCGTGGGTACGAAGATGGTCCCGATCCTGATCTACGTGATCACCAACCTGATCGGCGTCACGTTCCGAACGAACTTCGCGGTGGCGACCGGCGAGGGTGGTCAGGCGGCGCTGCGCTACGCGTGGCAGTTCTACCAGCTGCCGTACGGCATCTTCGCGGTGGCGCTGGCGACGGCGATCTTCCCCGAACTCGCCGAGCGCGGCAACGCACGCGACATGACCGGCTTCAAGGTCATGTTCGCCAAGGGTCTGCGCAGCACGATGGTGCTCATCGTGCCCCTCGCGGGTCTCCTCGCCACACTCTCCACGCCGCTCATCATGCTCTACCGCGCAGGCAGGTTCACCGCCGAGGACGTGCCGATCGTCGCCGGCGTCCTCATGTGGTGGGCGCTCGGTCTCACGTTCTTCGCCGGCTACATGTTCGTGCTCAAGTCGTTCTACTCGCTCCAGGACACGAAGACGCCCATGTACACCAACATCGCCGCGACGACGATCCACGTGGGACTCTACGCGATCCTCGCCCGCGGCATCGCGGGATGGGGCGGGCTCGGCATCATCGGCATCCCGATCGCCGACGGAATCTTCTTCGCGTTCCATATGCTGGTGCTCGTCCTGATCTTGAGGCGCCGCATCGGCGGCCTCGACGGGCGCGCCATCACCGTCACCTTCCTGAAGGTCGTCGCGGCATCGGCGGCGGGCGCACTCGCGGCCTGGCTGCTGACACGACTCACCGGCGGCCTCCTCGACGTTTCCGGCGGCTTCCTGATACAACTCCTCCTGGCGGGCGCCGGCGGGCTCGCCGTCGCCTACGCAGGGATGTCCGCGCTCAAGGTGTCCGAACTCGCCGACGTCACCGCCCGCATCACGCGAAAGCTCGCGCGCAAACGGGAGGCGTCATGAGCGTCATCGCACTGATCCCGGCCCACAACGAGGCGGAGCGCATCGCCGCGACGGTCACGGCCGCACGAGCGGTTGCCGAGATCGAGCGGGTCATCGTGATCGACGACTGCTCGGACGATGACACCGCCACACTCGCACGGGCGGCCGGCGCTGAAGTGTTGCGCCTCGACGCGAACCTCGGCAAAGGAGGCGCACTACAGTCGGGACTCGATGCCGTGGGCGACAACGCCGATGTGCTCGTGCTGCTCGACGGCGACCTCGGCGCGACCGCCGGAGAGGCTGGCGCACTCGTTGCGCCGATACTCGCCGGAGACGCCGACATGACGATCGCGACGCTGCCGAAGCCACCCGGCTCGGGAGGCTTCGGGCTCGTGAAGGGCCTTGCACGGTGGGGCATCCGGCGGCTGTCGGGATTCGAGGCGACCGCACCACTCTCCGGCCAGCGAGCCCTCTCCCGATCGGCGTGGATCGCTGCGACGCCGTTCGCTACCGGCTTCGGGGTCGAGGTCGGCCTCACGGTGAGCGCGGCCCGTGCCGGTATGCGTCTGCTCGAGGTGCCGACCACCATGGGCCACGCCGCAACCGGGCGCGACATCGCGGGCTTCACCCACCGGGGGCGACAGTTCGTTCAAGTGGCGGCAGCCTTGTCGCGTCTCGCGCTCGGTCGCCGCTCCTAAGGAGCGATCGGCGGGAAGAACGCCTCGGAGCCGGAGCCGGCGCCGTAGTACCCGCGAGCGCGATCCGCGAGGATCCAGACGAGCGAGACCTTCCCCTGCGGCGTGCCCAGGTGATCGACCGCGGACAGCCCCTCAGCAACGCACCCGGCGGCCACACCGTCGTCCAGCGGCACGGACTCCGCACCCGCCGCCGTCCCACCCGCCGCGGTCATGGACCGCGCAACGGCGAGCGCGAACGGGTCACACTCCGGGCCGCCGGTGCCCACGACCACGACCGCGTCGACCGTTGCCGTACCCGCTGCGCTCTCGATGCCGAGCAATCCCTCGCCTACCAGCAGTGCCGTCAGCGGCTGTTCTGCGCCCAGCCGCCACTCGGCGATCAACGCCTCAGCCACCTGCTGCTCGAGCGCCTCGCCCGGCTCCGCCATCTCGACGTTGTTGAGCTGGAAATACCCCCCCAGGCCAGCCGGTTCCTCCACGTCGAGACCGAGTGCAGGCTCCTGCAACACGACCGTGAAGGACGTCCCGCCCGCGCCCGCGATGGTCTCGGTCACCAACTTGGCAACGTCGACCCGATCGCCGGACACCAGCACGGCGACGTTCCTGCCCGAGAGCTGACCCGCGGTGAGCGGGATCACAGCAGCCTCGGCGAACGCCCGGTCACGCTCCAGGCCCACTTGAAGAACATCGTTGCTCGCCTGGATCTGATCGAATCGCGCCTGGAGGTCGGCCACGAGCGAACTCGTCTGATCGGTGATCATCCCCCTCTCGGCAACCACGGTGCCGAGGATGAGGCCCACCGAGAGTGCCAGGAAGACGGCGACGAGTGAGGCGATGTGATAGCGCAAGTTGTACATGGCGGGAGTCTCCTAGAGTCCGATGGCAGTGCGAAGCCGGAGCAGCACGAGCGAAAGGAAGGTGCGCACTGCCGGCGAGATGAACACGATGACGCTCAAGACGGTGAGGCCCGCCCCGACGAGCAACACGAGTTGACTCGGCTGGACCGAAGCGCGGTATAGCTTGCTCACGCCCTTGGCATCAACGAGGCGCGGGCCGATCCTCAGGCGGATCAGGAAGGTCGATGCCATCCCCTTCCGCCCCTTGTCGAGCTGCTCGAGCAGGTTCCAGTGCGTCCCCACCGCGACGATCAGGTCGGCCCCCGACTCGCTTGCGAGCATCAGCGCGAGGTCCTCGCTCATCCCCGGGCTGCGCCACTCCGTACCCTGCAGGCCGAGTGCGTCCAGGCGCTCGCGGCCCGGACACCGTCCGTCCGTGTAGGCATGGACGATGAGCTCCGCCCCGCTGGAAAGCGCCGCATCACTGACCGAATCCATGTCGCCGACGATGATGTCCGGCTTGAAGCCCTGGTCCATGAGCGCATCGGCGCCACCGTCGACCCCGATGAGGACCGGTCGCATCTCACGGATGTACGGCACGAGGGTCCGCAGGTCGGCCTTGTAGTCGTAGCCGCGGACCACGATGAGCGCATGGCGGCCGTCGATGCGTGTCGAAAGGTGCGGCACCGCCACCTCTCCGGTCAGCAGCGCGCGCTCCTTGTCGAGGAACTCCATCGTGTTGCGGACGAAGGCATCCAGCTGCTGGTCGAGCCGTCCCGTCGCCGCCTCCATCGCCGTCTCGACCGAGTCGATCGTAAGCCTGGTGCCGGAGGCCACAACAACCCCATCCACGATGATGTCGCCGTCGAACACCTCGATGCGATCGCCCTCGGTGACCCGGCCGAACACCTCGGCCCCGGCATCATCGATGAGCGCGACGCCACCCCGGAGCAGGAGCAGCGGGCCGAGGTTGGGGTAGCTGCCGGAGATCGACTGCGCCGCGTTGATCACCACGTCCACACCGGTCTCCAGGAGCGACTCCGCGCTCAGCCGGTCCATATCCTTGTGGTCGATGATGGCGATGTCGCCGCGGGTCAGCCGCTTCACCAGGTCTTTCGTCCGTCTGTCGAGACGTGCCGTACCCGTCGTGAACATCGTTCACTGCCCTCTCGTCGCATCGGCCGCAGCCGCGCTGTCCAGCAGCTCGCGCGCGTGTGCGATCCCCGCCGAGGATGCTCCTCCGGCAAGCATGCGCGCGATCTCCGTAACCAGATCGTCTCCTGCGACCGAACGCGCGGTGGTCACGGTTCGGCCGTCGGAGTGCGCCTTCTCCACGACGATGTGCGCCGAGGCGTGAGCCGCCACCTGAGGAAGATGCGTGATGACCAGCACCTGGTGATCGCGCGCCAACGCCGCCAGGCGCCGGCCCACCGCCAGTGCGGTCGCACCGCCGATACCGGCATCGACCTCATCGAAGACGAGCACCGAGACCGCATCCGCGGCGCCGAGCACGCTCTTCAGGGCCAGCATCACACGGGACACCTCGCCGCCGGAGGCCACCTTTGAGAGCGGCCTCGGGCTCTCGCCCGGGCCGGATGCGAACAGGAACTCGACCCGCTCCGGACCATCCGAGGTCCATGCCGCCACATCCAGCGGGTGACGGGCGACCTCGAACGACGCGTTGGGAAGCGCAAGATCGGCCACCGCGGCCGCCAGCTGCGAGGTGAACGGCACTACAGCCCCGTCGCGAAGCGCCACCAGCTCGGCTGCCGCCGAGCGCAGCTCGGTCTCGGCGGCATCGGCGCGCTCCTGAAGCCGCTCGAGCGCTCCCTCTCCTTCGTCCAGGAGCGCCAGTTCGGTCGCAGCCTCCCCGCGCGTGCGCAGCACATCATCGATCGTGGGACCGTACTTGCGCTGCAGGTCGCCGAGCTGCTGAAGGCGCCGCTCGATCTCATCCAGTGCCGCCGGATCGTGCTCGACGCCCTCGGTGTAGTCACGGAGTGACGACGCGACCTCGGCGAGCTCGACGTCAAGGCGCAAGAGCGTCCCGGCGAGCGTGTCGAGGGCCGGGTCGAGCCCGTCGGACTGCGCGAGCGCCGATAGTGCGACCGACAGAGCGTCGGAGACGCCGCCCTCGTCCTTCAGCGCGCTCCACGCCGCTCCCGCCGAACCGGTGAGGCGCTCGCCGTGACGCAGGCGAGGCAGCCGCGCCTGCAACTCCTCGGTCTCACCCGCACGCGGCGCGGCAGCGTCTATCTCGTGCAGCTGGAAACGCAGGTAGTCGGCCTTGCGATCGCGATCCGCAAGCGCAGCCTCCGCAGCACTCAGGGCATTCCGCGCTTCGGTCATATCCCGCCAGGCCGCCGTGTACCTGTCCCGCACGCGCACCGCCGCGTCGCCGATGAACCGGTCCAGATAGCCCGCATGACGGGCCGAGGACAACAGCGCCTGATGCTCATGTTGACCGTGCAGATCGACGTGCGGGCCGACGATCTCCGCGAGCATCGACACCGTCGCCAGCTCACCGTCAACCGTGCACTTCGAGCGGCCCTCGGCACTCAGGCGCCGCCGTACGAGGACCTCCCGGCCGTCGAGCACGAAGCTGCCCTCCACGAGCGCTTCCTCGGCACCCTCCCGCACCAGCGTGGAATCGGCCCGTTCGCCCAGCAGCAGCTTGAGTGCGGAGACGAGCACCGTCTTGCCCGCCCCCGTCTCTCCGGTGAGCACGGTGAGGCCCGGCCCGAACTCGAGCCACACCTCCTCGACGAGTGCGAGGTCCTTCACATGGAGCTCGGACAGCACGTCAGTGTCCGAGGAACGTCGTCGACAGCGTGGTGTAGAAGTCCCGCCCGTCGAGCTTCATGAGGCGGAGGTCATGCTCGCTCACGCGGATCTCGACGCTATCGAGCACCGTGCGGCACGGAACGGGGTCGCCGTCCACCATCACGCACGCGTCGGCACGCGCCGGGTTGGGGGCCGAAAGCGTCACGACATCGGCCGGACCGAATACCATGGGTCGCGCGTTCAGAGCATGCGCGGCCACCGGCACGAAGACCATCCCGCGAACCTCGGGGGACACGATAGGACCGCCGGCCGAAAGCGCGTATGCCGTGGAGCCGGTGGGCGTCGCAAGCATGGCGCCGTCGCAGATGAAGCGATAGAGCGCCGTCCCGTTGACCGACAGCTGCAACTCGATGCCGCGGGACAGACCGCTGCGGCCCACGAAGATCTCGTTCAGCACCTGGTAGCTGCCCACCCGCCGCCCTCCGGCAACGACCGACGCCGCGATGGTCTGCCGCCGCTCGACCCGCGCCTCACCCGCGAGCGCCGAGTCCACCGCCTCCAGGAGGTCCTCCCCCGCGGCACCGGCCAGGAAACCGAGCCGGCCGAGGTTGATGCCCAGAACCGGCGTCTCGGACATGCCGAGTATGTGAACGGCCTTGAGAATGGTCCCGTCGCCGCCGAGGGCGATCGCCAGCTCCGGATCGCCGACTTCGGCACGCATGACGCCGTGCTGTGGCAGGGCGCACCGTGTCGCGTCCTCGTCGACGAGCACCGGATGGTACCCCAGCGCGACGAGATGCTCAGCGACGGCCCGCGTCGCCTCCACGGACCGCGGATTAGCCGGGTTCGGAACCAGTAGAACGCGCACACGAACCTCCTAGCGCCGCGTGGGCAGCGGCGACGATCGACACCGGGTCATCTAGCCCCGCCTCACCCGCGCGGGACATCCAGACCCAGAACTCAATATTACCCTCGGGGCCCGTTATGGGCGACCAGCCGAGACGCCTGATGACCCAACCCTCCCCTTCGGCCGCGCGGACGACCGCCTCGAGCACGTCCACATGCACCGCAGGGTCCCGCACGACACCCTTCTTACCAACACGCCCTTTACCAGCTTCGAACTGGGGCTTAACCAGGGCGACCACCGATCCGTCAACGTCGACGAACGGATCCACCGCGGGCAGTACCTTCACGAGGCCGACGAACGAGACGTCGATCACCGCCAGGTCGAAGGGCCCGCCGATCAGCTCCGGATCGGCCGTCCGGATGTTGGTGCGCTCCAGCACGCGCACGCGCTCGTCGTTCCTAAGACTCCAGGCGAGCTGCCCGTACCCCACATCGACCGCCGTCACCGATTCGACGCCTCGCTGTAGGAGGCAGTCGGTGAATCCGCCCGTGGAGGCGCCGACGTCGAGCGCGCGAGCACCCGCCGGATCGATGCCGAACGTGTCGAGCGCACCCGCGAGCTTGAGCCCGCCTCGCGAGACGTACTGCGGTCCGCCCACGACCTCGATCGCCGCCTCGGGTGAGACGCTCGCGCCGGCCTTGGTCACCACCGTCCCATCGACCGAGACCCGCCCGGCAAGGATCGCCGCGCGCGCCTGCTCGCGTGAGGGGACCAGACCCCTGCTAGCGAGCTCGACGTCGAGCCTGCGCCCGGCCATCGCTTCGCTCGCTCTCGGAGGCATGGATGTCGCGAAGACGGCCGAGCACGGCGGCGGTCACCGATTCGGGGGTGAGGCCGACATCGGCCAGCAACCGGCCCATGCTGCCGTGCGTGACAAAACAGTCGGCGATCGCAAGCCGCAGGACCGGCGTTCGGGCGTCCAGATCGGCGAGGACCTCCAGTACCGCGGCACCGAAACCGCCCAGGCCGGTGTTCTCCTCGATGGTGACGATGAGCGGGGTCTCGGTCGCGGCTGAGATCGCCTCCAGATCCATCGGCTTGACCCACCGCATGTTCACTACGCGCGCTTCCACACCTTCAGCGGCGAGCGCCTCGGCTGCTTTCTCGGCGACCTCGACCATGCGGCCGAGCGCCAGTATCGCCACATCGGAGCCCTGCCGGCGCACCTCCGAGCGGCCCGCCTCGAGCAGCAAGGGCTCGGCCGGCAGCGCCACCCCCCTGCCCGTGCCACGCGGGTACCGGATGGCCACGGGGCCGTCCGCCGCGAGCGCGGTGTGGAGCATGTTCACGAGCTCGGCCTCATCGGCAGGCGACATGATCATGAGGTTGGGGACGGCACGCAGGTAGGTGAGGTCGAACACGCCATGATGAGTGGGGCCGTCCTCGCCCACCAGCCCGGCGCGATCGATGCAGAACACGACGTGCAGGTTCTGGAGCGCGGCATCCATGATGACCTGGTCGTACGCGCGCTGCAGGAAGGTCGAGTAGATGGCCACGACGGGGATCCGCCCGCCATGCGCGAGCCCGGCCGCAAGCCCCACCGCATGCTGCTCGGCGATGCCCACGTCGAAGAACCTGCTCTCGAAGCGCTCGGCGAAGTGGGTGAGCCCGGTCCCGGCGGGCATGGCCGCCGTGATCGCCACGATCCGCTCGTCGGCTTCCGCTTCGACCACGAGCGCCCTGCCGAAGGTCTCGGTGTAGCTGAGCGGACCCTCACTGGAGCCGTTGACCTTACCGGTCTCGACCGAGAACGGGCTGATCCCGTGGAACGTGTCCGGCCGGTCCTCGGCATGGACGTAGCCCATACCCTTGCGTGTGACGGCATGGATCAGCACGGGGCCGTCGGCGGTCCTGGCCCAGGTCACGGCGTTCTGGACCTGCGCGATGTCGTGCCCGTCGATGGGGCCGACGTACTGGATGCCCAGCTCCTCGAAGAGCATGCCGGGTACGAGCAACTGTTTGACCGACTCCTTGGCCGCCTCACCTGCCGCGACCATCGCCGCGCCGAGCTTCGTCTTGCCGAGGGCGGACTCCACGTCGTCCCGCAGCCGCCGGTAGCGCCGGTCGAGCCGCACGCGCGCCAGGTAGCTCGACAGCGCTCCGACGTTGGGTGCGATCGACATCTCGTTGTCGTTCAACAGCACGATCAGCCGCGTGCCGAGGTGGCCCGCATGATCGAGCGCCTCGAACGCCATGCCCCCGGTGAGCGAGCCGTCACCGATCACCGCGACGATGGCCTCGTCGTCGCCACGCAGATCGCGCGCCGCCGCAAGTCCGAGCGCCACCGAGATCGAGTTGCTCGCGTGCCCCGCGTCGTGGACGTCGAACGGGCTCTCGGTGCGCTTCGGGAAGCCGCACACACCGCCATACGTGCGCAGCGTGTCGAACCGCTCGCGCCTGCCGGTGATGAGCTTGTGGACGTACGCCTGATGCCCAACGTCCCAGACGATCTTGTCCGTCGGGCAGTCGAGTGCCCGGTGGAGGCCGAGCGTGAGCTCCACAACGCCGAGGTTCGGTGCGAGGTGACCGCCGGTCGCGGCGACCGTCTCCACGAGCGTCTCACGGATCTCAGCGGCGAGCCCGGTAAGCTCCGACGCGTCGAGCGCCTTGAGCGCAGACGGTTCGGTGATGGAGTCGAGGATCGGCGTCGCACTCAACGTTCAGGCACGCTCCAAAGGACGGTTCAGCCGCACGACGTGTGAGGCACTGGAGTTATGCATCGTATCATCATCGCCACGCCCACTCCGAGGCGGTAACCCACCCGTAACAGGGCACGTCTCAGTCGTCACTGCCCGCATCCGCCGGTTCGCCGACCTCGTCGTCGGCCTCATCGAAGCCCTCGGCCTCATCGTCGGCGGCCTCGGGGTCGACGACAGGCTCATCCATGACGTCTCCGGAGTCCACTTCCTGAAGGGCGTCCGCCGCGCGCGCATCGCCTGCGGGGCTGCCGGCGACCGCGTCCTGCGCGGCCATGTCCTGCGCGTCCGCGTCCTCGCCCTCCGCACCCTCGGAGCGAGGAGCCGTCACCGTCGCGCCCACGTCGGTGTGGTCGACGAGCTCGGTGCATATGTTCGCGAGCCGCACGCCCTCTTCGAGCAGGTCGAGGCTCTTCTCGAGGGAGGTGTCCTTCTTACGGACCTCCACGGCGATCTCCTCGAGCCTGATGCGAGCCTGCTCGAACGTGTACCTGTCATCGGCCATGGCCGTATCAGACTCCTTCCGCGCCGAGAGCGTCCTCGGATGCCTCAACCAGCCCGGCATCCGCATCTGCGGTCACATCCGTGAGGACGACCGGGTCGATCGCAGCGCCGTGCAACTCGGCGATGCGCCCAAGAACCCCGTTCACGAACTTCGGGGAGTCATCGGTCCCGTAGGCCTTCGCCATCTCCACAGCCTCGTTGATCGCCACCGAGTCCGGCACGTCCGGTTCGAAGAGGATCTCGTACACCGCGAGCCTGAGGATGTTGCGATCCACATACGGCATCCGCATGAGTGACCAGTGCTGAGAGGTGGCCTCGATCTCCCCGTCTATCACCGCGCAGTTGACCTCCGTGCCGAGCGCAAGCGCACGACAGTAGTCGGACGGCTCGCCGTCCTCCTCGCTGTAGGAGTGGCCCTCGATGATCTGCGCAACCGTCTGCTCGGTGATCTCACGCTGATAGAGGATCTGCAACGCCTGTCTGCGTGCGCGTGTGCGTTCAAGCATCGTCTGTCAGATCCTCGATCCGCTGCTACTGCTCGGGAAAGACGACACCGTCGACGAAGACGTCGACAGACGCGACCTTCTGGCCGGTGTGCGTGAGCAGGGCATCGGTGACCGCCCGCTGGACATCACCCGCGATCTCGCGAAGCGGACGCCCGTACAGTGCGCTGATCCTCACTGCGGCAACCAGCGTAGCGTCCTCGTTGACCTGCACGCACACACCGCGCGCACTCCCCTTCTGCACCAGCCCGGCCAGGCCCGCCGAAGAACCGGGGATGCCGGCCACGCCATCGACGCCTTCAGCGGCGACGAGCGCGATGGTCTCCAAGACGCCCGGAGCGACTCCGATGCCGTCCAGCGTGATCTCCTCAGACATCTCGTTCCTCCTCCGGTGCGCGGCCGCCCGTGACGAACGCGGTCAGGTCGTCGGGGTCCACGTGCTTCTCAACGTAGTCAGTATAGACCTCGCCCCGCACGAAGTGCTCCTCCTCCACCACGTACTGGTGGAACGGGATCGTGGTGGGGATGCCGATGATGATGAACTCGTCGAGTGCCCTGCGGGCGCGCGCGACCGCTTCCTCGCGGGTCTCACCCCAGACGATCAGCTTGGCGAGCAGCGAGTCATAGTGCTGCGGGACCGTATAGCCTGCGTACAGGTGGCTGTCGACGCGGACGCCGAAGCCACCCGGCGGGTTGAAGTACTCCACCCGGCCGGGATGCGGCCGGAAGTTGTGAAGCGGGTCCTCGGCGTTGATGCGGAACTCGATCGCGTGGCCACGCAGCAGCACCGTGCTTTGGTCGGCATGTTTCATCCGCTCGCCACCGGCGATGCGGATCTGCTCCTTGATGATGTCCACGCCCGAGATCTGCTCGGTAACGGGGTGTTCCACCTGGACGCGCGTGTTCATCTCCATGAAGTAGAAGCTGCCGTCGCTGTCGAGGAGGAACTCGACGGTGCCGGCNNGCGCCTCCTCGATGAGCTTCTGGTGACGGCGCTGCACCGAGCAGTCACGCTCGAACAGGTGGATGGCGTTGCCGTGGCTGTCGGCGAGCACCTGGATCTCGACGTGCCGCGGTCGGGTGAGGTACTTCTCGAGGTAGACCGTATCGTTACCGAATGCCGCCGCAGCCTCGGTCTTCGCCGCGACGATGTTGGTCTCAAGCTCGGCCTCGTCCCGGGCGACCCGCATCCCCTTGCCGCCACCGCCTGCCGAGGCCTTGATGAGCACGGGAAATCCCACGGCGCGCGCGAACTCGAGTGCCACGGCGTAGCTCTCGACCGCCCCGTCACTGCCGGGGACGCAGGGCACGCCCGCGGCCATCATCGTACTCCGGGCAACCGACTTGTCGCCCATGCGCTCGATGGCGTCTGCCGAGGGCCCGATGAACACGATGTTGGAGTCGACGCAGGCGCGGGCGAACGCCGCGTTCTCGGCCAGGA
>DIWS01000006.1 GCA_002423585.1 Actinobacteria bacterium UBA6100
ATGGGCTCGAACATGCAGCGCCAGGCGGTTCCGCTGCTCACTCCGTCCGCGCCGCTCATCGGCACCGGCATGGAGTACCGCGCGGCGGTCGACACGGGCGAGATCCTGCTCGCGCGCCACGCCGGCACGGTCACCGCGGTGGACAGCATGTCTATCGAGGTCACATCCAAGGAGGGCGTGGACACCTACGCGCTGCCCAAGTTCATGCGCAGCAACCAGGGCACGTGCATCAACCACAAGCCGCTCGTCCACGTGGGCGAGGAGGTCGCCGAGGGCCAGGTACTCGCTGACGGTCCCTCCACCGAGGCCGGCGAGATGGCACTGGGCCAGAACCTCCTCGTCGCGTTCATGCCGTGGGAGGGCTACAACTACGAGGACGCGATCATCCTCTCCGAGCGCGTGGTGCGTGACGACCTGCTGACCTCGATTCACATCGAGGAGTACGAGGTCGAGGCGCGCGACACGAAGCTCGGACCGGAAGAGATCACCCGCGAGATCCCCAACGTCGGCGAAGACGTGCTGGCCAACCTCGACGAGGACGGCATCATCCGCATCGGTGCCGAGGTGTTCCCCGGCGACGTGCTCGTGGGCAAGGTCACGCCGAAGGGTGAGACCGAGCTCACGGCCGAGGAGCGCCTGTTGCGCGCGATCTTCGGTGAGAAGGCGCGCGAGGTGCGCGACACCTCGCTCAAGGTGCCGCACGGCGAGACCGGCCGCATCATCGCGGTCCATAAGATGAGCCGTGACAACGGCGACGACCTGAACCCGGGCGTCGACGAGCTCGTGCGCGTGTACGTCGCCCAGAAGCGCAAGATCCAGGAGGGCGACAAACTCGCCGGCCGTCACGGCAACAAGGGTGTCATCTCCAAGATTCTTCCGGTCGAGGACATGCCGTTCCTCGCCGATGGTACGGCGGTCGACATCATCCTGAACCCCCTCGGCGTGCCGAGCCGAATGAACATCGGGCAGCTGCTCGAGACGCACCTCGGCTGGGCGGCGCATGTGGGCTGGAGCGACGATCCCAAGCAGAAGGAGTCGGTCTACGGCCCGATGCATGTCGCGACGCCGGTGTTCGACGGCGCCAAGGAGTACGAGATATCCGAGACGCTGATCAAGGCCGACAAGAACGTCCGGCTGAAGGCGCAGGAGCGTTACGGCAAGAAGACGCTCGACTCGGTGGTGCCGCAGATCGACGCGCACGGCAAGACCGTGCTCTTCGATGGGCGCACCGGCGAGGCGTTCCGCCAGCCGGTCACCGTCGGTCAGATCTACATCCTGAAGCTGCTCCATCTCGTGGACGACAAGATCCACGCTCGTTCGACCGGCCCGTACTCGCTCATCACCCAGCAGCCGCTCGGTGGCAAGGCGCAATTCGGCGGTCAGCGCTTCGGTGAGATGGAAGTGTGGGCACTGTACGCATATGGTGCCGCGTACGTGCTGCAGGAGATCCTCACCATCAAGTCCGACGACGTGCTTGGCCGCGTGAAGGCATACGAGGCCATCGTCAAGGGCGAGAACATCCCCGAACCGGGGATCCCCGAGAGCTTCAAGGTCCTCGTGAAGGAGATGCAGTCGCTGTGCCTCGACGTGGAGATCATGTCGGAAAGCGGCGAGGAGATCGAGCTCAAGGAGGACGAAGAGGACGTGTTCCGCACCGCCGAGGAGCTCGGTCTCGATCTCACCGGCATGGGTGAGGCTCCCGGCCTCGGCACGCTGAACGACGACGAGTCGCTTGATGATCTGGACACGACCGACATCGATCTGTCGCTCGAGTTCAGTGTGGAAGACCTCAGCGCTCAAGGCGGCGAGGAGTAGGGCCCGGTAGGCAGTTACGGGTAGGCGCCCGCTCACATGAGGGCGTTCACCGGATGGAGGAATAACGTTGCTCGACGTCGACGTCAACAACTTCGATAGGCTCCGCATCGGGCTCGCCAGCTCGGAGCAGATCCGTCAATGGTCGCGCGGCGAAGTCAAGAAGCCGGAGACGATCAACTACCGCACACTCAAGCCTGAGAAGGACGGACTCTTCTGCGAGAAGATCTTCGGTCCTACGAAGGACTGGGAGTGCTACTGCGGCAAGTACAAGCGCGTACGCTTCAAGGGCATCATCTGCGAGCGCTGCGGCGTCGAGGTGACGCGTGCGAAGGTGCGGCGCGAGCGGATGGGCCACATAGAGCTCGCCGCACCGGTCTCGCACATCTGGTACTTCAAGGGCGTTCCGAGCCGCATGGGCTACCTCCTCGACATCGCGCCACGCGATCTGGAGAAGGTGCTCTACTTCGCATCGTCGATCATCACCTCGGTGAACGAGGATGACCGCGAGGCGGACCTGTCAATGCTCAAGGACGAGCTCGACGCCGACCTGCAGTCCCTCGAGGCCGATGTGGCCGAGGAGAAGGTGGCTGTCGAGGCCGAGCGTGACCGTATGGTAGCCGTCGCTAAGGGCGAACTCGAGCCGCAGGAGGGGGAGTCCTTCGATGAGGAGGTCGATCCCGCCGATCGCATCAAGAAGCTCGAGGCCGAGGCCAAGCGCGATATCCGCGACCTGGAAGAGGAACTCGAGGAGCGGCGCGACTTGCTGCGCGAGGCGTTCGACCGCTTCCAGAAGCTCGTGGTGAAGGACCTCATCAACGACGAGACCCTCTACCGCGAGATGAAGCTCCGCTACGGCGATTACTTCCGCGGTGGCATGGGCGCCGAGGCCATCCAGGACCTGCTGAAGCAGATCGACATGGCCGAGCTCGCCGAGGAGCTGCGCGAGCAGATCGATGAGGGCAAGGGTCAGAAGAAGCAGAAGGCCATCAAGCGACTGAAGGTCGTCTCGGCGTTCCTGCACTCTGACAACCGTCCCGAGTGGATGATCCTCGAGGCCGTACCGGTCATCCCGCCGGACCTGCGCCCGATGGTGCAGCTCGACGGTGGCCGCTTCGCCACCTCGGACCTGAACGACCTGTACCGCAGGGTCATCAACCGCAACAACCGCCTCAAGAGGCTGCTCGACCTGGGCGCGCCCGAGATCATCGTGAACAACGAGAAGCGCATGCTCCAGGAGGCCGTCGACGCGTTGTTCGACAACGGTCGTCGTGGCCGTCCGGTCACGGGTCCGGGCAACCGCCCGCTGAAGTCCATCAGCGACATGCTGAAGGGCAAGCAGGGNNGGACTACTCCGGCCGCTCGGTCATCATCGTCGGCCCGGAGCTCAAGCTGCACCAGTGCGGTCTGCCGAAGGTCATGGCCCTCGAGCTGTTCAAGCCGTTCGTCATGAAGCGCCTGGTCGACATGGAGTACGCGCAGAACATCAAGAGCGCCAAGCGCATGGTCGACCGCGGCCGCGACGTGGTGTGGGACGTTCTCGAAGAGGTCATCAGCGACCACCCGGTCATGCTCAACCGCGCCCCCACGCTGCACCGCCTCGGCATCCAGGCCTTCGAGCCGATCCTGGTGGAAGGCAAGGCCATCCGCCTGCACCCGCTCGTGTGCACCGCGTTCAACGCGGACTTCGACGGCGACCAGATGGCCGTGCACCTGCCGTTGTCGGCAGAGGCGCAGGCCGAGGCCCGCACGCTCATGCTCTCCACCAACAACATCAAGAGCCCCTCGCACGGGCGTCCGCTCACCGTTCCTTCGCAGGACATGGTCATCGGCCTGTACTACCTCACCACCGTGCGCGAGGGTGCCGAGGGCGAAGGGCGCGCGTTCGCGAGCTTCGCTGACGCGCAGCTTGCCTATGACAGCCGTGCGGACCTCGACCTCCAGGCGCTCATCAAGGTGCGCCTGACGCAGGACCTCACCATCGAGACCGCGTCCGGGACCTTCGAGCAGATGAAGGCCGGCGAGCGCATCGCCACCACTGTCGGCCGCATCACGTTCAACCGGTCGCTGCCGGCCGACTACCCGTTCATCAACCATGACGTCGACAAGAAGGGTGTCTCCCGGATCGTCGAGGAGTGCTCCATCGTGTACTCCACGACGCAGATGGGCGCGATCCTCGACGAGGTCAAGCGCCTCGGCTTCCACTACGCGACCCGTGCGGGCGTGACGGTCGGTGTGTGGGACGCTGCGATCCCGGAGCGTAAGGCCGAGATCATCGGGGTAGCCGAAGGTGTGGTCGAGAAGATCGAGCAGCAGTTCGACCGCGGCCTGATCACCAAAGACGAGCGGCACCGTCAGATCGTCGACGTATGGACGCGTGCTACCGACGATGTCGGCGATGCCATGGCCGAGAACTTCGACAAGTTCAACCCGATCTTCATGATGGCCCACTCGGGCGCCCGCGGTAACATCAAGCAGGTCCGCCAGCTCGCCGGTATGCGAGGACTGATGGCGAATCCGCAGGGTGACATCCTCGACCGCCCGATCAAGGCCAACTTCCGCGAAGGTCTTTCGGTTCTCGAGTACTTCATCTCCACTCACGGCGCCCGCAAGGGTCTCGCCGACACCGCGCTGCGTACTGCCGACTCGGGGTACCTGACCCGTCGCCTGGTCGATGTGGCTCAGGACGTGATCGTCCGCGAGTCCGACTGCGGCACTGATGAAGCCGTCGAGTTCCCTGTCGACGTCTCTAACGAGAAGGTGGTCCGCAACCTCGTCGGTCGCTGCCTGCACGAGGCGGTCGTACATCCCAAGACCGGCGAGGTGCTCAGCAAGGCCGGCGACTACATCATGAACGACGCTGACGTGCACCGGATGTCAGATGCAGGCGTTGCATCGGTGTTGACCCGCACGGTCATGACATGCCGCGCGCAGCACGGCATCTGCCAGAAGTGCTACGGCTTCGATCTGGCGGCCGGCAGACCGGTCGACATCGGTACCGCGGTGGGCATCATCGCCGCGCAGTCCATCGGTGAGCCGGGAACCCAGCTGACGATGCGTACGTTCCACACCGGTGGTGTCGCGGGCGAGGACATCACCCACGGTCTCCCGCGTGTCACCGAGCTCTTCGAGGCCCGCAAGCCGAAGGGCCAGGCGCAGCTCACCGAGCTCACCGGTGTCCTGGCGATCGAAGAGGGCGACAAGACCCGCAAGCTGACGATCACGGCCGAGGACGACAAGGTGAAGGAGTACACGGTCTCCCGCCGTTCGCGCCTTCGCCCCGGTGTCGTCGATGGTGCGGTCCTCGAAGCTGGTACGCAGCTCACTGAGGGTTCGGTGAACCCGCACGACCTGCTGGTGCTGCGTGGGCCGAAGGCCGTACTCGGCTACATCGTCCGCGAGGTCCAGGAGGTCTACGCGAGCCAGGGCGTCGACATCAATGACAAGCACATCGAGGTCATCGCACGTCAGATGATGCGCAAGATCTCGGTGCTCGAGGCGGGCGACACCACGTTCCTGCCAGGCCAACTCGTCGACCGTCTGGTGTACGAGGCGCAGAACGAGAGTGTCATCACGGCCGGCGGTGAGCCCGCTGTGGGCCACGCCACGCTGCTCGGTATCACCAAGGCGTCGCTGGCGACGGACAGCTTCCTGTCGGCGGCATCGTTCCAGGAGACCACGCGTGTGCTCACCGACGCCGCGATCGCCGGCAAGAGCGATGAGCTGCTGGGTCTCAAGGAGAACGTCATCATCGGTAAGCTCATCCCGGCGGCTACCGGCATGAAGCGCTACCGCTCGGTGAAGCTCACCTACCGTGGCCAGTCCGCGGAGTGGAGCGGCGAAGAGGGGACCGGCCCGCTGCCGGAGTTCGCCCCCGACGAGCTGCGCGAGCTGGAGGCGATGCTGCCCGGACCTGCGCTCGAGGAGGGCGGCCTGACCGACGAGGAGACCGAGGCGCTGTTCGCCGGATTCGCGCTCGACAGCGAAGACGAGGAGATCGACGTCAGCCATTTCGAGGGCGTCGTCTTCGATCCGGAGGAGCCTGCACCCGCGGTGTCCGATGAGCCTGCGGAACGACTGTGCGAAGCATCGTTCGGCGATGGCCAGCCGTGCACGCACAAGGCGAAGGAAGGTTCGCGCTACTGCGGCGTCCACGCCAAACTGGCCGATAGCGACGGTCTGTGCAGGGCCTTCCGCGTGGACGGTACGCCGTGTCCTAATAAGTCCAAGGACGGCGTCTTCTGTGGGGTCCACGCGAAGCTCGAAGCGCAGGGCTCGTAAGAACGCATCGACACCGGCCCCGGTGGTCTCACCGACACCGGGGTCGGTGTGTGTGAACGGAGCGATACGCCCGGGTGCGTGGTTTGACACACCCCAGGTGGTTTGTTAGAGTTGCGCGTTGCGACTACGCTCGGTGCCAGGTGTGGGCACCGTGGGAGTGGTACCGCTTCAGGATCAACGAAGGAGATGAGTAGTGCCCACCATCAATCAGCTGGTGCGCAAGGGCCGTCAGCAGGCCACGGACAAGAGCAAGACGCCGGCGCTCAAGGGTAATCCCCAGAAGCGCGGAGTCTGCACGCGTGTGTACACGACCACGCCGAAGAAGCCGAACTCGGCGCTTCGAAAGGTCGCTCGCGTGCGCCTCACCAATCAGATGGAAGTGACCGCGTACATCCCCGGCATCGGCCACAACCTCCAGGAGCACTCGATCGTGCTCGTGCGTGGTGGTCGTGTGAAGGACCTCCCGGGTGTCCGTTACAAGGTCATTCGCGGCGCGCTCGATGCCGCCGGCGTGAGCAAGCGTGCTCAGGCGCGTTCCCGTTACGGCGTCAAGAAGCCCAAGTAAGCGCTCGAATCGAGCCGGCAGGCATGCGCCTGCAGCTCATCCGGCGTCTGACCTGTGAGATAGAGGAGTAGAGAATGCCAAGGCGTGCAGCTGCGCAGCGTCGAGAGGTCCTGGCGGACCCGGTCTACAACAACCGGCTCGTCACCCAGCTCGTGAACAAGGTCCTGCTCGACGGCAAGAAGTCCGTTGCTGAGCGGATCGTCTACGGTGCTTTCGACATCGTCGAGCAGAAGACCACCCAGGACCCGCTCTCGGTCTTCAAGAAGGCCATGGACAACGTGCGCCCGACGCTCGAGGTCAAGCCGAAGCGTGTGGGTGGCGCGACCTACCAGGTGCCGATCGAGGTCAACTCCCGCCGGTCCACCACGCTGGCCATCCGCTGGATCGTCGGCTTCGCGCGTAAGCGCCGGGAGAAGACCATGCAGGAGCGTCTTGCCGGAGAGATCATGGATGCCGCGAACGGCCTCGGCTCGTCGGTGAAGAAGCGTGAGGACCTGTACAAGATGGCTGAGTCCAACCGCGCTTTCAGCCACTACCGCTGGTAATCCTGGGCACCCTGAGACCTTAGGAAGAGGACGAGAAGACCAGATGGCTTCGAATCGCACACCACTCGCCATGACCCGCAACATCGGCATCATGGCTCATATCGACGCCGGCAAGACCACGACGACCGAGCGCATCCTGTTCTATACCGGCAGGACGCACAAGATCGGTGAGGTCCACGACGGCGCAGCCACCATGGACTGGATGGTCCAGGAGCAGGAGCGCGGCATCACGATCACGTCGGCCGCTACCACGTGCTTCTGGAAGAACCATCGAATTCAGATCATAGACACGCCCGGCCACGTGGACTTCACCGTCGAGGTCGAGCGCTCGCTGCGCGTGCTCGACGGTACCGTCGCTGTGTTCTGTGCCGTCGGCGGCGTGCAGCCGCAGTCGGAGACCGTATGGCGCCAGGCCGACCGGTACAACGTGCCGCGCATGGCATATGTCAACAAGATGGACCGCACCGGCGCGGATTTCTTCAACGTCGTGAAGATGATGAAGGATCGTCTTGATACGCGTGCCGTGCTTCTTCAGCTGCCGATCGGTGCCGAGGACAAGTTCACCGGCATCGTCGACCTGATCGAGATGAATGCCATTCATTTCAACGAGGACGACAAGGGCATCAACCCGACGATCGAGCCCATCCCGGCCGACATGATGGACGACGCCGAGCTCTACCGCCACGAGCTCGTGGAGGCCGCCGCCGAGTACGACGACGACCTGCTCGAGAAGTTCCTCGGGGATGAGCCGATGTCCACCGATGAGATCAAGGCGGCGCTGCGCAAGGCCACAGTCGACTGTGCGATCACTCCGGTGGTCTGCGGTGCCTCGTTCAAGAACAAGGGCGTTCAGGCGCTTCTTGACGCGATCGTCGACTATCTTCCCTCGCCGCTCGACATCCCGCCGGTCGCGGGGATCTCGCTCAAGGACGACTCGAACACCACGCGTGCTGCCGATGACAAGGAGCCCTTTGCGGCTCTGGCCTTCAAAGTCGCCACCGACCCGTTCGTGGGCAAGCTCACTTACTTCCGCGTGTACTCGGGCACCATGACCTCAGGGTCCCATGTGCTGAACTCAACCAAGGGTCACAAGGAGCGTTTCGGTCGCCTGCTGCAGATGCACGCCAACCACCGCGAGGACGTCGACGCGGTGTTCGCGGGCGACATCGTCGCGGCTGTGGGCCTGAAGAACACCACCACGGGTGACACCCTGTGCGACGACAGCACCCCTGTGCTGCTCGAGTCGATGGTGTTTCCGGATCCGGTCATCGACATCGCCATCGAGCCGAAGACCAAGGCCGAGCAGGACAAGCTCGGCACGGCGCTGGCCAAGCTCTCTGAAGAGGACCCGACGTTCCGCGTCCACACCGACGAGGAGACCGGTCAGACGATCATCGCCGGCATGGGCGAGCTTCACCTCGAGATCATCGTCGATCGTCTGCTGCGTGAGTTCAAAGTCGAGGCGAACGTCGGCAAGCCGCAGGTCGCATACCGTGAGACCGCCGGCAAGGAAGTCAAAGAGGTGCACGGCAAGTTCGTGCGCCAGACGGGTGGCCACGGCCAGTACGGCCACGTGGTCCTCACCCTCACGCCGCAACAGCCGGGCGACGGGTATGTCTTCGAGAACAAGATCACCGGAGGCACCATCCCCAAGGAGTACATCCCGGCCGTCGACAAGGGCATCCAGGAGGCGATAACCACTGGTGTGCTCGCAGGCTACCCGGTCGTCGACATCAAGGTGCAGTTGGTCGACGGCTCGTACCACGACGTCGACTCCTCGGAGATGGCGTTCAAGATCGCCGGCTCCATGGGCATCAAGGAGGCGCTTCGCAAGTCTGGTCCGGTCATCCTCGAGCCCGTCATGGCCGTTGAGGTCGACACGCCCGAGGAGTTCATGGGCGACGTGATGGGCGATCTGTCCAGCCGCCGGGGTCATATCGAGGGTATGGAGCCGCGCGGCAACGCACAGCTTGTCCGCGGCAAGGTGCCGCTGGCCAACATGTTCGGCTACGCGACGGACCTCCGCTCGCGCACCCAGGGCCGCGCCGCCTACACCATGCAGTTCAAGGCCTACGAACCGGTACCCAAGTCCATCGCTGATGAGATCGTCGCCAAAGCTGGCGGCGGCGACCAGGGCTAGGGAGACGACGATGGCGAAGAAGAAGTTCGAGCGCACCAAGCCGCACATGAACGTCGGCACCATCGGTCACGTCGACCATGGTAAGACGACGCTCACCGCTGCCATCACGAAGTGCCGCGCGTCCAAGGGACACGCCGACTTCACGCCGTTCGACCAGATCGACAAGGCTCCCGAAGAGCGCGAGCGCGGTATCACCATCGCCATCGCGCACGTGGAGTACGAGACCGACAAGCGCCACTACGCGCACGTCGACTGCCCGGGCCACGCCGACTACGTCAAGAACATGATCACCGGTGCCGCACAGATGGACGGCGCGATCCTTGTGGTCTCGGCTGCTGATGGTCCCATGCCGCAGACTCGCGAGCACATCCTGCTCGCCCGTCAGGTCGGTGTGCCGAACATCGTCGTCTACCTGAACAAGGTAGACATGGTGGACGATCCCGAGCTGCTCGAGCTCGTGGAGATGGAAGTCCGCGAACTGCTCTCCGAGTACGAGTTCGACGGTGACAACATCCCCGTCATCCACGGCTCGGCGCTCAAGGCCCTCGAGTGCACGACCTGTGACGCGGGTGGCACCTGCGAGTGGTGCGCGTCCATCGACCAGCTGACGGATGCGATCGACTCGTACTTCCCGGATCCCGTCCGTGAGA
>DIWS01000017.1 GCA_002423585.1 Actinobacteria bacterium UBA6100
CCTTGCCGCGCGGGTAGATCCACAGCACGACGATGAGGCCCACCGAGTGCGCGTCGGCAATGAGCTGCCCGGCCTCCATCATCATCTGCGACTCGTACTCACTCCCGAGGTAGATGGTGTAGCCGATGCCGACCACGTTCACGCCGTTGTCGCGCAGGTCGAGCGCGGTCTGGATGTCGTAGAGCTGCGGCGAGTACGGGTCGTCCTGGTGCTTGGCGGGATCCTTGGCCGACGTCTTCACCAGATGCGTCTTGGAGTTCATCTTCACCAGGTAGTTGATGTCAGGGTAGTCGGCGGCGTAGTGCGCCACGAGTCCGCGCTGTCCGGCGAGCACGCCGCAGATGCCCTGGCTGCCGATGCGGAACAGGTGCTCCGGCTCGGCATCGGAAGGGTCGATGCCCTCGCCGTAGAAGTCGNNTTCAGGTGCTCGATCTTCTGGTCGCAGGCGTACAGCATGAGCCGCCCGGTGCCCTGCGTGGCCTTGAGGTAGTTGTCGATGTACGTCTCACGCGCCACTGCGGGCACGTCGGCCGGTACGTGGACCTGATCACGGGTGATGCTCGGCATAGACTCCTCCTCGAAAGTCGGATTACAGCGAAGCGATACTCGGTCGCGCCTGAGCAGGCGCGCCCCTCGGTAAGGTTATGCCACAGTTCGGCCGAATGCTACCGCGCAGTGCGCGTTGACGCAGNNTACCGCGCAGTGCGCGTTGACGCAGTACAAGCGGCAAGTGGTCTTCTTACCGCGCAGTGCGCGTTGACGCAGTACAAGCGGCAAGTGGTCTTCTTACCGGCCGGGATGCTTCTCCATCCGCACATGCGGCATCCCCGTGCGGCCCGAGGGGAAGCGGTCGCTCACGGTCGAGTAACCCAGCCGATGGTAGAACGGCTCGGCGGTGATGCGTGCGTTCAGCCACAGCAACGACAGACCGAGACGCGCCGCCTCGGCATCCACCTCGGACATCAGCGCCCTGCCCACGCCGGAGCGCTGGAGCTCGGGGAACACGCTCACCTGGCGAACGTGGCCGTCGCCTTCCGCGTCGAGCAGCAAGCAGGCGTAGCCGACGACCCTCCCGCCGCACAGCGCGATCACGTGGCGGCGGTCTTCCCCGGCGTCGTCCCATCCGTCGTGACGCGGTATGCCGAAGGGGGCGAAGAGCGCTTCATGGCGCAGCGCGTGGACCTCGGCCATGCGCGGATCGTCCGCATCGATCCAGAAAAGCTCGAGCGGGCTCACTCCGCGCCTCGATACAGGTTGGTGATAGGCATCCGGCGGTCTCGGCCGAACGCCTTGTGCGTCACGCGCGTCCCGGGTGCCGCCTGACGGCGCTTGTACTCGGCGGCATCCACCAGACCGATCACGCGGTCCACCACCGCGCGGTCGAAGCCGTCGGCCACGATCTCATCGGCGCAGCGGTCCTGCTCCACGTAGCCGCGCAGGATCCCATCGAGCACGTCGTAGGGCGGGAGCGAGTCCTGATCCGTCTGATCCGGGCGCAGTTCGGCCGACGGCGGCTTGGTGATGGTCGCCTCGGGGATCACCGGCAGCTGCTCGTTGCGCCACCGCGCGAGTTCCCACACGTTCGTCTTGAAGACGTCCTTGATGGGCGCGAACCCGCCCACCATGTCGCCGTACAGTGTCGAGTAGCCGACCGACACCTCGCTCTTGTTCCCGGTGGCAAGCACCAGCCAGCCGAGCTTGTTGGAGAGCGCCATCAGAAGCGTGCCCCGCACGCGGGCCTGGAGGTTCTCTTCGGTCACATCGACCGGCAGCTCCCCGATGGCGGGCTCGAGTGTTCCGAGAAGCGACTCGAAGGTCGAGTCTATGGGCAGGGTGAGAGCATCGATCCCGAGGTTCGCGGCGAGCACGAGCGCATCGTCGACGCTGCCGTCACTGGAGTATGGCCCCGGCATCAGCACACCGTGGACATGGTCGGTGCCGAGTGCGTCGGTCGCGATCGCCGCCACCAGTGCGGAGTCGATACCGCCGGACAGGCCCACCACCGCATCGGTGAAGCCGTTCTTACGCACGTAGTCGGCAAGCCCGAGCTGGAGCGCCCGGTAGATCTCGGCAGGACCCTCGAGGCTCGCCGAGATCGCGCCGGGCTCAAGGGCACGACCCTCGGCGGCGATCGCGGCCGCGCGGCCGATGTCGGCCACGATCATGCCTTCGGCGAACGCCGGCGCACGCGCCACGAGACGGCCCCCGGGGCCCACGATCACGGAGCGTCCGTCGAAGACGAGCTCGTCCTGACCGCCGATCAGGTTGCAGTACGCCACCCACACAGGGTCGGCCGTCGTGCGGGCGCGGAGCATCGCCTCGCGCTCGCCGGCCTTGCCGACGTGGAACGGCGAGGCCGACAGGTTGAGCACGACGCTCGCGCCGGCCGCCGCGAGCCGGGCGGTCGTCTCCGGCACCCAGATGTCCTCGCAGATGGTGATCGCGCAGCGCTCACCGGCGATCGTGATGATCACGTCCCGATCGCCGGGCTCGAAGTACCGCTCCTCATCGAACACACCGTAGTTGGGTAGCAGGCGCTTGTGGTAGACGGCCTCGATGCGACCGCCTCGCACGAGCGCCGCCGCGTTGCCGAGGCCGGCCCCGGTGCGATCCACGAAGCCGACGAGTGCCGGCGTGGCAGCCGCCGCCGCGAACGCATCGAGCGCCTCGAGCGCGCGATCAACGAAGTCCGGACGAGCAAGCAGGTCCTCGGGAGGATAGCCCGTGAGGGCCAGTTCGGGCAGCACGACGAGGTCGACCTGCCCGGCGGCGTTCACCACCTCGACGCACCGTGCGAGATTCCCCGCGATGTCGCCGACCGTGGCATTGATCTGTCCGAGTGCGATGCGCATGGGCCGAGTCTATCACCACGCCGGAGCCCGCCGAAGCGCAAGACGCGAGCATGGTTCGGGGTACACTAGACAGAAGACCGACGGAAGGAGCCCGATGCGCCGAATCACCAGGTTCATCTCGATCGCGACTCTGCTCGTGCTCGTATTCACCATTGCGGCCTGCGCGCAGGATGACGGTGTCTCGGACAAGCCCGTTGCCAACGAAGACCCCGTTCCCGAGGGCATGCCCGTGATGTACGAGTTCTACACGGACTCTTGACCGAGCTGCCTCAAGATGGCGCCCATCGTGAGTGGGCTCGTGGACGACTATGAGGGCGACGTTGCGATCCGCGTGTACAACGTCGAGACCAGCGACGAGGGAGCACGGCTCGCCGAGGAGTACGGCGTCCAGTTCGTCCCGACGTTCATCTTCGTGAACGCCGACGGCGAGGATGTCGATCAGCTCATCGGCGAGGTCTCGGAGGGCACGCTCAAGGCCTCCCTCGACGACCTCAAGTAATAAGCGAGAAGGGCCGCCTCCGGGCGGTCCTTGTCGCTTCGGCGGACGCACCGGGTGGTTGGGGGCCGCCCGGCCGGGGAGAGGGACCGCGATGACCGTTGAGACACCGAACAGCGCCGAGTTCTCGCTGGCTGCCAAGGCCTACCTGTGCGCGGGCAGATACCTGCCCGCAGCGGGAATGATGTTCGGCTACCCGTCTCCGCAGGGACCGCGTGTGGATCAGCGCACGCTCGCCAAGGGCATCTTCGCGCTGACCCTCGACTGGCTGCAGAACGCGGGATATGCGCAGGTGTGGGAAGGCGTGGGCAAGTTCGGCCTTCAGAAGCCGCCCGTACTGTTCGTGCGCGCCGTCTACAACGACGCCACCGGCTTCAGCGGCGACTTTCTCAGGGCGACGCACTGGGAGGACGCCACGCTGATCACCGTGGTCTCCCGGCTGCTTCACATGGCTCAGGCGCCGTTCATCGACTTCCTCGACGACCTCCCGCGCGAGTTCGTGGAGGCCGGGATCCTCACCCGCGGTGGTTATGCCGCCCACGGCAACGTGTGGAACGCCGAATGGCTCACCTACCTCCAGGAAGCCTGGCTCCCCGAGGTCTCGGAAGCGTGGCAGCGCGTGCACGCCAGGCCCGATTGGCCGATCATCGAGCGCAACATCATGTTCGCCGTGGCCATGAACCAGCACTCGGAACGCGACGATGACTGACGCGCCCCGCTACCTGCGTGAGCCGCCGGACGAGCACCCGGCTGTGGTCGCATACCTGGAGAAGCCCGGTGGCCTCGGCGAGGAGACCGTGCAGGCGAGCCTGCTGCTGCTCGTCGCGACCGGCGCCCTCGAACAGCGGCGAAGCACGCGACGGGTCACCACCATCGCACGTGCTCACGATATCGAAGTGACCGAGTTGCGGCCTGTCACCGAGCGATGGGACGCACTGGACGTGCTCGATAAGGAGCTCATCTCACTGCTGTGGGGCACGCTCGGCGGAGCAGGTGCCCTGTCGCTCGCCGACCTGCAGGCAGCGGTAAGGAGGCGCCCCGACAGCTTCGCGGCCGCGCTGCAGCACTGGCACGCGAGCGTCGCCGCGCGTGCCGCACAGCTCGGACTCGTGGAGGGCGGGAAGCGGACCGAGCTCGGCAACGCGGCGCGCGAGCGACACCGGGCCTTCCGCCGCTACCTGAAGGAGTTCGGCACGCTCGAGGACGAACCGCCAGTGGCCGTGGCGCTGTGGGGCCCCTATCTCGCGTACGCGGTGCTTTTCGGCCTCGGCGACCGTGTCGCACGCGAGCTCGGACTGGATTCGCCGAGCGTGGCCGCCGACCCGAACCTGGCGGTCTGGAAGGCCTGGCTGAGCCTGGACTAGCCGTTGACCGCCTGAGCCAGTTCGCGCACGAAGCGCTCGACGTCACCGGGCTCGGACTGCCGCTTCACGATGGCACTGCCCACGATCACGCCATCTGCGGTCGCCGCCACCTGGGCAGCCTGTGCTGGCGTGCTCACACCGAAGCCCACCGCGATGGGAAGCGATGTGTGTGCGCGAACGCGCTCGACCTGATCGGAAAGCCCGAGCGCGACGCTCTCCCGCTCGCCCGTGGTCCCTGTGGCGCTCACGCAGTAGACGAAGCCCTGTGATGCTGCCGCCACCACCGCGAGTCGCTCCTCGGTGGATGTCGGCGCGACGAGGAACACCGTGTCCAGGCCGTGCGCCAAACGCAGCCAGGGCGCGGCCGCCTCGGGGGGCATGTCGGGCACGATCACGCCGGCCACACCCGCCTCGCGCATCGCATCAGCGGCGGCGCCCAGCCCCATGCGCATGAGCGGATTGAGGTACGTCATCACCACGACAGGCGGCGCCCGGTCCACTCCGGGGTCGCGCACGAACGCCTCGGCCACCTGCAGTGCGTGGATGAGACCGAACCCGCCCTCCTGTTCGCGCGCCACCCTCGCGGCCTCTGCAATCACCGGACCGTCGGCCAGCGGATCGCCGTACGGCACGCCGAGTTCGATCACATCGGCACCGCCGCGCGCCGCCGCGCGAAGCGCTTCCAGCGAGGTCTCCCGGTCGGGGTAGCCTGCCATGAGGTACGTGATGAGCGCGGACCCCCCGCGCCGGAACGCGGTGGTCAACCGTGACGGCGCCTCAGACACCGAGACCCGCCTCGCGGACGATATCCATATCCTTGTCGCCCCGGCCTGACACCGTCACGACCACCACACCCTCGGGACCAAGCTCGGCCGCGAGCCGCGGCAGGAGCGCGAGCGCGTGCGAAGACTCGATCGCCGGGATGATGCCTTCGGTGCGGGTGAGTAGCGCGAACGCCTCGAGCGCCTCGACGTCGGTGACGCTCTCGTACCGGACGAGCCCCTCGTCTTTGAGGAAGCTGTGCTCGGGACCGACGCCGGGATAGTCAAGCCCGGCCGAGATCGAGTACGCCTCGAGCGGGTTGCCCGCGTCGTCCTGCAGCAGGTAGCTGTAGAAGCCATGCAGGACACCGGGCGAGCCCTTCGTGAGCGCTGCTCCGTGCTTGTCGGTCTCGATGCCGAGGCCGGCAGCCTCGGCGCCGATCATGAGCGGCCGCCTGTCGGCTGGCACATCGCGCAGGAAGGGGTGGAACGTGCCGATGGCGTTGCTGCCGCCGCCGACGCACGCGACCACCGCGTCCACACGCGGCACGGCCTTCTCCTCGAGCTGACCGATGATCTCAGATCCGATGACACTTTGGAGGTCCCGCACCATCCGCGGGTACGGATGCGGTCCTACCGCCGAGCCGATCACGTAGAAGGTGTCCTCCACCCGCTCCACCCAGTGGCGCAGCGCGGCGGTGACCGCATCGGCGAGCGTGCCGGTACCCTCGGAGACCGGCACGACCTCGGCACCCAGCAAGCGCATCTTGTAGACGTTGAGCGCCTGCCGACGGATGTCCTCGGTGCCCATGAAGACCGCGCATTCGAGGCCCATCAGCGCCGCGGTGGTGGCCGTGGCCACGCCGTGCTGGCCCGCACCGGTCTCGGCGATCACGCGCTTCTTGCCCATGCGCTTGGCCAGCAGGCACTGGCCGATGGTGTTGTTGATCTTGTGCGCGCCGGTGTGGTTGAGGTCCTCGCGCTTCAGGTACACCGCGCCAAGCCCGACCGCCTCGGCAAGCCGGTCGGCGCGATACAGCGGCGAGGGACGGCCCACGTAGTCCCGCAGGAGGTACACGAGCTCCTCGACGAAGGCGGGATCATCGAGCGCGGTCGAATAGGCCTCGGCGAGTTCGGTCAGGGCCGGCACGACGGTCTCCGGCACGAACGTGCCACCGTAGGGGCCGTAGAACCCCTGCGCGTCCGGCGTCGAGTACGCCGACTCCGCCGAGGGGAGCAGTACGTCAGTCATCCAATGCCTCCTGGTCCGCGGCGCGCACGGCCGCAACGAAATCCTCGATGAGCTGGTGGTCCTTGATTCCGGGCGCCGACTCGACGCCGGATGAGACATCCACCGCGAACGGGCTCAGGGCCCGCACCGCCTCCCCTACATTCGCCGGGCCGAGCCCCCCGGCGAGCAGCACAGGCGCCCACGCAGGCAGACGCCCCGAGACATCGTACCAGTCGAACGCGAGCCCGGTCCCGCCGTGCGCGCCACCCGGCACAAGGGTGTCGAGCAGGAGCGCGGCGACCGAGCCGCGATACGGCTCCAGGCGCGTCGGATCGAAGTCCGGCCCCACACGCACCGCCTTGATGACCGGCACGGGCGCGGCCTCGCACGTCTCGGGTGCCTCGTCGCCGTGGAACTGCACGGCCGTGAGGCCAAGACGCGCGACCGCTTCCCACACGTCGTCGGCCCGCGCATCGACGAACACGCCGATGCGAGCCACGAGCGGTGGCGCCTCGGCGAACACCTTGGCCGCCTGATCGAGGTTCACCTGCCGCTTCGACGGTGCGAGCACCACCCCGAGGGCGTCGGCGCCGGAGGACACCGCGTGAGCGGCATCCTCCGGCCGGGTGAGTCCGCAGATCTTGATGCGCGTCCGGTGCATCCTACTCCGCCTCGTGAAGCGTGGCGCCGGCGGCGAAGTCGAAGTCCCTGAGCTCGCCCGCGTTGTACGCTGCGTAAGCGGCAAGATCGAAGTGTCCGTGTCCTGAAAGATTGAACAGGATGATCTTGTCCTCGCCTGCCGCCTGTGCGGCCTTCGCCTCGTTTATGGCCGCGAGGATCGCGTGGCTGCTCTCCGGCGCGGGCAGGATGCCCTCGGCGCGCGCGAACTGCACCGCAGCCTCGAAACAAGCGGTCTGGTCCACCGCTACCGCTTCGACCTCGCCCTCATGGACGAGCTGCGAGACCAGCGGCGAGTCGCCGTGGTAGCGCAGACCCCCGGCGTGGATACCCGCCGGGACGAAGTCGTGGCCGAGCGTGTACATCAGCATCTGCGGCGTCATGCCGGCCTCATCGCCCAGATCGTAGCGGTACTCGCCGGCCGTGAGCGTCGGGCACGCCTTCGGCTCGACCGCGAGCAGGCGCGCATTGCTCTTGCCTTCGAGCTTCCGGTGGTAGTACGGGAACGCGATACCGGCGAAGTTGCTGCCGCCGCCGATGCAGCCGATCACAACGTCCGGCTCTTCCTCGGCGAGCGCCATCTGCTCGATGGCTTCGAGGCCGATGATGGTCTGGTGCAGGCACACATGGTTGAGCACCGAGCCCAGCGAGTAGTGCGTGCCGGGGTCCTTGATCGCGACCTCACATGCCTCGGAGATCGCGATGCCGAGCGATCCGGTGGAGTCCGGATCCATCGCGAGCACGTGCCGCCCCGCGTCGGTGAGGTTCGTGGGCGAGGCATGCACCGTGCCGCCATAGGTCTCCATGAGGATGCGGCGGTACGGCTTCTGCTCGTAGCTCACCTTGACCATGAAGACCTCGACGTCGATGCCATAGAGCGCGCCGGCGATCGACAGCGCGCTTCCCCACTGGCCCGCCCCTGTCTCGGTCGCGAGCTTCGTGATGCCTTCCTGCTTGTTGTAGTAGGCCTGCGGGATGGCGGTGTTCGGCTTGTGCGATCCGGCCGGACTCACACCCTCATACTTGTAGAAGATCTTGACCCCCTCGGGCAGGCCGAGGTTGCGCTCGAGCTGCTTGGCGCGCAAGAGCGGTGAGGGACGGTAGGTCTTGTACACGTCGATGACCGCGCCGGGGATGTCGATCCAGCGATCCGGAGACATCTCCTGCCTGATGACCTCCGCGGGGAAGAGCATCGCAAGCCGTTCCCCGATCTGGTCCATCGTGAGCTCCGTGCCATCGGGGGCGAACGCCTTCGGAGGCGCTGCCGGATTCTTCAGATCCGGGATCACGTTGTACCAGGCCTCCGGGATCCTGGTCTCGTCCAGTCCGAACCTCGTCTTGTCGCTCATGGCCGTACCCCTTTCCTCAGTGGCCTCCAGCCCCGGCAGACCGTGTCCGCGAGCGTCCCGCTCCCGGATGCTCCTGTTCGCTATCGTTTCGGGCGCTTCAGCACGCCCGTCAGTGCCCTCAACGCTCCTTCCGGATCCGACGCTCTCATGAGAGATGTTCCGACGAGCACCGCGTCAGCACCGGCATCTGCGGCGGCTTCGACATCGGCCCGAGTGTTGATGCCACTGGCGGCGATCACGAACGTGTCGCAGCAGCTGGCGGCCTCCGACACGACCTCGAGCTGGCGCTCCTTGTCCACCTGCAGCGTATGGAGATCGCGCGCGTTGACCGCGATCACCTCGGCGCCGAAGCTGCCCGCCAGGTCCAACTCGTCCAGATTCGCTACTTCCAGCACCGGTCCGAGTCCGAGCTCCCACGCGTGATCGATGTACTCGGGCGTGGAGGCCCCGAGCACGCTGATCATGAGCAGCACGGCATCGGCGCCGCTCGCTCGCGCCATGTAGAGCTGGATAGGGTCCACGATGATGTCCTTGCACATGATCGGCAGCTCTACCGCATCGACCACGTCGCTGAGATCGGCGAACGAACCGCCGAAGTTCTCCGGTTCGGTGAGCACCGAGAGCGCGGCCGCCCCTCCAGCGGCATACCGCCGTGCCTGTGCCGAGGCGGAGGAACCCGGAGCGATCGGTCCCTCACTCGGCGACGCCTTCTTGACTTCAGCCACCACGCACACATCCGCGCGATCGCGCATGATCATCAGGTCCTCGACCGGGCGCGGCTCCCTGGCGCAGCGGAGAAGCACCGAACGTTCGACACCGGTGAGCGAGCCGAATTCGGCTAAGACCCGCTCTCTGCGACGCGCCACAGCTGTCTCCAGGAAGCTCACAAGACCACCTCCGCCAACCGCGTGCTGGTCATCACGAGCCGCTCGAGCACATCCAGCGCACGGCCGCTATCGATCGCCTCCCGCGCCCGCACGACGCCCTCGGCGAGATCGGACACCTCACCGGCCGCGAGGAGTGCCGCCGCCGCGTTCATGAGCACCACGTCACGTCGCGGGCCATGCTCGCCCTCGAGCACCGCGCGAACGAGGAGCGCGTTGGCCGCTCCGTCACCACCCGCGATATCGGCGAGCGTCGAACGCGCGATGCCGACCTCCTCGGGCGTGATCGTATAGGTGCGCACGCCACCGAGCGCAGCATCGAACTCCGAGACGGTGGTCGGGCCGCTCGCTGAGACCTCGTCCATCCCCGGGTGACCATGCACCACGAGCACGCGCTCGCTTCCCAGCTGCCCGGAGACCTCGGCAAGCACCGGTGCGAGGCGCGGATCGTACACGCCGAGAAGCTGCCGCTTCGCGCTCGCCGGGTTGGTGAGCGGGCCGAGGATGTTGAAGACGGTGCGGATGCCGATTTCACGCCGCGTCGGCCCCGCGTGGCGCATCGAGGCGTGGAGCGTCTGCGCGAACATGAAGCCCACGCCCACCTCGTCCACGCACCGCGCGATGTCGGCCGGAGCAAGCGAGATGTCGATCCCCAGCGCCTCCAGCACATCAGCGCTGCCGGCCGACGACGAGACCGCGCGATTGCCGTGCTTGGCCACCGGGACTCCCGCCCCCGCCACCACGAACGTCGCCGCCGTGGAGATGTTGAAGGTGTGCAGCCCGTCTCCGCCCGTGCCCACGATGTCGATGTAGCCGGTCGCCGACGGATGCACGGGCGTGGCGCGGTCGCGCATCGCCCGGGCGAAGCCGGTGATCTCGTCGACGGTCTCACCCTTCATGCGCATCGCCACGATGAGGCCCGAGATCTGCGACGGCGTCGCCTCGCCGTCCATGATGATGCCCATCACGCGTTCGGCCTCGTCCTCATCGAGCGCGTTGCCGCCCGTCACGCGGGCGATCGCCCCCGAGACCGTGGTGACCTCGGCCAGCCGTGCCGAGGAGCGCGCCGTGCCACCGGCCGCGGCGATGGCGGCCGGCGCCTCGGGCGTCGAACGCTCGAGCGGCACCTCGCCGCATACATCAAGGAAGTTCGCGAGGATCTTCGCGCCTTCGGGCGTGAGCACGCTCTCGGGGTGGAACTGCACGCCGAAGACGGGCTTCCCGGCGTGGCGGAGGGCCTGGATGACGCCGTCTGCAGTCGTGGCCTGCACGAGCAGCGGCGCAGCGATGCTGCCCGCCTCCACGCACAGCGAGTGGTAGCGCGTGGCGGTGAACGGGTTGGGCACATCGGCGAACAGGCCCGTCCCGTCGTGGGTGATCTCGTCGGTCTTGCCGTGCACCGGCTTCGGCGCGCGGCACACGCTCCCGCCGAAGACCTCGGCGATCACCTGGTGGCCGAGACACACACCGAGCACCGGCACGCCCCCGTCGGCAGCGGCGCGCACGACGTCGGCGGAGATGCCGGCTTCAGCCGGCGTGCCCGGGCCGGGCGAGATCACGATGCCCGCGGGTGCGAGTGCGAGAGCGTCAGCGGCCGTAAGCGCGTCGTTGCGCTCCACGCGTACCTCGGCGCCGAGAGCGGCGAGCAGCTGCACGAGGTTGTAGGTGAAGCTGTCGTAGTTGTCGACGACGAGGATCACGACGCCACCTCCCCGTGCATCCCCGCGGCGAGTTCGAGCGCGTGGTGCAGCGCGCGCGCCTTGTGCAGGCACTCCTCGTACTCGCGCGCCGGGTCACTGTCCGCCACGATGCCGGCGCCGCTCTGCAGGTACGCCCGGCCGCCGGTGAGCACGAACGTGCGGATGGTGATGCACATATCCATGGCGCCATCGAGGCCGAAATAGCCCACGGTGCCCGCGTACGGGCCGCGGGCGGCCGGCTCGAGGCTGGCGATGAGCTCCATGGCGCGCACCTTCGGCGCACCGGATACCGTACCGGCCGGAAACGTCGCGCGCAGGGCATCGAACGCATCCTTGCCCCCGGCAAGCGTGCCGGTGACGTTGCTCACGATGTGCATCACGTGCGAGTAGTACTCGACCTCCATGAGCTCGTCCACGGTCACGGTGCCCGGCGCGCTCACGCGGCCGAGGTCGTTGCGGCCGAGGTCCACGAGCATCACGTGCTCGGCACGCTCCTTCTCATCGGCAAGCAGGTCGGCGCGCAGGCGTCCGTCCTCGGCGGCATCGAGCCCGCGCGGCCGAGTGCCGGCGAGCGGACGGGTGAGCACGCTGTCGCCCTCAACACGCACGAGCGGCTCGGGGCTCGAGCCCACGAGGGTCACGTCGCGGGTGCGGACGTAGAACATGTACGGGCTCGGATTCACGGCGCGCAGTACGCGGTAGAGGTCGAGGCCGTCGCCCTCGTAGGGGGCGCTGAAGCGCTGCGAGAGCACGATCTGGAAGATGTCGCCGGCGGCGATGTGCTCCTTGCCGGCCTCGACCGACGCCATGTACTCATCGCGCGAGCTGTGCTCCTGGAGCGGCACCTCGCGCGTGACACCCACGGCACCCAGCTCGGCGCCGCGCGGGCCCTCGTCGATCTTCCGAAGACACGCGTCGATGCGCTTGAGCGCGGCCGCGTAGGCAAGCTCGGGGGCGCCGCCCGGACGCACCGGCGCGATCACCTGCAACACGCGCCGCGCGTGGTCGAAGGCCACCACCATATCGGCGGTCATGAACACCATGTCGGGGACGCCGAGCTCGTCGTTCTCGTGCCTTGGCACCCGCTCGAAGCCCGTCGCCGCCTCGTAGCCCACGAAACCCACGGCACCGCCCACGAACAGCGGGAGGCCCGGCACACGCGCCACACGGCCGGCCGAGAGGCGCTCGGCCACGACGGTGAGCGGGTCGTCGGCTCGCACACCGTGCACGCCGCCGTTCTCCACCACCACTTCGGAGCCGCGCGCGGTCACAACCTCGCTGTCGCCCACGCCGAGGAAGCTGTAGCGGCCGAGCCGCTCGCCGCCGATCACGCTCTCCAGCAGGAACGCGTGCTCCGCGCCCTCGGCAAGCGCCATGAACGCCGAGATCGGCGTGGCGAGATCCGCGTACACCTCACGCGCAACCGGGACCACATCGTGGTCCGCTGCCAGCCGCACGAACTCGTCTCTGTCCGGCAGGATCATCTGCCCGCTCCCTCCGGTACCTCAGGAATACAAAAAAGCCCTCGTCCACTAAGGGACGAGAGCTTCGCTCCCGCGGTACCACCCTTGTTGCCGAGGCTTGAAGCCATCGGCCACTCATCCGTCAGTACTCGGCCATCCCGCAGCCTTCATACCCGGTCCCCGCTATCGGTGGGCGTCCGTCGGAACTAGTGGGCGCTTTCGCGCTGTTGCTCCGAAGCCTCGAGGGTCCATTCCTGACGGTCGCTCATGTCGGGTTCACACCATCCCCGACTCTCTGGGTTTCGCTGACCGGAGTACTACTCCCCGTCACAGGCCGTGTATTCGGTTGAGGCGCACTTTAGCAGCCGGAGCCGCATCCGTGCAACCCCGGCGCACCACACCGCGCTACGCCGGCCCGGCCGCCACCGGCACACCGTCCGGCACAGGAACGACCGCCGGCTCGTGCGGGCCGAAGACCCGGTCGGTGGCCTTCACATACCACGCGGCACTCTGCACCTGCACGATGTAGGCGACCGCAAGCACCAGCGCGGCCTCAGGGCCGAACGATGCGATGGCGATACCGAGCGCGATTGAGAGGTTGCGCATCACCGTCCCGTAGACGACCGCGATCGCGTCGCCCCGCGGCAGCAGCAGCCGCCCGATCAGCGTCGAAAGGGCGAAGTTCACCAGGTAGAAGATCGCGAGCGGCACGACGACGCGGAGCAGCAGCGCAGGCTCCGAGACGATCATCCGCGCCTTAAGGCCGATCGCGAGGAAGACGATCGCCAGCACGCCGATCGTGGAGATGCCCGGTAGCACGGGCAGGACATCGCGCTTGAAGCGCTCGGCGCCGATCCGGTGCGTCATGCCGACGCGCGTGAGCCAGCCCGCGAACATCGGCACGGCCACGACGAGGGCCACGGTGCGGAGCACCTCGGCCATATCGACGGGCACGATCGCGCCTGCGAGGACCTTCAAGTACACCGGCGCGAGAAGCGACGCCGCGATCAGCCCGATCACGGTCATCTTCACCGCGGCTGCCACGTTGCCCTTGGCGAATCCCGTCCAGGAGATCGTCATGCCGCTCGTGGGGAACAGCCCGGCGAGGATCATGCCCACATACAGACCGGGGTCGTTGCGGAAGAACACGACCGCCACCAGCCACGCGAGCGCCGGAAGCGCGATGAAGTCGAGCGCCATCGCGATGCCCACCGCCCGGGAGTCCTTGAGCGTGAGCGCCTCGGCGGGCCGGAAGTTCACGAGCATCGGGTAGACCATGAGCATCGTGAGCGGGAGCACGGCGGCCTTGAGCGGCGCAAGGTCGATGAGCGCGCCGGCCAGCAGTCCGAGCACCATTGCCGCCGGGATGAGGATCACGAGGTGTTTCGAGAGTCCGCTGATCCGCCGAAGAACACCATGGTCCGACCGTGCGTCTGAGGACATGCGTGACCTGCCTTCGATCCATGCTCGCGTGGTGGGGTGCCAGGCGACCTATACCCCGTGGGGTATCAGTCTAGCGTGCGCATTCGTGTTCGGCAAGCCGGGGTGCCGGCCGCTGCGGACCGTGCGCCTACGGCACCTCGGGCATCACCGGCGCCGTGTAGTCCGGGTCGCCGATGCAGTAGAACGAACCGTCGCGCGAACCGACGTAGATGCGCCCCTGCCACACGATCGGCGTGGACTCGAAGCTGCCCGCCGCGAAGCTCGCGACCTTGCTCACCCCCACAGTCCACTGGTGCCCGCCACGATCGGTGAGCGGCACGCCGCCTTCGGCCCGGTAGTCGATCTTGTAGACGTTCACGTGCGCGCCGTAGCCCGCCTGGACGATGTAGTCATCGACCATGATCGGCGTGGAGATGCCGCCGCCCACGTTGTCCTTGAACACGAGCTTCGCCATCGGCACGGTGGCACCCTGTGGGCTCGTCGCGGTCCCCTCGGTCTCGTCCTGCGAGACCACGTAGAGGTTGCCGTCGATCGCCGTGAACGCAGCGAGCGCCGGACGGGCGAGGCCGGAACCGTACTCGTCGTTCACGCTGACCGAGCCGATCACCCCGCCCTGCCAGTCGGCGAAGGTGCGGTTCGCCGTCGGAAAGAACCACACGGTCGCCTCCGCAGGCGGCTTGCGGGGATCGACCTTGAGCACCCCACCGTTGCTCGAGATGTACTGCTTCTCCACCGCCTGCAGTATGTAGCCGTCTTCAGTGGTGACGGGCGAACCGTCGAGATCCGAGCCGATCCAGTAGTCCCAGACCACGCTCATGTCCTTCATGGAAAGCCCGTACACGTCACCGGCGCCCGACGAGATGTAGATCGTCTCGCCGATGACCGAGGGCGAGCTCTCGAGCACAAGGTTGCCGCCGTGACCGGCAGCGTTCGAACCGAGGAGCAGCTGCTGCGCCTTCACCGCCGGCCAGCGGTGACCGCCGCGTTCTTCGGTCCTCGTGGGGTCGACCGCGTAGAAGTACCCGGTCTCGAGCGCGACGAAGAGCGTGTCACCCACCATGATCGGGCTCGAATCGGCGTCGCGACTGTAGCTCTTCGAGGTGGGCGATGTCATGCGCCACAACTCCTGCCCGGTCTCGAAGTCCACACAGCGCACCGGCGCGATGCTCGGGTCGCCCATCGCCTTCGGAAACCCTCGCCGCGAGCCGGCCACGACCGCGAGCTTGCCGGTGTCCGGCATGCGGAAGACGGTGGGGCTACCCTTGATCACGTCGTCGAACGTATACGCCCACAGCTCCTTGCCGGTCTCGGCGTCGATCTTCACCAGGTTGTGATCGAAGCCGCCCACGAGCAGGTAGAGCTTCCCGCCCTCACGGACAAGCGCGGGCTGCCCGGTCCACCCGGTGCCGGCCCACGTGACCATTCCCGCCGAGCTGGCGGTGCCACCCGTGGTGCCGCTGCCGATCGGCGTCTTCCAGATGAGCTCGAGCCGTTCCGGGACCGGCCCCTCGCCGTAGTAGCGTCGGGTCTCGTTACCGAGAAAGCTGGCGATCTTGATGCCATCCGTATACGGGTTCGGACCATCCGGCTGCGGAAGCTCGATGGTGACCGTCGGCAGGATCGACTCCACGACGGGTCGCTCGACAGACGGGGCGGGGTCGGCGGTCGGAGCGGTGCACCCAGACAGCGCGATCGCCACGACGGCGAGCACGATCGCAGCGGATGTCCGGCGCACGGGTCCCCCTCCGTGAGAATGCTGACGTCTTATTGTCACCCGCGCGTTCGACAGCATCAAGCTTCGTACGCGCGAACGAGCGTGATCGCCGAACCGCCTACGCGCACGCTCTCCCCCGGCTTCAGATCGACGCTCGCCACGCAGGCATCACCGCAGTACATACCCTCTCCGTCCGTGAGGTCGAGGGCGCTGACCCCGTCGGACGCGGGTGAGAACCGCACGTGGTATGCCGCCATGCCCTCACCCTTGAGGGGGATGTCGGCATTGGGTGCATCGCCGGCCACGGCCGGAAGCCGAACGTCGAACTCCCGCTCCTCGGCGGCCGAGAGCACACGGAAGACCGCCCGCCGGAACGTGCGAGCGGGCTCCTGAGCTGCGGTATCCTCACCCGGCTGTCCTGCCACGCGTCTCTTGGCAAGCACGGACGCCAAGACCGCCAGCGCGATAACAAGCCCGAAGCCGAGGATGAGTGCGGGCATGCGGCTCCACGGCGCAGCCTCCGGTGCCTGCACGTCACCCACCGACACCCCGGCGACGTCAGTGGACGCGACCGACGCCGCGGTATCACGCAAGATGACGAGGTCCGGCGCTTCACGAGCGATGAACGCGAGCACGTCGGTCACCGGCACCGCGAAACCGACTGCGTCGACCTCGATCTGCGCCACCTTGGCCACCGTGATGCCCACCAGCCGACCCTGAGCGTCCACGAGCGGGCCGCCCGAGCTGCCCGGATTGATGGCAGCATCGGTCTGGATGTACGTGGCGCCCGCATAGTCCTGGCGCGGCGCGGAGACCACGCCCTTGCTGAGCGTCACCGATGTGAGCCCTATCGGGAAGCCGATCGCGATCACGTCGTCGCCGAGCCGGAGCGCGCCGTCATCCCCCCAGACGATGGCCGGGGCCTCATCCGGAAGATCCACCGCGAGCAGCGCAAGATCCCGACCCCGGTCTATCGCCACAACCTCGTAGGCGAGCAGTGTGTCATCCGCGATCACATACGTGGGAGTGCCTTCTGCGCCGTCGACCACGTGCGCCACCGTGAGCACGCGGTCCTCGGCGATCACCACACCCGTCCCTATCCTGCCCGAGTACGAGGTGATCGCAACGACCGAGGCGGTGGCACGCTCCACTGAAGCGGTGGTGGCGAACGCCGGTGAGGCCACAGCGAGCGCGAGGAGCATCACGAGCACGATGCCCGGTCTACAGCGCATCGACCTCACGCTCCCCCGCGATCTCCTCGACCAGATCGATCCGTGGTGCGCGCGGAGGGGTCGGCCATCCCGGCACGTTCGGTCGGGGGACATAGGCGGCCCCTTCGGCACCGAGGGTCTCCCGCAGACGCGCGACGCGCCGCATCTCGGGATCGTCCTCGGGCGCGAAACCGAATCCCGCCCAGCAGAAGAAGAGCTGCGAGTACGCGTCCCCTGCGGTCGGCACGTGGTTGTTGCGCTCGAGAACCTGCTCGATGGCCCGCAGCATCGAACGCGGGTCCTTGAGCAGCATCATCCCCTCGGCATCGGCCTTCTCGGCTGCGGTCCATGCCGCCTCCTGGTGATACCAGGAAAGCAGCTCAGTCACGACGATGGCGATGCCGTACAAGACGAAAGCGACCGCACGCCGATCCTCCACAGGCCCGCAAGGTCTCTCACCGAGTCGATGGTCGGCGGCCGGGTCGGGCGGTTCATACCCGAGGTCGTAGTCGCGCATCGCCCAGATCGGGCCCGCGAGCGCGGAGACCGCCGTTGCCCACAGCGTGTCCCGCGTGAGCACGCGTGCAAGGAGGTTGGCGAACACCGCGCGCTGTTCGTTGGTGTCGATCCGCTCGACCATACCGCGCGTGACGCCGATCCGCACGCGCTCGATGGAGCGCCCGAGGACGAAAGCGTTCACACCGGGCGTGTCGATCACATAGAGGTATGGCGTGCGTGGCAGTCCGGCTGCGATGGCCATGTCACGCAAGGCGCTCTTCGTGGGCATGAGCGTCCCCGCCTTCGGCATGCGCGCGCCGAGGCGAGCGATCAGGGCGACATCTGCTCGGATGAACACCGTGAGCGCCCACGCCCAGGCCACCGCGAGCGACACACCGAACGCCCAGGCGGCGATGGTCGCGGGATCACCGGGACCAGGGCCCGAACCGAGAAGCATGACGCCCCCGACGAGCAGCAGCAGACACGTGAAGAGAGAGAGTCCGAGGCAGGTGGTGAACACGATCATGAAACCCATGAAGCGCAGACGGTTCTTCTCGATGCGACGCTGCAGCGGCTCGATACGCCCCACCCGCACGCCCGGTGCGACCGCGTTGGCGAGTGTGGGCGACGGGCGCTGCGCCATCCGCGTCCTACTTCCGGCGGCTGTCGAGCTCGGCAGCGAGATCCTCCAGCGTGAGGCCCTCGCGGGTCATCACCACGAGCAGGTGGTAGACGAGGTCGCCGATCTCGTAACGCAGGTGTTCGTTGTCGTGATCCTTCGCGGCCATGATGACCTCGCCGGACTCCTCGGCGATCTTCTTGAGCAGCGAGTCCTCGGGACCGCTCAACAACTTCGCCGTGTAGCTGCCCTCGGGCAACTCGGCCTTGCGCTGCTGCAGGAGCGCGAATAGTCCATCGAGCACGCTGCCGAGCGACGGGGCGGACCTCTCCGCGACCGGGCGCTCCGACCCGTCCAGCACCCGGTAGAAGCAGCTGTGCTCCCCGGTGTGGCACGCGCCCGGTCCCACCTGATCCACCGTGACGAGCAGACAGTCGGCGTCACAGTCGTAGCGGACCTCACGTACGTGCTGCACGTGACCTGAACTCTCGCCCTTCTGCCAGTACTTCTGGCGTGAACGGCTCCAGAACCATGTGTAGCCGGTCTCGACCGTCTTGGCGAGCGACTCGGCGTTCATGTAGGCGACCATCAGCACCTCACCGGTGCCCTCCTGCTGCACGACCGCCGGGATCAGTCCCGTCTCGTCGTACTTGAGATCACCGATGCCGAGCGCGTCACGTTCTCTATCCACGAGTACCTCCGGAGTGGGCTTATACGCATTGTAGCGGGCGTCGCACCCGCGGACGACCGGCGTCAGCGGCTCACGCGGGGGCGCCACCCTCGCCGATGCCGTCCCGCGGCACGCCATCGGCCCGTACCCGGCGATTGTCGAGCGCCGTCCAACCGAAAGCCATGCCGAGCGCCCATGGCACGGCGAGCGCGAAGGCCGCGCTTGCAAGCGCGGCGGTCAGGCCAAGGTAGGCTCCCTGCTCGTCGGCAGGCAGCACGAGCGCCATCGAGACGTGGAAGGCCACGACCGCCACCGCGCCGACCACCGCGCCGGTCCACAACCGCCGGGAGCGCATCACCGTTGCCGCCACTCCCAGCGGGAAAAGGAACCACCAGGCGAGCGTGAGGATCCGTCCGTCGATGGGCGTGATGAACGAGTTGTTCGCCAGAGGCGCCATCGCGGCGAGGGCCACGATCAGCACGAGCGGCGCGGTCCCGATCAAGAGCGACGTGACCACACGCCCCGGGGTCGTCGGCCTTCTCCTACCGGTACTCTGGCTGGACATGATGCCACTTCCCGTCCATCGATCCGATCTCGACCTCCATCACGCTTGTGATGTCCAGCTTCGCATCTGGTATACCCGCTCCCGTGCTGCCGTAGTGCCGCATGATCACGTCGAGCCCACGACGCTTGTCGGCCGGATCCTCGAGCAGTCGCGGGGTTCCGTAACCGATCACGCTGCGAAAGCGCGAGGTGAACCCGCACGGCTTCTCAGCGCGCACGATCTCGCCCTCGTCGACCTCGAAGCACATGCGCACACCCGCCGCTGCCGCGGCTATGCGCCGCCCGTCACGCGCGCCGTGCACGTAGATGCGATCGCCCTCGTAGCCGAAGTTCACCGGCACCACATACGGGCCATCGGCATCGGAGAAGCCGAGGCGCAGCACCTCGGCACGACGCAGGAGCGCCTCGCACTCATCGGCGGGCATGCGGTGGTCTTCACGTCGCATACGCATCCCCTAGAGCCGCACCGGCACGCCGGCGGAGGCCATCGCCTCTTTCACCTGCCGGATCGAGAACTCGCCGAAGTGGAAGACGCTCGCCGCGAGCACGGCGTCAGCGTCCGCCTCCACCACGACCTCGGCAAAATGGTCGAGCTCACCCGCGCCGCCGCTTGCGATCACCGGGACGTTCACCGCGCGCGTGACGGCGCGCGTGAGGTCGATGTCGAAGCCGTTCTTGGTGCCGTCACAGTCCATGCTGGTGAGCAGCACCTCACCGGCTCCCAGGCGCTCCGCCTCGGCGGCCCATGCCACCGCGTCCAGCCCGGTGTTCGTACGGCCGCCCGCGACGAAGACCTCCCACCGTGCGGGCGAGCTACCCGGAACGCGCCGAGCGTCGATGGCGATCACGATGCACTGCGAACCGTAGATGCGCGCCGTCTCGTTGATGAGACCGGGCGATGCCACCGCTGCGGAGTTCATCGAGATCTTGTCGGCGCCCGCGGCGAGCATCGCGCGGATATCGGCCGACGAACGCATCCCGCCACCCACCGTGTACGGGATGAACACCTCTTCGGCGGTGCGCGTCGCCACGTCGAGCATCGACGGCCGCTCCTCATGCGTGGCCGTGATGTCGAGGAAGACGAGCTCGTCGGCGCCCTCGCGGTCGTAGACGGCGGCAAGCTCCACCGGGTCGCCCGCATCGACCAGGTTCACGAAGTTCACGCCTTTGACGACGCGCCCCTCGTGGACGTCGAGGCAGGGGATCACGCGCTTGGTGAGCATCCGGGCGTCAGATCCCTTCGGCGCGCGCCGCGCGCAGCGCTTCCATCAACGTGAACGAGCCCTCGTACAGCGCGCGGCCGACGATGACACCCTCGATCTGCGGTCCGAGGAGTGCGAGCTCGCGTATGTCGGTGAGAGCGCTCACACCGCCCGAGGCGATGATGGGGAGCGAGACGTGCGTGGTGAGCGCCCGGTACGCGCCGTAGTTGAGGCCGGTCTGCATGCCGTCACGACCGATGTCAGTGTACGCAACGCGCTTGACTCCGAGACCCTGGAGCGCGAGCACCAGCTCGACCGCCGTGCGGTCCGTGCCCTCGGCCCAGCCCTCGATCGCGACCTTCCCCTCCCGCGCATCCACCGCTGCGACGATGTCCGGGTAGATCCGGCACGCCTCCCGCACGAGCTCGGGCTCCTTCACGATCGCGGTGCCGAGCACCACACGCTTCACACCGGCCGCGAACATGCGATCGATGGTGTTCATGTTGCGGATACCGCCACCGGTCTGCACGTTCACGCCGAGGCTCGCGATGTCCTGCACGATCCGGATGTTCTTCGGATCTCCCAGGACCGCACCGTCAAGGTCGACCACATGGATCCAGTCGGCCCCGGCGCGCATGAATCGCTCCGCCTGGTCGACCGGGTCCTCGTTGTACACGGTGACCGCATCGAGCCGGCCCTGCCGCAGACGGACGGCCTTGCCGTCCAGGATGTCGATTGCCGGAAAGACGATCATCCCCGCCTCCTCGCCACGATCGCACCGAAATTGCCCAGAAGCGCCAGCCCCGCCGAAGACGACTTCTCCGGGTGGAACTGGACGGCATACACGTCGGCCCTCGCCACCGCCGCGGCGAACGCCACCCCGTGGCTCGCGACACCGATCACGCAGTCCGGATCGGCCGGCCGCAGGTGGTACGAGTGCACGAAGTAGAACGCCGTGTCCTCCGGAATCCCGGAGAACAACTCATTGTCCCTCGGATAGGCCACGGTGTTCCAGCCGATATGCGGCACTTTCACGCCACCGGGCAGCCGCTCGCACGTTCCGCCGAGCACACCGAGCCCTTCCCACTCGCCATCCTCAAGACCCACATCGGCGAGCAGTTGCATGCCGAGGCATATGCCGAGGAACGGCGCGCCGCCTGCGATGCGCTCGAGGATCACGTCGCGAAGACCGGCATCTTTGAGATGTGCCGCTGCGTCGCGGAAGGCGCCCACCCCCGGGAGCACGATGCCGTCGGCCGATGCCACCTCGGCGGCCTCGGCGGTGACCACGACACCGGCCACGCCCGCGTGCTCGAAGCCCTTCTGCACGCTGCGAAGATTGCCCATGCCGTAGTCGACGATCGCGATGGTCACAGCGAGCCTTTCGTTGACGGCACGCCGGTCACACGCGGGTCGATCTCCACAGCTTCGGCGAGAGAGCGCCCGACCGCCTTGAAGACGGCCTCGATGATGTGGTGCGCGTTCTCGCCCGCGAACGCCATCACGTGGATGGTGACCCCGGCGTTGGCAGCGAGCGCGATCATGAACTCCTTGGCGAGCGTGGTGTCGAACGTGCCGATCACCTCGATCGGCGTGTCCACGGCGTAGTGCAGCTGCCCGCGGCCCGATACGTCCACGGCCGCCAACACGAGCGCCTCATCCATCGGCACGAACACCGAGCCGAAGCGGTGGATGCCGCGCTTGTCGCCGAGCGCGCGAGCGAATGCCGCCCCGAGACAGATGCCCACGTCTTCCACCGTGTGGTGCGCGTCGACCGCCACATCGCCGGTGGCGTCCACTTCGAGGTCGAACAGCCCGTGTCTGCCGAACGCCTCGAGCATGTGGTCGAAGAACGGCACGCCGGTGGCGACGCTTGTCGTGCCCTCGCCGTCGAGCTCGAGCGTGAGCACGATCTCGGTCTCCGAGGTGGCCCGCTCGATGGTGGCCCGCCGTGTCATCTCACTCCCCGATCTTCCCGATGCGTCCGGTCGGCGTGGCAGTCATGCCGAAGTGGTTGGCCGCCCGCTTACTCACCATGATCTCCTCCATCGCGGACAGGAAGCGCTCGTTCTCGTCCTCGGATCCGACCGTGACGCGAAGGCAGTCCTCAAGCCCCGGTGTGCGCGAAAAGTCTCGGATCAGCACCGAGTGGTCGTGCAGCAGGTCGCGCCAGACCGCCGGGGCCTGCTCCACCCGGAAGAGCACGAAGTTGGCCTCCGTGGGGAAGACCTCCACGCCATCGATGGCGGCAAGACCGTGCAGCAGCCGATCGCGGTTGCGCATCGTCTCGCGCACGCCGCCCTCGAAGACCACGCGTTCGCGGAACGTGAGCGCGGCAGCCACCTGGGTGAAGCGGTTGACCGAGTACGGCTGGCGCACCTTCGTGAGTTCGCGGATGACGTCCTCGTGGGCCAGGAGGTACCCCGCCCTCAGACCCGCGAGGGAGAACGCCTTGGAGAACGTCCGCAGGATCGCGAGGTTGGGATGGCGCTCCATGTGCGGGCGCATCGTCTGTCGGCTGAACTCGAAGTATGCCTCGTCCACAAGCACGAGCGCATCGGTGGCGTTGAGCACGTCGATGAGCAACGCCTCCGGCGCCATCGTGCCCGTCGGGTTGTTCGGGCTCGAGACGACGATGATGTCCGGGTCCTGGACGGCTATCGCGGCCAGCAATGCATCGCCATCGATCTCGAAGTCGGCGCCGCGGGGCACCTCGACCACGCGCGTTCCCGTCATGCGCGCGTCGATCCCGTACATGGCAAAGGTGGGCGGCAGGTCGACGAGCGTCCTGTCCGGACCGCCCCAGGCGAGCACCACGTCCAGGATGATCTCATCCCCGCCGTTGCCCACGAGCACGTTGCCCGGCTCCAGGCCGTTGGCCTCGGCGATGAGCGTGCGTACATGCGTGCACATGGGGTCGGGGTACCGGTTGAAGTCGATGTCGTTGCGCACGCGATCTGCGAGCTTGTCCAGGATCTCGCCGGGGAGGTTGTGCGGGTTCTCGTTGGCGGACAGCCGCACCTCGGCGCGGACATCCTTCGCGTCGTAGGGCGCGATGTCCTCGAGTTCCGGTCGTGCCGGACGCAGTCGCTTCACTCCGGCTCACCGTCCATGCCGAACGCGGCCGCCAGGCGCAGCGCCACCGCCCGCGCGTGCGCGTCCAGCCCTTCGGCCTCGGCGATCGTGATGACGTTGGCGCCGTCGGCCTCGAGCGCCTCGAGCGAATAGCTCAGCACGGATGACTTCTTCACGAAGTCGTCCACCGAGAGCGGACCACTGAAACGCGCGGTGCCTCCCGTGGGGAGCACATGGTTCGGTCCGGCGATGTAGTCGCCCACGCTCTCCGGCGTCCAGGGCCCGAGGAAGATGGCGCCCGCGTTCTTGATCGCGCCGAGCAGCTCGAACGGCTCGGCCATCATCACCTCGAGGTGCTCCGGCGCAATCATGTTCGCCGCATCGAGCGCCACATCCACGTCGGGGCACACGACGATGACACCGTTGTCGGTGAGCGAGCGCTCCACAACCTCGGCACGGGGCGACATGGTGAGCAGCTCGCGCAGCGCGGCCTCCACCATATCGGGCAGTTCCTCATCGGTGGTCACCAGGTACGTTGCCGCGCGCGGGTCGTGCTCGGCCTGCGCCATGAGATCGATCGCCACGAACGCGGGTTCGGCGGTCTCGTCGGCCAGGATCAGCACCTCCGAAGGGCCGGCGAGCATGTCGATGCCCACCTCGCCCATCACGAGCTTCTTGGCGGCGGTGACGTACGCGTTGCCCGGGCCGGTGATCTTGTCCACGCGCGGTATGGTCGCCGTGCCGTATGCGAGGGCCGCGATCGCCTGCGCGCCGCCGACCTTGTAGATCTCCGTGAGGCCCACCTCGGCGGCCGCGGCGAGCGTGTAGGAGTTCACGCGACCGTCGGCGTCCGGGGGCACGACCATCGCGATCTCGCCCACACCGGCCACGATGGCCGGGATGGCGTTCATGAGCACCGAGGAGGGATATCGCGCGCGACCGCCGGGCACGTAGATGCCCACGCGCGCGAGCGGCGTGACCTTCTGGCCGAGGAAGACACCGCGCTCGTCGGCGGTGAACCAGCTCTGGGTCACCTGGCGCTGGTGGAACTCCTCGATCGAGAACGCCGCATCCGCGATCGCGGCACGGAACTCGTCGCCTACCTCGGCGAGCGCGAGCTCCATCTCCGCCTCGGTCACCCGCAGGTCTGAAAGCGTCGCGCGGTCGAACTGCGCGGTGTAGTCGTAGAGCGCCTCATCACCGCGCGCCTTCACATCGTCGATGATGCGCTGCGCCACACCGAGCACTTCGGCGTCGATGCCGCCGGTACGCGGCACATCGGCCGATGTCAGCCGCCGGCCGCGGGCGAGCTCGATCCGTCGCATCATCACAGTCGTCCTCCTTCTCGTGCCGCTGCCGAGGCGAGCGCCTCGGCGATGCCGGTCACGCGGTCACTGTCGGTCTTGAGGCTCGCCGGGTTCGCGACGAAGCGCGCGGTTGAGGAGAGGACCTCCTCCACGATGCGCAGCCGGTTCTCGGCGAGCGTGCGCCCGGTGGCGGTGATATCCACCACCTGATCGGCAAGGCCGATGAGCGGCGCCAGTTCGATGTTTCCCGAAAGCTTGACGATCTCCACCTGCAGGCCCCGCGACGCGTAGTGCGCCTCGGTGATGCGCGGGTACTTGGTGGCGACCCTGATCACGCCGAGGTGCCGGTAGATCTCCGCCACGCTGCGCGGCGCGTCTTCGGGCTCGGCCACCACGAAGCGGCATGCGCCGAAGCCGAGGTCGACCATCTCGACCACATCGAGCGCGGACTCCAGCAGCGTGTCCTTGCCCGCGATGGCGATGTCGACCGCGCCGTATGCGACGTACACCGGGATGTCCGTGGGCTTGCCGATGATGTACTCGATGTCACCCGCGCGCAGCGTGAGCTGGCGGCCGGGGTCGGCCAGGCCCGTGACGTCGAGCCCGGCGCGCTCGAGGAGCGCCACCGAATCCGCGTACAGCGAGCCCTTCGGCAACGCCATCCGCAACATGCGATCAGTGCTGCCGCGTCGCGCGATCATCGCGCATCACCCCCGCGGGCGGCCCAGGTGCGCCGTGGCGGCTCGGGCAGCGGATCGCCGAGCACCTCGGCGGGCTCCCCCGTGCGGTCGGCGCGGACGAGCGAACCGCCCTCCACCAGCAGCGCCTCGGCTGCCGAGCGTGCGTCGGCCTCACGCACGAGCGCAGTGCCCGTGATACCGGGTGCGACCCGCACGCGCCAGCCGGCCTCACGCAGGCGCGCCGCCTCCCGGAAGATGCCTTTCGCGTCCTCGCCACCGAGCACCGCATCGAGAGGCTCGATCCGCGGACTGGCCTGCTGCTCGGCAAGAGCGATCATCACGCGCTCCAGGCCGAGTGCGAACCCGGCCGCCGGAGCGGCGTGGCCGAACGTGGAGAGCACGCCGTCGTAGCGCCCGCCGCCGGCCAGCGCGAGCCCCAGGCCGGGCGCGTACGCCTCGAGCTGCAGGCCGGTGTAGTAGCCCAGTGACCGCATGATGCCGAAGTCGACCTGAACTCGGCCGGTCTGATCGAGCGCCTCGAGCGTCGCCCACGTCTCCAGGAGGGCCTCGAGCGCATCGGCACACTCGCACGCAGAGGCCAGGGCACGGGCACGATCGAGCGCCTCACGGCCGCCACGGATGCGCGGGATCTCGCGAAGCGCGCGAGCGAGCGCCGGGTCAAGATCGGCGCGGCCCGCGAGCCGATCGATCTCGACGAGATTGCGGCCCTGCGCGGCTGAGATCGCGGCCTCGCGCCACTCGGCAGGTCCGCCCGCGCGGTCGAGCAGAGCGCGCAGGACCTCGGCTGTGCCGATGCCCACCGTGAACGATGCGAGTCCCGCGGCTTCCAGCGCCGCGATCAGCAGCAGGACGACCTCGGTGTCAGCCGCCGAGCCACGCGCACCCACGAGCTCGATCCCCACCTGCGTGAACTCCCGCGCCTGCCCTCGCAACGACGCGTGCTCACGGAACACCGGTGCCGCGTAACGGATGCGGTGCGGTCCGGCCACGTCGGCCAGACGCGATGCCACCACGCGTGCGATGGGTACGGTCATCTCCGGGCGCAGCGCAAGCAGCGAACCGTCGAGGTCGAAGAACCGGAACGCCGTCTCATCAAGCGTGCCACCCACACCCGCCTCGAGCGTGCGGTACTCCTCGGCGACCGGCGTCTCGACGGGCTCGTAGCCCCATGCCGAGAACGCCGATGCGATGGCAGACGTCACGGCCTCACGCTCACGGGCCTCATCGAAGAGCACGTCGCGGAAGCCACGGGGTGTCACGGGTTGCACGGGCAGGTCACCTCCCGGTGTGTTGCTTTAGTACAGTAGAGTGATGCAGAGCCGCAGTATGGCAGCCCGTGCGCGGTGCGTCAACTACGCATCCCACACGGAGTCGGCGCCGAGCAGCTCCTTGAGCTCCGCGTGCAGCCCCGACGCCGCCGCGTTCACTCTGTACTCATCCCCCATCTTGAGCTGCTTCGCCCCCGCCGGCGTGCGCATCTCCACCTGCACGCAGTCACGCCCGGGGTACCGTGCCAGGATCTCCTTGAAGCGCGTCCCGCCGCCGTTGCTGAGGAGGTCGAGGTCAGCACGCACCATGAGCGTACCCGGCGGGCGCTCGAACTGCCCGTTCTCCGAGAGCGGCTCCACCTCATGGACGATCAGCTTCAACCCGCGGTCGGACCGCTCGATCTTCGCCCGCATCCGCACCACAGCGTCGAGCGCCAGCACCTCACGGTACTTCTCGTAGACCTGCGGGAAGAGCACGCCCTCCATCGAACCTTCGAGATCCTCGAGGGTGAAGGTAGCCATGAGCTTGCCCGCCTTGGTGGCGATGCGGTCGAACGCCGAGACGATGCCCGCGAACCACCCGTTCTGGCCGTCGCGGAACTCGTCGGTGGCGCCGAGCGAGATGGTGCGCGCCGCTTCGATCGTGCCCGCGATCTCGCGTAGCGGATGGTCCGAGACGTAGATGCCGAGCATCTCCTTCTCGAACTTGAGCTTGATGCCCTTCTCCCACTCGTCGTCGTTGGGTGGTGGCACCTCGTCGGCCAGGCCGTGCTCCTCGGCGGCGAACATATCGAACATCGACGTCTGGCCGGAGTCCGCATCCTTCTGCTTCTTGACCGCCGAATCCACCGCACAGTCCATGAGGGAGAGCAGCTGCTTGCGCGTGTAGCCGGTGGAGTCGAACGCCCCGGCCTTGATGAGCGCCTCGAGTGTCTTCTTGTTGGCCTGCTTCATGTCGACCCGGTTGCAGAAGTCGTGGAGCGACGAGAAGGACCCGTCTTCCTTGCGCTGGGCGACGATCGTGTCGACCACGCCCTCGCCCACGTTGCGGATGCCGGCGAGGCCGAAGCGGATGGCCCCCTCCACCGCCGTGAAGTCCTTGCCCGAGGAGTTCACGTCAGGCGGCAGGACCTTCATGCCGGCCTGGTTGCAGGCGGCGATGTACTTGACGATGGTCTCGCTCTTGCCCGTGTAGCTCGTGAGCACGGCGGCCATGTACTCGAGCGGGTAGTGCGCCTTGAGGTACGCCGTCTGGTACGAGACCAGCCCGTACGCCGCGGCGTGACTCTTGTTGAAGGCGTACTCGCCGAACTTGCGCATGTCGGACCACACGCGCTCGGCCACTCTGAGGTCGTAGCCGCGCTCGCTCGCACCGGCCATGAACTCCGGCTCGAGCGCGTCGACGATCTCCATCTTCTTCTTGCCCATGCCCTTGCGGAGCTTGTCCGCCTTGGCGGCCGTGAAGCCGCCCATCTCCATGGCGATACGCATGGCCTGCTCCTGGTACACGATCAGGCCGTACGTCTCCTCGAGGATGTGCTTGATGCGGTCGTCGTAGTACGCGATCGCTGTCTTGCCGTGCTTGCGCGCGATGAAGTCGGGGATCGAGTCCATCGGGCCGGGCCGGAAGAGCGCCACCACCGCTACGAGGTCGGCGAAGCACGTGGGCTTGAGCTCGCGGAGCACGCGCTTCATGCCCGCCGACTCCACCTGGAACACGCCGTCCGAGTCCGCGCGCTGCAACATCGCCCACGTGTCCCGGTCGTCCATCGGGATGTCATCGAGGTCGATCGTGACACCGTGATGCTCCTCGATCGCCGAGACGGCCTTGGCCAGTACCGTCAACGTGCGGAGGCCGAGGAAGTCCATCTTGAGCAGGCCGAGGTCCGCGATCACGGTGCCCTCGTACTGGGTGATGACCGAGCCGCCCTTGGTGTCGAGCTTGACCGGCGTGTAGTAATGCAGCGGATCGCGGCAGATCACCACGGCGGCGGCGTGGATACCCTCGCCGCGCACGACGTTCTCGAGCGACAGCGCCGCGTCGATGATGCGCTTGGTGTCCGCATCGCCCTGGTAGGTGTCCTTGAGATCGCCGTTGTCGCGGAGTGCGATCGTGAGGTCCGAGACGTCCTTGCCGTCGCTCGGCTTGCGGTCGATGCGCTCGGGGACCAGCTTCGCCACCTTGTCGGGGATCGAGTACGGGTAGCCGAGCACGCGGCCGGCGTCCCGGATGGCCGCGCGCGCCTTCATCGTGGAATACGTGATGATCTGCGCGACGCGGTCCTCGCCGTACTTCTGGCGCACGTAGTCGATGACGTCGAGCCTGCGCTCGTCGTCGAAGTCGATATCGATATCGGGCATCTCGGTACGCTCGGGATTGAGGAAGCGCTCGAACAGCAACCCGTGCTCGAGCGGGTCGAGGTTGGTGATGCCGAGCGCGTAGCTGATGATCGATCCGGCGGCAGAACCTCGGCCCGGCCCTACGCCGATACCGTTGTCCTTCGCCCACTTAACGAAGTCGGCGACGATCAGGAAATACGCCGAGATGCCCTTGCCCGTGACCACCTCGAGCTCGTGTTCGAGTCGCTCGAGGGCATCCGGCGGCACGGGCGTGCCGAAACGCTTCTCGAGACCCCGCATGCACTCGGAGCGCAGGAAGTCGGGCTCGCTTGAGCCGTCCTCGGGCTCGAACTTCGGCAGGATGATACGGTCGAACTCGAGCTCGATCTCGCACTCGGCGGCGATGTCCACGGTGTTCGACAGCGCCTCGGGGTAGCCCGAGAGCGCGGCAGCCATCTCGTCGGCCGTCTTGAGGTAGAACTGGTCGGAGGAGAAGCGCATGCGGCTCACGTCGTCGACCGTGGAGCCGGTGCCCACGCACAGCAGCAGGTCCTGGGCCTTGGCGTCCTCGGCCATCACGTAGTGGATGTCGTTGGTGCCCACCAGGCCCACGCCCATCTCACCCGCCATGCGCGCGATCTCGGCTGTGAGCTGCGACTGCGACACCCCGTTGTCCGCCACGATGCCCTGCTCCTGGATCTCCAGGTAGAAGTCGCTGCCGAAGATGCCCGCGTACGTCTCGGCCCAGCGGCGCGCCTCGGCGAGATCGCCACGCTCGATCGACTTGCTCACGATGCCGCTCATGCACGCCGAGGTGCAGATGAGGCCCTCGCTGTGCTCCTGCAGCAGCTCGAGGTCGACGCGCGGCTTGTAGTAGAAGCCGTGTGTGGACGCCTCGCTGACGATGGCCATCAGGTTGCGGTAGCCGGTCTCGTTCTTGGCGAGCAACAACAGGTGGTAGAGCGCCTGCTTGCCCTCGCGCTTGAAGCGCGAGTCGGGCGTGAAGTACGTCTCGCAGCCGATAATCGGCTTGATGCCCGCCTTCTTCGCGGCCCGGTAGAACTCGACGGCCCCGTACATGGCGCCATGGTCGGTGAGCGCGAGCGAGTCCTGGCCCACCTCGGCGGCACGTGCGACCAGCCGCGAGATGCGCGCGTGCCCGTCGAGGAGCGAGTACTCCGAATGGGTGTGCAGATGAACGAAACCTGACATTACGCTACTGGTCGCCACCTTCGGCGCCCTCGAGCGGGCCGAGGCGGTCGATCACGATGCGATAACCCTCGGCTCCGTAGTTCAGGCTGCGGCTGACGCGGCTGATGGTGGTTGACGACGCGCCGGTGAGCTCCTGGATGCGAGTGTAATGCTCGCCGGCATCGAGCCTGCGGGCCACCTCGAGCCGCTGCGCAAGGTCCTGGATCTCGCGGATGGTGGCGACGTCCTGGAGGAACGCGTAGCGCTCGTCCGCCGTCTCGAGCGCGCCGAACGCCGCGAGCAGGGCCTCTACATCGGGGGTGCGCAGACGGTCGGCGGACATCGCTGAGAGCTCCCCCTTCATGTGGGCCCGGGACGCAAGATGGTGTGTCCATACTAGCACCGGGCCGCGACATGATGGGGTGCCGACAAGCCGAGAGGCGGTCCTTTCCGACAGGCGGTAAGCGCGCTACCCGAGCAGCTGCGCGCCCTCGATGCGGCCGTGCGCCCGACGATCCGCCGAGAGCATCCTGCAGCCCAGACGCTCGGCGAGAGCAGGTGCGGCTGCGTCGTATACAGTGCAGCCATACCGTCCGGCGATCTCGAGGGTGGCATCGATCAGAACCCGATCCGAACCTGCCACGAGCACGCCGGCATCCTGCAGACCAGCCCAAACCGCGCGAGCCTGACCGATGCCGAAGAGCCTACGAGCCACATCGAGCACCTCGTGCGGGAATACGGCCGGCACCACGACCCGCAACTCGCCCTCACCGAGGCGTTCGATCAGCGCGCGCGCTTCCGCGGACCCTGGTTCATCTTTGAACCACTTCACACCCACTGAAGCGTCGAGCACGACAGTCTCCGGAGTCACCGCTCGTCACGGACCTCGAGCGGCCCACGCGACTCCCGCAGGATGTCGAGCACTGGCCGCTTGTCAAGCGGGTCCAGCTTCTGCAGCGAGTCCAGAAGACAGAGCACGCCATCAGCAGCCTCTCGATGAAGCCGCGCTGCGTGTGTGGCCTCGCGATCCCACAGATACTGCGCCGTGGCCTCGCGGACCAGGGAGCTGCGGGACACGCCCTCCGCGGCGGAGAGTCGGTCTATCTCGCTCACCAACTCCGCGGGCAGAGAGACCGTGATCTTCTCGACCGGCATGGGCTCCTACCTTTCGGTCATACCAATCGGTATGATACCCGGGCCGTCGATCCGCGTCAAACCGGACGGACGTCACACCACGTGATTGACGAGGCTCCCGACGCCTTCGATGCGCACCTCGATCACATCCCCGGCCCGGATCGGCCCGATGCCGGAAGGCGTGCCGGTGAGCACGATGTCCCCCGGCAGGAGCGTCATGACGTTGCTCACGAAGCTCAACAGCTCGTACGGGCTGAAGATCATGTCCGAGGTCCGCGCCGACTGGCGCCGCTCGCCGTTCACATACGACTCCACGAGCAGGTCGGTGGGGTCGACGTCGGTCTCCACCCAGGGCCCGAGCGGGCAGAACGTGTCGAAGCCCTTGGCGCGCGTCCACTGCCCATCGCGCTTCTGCAGCACACGGTTCGTGATGTCGTTGCCGCACGTGTAGCCGAGGATGTGAGACGGAGCCTCGGCGGGAGTGATGTTGTGCGTCCGGCGACCCACCACGATCGCGAGTTCGGCTTCGTAGTCCACCGAGTCGAACCCCTTCGGGATGCGGATCTCCGCACCGTGGCCGATCACCGCCGTGGGCGGCTTCAGGAAGATGACCGGCTCCTCGGGGAGGTCGTGGCCCATCTCCTCTGCGTGCGCGCGGTAGTTGATGCCGGCGCATACGATCTTGGTGGGGATGGCGGGGGCGAGCAGCTGCGCCTGCGGGAGCGGCACGAGCCCCTCGGTCTCCCAGGCCGCGAACGGCTCATCGGAGATCAGGGTCACCATGCTCTCGTCGGCAAGGCCGTAGCGCACGTCCTCATCATGGAATATGCGAACGACGCGCACGAGCATCCCCTCTCCGACACCGGGTCACCTCTTACCAGCGGAGTTCCACTGCAGCGACGATATTCCTGCCGAGTGCCCCGCCGGTCTCACACAGATTCAGGCTCGAGCTCCGCGTGCACGATGCCGTTGTCGCGGCGCGCGCGGTCGAGCGAGCGCGCGGTGCCCAGACTCCCCAGCGCGGCCACGGCGACGAGCACGCCACCGGCGATGAGCGTCTGCTGGATGCCGATCGTGGCCGCGAGCGTCGGCACGAAAGCGAGGGGCAACAACTCGCCCGCGCCCCGGTGCCACTGGGCCGTGCCGACGATGCGCCCCACGTACTCGTGCGGCGAGTCGAGGTGCATGAGCGTACGCAACAGCGGCTCCTCGGCGCCGATGATGAAGCCCCAGATCATCGCGCCGATGGCGATCAGCCGAAGATCGGTGGAGCCCACGTACAGGATCGAGCCGAGGCCGGCGAACGCCGTGAACACCGCCAGTCCGCGCGCGGTCACCAGCTTCTGCGGGAGGCGCGGCAGCATCGACGCACCCAAGACGAGGCCCATGCCGAAGACCGTGTTCATCCAGCCGAGCCACTCCACGCCCACGCCCACCACATCGCGGTAGAACAGCGACTCGAGCGCCTGGAAGCCGCCGAAGCCGAACCACACGGCCGAGCCGAGCAGGATGTAGTAGCGCAGAGAGCGCGTCGTATACGCCATCTTGAGGCCGTCGGTGAAGTCGGCCCATGCGTTGCCGGCAACGTGCGGTCGCGGAGTCTCGTCGATGCGGACGTTCCACGCCACCACGGCCGCGACCACGGATGCCACCGCCATCACCCAGAACACCGAGCGCATGCCGAACAGGTTGGAGATGAGCGCGCCAAGCGCAGGGCCCATGACGAACCCGATCGAACTGCCGGTCTCGATATACGCGTTCGCGCGCTCGAGCTCCTTTCGGCCCTCGGTGATGTATGGCGCGAACGACGCGCCCGCCGTCCACGTCGGAACGCCGAAGAGCGAGAAGAGCGCCGAACCTACGATGAACAGCGGGAACGTCGGAGCGACCATCATCCACAGCACCGGAGGGATCGAGCCGATCTCTGCCCAGAACATGACCTTACGTGGTCCGAAACGGTCGATGAGCACGCCCGCGCCGAGCGAGCCGGCGATCGCGGCCACACCGTTGATCGCCGACATGATCGCGAGCTGGCGCGGCGTGCACTCGAAGATGTACGCCGCAGTCCCCATGGTCCCGATGAACCATACGGCGGTGCCACCCAGACGGGAGATGAATCGCGCGGCGACGACCAGCGCGAGATTACGGTTCGAGCGGATCACGGGCGGTACACTTTCTCGAGCGACGGTGCGTAGGCTGAGGGGCGCCGATGCAGCAGTCTATACGAAACACACGCGCAGATATACGCTACGGCGTCGTTCTCGGGTGCGAAAGGCCGAAATCGATCGAATCAGCGAGCGCCTGCCACGACGCCTCGATGATGTTCTCGGAGACGCCGACGGTGCCCCAGCTCTTCTCCCCGTCCTCGCTCTCGATGAGAACGCGGGTGACCGCGCCGGTCCCCTTGCTCTCGTCGAGCACGCGCACCTTGAAGTCGGAGAGCTCGATATCGCTGAGCGCGGGGTAGAACTCGCCGATGGCGAGCCGGAGTGCGCTATCAAGCGCGTTCACGGGGCCGTTGCCCTCGGCAGTGGCGATGAAGCGCCTCCCACCCACGTGGATCTTCACCGTCGCCTCGGTCATCACCTTGCCGTCCTCGCGCTTCTCCATCAGGCATCGGAAGCTCTCCAGGGTGAAGAACGGCTCGTAGGTGCCGAGCTCCTTCTTCAGCATGACCTCGAGTGAGGCGTCCGCCGCCTCGAACGAGTACCCGCGGTGCTCGAGGTCCTTGATGCCGTCGAGCACGCGCGTGACCGTCGACTGATCGCCGGTGAGGTCGATGCCGAGCTCGGCGGCCTTCATCGTGAGCGAGGCGCGGCCAGCAAGTTCGCTCACCACCACGCGGGCGAGGTTGCCCACGCGCGCCGGCTCGATGTGCTCGTACGCCTCGGGCAACCGGGCGGCCGCGCTCGCATGCACCCCGCCCTTGTGCGCGAAGGCGCTCGCGCCCACGTACGGCTGGTGCGGGTTGGGCGCCACGTTCGCGGTCTCGGCGATGAAGTGCGAGACCTCGGTGAGCAGTCGCAGCTGATCGGCCGAGATGCAGTCGTCGCCCATCTTCAGCACGAGCGATGCGATGATCGACATGAGATCGGCGTTGCCGGCGCGCTCGCCGTAGCCGTTGGCGGTGCCCTGGACGTGCGTGCAGCCGGCGTCGATCGCCACGAGCGAGTTCGCCACCGCGCACGCCGCATCGTTGTGCGCGTGGATGCCGAGAGTCACACCCGGGAGCGCGCCTGACACCTCTCGCACGACGCGTGCCACCACGTGCGGCAGCGTGCCGCCGTTCGTGTCGCAGAGCACCACCGCGTCCGCACCGGCCTCGGTCGCCGCCCGGCACACCTCGAGCGCGTACGCGGCATTGGCCGCGTAGCCGTCGAAGAAGTGCTCGGCATCGAAGAACACCGTCCGCCCCGCACTCTTGAGGTGTGCCACGCTGTCTCGCACCATCCGCACGTTCTCTTCGAGCGTCGCGTTGAGCGCCTCGGTCACGTGCAGGTCCCATGCCTTGCCGAAGATGCAGAGCGCCGCGCAGCCCGTATCGAGCAGCGCGCGCAGGCCCTCGTCCCCGGCGGCGGGCACGCCCTTGCGGCAGGTGGTGCCGAAGGCGGTGATGGTGGCAGCAGCCAACTCGAGCGAGGCCGCGCGCTCGAAGAACTCCATGTCCTTCGGATTCGAGCCGGGGAACCCGCCCTCGATGTAGTGAACACCCAGGTCGTCGAGGCGCGCGGCGATGCGCAGCTTGTCGTCGACGGAGAGCGACATCCCCTCACGCTGGGTGCCGTCACGAAGCGTGGTGTCGTACAGGGTCACCATGGCGGTCTGTCCTTCCGGCGGTGCAGTACACCCGGTAACGGTTGATTGTAACCGAAGGCGCCGATCCCACGCTCAGTGCTCGAGGTCGCAGTACTCCGTCAGCGAGCCGGCCGGAAACACGAGCTCCATCGTCTCCGGGCAGTCGGGGCGCGCGATCTTGTACGACTCGGAGCAGACCGTGTAGATCTGCTCGCCGGACGCCAGCGTCTCATCGCCGGTGACCGCGGCGGCCGGCGTCCCGCACATCGACGCGACAGCCATGAAGTTCTTCCACACGGCCGCAGGGAAACTGCCCCCGGTCACGCGAACGCCGTGCACGTTGTCCATAGCCACCTGCGCGTCCGGGTACCCTATCCAGACCGCGGTGCTCAGGTTGCCCGAGTACCCCACGATCCACGCGTCACGCCATGACTGCGCGGTACCGGTCTTCACCGCACCCCACGAGCCGATGTTCGCCGCCTGGCCGGTGCCCTGTGTGTACACGCGGTTGAGCACGCCCGCGAGCGTGGAGGCCACATCCTGCGAGATCGCCTGCTCTCCACCGCGGTCCGGCGCGTACACGAGCTCGCCCTCGGCGTCTGTCACGCGGTCGACGCCGGACGGCGCTACCGCGATACCGGTGTTGGCTATGGTGCCGAACGCCGAGGCCATCTCAAGCGGCGAGACTCCGCGCGACAGCCCACCGAGTGCGATCGCCGGGTCGGGATCGATATCGGAGGTGATGCCCATGCGGTGCGCAACATCCACGACCTTATCGGCGCCCACGGCCATGATCAGGCGCGCGTACACCGCGTTGATCGACCACACGGTGGCCGTCTCAAGGGTGTAGGTGCCCCCGGTGATCGAGTTCTCGTAGTTGTCCACGTGCCAGATCTCGTCTTTCACCTGCGTCTCGAACGGGCTTGCCTCCCATGTGCTGTCGAGCGTATAGCCCTGCTCGAGCGCTGCGGCGAGCACGAAGGGCTTGAACGCCGAGCCGGTCTGCCGCCGCCCCTGCGTGGCCAGATCGAACTGTTCGGCGGCGAAGTCGCGACCACCCACGATCGCCACCACGGCCCCGTCGCTCCAGCGCACGGCGGCCACAGCCACTTCGGGGTCACCGGGGCTCGGGAGCACGCTGGCAACAGCGGCCTCGGCGGCGCGCTGCGCGGTGGGGTCGAGGGTCGTGTATATGCGCAGGCCGCCCCGGTAGAGTCGCTCCGAGCCGAGCGTGTCGAGCAGTTCACGCCGCACATACTCCACGAAGTAGGGCGCGAACCGGCTCGCCACCTCGGCCGTGTCCTTGAGGCCGAGTGGCTCAGCGGTCGCGGCCGCCGCCTCCTCGCTCGTGATGTAGCCCTGGTCGCGCATCTCGCGCAACACGAGGTTGCGCCGGCTCAGGGCGTCGTCGGGGTTCACGAACGGGTCGTAGCGCGTGGGCGACCGGATGCAGCCCGCCAGGAGCGCCGACTGCGAGAGCGTGAGATCCGCCGCGGTGGTGCCGAAGAAGCGCTGTGCGGCGCTCTCGACGCCATAGGCACCACGCCCGAAGTACGCCATGTTGAGATACACGCCGAGGACGTCGTCTTTCTCGGCACGCGTCTCAAGCGAGAGCGCGAGCAACGCCTCCTCGATCTTGCGCGTGAGCGTGCGCTCCCCGTCGGTGTACAGAAGCTTCACCGTCTGCTGGGTGATGGTCGAGCCGCCCTGCCGCACCTCGCCGGCACGAGAGTTCACCGACAGCGCGCGGGTGATCGCGCGCAGGTCAACACCGCTGTGCTCGTAGAAGCGCTTGTCCTCGATCGCGACCGTGGCGTGCTTCAGCGTCTGCGGGATGACGTCATCGGCCACCACCGTGCGGTCCTCGGCATCGAACCACTCGGCCAGCACAGTGCCATCGGCCGCGTAGACGATCGACGTCTCCGGCATCTCGATCGCATCGGGATCAGCCGCCAGGTCGGGCAGCCTCGTGGACAGGCTCCAGAGGTAACCGGCGAACGCGAGCAGCACGACGAGCACGACAGCCAGCACACCCGACGCCCAGGTGAGTATCCTGACGAGCCGTTGTCTGTTCACACTGCCCCGCTCCCGCGCCTACAGGCGGTCGAGCCACTCCTCGTACGCCGGGTCCTGACCGCGAACGGCCGCGAAGAACGCCTTCTGCAGCTCAAGGGTCACGGGGCCGGCATCACCGATGACGCGACCGTCGACTGAGCGCACCGGCACGAGCTCGGCTGCCGAGCCGGTCATGAACATCTCGTCGGCGGTGTAGAGGTCGGTGCGAACGAGCGACTCCTCGATGACCGGGTAGCCGAGGTTGTCGGCGATCACCATGATCGAGTCCCGCGTGATGCCCTCGAGGATGCCGTCGGAGACCGGCGGTGTGGATATGACCTCGTCGCGCACGATGAAGAGGTTCTCACCGGTGCCCTCGCACACCCTGCCGTCCTCGTTGAGCATGACTGCCTCGTTGTAGCCGTGACGGTTCGCCTCGATGCGGGCGAGCGAGGAGTTGAGGTAGTTGCCGGTTGACTTGATGGCGGGCGGCATCGCGTTCGGGCTGCGCTGACGCCACGACGAGACGCCCACGTCCACGCCGCGGATGAGGGCCTCCTCGCCCATGTAGGTCTCCCACGGCCAGCACGCGATCGTCACGTTCACTGGCGCGGGGATCGGATCGAGGCCCATCACACCGTAGCCGCGGAACGCGATCGGGCGGATGTAGCATGCAGGCAGCTTGTTCTCGCGGATGGTCGTCTTCACGGCCTCGACCATCTCATCCACCGTGTAACCGAGGTCCATGAAGAGCATCTTGGCCGAGCGCTCGAAGCGCTCCATATGCTCGACGAGGCGGAACACGGCGGGGCCATCGGCGGTGGCGTAGCAGCGGATGCCTTCGAAGACGCCGGTGCCGTAGTGGAGCGCGTGGGTGAGGACGTGTACGTTGGCATCCGCCCAGGGAACGAGCTTGCCGTCCATCCAGATGAAGTCCACCTCAGGCAGTGCCATGTCGTCTCCCCTTCCGAGCGCGAGCGTGTATCGGGATAGTGTACCGCAGCTCCGACGGTGCAGGGCCACCCGATCTGGGCGAAGCGCCCTACTCCTCCGGCGGCTCGTGGCCGAGCACGGCGCGCAGCACCGTCGGACGCGAGCCGAGCGCTATCCAACCGACGCCCACGCTCCACCACAGCGTCGCCACGCGCGCCACAAGCGTCGCTGCCGAGGCCGCCGAAGCGCCCATGCCCGCCGACATGAGGATCCCGACCATCGAGGCCTCGGTGAGGCCGATGCCGCCGGGCAGGAACGAGAACGCGCCTGCGATGGTGGCCACGCCGTAGACCGATATCTCGGCGAGCGCACCGAGCGCGTCGAAGCCGAGCGCGTGGAGACAGAGCGAGAAGCCGATGCCCTCGAGCCCCCACGCCACCACCGAGATCGCCACCGACCACACCAGCGTGCGCCACCTGAGCACGCGGCCGAGCGTGTCGGCGATCGCCTCGGCCGACGCTTCGTGCTTGCGCGCCCAGGACCGCCTGCCCACGACGCGCAGAGCAAGCCCGTGGAACCAGGGCGAGCCGGCGAGCGCGGTGCCCGCCACGACGACGACGATGCCCGCGACGAGCACCCCGGTTGTGCCGCCGAGCGCCGAGAGACCGCCAAGGGCGAGCAGGCAGACCGCGATGAGATCGGCCACGCGCTCGGCGAACACGAGCGGAATGCCGCGGCTCATCGGCATGCCGGCGACCTCGCGCGCGAGCCACGGCTTGAGGACCTCCCCCACCCGGCCCGGCGTGACGCTCATCGTCTGGCCGGAGATGTGGAGATAGAGAGCGTCCTTGGCGCTGACCGGGTGACCGAGCACGCGCATAAGTCGGCCCCAGCGCAGTGCACGGAGCACGAAGCCCGCGAGACCAAGGGCGAGCATCCAGACCAGCACCAGTGGATCGAAGCCCGCGAGAGCGTCTGCCACCGCCGGGCCGTCACCCACCGCCACGAGGACCGCGTAGACCGCGCCGCTCATGATCGCGGCCACCACCAGCGCCCGCACGAGACGCCTGCTGTCGAGGACCACAGCCATGGCTACCGCTCGTATCCGTGCCGGGTGGGGCGACGCTCGGCGGGCGACATGATCACGGTCATCCTCTCGACTTTGACGGGGCGACTGAAGTGTACAACGTCCCCGTCGCCGCGCTCCCGACACGCACGCGGACGGCCAAGCGTCTCTTCGCGCTGCGCCGCCCAAATGGTATGGCCTGTGCTACTGGAAGACGCCGCATCTGCCCTTCGAGCGTACCGTGCGCTCTGCATGGCGGCGAATGATTGCAAAGGATACCCACAACATGGCACGTGCCGCTGCGCATGAGCATTCGCAGGCCGGAGGGCCGGCGCTCCTGATCGGGATCGTGGTCTTCATGTCGGGGGCCATCGTGATGGTGCTCGAACTCGTCGGATCCCGCCTCCTCGCGCCGTTCTTCGGCAACTCCCTCTTCGTCTGGACCAGCCTCATCGGCGTGATGCTCGGATTCATGGCACTCGGCGGGTACCTCGGTGGGCGACTGGCCGATCGGAGCCTGTCCACCTCGGTGCTGTTCTGGATCCTCATCACCGCGGCCGCGACCATCGCGCTCGTGGCGTTCGCCGAGCAACCGCTTCTGACGAAGCTGGCGATGCAGCCGGACATGAAGATCGCGGCCGTCCTCTCGGCGGCCCTGCTGTTCGCCCTGCCGTCCACGCTCCTCGGCATGGTGTCACCGTACTGCACGCGGCTGCGCCTGCATGCGCTGGCCGACTCCGGCGCCACGGTGGGCTCGCTGTACGCCATCTCCACGTTCGGGAGCATCGTCGGGACGTTCGCGGCCGGCTTCTGGTTGATCGCGCACGTAGGGAGCCACGACCTCGTATCGTGGCTCGCGGCGGCCGCGGCCGCTCTCTCGCTCCTGGTAGCGGCGCCGTTCACCCGGCGACGGGTGATGGGCGCCCTCGGCACGATCGTGCTGGTGATCGTGGCGATGCAGTCGACAGGCACGTCCGCCGGGTCGTTCGACACGCAGTACGACCGCTACTTCATCGGTCACCAGATAGAGGAGGAGACGCTGAGGCCGGTGGTCACACTGTCCCGCGATGACTACTCGATCGAGTCGGCGACCTACAAGGACAACGGCGAGCCGTATCTCCTCGACTACTACGACTACTACGACATCGCACTCGCCAGCGTGCCCGAGGTACGCCGAACACTGCTGATCGGCGGCGGTGCCTTCTCGTATCCGCGCCACCAGCTCGGCCTGCATCCCGGGGCGATCGCCGACGTGGTGGAGATAGACCCTGATCTCGTGGAAGTCGCACGTAAGACGTTCGGCCTCGATGACGACCCGCGAATCAACGTGATCGTGGAAGACGGCCGGACGTTCCTGAACGCATCGGACGAGACCTACGACGCGATACTGATCGATGCCTTCAAGTCCGCGGGCTCGATCCCGTACCAGCTCGCGACCTTCGAGTCGATGAGCCACTGCTCCCGGCTGCTTGCCGACGACGGCGTGCTCGCGATGAACCTCATCGCCTCCACACGCGGTGCGGGCAGCCGCTTCCTGTGGGCCGAGTACGCGACACTCAAGGCGATCTTCCCGAACGTGGAGGTCTTCGCGGTCTTCGATCCGGCCGACCCGGCCGGGATCCAGAACATCGCGATCATCGCCGGCAAGGATCCGTCGACCGATCTGCTGGCCGCACTCGCCGAGGTCTCCCCGGATCATGCGGCCCGGCGCGTCATCCCCCCGTCGCACATCGGCCCGGAGACCGCGCCGATCATCACAGACGACTTCGCTCCGGTGGACCAGTACCTCATGGATCTGTAGACCGTGCACCCCATCGCCTGAGGCCTCGCCCCGAATCCTACTGCGCCCCCGGGTGGCACAGCCCGCAGAAGTCGCGCCCGTTTCGGTGGGCCATGCGCGCATGACAGCTGTCGCAACCCTGACCCGTCCCCGACTGATGCAGCGTGCGGAACCCCGAGCCGTGCGAGGGGAACGCGCCGAGATGGCACGACGTGCACGGACGGTTCTTCGCGTTGTGGCACTTCCCGCATGTCCGCCCGCCGTTGTACCAGAGGTCCTCGACGCCTTCACGCGCGTGATCATGGGACATGAACTCGGCGGTGTGAGGAAGCCGGAGGCCATGGCATGAGTCGCATGACTCCTGCGTGTGACATCCGCCGCAGTCGATCTCGGTCACGAGCACCTCTGCCGTCGCTGTCGTCGCCTGGCTGCGGCCGACGACCGCCAGGGCGATGTCGCCCGTGTGGCAGTGGACGCAGTCGGCGGGCGCGTCGTTGTCGTCGTGGCACCGTAGACACGGCTGCATCCCGGTCGTCACGACGCCCACCACGCCGTCGGCAAGTCGGTGGCAGTCGAGACACTCGGCACCGGCCGCGAGCGGTTCGACATGCGACATCCTGACCGCCCTGGTCTCGTTCACGGTCGTCTGCCCGATGCCCGACGCATGGCACGAGACGCATGCCCGGCCGGCCGACCCATATGAGCCGCTCGTGTTCTCTCCGAGCATGCCGGTCACCACATGTTCGACCCGTGACGGTACGGCGATGGTCAGGCTCGCGAGCACCCCGCCGTTGTCGTGACACTCCACGCATCGCACCCGCTCGTGCGGATCACGCTCCACCTGTGTGAGCGCGTGGTCGCTGCCTTCGTGGCAGGTGAGGCACACCGGCGTCGAGGCGGTCGTCACCGCAGTGGCCAGCCACCAGCCCACGACGGCCAGGAACACGACGGCCCCGGCGGGAAGACGCCTGTGCGGGCTGCGAGTCGCAACAATGCCCGTGTCCGCCGGCTCTTGCCCGGCATCCGCGTCCGGGGCGCACTCCCCCTCGGCCGTATCCTCGGGATGACGGGTGATCAGCAGCAGCGCACCCACCAGGAGCATGGCCAGGCCAACGACCATGATGCCGAAGACCAGGAACGCCTCGAGCGGCCTGGATGCCGGGTCTGCGATGATCTCCCATATCAGCCCGAGGCTCTGTGCAACGTCCGCGGTCAGAAGCTCAGTCATCGGCCCGATCACCGCCGGCCAGCTTTGCGTTGCCCGGATGGACGTGCTTCACATGGCACGTCACGCAGTCAGCGGGCGCATGACACCGTTGACACTCCTCGTCACCCTCAGCCTTGACCAGACTCGAATGTCCACGAGCGAACCCGTCCGGATGCGGCATCGGCATTCCGTGACAGTCACTGCAAAACGCCGGAACGTGGCATGAGTCGCACGCGGCGTCGGGCTGCACCGCGACATCGCTGTGACCGGAAGCGAACGCGGGGGTGTGCGGCACACCGGCGCCGTGACACGACACGCACTTGTCCGCGGTGTGGCACGCGCCGCAGGCGAGCGAATCGCCCATGCCGTGCATCTCCCGCCAGTTGGCGCTGTGCGTGAGCGCGAAGGTCCCGGTGCTCACGCGCTCCGCGCGGGACCGCTCCGTATGGCAGTAGTCGCACTGCACCGACTCGGCCTGCGACATGTGGCACGGCACACAGTCGAACATGTCGTACGAGCGGGGCCACGAGACGGAGTCTCCGTGCGCCACCCGTGAGTGGCAGTCGGTGCACCGGCGGTCAGCGGCGCAGGAGGCGTGGTCGACCCGGATCGCGCCGCGATCGGACACGGCACTCGCCACATCGTGACACGTGACGCACGACGCGTCGCTCACCGCAGCCGCGCTGCGCCCCTCGGGCATCGGCAGGCGCAGGTGCATGCCATAGACCTGACGACCGGCGAACAGCACGGTATCGACGGTCGACGTGCCCCCGTGACAGTCAAGACACGCCGAGTCGGCGTGACCCTCGCGCACCTCGAGCCGCTCCGCACCTGTGGATGCGTGGCACTCGACACAGCGCTCGGGGGTCACGGCGACCACTGTCACCGCCCCGATGTTGAGTAGCACGATCACGCCGACGATCGCGAGTGCCGCGGCTAACAGCCGCGCGCCAGCGCTCGATCCTGTGTCCTCGCGTTCTCTCACGTTCGTCCCGTCATCGAGCTGAGGTTCTTGCGCATTCGGGGGGACCGACTCCTCACAGAGCCGGTCCCCCCTCACGCATCACGTACTGCGTGTGTGCTGCTATGACCTAGAAGGTGAAGCCGACACCCGTGGTGTCATCGGCACGGTGGCACTTGAGGCACGCGCCGTCCATACCGGAAGTGAGGTCTCCATTGGTCGCGCTGCGGCCGTTGGTCGTGATGGCGGTGCCACCGACCGAGTCCTTCAGCGTGAACCACGCGGAGCTCTTCGTGCCCGGCAGGGTGCCGTCGGTGTTGACGACGTCGTTGCCGTGCGGGAACTGCTTGGTGGTGGGGCTGATGCGGTAGTCGATGCTGTCGTGGCAGGCAGAGCACTGGCCCACGTTGGCGAATGCGACGTTGCGAGCGGTCAGGTCGGACACCGCGGCAAGGGTGTGGCCCTTGATCGGAGCGTCGCGGAACTTGAGGAGGACCCGCACGTCATAGGTGTCGCCATCCACGCCCACGAAAGTCCATCCCTCGTCGTCGCCGTAAGTGGCAGCCGGGATGAGGTTGTTCGGGGTTCCATCGTTCGCGGTGTACTTCGGCTGGTAGGCGTCAGCGGCGACGACGATGTCGCCATCCCACTTGCCGAACGTCGCGTCAGCGGTGAGCGAGTTGAACGCACCGTTGATGTGGCAGCCACCGTTAGCGCACACGTAGCCGGTGCCCACTGCACGACCCAGGGCGATCGACTCGACCGTGGTGACGTCGTTGAGGAGGGCTGCGGTGACACCCGGGTTGTACACAGCGATCGAGCCTTCGGGGGTTGCCGTGTCCTTGTCCACGCCAGTGGCGAAGATGTCGCCCGAAACGGGGGCGCCGTCAACACCGGACTGAATAGCGGCGTCCAACAGGGTGTCAGCATGGTCGGTGAGCATGGCGGTCTTCAGCGTGGCGTACTTGGAGATGTCACCGGCACCGTGCGGCGCGACCGCGTGGCAGTAGCCGTTGGTGCAGCCGTCGTTGGCACCGTGACGGTTGCCGCCCGAGATCTTCTTGCTGGAAACCGCGGTGGCACCTACGTGGCACGGTACGCATGACCCGCCTGACGCGCTCTGGAGGAGCTTGGAGCCGGTGGCCGAAGCCTTGTGCGCGGAGTGGCAGACCTGGCACTTGACGGTCGTCGTGCTGTAGTTGCCGTGCGCGGTGGCCGTTGCTTCAGCGGCCACGCCGACTGCAGCCATCTTGGTCTGCGCGGCGCTCCACGAGATGTAGCTCTGGCCCTTGGCGAGATAGGACGACGAGCGGTTTGCGGGCTCTGCCCCACGGGCGAGAGCGGTTCCGCCCAGGGCGAGAACCAGGGCCGCAGTCATTGCGACGGTGATCATTACCTTCTTCATTGATGCTCCATTCTTGCGAGTTGTCTTTGTCTGCATATCTCTTCTCTTACACCTCCTTTCCGAGATCAGGATTCTTTCAGAGGGCATGAAGCCCTGCCGAAAACTGTTCTAGTGCCCCCGGAGAGCAGATCGCCCTTCGATGCGACCCGCCCGTCTGTCACGCATCCTCGCGTACACCCAGTAGATGAGTGCGGTCCCCAGGAGGAGGAGTGGAAGGAAGAGGGCCCGGAGCGAGCCGGTGAGCGCACGCCTGGCCGTCGGGATCAGAACCGAGTCCGACGAACCGGGGAGGCGGACGATCTGCACGCGGTTGTTGCCCAGGTCGCCAACGGCGAACCAGTCACGCTCGGGGTCGTACGCAAGACCCGCCGGGTAGAGGAATGTGCCCTCATCGGTCCCGTAGGTGCCGTACTTCGCGATCACATCACCGTTGTCGGTGTCGAACACCGTCAACGAGAAGTCGAGCATGTCGACGACGACCAGACGACCGGCCCCGTCGATCACGGCAGCGCCCGGCGTCTGCAAGGCGGCAGGCGCGTCCGTCTCGACCTTGATGCTCCCGGCACCCTGGTTGGCGGCCTGGTTGGCCGGATTGCCCGTTCTCACGATCCAGATCCGGTTGCCGTCGGGGTCGTACTTGCTTATGCGGTTGTTGTACGTGTCGACGGCGTAGATGTTGCCGCCCTCATCGAGCGCAAGACCTGACACGGTGTCGAACTGCCCCTCTTCGAAGCCCGCAGTGCCGACCACGTTGATGGGCGATCCATCCATGTCGAGGATCGCGAAGCCGGCCTTGGCGCCCACGACGATCCGGTCCTCGGAAGCCACCACCGAGGTCGGCTGCTCGATGTCGACCTTGAGAAGCGTCTCTGTCCCGTCAGGGCTCAGTCTCAGCAGGTTCTCCTGCGTACTCTGGACGATGTAGATGTGATCATCGGGACCCACCGCGATGCCCGTGGGGAACAGGGCGCGCCCTTCGCCTTCACTACCGAAGAACGACTCACGATACGCGCCGTCGGATCCGAAGCGATGGATTTGAGCGTTGCCCGTGACCTGTGGCACCAGAATGCTGCCATCGCGGGCTATCGCCACCGATGCGGGCTGCTGGAGCTGCTCACCCGGCCCGTCGCCCCAGCCGTAGATGGAGCGGACCCACTCGATGCCCTCGGCTTCCTCGGCCGTGGCTATCTCGCCGCTGGGCTGCACGAATCGCAGCAGGAGGTACGACCCCGAACACAACAGCAGGGACAGGAACACCAGGAGGACGGTCATGATCTTCCGCCCGCGCTGCGAGCGGACCGACGTCTGCTTCGATGCAGCTGCCGGCTGGGTCGTATCGGGATATCCCGGCTCAGTCATTGGATGCTCCCAGATTCTCGAGCTTCTCGGCCAGGTCTTCATCGCCCGGCATGTATGTCGATGCGCTCGTGTAGTCGGCCAGGGCACCTTCGCGGTCGCCATCGGCGAGCTTGAGGTCCCCGCGCCAGACGAGGATGTCCGCGGCGCGAGTGTTCTTCTCGAGGTACGCGTCGAGCTCGCCTACAGCCTCGCCGTAGCGCTCGAGAGCCTCGAACGCCTCGGCGCGAAGGAGCTGCAACGTCTGGTAGTTCTCACCGAGCCCCTCGGCGATCATGACGCTCGGCCGCTTGGTCGCTTCGTAGGCCTCCTCCTCGACTCGCAGCTGCGACTCGAGGGCCTTCATGGCCGTCTCGGACTCCTTGAGGGCCAGTTCGAAGTCGCCGCGCGCGATGGCAAGCCGAGTCTCGACGAGGCCGAAGTACTGCTTCGCGGGGTCTTCGAATCCACCGGACCGAGCGGCCTGGATCACACGATCGGCCTTGCTGTATCGGCCCGATGCCACGAGCGCGTCGGCGTAGTCGTACCAGTCCTCGGAAGTGGCACTCGCTTCGTTGGACTCGATCTTCGACGCCGCGATCGCGAGGTCGCGCTCAACGGCGGTGCGAGGTGCGGGCGGGTCGAGGATGCCGAAGAACAGGGCGCCCACGATGGTGGCGAGAAATGCCACGAGCATGAATGCGCCAGCCCAGCCCATCGTGCGGACGAGCGGATCGGCGAACATGGAGTTGCCGCGAGCGGGGCGCTCGGCGCCCTCCCGGGCGCCGAGCTGCTCCCCTTCGCGTGGAAGGGGTTCCGACATTCCAGCCTCCGTACACTTTGCGGGTCGATACTTGTCTGGTGGGGGCGGATGCCTCACCTTGCCACGGAGCCCCTCAGCCGAACTGCCGGGGCGCTCGTTCGTTTAGCACGAAGCGCGCCAAGATGTGGACGACTCGTTAAGTTCCTGAAGAATTCTTGCGGCTTGCGACGAACGGTCGTCAGCCGCGGAGGCGCTCGGCCACCAGTTCGCCCATGGCGCTCGTGCCCACGGTGCGCTGCGGGAGCGTGGAGGCGTCGGCGATGTCGCGCGTGCGCCAGCCATCGGCCAGCACGCCCTCGATGGCGGCGGCGAGCGCATCGGCCGCGTCGTGCATCGAGAAGCTGTAGCGCAGCATGAGCTCCACGGAGAGCAGCATCGCGAGCGGGTTGGCGATCCCCTGCCCGGCGATGTCGGGCGCGCTGCCGTGGCTCGGCTCGTAGAGCGCAGTGCCCGCGCCGAGCGATGCGCTCGCAAGCATGCCGAGCGAGCCGGTGAGCATCGACGCCTCGTCCGAGAGGATGTCGCCGAACATGTTCTCGGTCACCATCACGTCGAACTGCGCCGGGTGGCGGATGAGCTGCATAGCCGAGTTGTCCACGAGCTGGTCGATGAGCTCGATGTCGGCGTAGTCGGCCTCGTGGATGCGGTGTACGACCTCGCGCCACAGACGGCTCGATTCGAGCACGTTGGCCTTGTCCACCGAGTGCACCCGCCCGCGCCGCGTGCGCGCCGCCTCGAACGCCGTGCGCGCGATGCGCTCGATCTCGAACTCGCGGTAGTCGAGCGTGTCGTACGCGCGCATGCCCGGACCGCCGCCGGTGGCCGCGCCCTCAACGTCCGTCTCGCGCGCCCGCGCGCCGAAGTACAGCCCGCCGGTGAGCTCGCGCACGATGAGCATGTCCACGCCCTCGAGGTACTCGGGCTTGAGGCTCGAGGCGTCCTTGAGCGCGTCGAAGATGCGGACCGGCCGGAGGTTCGCGTACAGGCCGAGCGCCTTGCGGATGCCGAGCAACCCCTGCTCGGGCCGCGGCTTGGCGGGATCGGTGGTGTCCCACTTGGGTCCGCCGATGGCTGCGAGCAGCACCGCGTCGGCCGCATGTGCCTCGGTGAGCGTAGCCTCAGGAAGAGCGGTGCCGGTGGCGTCGATGGCCGCCCCACCAAGGAGGGCCTCTGCGAACTCGAAGATGACGCCGTAGCGCTCACCGATCACGCCGAGGATCTTCACGGCCTCGGCGGTGATCTCAGGACCGATGCCATCGCCGGGCAGCAGGCAGATACGGTAGGTGGTCATGCGCGGCCTCCCTCGGGAATGCGTGTGGGAGACAGGATACACCAGGAACACCGTTGCCCCTGTCATGGTGCGGTGATTGCTGACCCTAACGTATACTAACGTGCGTTGTCACAACCACCGGAATGGACCGATGCGACCGCTCGCGACTCCACGCACAAAGATCCTCTTCGCCGCGCTCGGGCTTGCCGCGGTGCTCCTGGTCTTATCTGCCACCGTGGGCTCGCTGCCCGGTGTGTGCGGCTCGTGTCACGCAATGAAGCCGTTCGCCGAGGGGCTCGAGCAGTCGGCGCATGCGGGCGTGGACTGCTACGCATGCCATGCCTCTCCCAGCAGCGGCGGGTGGCTCGGGATGAAGTGGACCGAGATGACCCGCATGTACCTCCCCGGCTTGTTCGGTGCCGAGGTGAGCGGGTCTTCGACGCGCATAGAGCGCGGGCGCTGCCTCACCTGCCACGAGAGCGTGCTCATGGCCACCGTTGAGAGCGGTATCCGCATCAACCACGGTACGTGCGCACCCTCGGGCTCGTGCGACACCTGTCACAATGCGGTGGCGCACGGCGGGGCCACCCGCTGGATCAACGAGCCAACGATGGAGGACTGCATCGCGTGCCACCGCGATCAGGGTGCTGCGGTCGCCTGTGACACGTGCCATGCCGGCAAGTCCCAGGCCGAGCGCCTCAGCCGGGGCCCATGGGCGATCACGCATGGCCCGAACTGGCAGCAGACCCACGGGATGGGCGATCTGCGCACCTGTAATGTGTGCCACGAGCCGGCGAAGTGCGCGGGGTGTCACGGTGTCGACCTGCCTCACCCGCCAGGCTTCGGCGGCACCCACTCTGCAAGCGCGCTCACGGCGCCCGATAGCTGCGGGCAGTGCCACGATCGCACCGCGTTCTGCAATGACTGCCACGGCATCGAGATGCCGCATCCCGAAGGATTCCTACCGGGACACAGGGATATCGCCTCAGGGTACGACGATGCTTCGTGCATGACGTGTCACCGCCAACAGGACTGCGATCGCTGCCATGTGACGCACACCCACCCCGGCAACACCGACGGGACGATCGGCGACACTCTCCCGAAGGTAGGTGACTGAGCGTGCAATCTTATCTCGACGCGCTCGCACTCATCGTCGAGGATCCGGCCTCGAACCTGACGGCAGCGGTGCTCCTGCTTGCCGCGGTCTTCCTCGTCCTCCTCATCCTCGTGCTGATCGCACTCATCGGCATCACGTCCTCGAGCCGACAGGAGCGCACGACGGGGGACGCGCATGATGACGATGCCATCCCCGGGACGGACCGCGATGTGACGGAACGGAAGGACAAGCGCCTTCGCCCCGCACTGCTCCGGTCAGTGTCCTCGCCCGCACGTATAGCGCTCGCTGTCGCAGCATTCGCCGTGGCAGGTGCTGCCACATACACATGGTCCGGAACCAACGAGTACTGCTCCGCTGCCTGTCATGTGATGGAGCCCGCCGCATCGTCCTGGCGCCTTTCTCCTCACAGCGAGGTGGACTGCGTCCGCTGCCATGAGGGGACACCTATCACGTCTATGCCACAAGCCGTCATGTCGCGAGCGAGACATCTGCTCGGCAGCGTCACGGGGGCCAGCCCCGGGTCCGTGACACTCCCGCCGGATCGCTGCCTCGGCTGCCACGAGGAGGAGATCGCCGAAAGCATCGAGTCCACCGCCGGCATACGCATGGACCACAGCGCCCCGGTCGACGCGGGCATCCCGTGCGAGTCCTGCCACCGTGAGACCGGGCACATGATCGAGACGGCACAGGCGAGCCGCATGCAGGTCTGCCTGAGGTGCCACGACGGAGACGGCGCCTCGAACGAGTGTGCGACGTGCCATATCGGTGATCCCGGAGCACACACGGTGTCGGCGCGCATCTTCGTGCAGGTGCAACTCCCACCGCCCACCTGCGGCGGCTGCCACGACGAGTCGACCTGCGACGCCTGCCACGGTCTGCGCATGCCGCACAGCGTGGAGTTCCTGGCGGGCGATCATGCACGGCCGGCGGCCTTTGATGGAAGGACGCTGTGCTGGCGCTGCCATGTGGAAGCAGACTGCACCGGAGGCTGCCATGGCAGCTTCGATGCCGGACATGGCCCGTACTTCAAGGAAGACCACAAGCGGTACCCGTGGGACTCCCAGTGTGGGACGTGCCACAAGGCGCACGAAGGATCCTTCTGCGATCGGTGCCACTAGGGCCCGGACGATCAGGGACACCATCCCATCCATGACCCCATCCAGGGCGCGGGAGCGTGCAACCGCCGCCCGAACACGCCAGTCCATCCTCAGCCGGGGTCGGCGTCGATCGTCTTCAGCCTGGAAACGAGGAAGGCCCCCAATGGGGGCCCTCCAAATCACCGAGTTCTCGGTGCGTTCGCGTGCTAGTAGCCGATACCCGTGCCGGTCGAGCCATTGCGGTGGCACTTCAGGCAGGCGCCGTCCTCGGAAGGATCGAGGGCTGCGCCGAACGTACCGGCCGAACTCGCGGCGCTCAGCAGGAACCGGGCGCCGGTGGTGTAGTGCGGGAAGTTGTTCGCAGCAGCCCCCGCCGCATGGTCGGTGAGACCAGCGTCGTGGCAGCTACGGCAGTACGTACTCGGTGCGTATGCGACCGCGACACCCTGCACAGCGGACGACGCCTCGGTGTTGCCGTAGAGGCCGGCCGCCGCCATGATGTGGTGCGTGTCGTTGTCAGCGTTGTCATAATCGTCGGTCCAGTAGTTGTGGCACTGGGTGCAGTACTTGGTCACGATACCGTCACGCACGGAACCGGTAGTAAAGCTCCAGGTGGACGGAACGGACGTGTTGCCGCCGGACAGCCCGCCGGCGTTCGCCTTCAGGATCTTCTCGGCGATATCGCCGGAGCCCTCAGCGGTCGTCGAGATCGCGCCCGCGCCGTGGACCGCGTGGCAGTCCACGCACTCCGAGGCTGAACCTGCGGAGCTGTGGTTGAAGACCGTGTCCGCCGTGTAGTTGCCCGAATCCGAGTTGTAGACCTTGACGGTGGAGACGTTGGCGTCGATATGGCAGAACTCGCACGCATTGGTGACCGTGCCGCGCAAGAGGACTTCACCGGCAACGGGGCCACGGTGGACCGCATGGCAGACTGCGCACTTCACAGTGGTTGTGGCGTAGCCCATATGCGGTGTGCCGCTGACGTTCGACGCGTACGGATCCATCACGTTGGTTGTGCTCGAGTCAGCCAAGGTCGTGTAGTTGGAGTTGCCTCCAGCGAGAGCGAACGCTGTGCTCGCGAACAGCAGGACCGACAGACAGGTCAAGCCAAGTACGAACGCAATACGCTTGGTGGTCATAGATACTCCCATCTTGGTTTGCGTATTCATTGTGTAATCGTTCACCTCCTTCACCACGAAATATCAGACACTCGCGCATGGCGAGGCATCTCCGAGGAGTGCGATTAAATGGTGATCCCCCGATACACCTCCGTGAACGTGCTGTGGCAAGGCTACCATCAACAACTTGCCCCCACAACCGCTCGATTCCATTAATTAGTATTGCTCAGTCATCTTCATCGGCAGAATCGCCGTCGACCTGAAGCACTCCATCTCGGGGTCTCTTCTTGCTCGCCAGTGCGGCGAAAAGGATGAGGAGGAGGAGCCCCAGCGGCATGCAACAGATCCAGATGGGACCGGTAGCTGCACGGCGAGCCGCGGGAATGAGTCCGGCGTCGCCGCTGCCGCCGATGCGTATGATCTGAACACGTGCGTTGGCGACATCCGCGACTGCGAACCAGTCGCGTTCCGCGTCGTAGGCCATGCCCAACGGGTACGCGAAGTACCCGTCCGCGGAACCGAACTCACCGTACCGCCCGACGATCTCGCCCTGCTTCGTCGGGTCGAGCACCACGACCTCGAACCCGAACGGATCCGCGAGCACGAGTCGGCCGTTCGCATCCATGCAGAGCCCGGCGGGAAGCTGCATACCGGTGCCACTCTGCGCGGGGGTGCTCTCCTCCGACTCCCCTGCGCTGGCGCCTCCGGGCACGTTGCCGCCGCCGGACATCCCGGGCGCCGTCGCCCACAGCAGCTGTCCTTCCTGGGTGAATGCCTTCACCCGAGCGTTCAAGGTATCGGCAACGTACACCACGTCGTCATCGCCCACCACGATCCCCTGGGGCACATCGAGCTGGTCTTCTGCCTTACCTCGACCGCCCCATGTGCCAACGACTTCACCCTCACGCGAGAACACAGTGACGCCCGCGGGGCTGGTGACGAACACCCTGTCGCCGCTGAGCGTCACATCCAGCGGATTGTCGATCTCCCAGGCCTCCAGGAGCTCGCCATCGGCTGACAGGATGAGCAGTCGCGCAGCATTGTTTGCGCAGATGTAGAGTCGTCCGTCGGCGCCGACCTCAATACCCTTCGGGCTCAGCTGCCCCTCGGTGACCAGAGGCTGCAGATCGATCCTCGATCGAGGGGTACCATCGGGTGAGAACGACATGACGGCGTTCATCTGTGTGTCGCTCACCCAAATCGTGCCGTCGTCGGCGATATCGACGTGTGCGGGAGCGATGAACCTCTGGTCCTCACCCGCCCCGTATCCGTAGATGGATCGCACCCACGAGAGTCCTTCGGGAAGGTCCTGGCTCGATGGGGCACCGACCGGTTCGAGCAACGTGAACACGAAGTACCCGACCGCACCCAGGAGCAGGACGAGGATGGCGAGGATGGCGATGAGCCCGGTCCGCATACTCGGCCCGTGATGATGCTCCTGCTGACGAGCATTACTCATTGCTGCCCTCCGTCTGCACATCCTGCAGCCCACTCAGTGCGGGACCGTAGTCTGGGATCATGGTCAGTGCACGTTCATAGTCGGCACGCGCCGAAGCGGTATCACCGGTCGATGCATAGAGGTCTCCACGCCACACCAGCACGTCAGCCATCGTCGGGTTCTCCTCCAGGGCGGCAGTGAGCACCTCGATCGCAGCCGTCGGATCACCACGCTCGCTGAGGATCTCGGACTTCAGCAGCGCGGCGTCCACCAGGGCGGGAGCGGGGGGCCTGACGAAGATGCCCTTCGCCTGAAGCTCCTTCTCCTTAGCGTCACGCTGTGCTTCCGCTGACGCGATGGCCTCATCGAGGATCTTCAGCGCCTCCTCGGCGGACCCGGTCTTGCTCTCCAGGCGCGCCTTCTCGACGATCACGGGAGCGTCAGGAGATGTCGACTCTATGGACTCGAATGCCGCGATCACCGATCGTGCGCGCGAATACCGCTCCGCCTCGATGAGACTGCGAGCGTACGCGGCAACGACCTCAGCGTCCCCCGGCGCCGCCTGGTACTCCTGCTCGCGATCCTTGAGTTGCATCTCGACGATTGTGCGGGGCATGCGGTCTGCCATGGCTCCCGTGTAAAGGAGGTAGACGATGCCTGTGAGCACCATGGCCAGCACCGCAAGAATAGCGAATGTGAGCCACCTGACCCAGGGATCCGCCCCCGTGGATGCAGTCGATCGTACGGCCATTATGAGTCGTCCCCGTTCGTATCATGTGGTCGATCGCGACCCGACGGTGTCCCCGCCGGCACCCCGCGCAGTATCCTCGTTGAATCCCCGCAGGGCAACCTACGCTGCCCCGACCTTCTTCTTCGCGGCCTCCACGAGCCCGCCCATCTCGATGATGTCCTTGATGAACGGCGGGAACGGCTGAGCCGTGAACACCGCGCCGGTCGTCTCGTTGGTGATGATGCCGGCATCCGCATCCACGGTGACCCTATCGCCCGCGCTGATGCCATCCACCGCCTCCGGGCACTCCATGATCGGCAGACCGGTGTTGATGGCGTTGCGGTAGAAGATGCGTGCGAAGCTCTTGGCGATCACGACCGAGATGCCCGCGTGCTTGATGGCGATCGGCGCGTGCTCGCGGCTCGAGCCGCAGCCGAAGTTCTCCTCGGCCACCAGGATGTCGCCGGGCTGCACCTTGGCAGTGAAGCCCGCGTCCAGGTCCTCCATGCAGTGGAGCGCCAGCTCGTCGGGGTCCGATGTGTTGAGATAGCGCGCCGGGATGATCACGTCGGTATCCACGTCACGGCCGTAGCGGTGTGCGGTTCCGGTGAACTTCATGATTGCCCACCTTCCTCCAGATCCTCGGGCAGTCCGATCCGCCCGAGCACCGCACTTGCCGCGGCGACAGCCGGGCCGGCCAGGTAGACCTCGCTCGTGGGATCGCCCATGCGACCGACGAAGTTCCGGTTGGTGGTGGCGAGCGCCCGCTCCCCCGCCGCCAGGATGCCCATGTGCCCGCCGAGGCACGGCCCGCACGTGGGCGTCGAGACGGCGGCGCCGGCATCCATGAAGATGTCGGTGAGCCCGTTGTGCATCATGTCGCGGAAGACCTGCTGGGTGGCCGGGATCACGATGAGCCGCACGTCGGGGTGCACCGTGTGGCCCTTGATCACCGCGGCGGCCTCGGCCATGTCCTCGTAGCGACCGTTGGTGCACGAGCCGATCACCACCTGGTCGATCTTCACGTCGCGTGCCTCGGACACCGGCCGCGTGTTGCTCGGCAGGTGCGGGAAGGCGACCGTGGGCACGATCGTAGCGGCGTCGATCTCGTAGGTGCGCGCGTAGACGGCGCTCGCGTCCGAGAAGTACTCGGTCCACGGGCGCTCGCTGCGGCCCTCCATGTAAGCGCGGGTCGTGTCGTCCACCGCGATGATGCCGCTCTTGCCGCCGGCCTCGATCGCCATGTTGCAGATGGTCATGCGGCCGGCCATGTCGAGGCGCTCGATGGTGTCGCCCGTGAACTCCATCGCCTGGTACAGCGCGCCGTCCACGCCGATCATCCCGATGATGTGCAGGATGATGTCCTTGGCGCCCACACCCGGCTTGAGCTGGCCCGTGATACTGAACTTGATGCTCTCGGGCACCTTGAACCACGCCCGGCCGGTGGCCATGCCCACGGCTGCGTCGGTAGAACCCACGCCCGTGGCGAACGCGCCGAGCGCGCCGTACGTGCAGGTGTGGCTGTCAGCGCCGATGATCACGTCGCCGGCACCCACCACGCCCTGCTCGGGCAGGAGCGCGTGCTCCACACCCATGCAGCCCACCTCGTAGTAGTGGGTGATCTCCTGGGCGCGCGCGAACACGCGCATCATCTTCGCCTGTTCGGCGCTCTTGATGTCCTTGTTGGGCGTGTAGTGGTCCGGGACGAGCGCGATCTTGGCCGGGTCCCACACGCGCTCCACGCCGATCTTCGCGAACTCCTTGATGGCGATGGGCGCCGTCACGTCGTTGGCGAGAACCAGGTCGAGGTCGCACTCGATGAGCTGCCCGGGCGCGACCTCATCCAGGCCCGCATGGGCGGCGAGGATCTTCTCGGTGATGGTCATCGGTCGGGGCATGGCGCGGCGCTCCTTCGTCCTGCATCCGGTTCGTGCATTCTACGCGAACGCGCGGGTGCGTGCGACCCGCTAGACCTCCTCGGGCACGCTCGGCGCCTCTGCGGCCACGAGCAGGCGGTTGAGGGCGTTCACGTACGCCTTGGCGCTCGACACGATGATGTCGGGATGCGCGCCGCGGCCGGTGAACGTGCGACCGTCCTCGCTCTTCACGCGGATGGTCACCTCGCCCACCGCGTCGATGCCACGCGTGACGCTCTGCACGCTGAACTCGGTGAGGTCGTTGGGGACGTCCACGATACGGTTGATCGCCTTGTAGACGGCGTCCACGGGACCGTTGCCGTGGCTGGAGTCGATCAGACTCACGCCATCAGCGGTGATGAGCTCGACGGTGGCCGTGGGGATTCCGGGATCGCCGCAGCTCACGTGTACCTGCTCGAGGTGGTAGACCTCGCCGATCATGCGCTCGGCTTCACCCACCAGCGCCTCGAGGTCCTCGTCGTAGACTTCCTTCTTCTTGTCCGCGAGATCCAGGAAGGCCTGATGGATGATCTCGAAGTCCTCGTCCTCCATCACATAGCCGAGCTCGGCCAGACGATGCCTGAGCGCGGCGCGGCCGCTGCGGGCGGTGAGCACGATGGAGCTGCCGCCGGCACCCACATCGGCGGGGTCGATGATCTCGTAGGTGGAACGCTCCTTGAGCACGCCGTCCTGGTGGATGCCGCTTGAGTGCGCGAATGCGTTGGCGCCCACGATCGCCTTGTTGGGCTGCACGAGGATGCCGGTGATGCTTGAGACCAGGCGGCTAGCCCGCACGAACTCCTTCGTGTTGATGCGCGTGTCCACGCCGAAGACGTCAGGGCGCATCTTGAGCGCCATCACGACCTCTTCCATCGCGGTGTTGCCGGCGCGCTCGCCGAGGCCGTTGATGGTGCACTCGATCTGCCTGGCGCCTGCCCGCACGCCCGCGAGCGCGTTGGCGGTGGCCATGCCCAGGTCGTTGTGGCAGTGGACCGAGACGATCACGTTCTCTATGCCCCGCACGTTCTCCATGAGGCCGGCGATGAGGCCGCCGAAGACCTCCGGATACGCGTAGCCGGTGGTGTCCGGGATGTTCACCACGGTGGCGCCGGCGGCGATGGCCGCCTCGATCATGCGGTACAGGAAGACGGGCTCCGCGCGGCCGGCATCCTCGGCGTAGAACTCCACATCATCGACGAAGGAGCGTGCGAGCTTCACGGCCGCTACGCCACGCTCGATCGCCTCGTCGCCCGAGATGTGGAGCTTGTCGCGCAGGTGGCTCTCGGAGACGCCGATGCCCGTGTGGATGCGCGGGCGCTTGGCGCCCTGAAGCGCCTCGGCGGCGCGCTCGATGTCGGCCGGGACGGCACGGGAGAGCGCGCACACGGTGGCCGCGTCGCCCACCTCGGCGGCGATGCGGCGAACGCTCTCGAAGTCACCGGGAGACGAGATCGGGAAGCCGGCCTCGATGACGTCGGCGCCCAGGCGGACGAGCTGGCGGGCGATCTCGAGCTTCTCGGCGGTGTTCATGCTGGCGCCGGGGCTCTGCTCGCCGTCGCGAAGCGTGGTGTCGAAGATGAATACGCGGTCGGACGCGTTGGGTGTACTCATGGGATGCTCCTGGGAGGATCTGAACGCGGATACGGGCGGGGTACGCCGGCGCACGCCGTCCGGTTTTAGACGGCGGCCGGCTGGATAAGTCGCCCGAGAAGACCCGGAAGCATGTGAGTGGTCGCGTTCATGTGCGGGAGTATAGCGCAAGGGGCGGCGGCCCGCCTACCTCGGGGCGGCCGACCTGATGCCGATCAACCCTCCCACGAGCGCGGATGGTCCAGGTCGGGGTTCCTCGACACCAGCCGGATACTGAGCCTGCAGTCGATCGCATCCGCGTAGCGACACAGAGTGGTGACCGTCGGCACGCTCGGGCCGAGCCGCTCGAGTCGAGACACGGCGCTTTTCGTCGTGTCCATCATCTCCGCCACCTGCTCTTGCGTGCGGCCGGCCCGCCAGCGGGCCAGCCGCATCTCCTCACCGAGACGCTGCAGGAAGTCGTCCAGATCCCATTGCGCGAGCTCGCCGCGCGGAGGGTGCGGGAGTCGCTTGAGGCGGCTCTGCGCCTGAAGAGCCTCGAACTCTTCCGCGACCGACCGCGGAATCCCCTGCTCCAAGAGTGCACCTCCCCCGTGCCGGTGTGTGCGATGAGTGTATGCGCACCGGATCACTCCGATCTCAGCGAGATGTCAACCGGTTCGCAGATCTGCGCCCAAATTGGGGAGCCCTCCCGGGCCCATTTCACACATCCGCGAACTCCCGAGTTAGCAGATGTGTGAAACACGGCAGGAAGGGCCTGGGGCGTCGGCAGCAGGTATGCGAACTCCCCGAACAGAAGGACTCGGGTGCCGGCAGCAGGTATGCGAACTCCCCGGAGGGCGGGGTTTTCAGCGCGCCCTCACGCCCGCCGACTCCTCGCACCCGAGCAGAAGGGGCCCCCGCGGGGGCCCCTTCATCATCGCCGGCGCGCAGCAAGGTCCTACAGCTCCACGCTCCAGGCTTCGGACACCTCGGCCTTGGCGTTGATACGCTCCATCAGCGCATCGGGGATCGCCGTGTCAACGTTGATGCCCATGAGCGCCGTGCCGCCCTCGCCCATGCGGCCGACCTGCATCGACGCGATGTTGATGCTGTTCTCACCGAGCGCGGTACCCACCTTGCCCACAACGCCGGGCACATCCGAGTACTCCATGAACAGCATGTGCGCCGACGGCGCCATGTCGATCGAGAACTCGTTGAACACCACGAGGCGCGGCTCGTTCTTCTTGCCGATGAGCGTGGCGCCGAGCTTGAAATCACGGCCGCCGGCCTTGGCTACCACGACCATCAGGCTCACGTAGTCCATGCTCTCGACGCGCTTGTTCTCGGTGACCGAGATGCCGCGCTGCTCGGCGTAGTGGTTCGCGTTCACGAAGTTCACGGCGTCCTGCCCCACGACGGTGAGCAGGCCCTTGAGCATCGCGGTCTTGAGGATGCGGGTGTCCTGATCGGCGAGGTGGCCGATGAAGTGCACCTCGATCTCGCTCACCGGACCACGCGCGATCTGACCGATGCCCTTACCCAGCGCCTCGGCGACCGCCATGTACGGCCCCACGGCCTCCATGACCTCGGGCGCCACCGGCGCGATGTTCACTGCCGTCTCGACCATGTCACCGCGCAGACCCGCAGCCACGAGCTCCGCGATCTGGTCGCCGGCACGGTCCTGCGCCTCCTCGGTGGAAGCCCCGAGGTGCGGTGTGAGCACCACGTTGTCGATCTCGTGCAGCGGCGACTCGGTGCACGGCTCGGTCTCGAACACGTCGATACCCGCCGACGCCACCTTGCCACTCTTGAGCGCCTCCACGAGCGCGTCCATCTGGTAGATGCCGCCACGGGCGGTGTTCACCAGGCGCACGCCGTCCTTCATCTTCGCGAACTGCTCGGCACCGAACATGCCGATTGTCTCTTTGGTCTTGGGCAGGTGAACCGTGATGAAGTCGGCCAGCGGCAGCAACTCGTCCACCGTGGCGTACAGCGTCACGCCGAGTGCAGCGGCGCGCTCGTCGCTCGTGTACGGGTCGTAACCGATGAGCTTCATCCCCAGCCCACGCGCACGCTCGGCCACGAGTGCGCCGATGCGGCCGAGGCCCACGATCGCGAGCGTCTTCTCGTACACCTCGGTGCCGGTGAACTTCGAGCGCTCCCACTTGCCCTCCTTCATGCTGGCGTTCGCCTGCGCGGTACTGCGCGCGGTGGCGAGCATGAGGGTGATGGTCTGCTCGGCCGCCGACACGATGTTGCTCGTGGGCGCGTTGCACACGATCACGCCACGCTCGGTGGCCGCGGCCACGTCGACGTTGTCGATGCCCACGCCGGCGCGCCCGATGATCTTGAGCTTCGCCCCAGCCTCGATGATCGGACGGGTGGCCTTGGTGGCCGAACGCACGATCATCCCCTCGTAGTCGGCGATGATCGCCACGAGCTCGTCCTCGGAAAGCCCCGTCTTGACGTCCACTTCGTAGCCGTCAGCGCGGAGCTTCTCGATGCCGCTGTCAGAGATCTTGTCTGCTACCAGTACCTTCATCTGTCTACTCCCCCATGAAGACGGCTTCGGCCGCCACGATGCCCGCGCCACGCTCGAACTCGTAACCCAGCTCGGCGAGCGTCATCTCGAGGCCGGCCAGCGTGGTGATGATGTCGAACTCGCCGAAGTAGCCGAGGTGCCCCACGCGGAAGATCCTGCCCGCGTAGTCGTCCTGACCACCGGCGATGGTGATGCCGTACTTGTTCTTGAGGATGCTCACGATCTTCTTGCCGTCGATGCCCTCGGGCACCCACACGGGCGTGACCGCGCTTCCGCGACCTTCGGCAGGGGCGAACAGCTTCATGCCGAGCGCCTCGCAGCCCTTGCGGGTGGCCTCGGCGAGCTTGCTGTGGCGGGCGATCGTGTTCTCGAGGCCCTCGTCCATGATCATCTTGAGTGAGACGTTGAGGCCGAGCACGAGCGACACGGCCGGGGTGAACGGCGTGGTGTCGTTGGCGATGTTCTTCTTGTACTTCATGAAGTCGAAGTAGAACTTCGGCAACGTGGAACGCTCGTAGGCCTTCCACGCCTTCTCGCTCACCGTGCACGCGGCCAGGCCCGGCGGGAGCATGAGACCCTTCTGCGAACCGGTCATCACGATGTCGAGCCCCCACTCATCGGTCTTGCACTCGACGGCGCCGATACCCGTGATCGAGTCGACGATGAGGATGGTGTCGGGGTACTCGCGCACGATGGCGCCGATGGCCTGGACGTCGTTGAGCACGCCCGAAGAGGTCTCGCTCTGCGTCACGATGACGCCACGCACACCCGGGTTCTCCGCAAGGGCGGTGGCCACGTCGGCCGGGTCCACCACACTCGTCCACTCGTACTTGAGGTCGATGACGTTGAGGCCGTAGACCTCGGCGATGTTCTTCTGGCGGTCGCCGAACTTACCGTTGCGACACACGATGACGGTGTCGCCCGCGCAGAAGGAGTTGGCGATGGCCGCCTCCATCACGCCGGTGCCCGAGCATGCGAACAGCAGCACGTCGCCCTCGGTCTGGAACACGTACTTCAAGCCCTCGATCGCCTGCTTGAAGGCCGCCGAGAAGTCGGGCGTACGGTGGTGGATGATCGGTGCGGCCTGCGTGAGCAGGACCTCCGCGGGTACCGGCGTGGGGCCCGGCGTCATCAGGTACTTCTTCTGCATCGTTGCTCTCTTCCTCTCTCAGGGGTGTCGCCGCCCCCATGGGCGACGCCTCTCGTACCTCTCGCCGCTCCCGGCATGAAGCGGCGGTTGTACCTACTGTTCGTCAGTGCGCAACCACGCGAACATGCTGCGCATCTCGGCGCCTACGTCCTCGATGAAATGCTCGGACTGGATGCGGCGCATCGCCTTGAAGCCGGGTTGCCCGGCCTTGTTCTCGAGGATCCAGTTGCGGGCGAAGGTGCCGTTCTGGATCTCCCAGAGGACCTGCGCCATGGTCTCCCGCGTCTCGTCGGTGACGATGCGCGGACCGGTGACGTAGTCACCGTACTCGGCGGTGTTGGAGATGGAGTCGCGCATCTTGGCCATGCCGCCCTCGTACATCAGGTCGACGATGAGCTTCACCTCGTGCATGCACTCGAAGTAGGCGATCTCAGGCTGGTAGCCGGCCTCCACGAGCGTCTCGAAGCCCGCCTGCACCAGGTGCGTGAGGCCGCCGCACAGCACGGCCTGCTCGCCGAAGAGGTCGGTCTCGGTCTCTTCCGCAAAGGTGGTCTCGATCACAGCCGCGCGCGCGCCGCCGATGCCCATCGCCCACGACAGCGCGATGTCCCTGGCCTTGCCGCTCGCGTCCTGGTGGACGGCGATGAGGCACGGCACGCCCGAGCCCTCGGTGAACACACGTCGCACCATGTGCCCCGGGCCCTTGGGGGCGATCATGATGACGTCGACGCCGGCCGGCGCCTCGATCTGCTGGTAGTGAACGTTGAAGCCGTGCGCGAAGGCGAGCACCTTGCCCGGCGTCATGTGCTCGTGGATCTCCGCGTAGTAGATGTGCGCCGTGGTCTCATCGGGCGTGAGCATCATGACGATGTCCGCCTCGGCAGCCGCCTCACGCGGCGTGGTGACCTTGAGGCCGGCCTCGCGGGCCTTGGCGGCGCTTCCGGAGCCCTCGCGCAGGCCCACGCGGACGTCGCAGCCGCTGTCGTGCAGGTTGAGCGCGTGCGCGTGACCCTGTGAGCCATAGCCGATGACCGCGATCTTGCGGTCGCGCACCAGCGACAGGTCGCAGTCCTTCTCGTAGTACACCGTTGCCATCGTGTCTCCTCCTATGCGTCCCGGGAGCCGCGCGCCAGCGCGATCCTTCCCGTGCGGGCCAGTTCCTTGATGCCGTACGCGCGCAGCAGGTCCTCCATCGCCGCGAGCTTGTCACCCGTGCCCGTGGCCTCGATCGTGAGCGAGTTCTTGCCCACGTCCACGATCTTGGCGCGGAAGACGTTCGCGATTTCGATCACCTCATGGCGCCGGTCGGGCGCGGCGTTCACCTTGTAGAGCACGAGCTCGCGATCGATCATGTCCTTCGGATCGAGGTCCTGGATCTTGATCACGTTGATGAGCTTGTGGAGCTGCTTGGTGATCTGCTCGATGGCGTTCTCATCGGCGGCGACCACGATGGTCATGCGTGAGAGCGTGGGGTCCTCGGTCTCGCCCACGGCGAGCGAGTCGATGTTGAACCCGCGACGGGCGAACAGCGACGCCACGCGCGTGAGCACGCCAGGCTTGTTCTCCACGAGCACCGACAGTGTGTGCTGCATCACTCCCACACCTCCTCGAGGAGCTCCTCGTCGAGCATCTCGGACACCGGGCCTCCGGGGATGCCGCCGAGCATCTCGTCGATCGAGCCGCCGGGCGCCACCATCGGGTAGACGTTCTCTTCGCGCTCGACACGCACGTCCACGACCGCCGGCCCGTCATGCGCGAACGCCGCGACGAGCGCATCGTCGAGTTCGTCGAGCTTCGTGACGCGGATACCGAACGCGCCATACGCCTCGGCAAGCTTCACGAAGTCGGGGCAGTCCTGCGGCAGCGTGGACGACGAGTAGCGGTGCTCGTAGAAGAGCTCCTGCCACTGCCGGACCATGCCGAGGTAACCGTTGTTCAGGATGACCACCTTCACCGGCAGCTTGTTGATGCTGGCAGTGGCGAGTTCCTGACTGTTCATCTGGATGGAGCCGTCGCCCGCGATGTTCACCACGAGGTGGTCGGGCCGGCCCAACTGCGCGCCGATGGCCGCCGGGAGGCCGAATCCCATCGTGCCGAGACCGCCGGAGGACGCCCAGGTGCGGGGCTCGCGGATCTTGAGGTACTGGCACGCCCACATCTGGTTCTGGCCCACCTCGGTGCAGTACACGGTGGGGCGGCCCTTCGTGAGCTCCCGCACGCGCTCCACCACGTGCTGCGGCATGATCGCCGTCTCGCTCGTGTGGTAGTGGAACGGGAACCGCGTGCGCCAATCGTCGATCACGCGCATCCAGGAGTCGGTGCGGGGCTGCGCGTTCATCTTGCGCAGCTCCTCGATCACGCCCGCGAGCACCGCCTTCGCGTCGCCCACGATCGGCAGGTCCACGCTGCGGTTCTTGCCGATCTCGGCCGGATCGATGTCGGCATGCACGATCTTCGCCTTTGTGGCGAACGTGGCGAGCTTACCGGTCACGCGATCGTCGAAGCGCACGCCGATGCCGAAGAGCAGGTCGGTCTCGGTGATCGCGTAGTTGGTGAACTTGCCACCGTGCATGCCCGGCATACCCACGAACAGGTGGTGGTCCTCGGGAAACGCGCCCTTGCCCATGAGCGTGGTCACCACGGGCAGCTGCATCAGTTCGGCGAGCTCCTTGAGCTCCTTGGCCGCGTTGCTCGACAGCACGCCGCCGCCCACGTACAGCAACGGTTTGCGCGCGTGGCTGATGAGCGTCGCGGCCTCTTTGATCTGTTTCGCATGACCCTTCACGGTGGGCTTGTAACCCGGCAGGTTCACACGCTCCGGGTATTTGAACACCAGCTCGCCACGCGAGATGTCCACCGGCAGGTCGATGAGCACGGGGCCCGGGCGGCCGGTGCCGGCGATGTGGAACGCCTCGGCCATGATCCCCGGAATGTCCTCAGCGTTGTCCACCAGGTAGTTGTGCTTGGTGATCGGGATCGTGATACCCGTGATGTCGGTCTCCTGGAAGGCGTCCGTGCCGAGGACGTGGGTGGCCACCTGGCCGGTGATCACCACGAGCGGCACGGAGTCCATGTACGCGTTGGCGATGCCGGTGACGGTGTTGGCCGCACCCGGCCCGCTCGTGACGATGACGACGCCCACCTTGCCGGTCACGCGTGCGTACGCGTCAGCAGCGTGCGTGGCACCCTGCTCGTGACGCGTGAGGACCGTGTTGATCGACGGCGCCTGGTACAGCGCGTCGAACAGCGGCAGCACCACGCCGCCCGGGTAGCCGAATACCACCTCCACACCCTCGGCTTCGAGCGACTTGACGATGGCCTGTGCGCCGGTCACTTTCATGCGTTCACCTCCTGGTGGTCCCGCAGCCCTATCACTCGAGCACCGCGCCCTTGTCGGCGCTCGTCACGAAGCGCGCGTAGCGCGCGAGATAGCCGCTCTTCACCTTCGGCTCGGGGGCCTTCCACGCGCGGGCGCGCATGGCGAGGTACTCCTCGGTGACCTCGAGCGTGAGCGTGCCGGCGTCGATGTCGATGGTGATGGTATCGCCCTCCTCGATGAGCGCGATCGGGCCGCCTTCGGCCGCCTCGGGGCTCACGTGACCGATCGAGGCGCCGGATGTGGCGCCGCTGAAGCGGCCGTCGGTGATGAGCGCGACGCGCTTGGCGAGCCCCATGCCCTTGACCGCGGACGTGGGCGACAGCATCTCGCGCATGCCCGGACCGCCCTTGGGACCCTCGTAGCGGATCACGATCACGTCGCCTTCGCGGATCTGCCCGCCGAGGATGGCAGCGCTCGCCGCCTCCTCGGAGTCGAAGATGCGAGCGGGCCCCGCGTGCTGCCGCATCTCGGGTGCCACGGCCGACTGCTTCACCACCGCGCCGCGAGGGGCGAGGTTGCCCTTGAGCACCCGCAGGCCGCCCACAGCCGCGTACGGGTCGTCGATCGAGCGGATGACGGCGCCGTCAGCCCCACTCACGGTCTTGATCGTGTCACCCATGGTGCCGCCGGTGACGGTGAGCACCTGTGTATCGATCAGGCCGCCCTTGGCGAGCTCGGCCATGATCGCGGGGATGCCACCGGCGAAGTAGAGGTCCTCGATGTGGTAGTCGCTCGCAGGAGATACGCGCACCAGGTTGGGCGTGCGCGCTGATATGGCCTGCCAGTCGTCGAGCGTGATGGGCGCGCCGGCTTCGGCGGCGATGGCGGTGAGGTGCAGCACCGTGTTGCTCGACCCGCCGAAGGCCATGTCGAGCGTCATCGCGTTGGTGATCGCCGCAGGCGTCATGATCATCCGGGCGGTGATGCCGCGCTCGAACAGCTCCATGACCTTCATGCCGGCGTGCTTGGCAAGGCGGATGCGCTCGGAGTACACGGCGGGGACCGTTCCATTGCCCGGCAGGCCCATGCCGATCGCCTCGGTGAGGCAGTTCATCGAGTTGGCGGTGAAGAGCCCCGCGCAGCTGCCGCACGTGGGGCAGGCATTGTTCTCAAGGTCCAGGAGGCGCTCGTCGCTCACGTCACCCACCGCGTGACCGCCCACCGCCGTGAAGACGGTGTCGAGATCGACGTGCTTGCCTTCCCAGCGACCGGCCAGCATCGGTCCGCCGGACACCACCACGGTCGGCAGGTCAAGGCGCGCGGCGGCCATCAGCATGCCCGGGATGATCTTGTCGCAGTTGGGGATGAGCACCACCGCGTCGAAGGCGTGTGCAGAGACGGCGATCTCCACCGAGTCCGCGATCACCTCGCGGCTAGCGAGCGAGAACTTCATGCCCGCATGGCCCATGGCCACGCCGTCGCACACGCCGATCGTCGAGATCTCGAGTGGCGTGCCGCCGGCCATGAGAACGCCGGTCTTCACCGCATCGGCGACGCGGTCCATCCCGACGTGCCCGGGGATGATGTCGTTCGCGGAGTTGATGACGGCCACGAGCGGGCGCGAGATCTCCTCGTCGGTGAGGCCGTCGGCCTTGAGGAGGCTGCGATGGGGCGCGCGTACGGCGCCCTTCTTCATGACATCGCTGCGATGCTCCATGCGCGTACCCCTGCCTCTCGAGGGGCGGGGCGCCCGCACCGTGCCGCATGCAGCGAAGATGCGCACGAGGCGAGATGCCCGTGCGCGTGAGTCGAACCATGCGGCAGGTAACGGATGCCACCGACCCGTCTTACTGGTCCCGACGCACAGCGGAGGTCGTCCGCACGGGTGCACCGGGCCGTTCTTCCGGGTGGCTCAGGGGTGAGTTTCGAAGCGTCCCGCGCCGGGTTTCCACCGTCCCCGACTCTCTGCAGCTGGGTTTCGCCCCTACTGGTCCCCGTCAACGCCGATCGTGCTGTGTGGTTGACAGGTGTAGCAGTATACGTGACCAGCCATGATGCCGCAAACCGTTGCACTCGCGCCGTCGACGGGCATGTACTCGCCGAGGAGGTGACGATCCCGATGGAAGTGGCGCTCGCCTACAGTCCGATGCTCGACGCCTACGACCTCGGCCCCGAGCACCCGTTCAAGCCCGAGCGCGTGACATTGGCCGTGGCGATGATGCGCGAGAACGGGCTCATCGCCGAGGGCGCTCTGCGACCGATCGAGTTCGCGTCCGCCGCACCCGACGACCTGCTGCGAGTGCACGCGCCGGAGTACGTCGAACTCGTGATGCGCGCCTCCGGACCGGGTGGACTTCGACGGGCCCAGGCGGGGATCGGCCCGGGCGACACCCCCACCTTCCCGGGGATGCACGATGCGGCCGCGCTCATCGTCGGCGCCACCGCAGCCGCGCTGCGGGCGGTGCTTTCGGGCGAGTACACGCACGCCCTCGCGCCGGCCGGAGGACTGCACCACGCACACCGCGACTACGCCTCGGGCTTCTGCGTATACAACGACATCGCAGTCGCGATCGCCGAAGCACTCGAACGCCAACCGACGCTCCGGATACTCTACATCGACATCGATGCCCACCACGGCGACGGCGTCCAGGACATGTTCCGCGCCGAGCCTCGCGTCCTCACGATCTCCCTCCACGAGGACGGCCGCTACCTCTTCCCCGGCACCGGTGTCGTCACCGAACGAGGGGAGGGCCCGGGCCTCGGCAGCGCGATCAACGTCCCGCTCCCACCGCTGGCGAACGACGCCTGCTACATGCTCGCGTTCGACGAGGTGGTGGCACCGGCGTCGCGCGCCTTCATGCCGGATGTGATCGTCGCCCAGTGTGGCGCAGACGCCCACTGGAGCGATCCGCTCACCAACCTCGGCGTGACGCTCCACGGTTTCCGGGCGCTCTACGGCCGCCTCACCACACTCGCCGATGAGTCGTGTGACGGCCGCCTGCTCGCCACCGGTGGTGGTGGCTACTCGTGGCAGCGCATCGTGCCGAGCGCGTGGACGCTGCTCGCGAGCGCGCTCACCGGCGTGACGCTCCCACCTGCATTGGCCGAGGAACCTGATGCCCCGGCCCTCCGAGCCGATGAAGCACTCGAAGCCACACGTGCGGTGATCGCCTCACTGCGCGATGCGGGCGCCGTCTAGGCAGAAGCGCCCCCGCCAGATCGGCGGAGGCGCTTCTGTTGGCGCCGGAGGGATGCGACTCCCGGTCAGCCGCTAGAAACCCCAGACCTCGAACTCCTTGATCCGGTAGTGCCTGTCGTTCGCAGACGTGCACACCAGGCGGACATAGCGAGCACTGGTCGGAGCGGCGAACGTGATCGTCTTCACACCGCTCGTCCCGCTCGTCGTGCTGTACTTCTGGGTCCAGGTGCTCCCGTCAGCCGATGTCTCGATGCGGAACGCCTTCGCGTAACGCGAGCTGTCCCAGTCGATCACAACGCGGGAAACGGTCTTCGTGCTCTTGAGATCGACCATGAACCACTGGCTGTTGCCGTCCTTCGAACGCCAGTAGGTGTCCGTCCTTCCATCAATGGCACGGTAGGGTGTGTTGTCCCCATCAGTGGACGATGCGGTCGCCGTGCCAGACCGGGCGACGTTCGTCTCCGTCGTAGCGGCCGCCGTCAGCGTGACGTTCTGCGTCACCGTGGTGTTCGCGTTGATCGTCACCGAACCGGACCACGTGGTATAGCCGGTAGCCGAGACGGTCATCGTGTACGTACCCGTGGCGATGCTCGTGATGCTGTAGGCACCGGTGCTCGAGGTGGTGGCGGTCTTGCCGCCGATGCTCACCGTTGCACCGGAGACAGCAGCCCCGGAGGCGTTCTTCACCGTGCCGGACACATTGCCGTAAGTGGGGGTCGTCGACGTTGGCGCGAGTGTGACGTTCTGCGTCGCCGTTCCGCCCGACGTGATAGCGACCGACCCGGACCACGCGGTGTAGCCGGTGGCGCTCACAGTCATCGTGTACGTTCCAGCAGTGATGCCGGTTATCGAGTACGTGCCGGTGCTGCTGCTCGTCGCGGTCTTCCCCGCGATGCTCACCATAGCCCCGGAGAGCGCACCGCCGGTCGACTTGGTGACCGTACCGCTCACGTTACCGGTGGTCACAACGACCTCCGCGGACGGCCAGACGCGGGAGACGCTGCTCTCGTGATCGTCACAACCGGCGAAGCAGTCACTTTCGTCCCAGTCACCCGAGGCCGAGTGACTCTCTAGGCTGATGCCCGCGATCCTGCGCGACGCATACGGCGACGGATCGGTCGTGTACGCGAGCAGCCTGGGCAGACGCCAGCCGTGCGGCATCTGGGCATGGCAGTCGGTGCAGTACGCGCCCTCGTGATCGCCTTTGTCATGCACCCTGTTCATGCTGCGGTAGTTCGTGTTGTGGCACTTGTCGCAGATGACCGCACCCGTCGATGTGCCAACGTACCCGCCCGTATACGCCGCGGCGGACGGGCTCGTGCGGTAGTCGCCGTAGCTCGTCTTGGTGCCGAGCCGCTTGGTCTGCCAGTCCGCGGGATACGACGGATCCATATTGACCTTCATGGTCGCCCCGTGCGGACCGGTCGCGCCCGAGTACCTGTGGCAGCTATCGCACGCCATCATGCTGCTCGTGGTCCATCCGGTCTTGAGGAAGAGCGACGTCGACGGCAGCGTCCAGGTGTAGGTCGTTCCATTGACGACGTACGACGACCGCATGCCCGGGAGTTCGGCACTGACACGGTGCATGCTCGACATGTTCGGATTGAACTCGTAGTTCTGCTTGCCGTGCATGCCCGGGTGGCAGGACTTGCACTGAAGATCGCCGGCCGCGATGGCCGCGACCACAGCCGTGACGGTGGAGTCGTGGCAGGTGGCGCAGGTATAGCCGAGCGCCGCGTGCTCGTCGTCGAGGTACATGAAGTGACATCCGCTGCAGCCGGATGGATTCACGGATGCTCCGTTGTGCGCTTCGTGGTGGTTCGTGCCCACGTTGGCGTGGCAGCCGGCGTCGGTGCAGGTGGTCGTAGTGGCGGGCGTTGCCGGGTCCTTATGGCAGACATAGCAGCCGTTGCCACTCAACCCTGCGTGGATCGTCGACACGTCGGTGATCACGTGGCAACCCGATCCTCCGCAGTTCGAGGTGCTGGAGACGTGCTTCACGTTCTTGTCCCCGTGGTTGGTCGGGTGGCACGCCGCGCAGGTCTTGTCCCACGCCGACGTGAACGAATCGACCTTGGACTCGTGGCACGCCACACAGCCGACCGCCACAGACGGCTTGAAGTGCTCCGCCTTCATGTCCATGAAGTGGCACTGGTTGCAGCCGCTCTGTGCCGAGGCATCATGCTTGGCCAGCGGGTAGTGGTTCGGATCGGCTGGCGTGAAGGTGCCGTGGCACGACGCGCATTCGATAGTGGTTGTGGCCCAGTTGATCCGGCCGGCGGCCGCGTTGTGGCAGACCGCACACGAGGTCTCGCGCGACGTGCCGTGCACGTCGCGGACGTCCGTGTACTCGTGGCACGCCACGCATGCCTGGCTCGCGGTGGTGCCGTGCAGCGTGTCGATGTTCCCGTGGACCGTGTGACACGTCGAGCAGTCGGCGGTCTTGGTGGATACGTCGAACGCTGCGTTCAGGTGACACAGTGCACACGTGTCGGTGTACTGCGGGTAGCGCGCGAGGTACTTCGCGTGCTCCTCGGGCAGCGTCTTCACGTGGCAGCCCGGCTGCTGACAACCGGCGTCCATTGTCGCGAACGCGTGGCTGTCGTCCATCGTCCCGTGATACGGCGACACCGTGGTGTTGTGGCACGTGGTGCACTCGGCGGTCTTGGTCGACGCGTCGATGGTCGTGTTGTGGCACGTGGCGCACACGGCGTCATGGATGGGCTCGAGCTGCGAGCCGTCCGGAAGCGCTTCGCTGTGGCAGCGCGTACACGAGGCACTCGCGGTGGCCGTGTGCAGCTCCGGCAGGCCCGAGTGGTAGCCGCCGCTGTGGCAGCCACCATCGGTGCAGTTCTTCGTCAGGTCTGAAGTGAGTTGTGTCGGGCCGGTGTGGCAGCTGCTGCAACCGCCGCCGGGGAGGCCGCCGTGAATCGCGGACACGTCGGACTCGTGACATCCCGAGGTGCTGCAGTCGGTGCGGGTGGATGCGTGCCGCGTGGCCTTGTCGTCGTGGCTGCCCATGTGGCACTGATCGCAGTTCATGTTCCAGCCGGCCGCGATGACCGCAGAGTCCGACGGGTCGGTATGACACTCGACACAGGTCACATCGACCTTCACGTGTTCGGACTTCAGGTCCATGTAGTGACAGTCAACGCAATCGTCCGTGTGAACGGCGAGGTGCTTGTCGGCCGGATAGTGGGTCGTGGCGACCGGCGTCTTCGCGTGGCAGCCTTCGCAGTCAGACGACGTCTTCGTGTACGTGAGGTCGCCGCCGAACAGCGGGTTGTTGTGGCACGTGTTGCAGGCGGCAGACTCATCGCCCGGAACGAACTGGGCGTCGTGCGTCGGCAGGACCATGAGCTGATGGCAACCCGCACAATCAGCGCTGAGCGTCGAGGTCGCCGTGTGATTCATCCGGTCGTGCGCCGCACCGTGACAGTTGGCGCATGCGCCGCCGGTGATGGCGTCCCAATCGATCCGGAGGTCGTCCTCGTTCATGTGGCAGAGCTCGCACGTGTCGGTGTACTGCGGGTACTGCTTGCCCGCGCCGACGTACCGGGCGTGGACTTCCGGCAGGTCGGCCGACGGGTGGCACCCGGCGCCCTCGCACGCTTCGGGCGTCGTGAAACCGGTATGGCTCATGCCGATGGCGGTGTGGAATGCGACGCCGCCCTCGTAGTGGCACGTGGTGCACTCGGCGGTCATCGATTCGGTGATCTCGAACTCCGCGTTGTGGCAGGTCACGCATGAGGCGTCCATCGTGTCGCCGTGAAGCACGCGCAGATCGGCCGATTCGTGACAGCCTGCGCACGAGTCGCTCGATGTAGCCGTGTGCAGCGTGGCGATGTCACCGTGGATCTCGTGGCAACTCGAGCAGTCGGCGGTCTTGCCACTGAGATCGAGCCCGGCGTTCCTGTGGCACAGGGCGCAGGTGCTGTCGTAGTCGGGATACCGATCGAGATAGGCCTCATGCGCCTCGGGCAGTGTGCTCGCGTGGCAGCTGCCGCAACTCTCATCCATGTCGGTGAACGTGTGGCTCGCATCCATGGCCGCATGGTAGTCGGTGCCCTCGGCGCTGTGACAGCTCGCACACTCGGCGGTGTGATCCGAGATCGCACCGATGCGCGTGCTCTTGTGGCACGTGGCGCACGTCGGATGAAGTGCGGTTGCGGCAACGTCGATGACCGTCTGGCCGGCCGCATGGCAGCTGCCGCACTCCAGACTCGCGGCAGTCGACGCCTCATGGGCCGTCGAGTCGGTGTGGTACGCGGTGTGGCACGCCGAGCAGCGTGTGTCGTTGGTGGTGGCGATCGCCGCCTGCGTGGCGTCACCGGTGACCGAACCGCTGGTCATGCCGGTGTAGAGGTCGTGGCACACGTCGCAGCCGACGAGCCCCGCCGAGCTCTTGTAGCCGCCGTTGTGCTCCAGCGTCAGGTTCGCGCTATGGCAGTCGCCGCACGGGACCTCGGGATCATCGACGAATGTCGAGGTGTGTATCGGGTTGATCGGCCCGTGCACCGGGTGACAGCTCTCACACGCGCTCAGGCCCTCGGCAATGGCGTTCTGCACGGCCGAGCCAGCGGGCTGGTCGTGGCAGGTGCCGCAGCTGAGCGGATTGCCCGCGTCGTCGAAGCGCGGGAAGATCACGGGTCCGTTGAGAAAGAGACCCACGTGCTCGTCGACGAGGTTCGACGTGTGGCAACCCTTGCAGTCGCCGGTGGCTGCCGTACCGACCGAACCGGTGTAGTAGGAGTAGTTGGGGGCACCGTCTGCGTTCGCAAGCGGCGGAACAGCAGCGTGGGCGTCACGGTGGCCACCTACGCCGGTCACGGCACCATGGCACGCGTCGCAGGAGGTGTCGCCCGCGCCTATCGCGTCCTGAACGGCGACCAGGATGCTGTCGTGGCATCCTCCGCACGAGAACGCAGTGTTGCGCTCGGCGTGGACAGTCATCAGGTCAGGTGTGGCGTGGCAGCCGACGCCTGAGCAGCTGAGAGCGTACGACGAGTGAGCGGTCGTGTCGTAGTGCTCGGCGAACGTGA